>NZ_CP013950.1:3230000-4134042 GCF_001553895.1 Bacillus sp. SDLI1 | reverse complement strand
TTGTCACCATAAAAACAATGCGTCAAAGGCCAGTTAGACCCTCTTTCATAAGGAATCATCCCACTTAAATATTCAGATATATCGTTATCTATCCCTAAGCCTCTACATGCTGTCTTAAGCGCTGATTTTGAGCCCTCAGTTCCAAAAGTGGCAATTTGAAGAACACGTTTGTCTCCGAATCTTTTTCTAAGTGCCTTAAGAATTTTTTGTCTTTTTGATCCTTCAGTATCAATATCGATATCTGGAAGATCAGGTCTAGATTTATGTATATGTCTCCAATGTGGTAAATCATATTGCATTGGATTAAATTGAGTGTTGTCGAGTAAATAGTTAACGAGGTATCCTGCTGCACTCCCCCTTGCTGCCCCAACCAAACTATCTCCACCACACTCATCATCCCAAATAATATTAATTATTTCTCTGACTGTTATGTAATAAGAAGGCATGGACTGGTTTAGCTTTTGGCTGATTTCCCAAAGCTCCCCTAGTTCAACATTAATCCTATTTAATATTTTGTGAAATGCTTCCTTTGTTAGTTCATTTGTTTTCAGCTTATCATCAAAACCATCTTCAATTAATTTTAAAAGATATCTGTCCTGCTCATCTTTTGATTCTGACATCTTCTTTATATACTCATACTCATTATATGCTGGTTTAAACAAATGCCTTAAATTAAACTGTGGTAGCTCCATTTTAGGGATAATCGGATCATGTTCTATGGTGTAGTCGTCAATCATCTCTCCAATAAGCAATGTATTATCAATTGCCTGGTCAACGATCTCTTTTTCAATGTAGTCCATTCTCTCATGAATTTCATCAACACTTTGAACAAAACATGCCTCATAAAAAGAGTCGACTTCTCTCTCTCCATCCTTGGCGTTTAAAAAGGCTTGATGAATTGCCCTGTCTTCCGGTCTAAGAAAGTGTGCATCAGTTGTGACAATCATTTTCAACCCATAGCCGTTAGCTATATCAACAAGTTTCTTATTACAATAAATCTGCTCTTCACTTAAAGCTGGCTGAAGCTCAATAAAGAACTTATCTTTCCCAAAGACTTTAATACACCATGTTATAAACTCATGAATTTTTAACTTGTGCTGCTTGATTGACTGAATGTCTCCTTTTTCTTCGCATTCTTTAATTTTAAGTAAATTGATATTCACCTCAGAGCCAAGACAAGCTGTTGTAGCGATAATATGACCTGGATCTTTGCTAAGCAGTCCTTCTACATCCTTTTTAACTGTTGGCACTCTTTCCATTGTTCCTGTATAAAATGAATTTTCCCAGGCTTGTGAAGACAGTATTCTTAGCTGCTCATGTCCTGTAGGGTCAATTGCCAACATTAGAAAGTGCGGAAACTTTGTCTGTCCTGACTTATAGTTATCCCGGACTTCTTCCAGTGAATCGACTAAATATGCTTCATTCCCCAATATGAGTTTAAAATCTGCAGGCATATCCCCTTCCTTCTTCATTTCTCTGACAGTCTTAATTGCTTCCAAATGCGCTGAAAGAACCTCATGGTCAGTAATGGCTAATCCTTTATAATTCATCTGAACCGCTGTTTTAAGCAATTCTCCTACTGAATTTGTTGAATCGAGAAGCCTTATGTTACTTTTATCAGTGTGGCAGTGACATCCAATCAATTTTCATCCCCCTTAAAACACAAGTTCTTTTTTATTTGTACGAACCACCTCCAAGTCATAAATTTCAATTTGAGGTGTTTGCCTGCCCTTATATTCATTTACCTTTGCCTTACCAACAACATTAAGTATTAAAGTTCCATTTGATTGAGTAAGTTTCTCAAAGTATTCTGTATCGCTTTTAAAGCGTATGTATTCAATGTCTCCATACTTAAATTTAACCGTTGTCTTATTCTTTTTCCCTAAATGCTCAATTTGTTCGATGTCAATTTCAAGTTCTGTTATAGCTATTAATGGTTCTTCGACTTTGTAGCCCCAAAAGTCTTTGTAGCTATACAGCTTAATTAAAAATTCCTTTCTAAGTTGATTAGCCGGTATCTCAAAGTCAACATTTTGAACTTCTTCACCTGTCTCTACATCTTTAAATTTTTCATTTAGAACTTCATTAACCAAAATCAAGTTTTCACGTTTGATTGCAAATCCGGCTGCATTTGGATGGCCTTTAACAAATTCAAATAGTCCTGTATCTGTTAGCTCTTTTTTAAAGTCTTTGATGTAGCCATCCTCATACCCTCGAATAGACCCGCTCAACACCCCTTCTTCTTCATCGCTTTTCCTAGTCAGCAAGACTGGCTTTTTATATTCGTTTGCAAGTACATTTGCGACCAGCCCAGTTAAGGCTTTATCCAAAATTCCCTCAGTGTAGACTATAAGTACTTTATTAGCTGCCAAATTCTTTTCTTCAATTCTGTTTTTAATTTCAACAGTAGCTGCATCAACAATGCGTTTCTGTTTAGCTTTAAGGTTCCCCAAAATCCTGGCTGTGTCATCGTGAATTGACACCAGATTAATTTCATCTTGTCCACGTTTTTTGTATGGAACTTTTTCTTTAGACAACAGAAACGATCTCAACAATTGATCTTTTTCTTCACCGCTACCGACCCTTATAGCTGCGTTAATTAACGGATTAATATAGAACTGTGTATTCTGTATGTTTTTGCAACCCTTGGTTGAAAACTCTTGCTTTTTAAACAGTTTTTTGATTAATGGGTGCTTAATGTTCCTCAAGCCTTCAATCATAAAGTACCTGGTCTCTAGATTCCTTGAATCAGCTGAATCGGCAATATTTCCAATAGAAACCAGGTCTAAAAATTGTTCCGCTTTGTTTTTACCTAGCTTATAATCAATAGCCTGGCAAAGTTTATATGCCATTCCAGCACCCGTTAATGTTTTGTTTGAATACTCATTTGAGAGTTGATTATTGACAACTATAGCGTGTTGAGATTCTCTTTCACATTCATGATGGTCAATAACAATTACATCTACGCCATTCTTTTCTAGCTCCTCATGTTCTTCAATTTGACTTGACCCAGCATCCGGAATTAAAACTAAGTCGACTTCTTCAGGAATTGTATCAATGAAAATGCCATGCTCTTTGCCCTCATGAATCCGGTATTGTATATCAGCTTTCGGATAAATTGCTTTTATGTAATTGATAATGATTGAACTGGATGTATACCCATCTACATCACTATCTACTTGAACAAATATTTTATTTTTATTCTCTAAATGCTTTATTAAACAATCAGCTGCTTTATCAATATTATTGAGTTTTGAAAAATGAATGACTGAGCTCTGATTCACATCAATAAAGCTCTGGGGATTTTCAATCCCTCTGTTTTTTAAGATTGTCAATAATGGGTTGAAATTATAATCATTGTTACCAATGAGCTTATAAGCCACTAAATTCCTCCTTCGTTCGTATTGATTTCAATTTTTCTTCTCATCAACTCCTCTAAAACGTCTTTCCCCTTATCAGCTGGACTGTCCTTATAATCCAACATGGTTTCGAAATCCCATAAAACATACACACGAACATACGGTGTGAATTTTGCAGCAAGCCTCAGGATTTTCTTCTGATACTCAAGCAGTTTACGTTGATACGTTTCCTCCGTTTCATGGTCTTTCGGTGGCCGGTATTTATCGAGAGCAATAAACACTTCTTCCACGCCAAGAGAAAGTAAGATATCTCGGTGAAAATTTGAAATGTTATTTGAACAGACTGCACATGTGAAATTTGCTTCTCCATAAAAGTCCTGGCATTTTAATACTGACTTTTCTGATTCAAAAATTAAGGCTTTCTTAAACCTTTCAATTGAATCTTTTGTTTTATGTAATCCATATAAATTCATCATGGTCTGATGATTATACAAGGTGTTCCCAACTTTTAAAGGCATATATTTATAGCCGGCGTCAACCTCCTCTTTAATAAGAGATCGTCTACGTATGCCAATCAATCTATTGTTTAAATCTCGATGTGGAATGGTTATACCTTCTGTGTAGCTTCTAAAATAGTATCCAATTTCAAAATCGTTTAATGTTTGTATGCTTATTCCCTCGTCCAACCACATTTGATGAGGATAAGGCATAAACACATCTAAAACAGTTTCATTGAAGCTGGGAAGTTCAATGTCTATCTTTTTCTTCTTATTGAACTTCCCCATCCATTCCCAGTCATCAATCAAATCATTGTTCGTGAATGTCTCTCTATTACCGAAACCAAATGTTCTCCCAGCTAGCCTTGCAACATACTCAATGGCTTGATTGAAAGGTATATTGATCCCTTTTTGTCTTTTTGCTCGTATGACAAGCTCAAAGACATCGAATGTGTCTCCACATTCTGTATAGCAATGAAACTGCTTTGCTTCGTGGTAATAATACAGCTTGTAGCTTCCACCAGAAGCGTTATGGCAAACGGTTCTGTATATTGGGTTTCCTTGTTGATCCCATTGATTATTTTCGCTACCCAATTCTTTTAATAATTTATGTATATCCTCAAGCGTAAGACTTTCTTTTATTCTGTCCTTATCATATTTCAAAGGGTGCTACACCCCTTATCCTGCTTTAATATTCAATTTTTCAACTGTAATTAATTCGTTATCGATATTTGTTGTGAAACAATCCTTGATCCGCATATTCCCCATATTTATATGGGAGAAGACTTTTACTTTGTCGTACTCATTCCCCCTGTTTTTAAACACATGTGTAACAAAATTTGGCTCTGGGTAAAATCCTGCTTTTAAGATTGGCTCAATTGCATCCTTCTCTTTTTTACTTAAAGGAAGAATAATCATTGCACCATCAGTCTTATCGGCAATAGCTTTACTTCCTCTCAGGTAAGATGCGTCTATTACTTGTCCTTTTTGCCATGCCTCTTTCCAATCACCATTTAACTGAGTAGCACTCATCATATAAACATCGTATTTGTTACATAAGCCCTTTAACTTATCAGACATAAGCAAAAGGATTTGATCCTCTCTTAAGTTGACCCCGCTTTTTTTACTCATCTCCGAAAAAATTGTCACTGATGAGTGAATATAATCAAAGTAAATGTACTCAACATTATTTTTAATTACATTCTTTTCAATCGTTCTCTCGATCTCTTGGATATTAAAATCAGGAAGATGCTCGAACCAAATTTTAGACTGCTGAAGTACTTTAGCAGCTTTGCGCACAAGCTGTTTTTCTTGCTCATTAATAGTATTCCTAAGTATTTTTTTCTCTTCTACGCCACTAATATAGGCAAGTGCCAAGCTTTGCAATTCCTCTGCCATCATTTCCGTTGAGATGACCGTGGAACTTTTATTCCAAGGATTTTTCACCCATTCCTTCTTTTTAAGGTCGTACAACTCAGTTGCACTTAATCGACAAGCATCAGCAACCATATTCCTTGTTTTACCTCCGCCTGTAATACTTGAACGAATGTAAAACTTTTTCTTACGAGACCCACGGAAAATTGACGTAAGCATTTCGCTATTTAATGGGACTCCAATATCTGGTGACTCCTCAAAAGAATCTAATAACTCATCAATGCCTTCTCCACCTTGAATTCCCACACTTTCAGATGAGGTTCGAAACTTCTCTTTTACATCTACAATCTTCATTTCATAAGCTGCTAGAATTTCGTCAATCGATTTCTTATCAAACTGTTCCTGCATTTTTTCTTGTTCTTTTGGATCAATTATAGTTTCATCATAAATCTCTTTGATATCGAAACCTAAACCACTCATTTCTCTGAGCAAACTAAACTTTTTTAGTCTTTTGTAATGGTAATCAAAGTTTTCGACTACAGCCAGCTCTTGAATTCTTTCGATGTATTCAAGGCCATTGTTATCATGAAAAATTTTATATTGGATGTCGTAATCTTTTAGATATCCATCTATCTCAACCTCATTCAATACTTCCGTCCCTTGATGGAATAAGTTACTCATAGCAAAAAACAGTATTGAGTGAAATCTTGAAGGAAAATCTTCCGAAGTAATCCTATACTTGTTGCTTTCAGACAAGATTGTGGGATCCTTGAGTACGCTCCCCAACACTTGTATAATTGCTTTTTTGTCTTGTAGCAAATGGACTCTCCTTCCTATAATGTTGAGATGTCAACAAGTCCCCTTTTCTTTCTCAATCCCTTTTTTATAACTAACGTGATCTCTTCTCTTTTGTGATTTTTAGGGTCTTCAGCTGACTTTTGGATTGCCTTTTGTTTAATGTAATGTCGCTTGGCCTCGTCATATACAAAAGGGACAATTCCAATGCCATCACCTTCTCTTGGATGATTCTCTAGTGTTTCATAAAAGTACTTAAGCGCAAGCTCAATTCCTTTTAGCTTATAACCATAATCCTCTTGAAACTCTTTGATTTGTTTTAACATCATACCGGTCGGAGATGAAAGACCATATAAATTGCATATGTATTGAAGTAGCTCTTTTCGATGGTCTGCCTCTTGTCTCCACGTGTTGAAACACTGTTCATGGTAGTATCTTTTTTTATAAGGAATCGCTAAATCTTTATCTAATTTAGTCTCACAATATGGACATTTGACTTGTCTTCCCAAATGATCACCCCTATTAAGGAGGAGGGAACAATCCCCCAGTTTATTTAGATAGAAGATCTTTTAGGTCATCCAAAATTACAGACATGACGTTTACTTGTTTGCGGCTGCATTCAGTCACTTTAACTCCCTTGCCTAAATGTTTCTCTGTAATCTGATTAACCTCTTCCAATCGTCCTTCTTCATTGAGCTTAATTCCAACTTCTTTGATTTGCTCCATCAAAGAGTCATAATCAAGCTCCTCTGAAGCATTATTTTGTTTTTGCTCTTCATATGTAACGGCAACAATACCTTCTGCTTCTTCCTGTCTTTTAACTGCCTCGATAATGGCCTTCTCCAGGTTCTCTGCAGTGAACTCAGGTAGGTATGTGTCAATGTAATCGAAACGGCTGCGTGCAAAGTGCTCTTCTGTTTCAGCTAACCAAGCGCTTGATTTGATAACCTTTCTGTCTTCATCAACACCATTAGAACTTAGATAAAGTACAATATCACTGTTATCAATAACAGGGGCCAATACACGTTTATCACCCTTAGGATAAACCTTTCCTTTTTTGTCCTCTGCAGCATGAGCAATAAAGATTACGGTAAACCCTACACTAATTAATTTATTGATTTCTTCCCAAACTTCTGTTTCATACTCTTTCCAAAGACCAAACCCATCATTTCCATCTTTAATCCGTTCTACATCATATTGCTCACAAACATATCTAGTTGCATATTTAGCAAATGCATCTACTTCATCAACAATAATTGTCTGATACGTTTCTTTTGCCTTTTCTGCATTTTTGGTTAACTGTTTATTAACCTTCTTAAAATCCGCCCAGCTATTAATAGCCATAAATTTAACACCTGCGATGGCATTTAAACCTTTTTCAAATGGCAAGTATAAAGGCTTCTTCATTCGTGTGCTTTGTTTTGTCTTACCCAAGTTGTTAGAACCATAGATAGTAATAACTTTTCCTTCTAAACCTTTTGCGACTACTGAAACTTGAGGATTGAAAATATCGATTGCCATTTAAACTCTCCTTTAATTTTGATTTGATGGGTGAGTCAAAGCCCACCCCAGTTATGTATTTTTATTTAAACTATTTTATTTTTATCTATTAAAAAGGGAGGTCATCATCTGAAATTTCAACCGGCTTTGAAAGCTTGTTATTAGGAGCACTTCCGCCAAACCCAGACTTTTTATTATTCTCATTGCCACTTTCATTCTTAAGCTCATCTAGGTAAATCTCTCTTTCAGTCAACGCTTTTTTAATTGCATCTGCATTAAAAGCATTCTTGCTATCCTCATCATATGGATCATTGCCACCTGTAATTAGGTACTCTCTTTTCGAATTAATAGTGATTTCTTTCTTGTCTTCGCCAAATGCTGCTGCTTTGGTCGTTACTTTTTGCTCTTTAAAGTTAATAATCTTTCCAAAAACGTTAACCGTAGACCCTTTTTCATAATTATTTTCAACGTAATGAGACCCTTCTTTTGTGACTACAAATTCAAACGGAATTACTTTCCCACCATATAAAGGAATATAACCATTTAAATTAACTCTGCCTGTTTCTTCACCTTTTACTTTTTCTTCGATTACATTCTTTACAAACAGCTCAACATCAAATTCTGCTCTTGGATTGAATTCTTCATTGGCGTCCAGTCTATTTACAAAGTTAGTCGTTAACTGTGGATACGCCTTTAAAATTCCTTGTGAGTAATATTCGTTCAATCCAATCTTTCCTTGGGTGATTCTCACTTTATCAGCTTGATCTCTCCCGTGTTCTGCAATGGACTTATATTCACTGATAATGGTTTGATAACCTTTGGCAATAGCATTATCTGTGCCATCAGCTTTCTTATATTTTGAAAAGCCCTTCACTGTATGTACTTCATTTGGCGCAACCTCAATGTCTAATTCAATATTTAGCCCTTTACCACTTTTCCATTCAGTGTGTTTAACCTCAGCCAGTGTTCCCTCAATAGTTACAACATTTGATGCTTCACGTAGTACTGTTTTATTTTCTGTCATTTAAATAATCAACCTCTTTCTTTTTGTTTATATTTTATTTTTATCCTTAAAATGCCTATAATGAGACTTGCTACTAAACTTACAATCCTTTATACCAAGTAGCTTGTTTAATTCTATGTATCTCTTTTTTGGAAAGTCCCAAGGTTCTGGATCACCTTTTACATTTTCAATCCTTATTACTGTTCCATGCCGAATTGTGATCTTTAAATTTCCATATGAGTATGTTTTAGAAAAAAGACCTCTCTTAATTCCTCTTGGTTTAAATTCCTTTACCAACATCACATTCCTGGTTAATTTTCTCCTTGCTTGGTCTTTGTCAATGTCGTAATTCCTTTTGACATCATTTTTGTAGGTATGTAAGGCTTCGTCAGATACTTTCAGTATCTTTAATTCCTTTTTCATCTCTTTCCTCCTTTCTCTCATTAGGATAATTTAATCTTACATCACCAAAACTCAATCGTCAATAACTATTTTATTTTTATTCTAAAAAGTTTTAAAAAGAGTTGAGCTACTATCTGCAGCTCGACAAAGTGCTTTTATTTAGCTGGAAAAGTTGTTAATCCTTTTAAGGTTGTTATCCATATGTTTTAATAAATGAAGTTTTTCATTAAAATTTGTATATTCCTCTTTAGTGATTTTCTTTGTTAATTGGTATTGACTTGAATCTAATTGAACTTTATGACCGAGTTTATCTTTAATAATTACGTGTTTAACATTAAAAATCTTGTATACTTCATAAAAGGAGTTCATATCTAGATCATCATATTTGTTTGCACCATTGCCACTTTCTTTAATTCTATTACCATCATTGTCTATACGTCGTGTATCGATTGGCTTCACAAAATCACCCAATTGAGGTCTTCTATTAAGAGTTTGAAAGTAAACCGTTTCACCGTGCTCGTTTTTTGCTGTTATGAAATTCATCAGTTTCTCCTTTATCGACGATATTTTTTAGAATACCTCATAAAAGAAGAGCCGCTTAAATAGCAACTCAAAATGTTTATCTTATTAGCCTCCCACTCTAACTCCCATGACTCAGCCTCCAATAGAATTGATTGACATAGTACCACTCCTTTTATTAAATCAATTATACCATTTGCAAAGGAGTTTGAATAATCAAACAACCTCACTCCAAGACCACATGTTCATTGTTTGCAGCGTAAACCCATCAGGAAGCTTTTTCATTTTAACATTCACATTGTATCTCTTCCCAGTAGTCTTATGGATCACAGCAAGTTCATCACCATTATAGAACCGCACAATTGCTTCATTAAATTCAATTGGCTGATCAACCACATAACCTTCTTTAAGCGCTCTGATATACAGATAAGGATCTGTCTTATAAAGCTCATATAGTCTATTACCAAAGTCTTCGTGTTTATCTCTAAGCAGATTAAAATTAATTAGGGATATGTACAGTTTTTCAGATAAGCTCAGTTTGTTCTTGAAATACCTGATTGCTTCATCTTGTTCTTTACTTAAAATATTGGCCATATATCCATCTCCCATTCTTGTTAAAACTACAATTTTATTTAGACCACAATATCTCCTTCTGCAGTCTTCAGCGTTCCACTGTCATATGTGTTATGAATTAAGGTTGTATTCTTTGCTTTATCTGTGCAATAAGGGTGGGATAATAACTTGCCTCCAATTCCGCGCACATCGTTTCTTACAAGCCGTACCTTGTTTGTATTCTCTAAATAAACACCATATCCTTGGTCTGTTGAACGATTAAACATAATCTCATTATTGTTTAACATGTGTTCTGAACCACCTGCTAGGTGGATAGCAATCAATGACTTACAGAAATAAATCTGATTCTCACTGATCTGACAGCTGTATTTCTCGGATGTACCTTTGATTGCAACATTTCTTGGATTATGAATTTCATTTCCGTTGAAGTACACTTCAGAATCCTTATCCCAAAAGATGCCGTATCCACTTCCGCTTAAGAATAAGTCATTCAACTTTAAACGAACTGATTGAGACCTCTCACAATAAACTCCCCCGTGCACATTTGCAAATTCATTAATAGCAAAACTTACACGGTTAGAATCCATGATTTTAATGGCATAAGCAGAAGTTGTATTTCCCCCTTTATTATTTGTAACTCTCACATCTTTTGAGTTTCGCACTTGAACTTGTATACAATCGCTGTTTTCAATATGATTATTCGAAATAAAAACATCTTCTGCTTCATGTGTTGCAATCGGACAAGCCGTTATGTTTTCAAGTATATTGTCCGCTACATGAACCCCTTTCCCTCTTACACAAATGCCTATTTCAAACCCTCTTACAGTGTTACCGATGATTTGCACTCTATTTCCTGACTCCGTGCTTGAAACACCCACCGAGTCAATTCCATATTTCTTGGATTTCCCTTTATTAATAATCTTGTTGTCTTTAACACTGACATCAGTGCTGTATCCATAAGAGATAACATTGTCACTATAGTTTCCTTCTAAGTTTACTTCACCGCTTGTGTGAGCTGTAACGGATCCACGTCCATTGTTTTTAAACCTGCAGTTTCGCACAGTTAATTTATACGGGTGATCGTACTTAATTCCGTTTTCTCCAAAGCCCTCTAAATCAATTCCTAATTGTGGCCCAATTGTATCTCCCCCAGCTTCTTCTATATCACAGTCATCAACAAGAAGACCTTCACAGCCATTTGTAGCCAGGTTATTTCTTCTCCCTCTTAAAAGCGTACACTTTCGAACAGTTACATTCTTTGAAGGTGTATATGTTCCTGAAGTGTTCATCATTCCTTCTGCTGCTATCCAAATGTTATCTCCAATACAATCAGAGACCTGCACATTTTCAATTAATACATTGCTGCTACCATGAACATGAATGCCATAGCCCCATTCGTGCGTTTTTTGAATTGCACTGATTTTTGAATAATCATGCTCATATCGATCCCCTATAATTTGACCGCCACGAATCGTAACATTACTTGCTTGGCCGATATAAAAACAGGAGTAGCCTTGAGAATCATTTGGCTGCACTTTAAATATAGCCTCTGGATGAAGTATTAGCTCAATATTCGAAGGAACGTTAATACCTCCACCGAATTCAGGTAACCGCTTTGTTGTATTCACCGCATCAATTAGATAGATTCCTTTTGGAATATGTACTTTATAGAATGATTTTGAGCTTGCGTACTCTAAAGCCCGGTTTAATCCTTCTGTTGTTTCAATTGCATTTGACCCTTTATCATCAATTCCCCAATCCAGAGCATCAACAAAATAGTATAAGGGTTGCCGCATGTTCATGTTGTCAAACCCTTCCCTTCTACATTTTCATTGAGAAACCTTGATAGAGTGTCAATGAAGTTATAAAAGGTCTCATTTCTTGTGCCAGAGCGTTCTTTTAGAGAAAAGGTGTTAAACATTGATTTACGTAATCCAGTGCTTAACTCAAGTTGAATACTCTTTCCTGTTTTATTTTTATTGGCAACATTATTTGGACTGCTACCGGATAGCCTCGTCCCCTCATCAAGAAGCTCTGCAGAGTAGCCGGCATTATTTAATGTGCTTGTTATCGCTTCAGCTTTGTCTCGATCTGTGCCACCAACTAAAACATGTTGATCATTACTTGCGTAGCCGTGAAGTGACAGTGTGAACTCATGTTCCTTCAACATTTCAAGTGCTTGTGGTTCATCAAAATTCGTACTGGTTAAATGCAAATCAAAGGCTCCTGGTGTCTTTAAAGCTTCAAAAAGATATGTAGAGTATGTTTCGCTTAATTCCTTTGCAAGCTCGCTTGTTCCCCCTTCTATGCCACCTCCATGGGGAGAAAGAATTAATACATCAGTGTTTTGCTCTTTTGAGAACACGCTAAAATTGAACGGTGATTCATTCGCTTTAAGCTCTTCAAAGTTCCGATACTTGTCCGCTGCTAAAATACTCACAGGATTCAGGAATGAAACCAGAGCAGTCACCAAGACTGGAAAAGTCTTCTTAACTGTGCTATACTCTAATAGCTTCGTAGTGATACGACGCATGCAGAGTTGGGGGTGCGTCCCAATGCTAACCCTCTCTGCCTCTTCAATCTTTTTTAACAAATCCTCTATTCTGTTTTTAATTCTTAACAATTAATAACCACTCCTTTTATTTTTGTTTTATTCTTAAATCACATAGGTAACTCACACTGTTATCACCCCCTTAAATAAAAAATTACTTTTATTCAGAAATCAATACGATTACTCAACTCCTTAAGGTAAAATATGAGTATCTCTCTTTGAAAGGATTGAGCTATTTATGATTAAACTTTCTCCAGAAGAAATTGATGAAATCGCTAAAGAATGGGAAAACAAAGGTAATCCGCACTGTGATCATTCTCAAATAGGTAGAGAATACACACTTGGTGCTCATACTGACTATGCATGTCTGCAATGCGGTGAAAGACGTTACAATATTGAAGACTTTAGGAGATAGGGTATTAACCCTTCTCTTTAAATTATCGTTTTTATTTAGATTCTATAAGCCCAGGATCTTCGTAAATGTTGCCGATGACTTCAATAGTTGTATATTCCACCCATCCAACGGCTGTTACGTCATAATCAGAGGAAAGCCCTGATACATCAACTTGAAATGCCCCACCTGAATACTTGACTTCACATATATTGAATTCTTCCTCATCGTCTTCACTCGTGATGCGAACAATATCCCCCTCATAAATCTCCCGGCCGTTCTTGTCCTTTAGTCCGGTGTATTGCAAATAAATTAGATGGTGCAACGTTTTAAAATTAGGTTCGTCTTCTGTAATGTCTGTAGCAACAATGCCGCTTCCACCAAACTCAAAAACAATGTCATCTTCTTCGCCTAAATAAAGCATTCTGTCTTTGACATCGTCCCATGCCCGAAACTTGATTTCTCTCATTCTTCCGCCTCCATATCTCTGACTATTTCCTTATCGGCCCGTTCCCGCGTGCCGTCGTTACCTACCGTCAATTGGTCTAACATTTTCAAAATCCTCTACTTCATCAACATATTCTATTTCGATATATCCTGTGGCATCTTCATGCACCCATACTTCCATTTCGGCTACCGCTTTCACTTTCGCTTTGTATCTCATTCAGTGCCTCCTCAATTTTCAATCTATTTTCATCTTTATAAAATCTCTGTTTTATCAAATTTCTTTCTTAGAAATTCATATTTCTTGAGTGTACGTTCATTCTGATCTTCTTCCTTTAACTCTTCCATTGCCTTACGGATTAACGGTCTCCAAACGATCAAGTACTTTAGAATAAAAGAACATGGTATTCCAATGCTTACAACAAACATTCCAATTCTTCGTGTTATTATCCTCTGATTGTCTATGGCAGTTAAACCACCAAATAGAAAATATACGAACAAGTTCATACCTACTAACGCTAAAGCTCCAAGAAGAAGTTCTCTTCTTAATATCCGTGCATCTCTCAATAAATTCAGAAACATCACCCTAATACACTTATTTTATTTTTATCCAATAAATCAATTATATAAGTCTCATACATGTCATCCCAATAAGGATCTGTTCTTGCTATGTATTTCTTTGCTCTTCCATTCTCCTTAATCTTAAATGTTTGCCCCTTTTGAATATCAGTGAACTTCTTCTTTGTCCATATCCCTCTAATTAACACATCTACTTCTTTAACCTCAACTGTTTGCTGCTTCATCACATTCCTCCTTTTTGATTTTCGTGTATCAAGCCTGTACAATATTCAAAAACCCTAAAGGATGATGAACATGTGTGGCAGGTTCACTTTATTTTCTGAGTTTGACGACATCATAGAACAGTTCAATATAGACCAATTTTTGTCTGAAGACGAATACAACCCAAGCTATAATGTCGCTCCATCACAAAACATCCTGACAATCATTAATGATGGATCAAATAACCGTCTGGGCAAACTTAGATGGGGTCTTATACCTCCTTGGGCTAAGGATGAAAAGATCGGATATAAGATGATTAATGCTCGTGCTGAAACATTGGCCGAGAAAGCAAGCTTCAGAAAGCCGCTTGTAAGCAAACGCTGCATTATCCCTGCAGACAGTTTTTATGAATGGAAACGTCTCGATCCGAAGACTAAGATTCCTATGCGGATTAAGCTCAAATCCTCCAATCTCTTTTCATTTGCAGGCTTATATGAAAAGTGGAATACGCCAGAAGGCAATCAGTTATACACCTGTACAATCATCACGACAAAACCCAATGAGCTTATGGAAGACATTCATGATCGGATGCCGGTCATTCTTACTGATGAGAACGAAAAGGAATGGCTAAACCCCAAAAACACGGATCCTGATTTTCTTCAAAACTTACTGTTACCGTATGACTCTGATGACATGGAAGCTTATCAAGTTTCATCTTTAGTGAATTCACCTAAAAACAATTCACCTGAGCTCATTGAATCCCATTAAGTACCACAGTCATTTTGCTTTATATATCACCTTCGCTTAGCTATTATGTTCTAAGTAGGAGGTGATAATTTGTTTGTATCGCCAATGTTATTACATTCAATTAAAGAACCATTTGATGATGATGGTTATATTACCGAGCTGAAGTTTGATGGAATTAGACTGATCCTCTCCAAGTTTAATGATCAGATAAAGCTTTACACTCGTCACAACAATGAGGTAACAAGCAAGTTCCCAGAACTGTTGGATCTCGATATACCCAATGGAACTGTTTTAGACGGTGAAATCATTGTAGCTGCCCCAGGCGGTGCCCCTGATTTCGAAGCAGTCATGGAACGCTTTATGTCTAAGAAATCAGCTCATAAGGTGGTTTACTGTGTATTTGATGTAATTTATATTGATGGGTGTTCAATCGCTAATAAGCCGCTCATTGAACGAAAGAGCATGCTTTCAGACCTAAACCTTGAGCACGATAATGTCTTTGTGATCGAAGGCCTGCAAGGAAACGGATTAGCTTACTTTAATCTGGCCAAAGAAAAGCATCTTGAAGGAATCGTACTAAAGAAAGCTAACTCCCCTTATGAAATCAATAAACGTTCCCATAGCTGGCTGAAAGTGATTAATTATGATTACACAGATGTGCTTATCACTGGCTACACCAAAGAGGATATAAAATTTCTTCTGTCTTATCCTGATGGTACTGCAGCTGGGTTTATGGAATTCATGCCGAATGCGGAACGAAGTAAGTTCCACTCTATAAAACATGTAAAGTCTGAAACTGATGAATATGTATTTGTAGAACCGATCTTATGTAAGGTTAAGCACAGATTTAAGACTAAGCATGGTAAACTCCGCATACCTTCCTTTGAATCCTGGAGAGTCTAATCTCTCCGTTACATAATTCCTTAGTGACTCGCCATTACACACCAAATGAAAATTTAGTACATGGACCAATTAGATAATTTATCGTTAAAATAACTATTTTAATTTAACTTTAATGTGTATCATCTTGAGAAAATCCCCTTTAATTGGTAAGCTGACACCAGATCATACTTATACAAAGCAGGTGATGTCATGAATAAAATAATCGGAATGGCTGGATTAATTATCTCCTTACTTGTGTCAGGGTTTTCAGCAAGTGATTCATTGACTCAAAAGATCGCTATGGCTTGTCTATTTTTGTTCTTATTGATTTATAATTTTGAACATACTAAGGAGTTCTCTAAAAAATCTTTGGCTATTATAGGCTCTTCCTTCATTGTATTAATGCTTGGAATTTATCAATTGCTCTCTATAACTGGTAATTATTTTGAGAGCCATGGCTTAAATATGGGCCTTATCATCTTACTTGAGATTGTCTTAGTTATTGTATTAGTGACTGCTGCGCTGAGTTTAATCAAGTATATGGCTGATCGGTTAAGGAAAACACCTGATGGTAAAGAGCTTTGACTCTTTGCCTTTTTTAAGCTAAATATTTCTTCTTATGCCGTCTTCTATGTACAAAATCAAATGCGATATCAACTTTTACCGGTTCCTTCTCTTCTGCTACTCGTTCCGTAACAACAATCAGTTGTCCATTTTCCTGGTGTTCAATGCTATGAACTGAATACCCTTTTGAAGCGTAATATTCACCAATAATCTCATCAACGTGGTTACTAAGCAGATTCCTCTTTATCACCCTTATAACCTCCATTTATTTTATTTTTATTCTTTAAATATTTATATGTATTCCATCCGCAGCCGTCAAATACGCTTATGTCCGCTCCAAGATGCCATCTAAACCAAACTAAGTTAAACCAGGCTGTATCAATTATGTAACTGATGTATCCTATTCTTTTGACCTCCGTTCTGAATCTTGTCGTTCTGCTTTAAAACGATTTAGCCATTCTTTAATCTTTAGCAATCTTTCGGATGAGAAGTTTTTGTTTGATGAGTTGTACCAGTCTTCAAATGCAAAGTCGTGCTTTGAGCTATTGCAAGATTTACAAGCAGGTATGCAGTTGCTTATATCATTAGCCCCTTTGTGATCTACATGCTCTTTATGAAAATCACTTTGTATATAGGTTCCTTTGAATAATATCTTATGGTCTTCAATTTTCAGCCCGCAATAAGCACACTTGTTGTTAAAATAGTCTTTGCACTTTTGCCACTGTATATCTGTAATGTTATGTTTCTTGTAAGCATCTCTTTGTAAACGGTAGTTTTTTAATTTTAGCTTGTTCTTTTCTTGCCAGATTTGTTGTGTTTTTTTCTTTTTCAAACTTGAGTTGTATTTCTTTTTGGCCTTTTTCATCCCTGGAAGAAGATTTCTTTCCCTCATTCGTTCAAGCTGTTTGTCATAATTCTTCAACATGCTTTCTTTAGCCTTTTTTAATACACAAGCTTTACAATATGAATGAAGTCCATCCTTATTTTTCTTCACAGAGTAAAAATTCTCTTCAGTTGCCGGTAACCAGCTTTTACAACTTATACAATTCTTGTGATAATATCCGTTTATTATTTTATGCTTTTTACTATCAAATAATTTTTCACCTATATTAATTGCCCCCTGCTCTTTAGTCTATCTGCTAAAACATAATCATCAGTTAATTCCCTCTTGAATCGATAAAACTGTTTTATTTGATTTAGATCAATCCCAACCCAGCAATTGTCCACCATCCACCCTTTTGGTTCTAATTCACTTACGAAATGCTTTCTGGCTTCAATATCATCAGAATATATGTACAATCGTTCTTCATATGTTCTTTCTTCTTTTAGTTTCAGAAAAGTTCACCTCTCCTTATCATCCAGCTGTATAGCTTATATCCAATTCAAAATCACATTTCGGATGTAGCCTCCAAATTTGATGTCCTAAATATGTTTTCCTAGCGTAATTCAGACAGTTCCTTGTCCCACTTTTACTTCCGTCATAAACAGCTACTATTGCTTCACTGTGATCAATCATGTATTCATTTCGCTTTTGCATCTTAGCCGGCGAAAACTCTCCTGGTACAGCTCCACTAACTTTATATTTATCTAATTCTTCAACATTAATAATCTCATCCGCAACTTCAAGCATTCGCTTGTACCACATTTTCTGTTCTGCAGACCATACTTTGTCTTGTTCTTTGAAAGGTGTAGCAATTATGTTTTTGATATGTGGGTATTTCTTCTTTAGAATATGTACACACCAGCAAGCAGCCTGATCAGTTCCTAACGCTCCACCAGTTATGAACCTGGACTTGTTTTCCTTATTGATTAATTCTTCAATGACTTCAAGTAGCTTATCTTTCAGTTTAAGCATTGTTGGATTTTTCATATCGTATCCACCCAATTTGTTCGGCCTATGACCAGTGAAGCACACCGTTTTCTTTCTTATAGTCTCCTTTTCTTGTTGTATCCGCTCACGTTCATTTCTCTCAATTTCCATCTGCTTAATATATTCAGGATCACTAAGTTTTTTGAAATTGACTATCGGTTCTCACCCTTTCTTTAAAACAGTCTTTTTATCCAGTCGCTCTCTGCTGATTACTCATCACTTGTGGCTTCGCTTTAGCGCAATTTGGGATTGTTTATTATCTTATTAAAGCAGTTGTCAGTAACTTCATTCTCGGGAGCAGATACTCACCCAGTTCTGTACGTGAATCCCAACTCACTTCTTTAATACTGGCAATCATCCCTTTTTCATCAATGGAATACTGAATCGCAATTTTATCAGCCCCACATTCATACCTTTGTCTAATTTTCATCGGTACCCCTGCCTATCTTCGAAAAGTTATGTATTATTTAATTATCCCTTAGTCATTTCTTTACTTCTCTTTAAAACTTCAATTTTATTTTGATTTAATCTCAACAATTAGACTGTCAGGATAGTTCTTCAAATCAAGTGCGTTTACATGACAGTGACCTACATATCCTTCTTTATCAACGTAATTATAATAAAACTTTTCCCCATTATTAATGATAACTTCACCCTGATGTGTATACTCCATCTCTGATCCCTTGTACCATGTTACTTTAACTTTTGTGCCAGGTATGATTTTATTTAAATCAAATATTGTTATTTCTTTTAGCAAAATCATTTCCTCCATTTCCATTTTCCACTCTCTATAAAATTTTACTTTTATTGAAACTTGTGTTTATTTTTCAATAGCTCCTCTTTGATTTCCGCGTAGTCTTTCCCCAATTTCACCAAAACTGAGATAGTTTTTTCAGCTTGAACCACTTTTTTAAGATCCTCAGTTGTCATTGCATCTCTAAGTGAATCTTTATCATCTAAATCATATACATTCATTAGTTCTTTTTTGTTTTTATCAAAACAAACTTTATAAACAAGTTGAGTGAAGTTTGTATACGCATGAGCATCCTTCATGTTTCCTTCATAAAATTCCTTAATTGCATCGGTAAGCTGTTTTCGTTCTGTCCTCGCAATTTCTCTTTTTGCTGCCCAAATAGCAATTTGCTTTGGAGTGGCTTCCTCTACATTTAACAAATAGTGTCTAACTGATTTTCCAACTTTGGATTCAGTAAGTAACATTCCTAATCTAAGTAATCCTCTTCGATTAACAATTTGCAAACTTCTGACTTTCGAGCTTATAATTTTGCGAGGTTCATCATGAACCTGACAAAATTCTTTCAAACTCTTACCTTTTAAAACTCTAATTTCAGCATAATCATTAAATTCATCTCTATTTCTTTTAATGACGGTCTTGATCGTATCAACAGGAACCATATAATACTCCGCGGCCATCTCAACTGTAATTTCTGTAGAGTTCCCAAGTAGAGGTACGACCTTTATTCGATCCAAAATCTCGTCCCGGTACATGTGCTCCTCTCGGATAGTTCTGTGCTCGAATACGCCCATTTCGTTATTTTCGTTAATAGTTGCTTCAATTTGTTCATTTTTGTTTTCTTTTTTCATCTAATTCACTCTCCACTTATTTTTAATTTAGTTTAAAATGCATCTTTTAATCACTTCTTTGCAGCATAGCTTTCAAAGAATTCTTCAACTGATCTCAGGTATCGGTATTTATTTGCATCTTCCGGATCTCTAAATCTTTTCGATAGTACCAATGACCAATTAAACATCAATGGAGAAAATCTCGCCCATTTGCTAAAGCTTAACTGAAGACCTTTCCATTCTCTCCCCGCTAATTCCGCTAACTCTAGAATTTGATCTTCTTTTAAATTTACTTCTTCTTCAAACATTACTTGAATTTCCTCATATGGTTTATGTCCAAAACAACAGTGGCGTGTTTTCAATCCAATCTTGAAATTCAAAACATCAATTAAATTGGTCATTTGTGTATCAAGTTCATCATAGGGGATGCCATTTGTAATGAATTTTTCTCTTTGTCCTGCTTTCACATTATTCCTTAATAACAGGGTAGACCTCTTACTCACTCCGCGCCCTCCTTAGTAATTTCTCCACCAAACTATAACCGCCCACAACAGGAGTATTAATACTACAATGCCAATTATTCCGTCATTCACTCCGCGTCAACCCTCTTTCGCCGCATCGAATTGACAAGCGTTTGAATTTCTCTTGTGATCCGCTCGGCCTCTTTTGCACCTTGATCTATCATATCGAGCCTGTTTCTCTTTTTGGAAATCACTGCGTCATGCATGACGTTGTTCACCTGTTCGTTCAATTCATCAAACAGATTGAAAAGTTGAATTGATTTGGCTTTCATTCCGCGCCCTCCTCAGTCCAAAACAATCTCTCCTTCGTTATTTTTTCCACTTTATAATTTATGAGGTAGTTATTTTTTGCATATTCCTCTGCATATTTCAATGCAGTTTTATCATCATTAGCGCCGAAACTGAAATGCGTCCAACCGAACTTAACTTCGTACCAAAGCTTATATTCAATACGCTTCACTTTCACAATTCCCGCGCCTCCTTTGGTTCGTCACACATTTCTTTTAACGCCTCCACAAACTCTTTTTCGCTCATGTTCAGCGGTGTGTACCACTTTATAACTTCGTGAAACGGCCGGAGATAATTTGCAAGTGTATCTTCAGCATCTTCCCTTCCTTTTGTTGTCCCAGTAAAATTATTTAAATAGTCTTCACGCGTCATATTTATGTGCGTTGGACAGTCTACCACTGAACTAAATCGGCAGTACCGTCCATTTGGTTGCTTAGCGATTAATGCACCCATGTTATTCCCCCTTATCTTAATCTCTATAAAACTTACATTTTATTTTTATTCTGAAAATAATCATGCTGATTTACAACATCTCGAAGTATGTATTGTATTTCCTCTAAATTGTCTTTAACAAAATCTAAGTCTCCAATTGCCATTCTGATTTCATTATTCTCTATGCTGCGCAAAGACCTTTCACATGATGCTAAGAGCTTTGCATATTTCCTTAAAACCATAGTTCTTATTTGATTGTTAGTTGGTTCATTAATCAATAATTAAAGCTATCTCCCTTCCTTATTCTAATTCGATTATATAACCTCAACCATATGTTGTAAATACTTATTTTATTTTTATTCTAAATAATTTCAAAAAAATCAGCTTTACTCATACTGTAAAGCTGCTGTCTTCATAAACGTCTTCATGCCGTCTAGTTTCCAAAGAGTTTCATTTATTTTGTCTCTAAATTCTAAAACTGAAGCATGATCCATTCTAATCCTCAAACAATCCCCATTGTTTTTAAAAATAATGTCTATGTAATACTCTCCACTTTGTATGTTCTTAGAACCCACACTCATGGAAACTGATCTCATAATGTCTTTCAAGTCAATTTCAAGATTAAAATCCATTGTATGCTCCAGTCTGACTAAAAAGTCACCAATTTTTTATGTCTCATGATGACTGACAAGATGTTTATGTATTTTTACTTTGATGATAACAATTGTGAAGATTTATAATCCTCATTTTCAAACGAATCGTCTATTTCTTCGGCATAAGAGGTTGTTAATTCAGCATCCTCTGTACACATGATATCTACATCAAATAGTGCCTCATATTTTTCTTGATCTTTTTGAAGAAACCCCATTTTTCCTGTTTTATTTCTCAATTTCTTTTTAATTGATTGATATGCGAACAAAAGTGCTTCCTCTTCATTCTTGGCTTTTATTCTGCCGAAAAAAGGAATGCACAGCTCCCCTTGAATGAAATAATCCTTTTCTGACATACGTTTCCCTCTCTCTGGTAGTAATTAACCGAACTTACGTTCCCTTTTTTGTTGACTTAATTATAACCTTTTACCTAGTTAGTGGCAAATCTTTTTTCTTTCATTTAAAAACTTGGAAAGAATTGATATAGTATGATAAGCAATACTATAACAGGAGGTTGTCCGATGCTTGAGGTTGAAATCGGACAATGTTTGATATCCATTCTCCTTGAAAGTAGAGGAATGTCCCTAGGGCAACTTTCGGATCTAACAGGCATCAGTAAGCAAAGGTTAAGTGATTACGCTAATGGCGTTAGACCTTCTATGAATATAAAAACAGCGAGAATCATTGCGATTGCCCTTAACTGTTCGATTGAAGACCTCTATGAATGGAAAATCAAACATTGACTTAATCGCTAGGGAGTTTGACCTAGCGAACCTCCTTGTACCCTTTTTAGTGTATAGAACTATTTTACTGCATATGTACAGATTTGTCTCTGTCTAACTTTGTCGAATTCTGAAAAATATGAACAAAATCCTGATATTTTTTTAAAAATATCACGAGTTAATTCATATTGTTTTTATTTTTACTCTAAAAGTTATGTAAAGTTAATCCCTGTAACAGGGATTAAGAATTAGTCTCAATTACTTCAGACTTGATACAATATTTTTCTAAGTTCTCCATATTCACTACTTTCCTCAGTGATTGTGAATTAAACTCTGCGTCTTCATTCAGGAACCCATATTGTCGAGTTATTTTTTTATAATCAGGTACTTTTAACTCACCCTTCTCTTTGTATATCTCATACGCCATGTTGAGCTTTCCTGAGTTGATAAGATTCTTAGGTGAAAAGAAGGGTTCTTCTAAAAATTTTTGAAACTGACTAAAAGAACGGTGAACTAAAAATTTGTCAGCTTTCATACTCTGATTAGAACTCTTATATTTTAGCCTAAAAATATTTTCACTTTTAACTAATGTGGCAAATTTGTTTTTAAGACCACTATCTGGCGAACCATTGCTAAGATGATATGTTCTTTGGTCATTAGCACGCTTAAGCAACTCATAACATTTATCGCTTACAGTAATTATTCTTACACCATGTTTATCATCTACCAGCTTTACCTTGTTATCATCGAGTAAATCGTCACCTGTTAAATTCAGTAACTCTGAATGCTGATAACCATCTATACCTTCATAAATAGCCTGTATCATGGCCTTATCCTGATAATTAACCATAAAATCAACATACTCTTCTACTTCTTTATTGGTGAATAGTGTTTTTTTGTTTTTATCTATAAACTGCTTTAAGTCACCATCCTGTATCTGATACACTTTGTTGATGTTACTGTTTGCCAAGCCATTTTCCATTGCCCAGGTTGTGTATTGTCCAATTACAGCTCGTGCTCCTCTTAATGAGTCTATAGATTTGCTATCCAAATCGAAAAATAACGTACGCAGCTCTTCCAAAGAAAAATTAAATATGTCTTTTTGAAGTATTTTTTCTGTAGCTGAGAAATCCCTTAGCCTTAGCCAATAATGGTTTCTTGTTGCTTCACTTTCGTATTTCTCTAAAAACTTTTCCTTCAATTCAGCATTATACATTTCACTCATATTAATTCTCCTTTAGGCTTTAAACAACAGCAATTTCATCATAAAATATTCGCTTAAGTTTCTTCTTCATAACATTCTTTAGTTGAATCTCATTATTTTGTCTTCCTAATTCTTCAAACACTCTTCCGCTTTTACTAAAGTCAATTGTATTAAGGATACTTTCAAGCTTGTCTAGTTCTATATTGTTTTCCTTCATCTTCTTGGCCAAATAAACATAACCGTAAAACATTACATTATGATTAATGTATGATTGCTTTCTAATGGACGATAAATCATCTTCAAGAAATTCATCTGGGAAGGCATAAAAAAGGTTATCAAAAAAGTCAACCAGGTATTTTGAAATTTTTAATGCATCTTTTCGAGATTTCAACTCAAATGCATCGTCTATAGCTTCGGATAAAGTGTAATATGTCACAAGGAAATTGCTATCAAGACCAATGTCACTTTGTGGGCTTATTTTATTTTTAAGTTCACTTTTAAATTTCAGCTGCTCGACAACGGTTGAAGAATACCGTTTTTGTCCTAATTCTTCAATTCTGGATTTTTCAACCGGGTTTATTGTATTCATTTGAGCAAAGTGAACCTTAGCCTTTTCTTCATCGTAATTGAGCACATTTAAAATGAATGGTTGATCTAATTCAGGGACTTCAGCAATGGCCTTAACAATACCTGAAATTCGATGGTACCCATCTAGAGCATCTAATAAGGTTCCTCGCGTTACAGTGAGTGTTTGGTCGCTTGGATCATATTCAACTTCTTCATCACCATCAGATGTTCCAAGACGAGCATTAAAAGTTAACATTGATACAATTAAATCGCCTTTGATAAACAATTCTTTGATCTCATCAACTGATTTAGGGTTTGTTTTAGGTACAGGGATAAGACTGCCCTTAATGTACTTTCCTTCACGCTGAGTGTTGTAATTGTACTGCAGGATGGAGCTATTATATAACTCACTAAGTTCCTTGGCAGTAATGGAAGTGACATAGTTATCCTCTTTAATTTTAATCACATTTTTGAACTTGTATGGTAGCTTAACTACTTCTTCACCGGCGAATACTCTCCCACCTTCAAGCTCTTTTGCCAATCTGGTTGGAAAATAATTTGAGGGATCTAAAGCTGGAGCCCCAAGAATTGAATACATCTCTTTTGAAACAATGTACACTTCTTTTTCGTTTAAACGCTGTACGTTGTTATCATTATTATTTAAAATTTCTTGGATATAACCAGGGAGTGCCTTGTATTTGTCCGCCATTGTGGCTTTTAATTCCTTCACCATATTGGAATCATTTTTAATATCAATAAGATTTTTCTCTATTTCAGTTTTTAACTTATAAAGTTTATCCGTTGTTAACAAAACTTCAGACACATTATCACCTCACATAATCATATTAAATTTATCATTATTTTCATAAGCAAGTAAAGCTTTTATATGATTATTTGTGTCACTTGTTCAAAAACATTTTAAGTTTACTCTGTATATACATGTCTGATTTTAAAAAGAATTCTTTATACTGCTCTAAGGTAACATCATCTAAAAAAGACATGTCTTCTTTTTGATCAACCAAAACCCCTGGATCTTGAGAATAATCCCTTTCATTGACCAAATAATGGTCATTTAAAGTATTGATATTGCTGTGACCAGAGAACGCTGCCACTTTTTTAATATCACCATTAACGCTGTAAGAAAAGTTTGTTGCAGTATTGCGTAAACTATGCGGAGTTATCTTTCTTTCTTTGGGAATACCCATAACTCTACATACGCGATTCCACATATCCTGTATTGAATCAACTGTTAACTTATGAAATAACAGTTCATGCTCCCCATACTCTTGCTTCAACATCAGCAACTCTTCATAAAAAGCCGTGGAAATTCCAACTGGCCTAGCCTTTTTTTGCTTAGTTTTTTTAAAGTTGACGAGATAACATTGGTGCTTTTCTGAATAAGTAATATCATCCCACCCAACTCTAAGCACCTCTGACTTACGCCCTCCAGTACGTGCACTAAACAAAATAAACATCTTTTTCATTAATCTGTTCTGACGCTCAGTAACATACGCTGCCTCAGCAAATTCATCAGCTTCAGATATTCCTTCAAAAGACCCTGCTGGGTTCTTTTCTGTTGGAAGAGGTCTAAAATTAAATACAGATGCGTCACACTCATGTTCAGACTCAAGATACTTAATCATACTTTTCAGTGCGGCAATCTTATTGTTAATTGTTGAATTGGAGTTACTTTTATTTTTAGCCAAATGGGTTCGATAATCATACAGGTCACTCTTCTTGATCGCCAGGTCACTCTCAGTTAAGTATTCAATATCCTTGGCAGCATAGTGGTTGAAAAACTCTCTTACATGCCTTTCATACGTGGCTCTAGTATTAGACTTTTCAATTTCTCCAGTTTCTCGATCCCTGTTTCTTAAATCTAATTCATCAAACCACCTATTTATGTTGTTGAATATTGAATAATCCCTTAGTGTTGACGCTTTCTTTTGAGCTTCCATAATGACACCTCATATCATTTTTTTCATTAAGTATTGATCAAATTCTTTCCACGCAACAATCCATTCATTTTCACCTTGAATATTACTAAGCAGCATTATATTGGCGTTACAGATTTCCATTTGCTTTAACATGTCGTATTCTTTAAGAGCGTTAATTAAGATGTCTGTATTCATTTTATCACACCTAATTTATTTTTATCCTATAATAAAATTCAGTTTAGGACATTTACCCTTTCGTCCTTACAGACGTTTATAATTGGCATCCCCGTCAATTCCTCATAAAGTTCCTCTTCGAATCCAACCCATTCATCACTTGTCGCTTCTCTTCGTAAGAACTCATTATAAGCAACTGCTATCTCAGGCTGCTCTAGAAACTTTAAAACGATCATATGCTTTTTCCAAACTTTAGCCTTGTTTTCTTCTGTATAATATTTATTATTCATTTTATTTTTACTCCTCAAATACATTTTATAGAATTTTTTTGTTCTTTAATGAGGTTGTATTCTTTATGATTTTTTCTCATTGTAGTTACATTATTAGGTGTAAACACATCTGGATCCTCTAGGTGGAGATTGACTCGTGTGAAGTTCTTTAGTTGTTTTATGTATTGATATTGTCTTAATGATGTAATCTTCAACTCTTCCTTTTGAGTGGCACTGGTTGTTTCCATTGTTTCATCTCCCAACAACGTTCATCTTGTAACTTCATTATATATGTTGCTACAATAATATGCAATAATTTATTTTATTTTTATTCACGACAAATAACACATCCTCTATGTATGTGTTAAAATGTCTGCTGATTTGTCTTTAATCCTCATTAGGATACCTTTGCTTTATATTTTGATCTAATCATTTCTGCTTCATTTTCAAGATGATTATCTTCCTGGGAAATTTCTAAATTAATATCTCCCATTTCCATGTACCCTTTGGCCATTTCCTCATAAGAAAGTGCTTGCCCGAAATGCTTTTTCATTTTAATTCCCCCATGTTCTTGTTTTTTATATTATGAATTTCTGGAACATTCTCTTAAAATTAGAAAAGACGCCTGATCCAGTGGATCAAACGTCTAACCATTGATTATGTAGTATTCTGTTGTATTATTAAGCTCCCCGAATTGCACTTGCTACAGAGATCTCATCAGAAGCTGATGCCGTATTAACTGAATGTTGACCTGCAATGAATGAAATTGCTAATGCTGCTAAAATGGCTGTACCGAAAATAATTTTCTTCATTAAATTCACCTCCTTTCAAGTGCTAAATTCTAAATTAAATTTAACAGCTCCGGATCACAGCCTAATTTTTCGAGTTCTATTATTGTTAATTGGATAAAATATTTATCATCT
Source organism: Bacillus sp. SDLI1 (assembly GCF_001553895.1). Lineage (NCBI taxonomy): Bacteria > Bacillati > Bacillota > Bacilli > Caryophanales > Bacillaceae > Bacillus > Bacillus sp. SDLI1. The sequence continues at coordinate 4,106,523 of NZ_CP013950.1, read as the reverse complement.
GATTTTTTGAAATATGTTATTGATTTATAAAAATCAGATTTTTGTTTTGATATCAAACCTTTATAATAAAAATAAAATCCTAATTCGTTTTCATCTTGATCCCTATTTGATAAGCTTTCCAATAATTCGTTGGCCTTGTCGAGATTATTATTTTTTATGTAATAAAAAGCCCTAAGCTGCTGATATTTGATATCGTCTGATTCATAGTTAACCCATGGATTTTCCTTGTTCCATACATTAGCCAGGAAGCAAAGAGCACCATTTAGCATTTCTTTATGGGTATCATTATGAACATACTTCTTTGCCTCAATATACGCCAGCATAGCTTCTTCATAGTTTTCGAAAATTAGAGTGTTTCCTATTGTCAGATGCGCAAAAAAACATATTCGTTTCACATTGGACTGCATTATTGCAAAATTTGAATGTTTCCTCGCTTCGATTAAATTGTTTTCATTTAAGCTTATATTCGCTTGTAACATTGACACTCTACTTTTGTACGAATCTTTTATAAATCCTTCTGGCAAGCTTCTAAAATCTAAAAGTGTTAAAGTGCTTTTCATCAATCCAAACTCACCAATATTCAAGTATTTGTACATTAGCATTGCATCTGAGAAAAATGACATTTCTGGAGCTTTACATCTCCCACACTCTCTTATTGCTTCTGGTATTGAGATTTGGTTTTTATATAGCTTTCTATGTATGTTGTAGATGTTTCCCCATTCTTGACTTGTTGTGTTTTTTGAGTTACTTAAATTTAATATAATCTTGTCAGTTAACGAATCCCATTGATTTATATCAGAGTATTCAACAGATTGTCTAGCACATTTTTTGTTGGGATCCAATGTTAAGAAGTAATCACTTAGAAGCTGCTCTTCATTATCAGGAAACAAGTTTTTAACAATCTTAATTAAACCGCCTAAGTTGTCCATTTCTTTCTCTGGGGTGTTAATGAACTTGTAAAAACCATTAACCTTTTCGTATCCTGCCATTTTTGACAGTTTCGTTGCGAGTTGGTTGTCTTTTTCACATTCATTCTTAATCATCTGCTTAAGATTCATTGGTTACTCCACCCCTTCCCAACTAATGTTCCCTTGTTTATAATATACATTAGAGTTGTCAGAATTACAAGTATTTATTTTATTTTTATTCTAATTATTTTTTGAAGAATCCTTATCTGTTTAAAATTCGTATTTTATTTAAAACCTTCTCACAATAGCTTTACTGCAAGAAGGCATCTTACGATCAATTTACCTCGGCATAATTCACACCGTCTAGTTTCCCGAATTCAACCTTTTCGGGAAGTATACTGATACCACGCTTTTTCAAATCCATAGTTGTTATTACCCATCCCGTAAGGTCATTTGGCAATAAGCGAACCTCCGGCTTACCCTGGTCGTTTTCAATTGTTACTAAGGGAGTCATTTCAATAAAACCAGTTGATAGTACTTTATAGACATTTCCAACTTCAGAATCACTTTTCAGATTAGGAATTTCTAAATGTTTGATTTTCTTAATGTCTTTATAAACTTTTGCGCCTACCCCATTAACGATATATTCCACTTACCTCACCTCAGACTGTAAGATTTTCAATCCTTCTAGCAAACTCGCTATAATAGGAAATCAATTGTTGATTCAAATTGTCAGATGATTTAATACCCCGCAGTGCTGAATTCTTAGCATTATTAATTAAACTTTCCATTTCAGTAAGCATTACCTCTTTTGACTCAATAATGTTGATGTCATCTGGGTAATTTCCTGATTCTATATCTTTTAGTGCCTTTTCCATAAGAATTATGGCAATTCCAATATCATTTAAACCTTTTTCATTTAACTGATTAACCAGTAATTGTGCATTTGACATATTAACCACTCCATTCACTTTTGGCTATTTATACGAACAATTGAAAAATAGGTTTCGCTATTTCAAAAATTTTTTAAGTAATCTATTTGTTCGTTCTAGTTCTTGTACTATGTCGTACATATCTTTATTTGCGGAAACAGGAAGCTTTTTGTAAATGTTTAAATTGTGTCGATAGGTATCTTTAAACTCTCTTCCTTCTTTGTTTTTATATCGAATTATTACATCCACAATTGGATATTCATCGTTTGTTCTAATTTCATCGAAAGTTCCTGCTCTCACGTCTATTGTCTGATTGGGAGCAAGAGTTGCAATTCCATCTTTAATAATCCTAGTGTCTTTATTAAAGTCTCTAAATTCAAATTTTCCTGAAACTTCTTCAAACTCAAAGGTAACATCACAAGCTGGGGCAGAGCCGAAGTTTTTTACAATAAAATGAATTTTAAATTTTTTAACTTCAAGGTATGCAATTACATCGGGGCTTTGATTGCTTAATAGCTCCTCTTCAGCAATCTTTATCGATTTTAAGTCAGCTGCAAGAGACCTTTTAGCTATTATCACCGTAAAAATAGTCAGGATAAAAACCCCGAATGAACCTGAATTGTCAATAAACCATTTAAGAAAACTTTCCAAATGATGTAAGACATGTATTGTCATTAATATAGTTTCCTTTCAACTTATATCAGAATTTCTTTATTCTTCAAAGCCTCTTCCATTCAACATACTCAAATCGTTGCTGATAAAGGTCTTCAAGTATTGCGGCCCATTCAACCCAGCCGTCCGCAACAATGCTTTTCTTCTCCCCATCCTCAATCCATTCAATCCAGTACACCTGCACACCCCTTCACCTAGTAATAACTTCAATTTGTCTTATGGTAGAAGTGGCTTTAAACTCTGTATGCAGCTCGTTTGCGATCACTAAAGCTTCTGACATTGTAGTGAACTTAGAAGCGCCATGAAGCCCCTTAGATGTCTTATAACCACTTCCATCTAGTTTAAATGACTTGAAGTAATCATCATTTTCAAATTGAATTACAAAAAAGTTATCGATAACCGGCATAGCTAACTCCTCTTCAGCAGACCAGCAATTTTTATGGCCAGTGGCAGTAATCCAATCAGTATGTAAAACACCATGATATTTATTTTATTCTTAAAAAACAGCTCAATCATATTCTGCTCCATGCCTGGTGAAAATGAATCAATCAGTTCCTGCTTAAAATCTTCATCATAAACCTGATCAACAAATAATGCCTTAAATCCCGTTAGAAAGCCAACACCAAGCCAGAGTATTAAGAAATATGCTATTCCAATCAAATTAAAACCCTCCTTATATACATCGTCTGGTATTATAGTAGTGTTAAATACTTTGTGTAGGTGAAGTTTAATGGAAGAGAAAGATTTTGAGACTAATGGCTACGATGTAACGGTTGTGTATGATTATAAGGAGTATCCCGATGTTAAATATGGTCGCTGTGACAACTGTGATTGCGCTTTATTCAAGAGCTCAGTGAAAAGTGGTGTGTTTTTACGTGAGTGTCGTAGATGTGGTATGAAGAAGAGCATTTAAATGCTCTTTTTTATTTCACTGGATCCATGTAGCTTACATATACTTCAATTCCATCTTCAGTTTTATATTCTGCAATCCTGTCTGGATCAGCTTCAATCTTCTCTATTAGTCGTTTCGCATCCTTGTTCCTCCTTGCAGTATTGGAAACTACAATCCAAGACCAATAATTCCATTCAGAGATGCAAGACTTAATCTTTTCTGGTATCTTATGACCTATTGTGTAAACCTTGATCATTTATTCGTCTCCTCCTATAAAATAATGCTTGTTCTTGATCCCTTTGCCTCTGCAAAAAAAGTCTGCAACGTGATAAGGTTAACCAAATTACCTTAGGAGTGTTTGCATGCTAAAAGCTACAAAAATTCTCATTTCATTTATGGCGTTGTTACTAGCCGTGTATACTCTGTTTAATCAAAGTGGATTCCTGTTGATTTCTCTTCAGGTATTAGTTGCAGTTCTTTTTATCATAGTCGGGCTGGAATTACTTTCAAAGAAACAAAAGAGCTATGGATATATCTTCTTTGGAACATCCGCCTTTATACTTGCCGTGAACATTATTAAATTCATGATTTAAACCTCAGATGATAGTGCCTTTATGTATCTCAATCTCTTGTTGAATACATAGTCTTCCAGCCCATCTCAATTTATAATTTTTCTTATCTCATTATTTAATCCAATGAGCTGGTGGAACGCTTAGCACCTGATATTGTTCATCTAAGTAAGCATGTTTCCTCTCCCAATCACTTTTCTTCCATGCTTCTTGATTTGAGTATGATGTATCTTTTGGTTTTGGATAGTCTCCATTTACCCAACCATTTTCAATATGATTTAGTTTCGCTTCGCTGCCTTCATCATTGTATTTATACCAAACTGTAATCATTTTGACGGCCATAAGACATCCTCTCCTTTTAAAATCCTAGTTTTCTTTAGTTTTTCGTTACTCAGACAAATCGGCTAGATAATCAAAATAAGCTTCATCATTCATCGCTTCTACATCAGGGTCATCAATCAAGTCTTGTTCAAAAAGTTCAAATCTTGCATCTTCTACTAAGCTACTTAGTCCTTCTATATGCTGAGAGAAGAAACGGATTGTATTTTCATAACATATTTCTAACCTTTTTACCATCGCTTTAAATTCACCTTCATTTAGATTAATTTCATAATGCATTATTTGATTTCTTTTTTTATTTAAATAGTCAAGACTGCGTTTTAAGTAAGAACAGACATCCATATCACACAACAATTCCAACCTTTTAATTGCTTCAAAAATGCCAATTGTCTGCAATTTCGGCTTAACTTCAAACACATTACTCTTTCCATTTGAACGCATTTCTTCTTTAGCATTCATGTAGGCTTTAATATCAACAAATACTAAACACTCTGATCTCTGTTTAAGAAGGAATTTAAAAAGGATTTCATTTGCATGGTTCAAAGAAAGAATGGCATCTTTAACTCTATGCTCTACCCCTTCACAAAGAAAGTGAGTATTCTCTAGAGAATTATACGTAGCTTTTAAAGAGTCAACCCCATTTGCTTGTAAGCTTAATTTCATTGTACCCTCTCCTTTTAAGACTGGTTTCAATTCAACTTAATCAATCCTTGAGAACAGCTCGTTCATTACTCTGTCAGGATCAATACCATTACTATCTAGATTTTTACTTAGCTGCTCCAATAACAGGGAAATCTCATCTCGATTAAACTTAAATTCTTCCTTGTCTAAGTCTAATAACATTTCTAATGATTTCATAACTTTAACAATTTGGACTGGTGAAAGATTTAGTTCGACTTCCTGTTCCCTGTCAGTTGCAACAGGAACAGATAATAAAGAAGAAGGGACTTTTAAGCTTCTGCTTCCGAAAAGAATTCTTACCATTTGGCCGTTCAATTCGTAATACTTGCCTTCTAGTTTTCCTTGAGAACCTTTTTTTCTTATCAAGGCAGCCTTATCTGATGACCCATTATAATAATTATCATGTAGCATAACTACAGTACCAGCAGACAAATTTTGTTTTTCTTCATCAGAAAGTTCGCTTATTTTAACCCATTCTTTATCACTAGCCAATTAAAACCCACCTTAATTATATTTTTCAATGATTCTTGAAGCAGCGTCATTAAAAGCTGTTTCTGGACACTCAGAATTAAAAATATTTAATAACTTTTCTTCAGTGAATTCCCTTCTCATATCCGCGATCATTTGGTTTTCACAGTCATAAGAATTAAAACTTAAATGGGCTAAATCACTGAGCGAAGATGATTCTCCTTCTGGGATTGGCAATTCGATTTGCTGGGGATCATACATATAAAAACCACCGATGTATTTAAAGCTTTGGGATTTATCCATCCTTTGAATTGTCGAGTCGTCTAAGTTCAGCTCTGATATGAATCTATACATTATGCACTCTCCTTTATTAATTAAGATGAAAGAATGATTTTATTCAGTAACACCATTTTCATATTCAAGGTTGTATGTTGCTATTTCGTGTACTCCTATATCCCCTGCAAAGTTTCCACCCTCATGTTCCTGTTGTAAATAAACCTCTTTATCTTTTTCGAAGATTTCTCTTGCTTCATCTAATTCAGTTACTGCTTGCGATCCCATTCGATCTGTTACAGTAAAAACTAAGCACCGTTTTAGCTCGGTACCATCTTTAAGGACTACATCTGCCATGACGTACCCATTTGGCTTTAGTTCGCCAATTTCATTACGTCTTTTATCGATTGCCTCTTGGAGAACCACTGAAACAGTATTGTTATCGGACTTACTTAAAGCCATTTCTAATTCTTCGATTTCCTCAAGTAGCACTTGAATTTCCTCTCTCATTTTTCATCTCTCCTTTTTAATATACGCCCTATGAAACCCATAAAAATTTTTCATTGTTGCACCTTAAATCACCTAAAATGGTTACAGCATCGCCAATATCATACAAACAATTAAGGTATTCGTTTAAAGCATCTGCCCAGCTATCAAAATCAAATTCAGTGGATTCTTCACCATCTTCAATTGACTGTTTGATCCATTCAAAATTCTCAACAACTATTTTAAAGTCATCTAGAAAAAATTCATCAAGAGCATTATTGTTTCCTTTTTCAATTCGTCGTTCTTCTTTCCTGAGTATGTATTTCAATTCAGGAAGCACATTTTTTGCAACCTCATGTACAGCTTCATTTGTTTCTTTGTTTGTAAGGTATTGCTTGATATTAATTTGATTTCTCCATTTTGGCATTTCTATTTTCCCCTTTCATCTGTGGTTTTCACCTTCTAATTTTGTAAAAGAATGTGCTCTGTACGTCTTGCTGCTCTCCGCTCTTCTGTTTTCATTCAATTAGCCTTGATTATTTTTAACGGCCTTTATTTAGACAGGAAACCACTTCTGTAGAAGTCAATTTAATTTCATCAGCAAATACAATCAACTTCTCTAAATCGGCTTTATCAAAGAAATCGGGATCAGTATTCTTAAGAGTTTCATTTGCACTATTTAGCATTAAAAGTAATTGCCCAATTTCTTCAAATGGATTCAATTTATTTGGTTCAACTGGTGAAAAATCAGAGTTTGTTTTTTCCATATTTATCTCCTTATCAAGTTAAAAGTACGATTTTATGTGGACTCAGAAAATTTGAAAGTATTTACTGTTCTTGTAACTTTAGTATACCATGATCACTTTAAGTGATCAATATCTTTTTAATCTTTTTTGTAAATCAACAGCTCATGCAATTCAATGTCTAAATATGTACAGACTTTATCCAACAGATCCCTTGGGTACCGCTCCATTTCGTCATGATACAGCTTCCTGACTGTGTTAAAACCATGATTAATATCATTGGACAGCTTTCGAATACTGATATTCCTTTCGTCTAATATCGGTTTTAAATTTGATTTAATCAATTTAACTACCCCACATTCATTATGTATGATCACTTTAAATTATCATTATATCCATAAAAAAGGTCAAGGATATACCTTGACTATGTATTAAGCTTACCAATCAAATGAATCTTCATGTTCAAATCCATAAATACCTTTAATCCACACATCTCCGCAGCCTGGATTCTTTGTAATCTCTAACATATGATTACGATTTGCATCTCCCTCTACTCGATCTGCAGCAGTATAGTCGGCATAGTTCCCTACAAACTGCTTTTCACTACGTGGGAATACCCAGCCAGCAAGAGTTATCCTACTGATTTTCATATTTAGAGTACACCCTTCTGAATTGCTAATTGTGAATTTGTAGAAGAGCCAAGTGCGATCATAATTCCGATCAAAATAATCTGCCATTGAAAAACTCTCTGAATCCTCACTCATGTGAAAATTCACATTTTTGTAGTCTAATGTAAGCTTCGCCTCAGCACTTGGTGTCGTAAAGCACGACATGAAACCAGCGCAAATTAAAGTCAGAACGATTAATTTTTTCATTTTCCCCACCCCCTTCTTCCAAATTATACTACATTCGAAAAGGGGGCGGTCTATATTACGATGTCATCATTGAGATTTTTTTATTCTACTTCCTCTGCGCCATATTCAATAAAAGACTCAACATCTTCTTCATACTCAGCAATGGCTACTTCTTCCGTTAAACCTTCTTGCTGCATTCTTTCTTCAACACTTAATACTCTGCAAATCACTTCGTAATCTTCAAACGCTTCAAAGGCTTGCTGCCTGGCAATATTAATAGCCTCGTCATAACTATCAAAATCAAAAGCTTCTTCATCTCTTGTAATATCGTTAATTGAACCGCCCACACCATAGAAAAGTTTATATTTTGTCATGTTAACCGCTCCATTCGATAATTTTATTTTTATCTTGTAAATTAAATATACACCGAACACTTTAAATAGTCAATGTTTTATTTTATATTAATTTTCATTTTTTAAGCTCCTAATTTTTAACGCCTTCTGGATGTAATTAAAATAATTGCACCTTAATAACCTTCCAACTATATTTTTATACATTTGTCCTTACTGCTTCTTTTCCATGGTTAATATCGACACTTAGCCTAGAAAATGAAACTCCTTCTTTGTCTTTATTCTTCATGATATAGCTAGATATATATGTATCTATGAATATCTACTTGTATTTATAAGTATCTACATCTATATATCACGCGAATATACCTTATTAAGAACAAAAATATTTATTTTAGTTCATTTTTAAGAACAAATCTTCCATTTTTATGATATAATCATCACTGCTTATAGGCAGCCTTACTGCTTATTCGCCATATGGTATAGGAAAGAGGTTCTTTTAATGAATGTAAAACACTCTAATTGTTTCTTTGTTGTCAGGCTTTTTGCTGCTCTTTGTGTGTTGATTGGTCATGCTACAAGAGATCTTAACATCTCTGTCTTTGGCTATACCCCAGAGAGTAAAGCAATATTTCACACCGGCATATCAATTTTCTTTTTTCTAAGCGCATTTTTTCTTTTCACTTCCTATGAAAGATCCAAGCTTAAAGGGAATAATGTAACTGATTTTTATTGGAGCAGAATCATCAGAATCGCACCCGCTATATACACCTATGCTATCGTCTCCACCATCCTGTTAATTGTTCTAGGAGCTCTTTCATTAACAGTATTCACTACTAAAGAGTACTGGACATGGCTTCTTAGCAATTTTGTGTTATACCCTCAATACTTCCCTGACATATTCCATCACATTGGTACAGGTCGCCTTAACGATTCACTTTGGACAATTCCTGTTCAGATTAGCTTTTATCTGGTGTTACCCGCAATTTATTGGTTTTATAAACATTTCGGATTCCAAAAAATGATTCTTTGCTCTTTTGCTGTTGCCGCTTTCAGTGTGTTAGTCTCTTTCATAATTTTAAAGTTCGCGCCTGGCAGTGTGTTCGGTAACCTGTACTTACATTCTTTCCTGCCGCAGATGTTTTATTTCACTTTGGGCATCTTCTGGGCTAAGGCATGGAGCAAGTTACCGCAGCATATCGTTTTATTTTTCTGTTCTATAATTTTATTTTTATTCTTTAAATTTGACCTTCTACATCTCAGCTCAATAAACAACACATTATGGAGCTTTTTATGGTTCATTCCTTTGAGCTATGCAATCATTTGGTTCGGGTACAATGGGCCGAAGTTATTGTGGCAGCTGAACCGGTTAGATGATATCAGTATGGGGATTTTCATATGGCACATGGTGATCATCAACATCTTCTTATACACTGGAATTAATAAAACATTGTCTGATTACCCGCTGATCATAGTTCTAATTACTGTTACTTCTTCAGTTGCTTTTCTGTCATATAGATTAGTTGAAAGGCCAGCATTAAAATTACGCAAAAACAGTGAAAGCAATTTGAGTAATAAAACAATAAAAGCAAGTTAAAGGCTGTTTTATTTAGACAGCCTTTCCCTTATAGGATAATTTAAAAATATAGCTCTCTATATCTTCTCAATATGTAATCATTTATTTCATACTGCCACTCTACCTTAATTGAATAGCCTTTTATTTTAACGGGCTTATTCCATAGTAGCGACTCTCCAAACTTATCCTCAATCTTTCCTCCTTTCTCTAAACCATGATGGTTAAAGAAATTTAGAGTACAACAATCATAATTGTCTTTGGTATATCCAGAATCTACTTTCACCCAGTTTTCTGCTAATTCATAAAGCCATGCAGGGGCACTTAGATCAATATCAAACAATCTTTTTGCACAGGTAGATCCGTAAGGCTTTCCATCAATTTCAAACACTTTTTTATGCTTCTTGCCACAAGCAGTGCAGTTTTCGTTTCCTAAATAAACTTTGAACATTCGTCCTCATCACCCCATTATTTTGATACCTTATGCTAGTGTAGCTAAATTAATAATGGCTGCCTATTTATAAATTACATTCAAGTTAAAATGGTGTTTTTATTTAAAATAGGCTTTGGAATACTAACGTTTCATCCAATAACTTTGATATTTTCGCTTTCACATGATGGACAGTCTTCATCAAAGTCATCGCCATTCCATTTATATCCACACTCTTCACACGTGATAAGTAAGTTATCCATTGTTCATCTCTCCTTTTTAAAGGGTTATTGCATGCAGTTCTATTTCAACCCCTTTTTCATTTCTTGTAATTGATTGTACACTTGCTCTAATTCATCATCGTATAATTGAAACTCTTTTACATCTTCTTCTGAGTGTTTCACCTTAAAATCAATAGTAATCTCTCCGTTGGGGTCAGGGTTATTTATATTATAAAAAACTTCCGCTCCATCATCGTAGTCAAATTTAATCCATTTCTTCATGTTAATCACCTTTCTTTTAACATTCATTTTTTTATTAATCAATGTACCCAAGAGGAAGAGGTTCCAGAAAAAAAGATTGGTGAACTGCAATTACCTCCGAATCACTTTCTTCCTTTGATTTATCTATAATTTCAAGTACGACACTATCTAATGCACCTTTTGTTTTCTTGACTTCAATGTCCATTTGAGCACTCCTTTCATTGTTTATGATCTTTTTAATAAGTTGTTCTATTTAATCTCGGCTTCAATTTGTATAAACTCTCCCAGTGGCTCAACACATGCTACTTCGTACATGCAGTCGTCATAAGTATTGAGCAGCACAGTTGTATCCTCCTTTATTTCACCTTTCTTCAACATGGTTTGCAATGAATCAATCAATTGTTTTACCTTCATGGATTTATATTTCCCCTCTCTTTAACTACTCAGTTGCCTAACTAATTAATGGCTTAATCTCTTTTACATATTCAAAAAACTGCTGTTGACCTTCCAGTGCCAAACATTTAATGCCTACCAGTAAAGTCCCAATCTTATTATCTCCTATTTTCAACTAAGGTTGCGATACTTACTTTATAATCTACTGACGAAGCGTTCTTGTGATTTGCAACGTCGTCAATGTCCGCAAACATACCTACGCAACTCAAGTCATTAATCAACTCGATATTAACCAACGGTTCACGAAATGCCTTGATTCTATTTTTATACTTATAAACTTCGTTAACACCATTTTGTGCCCACATCACTAAGAGCAATAACTCTAATTCACGCATATAATTCCCCTTCCCTATTAAACTGCTGTTTTATCTTAAATATACGAACTAAGTTTTTAATCCTCTAATGGTCTACATACATACTCTATAGATAGATAAACATCCATATCCTTTTTGCATTCTGGACACGTAACAGTAAGTACGTCCATATTATTGTTGCAAGCGTCACGACCACTAAATACATAACCACAATATACGCATTGGCAATTGTCAACAGTTACGGTTTCCTCACTAAATAATTTATTTTTCCCCATCAATAATCTTCCTTTCTATAAAATCTTTAACCTTTTGCTTTCCAAACTTGCCAACCATTCGACTCTGCAAAGGGAGATTCCACTTTCTCCCAATCCCATTCAATACCTTCATAATTCTTTGCAGGTTTCTGCCCTATCTTAACAGCACAATAGTAATCTTCATTTATTACGAATACTGGTCTATCAGTTCTACCCGATTTATATTGACACTCTGCCATGTCGCTATTATCCCAACCAAATACCATAGCTAGCATTGTTTTCCCTGTGTATCTTTTCATTTATTTATGCCACCATTCTGTTTAAATTACTGTTTTATTCATCCTTAGAAAATTGTCTATTGAAAAGTTCAATCGCTCTATCATAGGTTGCTAATTGTGCGAGATGTTTGTCAATATTACTGCCATTTCCTTGCAAGCCATCCGATATATATAATTGCTGATTGTTTTTTAACTTTGATTCTAAATTATCTAACATGTTACGAATGCTTGAAATTTCATTCTCTAATCGCATTTTAGCCTGTTCTCTTTCTGCTTCAAGTATAACTAGGTTTGTATTTTCTTTCGTCATATCATTCTCTTTCATTCCAATCTCCCCGTTCTGTTTTGAATTGTTATTTTATTCAGATTTCGTAAAGGTAATAAAGCTACACTTTCCCCTGTTTGAATAAAGTATGCACGTTGCAAGAATACTGTAGTATGGTCATGTTTACCTTCCATGTATTCTTTTGCTTCCTTCTTCCTCCATGCGAAATAAGATTCACGATCATTCACATAAACTTTTCCACTTTTAACTTCTTCGATACAAGCCATAGCATTATCAGCAAACCATTTTCTTGTTTTTTGAATTGATTCATCTGTTAGTTGTACCCCATTAAATTTTGTCATACTACCATCACCATTCTGTTTAAAATATGCATTTCATTTTGTTTTAGTTATTTTATTTTCATCCTTAAAATATGTATACTCCACTGTTGTTTTAACTTGATTTAAGTATAGCATGACTATTTTAAATAATCAACAACTATTTTATTTTTATTATAAAAGTGCGTATTTTGTTATGATGTAAGCATGAGAAGCTTCGATGTATCCAGGATATAATAAGAAGCGTTATTTACCGTTTCATTGTAAGATTGTGCACCCTCAAAATTATTGATTACGTCTTTTTCTTCTGTCGTCATATCCTGATATTTCACTTTGCCATATGAAGGAGGAAGCCAATTTTTCTTTTGGCTGCCAAAGATATTAAATTTTTTTAGAATTTCCATATCTTTAAATTCGATGTGGCATGTTCCTTTTTTATAGAAAGTGACATAAAAGTACTTTAATTCTATTTTTTTCGTTTCGCCGTAATGCTCAGCCAGCTTTAAAGTTTCATCTATGTTAATGTCTTCTGTTAACCCATTGTCAAGGTAATTGAAAACTTTTTCGATATCTTTCAACTTTTCTAAGACCTTGTAGTCTGTTGGATTATACCGACCATCTAGCCAACTACAATACCCGTTTAGTGGAATAATTATTTTTTTATTAATTTTGTATGATTTATTTGTTTTCCATCCATTATATAAGTGCACATTTTTTGATGTTTCATCATAGTAATGCTTGTGGCTAAATTCTTCAAAAAGGTTAATTATTGTATCTTCCACGCCCTGCGTCATCTCTTTGCTCATCTGAATTCTCAATGTACAGATATTGAACAAAGAAAAGTCATAATCTTTTAATTCCTCAACGTGCTGCAAGTACTTTTGTTTCAGGTTGCTTGTGAAGAGCCCCATAAACTGATCATTGTTAAATAACGCATTCCAATACTTCGCCCTAATTTGTTTTATATATGTATTCTCTATGTCATTTTCTTCGGCATTCTTATCAATTTGTAGTCTCAGTATTGGAGTACTGTCATCATTGAAACTATGCAGCATTAATGGTTTTAAACTGTTATATTCATTGATTAATTTTAAACCTGCTTTTATCTCATAATTGAACTGTTCTACAATCCCTTTTATAAAGTCTGCATTCACTAACTGTGTTGCTTTATAATCGGCACTGATTTTATGGGACTCATCTTTTGTCAATTCTTCTATTAGAACGCTGCTATATTCCTGTTTTTCAATGCTTATGTAAATTAGTGCTGTTTCAACTTCTGTACTTCGCTCTGAACCCTGGAAACCGTTTTGAATGTATTCGACTTCTGCATTTATTTCTTCTAGTTTACGTATGAGAAATTTCCTGTCGTTTGAATACGGATTTTTTAATGTTTCGGCATTCAATAAGCAAACAATTTGACCTGATCTTTGTTGCCCCTCAATTAATTCAATTGCCTTTAATAAGTGTTTAACACCGCTGCTAAAAGGTGGATTCATAAAAATTAAATCGTATTTCTTGTAAGTGCTAAGCGTTAAAAAGTCATCTGCAATCACTCTGTACTCTTTTCCTTTGAGTATGTGTCTCAAGTTTTCATCTTGTTCAATTGTATCAATGTCATATTTCGAATTCCTTCTATAGTTGCTGGTGTTTTTAAATTGAGTGTAAATGGCTTCTACTAAGTTCCCTTTGCCTGCTGACGGCTCCAGAACAGAGTTTATGTACTTCCATTCTACTTTAGATGTCATTTTTCGGATTAACTGTGGTGGTGTTGGATAAAAATCCGGATTATCTTTAAGCATTTTGAGCTCCCCTTTTTAGGGAATGAGATGTTTTCCCATCCCCTCATTAGTTTATAGATTAGGCTTATATGTGTTGATTATTGGTTTGAATCTTTTTTTATTTAAGTAACCTAAAACCTCATCAAATTGTCTTTTGTCACAAGAGTGGTACTTACTATGAATTATTTTCACCCCACCTGGTGTAACCTCTACATTTTTCAATACTGTTTCGGGCAGCGAGTGCCAGCCTTTGAACATCAGCAATTCTGAATAGAAGTGTCTGTAATATAACTTTCTTTTATTTTCAGGCCGGTATGTCAACTTGACTGCATTATCATATTGGGCATATTTAGTTGGCTGGTAACTGTCATACGTTATTCTTTCAGTAATTAAAGATCCAAGATCAGATATGTAAAACAGAGTATATTTTTCACCTTTTTCAAAATCTGCATTTTTAAATTGTTCTTGAATGCTGTCAACTTCATGGAGAAATCTGTATAAAGAACTTTTTACTTTTTCTATATCTACTTGTTGGATAACATTTTTACTCAAATTTAAATTGTTTAATTTCAATTTTTCTTTGAGTGAAGTTTTATATTTGTCCCAGTCTTCATTATTCCAGGTTAGAAATATATTTAATTCTTCAATGACTGAGCTAGAAAGATCTTCTATTTTTCCCGCTTGATATTTTAACTCCTCTAATTCTCCTTCTTTTAACGCTTGTTTATGAGAAATTGACTTTTCAATTTTTGCATTGTCCACTAAACCAACATACCTTGCATAAGAATAGCCTTGAGCATCTACAATAAATTGCAATTTCCCATCGTAGTACACTCCTACGCCATATAAATTCCATTTAACTGTGTTCTTTTCTAAATCGTCCATATTGTAATAATCAATCATTGAGTTGATTCTATTGTCTTCCGTAAAGCTTCCACCGGTTTCCGCAAGAAAATCAAAATCATTTAAAAGCAAGTTAGAAAAGTTGTTTAAAGCTTCTTCAGTATTGAAATGCACTTCTTTTGTAATTTTTACGTTTTTAAGTCTGTAGTCACCTTTAGAAACCTCGTCTTTATACTGATCAAGTGTTTGATTTTTGTTTAAGTTGGCAAACTGTGCATCAATAACAAAATACTCTTGATCTTCGTTCAATTGTTTTACTACAATGCTGTTATAGATTTTTTCGACTTGTTTCTTTTCTTCTTGTTGTTGTCTCTTATATTCAGCATTTTTGAGTTCTTGATCTTTTAAATATTCCTGAAGTTCTTTTTCTTTCCTCGCTTTCTCGGCTTCTTCGAATTCTTCCATCTTTGAATCAAACAGTGCCATATCTTCTTTAGTTTCTTCTGTTTGTTCTGTCACTGTATATTCCCAATCTAATGAAACATGACCATAAAAGTTGTAGCTACCTGCGTAATCAGTATATGGATCTGCTGGGCTGTAGCAATGGCGATAATTTTTTAAAAGACTGTTGCAATAATCATAAATCGCAGTCAAATAAGCTGAGCCTTTTTCATAAGGACTTGATTTGATTTTGATGTTAATAGTGCTATGTAAATAGCTTCCCCCAGTAGTAACAGAGAATTTGCATTGTGGGAAACGTTGTCTCAGATGCTTTCTTATTTCCTTTGTCATTTCTTTTACTTCTTGTTCCTTATTTACTTCTAATTCACTCCATTGTGTTGCATCCCACAGACTCATTTTTATACCCTTAGCTTTCTTTTTGGTTTTAGTGATTTTTTTAGAAGATGAGATTTCTTGTTTAGAAACATCATTAGCGACCTGCATTGATTTTTCTGTCCGTTTGCTCCACCAGCATTTTTTGAATCCAGAGTATCGAAAACCGTTTGATTTAAGATGAGTTAAAACCTCTTGTTCTGGTTTACTATCAAAATAAAGTTCAATTCCGTTTAACTCTTCGTTAATTCTTAAAACAGCTGTCATTTTCAACCTCTCCATTCTTTATAATAATTTTATTTTTATTCTAAATGTATGTAATCCTTTGACTTGATTTAATTTTAACATGATCACTTTAAATATTCAATACTTATTTTATTTTTATTCTAAAAAAAGAAAAACATATTATCGAGGTTCAGCTTGCTGAAACGAGACGGCCGTAAAGGCACTTTCTTTACGGACGAATTTATTATTTTTTATTTAATTATTACCCCTCTTCCCCTTTAAGGGACACACCCCTCAAACCCTTGGGACAGTTGACTTTTTTTTATGATTTATTGCTTTATTTGCAATAAGGGTTATAAATCATTATTTAACCAATCAATAAACATTGACCTCATTCTTCTTGATGGAATGTAAATTGAAATCGAATCATTATTTCTAATGCTGCTTCTCCATATCCATTGAATCATTTCTGAAAGGGCAAAATAAGTCTCATCAACTTTAACACCCTTAGAGCTAAAATATTCAACTAATAATGGATTACAATAACGGTTAATAGCATAAACCAGTGTATTTTTATGACTATGTTCATTTGTAGACCGGATATTACATGGTATGAACCCCTTAGTATATCCCTTACCTGAAAGCCTTGGTTTATAATCAATAAACGTTGTCCACATATTAAAGTTTGATTTAGACTTACATATGTTCTGAAAATAATTCAGGATATTATTCTGCAGTCGTTTATGTAAAACCCTCTTATTTCTGTACCATCCTTTTGATAAAGAGTATTTGTCTTCACCGATTTTGTTAAGATCACCATCATATACATTTATATTGATTTTAATTTTATCCTTAATGTGCTTATCTGCTGCTGAATCATAGGGCACACACTTATATTTTCCCTTATCTTTTTTAATCATATATTTCTCATAAGGAATATTGTTTAAATCATAATAATACTTCTGTAACTGTCCATCGAACAGATATGTTAAGTTGTATACCTCTTTAAACAATTTGAATATGTCAGCAGGAAAGTTCCAAAGTATAACTGATTCATTATGTAAAATTAGGTTGTTATTCAGTGCAAGCTGTTTCAAGTGTTTAAACTCACCATCATATTCCCTTTGCATGTTCTTTTCTTGTTCCATGTTCCAGATTATTCGGTCGTCTTTGTTAATTATCCAGTTATTTTTAAATAACATATCCAGGTCATCTGCAGATATGTTTAACTGCTTTACAACCTCTATTGCTTCATCCAGTATCAAAGTATAATTCCCTGAGTAGATCAGTTCTTTTGTTGTCTCATTTGCCATCTTAAAGAGTGCGTGTGTAGTTGCTATATTCTTATTATCTGAAAGGTGCTTATGTAATGAATCCAGCTTATAAAATGTTTCTCCGTTAACGCTGTGTATTTTAGGCTCAATAAACTTCTTATCTGGACACGCTTCCTTGATCCTCTTTACCTCATCAAGATAAGGTGTAATAAAAATAAACTTATCGCCTGTGGGTGCTTCATTCATTTTTTGTATCATGTAACTTGTCTTACCTGATCCCATTATTGAATCAATTATTTTAATTTTATTCATAATATATACAGAATTCCCCCTTTAATATTAAAAATAAAGGAACGGATAAATGTTTTACCGCTCCTTCTCATATATGAAACTCAATTATTGATTCTTTCTTCAAGATCATGAATACGTCTTTCAAGTCCAGAGAATTTCTTATCATTGTATCGGTGGTCACTTTCAATATTCTTGTTAATAATCTTAAGCATGGATACAACCTCTTCAGGTTCATTTTCTTCGATCCGTTTAACCGTTTCTTTAATATCCTTAACGTCCTGCTTAATTGTGTTAATATCCTTGGAAAGTTGCTGTATCGCTTTAAGAATCTGATTTTCCATTCCGCTCACCTCTAATAAGCTTAGTATAGCATGATGTCAGTTAGATTTGTTTACCTTCTTTTGGCGTATACATAGTAAGCGATCCATAACAAAATGATAATGATACACGTTACTATGAAGATACCTGTAATAAGCGACTGTGTTCCGCTGCTGAAGTAATCTTTGATGAAGAGGAACAATAAGAATAAAACAATAAATGTTATGTTCGTAATCCATAATGAGAATCGTTTCATGTTTACAAAGTGCTTGTCCATGTTATAATATGGGTAGTGACTAAAGGGGAATTAATCCCCTTTAGCGTGTTATCTGCGTATACGTTTGCGTTGTCTCTTGCTACGGAGGCGCATTCGTGTACGCTTTTTATTTTTGCTTTTCTTATTCTTCATCAGGTTTTGAATCTTCTCAGCTATCGTTAAACAGTTGATGACTAAAACCGTGATAGGAATAAGGAAAGCAATTGTTATACCCACTTTCTCAAGCACTCTGTTCACCTCCTTTCCTATAACTCTATTATAGCACATTTTTCCTACTAAGTCATTTTATTTTTACTCTTAAAACGGATTTTTTAAAATTATTTTGGACTATTACTTATGGTGTTTACAGGCTGTATAAGGCGTGTATGTGGATTGGATACCAATGATACTATGATCAAATTAAAATTGATTCTAGGTGTATTAGAATACTTCTGATGATGCATTGTTAGTGTGTTATGGGATGGATATACGATGATGTGTGGTGAAGATAAATGTGTTTTAGGTAAGATGAGCATAAGTAAGGTTATGGGTGGATGTAATGAGGATGAGTAAAGGTGAGATAGGATTATGTTTAGAGTAAATATAAAATAATTATATAGATGAAAAATTGTATAGATAACACTTCGATTTATTCCCTTTCGTTATACACACGATTATTTTTAATGAATGAGTATTCACTGTTAAACTGACCGCTTAATTATTTTTTCAAAAATAAATATTGTTTTTCATTTGAAATTGTGTTAGCTTTGCAAATTTGTCAGCCAAATCATAAAAACCCTACATAACGTATCTTATATAGGGAATTAAATACCAATATATAGGGGGTATATTAACATCTAAAGGCCAAAAAACAGGAACAAATGTACCCCTAGCACTTCCATTTCCACACCCAACTTATTTTTTCACTTTCCCATTTTTTAGCCTATTTTCACATCGTAATCGCTATCGTAAAAGCCTATAATATCAATGTTTTTCCACCCCTCATTCTCCCCTTTTTCCTCATATTTTTAACTCAACGACCACTTTTCCTCTCTCCTGCCTACGTTTTACGATCACAAAACACCTATTATCCCCTTTGACAGCTCTAAAACATTGCTATATCAACCTAAACAACCCTTTCCGATCTTCATTTACGATAGGCACTTTTTTAGCTCACGATCACCAGGGGGGTCATTAAAAATCAAAATAAAAAAAGAGCCACCTTACAGCGCTCCTTTATTACCACTGATACCAGTGTGTTCTTTCTAATTTAAATTTATCTCTATGGGTTTTATTATTGGTTTTCCACTCTACTTCAACAGTTACTTCATGACCGATCACTTCATTTTCCGGTATATATTCAAACGTCAGGATATGGTCTTCCCCTACTCCGCCGCCTTCTAATTCCTCGCCGGTGTATTCTGAAAGATAATAGCCTTTATTTTCGTCATATTTTCGACCGTCAATAAATAATGCCAACTTTTTGATTATCGTATCCTTTTCATCTTTTTTGTTTCCCTTATAGTATAAATTCAAAAAATAATTCGGGCCAATTGCAGTCTTGTCTGATTTTTCAATTGATGCTTCCCATGTCTTATTATGGCTATACCCGATATATTTCACTTTCTCTCCTGATATTAGGGAATATACTGCAATTCCAGCTATTAAAATGAGAGCAGTAATGATTATTAGTAATGTTTTAATAACCTTAAAATTCTTCATTCAATCCCACCTTCACAATTTAGAACGTATAAATATTAATAATGTTACATTAATCTGAAAATGAAAAAGCCACCATAATAGGCAGCTTCCCTTTAAAATTAGCGCTTTAGTCTCTTCAGTGCCTCCATATACGAGGTCTTTTTCGATTCCTTGTTCTCCAGCTTCCTCGGCTTGAATAAATCCTCTCTACGGCGATTCTTCGCTTTATAAACAGTTGTTTCTTTAACTTCAGTGTTTCCATTTTCAATTAGATCATCTAACTGCTTCATCCGCTCATTGATCCAGGTCAATCCACTAAGGATCGTTATCGCCCTATTACCTTTATCATAATGTCCTTTAAATAAGTCTAGGGGCATCTTGTTATCAAAGACATTAAACAGCTCATTATACGATATATGCTCCGTTAAGAACTCATGAACATCCAGAATAACTCCTGCTCTCATCACATTTTCAAACTCAACAGGAGTGAATATCGAATTGTTCCACGACTTTTGTATATCGTCATGCAGCTTATCGAAATACTTACCCTCATTTGTAAATTCATTGAGGTCTGTTTGAGCAATAGTCATGATTCCTGGTGTGTCAAAAAGCTGATTTAAATCCTTCCTGTCTAATGTACTGATCTTTGATCCTCTATCCGTGTAATTGAGTAAGACTTCAATTAAATCAAGGAACATCTTGTTTGTCTCCTTGTAAAGCCTGCTCTCTGAAATCTTTCCTTCATATTTACCCAAAACCATTTGATTATCCAAAGGTAAAACACATGTTTCTGGCATAGATAAGTCATCAAGTAGCTCCAGTGAATTCATCTGGTTAACCAATACCTCATTATTGTCAGGAAGGATTGGTACAGCCACTATTGTTTTATGTGTAAGACATTCGTTTAACAATTCTAATAATATAGGAGCTACCCCTGAACCGGTTCCACCAGCTGCAGAGAAAACAACAAAAATAACTTGTACTGAAGGTTTTTCCATTGTATTCTTTATAAACTCAATTGAGGACTCCCAGTTATTTTTCATATGTTTCGCTGCTGCGCTTCTGTCTTTACCTACTCCTTCTGTCCCTACCAGATGAAGCTTATCTTGAATATTGACCAATGAATTAAGGTCTGAACGTGAATAATTTATTGCGACAGAATGAAATCCTCTCTTCATCGCTTCATCTGCTACACTTCCACCGGCCTGACCAACTCCAATAAATCCAAACATCAAACCCTCTCCCCTTCTAATTGATAACTCAAAGCTTCTTGACCATATTGAGTAATAAAAATTGTATGCTCTTTACTGTTTTTCACTATATTAATAAACTGCAAGGCTTCCAGACGATCAATGCTCTTTCTAAAAGTAGCATCAGTTAGTTGAGTTTCAGCTTGAATGGTTTTTTTCCTAATTGATTTAAACTTTAAATCAGCCCCTTCATCGCTTAATAAGCCTAGAATATACAAATCATTTCGAGTTAAGTTGTCAATGACTGAATCAAAATAAGTATCCATGTAACCCCTCCTTAATATCTGATGATTTTGAAATATCTTGGTTGATATACGATTATTATATTGTTTATTTGCATTTAAATGCAAATATTTTTGTATCTTAATGCAAATATTCACACTCTGCTTGTATGTAAACCAGTCATTTTATAAAATTTATTCAAACAGCAAAAGGATGATTTAAATGGAATATAGGGTTAAAAGTAAGTTGGATTCATTTCTAAGCAGCAAAGGTATCGAAAAAGGCTGGTTAGCAGAGCAAATAAAAGCTGAAAGAGCAAGTATATCTAGATGGTGTAAAAATGACAGCGAGGGATTTGCAACCGTCCTCCCTAGTACATACAATCTTTTATTGATGGCACATATTCTAAATTGTAAAGTTGACGATCTTTTTGAATTAATCGAAATTAAATCCAATTAACTTTGGATTTTTATGTTTACAAGAGTAAAAATAAAATATATAATAAAAACACAACCACATGAAGTGGTCTTTATTTTAATCATTTTAAGAATAAAAATAAAATAGTATGGAGGTGTAAGATGAAAAAGCAGTATTTATTTAGTCATTTAATGGGGTTTATTGAGGGAAAAGTAGTCGATGGGACAGCAACACCCGAAGAAGAATACCTTTATCAGGATTACAAATGGTACGGAAAGATTAATAAGCAAAGCTTTACATATCGAAGTTTAGTAAATCAATATCTTAATAGCGAATATTAAGCACTTTTAGAGTAAAAATAAAATATACGGAGGGGATTGATTGAAAAGAAAAAAGGATGGATTGTCTAAGCAAGTTCACATATACAGTGTGGACACATCAGCATTTTATAATGACAAAGAAAATTCATTACATAATAGGATTTTGAAGTCTTATAGATACAGAGATTATCTTAAGACATTAGATAGTGTACATAATAGACATAAGAAATACATTTCGCAAAGAATTACATACCTTAAAGAATGCCTCTACTCTGCATTCGATGAACATAATGACATAAGAACACTTCGAACTGACAGTTTAAGAGACAACAAAGTGATTTCATTATTTGATTCAGTGTTGACCCGAACATTAGGGATTAAAGAAAACACCCTTTCAGAGGAAATCATGGTTGTACAAACTTATCATTTTGAAGTATTGAAGGACATTATTGATCAAGGATTTTTACATAACAATGAAAAATACGTTTATTTCACGAGCAGCGCCGGTCAAATTCGTACAAAGAAGTCATGTTTCATTAAAAAAAGTACCTACGACAAGTATCAGGATGCTTTGACCTGTGGCTTGAGCATTGAAAAGATTAATTCCCTTGGTGGGAGCAGCATTAACAAATGGAATAGCTATATGGCCCTATCAAACAGCGCCAGTAGCCCTTGGGAGATCGATATTGATAAAGCAATTGTTGTCAACGACCTAGAAACGGATGTATCAAGCCTTGTTGACTATATTGACCGAGACACCTACGAAATCACACGAAAAACAATGAACATTCCCATTGAGCATACAGATGGCTGCGGAATGATTCTCCCTATTCTAAGTCGTAAAAGCTTCATGATAAGGCTCCCATGGGTAAAGGGTTTATTAGTCCCTTTTGATTTTCGTAAATTTGCTGAGGAAAACAACGCTTTTAAAGTAACTGATATATACGGCAAGGAATGGGACGTAGTGAAAGATGATATTCAAATTATCTTCACTAAAAGCCAATTTAAAATGTGGAAGTATTATTCATCGTGGGGAGAATATCAAGACAGTTATAAAAAATATGGTTGCTTAGGGGCAAAGCTCAACGAAGAAGACCCTTCTGTTGAAGGTAAGCTCACCTATCAAATGCTCCAGACACTTACAGATATCTCGGATGAAGAATTAATTCAAATGAGCTCTAAGACTGTAAAAGAAATAACCACATTGGGAACTGACAAAGAAACCATGTTAAGAGTTCTTGGAGCTACGGAGAAAAAGAAACATCGGACAGCTCTTCAGGACGCTTTACTTCTATATCCAGAACTTCTTAACGATGATCACACGAAAGAAATTATTAAAAATAAAAAGAAAAGCATGATCAAAGATGCCAAATCAGGAAAATTGCTTGTGGATGGTGCTCGTTATACATACTTATGCCCTGATCTGTATGCTTTCTGCGAAAAATTATTTCTGAACATCCAGAAACCAAAAGGACTGCTTTCAGGAAGCGATGTCCATTGTTCTTTATATGATGAAGGGTATATTGATATCCTCCGCTCCCCTCACTTATATAGAGAGCATGGTGTTAGGTGGAACAAAAAAGATGAGGAATATGAAAAGTGGTTCATTACCCCAGGTGTTTACACCAGCATTCATGATCCGATATCTAAGTTGCTGCAGTTTGATAATGACGGGGATAAGGCCTTAATTATTTCTGATGAGTTAATCGTCAATATTGCCAAGCGTAATATGGAAAACATCGTTCCGTTGTATTATGAAATGTCCGTAGCCCAGAAACAAGAGATTAATAGCAAGAACATCTATGAAGCACTAACTCTTGCTTATGGGATCAATATCGGGGAGCACAGTAACAACATCACTAAGATATGGAACAGTGACAATATAAATCTGGACGTGATCAAATGGTTATGCATGGAAAATAACTTTACTATTGATTTTGCAAAAACCTTATTCATGCCTACCCGTCCTGATCATGTTGATGAAAAAATTAAAGATTACATAAAAAATAAAGTCCCCCACTTCTTCATCAATGCAAAGGATAAAGAAGAACATAGCGTTGAGCTAATTAATGAAAGCACAGTAAATAAGTTAAACTCCATTATCCCTTCTGACCGAATTAATTTCGCAGCTGTTGCAGGAAAGTTTGATTATCGTTTTCTGCTCAAGAACAAGGAGATTAAGTTGGACGAGGCAATTATTAGTGAGTACAAACGATTAGACCAGAACAAGAAATGGCTCATGAATGATGAAGACATTAAGCCTGGGCAAAAACTCTATGTCTATAAGGTCATTAAAGACAGATTGTTGAAAATCCATAATGACGAGCAATATGTCGCTGATGTTTTGGTTAAGTATCTATATAAAAAGAAAAGCAAATTTAAATCAACATTATGGGAGTGCTTTGGCGATACTTTATTAGAAAATCTAAAACATAGCTTAAAGACTTATAGAGGATGCTGTTGTTGCGGGAAGATGTTTAAAATTACATCGAACAAAGCCAAATATTGTCCATCCTGCGCAAAGAAAAGAGAACTAGACAAATACAAAAAATATAATAAAAAGAGAAAATAACCACCAATAGAAAGTGCCCTGAGCCTTACTCCCCCAAGGGGTACAGCGATTTTGCCGGAAAAAGTTTAACAAAAAAAGTGCCTTGAACCCTTGATATGACTGGTCTGAAAGCCCCTTTTGAGATAATCGCCATAAGGGAGAAAGAAAGCTAATTTCCACATATAAGGGTGAGTACGTCTCCCGTTTTTCAAAAGAAGCATAAACGTTACCGTAATTATACTTTAACACAAAAATAAACAATATCACTAGGAGGAATTAAAACATGAACAAAACAGAATTTGTTGGAGAAGTTGCAGAAAAATTAGGAGTTACTAAGAAAGAAGCTGCACCTAAAGTGGAAGCAGTATTTAATGTGATCGTTGAAACACTTACAAAAGGTGAATCAATCAAGATTCCAGGAGTTGGAACGTTTGAAGTTCGTGAACGAGCAGCTCGCAAAGGGAGAAATCCACAATCGGGTGAGGAAATTGATATTCCGGCTACAAAGGCACCTGCCTTCAAGGCTGCTAAAGCTCTAAAAGACGCAGTGAAAGCTTAATAAAAATTAATGAGGACGACAGGAAAGGCTTCCTGCACGCTTTGTCACATAGAGCTTATGCTCCTAAAAGTGGCAGAGTTAGATGTTATGGAGGAAATTGTCGCCCTCCCCTCTTTTCCCTTAGAATGCGGTGGCGAAAAAGGTAAACGCGTAGATCGAGGTGGTATGACTGACCTTCGGGAATCTCGAGACCAACCTTCAAGAGAAGAAGACTAATAGTTGGCGAATTGTCATCCATGAGAGGTGCAAATCCTCTCCCGCATTCAGCTCCAGGTTAATTAGAGTTCTTTTATTGATGGCATGGGGGTGTCGTCAATAATAAGCTGTTTACTGATATGTGGGATATCAGTTCTCCGCTAATATTCATTTGTTTGAGGACTTGGAATGCCAGGGTTTCAGATAAGTGAATATTAGCGGGGTATTGCCCCATCGTGAATGAAGCTTTTTCTAAACATGTCTATTCTCACTTTCATACGAACAAAAGCATTAAATTCGACTTTACAGCTACAACTGGTCATTGTGGTCAGTCGGATAATGGTCATTTATGAGGGTTCAGCTCGGATGTCTGTATCTTAAAGAGACAGATAAATGACTATTATCGGGCTAAATATGCCGATAAGACTTAGCGCATTAATATAATTGCGACTGAATCCCATCAGGGTCTTATTATGGGTGACATGTAGCCTGAATATTAATTGCGGTGTACTGCTTCGGCTTGCACTTAGGTAAGGCAGATGCGTCTCCCTTCCCTTTAAAAAATGACCTTGTAAGCTTTGCTGCTTATTATGCGGTCATCAAAAATTTTTCCGGGTTAGCGAGGCTTTGTAATTACATACCCTCGTAAAATAAGTGAGATGGTTTTTGGGCGCTTGATCACCGCTCCCATTTCACAGAAAAGGATTATTTTCGGTCTTGCCTTTTCAATTTCACTTAGCAACACATTCGCTATTTTATTCGCTACTTCTCCTTCAATGTTCTGTATGGAGACTTACCTTTCCCATGCACATACCTCCTTACACGGGTCAGAGAAAACTGTGCAAAATAAATGGCGAGCGTTTGAGACGCTTTGTTTCTCAATAAGGCGTGTAACCCGACAAGAGAGACTGAAAATGCCATTGAGAAGGCTTATAATGGGTCTTTCCTTCTCAAATTATTTTTTCCTTGGCTCTCAGACTCTGCTGAGCAGTTGGCAAGCAACATAAAAACTTGATATATAAGATGTAAAGGTAATAGGAACTTTAAACACATTCCAGAAAGTGTATTATTTGTTGTCATAGCTCATCTGCCATGTGTAGAAGGAGCCAGCTGGATTTCGCACAGCGATAACCAGCCTTTTATGCTCATGTACCATGATGTACAAGGAGTTTCTGAAGACGTTATTATGGCGTCTTTTGTTATTTTCGGCTTACTTATAGTTTGTTGACTACAAAGGTTTCAGTCGCTGAACCTGTAATCAGCGTCTTCCCTGTAGATTTTGCGTACCTAGGTGAGTAAATGAATAATATGTAAGAACGCTAATTCGTGTAATTCTCAAGGGAGGACGAAAATGCCGATACGCATTAAATTCGACAAAGAAGCTTACTTAAAACGTCATAGAGAATTTCGGGAAAAATTAGCCGAGTTTAAGAACGGCGGTCATGAGGAAGCGTATAATCAAGCGCAGGTAATCTTAGAATCGAGCGTCTTAAAAACTAACGATGCGGTGGCGGAATAGGTAGACGCGAATTCGCGGGTGCATCGAGAGAGTGAAAGACTCCTGCCTTTGCTGGTATACGAAGCACACACGGCCCGGAATAACCAGTATGAGAGGTGCAAATCTTCGCCCGCATATCCGATAGCGACGTCGGATTCTCCGCCGGTGGGGACGTTAAATACGTACCGGAAAGCGTGTAATATTGTCGCGGTGACTTGCGTTCGACATTCGAAGGGTTTATAACCCGACGGTCGACTTAGCCTACGTGAGTCCAACGCAATCAGAACGAGGCTTCCGCACCCTACGGCGGAGGTCTTTTTGTGCTTGCGTTTTACTGATCAGTCGGAATCTGCTTACGATCCTTCCGGTACGCAAGTTATCAATAATCTCCTTCGGGCGTTTCCCCAACGCCTATCCGACTTATCTTTTCATCTCCTTTATACCCCCTTCTCGGACGTTACCGATGCTTCGGATCATCGGGCTTCCGAAGGAGCTTATTGTACGTAAATAAAACACATATTGGAGGAATTTAAATGGCTAAAGGCAAGAAAGAGTATTCTTTTAAAAAATGCACTGTAAACGTAGATGAAGATCAAATTATTGAGTATAAAGGCGATGGCATACACATTCACTCACTATCTAAATACCTAAGAGAGCTCGAAAGCAAAACAGATCAAATTGATTTCACGTTAAAAAGTGACAGTGATGTTGTTCCTCAAGAAACTGAAGGACTTCCTGAGTAGGTGGTGACTGAATGACAGCTATTTTAGATACTGTATTACAGCGAGAAAAAGACGAATCGTTCACTGATTATCATATTAGACTTTTCAAAAACAAAGATACTTATCACATTGACACAAAAACAATTGCTGCCCTTTTAAATAAGGATCAAGGAACCAACTATGATGAAAGCAAATGGCGTAAAGACTTTAAGCAATTTGAGCGCTGGCACGATTACTTTATCTCAAAGAACGTTGATAAAGAAATCCTTGATAAATATGAAACTATTCGTATTGAATCTGAGAAAGAAAAAATCAGAAAACAAGACCAAAACAGAGAGTTCAAAAAGAAGATTTCAAATCAAGCACGATTTGAAAAAATTAGAGATGATGTTGTTCAAGCTATTGCTTCTCTAGAGTCAAAAAGACCCCTTCGCTTTACCTTCCCATCACCTGCTATTACTGAAAAACATGGACTTGCTCTATTCAGTGACTGGCACTTCGGAATGGAAATCGACAACCGCATTAATAAATTCAACAAAGAAATCTTCAATGAGCGTGTAGAACACCTCACCAACAAAGTGATTGAGTATGGTAAGCAGAATCACATTTCCACACTTCATGTAGCAAACCTTGGTGATCTAATCGGGGGCCTAATTCATGTGTCTACAAGAGTTCAGGCCAATGAAGATGCTGTAGAACAAATTAAATATGTATCAGAAACGCTTGCCGAGGTTTTAGCGATGTTGGCAAGTGAGTTTCAAGAAGTTAAGTTCTACAACGTAGCAGGCAATCACGGTCGGCTCTCCCCTTCTAAAAATGATATAGGGATTAAAGAAAACTTTGAATACCTCATTAATTGGTACCTCGAAGCCAGATTGAAGAACATAAAGAACATCTCCATTGAACCTGAGCAAGACGGTTTCATCCCCGCTAAAATCAACAATCAGGAAGTCGTGTTTGTACACGGACACTACGATCGTGTTGATCAGTGTGTAACACGATTGCCTCAATTACTTGGCTACATCCCTTCTTACATATTCGGTGGTCATATTCATCACAATTATGAAAAAGAGTACGGCAGCACAACGGTTGTTGTAAACGGAGCGCTTGTCGGTGCGGATGATTATGCTATGCAAGGTCGGTTTGGCACAAAACCTTCTCAAAAATTTATGGTTTTTGATGATACAGGTATTGAGGCTACATACATAATTAGATTTAAGAATGAAATATAGGGTTGCGACCAATCGCTTTAAGGAGAACGATTATGGAAAATAAAGATTTCATCAAAGATAATATCGGTAATTGTTTAAGTAAGCTGTCTGAACTACGCAAGGAAGGAAATCATCCGGCATACAAAACTATCGCCAAATCGCTGTGTGAGTACATGAAGATGATAAATACTCAAGACATGAATGAAATTAAATACTTGTCAAATATTAATAAATTAATCTCATCTGAAATGGACAATCTCAAAATCTTTATTACTACTTCATTTAATAAGAGGGATTTTAAAGCTTATCATAGTTTAAGTTGTGTTTTCGGTGAATTAAGTAGAACTTTAGGTTTTCTTAGAACTTCCCTTCGATTGATCCATAAGGAACTATCTGAACGTGTACTGCATTACCAAAAGGAGGACTAAATAATGAAAGTCGCTTCATTTATTAACGAATTGTCTATTTATTGGGGTCAATTTTCGGAAGAGTTTAAAAGGGTGATTTCTAAGTCTTTATCTTAAAGGAGAGAATAAACTTGGATTTAGCAATGCACGAAGTGTATAACCTTCATTTGTATGATAAAAAAACTGAGGAGTCTTTAATTGATTTAACAACTCTTCAAGATGTTGAAATCTTTTATAGCGATGAACATGAAACGTATTTGATTTTTGCAAAAAATGCTCTGCTAAATTTTGATGTTCTTAAATTTTTAGGTGATTATAAAGCCCCTACCTCCTTTGAATCAAAGTTAGGGAAGAAACAATTTATTTCAGTTTTAAAAGAAACTCCTCGCTCTGAATTCAAACTACTGGCTGAAACAGTCGGTCACCATACTGAGACATCAAAGTCACACAAAGTTACCCTAGAATTTAACAATGTCGAAATTATTTCTAGAGCAGAACTTAAAGGTGTTAGTGGAGAAGTATCAGGTTTAGATTTGATTTTTAAAGTAAACCCAATAGATAACGAATTCTTCAAAATTCACTATTGATAAAACTTTAATTTTATTCAGATTGGAGCAGTGTAAGTGGCTGATTACAAAGATGTTTACGAGTCTTTCTGGAAGGAAATCATTGAAGATGGAACAGGAAATATTAACAAAGAGCAACTAATGAAAGAGCTGTGTGATTATAAGTATCTGTTGGATTCAATTCCTGCTGTTTATGAAGAAGTGACTTGTAATACTGTAAGTAAGCCATTTGCTGATCCTAAATATGTTATTGAGTCTCATAGAGAAGCTTTTATAAATAAAAGAATTGCCATAGATGATTTAAGAAGCATGAGTGTGGCAGCAAAACACTATTCACCTTATGAGACAGTTGTGAGCCTAGGAGCTATTGAAGGTTTATTAAAGTAATACAAAAAAAACAATTGAGGATGATGATGAAAATGAAAAATGAAGATTTTAAATACTTAAATAAACACTTAGAAACTCTCTCAGAATTAAAACAGTCTGGTTACAAATGTGATGCTGAGATTAAGCGAGTATTAGAAGCTCTTCATTTAACTATTTTTGGAGAGAAAATCCAACCTCCATCCAAGCGAATGAAAGTTGTTTTTAATGACGTGGATAAATCACTACAAGAAAGATTCCATAAAAATGCACCTAAGGTTCTTCTAGTAAATGATTCTCAGAGAGGTAAAGGTAAAACAACTCTTCTTCTTAGGCTATCTCAAGAGAATAATATTCCTTTACTTGTAGGTGCTCATAAAAAGGCTTATAAAGACTTGGCTAAAGAAAAAGGAATTAGCTGTTCTATTTTCTCAGCCAATTATTTAGAAGGTAACCATTTTCCGAATGGCGTTTATATCGACAGTACTGTTACTAAAGATCAACTCAAAACAATTAAAAAATCAGGAATTGAGATCAAAGGAGGATTTCATCATGATGAAGTCCTCTCTTCTTTAGTTTAAACACCTTTTTAGAACGCCCAGGATGATTGCGGTACTCCCCTTCCGCTCTATTACTGGGCGTTTTATAAAACGTGTTTACATCAACTAACTTTATGGAGGTGAAATATGTCTGCTGAAAAAGTAAAATGCTCATGCTGCGGAAAAGAACAAAATGCCAATCAATATTATATTTCTGAATCCGCTTTTAATGCTGCAACCGGCAAACTATCAGTATGTAAGAGTTGTCTCCAAAACGAATTCCAAAAAGACAAAGATAACTTGAAGAATGTGCAAAACATCTTGAGGATGATTGATCGCCCATTTGTTTACGACTTGTGGGTTTCTGCTGTTAACGAATCAGTTTCTAAGAAGAAATCAGATGGAAATGTGTTAGGTACGTATATGAAGAATATCGGAATGAAAGATTACAAGTCAAAAACTTGGGCAGACAGTGAATTTGACTTTGAAGAAGAACAAGAATACACAACACAGTTATTACTCGCTAAAAGTACAGAAGATATATCAAAGGAAGACATAGATGAATTAATGCAATTCTGGGGTCGTGGTCTTGATGTTGAAGATTACATTTGGCTTCAGAATGAATACATTGATTTCACGAATAGGTATGAATGTGACTCTAAAGGAATGGAACTTCTTATAAATGAAATATGTTTGACTCGGCTAGATATCCGCAAACGGCGTGAAAATGGTGAAAAAGTCGATCAGCAGCAAAAAACTCTTCAAGATTTACTTGGCTCAAGTAATTTAAAACCGGTTCAAGAAACTGGAGCAAGTGGAGTTGAGCAAGAGTCTTTTGGAACCTTGATAAAAAAATATGAGAATGAGAGACCAATACCTGAGCCAGAGCCTAGGTGGAAAGATCCTGATAAAATTGGTAAATACATTAAGGTGTTTTTCCTTGGTCATCTGTCCCGAATGCTTGGTCTGAAAAATCAATATTCAGAGGAATATTGGGAAGAAATGAATAAGCACACTGTTGAAGAACCTGTTACAGAAGAAGAGGAACGAGAAAATGACCTCACATAAAAATTTCACAACAGATCGCAACAAGCATAGTCGAGGAATTAATATCTTTAAAAAGGGAAACAACTTTAAAAAGAAATCAAAATCCGAACGATTAATGGATGGTATTGGTGCATGGACTTCATTCTATAGAGCAAATCCACATCGTTTCGTAAAAGAATACTTGGGCATTACGCTTAAATTGTTCCAATGTATTTTAATTTACATGATGGTACATAACCATTATTTTATGTATTTGGCCAGTCGTGGTCAGGGTAAAACTTGGTTAACCTCTGTATACTGCTGTGTACAAGCCATCCTCTTCCCAGGTACGAAAATAGTTATTGCATCAGGAACAAAAGGACAAGCTCGTGAAGTCATAGAAAAAATTGATGACTTACGTAAAGAATCGCCTAATTTAAGGCGAGAAATAGAAGATTTAAAAACCTCAACGAATGATGCCAAAGTTGAGTTCCATAATGGTAGCTGGATTAAAATCGTTGCCTCAAATGATGGTGCACGCTCCAAACGTGCAAACCTCCTCATTGTAGATGAATTCAGAATGGTTGATTTTGAAATCATCAGTAAAGTACTCCGAAAATTCCTAACAGCTCCTCGTTCTCCTAAATATCTTGAAAAAGAAGAATACGCCCATCTCAAAGAGCGAAACAAAGAAATTTACCTCTCATCCTGCTGGTATAAAGTTCATTGGTCATTTAACAGGTTCATTACATACTACAATGCAATGATGAAGGGTTCTAAATACTTTGTTTGCGGTCTCCCTTATCAAATCGCAATAAAGGAAGGTCTTTTGGATAAAGATCAGGTTCGAGATGAAATGGCAGAAGAAGACTTCGATCCTATTGGTTGGTCAATGGAAATGGAAGCTCTCTGGTTTGGTGAATCTGAAAAGGCTTATTTTAAATTTGAAGACATAGAAAAGAACCGGAAACTCGCTTCTCCCCTCTTTCCACCTGACTACTACAACCTAATCAAGGATTCCAACTTCAAATATGAATCCAAGAAACCAGGAGAGATTAGACTGGTAAGCAATGACATCGCCGGAATGGCCGGTAAGGATAACGATGCCAGTGTTTACACAGTATTCAGACTGATTCCAAACTCCAATGGATATGATCGTCATATTGTATATATGGAAAGCATTGTAGGGGGTCATACAGGGACACAAGCAACAAGAATTAGACAAATATACGAAGACTATGATTGCGACTATATTGTATTAGATACTCAAAGTATCGGGCTTGGCGTGTATGACGCATTATGTCAACCTCTATATGATAAAGAACGAGCTAAAGAATATGATCCCTTTTCATGTATTAACGATGAAAGAATGGCTGAGCGGTGTACTTATCAAAATGCTGAAAAAGTAATTTATAGCATCAAAGGTAATGCACAATTGAACAGTGAAATTGCGGTATTACTCAAAGATGGATTCAAACGAGGGAAAATCAAAATCCCTATCAATGAAAATGAAGGAAAAGAATACCTGAAAAGATTTAAAGGCTATGAAGGCTTATCCCCTGAGGTTAAAGGGAAATTCCTTTCAAGCTATGCTCAGATTACACTTCTAATAAATGAAATGATCAACTTAGAAGCTGAATATAGCGATAATGGACAAGTTAAGCTAAAAGAGCCAAAGAGTAAACGAAAAGACAGATATAGCTCAGTGGCTTATGGCAACTATATTGCCACAGTATTAGAAAGACAGTTAAACAAACAAACTGAATATGACGTTGAAGATGAGCTGGTCTATTTTTAAAAAGAAATGAGGTGAAACATGGTTTCCTTAAATAAGGTTGACATTGAATCAGAAGAGTATAAGCAAATGCTGAATGACTATTCAACTTATACTGCTACATTTGCTTCGGGCTTTATCTCGAATATGTTTTCCAGTGGCATTGTTACGGAAGTTGAGGCCGAACAATTAAAGAACTATTTTTCTAACCCCGATCAATTTCAAGAAGAAATCGAAAATCTTGCAGAGTACTTTTACATTTCTACTGCAGAGATTCACCAACTGTTTGAATTGATTGAAGCCCTCCCTACCCTCAACTATAAAATTGACTCCTTTTATAAAGCTAAGTCTTCAGATAAGCATATTTCCCTTTTAAATAAATCCTTACATAAAGTCAAGCATAAAAGACTTACTAGAGATTTGTTAAAACAGGTTGCTACAGCCGGTACTCTTGTTGGTATATGGCTTGGAGACGATAAGAGTCCCTATCCGTTTATCTTTGATGAGATTAAGTATGTGTTTCCCTCTTTTAGAAGAAATGGAGACTGGGTATGTGTAGTTGACATGGAGATGTTCACTAAGTATAAAGATGATCGCAGGAATGAATTGTTAAAAAGCCTCTCCCCTTTTATTAAACAAAGCGATTATGAAAACTTCATGAAAGATCGAGAGAAATATCGATACAAGGAATTGCCACAAGAGAGAACTTTCCCACTGCGCACAGGAACACTAAAGAGAAATCAAGGATTGGGAACATCTTGGGTTACCCCAGGTCTATATGATGTGCTTCACAAAAAGAAACTTAAAGATGTTGAGAGGTCTATTGCAAATAAGATTATTAACGCTGTTGCAGTATTAACAATTGGTACAGACAAAGGTAACGGAGAATATACAAACATGAAGCTGCCTAAAGCAGTTAAACAAAAAATTCATGGCGGAGTTAAGTCAGCTTTAGAAAAAAACCAAAAAGATGGAGTAACCGTAGTATCAATCCCTGACTTTGCTGACATCAACTTTCCAGATGTTAAAGCAGATGGATTAGATGGAGCAAAATTTGATCATATTAATAGCGACATTCAATCTGCTTACGGCTTGTCCGGATCCCTTCTGAATGGCGATGGAGGTAACTACGCAACATCATCATTAAATTTAGATACATTTTATAAGCGTATTGGTGTATTAATGGAGGATATTGAACAAGAAGTTTATCAAAAGCTATTCAACCTTGTTTTACCGGACAGTCAAAAAGACAACTATTATATGAATTATGATAAAGACAAGCCGCTCACTCTGAAAGAGAAAATGGATATCCTAATTAAATTAAACGATAAAGGCTGGTCTATTAAGCATGTAATTGACAACTTAGCTGGAGTATCCTGGGAGAGCTATCTCGAACAAACTCTTTATGAAACTGAAGAGCTTAAACTCCAAGATAAAATTAAACCGTACCAAACATCCTACACAATGGGTGATGGCTCTTCAAATAATGGAGAAGCTGGACAATCTTCCACAGAAACTCCTACAAACGAAAATACAATAAAATCAAGAACTTCAGATGGAAATAATACGCCTGAATAGTGTTCTCTTTTGAAAGGGGGTGAATTTCATTTGACAAAGAAGCAAAAGAAACGATCATGCCAGTTGCAGCTTAATGAAATTAAACAATCGGATGATCCAACAAAATTACCTTGTACCTTCATCATATTTGATTTTGAAGTATCACATAACAACACAATAATCCCCAAAGAAGTAGCCTTAGAAGCCTCCCCTACAATTATCAATAAGCCCATCGTTGCCAAATATTATGAAGTTGAAGATATAAATACTTCAACAGATGCACTTGGTTCCCATGAAGCCTATTTAGGAACAGATAAGCATGGCGAACTTGAAGTAAAAATGGACACAACTCCAATTGGAGTTTTCACTTCTGAAGGATACATAATGGAAATTGATACACCAGATGGGAAAAAAGAAGTTCTTGCAGCAGATGCTGTATTGTGGAGTTCTCGTTTTAATGATGCCTGTGAGTTACTACAAGAATGGTATAACAGAGGGATCAACATCAACACAAGCTGCGAAATTTTATATTCAAATTATACAGTACAGGATGATATTGAGTTTATTCAATCCCCTGTTTATTTGGCTGGCCATGCAATTTTAAATTCCGAAAAGCGAGGCGAACATGATGTTGTCCTCCCTGCTTACGAATCTTCTAAACTACTAAGCTTTAATGAACTACAGCGATTTGAAAAATTAGTGTTTCAAGCAGCAAGTAAAGAAAATCAAAAGGAAGGTGAAACCGTGGATAAATTTAAGAAAGTGTTTGAATTATCTCATTCAGACATTAGAACATTGCTTTATGGTCAACTAGACCCTACTCTTGACAAAGAGTCAGATTCATATATAGCTGACGTTTACGATTCATATTTCATCGCAAACGTTTATAGCTGGGCGGATGAAAATAGTTATGACAAATACTATAAGTTTAGTTACTCAAGAACAGGTGATGTTGTTTCAATTGATTTTGAAAGTAAAACCGAAGTGTTTATGACGCGGAACTGGGAGGAAGTTGTTCCTGAATCTGTTCAATTACAACTTAACCAGAAAGAAGAACAGATTAAGGATTTGACAAAACAAGTAAATCAAATCAATAAGGATAAGGCAGAAGTTGAACAGCAATTCAACTCTGCTAGTGAAAAGCTTGTTCAGCTGAACTCTGAGGTGGAGCAATTGATGCCTTTTAAAGAAAAACACGAGAAAGCTTTATTTGAGCAAAAGCTGAATAAGAAAAATGAATTTTATAAAGCGAAATTCGAAGCTTTAAAGGCTGAGGATAAATTCAGTTCGGAAGAAGTACAAAACCTTATTCATGCTTCAATTAAACAAGATGAAGAAGGAGAAAAAGCTGTGCTACAACTTAATACAATGTTAGTTGATTTAGTCAGTGCTCCAGCTGAAACAAATACAACCATTAGAGAGTTTTCAAGTAAACGGGAAAATTTAATCCCTAACGACGACTCTTTTGAATCCCGCTTTTCACAATAAATTTTAAATTTGGAGGAATAAAATATGGCTACAAGATTACAAAAAGCCCTTACTGAAGTAGGTAATCATACTACTGGAAACTTGAATTCTTTAAAAATCAAAACAGTTGCTCACGGTGCAAAAGTAACTGGATCAGATATCGACAACTTCATGCTTGTTGAACTGGGTTTTGACGCTGAGGGAAATAGAACTGCTGCAAAGCTATCAGATAAAACAAAAAAAGCATATTTAATTGCTTCCCCTGAAGCACGGTATCTTGGTGAATCAATGGGAGACTTTTATAACGGTGTAGGAGAACATGCTCGAATTGTTATCCTTGAGCCAGCCTATACTCGTTTTGATGTTTCTGCATTTTCATTAAATGCGGGCGTGACCGAGGTTAAACAAGGTCAAGTGGCACACTTTGATATTGCAACTCAAAAATATATTCTTAGTGATTCCGCATCACCTCATGAAGATTATGCTGATTCTTCTGCTAAGTTCCTGGTTGTAAATAACGAAGATGACCTTGTTTACACAATGGGGCAAAAGCTTGTTCGCCTTGAAGTAATCGAGGCCTAATCCATAACAAATAAATTTCAATAAAAGGAGTATTCAAATGAAATTAGACACTGTGAAAATCAAAGGCTTGTTTAGCCGTGTATTAAACAACAAAATGGACGGTACTGATCAAGCCGATATTCAAACTTATATTAAGAAAGTGTTTGGCGATGGTGGAACGACACCTGATCCTTCCATGCTCCATCAATTTAATAACCTTGTCGTTGAACAAGCTGATGAAATCGCAAAACCAAAAGTAACCCAGTTGCTTTCCCTTTTGGCTAATGTCCAACAAGAAAAACGAGGTAATATTAAACAAATTAAAATTCCGAAAAAGAATAAAGCAAAAGTCATTTGGTCTGCTACAGGTTCTGGTGTAGACTTGGTTCGTGTTGAAGGTCAAGAAACTGTTCCAGCCGTTCCAAAAACTATGTCAACAGGTTTCTACTACGAGCCTCTAGACCTCGTAACAGATTCAATTACTTACTTTAATAAATTGGTGAATGATATTGCAGATGCTAAAGTCCGTTTATACCTCGATAAAATTCATCAATTAACTGCAAGTGCAATTACAGCAGGTAAAATCCCTGCAAAGAATGTTCAAACAGGCTCAAACCTTACTCTTCAACAATACAACAAAGTAGCCTCTGTGCTTCAACGTTATGGCGGGAAACCTATCTTCGTAGCTGACACCCTTCTCATCGACTACTTCGCAATCCAACAAGGAACAGACTCAACGTATAAGAACTTCTTAACAGAAGAAATTAAAGGAGAACTCCTTACTGCATTGAACCCTGCTACAATCGGTAGAACAACTGCTGTCAATCTCACTAACCCATTTACTGACGATACAAATAGTAAAGTCGAACTTCCTGTCAATAAAGGATATATGTTTGCCGGCGGCGTTTCTCAAAAACCATTTTCTGTAGTTGAGTATGGCGGATTGCGTCAATTGACAGAGCAAGATATTGAAGATGAAAGAATCAAAATGAAAATTGTTCAAGATGCTTCTGTTAATCTTCTTTTTGGAGAAGCGATCGGAATTATTGAAGAACAAGCTGCAGTATCAATTTAAATCAAATATGAGGATTTTTTAGGAGGATATGATTTTGACTGAAAAAATTAAGTTAGCGCGACACAGAAGCACATCTTATTTTGTTGGATTTACTGGTGATGGTGGACATAAACAATATACCTGGGCTGGAAGCAAAAATGGTAAGGTTGATATTAAAGAAGTCCCAAAAGAAGTTGTTGAGTGGCTCACAATGAATAGCGTTTGTTTCGATAAAGGTGAATTAGTTATTGTAGATGACAATGAAACAACTAAAGAGATTAAAGACTCTATTGTTGAATCAGAGGATTACGAAAACAACATTCACACTAAAGAAGAAATAGAAAAGATGATTAAATCGGGTAATATTGCACAACTTAAAAATAAGCTCGATAAAATCACAGTCGATTCTGAGAAACAATTTATTATTGATGTTGCTTCAGAATTTAGCGATGACATTGCTGCGGGCAAATTAAAAGTATTGGCTGATTGGATGGGAGTCGCTGATCCTTCCCTTCTCTTTGACTAAGAGGAGGGATTTTTATGACATCTTATGATCAAATATGGGAAACCTTTTTAAACAACTGTGAAACATCTGATTTTGATGTTCCTCAAGAAGAAGAGGACATTTATAAATCAATTCGAAATGCAATCCTTCATTTCAATAACAGATTGAGAGACAATTTAAAAGCTGATGATTCAACAGAAACTGTAAACAGAGAATTATCTGAGGATGATATTCTTATTCTTGCACACTACTTGAGATACATCTTTTTGTTAAATAAAAAGACCTTGTTTGAGAATACATGGCAGCCCTTCACGAATGATGTGGGTATTAAGAACTTTGGCACACAAATCAATTCACTTAATAAAAGTGTAGCTGAACAGAGAGACGAAATTGAGCGTTTGATATTAAATGCTGCGGTGGATTATCTATGAGTATGATTCAAGTTAAATCGGTATTAAACAATGGACAAATTAAGATTGAAGAATTAGACGTGTATTGCAATACGCTCAGCAAGAAAAACAATTCAGTACTTTTCAAATTGGAGAAATACCTTAACAAAAAGCTACTGAGTGACCCTGACCTTATAGAAATCAGAGATACTATTTTAACAGTAAGTGGTGAGTTAAATAGGCTTAATGATTGCTTATTGACAGACGGTGATTCAATTGAAGGATTACAGTAATTATCACAAGGTTAACATTAATGAGAAGCTTTTGCATGATGGAAAGCTCATTTTCCAGCAAGGTCTAAAAGGTTTTGAATCTGAGAAAGTTACGATTGACGGAATTGAAAAAACAGTAATGATTACTTCAAAGTATTCTAGTGGTGATGGAACTTCTAAATATATATTAGGTGAAATATCTGACATTTATTGTGGTGGTGTGGTTAAATATAACGGCGAAACATGGCTCATCACTTCGCTTCCTCATAGTAACAAAATATATAAGAAGGCCGAAATCAAAAGATGCGGTGCTGTATTCACTCTAACCTCAGATGACAAGTCTGTTGAATCAGGTAAGGTTAACGAAATAACGGGTAAGCCAATTTACAAAAAGATTCCAGGTGAAAAGACTGAAGTTCCCTGTATTTTTGAAAGGTCTACTTCGATAAATGGAACTGAATTGGCGGTAAATCTTCCAGATGGACAAGCAAATATTACAATCCCTTATTTTGTACATGAAAAATTAAAAATTGGCCTTACTCTTACTTTCTTTGGTGAAACCTACCAAGTCAATGATATAGACTACTCCAAGGTCTATGGAGACATCGGGACAATTAAACTTATAGCCAAGAAGAAAGTTGGAGGTGATAGCGAATGAGTATGATGGTCGAACATATGACAACTGTATTCAGAACTATTATAAATGACACAGAATTGAATCGTCTTTTATATTATAAAGATGACCCTCTCTCCTCTTCTCTCCCTGACGTTCAGACATTGGAAAATTATTATGATCCAGTTGATGATTCCCCATCGATATTAAGCTCCATAATCAAACGTGCTCCCAAAACTGATGATTTAACCGATCAACCAATTTGCAGGCTTTGTGTCTATCTTGGTAATGGAATCCCTAAACCCTCAACCCAAAGTGTGATGCTACTAGATCAAGATTTGATGATTGATGTTTATACACACATTAACACCTATGAAGAGACTGAATTCAGGAACCTGAAAATTACGGATCGTATTTGTGACATGCTCTTCAATCAAAATTTTGCTGGTATCGGTAAAAATGTTAAATACACAAGACTGCTCATATCGAACGCACCTGAAGGGTATTTGGGATACAAATTAATATTCACTTTCGGAGCTATGAAATGATTGATATGGAGTTTTTCATTACTGGAGAACCTATCTCTACAGAACTTGGTGAATGCAGATTCATCAAAGTTAAAGAGTACGGTCAGTTAGCCAATTATTTAAGGCTAATCAAAATGTCCAAAAAAGAGATCATTTATGTTTATAGCAAAGAAGATGTTAATCGTTTTGGGGAACTTGATGAGCTTATTGCTGAATTAAAAAAAATGACTCTTTATGAAATTTCGGGTACCCTTCCTAATTTTCAAGAAGCCTATAGCACAGTGTTTTCTAAAATGTTCAATGGAGAAGAAATACTGGATAAGCTTACTCCAGACAACTTCGATTCCATTAGAGAACTTGTATTAAAAATGTGTTGTTTGAAGGAAGAAAAAATAAGCTCCAATCCTGAGATTCAAAAAGCTAATGAGCGAAGCAAAAGAGTCAAGAGTCAAGATGTGGATCCAGTTAATATGGCAGATATCATTAGCACAGTGTCAACTTATACAGGCTATCTTTATAAAGACATTAATGACATGACCCTGTTTCAACTTTATATGACTTATCACCGCATTGCTCAATTCAAGCAATATGACACTTCTACCCTCTTTGCTACAGTTTCACCAGAAGCAGGCAAGAACATTGTGAACTGGGATAAACACATTGACTTATTTGAGGAAGAGAAACATTACATAAGCCGAGATAAATTTATGAATGAGACCAAAGGTTTTTCTAAGGGCAGCTAATAGCTGTTCCTTTTTTTATTTTAAGGAGGAAATCTATAGATGAAAACAGTTATTCAAGATACAGCTGATGTTTATTTCAGAAGAAAATCTGATGGTCAGCTTGTATTTACAGCAGAAGCACAAACAGCTTCATTCTCCCAAGCCATCTCCGAAGACAAACTTCGCGGCGGTATCGGGAATAAACCACTTTATATCTTGAAGTCTGAAAAAGAAATCAATCTTACTGTCAAGAATGCATTTTTCGACCTTGAATGGTTGGCAATGACACAAGGTGAAACAATTGAGGAAGAAGCAAAAGTTCAGGTTTTTGACCGTGAACATGGTCTAATTGTTGATGACAAAAATGCGGTTACTCTTAAAGGTAAACCGGTAAGTGATGTAACCTTCTTCAACAAAAAAGGATTAACTTATAAGACGCCTGTATCTACAGATGGCACATATCTAATCCCTACTGGATTTGCTGGTGCAAAAGAGAAATTAACAGCCGTATATCAGATTAACAAAATCGGCAGACGGCTCGCTATTAAAGCAAGTAAATTCTCTGAGCGATATGAAGTTGAATATCGTACAATTGCCTACAACCCTGATACGGAAGAGGTCTATAGCGATATCTACATTCAATTCCCTAACGTATCCCCTTCAGGTGAGTTTGAAATGTCCCTAGAAAACGGTAATGCACTAGCTCCAGAAATTAAATTCGAAGCACTGGCCGATACTGACACAGACGAGATGGCTGTTGTTATTGAAGCGAGCAGAGATGACAATGTAGCCGCTCCAGATCCTGGCCCTGACACAGAAACTCAAACTAAATCCGTAGATGTTGGCAACTAATTTTACAGGAGTGATTTTTAATGGCAGCAAAACTTAATGATTTCGATGGAGTAAAATCTTCAGCTAGAGATGATGGAAACGGTGGTCTAGTAACTGACATTCATCTCAAATCACAAGAAAAACCCCTACAAGTTGACTTCCCTCAAGCTGGTTTAGATGCTATCAAAGGCATCCAAGTACAATCCCCTTCGGTGACCTTGAATGAAAGAGATCCCGGTTTCTCCTCTTTTAAAACGGATAAATTCACTGTTACTTCAACAGCTCAAAAAGTTACTGCAGGTATCACTGACAGAACAGCACTTACTATTTACCCACCTGCAGAAGGCACGATTTACATTGGAAACTCTACTGTAACTGCTGATACAGGTATCCCATTGGCAGCCGGCGACAAACCTTTTTCGGTGCCTGTTGCTGCTGGCAAAACACTTTATGTCTATGTGATCAATGACGGTACTGACAGGGATGTAAGAGTATTTGAAGCTAAATAATTTGAGGGGATCATTCCCCTCTCCTTTTTAAATAAAAGTCAGTTTTTAAACAGATTTAGGAGGTGGAGTTGTTGACAGAAACCGATGAAAGCATTTTAAAAACCATTCCAGATAAAGCAACCTTTACATTCCACGAAGCAACAACTGCCCCGTCTGAAGGTGAAGAATTTGTAGTATCACATTATCGGGATATTACTGTTAAGATCTCTGGTTCCTCAACTTCAAGAGAAATAAAATTCTTTGCCGTAGATGAAAATGGTGAAAAGACAGAAATTGCTGGAACAAACAAAACTGATTTTCAATTAGGTACGGGCACATTGAATACAAATGAAAACTGGGATTTCGATATTGCGGGGCTTTTCAAATTCATGGTTGAGGTCATTTCCGTAAATGGAGATGTTACGGTTAAAGGAATTGCGGTGAGTTAATGAGCAGCAGTAAATTTGTAGGTCAGCTCAAACAAAACAATATACAAATCAATAACCTTAAAGATCAATTTTTCAGAACTGAATCTCATATGTCTGATCATGAAAAACGCTTGTCTGACAAAGTTGATGAGTTTATGGAAAAGCAGAATTCAGAATTGAAGTCACATACTCAAAACACAGAAAACCCACACCATGTCACTAAAGAGCAAGTCGGATTATCAAATGTACTTAATGAAGAGCAAGCCACAAAGGTAGCTTTTGATAACCATCTTGACGATAAGAAAAATCCTCATGCAGTTACTAAAAGCCAAGTTGGTTTGTCTAAGGTTGATAATATTCAACAGGCATCGAAGGTGGATTTTGATGCTCACGACGCAGACCAGGATAGACATATCACAAAAGATGAGCGCGGTTATTGGAACAGCTCCGATGAAAGGTCAAAGTCTTTTTTAGCTGAACACACTAACAATCAATCAAACCCACACAATGTTACTGCTGCACAGGTCGGGCTTGAGAAGGTAGACAATGTAAAACAAGCTGCTAAAAGTGATTTTGATGATCATCTGAATGACACCAATGTTCATATCAGTAAGTCTGATCGGGATAGATGGGACGCTGCTCAACTTTTCAAACTCACTGCCGATGATGGGAAAGTATTCTACAAAGGTAGCTCCGAAAAAACGGAGTACAACGATTTGATTAACACTGGGTTTTATTTAATCGCCAACCAGGGGCTTCACTCCCCTGCCAACTTATCCAATGTCTATTTAGTTGTCATGAACTATGGAAATACAATTGCACAATTTGCATTAGAAGCGTATTACGGAACACATAGTTATTTCCGTTTTAGAAAAAGCGATTCAACTTGGACTTCTTGGCAAACACACGAAACGACTGACGGAGCACAAGCAAGAGCTACTACCGCACTCAACTCAGCGAAAGCCTACACCGATGCACACGAAGCAAAAACTGATATTCACGTTACTTTGGATGACAAAGCTAGATGGAGTGGTACATCAGGTTCTTGGAACCCAGTCACACTTATTAATGGAGCTACACAATACTCCACTTACCCTTTCAAATTCTCAAGTGTAAATAACGTGCTATGGCTAAGAGGATCTTTCGGAACATTACCGGCCATTGGAACTGCAGTTGCTAAATTCTCAACTAAGCCAACACAGCTAGTGGATTTTGTAGTACCCACAATTGGATCATATGGAACAGCAAGATTTGCCTTCACAACGGATGGAGATTTACGTTTTGATGGATTGTACGCTAATGACATTAACAGTGTTTCCAGAGTTTCATTTAATATAGGAATTCCTTTATGGTAGTAGGTGAAAATATTATGCATGTTCTTTATTACGATGAGAACTTTATGTACGCTGGAGAAGACTTCATTGAAGGCGATGTTCTTCCTCCAAATAGTACAACTGCTGTCCCAGACCCCACAATAATCTTGCCCAAATATGATCCCAAGAAAAATAAATGGATTGAATCAGCAACTGAAGAATACAAAGATAGCGTTAAACCAAGTATCCCTGAACCTAACGATTTTGAAATAATAGGACAGACTCTATCCCAACTCCGCTTAAGCTTGTTGCAAGTCAACAAAACAATAAACACAATGTTAAAAGATATTGCTGATCTAAAGGGAGGTTCATAAAATAACTACATACAATTATTGGGTTAATGCCCTGAGTCGAAAATGGGCAACCGTCGATCAAGTCAAAGAAGCTTACCAGGAATTCAACGATGTGACAAAAGAAGAGCTTCAATTAGGAGTAAAGAATGGTTTAGTCACTTTAGAAGAGTATAAAGAAATCACTG
This sequence comes from Bacillus sp. SDLI1, assembly GCF_001553895.1. Lineage (NCBI taxonomy): Bacteria > Bacillati > Bacillota > Bacilli > Caryophanales > Bacillaceae > Bacillus > Bacillus sp. SDLI1. Next base: position 4,061,564 of record NZ_CP013950.1, on the reverse strand, counting down.
GCGAAGACTACGAAGAAGCAGACACAGAATAAAATACAAGTTTTATTTAGACACCTCTCCCCTTTTGAGGTGTCTTTTTTAATGTATTCAGAGGATATACAAGGAGGAAATGAGATGGCATCGAAAAAATTAAATCTTGGGTTGATCGAAGAAAGTGTAAGCAAATATGACAAGAAAGAGCGAGTACAACTTACTGATGACGTTCATGTTTATATTTATCCTTACTTCTCCCCTACCCGCTTAACCAAAATGTTCACTGAATTAATTACTGATCCACAAAATGCTCAAGAAAAAAACATTGACTTTAAAAGCATAAATCCTGTTCAATGGGGATTCTTTTCACTAATTAAAGAATTTACAGACTTGGGTATTCCAAGTGATATCAAAAACAAAGTTAAGTGGTTTGTTAAGCTTGTGGACTCTGAATTTTTCCCATTGATTATTAGTAGCTTCCCTGAAGAAAGTATGAAGAAATTTGGAGAAGCAACAAAGATGATGCAAGAGAATTTAGACAAACTTTCAAACATATCTCCTGAAGAAATAAATGATCTCATCCTTAATAAGGTCGAAGAGATTGAAAATGAACAAGAGGCTGAATAATGGCCAAGAACATAAAAGAAATAGCAGCACTAATTGAATTTGCCGCAAAGCAAGCCGTTCAAAAACAATCCAGCACAAAAAATACGATGATTAAAACGGGTCAAGAGCATGTGCAATCTGATGTATATGACGCCTACGATCCCCTTGAATATGAACGTACGTCTCTTTTGAGGGACTCTTTTGTCATTCAAAACGAATCTAACGGAATCTCATTAGACAACAATCGTGAAGACAACGGCAAAGATGTTACAACGGTTGTTGAGACTGGTCAAGGATACACGTATCCAGATAAATACGGTTATGGTTACGGAAAACCTCGCCCAGTCATGAAGAATACTGCTGAATCCTTAAAAGACGGACGATTAGTTGCTGCTATGAAAAAAGATTTAAATGCAAGTGGTATTAAAACAGAATAACGGTGGTGTATTAATGGCCAAGATCAAAAAAGTGCGCTATTTCACCAAAGAAAGAAAAGCACTTATCTCAAAAGAAAACAGAAAGAAATACGATAAGTATCTTAATAGCAACATAATCAAAAACAGAGATGTAAAAGACACTACCTATAAGGTTTACAGCAATTATATGGATCAGTTTTTGGTTTATCTTGCTGAAAAATGGTCTAATATCGACCTGTATTCTGAAGAATTCATGGAAGATGCAGTGGATATTATGGAAGGATACATTAGCTTCTGTCAGGACATCCTTTTCAACAACAAAAAAGTAATCAATACTAAGCTTTCAACAGTTTCAAGTTTTTATCTTTGGAGTCTTAAACGTGGATATATCGATAAACACCCCTTTGATAAAAAACTTGACCGCATGAAAGGTGCAAATGAAGAAAAAATCATCAACTCTTATTACCTCGATGATGAACAGATGAACCTCATAACTGAAACCCTAAAAACTGACCCGAAATTTGATATCCAAGACAAGCTTATATGGTCTATAATGCTGGATTCAGCTAACCGAATCGGGGCTATTTCCAAGCTTACTATCCAGGCTCTTGATCTAGATAACATGGTTTTTAACGACATACGAGAAAAACGAGGGTACAAGGTTGAAGTGGCATTTAATGATTACAGTAAAGAGCTTATACTTGAATGGTTAGAAATGAGAAAAGAAATGGATAACCTTGAAGTCGATTCCCTATTCATTACTAAATACGGTGGTGAATATCGTCAAATGTCAAAAGGTACTATTCAAGACCGGGTTACCAAGATCGGAGAAATTCTTGGACTCGATGATTTTCATGCTCACTGTATCCGAAAAACCGCCCTCAATGATATCTACGTTAAAACTGGCGACCTCTCTCTTGCTGCTGAAATGGGAAACCACAAATCCGTTGAAACCACCCGTTCGAGTTACATTAAACCTCAAACAAAAGCTGAAGTCCGCCAGAAGATCATTAAAATGAAACAGAAAATGCAGGAAAGCAAAAAGAAAGATTAATATCTTTAGAATGGGACTCTTCAATCCTCAAAATTCAGTCGAGAAAATGAAGCAACAAATTGATGAATTGGCCGAAGCTGTTGCTGAATTAACTAGGCAGCTTGATACTAAAGCTGATAAGAACCAATTCGGATCTAAACAGATTGATGAATCCAAGATCAGTGACGGCAAAGTTCTTGTTTACAACGCAAGCACCGGTAATCTTGAATACGGGAAGATTAAGAAAAGCTTGTTGGGTGACATATCAATTGATTTGCTTTAGGTTCACTCTTTATGAAATCCCTCTTTTATGCAGAATCAAAATCCTTCAATTGAGGGGTTTTGCTTATGTATAGAATTCACGAATTGCTTTCACAGTAAGAGTTAATTTGAGTGACAATACCTTTGATCATTTTTAAATAAAATTGTAAAGTATCTAATACAGGCTTTTTAGTTTTCTCAAACGAAAAGTATGCATTTACTTTCCCATTATATTGAGATGTATACGGATTGTTATTTAAATCTTTGACAGGGACACCATTAACCGAAAACGGATGCTCAGATCCCTTAAACTGCAAATTAGACATATTAATTCCTGGGATTGCAGCATAGTTAATAACACCCGACTTTAATTTTTTATTCCTTGTCAACTTTATATGCTTACTTTCATTTGTAATATTCTTAAACTCTTTTAACCAAAAATCCCCACAATAAAAAGGTTGACTTTTTTTAAGCAACTGAAAGATCTCCTTATGATCAGACTCTAATCCAACAAAGCACTTGTTCACCTCTTTATCAAAAGTTTTTTCCTGAGGATAGCATGGAAAATAGATTTTCCGTTTAATATGATTTATGTTACTGTGTCTTAATTTTGCCTTTTCCAAACAAAAAATTTCAAATAAATCATATGCTGCATAATCTAATGATGAATTTAAGGTTTCTAAAAAATTCTTAACTTTAAAACTCAAAGAACGATCTAGGTCTTCGATCAGTGCCTGTTCATGTAATGTAACAATTTTTTCAAAAATATCAGTTGCTTCTTCTATTAAATAAAGTGAATCGCTCATGGTTTACCTCCCTTAATTGACCAATAATAACTAACTATAGCAAAACAAGGAGGGAAAAACATGGAAAAGAACGAAATTATAAAAATTTTTGAAGAGGTTCTTGAAGATTGGTTTTCAATTGAATTATTGGTTGAAATGCAATGCGGTGGTGAAAGCGAGTATTTAGAAGCAAAAAGAGATTTTATTAAAACAAGGTTTATGGAAGCGATAAATAAATGATTGTTTTTCAGTTAGATACGCTTAACACTTTATCTCGTCTGCCGATAGTAAGATGAGGTGTTGATAATGTTTAACAAAACAACTGTTCGATGGAAATTGGCTGAACTGGATGCAACAGAGTTAATAAAATTTATAAGAACAGAATTTCCGTCCACTGGACAAGATATCAATTCATTAAATACAAAGCTTCAGGTTTTAAAATCTTTGAATCATGAGGAATTATCTGCAGCTATAGCAAGGATGTCAAGAATTGAAACAGCGTGCGATGTTTCAAAAACGATATCATTATCCGCAATCGTTGTAACAAGTATAACTCTTTTATTTAAAACAGTGTTCGGTGATAATAGCTCAGTAATGTCCTTTATGGTAATTCTTTGTGTTATAGCCGTATATAGATACACTGCACTTGATAAAAATACTCATACGACTGCTGTGTATTTTAAAGACCTCCTCATTAGAATAAAAAGTGATAAATAAACAATCTGCATTCATACTACCCTAATGGAAACCATGATATAATGTAGGAAAATAATACTGGTGGTGGTTTGATGATCTGGGCTATCATTCTAATTTTAGTGGTTGGCGCTTTTATTATTATTGGGGTTAGCGCTTCGGATAAACAAAAAGAAATGGACAAAAAAAGAGCTGGCGAGATTGAAACGGTTGGAAATTTCCCTTCTAATTATAAGTCCATCATAAATCCAGATAAAAATGCAAAGCTTACTTTAATTGATCCAGAAGATAAATTTGTAATTCACAGCTTCAAACAGGATGGAACATTAGAAGAGAGAATTATCCCCTTCAGCAAAATAATTCAAGCTGAAGTTACAATTGATGATAACACAGTTACAAAAGTGTCCAAAGGAAGTCAAATAACAGGTGCTGTTGTTGGTGGGTTAGCAGCAGGAAGTATTGGAGCGTTAGTCGGCGGGCTATCTTCTAATAAGACAGAAACAAAGTACTTCAAAAAAATTGATATGAAATTAAAGCTCGATGATTTCTCCACCCCTATTTACAGATTTGATTTCCTACCGAGTAAAGATGAATTTGGCCTAGAGAATGTTAAAGGGTTTAGACAGGACGATCTAAAAGTTAAAGATGCTTTATCAAATGCCGAAATATGGCAAGGTATTATGGAGATAGCAATACGGAAAGCAAACAAAGTCGCTCAATAATGAGTGGCTTTTTTATATGCCCTAAAAATCACTCTCCCCTATTCGAAAGGATGTGACCTATATTTGAGTCAAGATTTAAAGATCATACTCACACCCAAAGCTGACACTTCTTCAAAAACTGTCGAACAGTTAAATCAGCAAATTAAATCTTTAGAGAAAAAGCTTAATACCCTTAATTTAAAGACCAATATCGATGCCTCTGCCTTAAAGACTCTCAACGATTTCTCCTCTGCAGTTGACACTTATCAAAAACATCTCAAATCCTTCAATCAAACAGTTAAAGAAACCACAACGGTTACCAGAAATGCCGATGGCACTGTTGAAAAGCTGACGCAGCAATATAAGAAAAATGGCGAAATCATTCAGCGTGAGACAAAGACCATAGACAATCGCAATCAATCATTACGTGAACAAACGCAAGAAGTTAATAGGCTTGCTCAAGCGACTGAAAAACTAGGTCAGGTACAGAAGAAAACAGAACAAAAGAATGCTCAAGGACAAACGACGAGGGTTACTCAAAAGAATCGTAATGGCTTTGACGATATTACCTATACAACTGATCCAAAAACAAATGCTACTACATCTAAAGCAACAACGAACTATGATCAGCAACGAAAAGCTATTGAACAATTAAAGCTGGATTTAGAAAAACTTAGACAGCAAGGAATTGTAACTGACACCACCCTCTCTTCTCTTGGCCGGAAATTAAACACTGCGCAAACAGCACAACAAATTGAAGCATTACAAAATAGAATTAAAATGCTCGATGATAAGTCTGCTGCAGTGGCAAAAAATAATGAACTCAGAAAAACTATTGAACTGTATCAACGCCAAGCACAAGTAAACGTACAAAACCTTAATACACGTTACGGCGATACAATGGGTGCCGGCAATAGACAAGCTACTCAAGATTATTTAAATGCAGTAAATAGTCTTAATGTAAGTGCCGGCGGTAGTAATATCAGATCTCAAATGCAAAGCTTGAACATGCAATTCAGGGAATTAGCTTCAAATGCTCAAACAGCGTCTAGTCAAGCCTCGTCTTTTGGTGCGGAGCTAACTCAAGCTTTCAAAAGTATGTCTACATATTTAATCTCCGGTTCTTTGTTCTATGGTGCTATATCTGGGCTCAAGGAAATGGTATCTCAAGCTGTTGAAATTGACACTTTGATGACCAACATCAGACGTGTAATGAATGAGCCTGATTATAAGTACAATGAGCTACTCGAGGAATCAATAAACCTAGGAGACACCCTTTCAAACAAGATCACTGACATACTCCAAATGACTGGCGATTTCGGGCGAATGGGGTTCGATGAAAGTGAACTGTCCACTCTAACAAAAACCGCTCAGGTACTTCAAAACGTCTCTGACTTGACTCCTGACGATACAGTTAACACTTTAACTGCCGCAATGTTAAACTTCAATATTGCTGCGAATGATTCTATTTCAATTGCAGATAAGCTTAATGAAGTCGATAACAACTATGCTGTAACTACTCTTGACCTAGCGAATTCGATTCGAAAAGCAGGAAGCACCGCTTCCACTTTTGGCGTTGAATTAAACGATCTGATTGGTTATACTACAGCAATTGCAAGTACCACCCGTGAATCAGGAAACATTGTTGGTAACTCACTTAAAACCATTTTCGCACGTATTGGGAATAATGACAGCTCAATTAAAGCCTTAGAACAGATTGGTATTTCTGTGAAAACTGCCAGTGGTGAGGCGAAATCTGCTACTGATTTAATTAACGAGTTAGCAGACAAATGGAATACCCTCAGCGATGCTCAAAAACAAAATACCTCAATAGGTGTAGCGGGCATTTATCAGCTTTCTAGATTTAATGCCTTGATGAATAATTTCTCCATATCACAAAATGCAGCGACCACTGCAGCTAATTCCGCAGGAAGCGCTTGGAGTGAACAGCAGAAATACGCTGACAGTTTACAGGCAAGATTAAACAGGCTGTCAAATGCATTTACAGAAATGTCGGTTGCCTCAAGTGAAGCCTTCATCTCTAATAGCATTGTTGTTTTTGCAGATGCACTTAAAGGATTAATGCAAACAAGTGCTCAAATTACTAAAACAGTCGGGCTCCTCCCTCAAGTTTTTGGTTCTGCGACAACTGCAATCCTGCTTTTCAACACCTCTCTTCGTACAGCTACCATCTCAACTGGAATGTCTGCAATATCAACCCTTAAAAATCTTGTCTTAAACTTTAATGCTGTTGGGCTTGGTGCAACAACAGCTTCAGCTAAAACTGCAGTTTGGGCACGAGTGGTTAATGCTTCAAGCGTTGCGATGAGTAATCTAAAGAAAGTCGCAGTCTCGACAAGCGCGTTTTTAGCGGGCAGTTTTCTTCCAATGGCAGCTATGGTTGGACTTGGCGTGGTTATTGAGAAACTCATTTCCTCTTATTCTGAATTAAAACAAGCTAGAGAAGACTTTGAACAAGCTAAAACTACTAGCATTGAAGCAATTACAACGAATAAAGATGAAACAGACAAACTGATTAGTCAATACAAAGAATTACAAAAGGCTAAAGATGGCGGAGCTTTATCGGCTGACCAAGAGCAAGAATATCTGCAAGTAACACAACAATTAGCACAAACATTCCCGAATTTGATCGCTGGTTATGATTCTCAAGGGCAAGCAATCTTAAAGAAAAACCAAGCACTTAAGGATGCTATAAAGTACACTGAAGACCTTAGTAATTTAAACAAAAAAGACATTCAAACAGGTGCCAATAGTAACTTTAAGGAAAGCTTAAAAGACATTGATAAACTCAATGATAAGATTAAACAGTATAAGCAGGTTGCCGATTATTATAAAAACGGCAAGAGTTGGGATATTTTCTCTTCTGAAAATGACAAAAAAAATCAAGGTATTAAAGCTGAACAAGATGCACTACGTACTGAACAAGAGCTATCCAGCTCACAGGCTAAAATTAGAGAGCAAGTGCAACAGACAATTGATGCCTTTAACTCAATAAAGATAAATCCGAATCTTTCAAGGGAAATATCTAACGCATTTGATAAAATTGACTTCAGCAAAATGAATGCAGATGAACTTGAGTCATTTTCCATAAATGTTTCAAAATACATGGAAAATATCCAAAAAGCTCTGCAATCGGGCAATAAAAATAATTTTGATTCCGCCTCTAAAAACTTAGAACAGCTTGTTAATCAATATATGAGTGGCAAAGATAAAGCTAATGGTTTGGCTTTATCTTATGATGACCTTAAAACTGCCATTGACTCTACAAACGATTCTGCACAAACTGCAAAAGTAACCTGGGATGAAAATGGTGAAGGTGTAGATGCATTAGGTGAGCAAGTCGGGAATTTATCTGACAAGCTCAAAGAAGCTAAAGGTGATTTTGAAGCAATTAAAGGAATCATCGATGAATTAGTTGAATCGAAGCAAAATGATGCTGCTATATCTGCTATTCAAAATGAAGCTTATGACACTATGTCTGACAGCATCTCCCCTTTAAACAACCTCCTTGAAAAAATGTCTGAAGGTAAAAGCATATCTGCAACAGAAGCCATGAAGCTTATTCAGAAAGAACATGATCTTGCTGATGCAATTTCAGTTGAAAATGGTGTTGTAAAAATCAACAGAAATGCAGTTGTTAAGCTTCGGGACACAAAACTCAAAGCTTACAATGATATGCAACAATCTGTAAGACAAGATCTAATTAATCAGGCTAATGCATTAAATAAAAAGATTAATATGTATAAGTCTGAAGTCAAGGCTATCAAGACTGTTCAAGACGCTTATAAAATGAAGTCTGAACTTGAGGACAACAAGAAAAAGATATACGACGAACTAAAAAAAGGGAACAGCGGTGCACTGCAGTTTCTACCAAAAACGCAGGATGATTTAAACCAAGTCACTGATATCACTGATCAACTTAAAGAGCTTGATAAACTAGCCGATTTGGCTTCAACTTCCCTATCCGAAACAGGAACATCTCTTGACGACCTTTCTTCTTCAAGTGATAAAGCCTCTGAGGAAATGAAAACATCTATGTACGTGGCTGATAAATACAAGGAAGCTCTGGAGAAAGTTAATGCCGAAGTCGAAAAATACAATAAGCAAGTAAACGACTATCCAAAGTATTCTCAAAGTTATCGAAATGCCCTGCAGAAAGAAATTAAAGCTCTTCAACAAAAGAAAAAGCTTATGCAGGAGCAAGCAAAACTCCTCAAGGATCAAATCAGGTCAGGAAACATTGCACAATACGGTATTGTTACCTCTTCCCTTTCCACTGGTTCATCTTCCGGTGGTTCTTATTCTTCTGGCGGTGGGTCTTACTCCGGTAAATACTCCAGTTACATTAATTCTGCCGCAAGCAAATACGGTGTTGATCCAGCTCTAATTGCAGCTGTAATCCAACAAGAATCAGGATTCAATGCAAGAGCTCGTTCTGGAGCAGGCGCAGCCGGATTAATGCAGTTGATGCCTTCCACTGCTAAAAGCTTAGGTGTAAACAATGTTTATGATCCTTATCAGAGCATTATGGGTGGCACAAAATATTTAGCCCAACAACTAAGCAAATTTGGTGGCAATGTTGAGAAAGCACTTGCCGCTTATAATGCGGGGCCTGGGAATGTAATCAAATATGGTGGCATCCCTCCTTTCAAGGAAACGCAGAATTATGTTCAGAAGATCATGTCAAACTACACCAAGTCAATGACTTCTGCTAATTCCTCCATTGCAAGCTACTACACGAAGAACAGTGCGTTTAGAATAAGTTCTAAATATAATGCGAAAGATGGCGCTTACCGATCAACTCCACATAAAGGGACAGACTTTGCCGCAAAAGCCGGTACAGCAATTAAGTCTTTGCAAAGTGGAAAAGTTCAAATTGCTGGCTATAGTAAAACTGCCGGTAACTGGGTTGTCATTCAACAGGATGATGGAAAAGTTGCTAAGTATATGCATATGCTTGATACCCCTTCTGTTAAAGCCGGTCAAACTGTTAAAGCTGGCCAGACCATTGGTAAAGTTGGCAGTACGGGTAATTCAACAGGAAATCACCTTCATCTTCAAATTGAGGAAAACGGAAAGACGATTGACCCTGAGAAGTATTTAAAAGGTGTCGGTACATCTATTTCAGATGCATCTCAAGCTGAAGCAGAGCGACAGCAAGCAATAGCGCAAGCTAAATCCGACCTTCTCTCTCTTCAAGGTGATATTGATTCAGTAAACGATCAGATACAGGAACTCAGATATGAAATCGTTCAATCGAAACTCGATGAATATGACAAGCGTATTGGTGATTTTGACGTAAGAATTGCTAAAGACAAAGCCCTCGCTAGTCACTATCTGAGCGACAGTAAAGAGTTCCGTAAGTATACAAACGATCAGAAAAAAGCTTTAACTGAACAGCAAAAGATTCAGAGTCAAAAGGTTTCTTTTATTGAAAAAGAAATCAAAACAAACAAAACTTTGAATGCTGCTCAAAGAGCACAGCTTGCTGAGGAATTAAAACAAGCTAAGATTGAGCTCATCAACTTTCAAGAAGAAGTAAGAGAACTTCAGGGACAGCTCACCCAATCTAAAGTTGACGAAACGCTTAACGGTATTGAGAAATCAACCAAGAAAACTGAATCTAAGCTTAAAGATGTTAGCAACAAAATATCCATGACCGAGGAAGATAAAGACAAGGTTAAATATTATAGCCAACAGATTAAGCTTATTCAGCAGCAACAGAATGAAGCGAAGAAGTATATCAAACAGTTGGAAGCACAAAAGAAAGCTGCTAAAGGGTTCCCGGATATTCAGAAACAAATTACTGAAGAAATCGAGAACTGGAAAGACAAGCAGAAGGATTACAACCTGGAGCTTTACAACACAAAGAAATCAATCAAAGATGTGTACAAATCTCTTGCTGATGAAGTTGTCTCTATCTACAAAGAGATGTACGAAAAGATGCGTGATATCGAATTAAAAGCGCACCAAAAAGCTACACAAGACTTGATCGATGAGATTGATAAAACTGATGATGAAGCTAAATACCAAAAAGAGCTCAAAGAAAAGAATCAGGCTATTCAGGAAACCAAAGATAAGCTAAATAAACTGTCTCTCGATGACTCAGATGAAGCAAAATCACAGGTTAAAGACTTAGAGAAGCAACTTCAAGAACAGCAAGAAGCATTAGATGAGTTTCTTAAAGATCGTGAAAACAGTAAACGAAAAGAATCGTTACAAGATCAGCTTCAAAAAGATGAAGATTCAATTAACAAGAAATACGATGATCTCGTTAATGATGAGCGTGGGTTTAAGGAACTTGAGAAAAAGCTAATATATGGCAAAATTACCGATATTGCTAAGCAACTGAATGAATTCTCTAAGTTCATTAACAGCAATATGGAGTCCATTGGGAAAAGCATCTCTAATAACCTTATCGATAAGCTTAAAGAGGCTTCTAATGCCCTTAATACTGTGACCAAGGGTAATAAAACTGGAAAAAAGGTATCTTCTTTTGCATCGGGCGGATATACAGGAACAGGACTAGGTGCTGGTAAGCTCGCCTTCCTACACGATAAAGAGCTCATCCTTAATAAAACCGACACTGCAAATATCTTGGATACAGTAAAAACTGTACGTGAGAACAATGCTCCAAGTGAAGAGACACCTAAATGGGGTCAAGATGGGAAATTAGCAGCCTTGATTAACAAAGGGATTACTTCTATTCCATCAATAATTCCGAATATTAATCAATCCAGTCTTTCTAATAGTTTGATACCGAGTATTCAAAGCCTCTCTTCCCCACCAGATGCTACTAAGTCAGCAAACGGCACTGTAAACAACAATAATTTTAAAGCTACATTTAACATTAACGAATCAGGGAATCCTCAGAAAACAGCTGATTTTGTATTCAATAAATTTGCAAATGGTCTTAAAAACAAGGGCATAAATTTCAACAACTCATGAGCCAGTGTATATGCTGGCTCTTCTTATTTTTGAGGTGATAAAAATTGATTAGAGAAAGCCTCTATTTTTTATTTAATAACGAAAAATCAAGTGACTATGGCGTCACAAATGTTAATACTGATTCAGGCTTAGTTGAGGAACCGTTCTTAGGCTCAAGAACAGTCAATGAAACTTATGTAAAGGGTCGACCTGAACCCTACACTGAAGGTGTTAAACAGGAACCTAAGCAATTCCCATTGAATTTTTATCTCGGTGATCACTTTGATGAAAAGAATGTACGAGCAATTAAACGTTGGTTAAGTGTAGATGATTATAAACCTTTTGCGTTTAGCCAAAACCTTGATATCGTTTATTATGCAATGCCTGTAGATACATCTGATTTGGTTCATAATGCCGCCCGCAATGGCTATGTCCGGTTAACTATGAAATGCAACTCCCCTTACGCTTACAGTCGAAATGCAATCACTCATGCATTTGATATATCTTCTGGTACTGAAATTGTTGAGTTGCATAATAAAGGCGATGTAAACATCTTCCCCTCTTTAGAAATATTGAAAATTGGTGATGGTAACATAAAAATCGAAAATCTCAGTGATTTCTCTGAACCATTCGTATTCAGCAACTTGAAAGATAAGGAGCTCTTAAAAATAAACGGCGAAAAAGAAATCATTGAGTCCAATCTTTATGGGAATGAACGCTATGATGATTTTAATGACCAGTACTTGAGAATGGGCTTCGGAAGAAACAGATTAAAGGTTACAGGCAATTGTAAATTAAGATTTTCATTTAGATACAAGTATTTGTAGGAGGGGTTAGACATTTGATTACAATTCGTAAAGACACGGAAATTAAAGATATTCGTCTTTCCCTAGCTAAACCAAATAAAACAAAGGTCGCAAATATTGATGAAGTGATCAATCCTATGGTAACGCTCAATCACGGCAGTAATGTGCACGAATTAACATTCTCAATCCCTTTGACTGCTACTTACGATGGTGTAAATAAACGGAATCATGTTGTTGATCTATTGAGGCCTTGGTACTTAATAAAATCAGAATTTTATGGACTTACAATCTGGTTTACAGTAGTCAAGAAAACCAAATCATACAGCAATGATATGGACACTATCCAGGTTGAATGCAAATCACTTCAATATGTACTTTCTAAGCAAGGTGTCATTAAGTATGAAGAAACTTCGAAAAATCTTAAAGAGGCCGCTACCGACTGCCTAAAAAATACTGAATGGTCTATCGGTTTCATTGATCCCCTCTTCAATTTAAAATACAGACAGTTTGATATTTCTTCTTCAAACAAGCTTGATTTTATGTATTCGATTTGCGAGAAATTCGAAGCGATTCCTGTTTTTAATACAATTGACTGTACAGTTGATTTTTACAAAGAATCTGATGTGTCTAAATATAAGGGACTCAAAATAACCCCTGCCCAATATATGATTTCTCTGGATGACATTGAGGATATGGATGATGTCGTTACAAGGATTTATGCTACAGGCAAAGATGGATTAAGCATCAACTCCGTAAATCCAACCGGACAATCATACATAGACGATTTTTCGTACTTCCTCTACCCTTTCCAGCGTGACCAGAAACGAAATGTAATTCAAAGAAGCAATTACATGTCTGATGCTCTTTGTCATGCAATTTTAGATTACAATGACCTGGTTAATAAAGAAGGCAGCTCTTTCTACAAGCTTTTAGATGAGAAAAAGAAAGCCGAGGAAAAAGAAACATCATCGAATAATGACCTATATACGTTGCAGCTTGATTTCCAAAAGATATTGGACAGGATTACAGTTGCAAGTAAAGCCGGCGATGATACTACTGATCTAATAAAGCAAAGAGATGCTAAATCAAAAGAAGTTGAATCAAAAAAAGAAGAAATTAAAGCAATACAAGCTTCTATTACACAAATTTCAACACAGATTACCGCCCTTAAAGATAAACTGTCTTTTGAAAAGAACTTCAGCACTGAACTCCAGAAAGAACTTTCAAAATACATTATTACAGCCGAATGGTCTAATGACAGTATCTTTGATGAGAATGAATTATATGACGCTGCAAACGAAGAACTTGAAAACCGAAATGCACCAGCTGTTAATCTAGCATTAGGTTTAGTGAACTTTTTCAATTGCATTAGTGAAAAACATAATTGGGACAGGTTTTCTCTTGGCGACATCGTAAGGGTACAACAGAAAAGCTTCTATACCGATGTAAAAGCAACAATAACAGCTATTTCGATTGATTTTGAACAGTCTAACTTGAGCGTTACAGTTTCAAACGGTAAACGCGCTTCATCGGATTTTGAGAACATGCTGAAAACAGTTTATCGAACAAATAAAATTAGCACGGAGACAAACAAAAGAAAAATCAAGTACGATGAGGTTACTGAAAACTTCAACCGACGTAATGACAGGATTGCTGTTAAACCAGCCTCCCCTATTATTGCAAAGGACGGAACTGCTATTTCTCATACGACCAATGATGACGGTTCTGTTGATGTAACTTTCCAATGGGACTATGTTGAATCAGACGAAGATCAATACAATATTGATGGTTTTGAAATATATCTGCATGGAAGCAGCAAAAATGAAGAGTACGTTTTTGGCTCAAAAATGGCAAGTGAAGACCTGAAGAATGTAAAGTATGACAAACGAGCTACTACATTTACAGGACTCCCCTCCAATATGTACTACACAATTGGTATTCAAGCCTATCGAAGAGTTGATGCAGATATAGAGATAACTCAATTCATTGGATCTGACATCGTAAAATCCCTTCATCCAAACGAAAACCCCTACCTCCCTTCTTCTACTGTAGAAGTTAAAGGAAAGCTTAATGGCTCGAAATACACTGTCTCCTCAACTGAACCAGAAGAGCCTGAGGCAAACGATTTATGGACTAATACAGTTACAGGTGTTGTTTCATCTTACGACGGCGAAAAATGGGTTTCCAGTGATCAAAAAACTGCCGAATTAGTTGAAACCACAGCAGCACAAGTTGACACTAAGCTGTCCGACTATGATAGTCGTGTTCAAAACATTGAACTCAATAACCTTTTGGTCAACCCCTTGAAATGGAAAGGTGGAAATGTTTCAGCATTTGGCCGTAAATACTATGCCGATGCCAGTTATGATTCAACTGTTTTAAACTTAAATACAATCACTATTCCTATCCTTATTAATGCAGTGGATGCTTCAGACTCAAACCCAACTGTTGTGGATTACACTTATAACGAAGCGTGGGATATGATCCCTAAACTCAAAAATGACGGGTACAACATTATTTTAGAACCCTACCCCTTCATCGCAAATGGAACGATAGCTGAAACCGATTGGGCACCTTCTGATCTAGACCAATGGTTCGCAGCATGGAACAGCATCCTGCAAGACTTCGCTAAAAAATGCGAACAATTTAAATTAGACGGCTTATACATTGCTTCAAACTTAGTTCATATGGAAGACTCAACAGAAAAGTGGAAATCAGTTATTACAGGCCTAAGGAGTTTGTTTTCTGGCAAGATACTCTACCGGACAAACTATTGGGTAACCGCTGAGTGGGCTCCTGAAACGATTGCCGCGTATAACAAAAAGCTGAACAATCCTATATTTGGACTAGTCGATATTATTGCAATAGCAGCTTACTTTGAATTAACTGATAATCGAAATCCATCTGTCGATCAGTTAATTGATGCTATTTATAGCGTACCGTTATACGGGCGAGAACAGAATATATTCAAGGAAATCAAAGCATTTTATGATAAATGGAATAAGCCGATCTTCTTTGGTGAACTTGGCATCCCACCTTACAGTAACTCTCCTGAACAGCCCCATAACGCATTCGGTGACCTAGGGGAATACAATGAATCAATTCAGGCGAATTGGTTTGAAGCATGGGTTAGAGTTTTTCAAGCTCAAGATTGGTGGCAAGGATATTCTGTATATGCAATTTCAGATGAGAAGTCTGTGTACAATGTAATTGGCAAGAAAGCCGAATCCATTATCAGAGGACAAACATTAGGCGGTACAAAAGGCAGACTACAGAGCTTAGAAGAAAGAGTCGCGCACTTAGAAGAATTGCTCAAATCAATTACACAATAAGAAAGGACGGTGAATTTAGTTTGGATTTTCCTCAGCTCTATAACGATCCCACCCTTTCTCAAAAAAGGAAGGGCTCAATCAATGACCCTTATTTAAGCTATAGTGAAACTTTAACTGTTTACAATGGTCGAGTCTTACTTACAGAAGTGCCTAACCGTGAGTACAGAGTCGAGGTTAGTGGTGACAGTAAAGAATGGCGAGAAATTGAAGATGGTGAATTAGAAGACAACTACTTTAAGGTTGATTACCTTATGGGAGTTGTCTTTTTCAATGGTTCAAATGAAGGCAAATCACTTACTTTTACATATCAAGGAGAAGGCGCATCCTTCTTCCCTGCCTCAAGAATTTGGATTAAACGGCAAGGAAATATGGTCATTGAAACACTTCAAGGCTTAATTGATGATGCTGAAGATGCCATTATTCGTATCAACGAACGTATTGCTGAATGTGAACGTGTCACCAAGAGATGTATTGAAATAACAAATTGGTGCAGACAAGCAACATCAGATTATGAGTATGTAGTTGAAAATACTAGGAAGATTTACTTGCCGTTTGTGTACACCTATCAGGATTTATTAAACACTTATCCTTCCCCTCAAATTGGTTGGACTGTCACTGTAAAAGAAACAGGTATTGAATATAGATGGGATGGTTTCGACTGGATAAATATTAGCATCTCAGATAAGTATGATGGTTTCAACATTGTTTCTAGCTATGTAGAGCCTTACAACATCAGGTCAGTATGGTTGAGAACCAACAATGCTCCCAAAAAGATGAGGATAAAACCATCTGTAGAACCCCCTGACGGAAGCATGGTTTGGATTAGAAAAGGATAAGGAGGAGTATATATTGAACGACAATTTAATTCCCGTAAACACAATGGGTTATATGGACGAAGAAACAGAGCAATGGATACCCATTGATGCTATAGGGTTAAAATCAAATAATATTAGATATACTGCAGACGATATTCAAGAGGCTTTTGAAAAAGCTTCTAAGGATATTAAAAACGTAATAAGCACAGTCGATTCTGGTTTAACAGATATCACAAACACTATTGGAGACATTTCAAAAATCCCTGCATCCGGTGCAACAATTGTTGATAAAGTCTTAAATGAATTTATCAGACGAAGTGTCAATGTTCAGGATTTTGGAGCTAAGGGTGATGGTGTCACTGATGACACTGAAGCTTTCAAAGCTGCCTTTGCAAGTGGGAAACGAGAGGTTTTTGTACCCGCGGGTATTTATATGGTTCAAGGATTACATATCCCCTCTTATGTCAGACTTTACGGTGTTGGATCAGGATCTATTATCAAACTTCACCCAACTGCTACCGGAACATCTTGTGTGTTAACCAATAGCGACTACACAAACGGAAACGAATATATCTTAATTGAAGACTTAGACCTCGATTGGAATTTAGACAAAAAGGACAACACCATTACAAATGGAACAAATGCAAACTGTGTGGGTATTGTTAACTCTAAATTTGTTCGGGTTAGAAACGTCAATGCTCGTAATCCAGGTGTACACGGTTTTGATGTAAGCTCCCCTGTTTGGAACTCTTCTTCTGATGGAGCAGATCATTATCAGCCAAATGGTAGCAAATATGTTTGGATTGAAAATTGTACTGCAACTAACTATGGTGATGATGGCTTCACAACTCACTATTCAGACTACATCTTCTTCACTAACTGTTATGCTTATGACGCTAATGGATCCGCCCACAGTAAAGGAGCTTCAAATGCAAATGGTTTTGAAATTGATGATGGCTCTAAAAATGTGTGGCTTGTGAACTGTTACAGCCGAAAAAACTGCAGAGGTTTTGAAGTCAAAGCTCACAACAGAGCACCGGCAGCAAGAAACGTAAACCTAATTAACTGCTATTCCGAAAATGATATCCGCGCTTTCGACTTTAGACATATTGGCTTCCACCTAGCCTCCGAAAAAATCTCCACAAGTGCTTTTGACATTAATGTCGTTAACTGCACTGCACAACACCCTATTTTCAGTGACCTTTACCAAAGTTTAAATCCTCGAGCACTTGTCATTTCCGCTTATAGAAATGTCAACGTATCAAACTTCAATGCAATTGGTGATCCGACGTATGATTATAAGAATACTACAGTAATCTCTACTCAATATAAGAGCAGAAATATCAACCTAAGCAACATCACTGTTTCGGGGTTTACAACAGCAAGTAACGATATCTATGTAATCGGTGGAGCTCAAAAATCAGACAATGTAAACATCTCGAATGTAACCATTAATCAATCTGCACTAGTGGGTATTGCTGTTGGAAGTAAAGTTGGCTCAGTCAATATCAGCAACGTTAACATGACGGGAACAAACAAATCAGGTTCAATTGGCGTTTATTGTACTAACTCCCAGGCCAATATTAATGCTACGATGTGTGAACAATACGCTACTCCCAGTAAAATTGCCGGGAAAACCTACGCATTTATCCCGAATAATTTCAAAGGTGGTACACGGATTGCGACGACTTCCGGCTACGCTAAAACAAATACTAGCGTCGTAATGGCATCTTCAGGTGGCGGTCAAGCAACTGGTGACGCTTCTGCCGTTATTGCTACAACAGGCGGTTCTAAAGCAGAAGGGCCACGTAATGCAGTTATTGCTTCCTCCGGTGGATCTAAAACAACAGCTGAAGGAAGTCGCTCATTGGTTGTTGCATCAAATAATTCTTCCATTGAAGGATCAGGATCTTCTAGGGTTGTTATTGGATCACAATCTGTAATAAACAGAAAAGGTTATACCACTATATGGGGATATGGAACATCAGATACCCCTTCCACCTCGAACATTAAAATAGAACATGATGCGATGAGAGGAAATGTTGCCTTAGCCGGTCAGGTTAAAGGTGCTTCAACATTTGCTGATTATGCGGAGTATTTCGAATCTGCAGATGGAAGAGCAATTCCTACCGGATATATGGTCACACTTGATGGGGACAAAATTAAGAAAGCGAATCTCGGTGACAAGGTATTAGGGGTTATATCTGAAACAGCTGGTATTGTGCTCGGAGAGTCTTTATTTAATTGGCAAGGAAGATACCTCAAAAATGAATTCGGCGGTCTTATTTATGAGGATACGGATGTAACATTTGTGGATTCGGAAGGTATACAAAGAACAGAAATAAGAAGGTTACCAAAAGAAAACCCCAACTTCAACGCCAATGAAGAATATGTTCCACGATCTGAGCGTCCTGAATGGAATATTGTCGGTATGTTTGGACAGATATTCGTTCGCATTGATGAAACAGTTCAAAACGGCGACAGAATTGTACCTAAAGCCGGAAAAGGATCAAAATCCTCTGATGCTTCAGGTTATCCGGTAATGAAAATAACTACACCTTATACAAAGGAAAGAGGATATGGTGTCGCTGTCTGCTTAATAACACCCACAGTTTAATTTAGTGTCCTCTTTAAAGGAGGTGGTTATGTTCTAGTTAAAATATAAATTTTATTCAATTTACAGCATTCAAAAACAGAGATAACAAGAGCATATGTGAGATAAAGAGAGATTGGGATTTGCCCCCTTCTCTCTTTTTTGTGCTCAAATTTAATTTAGGAGAGATGTTTAATATGGCTATTCAAGCGAGACAAATGTTAGTATCCCCAGACAAATATTCAATCAAATGTCCATATGCATTATCTGCTTCATTCATCACTTTTCACAATACATACAACGACGCACCAGCGCAAAATGAAGTTAGTTATATGATCGGTAACAATAATGAAGTTTCTTTTCACTTTGCTGTAGATGATAAAGAGGTTGTTCAAGGGATTCCTACAAATCGTAATGCATGGCATACAGGTGATGGATCAGGTGTGAATTCAGGAAACCGGACTTCTATCGGTGTAGAAGTTTGCTACTCTAAATCAGGCGGAGAACGCTATAAAAAAGCTGAAGCGTTGGCTATTAAGTTTATTGCACAACTCCTTAAAGAACGTGGATGGGATGTGGATCGAGTTAAAAAGCATCAAGACTGGTCTGGAAAGTATTGCCCTCATCGAGTTCTTGATGAAGGCCGTTGGAATGCTGTTAAAGCTGCTATTGCTGCTGAATTGAAAGCACTCGGCGGAAATACTTCTTCCTCATCTTCAAAGCCAACAAAAGTAGTTAAAACAAATGGTTCTTATGTTAAAAACACAGTTATCGCTGACAGTCTTAATGTGAGAACCCAACGCAATGCAAACTCCTCTATTGTACTCGCTCTTCCTAAAGGCTCCACTGTCCAATATCAAAAGGGATCAACTCAAAACGGTTGGGGATATATCAAATATACAAACTCCAAAGGTGCTACATACAGCGGATACGTAAATGTGAAATACATTAAAAGTGATGCTGAGCTTGGACAATCAACCCCAAAGCCTAAATCCACTTCTAAGCCTAAAAGCAGTGGTATCAAATCTGTAGGCAAAATTAAAATTGTCGGTGTAAAAAGCGCTGCAATCGTTATGGACAGACCCGATAAAAACAAAGCGAAGAACCTCGGCACTGTGAAGCTGGGCGATACACTCTGCATTTCTGGCTCAGTGAAAGGTTCGAACAATGCTAAGGGTTATTGGGAAGTTATCTACAAAGGTAGACGTGGCTACATCTCTGGACAGTTCGGGTCAAAAATCTAAATATATTTAAAAATCTTTGAGGATGATGGTTGATCAAGGTATATCAATGATTATCCTCTTTATTTTAGGAGGTGATGTAATGTCACCTTTCTATTTTATCAAAGGTTGGTGACAAATGGATAACTTTGAGCAAAGCACCATTTCAAGATTAAGTGCACTTGAAGAAAAAGCTAAGCACACTGATAACAAAATTGACTCTCTTGAAGAAAGAACAAATGTTATTGGTCGTATTGCTACGCTTGTTGAGCAGCAAGTCGAAATTAATAAGGATTCTCAAGCACAATCAAGAGAACAGTTCAGCACTCTGAACGAAATGAGCAACAGTTTAAAAAACCTGAGTAAATCATATGAAAAACTGGACAATCGAGTTGAAATATTGGAACGCTCTGATTCTACTCGCAAAATTGATCCCTCTCAGTTTACTAAAGACCTTGTGTTTAAAGTACTGCCCAGTGTAATTGCGACTATTGTCGCAGCCTGGTTACTCATACATTTTGGGCTTAAATAAAATGAACAGGAGCGAATTTCATGACTAAAATTAACTGGAAAGTAAGACTTAAAAAGAAAACATTCCTGGTTGCAATCTTCTCTGCAACTCTTTTGTTTGCACAAGCAATTGCATCAGCTTTTGGATACGACATTTCTATGTTTAGTGATGATCTCACTGAGAAATTTAATGCTTTGCTTACATTTTTAACTGCAATGGGGATTGTAGTAGATCCGACCACTACAGGTATCTCAGACAGCGATCAAGCAATGGAATACACAGAACCAAAATAATTTGGGGAGTTTATCTCCCCTTTTTTTCATTTTTAATAAGAAAGGAATGATTGTTGATTATGCAAATAGGATCTGGATATATCGGGAGTCCCATGCTTGAGAAATCAGAATCTAACCATGAAGTTATCCCTTCCCCACCTGCAACCTGGACGATTAAATATTCTTTCTATAAATTCAGCTTTTCGAATGATCAGGAATGTCACGTATCAATCAATGGTGGTGATCCTATCTATTTAAGAGCTGGTCAAGGCTTTCAAATGGACGCTCATGATTCACCTATCACAAGCTTCAAGATTTCTGAGTCAGGAATAACATATAACTTTTTGGGGGCGCATAAATGAGTTTCTTCAATCCGATGGTTAATGTCTCAATTGTCACTGGGAAGTCTGCTTATGATATTGCAGTGGACAATGGTTTTTCAGGAACTGTAGAGGAATGGTTAGCTTCATTAAAAGGTGAAAAAGGCGATACTGGAGCTACAGGTGCAACCGGGGTTAAAGGTGCTACTGGCGCTGCCGGTAAAGATGGAAAATCAGCATATGAATTAGCTGTTCAACAAGGTTTCTCAGGAACATTAGATGAGTGGCTTGCCTCACTGAAAGCAACAGCAAACTGATCACGTACCCTTCTCTAACGAGGAGGGTATTTTTTTCGTTTCGTTCAAAATCGAATTATTGATTTGTTTTTAATTTTCACTCAAATCCCCTTTACATTTCTTTCCTCTAATGCAACTATATAATAAAATGGATATGAAAGGGGTTTAGGACTTGAAGAGTGAAAAGGTCATTCCTTATGATTTAGTAGCAACAAAGATGAATCATTGGTATGTGGCTATTAAAAAGAATTGGGTCGGTAGAGCAGAAGAAATGCGGAAAGAAGTTATGCAGGAAATAAAAATTATGGAAGAAAATCAAGATGTTTTACTATACTACTCCCTGCTTGAGTTTAGACATAAGTTAATGTTGGCATATATGTATCCTAACGCTATAAAAGACATTGAGAAAAATTATGGTGAGTTAAAAGCATATGAAGGCCATGAAAACTTAACAGGAATGCTCGAATATTACTATTATTTTTTCATGGGCATGTTCTATTTTAGACAAAAGGAGTTGGCATTCTCCCTTAATCACTATAGACAAGCTGAGAGATATTTGGATTCAATCGAGAGCGAAGATATTGAAGTTGAAAAAGCTGAATTTTATTTTAAATTATCAGAAGTGTATTACCACATGAAACAGACTTATTTTTCAATGAATTATGCCATGAGGGCTTACGATATATTTAAAAAGCAACCTGTTATTGACGGTAACCCTACATACGGGGTACAAAAGGTACGCTGTCAATTCGTCATATTTGGTAATTTATTGGACAGTATGAAGTTTGATGAAGCTTTAAAGCAAGCATACAAAGCGTATCAGGAAGCAGTAGAGCTAAACAAAAGTGAAAAGAATCGTGGGCATTTGATGCGTTCAGCACTGTTTAATATTGGATTATGTTATAATCAAATGGAAGAACTTGATAAAGCATTTTTTCACTTTAATAAGTCACTTCAAATCATTGAGCCGGAAAATCATGATTACGCTGCTAAAACATTATTTGTTATCTCCTTCTTAAAGGGAAGGCAAAATGACATTGAAAACGCAAAAAAATTTTATGAACAGGCCAAACAGTTGGCTGAACGGCATAACAATGAAATGGTGCTTGAAAAGTTAAAAATGGTTAAAGGACTTTTCTTGAACTATGATTTAGACTTAGTTAGGAAAACATTCGAGTTCTTCAAAGAAAGAAGTATATACCCTGACATGGAAAGCTATGGTGTCTCTGTAGCAGATTTTCTCACTGGAAAACAGGATGCTTGGGGTGCAGTTGAATTTTATCGTTTGGCAAATGAAGCAAGAAGACAAATCAAAAGGGGAGAAGCAATATGAAAACTAAACTATTTATCTGTGCAGTTCTATTATTCGGCGTTGCCGGAACAGTGGGTGCTTCCTATCTCCAACAACAAAATGATACGTTCAAGGTTGCTGAAAGAGCCGAAACGTAAAAAACTAATGACTTTGTAAGGAGAACAGAGGGAGCTACTCTCTGTTCTCATGATTTATGTCCACCCGTCAAACCTGCTCTATACAAAGCTGTTCCACCAGGTGTATATGAAACAGCTCGTAAGATCGCTTTAGATCCGTATTTGTTTCTTATCCCGTCCATAACAAATCCAAGCTTTCTTCTTTTCTCATTATCTTTTTCAAACAGACTTAATTGTTGATTTACATCATCTTCAATATTGGATAAGGTAACTGAAACACTTCGCACCGTTTTGCCTGTATAGAACTTATCAAACAACATCAAGCAATATCGATAAATATCCATTGTGATATTTGTAGGTAAATCAATCGTTTTAGCTCTGTGAAAACCACCGCCGAACTCATCTTTACTGTAACCGATTCCCAAGCTGATTGTACGCCCCACTTTATTATGTGTCCGTGCCCTTCGAGCAACCTCTTCACATATCTCCAAAAGGACTGCCTTGATATCCTCTTTCTTCGTATAGTCTCTAAGTAAGATCTGACTTTTCCCGTAGCTAATTTGCCCCTGCATCAAAGGAGCTCCAATTTCAGAAAGGTCGATTCCATGAGCATGATAATAAAGCTGATTGCCCATGATGCCGAATCGTTTTTCAAGCAGCTCTAATGGATATTTAGCTAATTGGCCAACAGTTGATATCCCCATCCGGTTTAAATTCCTCTCCATCCTCCCTCCTATTCCCCACATTTCAGATAATGGATGAACACGCCAAAGTTTTTTCGGAACATCTTCATATCTCCACCGTGCAATCCCAGTCTTGGTTTTCTTGCTCTCTAAATCAAGAGCTAACTTACTCAGCAGCATATTGTCACCAATACCTACAGTACAAACTAAGCCAAATTCTCTCTTCATACAGTTCTGAATCGCTTCGGCCATGACTTCTGGATTTTCTTTTCCTGCATCTAAAAAAGATTCATCAATTGAGTACGTGTGTACACATGTTTCAGGAACGAACCTGTAAAACAATTTAGTGATCTCAGTTGAAACTCTGATGAAAAGTTTCATTTGCGGATTTACTATGTGAATTCTTGGATCATCTGGAATCTCAAATAACCTGGATCCCGTTTTGATTCCATAATCTTTTTTAAGTGCAGGAGATGCTGCTAAGACAACACTTCCCTGTCTTTCTGTATTCCCGACTACAGCGAGATAACATGTCATTGGATTCAATCCCATTGTTACAGCTGAAACTGAAGCATAAAAGGATTTCATATCTACACAAAGTATATTTTTACGTGGAAACTGTGAGTAATCAATCATTGTAAGCAACTCCTATGATGTCATTCATGGTGATGTATACGGTTTGATCGTGATGATCTTTTACGTGTAATTTGTGTTGTTCGTAATTGAGGTATTGAACTGTACCGATTAAATCTTCGACAATCCCATTTTTAAAGAGCTTGAACTTCAGTTCTTTATTCAGCGCCATTGCTTCAGAAACCAAGATGTCAATCTCCTCAATTTGTTGTTCATCTAAAGACGGTTTCTCCATTTTTGAAACATCTAACAAGTCCTTTTTTAGTTGCGTTAAATGTTCTGGAAGCATCATGGAAGTCCATTTGATCGTCCCTCGATCTCTAAGCATTTTGAATCACTCCTTTATTGATCTAATATTAACAGAACAAATGTTCTTTATTCAATATAAACAAGAACAATAGTTCGATGTAATTGTTGGAAATGTCTATTCATCACCTATGCTATGGTCTGCTCTAGTCGAGACATTGAATTCTCTCCAATAGGCATGGGAGCGAAAAGAAATCCGCAGGAAAAGTAAACACACAGCCGCATTCTTTCTGGCAGCTGTGTGTCTTTATTTATCTTTACCAGGTTCGGATTTCTCCTTTTTTTCATTCGGCAGCTGAATGGAAGGCGTCACACCTGATCCGCCGCTTCCGTTATAAAACTGTGGCACCTCTCCTTGAATCGCTTTAATGGAGACTGGAATATTATTTGTCACGACTGATGTCTTACTGGCAAACGGAATAATGACCTTTACTTTAATTTCCACAAAGATGCTGATATCGATCAGGGCATTGTTAATGCCGTAGGGTTTTATTTTTGTTTTCACATCAGTTAACGCATCGCCGATCAGGTTAAAGCGCACGGGGATTTTCGGCCCCAGATTTCCGAGAATGCTGTTTCCCGTGACCTGCCCTAAAGGGATGTTAATCATAATTTCATCGGCCGTTTTCGCGCCTTTTTCCGTTTCGTGCTGCTTATTGTTCGACTCCGCTTCCTTCAGATGAGCCTGAAGCTGCTTTGTCACTTTCGCCTTCATGCTGTTGACCATTTGTGTATTAAAATCCATCGTTGTGACTTTTTCGTTTTCATCCGTTTTCATATCGACCATATCTTTCACATTGTCGCTGTGAGACATGTATTCTTCAATGGATTCCGTAATAACCTCTGTCGCCACCCGTTTGGTTTCCATTTCTCCTATGTTCATCAGTACCGGTTTGATTGAGGAGTTGATCATCCAGAGGCTGATGACCGTCGATATGATGAAAAAAGAAAACGACAGAAGAAGCACATACCGAAAAGGCAAAGGCCCTCTCTTGCGAAGAGCTCTCCGGTATCTAGGCAAGAAAAATCCCCCCCTTACATATCACAATGTATGCTTGTAAGGGGGGACATAGTAATTTATTTTCACACTTAAAAACTCCGGCACAAAGTGTCCCTTTTCTTTCGGATCACGCAAATGACTGGCGATTTTTTTATATCCTGCTTATTTTCGTTTTTCTAATCCTTTTTCTTTTCATATCTTCATTAGATATTTTTGTTTGCATCTCCATAACACTTAATTGGCTTTTTAATATCTTAATGTCTTGTTTATTGAGCACTGGTGGCACATTTATTTCTGCCCTTTTGCCACTTGTTAATGAAAACTTTAAAACCTGTTTAGCTAAAGTAAATTCCAACGCCAGATTCTCCCTTAATTAATTTCAATAAAAATTATAAGAGCCTAGATGCACTTATACAATAAAGGTTACATGATATTGTCTTAATCATCAAATTTTTTCAATTGACTGATTCAGCTTGGTAATCTGTTTCCTATAATCACAGACATATATTTGGAATTAGTGTATAATGATTCCTGTACATTAAAGCATGCTCACTCAAGGGAGTCTTGCTCATCCCCTACGAAAGGGGGTGATGCTTATGTCAACATTTCAGGCATTAATGTTAATGCTTGCATTCGGGTCGTTTATAATTGCCCTGTTGACGTATATAAATAAAAAATAGACCTCCCTTGAGACTGGAATCCTGAAGGGACAGGTCTATCACGAATAACCGCTGAGCAAGCCCTTTGATGGGTAGCTTTTTGTACAGAACCGGGGTGCTACCAACACCCTGGTCTTTTTATTTTATGCATTTCTTATGAAAGAAATACACTGTAACCGATCAAATATCTTACAGTTCTGATTATAACACATTAAGTGAAACCATTGAAATAATTTGCAATAATTTGTTTATGGATAAAACCATTATTTTGATTGCGAATGCTTACTCTTTCATCATCCCATACAATTGCAAAACTTTTGTTTAGTTGTCTAAACTAACTTTCAATACATCAGCCAGCATGGCGTTAAAATCATTAAATTTGTTCATCTTTTCAGTGATATCGTGTATGCTCATTCCAAAATCCCCACTTAGATCGGGTTTTCAGGATAATCAGCTTTATATTTCTCAATTATCCCTTTTAGAGACACATCAGACGGTTCCTCGCCTAGATACTTATGTTTCCATATGATGTGTTGATCACTGAAGCTATAATCAGTGCTGAACCAATCAGTGTAATCAAAACTGATATTTAATTTACCTGTTCTTTCAAGGCTTAGCGTAAACGAATACCATAATTCTTGATCGTTCTCCTTGAATACTTCTCGCATCTTCTCACTCAGATCAAACAACTTTCTCTTTTTCTCAGTAAAGTCATCTTCATCAATTGTGAAAATAAAAGGTACTTCTAAGCTATACTTGTAATTTTGTGGCTCGTCAGGAGTATTGTAATAAAAATAAGTTCCTCCTCCTGTTTCCGAAACTTGTGCATAAAACCAAAACTTTTCCCATTGTTCGGGGATCATTTCATTTATTGTTTCTGCAATCTCTTTATATAGATTGTTTAGCTCAGTCTCCATCATATGCATCGCCCAATGTACTAAAATCATCCCTTAACCAATACCAGTGCTCACCCTTATTCTCAAGCAGTCGCTGTATTAAATCAGTAAATGAAGTGGCTATTACCTGTGTTTCACCAACAATTCCATGTCGATCAAAAAAGCTGTCGTAACACTTACCTTTACGATCTTCATTTAAATCAATTGTTAGATATTCTCCTTTTCCATCCGTACAAACAATATACCACTCGGAGGAAATGTCTTCTTCACAAAGTTCCCCAACAATAACGGGATTAGCCAATTTAAACTCAGTTGGTCGTACTATATATATTGGATAATCCGCATTTTCATATAAAACTGCTCCACCGCATTGCTCATAAAATTCACTAACATCTCTTGGTAGTTGATGCTTCTCGTCTATTGTCGGGAGACCGTCAACTTCAAACAGCCGGCAGTCTGATGTAGAAGCAATCTTTTTGATTAACATATCAATACTCATATCCACACCTTTGTATTACTTTTATTTAATTGTCTAAGCTAAATTTCAATGCATCAGCTAGCATGGCGTTAAAATCATTAAATTTGTTCATCAGCGTTCCAGAGGGTTTATCAAGCTCTAAGTATGCATTCTCAATTACATCTAAACAATACCAAGCTGTATCTGAGTCACCAAAAAACAGATATTTTTTCTGCTCATCATTTTCGTGCCACTGTTCATTTGTTTCAAAAAAACCATAAACTTCTTCATCATTTTCTTCTCTCAGTAATTCCTGATCCAATCCATAGATTACCAAGCCATTAAAATCTAATCCATTCACAGTTCGAAGGAATTTTTTATATCCAGAAGGAAGCTCATTTACAGGGAACTTACCTAATACTGCTTCTTCAAAATTTCTTATTTCTTGATCTGTAACAGGAGAATTTAATTCATCTCCATACTTTGCTTCAGTTTTTCGAATTTCCTCTAATAAATTTACCCACATAAAACTGCCCCCTTATTTCTCGCTTGGATATATCTCACCATTAGGAATAGGCCAATTAATCTTCTTTGTTTGCCCCGGTGTCAAACCTTTTGTTAACGAGTTTTGCTCATTAGTTATTGCTTTATGATAAGGGTCATTTTTGATCAGAATCAAGTTATCCAAGTCGTTTGTTCCACCGTCATCTAGAGGAAGCTTATGGTGAACTTGATATCCTTTTGGATTTAACCCATCCTTCATTCGGGCAATATCCTTATCTGTTAAGCCGGCCTTCTTAAGTTTCTTAACTTTATTAGGATCATTTGATAGACCTTTTAAAAATTGTTTTTTAATAGAACTGTTGAACTTTCTTCTAAGTATTGCTGTTTCTTCTGGGCTTCTCTTTGTATAGCTAATTTTCTTAACTTTAACATCTTTTAAAAGAACCTGTTCACCTTTTAGTGTTCCTATAAAGTCATCGCTACCAGCCGATTTATATAGCACACTGTTCTTCTCGTCTATCGCTTCTTTTAATATTGATGTGTTTTTAACATTATGAGTGTTTTCTATATCCTGAAGGATACCTGCATATGCTAATTGGTTATTATTTAATGAAAAAGAATTACTGAAGGCTTTCCCTTTATCAATCACAGTCTTTATGCTTTTAGTAACTGCTTTTTCTCCAGCCCCTAAGACATTATCAACCTTGGTTGCTCCAGTTGCCGCTATCTTACTTGACCCTTTAAGAATAGAGCCTCCACCTTTTAATCCAACAAGGCTTCCCACAGCATAAGTAATAAAGTGTGCTCTTGAATAGGCATCACCATTGACCATTTTATCATTCCATGAATCGGATAGATCTTTCCATATAATTTTAGCATAAGATGGTGTTTGAATTATGGCGCCAGTTATTTTTAATAGCTTCTGCTCATCAGAAAGCTGTGAAAATTCCCAAGTACCAACTGCCAAGTCTTTGGCACCAACTACCGTATCCTTAACAATATCATATGCCCCTATGCCTACACCTTTTAAAATATCCCAAGTCACTTCTCCGGCTTCTTCCATCTGTTTTGCTTGTTCAAGCTGAATGACATATTGCTGTTGGGAAGGTTCAAGGTTTTCATAACCGATTTTCTTCGCGATTTCCAAATACTCATCCGGGTCGGTTACACCATCAGCCAGCTTTTTCTTCAGATCCTTGATTTCCCGCTCTTTCGCCTCTTCCTTTTTAATCGTCAAATAAGCATCCGAATGTCTTGCAATCTCGCCTTTTTTCTTATGTATGTCGCTTTCACGGTACGCCTTGGCGTTATAGTGAAGTGGTGTTGCATCTTTCCCCTTGCCCGTGGCATTTTGGAGTTGCTGAAAGTCAGCCTGAATGAAATGTTCATTTGCCTCGGTTTCTGCATATTCCTTCGTTAGATCATGATCGAGCTTTCCGAGCTTGTGTATGGTATTGTCCCGTTTCTTGTCTGCTGAATCCAGCTTTTGATCGACATCCTCTGTCGAGAAAACATCAAGATAAACAATATCGCTTATCTCATTAAGAATATCCCTCATTTCATTCCGCTGCTCTTGCATGATGGCTTTTGATTTATTATTCGCATGAATCAACTCATGTTCTAAAAATGACTCTTCCACAAACGAATTGACTAATCCTGCATCAGCTACTTTTCCTGAGATACTGTTTAGAAACGCAATTTTCATATCGATCAGATCAAGCCAGCTGTCTGTTACACTAGCGTGATCTTGAAAGAATGCTTTGATGTTATCAGCACCTTTGCCCGAAAACTCACTGTCATCTAGATCAGCCATTCCCTGAAATGCTTTTCTGAGATTGATAAATTGTTCCCTGACCTGATCATATTCTTTTGCTCGTTTCTCCGCTGCTGAGATTAACGAGGATGCTTCAAATACTTTCATATCTGTCTCCTTCCCACTTAATCTTATCTAAATTTTACCACATTAAATTACATGTAAGGAGAGCTTCTTCCTTTTGTTGAAGGTCTCTTTCTTAGGAGATTTGAACTTTAACAAAATCTTAAAATAGGCTTAATTAAGTTGATAAAAAATGGAAAAGGTGATACTATCCTCACGAAAGGAGTTATTAATTGTAAAATATATTATTTATTTACATCCTAGATACTCATAACAGGTTTAAACAGAAGAAAAAGGAGTGTAAAACCATTATGAAGTATGTGTCAAAAAGCATTTGGTTAGTTGTAATAGCTCTCTCTTTATTATTCTCTTGCTATCCCCTCCATGATGTAAAGGCAACGGCAAACAAAGAAATCACTGACAATAATGCAACTGGCATTGACCTTAACAAACGTATCTCAACAGTAAATGAAAAACCGCAAAACACCGATTCATCTAAAAGAGAATTAGCCGGATCAGAAAGTAAGCTACAAAAAATCGCTAAGGAACAAGGAATGGATGTTGAAAGTTCATACCAAACTTATATAGCTTATGACAAAGATGGTAATCAGACATCATCTGGACAAGTCACCTCTGAAAACCAACGGAAAACTGTTGAGAAAAAAGCAAAAAGTATTATCTATTTCAGTCACACTTTTTTAGGTGGAAAAGTTAATAAAGTGATGCACGGAGTTGAAATTTCAAAAATAGTAGGAATTCCTCCTGCGTCAGCAGAAGTACATCAGGGTTTATGCAAGAGTGGCTATTATAACAAACAGTTTACTTGCCCCCATACTATTAGAAAGACCTTTGTAGGGACTCAAGTAAAAAAGGGATCGGAAGTTCATCAATTTATTAATGTAAACAAAACAACATTTTGGAAGTATACTGGCGGCGCAATTGCTACTTGGGCAGGGAAAAAACCAACTGTTAGAACGATATCCTGGACTGAAGGATTATACCTAACGAATATGAAGGGAATGTTTTTCCCCTCCAATTACACAGATAAGCAATCAGGATTAAATATATTAGCTCCACCTAATGCATTTATTAAATGGGTGCCTAGCGATAAAAGAGTAAAATGGGGAACTACAGAACGCAAAGCATATAGGAACTGGTATGATAAAAAATACGGCAAAAAAACTTGGGTAAAATTTGAGATTCATCATCAACTACCTAGAGAGTACGGTGGAGGAAATCAGACAAGCAATTTAATTCCTATCGATGTGAATTTTCACAGGAAAGAAGTAAATCCATGGTGGGCTTCTTATACAAAAAAGAAGTAAAATTGTAGATGAATGTGTAGATGAAGACTCCTATGCGGAGTCTTTTTATTCTGAAACCAGTTTATAATACTCTCGGATATTCGGATTCACTTCCCAATATTTCGTTCCATTAGAAGACACTAACATATCAAACCATATTTCAAAATTCGAATCTAAGTTAATCGCATCTTCAATATCATCAATTGAGTCTAGATATAGCATATAACCTAATCCATTTTTTGATTTGTTTGTGTCTATGACATATCTTCCATCAAAATGATATCCAATTAAAACGTATCCCTCTGGGAAATCTTGAACCTCATTATATTCAATGATTCCCTCTAAGCTAAGTATTTCAATCCCATCAAACATTTCCATCCCATTGTGCTGTAACAAAAACTCTTTATAGTCATTAGGGAAGGTAACACCTAGCTTCTGTTCTATATCGCTAATTTCTTGAGGACTAGCAGGATCTTTGAAATGAAAAGTAGCATCTTCCATGACATATCCTCCATGATGAAACATAGGGAATGTTCCGTATTTAGAAACAGCTTCCTTTATTCCATTAAGAGTCATTTGAATTAACTTCCCTTCTTCCATATAACTTTCCCTCCTCTAAGGTTTAGACCACTAAATTTTACCACACAACTTTATTTGAGTGTTTTAAAATGACAAAATCGAATTTACAATCTTTGGTTTTATACTTATAATTAGGAAGGTTTGTCCGATATAGAGACATAACAAACAAATTTGGGGGAATTACAATGAAGAAATGGTTGTTAGGTATTGCCGCATTATCTCTAAGCTTTTCTTTGGCTGCGTGTGGGTCTGATTCTGCTTCTACAGATAAAACAGATTCAGATAAAGCTAAAACAACGCAGCAAGAAGAAAAGAATGCAAAAGAGACAAAGGCAGACACCCAAGCAAACGACAAAAGCAATAATGACAAGAATGAAAAAGCCGAAAATGCTACAAAGAAGGATTCGTCGGATAAAAAGACATCTGAAAATAAGAAAAAGCTGGTCGATGTAACGCTTAACAGAACAGTTGACGGAGACACAATTAAAGTTAACTATAAAGGCGAAATCAAAACAGTTCGTTATTTGCTGGTTGACACTCCTGAAACTAAAAAGCCAAACTCTTGCGTACAACCATATGGTGAGGATGCTTCAGCAAGAAACAAACAGCTAGTCAACAACGGCAAGCTTCAACTGGAGTTTGATAAAGGAGATCGTACAGACAAGTATGGCAGAATGCTGGCTTACGTTTATGTGGATGGCAAATCAGTACAAGAAACACTGCTTAAAGAAGGATTAGCTCGAGTAGCTTATGTATATAAGCCAAACACGAAGTATTTAGACACGTATAAGAAAGATGAACAGGTTGCTAAAGATAAAGACTTGAAGATTTGGAGTAAGAATGGCTATGCAACTGATAAAGGATTTAATGGCTGCGCAACGAAACCGAAGAAATCAGTAAGTGTATCTAAGCCGGCTCAAAAGTCCGTTACAACACACCAATCCGAGACACATAAATCGAGCTCAAACAGTTCACATTCAAGCAGTTCAGCATCAAGCAGCTCTTCTAACTCTGTACAAGCCTCCCCTTCTGCTGGAGGAACAGAACACTTTGCAAACTGCACAGAGCTGAGAAAGAAATATCCGCATGGAGTACCAAGCACTCATCCTGCTTATACATCTAAGATGGATCGGGATAATGACAACTTTGCATGTGAGAAGAATTAATCCATTTTGAAGCCCTCTGAGGCTTCTTTTTTATTTGGGTATATTCTGTCTAAATAAAAAACCACAGAGCGCTGTGAGGGACTCTGTGGTCTATAGTGGCTGATTAAACCCCTATGATACATCAATTAGGATACTTTAAATTAGATTAATAAGCAAGCTGATCTAAAATGTTTCGTTAAAATGAGGATTTTATAAAGAAATTCCAATGCACATGATATAATCTAACTACACTTACAATAAGAAGAAAGGATGAAATACTTGGCGTTACACGAAAATTCAAAAATAGCAGTTTACTCAAGAAAATCCAGAGAAGACAGAGATTCAGAAGATACGCTCGCCAAACATAGAAATGAGCTAGAATATCTCATAAAAAGAGAGAACTTTAAAAATGTTCAGTGGTTTGAGGAAGTTGTCTCAGGTGAGACTATTGATGAACGACCAATGTTCTCAATGTTGTTGCCCAGAATTGAAAATGGCGAGTTTGACGCAGTTTGTGCTGTAGCAATGGACAGACTCTCTAGAGGGTCACAAATTGATTCCGGACGGATACTTGAAGCATTTAAGCAAAGTGGGACATTGTTTATTACACCCAAAAAAATATATGATTTATCAATCGAAGGCGACGAAATGCTTTCTGAGTTTGAATCAATTATTGCTCGAAGTGAATATAGAGCAATAAAACGGAGAACGATTAATGGAAAGAAAAATGCCACAAGAGAAGGCAGACTGCATTCAGGGTCAGTTCCATACGGTTATAAGTGGGACAAGAATCTCAAAGCTGCAGTAGTTGTTGAGGAAAAGAAAAAAATATATAGAATGATGATTAAATGGTTCTTAGAAGAGGAACATTCTTGTACAGTAATTGCTGAGATGTTAAACGAACTGAAAGTCCCTTCCCCATCCGGCCGTTCTATTTGGTACGGAGAAGTTGTTTCTGAGATTCTCTCCAATGATTTTCATAGGGGTTATGTATGGTTTGGCAAATACAAGAAAAGCAAAAGCAACAACAGTATTGTTCAAAATAAAAATTTAGATGAAGTATTAATTGCAAAAGGTCATCATGAAACCATGAAAACTGATGAAGAGCATGCACTAATCCTGAATAGAATAGAAAAACTTAGAACATATAAATTGGCTGGTAGACGTCTAAATATGAATACCCACAGGCTTTCTGGCATTGTCAGATGTCCTTATTGTCATAAAGCTCAAGCTATAGAACAACCCAAAGGAAGAAAAAAACACGTTAGAAAGTGTTTACGAAAATCTGCTGAAAGAACAAAAGAATGTGAACAAACAAAAGGAATTCACGAAGAGGTATTGTTCCAGTCAATTATGAAGGAAATAAAAAAATACAATGAGGCTCTCTTCTCCCCTACTGAGCAAGATGTTAACGACGACTCCTACACAACTCAACTTATTGATTTAAGAGAAAAAGCTGTTAAAAAGGCAAAAGGAAGAATAGAACGCATAAAAGAAATGTACTTAGATGGGGACATCAGTAAAACAGAATACAAAGAAAAGCTGAAAATTTCACAAGAAACACTTCAAAAAGCTGAAAATGACTTAGCAGAATTAATTGCATCTACTGAGTTTCAAAATGCTCTTAGCGCTGAGACTAAAAAAGAAAAATGGAGTCATCATAAAGTGCAGGAGATGATTGAGTCTACTGACGGGATGTCTAACTCTGAGATAAACCTAATACTAAAGATGCTCATTAGTCATGTAACCTATACGGTCGAGGATTTGGGAGATGGTACGAAGAATTTGAATATCAAGGTCTACTATAACTAGGTTTGCGTCGTACTCAATCAATAATTCTTACGACAGATCCGGTTACAACGGGCGGAAAAAAGGCGACAAGCTTGCCGAAGAAAAAAGACAGCAGAATGACAAGCAGACCCGATGCCAAAATGCTTCCGTAAATGGCAGAAATCCCGTATTCCTTGCCGATGGAAATAATCGGCGCCACCGCGGTAAACGTACAGCCGAGCACAACGGGCAGGCCGATGCCGAAACATTTATTCCTCCATACTTGAAGCAGCGTAGCCGCCCCGCACATAAAAATGTCAATTGAAACGAGATATGTCAGCTGTTCTGCATTCAGTCCCAGCGCCGCTCCTACAATTAAGGGAACGACAACGGCGCCGGCATACATGGCAAGGACATGCTGGATACCGAGGGAAAGAGTTTTGGCATAGCTGTTTTTCATGAACGGACCTCCTGTACAAATGTCACTTTTCCGTCTTTAAGCGATTGAATTCTCGCCAGTGATTCGACACGGCATCCTTTTTTCACAAGCCCGTCTCTTCCCGGCTGAAACGACTTTTCAATGACAATGCCGATCCCGCAAACCGCTGCGCCCGCTTGTTTTACGATGGATAAAAGCCCTTCTGCCGCCTGTCCGTTCGCTAAAAAGTCGTCAATGATTAACACGCGGTCATCTTTAGAAAGATGACTGCCTGAGACGGCAATCTGACTTTCTGTTTTTTTCGTAAAAGAATAAACGGACGCCGTCAGCAGATCATCCGTTAACGTGAGAGACTTCCTTTTTCTCGCAAAAATGACGGGAACGCCGAGTTCAAGGCCGGCCATCACCGCAGGCGCAATGCCCGAAGATTCAATTGTGACGATTTTTGTGATACCGTCTTTTTCAAAACGGCGTGCAAATTCACGGCCGATCTGCTGCATAAGAACCGGATCAATTTGATGGTTTAAAAAAGAATCAACTTTCAGCACTTGGTCAGAAAGAACGATTCCGTCTTCTTCTATTTTTCGTTTTAATGCTTCCACAATGATTACCCCCGCTTATAGAAAATAAAAAAGCATTGCCCGCTCTCAATAAAAAGAGCAAGCAATGCCGAATGTCTACACGTAACGGCCGAATAAAAGCCGTTCCATTGCTCACTCATAGTCGGACATTTACGGTGACCGGTAGAAACTTGCGTGCCATATCCACGCGATTATATGAGTGTTCGTATGATATTAATCAAATTATAACAAGACCCGCTTATTTTGCATAGAGAAATTTTAATAATCACGAACTTTTTTCGAACAATTAATCTCTATTATTCGTCTTTTCGGTTTAGAAAAACACCCGGTATACACCGGGTGTTTCGTTTATAGAAATAAATTCGAATATTTGCCGACAAGATACTCAATGAGGTATTGAACGTTCAGCTCTTCTCCCGTTGCATCTTTAATAATGTCAAGCGGCAGTTTGCGTCTTCCGTGCTGATGAACCTTTTCTGTCAGCCATTGTTTGATCGGCTCAAAATCGCCCCGTTCGATTAATTGATCAAATTCAGGCAAATCGTCAAGCATGGTATTCTTCAGCTGAGCCGCATACATATATCCGAGCGCATAGGAAGGGAAATAACCGAAATCTCCGCCAGCCCAATGAACGTCCTGCAAAATACCTTTTGCATCAGACGGCGGCGTAATACCTAAATAATCATGATATTTTTGATTCCACAATGCAGGCAGTTCCTCCACTGACACTTCATTACTGAAAATCGCTTTTTCAATTTCATAACGGATAATAATGTGAAGCGGGTATGTCAGCTCATCCGCTTCAATTCGGATAAAGGACGGTTTCGCCTCGTTGACGGCGCGTACAAAATCCTCTCTTTTTACATCTTGAAATTGATCAGGCGAAGCCTCAATCATTTTTTCATAATATGCGGTCCAGAAATGTTGATTTCTGCCGATAAAATTTTCATAAAATAACGATTGGGATTCATGAATTCCCATGGATGCACCGTCAGATAAATTTGTCCCGCTCAGCGCTTCGTCAATATTCTGCTCGTAGATTGCATGCCCGCATTCATGAATCGTTCCGAAAATCGCGGTACGGAAATCGTTTTCGTCATATCTGGTCGTCACCCGCACATCGCCGCGGTTGATTGTCGTCATAAACGGATGCACCGTCTCATCCAGGCGGCCGCCGTCAAACTCATACCCGAGCTCTTTTAAGAAGTACAAGGAGAGATCTCTTTGTTTTTCTTTCGGAAACGTTTTTGTGATAAAGGCGGTGTCCGGTTTATTGCCGGATGCCGTCACTTTTTTGACTAAGGGAATGATCGCTTCCTTCAATTCAGAAAACAGCTGATCCAGCACCTTTACCGTAACACCCGGTTCGAAAATATCGAGCAATGCGTTGTACGGATGATCCTCATAGCCCCAATAAGATATAAACCGCTTATTAAAATCAATCAGCTTCTCAAGATAAGGAGCAAACATGGAGAAATCGGAGGCCGCCCTTGCTTCCTCCCAAGCCGTTTCAGCTTTTGATGTCAAAATGACATATTCTTTATACTCTTCTTCAGGAATTTTTTTATTATGGTCATAATCTTTTTTTGCCAGTTCCGCCGCTTTCACTGTATCTTCAGAGAGCTCCTTTGCATGCGCGAGAAGGATGTCAATCAGCTCTTTCATCCGGTCGGATGTCTGGATTTGAAAAACGTCAGCCGACAGCTGTCCGATGCTTTCCGCACGGTCATCGGAGCCTTTTTTCGGGGCTCCCGTTCTTGAGTCCCAATGCATAAGCGCAATGGCTTCTTCATAATGGGATACTCTTTTTAACAGATCAAAAAACTCTTTTTCATATGTATGTATATCCATATCGGTTCCCTCCCTTTTCACTATCAATTACAGGCTAATGGAACGCTGTGATAAAGTCAACTTGTTGGTTTTCCAGAATTTAAAAAAGCCGCAGGATAAAAATCCTGCAGCATTTGTTTTTATACGATTTTTGGTGTAACAGGCAAGACCTTTTTGATCTCGGACAAGACCCGTTCACTTTCTCCGCCCGCATAAATAGATATGGTTCCGCTGTCCTGATTGGAGCGGATCAGGCGGCCGATTCCCTGCCGGACTCTCAGCAGCATGTACGGCAGATCAACTTCCTCAAACGGATCTTTTTTCGCTCCGTTCCGCTTCGCGGTAAACACAGGATCATGAGGCGGATACGGCAATGCCCAAATGGTCACATTTCGAAGCGAGTCACCCGGAATGTCAAGACCTTCCCATAAGTGGACGGAACAAAGCACGGATTTTTCATCCCGCTGGAATTTTTCGACCAGATTACTGATCTCTTCGTCACCTTCGTAATATATCGGATACGGCAGCTCCCATGCGGCAGCCTGTTCTTTAAATTCCTTCATGTCTTCAAAGGAAGGGAAAAGAACGAGGGTTCGGCCTTCATTCTCCTTAATCGTATCAATCGTTCGGACTGTTTTCTGCTCAGACGTCATATCACCGTGAAGAGAAACAGACATTTGCTCCTCGTAATCGTACGGTGACTCAACAGTAAAGGATAAAGGATCGCGGATTCCGAGACTGTCTGCAATATAATCAAATGAACCGCCCTCAGAAAGAGTGGCTGATGAGAAAATATAAGGGATCTTTTTAGAGAAGACCTTTTCTCCAAGCACTTCGGCTACAGTTCTCGGCATAACGACAAATGTTGAGTCCGTATCCTGCGTTTCAAGCCAGCTGATGGCGTCCTTTTGATACAGTGAAAGTGAATATGTCATTTGTTCGACGTATTCTTCTACGACTGACAGCTCGTACTTATCGATCGTATACATTTCCGATTCAAATACCAGCGCTTCGCCGATTTTATCGAGCAGACGGCACAGTTCATCAGCCGCACGCTTCACGCGCTGGTCGTTTTGGATGTCCAATCGGTGAGAACCGGCGATTTCCTTCGATTCCTCTGAAAGCACGTAGAAAAACTCATCGTTTGCAGCAAGGGAATCTTCAATCAGTTCGGCAAATTCTTCTCTGATGTCATTTTGAAGCAGGCGCTCTAAAAACAGCTCAAGCGTCGATTGCTTCACGCGATAGGTTAACGCTTTTTGCGCGGCGAATTCCAGAAGGTGCCCTTCGTCAAACACGACGGCGCTGTGATCCGGCAAAAGCGGCAGCTGCCCTTCCCTCTTGCGTGATTCTTCCGTCCATACATGTTCCATGTAAAAATCATGGGAGCAAACGATCAGGTCCGTTGATTTTCTGTAATGATCTCTTGAAAGTGTTAAACCGCATCTATGTCTCATATCACATGTTAAACAATCCTGGAAGGAATCATAGCTTACGCTTGACCACTCTTCATTCGTCAGATCAGCGTACTGCTTGCGGTCTCCGTACGGATAAAAGCGCTGCATCGCTTGTGACTCGTGCACGAATGAAGGCAGCGACTCATAAAGGTCCAGCCACTTTTCATCATCAGAACGCTGCATCGTTTTTTCAAGCTTTTTCAGACACAGGTACTGCTCGTGGGATTTTGACAGCCGAGTATCAATCTGTAAATCCAAATGTTCTGTCAGCTTGGATATGTCGCCTTCTTTTTTGACAAGCTGTTCAATTAACGTTTCATCGGCACATGCAATAATCGCCGGTTTCCCCGTATATCTGGCATAGCTGATGGCAAACAGCAGATACACCAGCGTTTTCCCCGTACCGACTCCTGCCTCAGCGAACATGACCTTTTTTTCTTTAAATGCCCGTTCAAGCTGAAACGCCATAAATACCTGCTCATCCCGAAGGTCAAAGCCTTTTTCGGGAAGGATATCGTAAAACACGTCACCAATCCAATTGTTCAATTCTTCGTAAAAATTCTTTTCTTTTGTTAAAGCAAAAGGCAAACGTGATGTTGTCACCCAACTCCAACCCCTAACTATTCGGCATTCAGACCATCTATAATATCATTTAACCCTTCTTAATACAACAAAAAAACTTGGCCGCGCCAAGTTTTTTGATTTTCATTTCCGATTAAAGATATGCAAACATAAAAAGGGATGGTCTGTTGAATGTGTATGTTTTACTGCATTTTCAAGATCTTCCTGTGCGTGAGTCATGGCGGAAGGATCGAACTCCTCTCCAACTTCCTGCAGCTGGGAAGAAGTTGCGGCTAGCGCCTTTTGTATCTTACTGAAGTGCTCGCTGTTCAGCATAAAATAGATCACCTCTCAAATAGAAATAATCATCATTCTATGCCGATGCTTCACTTTCTATACATGCCTTCCTGAATGATTGGCACATGACCTGCACAAACTACAACAGATATTCGATCGAATATCCATCTTCACAAATTTATTCTATCCGGGAGTGATGGTTACATGAGTTATAAAGATCGATTAGATCAGCATTCTGAATTGTTTCATCACAATTGGACACGGCCGAAACGCTCTAAATCACAGGTGAACGGCCACACCGAAATGTCCCAGACCAACATTATTTTACGGAGCAATGCAAAAGCGCACCGCTGGTAATGGCAGAATAAATGTAAAGATGCCGGAGAAGACGCTGTTTCAGGCGTCTTCTCTTTGTTGCGGCTTTTTCCGCTGCGGCCGCACTTTAGCCCAGTACTGATAATAATCCGTTTTGATAAAACCGTTAAAGAGCTTGCGTTTTTTTGTCGCTTTTCTTCCGTAAACCTCTTCAAATTGTTCATTTGACGTTAACATGTAGATAGACCATGTATCAAGAGATTCAAATGCCCGGCCCATTTCTTTATACATCCGCTCGACTTCCCTTTTTTCGCCGAGCCGTTCGCCGTACGGAGGGTTTCCGACGATTACGCCGAATTCGAGTTTCGTCGTGAAGTCCTGCACCCGCATTTGCTTGCATTCAATCAGGTCTCCAAGCCCCGCTTCTTCAGCATTTTCTTTTGCGATGTTGACCATCCGATGATCCACGTCACTTGCAAAAATTTGCAGCGGCTGATCATAATTCGCCTTTTCTTCTACTTCAAGACGTGCCTTGTCCCACACTTCTTTTCCGATCCATTCCCAGTCTTCTGAGACGAAATCACGATTAAAACCGGGCGCAATGTTTTGCCCGATTAAAGCGGCTTCAATCGCTATCGTGCCGGAACCGCAAAACGGATCGACGAACGGACGGTCAGGCGTCCAGTTCGTTAACAGAACTAAAGCGGCAGCGAGCGTTTCTTTTATCGGGGCTCCGCCCTGGTCAACCCTGTATCCCCGTTTATGAAGGCCTGTTCCCGATGAATCCAGCGTGATGACGGCTTTATCTTTTAAAAGCGAAATCTCCACTTTGTACTCGGGACCCGTTTCTTCAATCCATTCATTTTGGTTTCTTGATTGCAGTTTTAGCTTTTCCGCTATCGCCTTTTTGACGATCCGTTGGCAGTCAGGCACACTGGCAAGCACTGATTTCACGGACTTTCCGATAACGGGAAATTTTGCGTTTTCCGGAATGTATGCGCGCCAGTCAATCGCTTTTGTTTTTTCAAACAGCTCATCAAACGTTTTTGCCTGAAACTCGGCGACCTGTACTTTGATGCGGTCAGCCGTCCGCAGCCATAAGTTAGCGCGGCAGATCGCAAGCGCGTCCCCTTCAAAAATGACTTTTCCGTTGTCTACTTTGCATTCATACCCTAAATCACGCACTTCTTTGGCGACAATCGCTTCAATTCCCATCGGCGCCGTCGCGATTAGTGTGTACTTCTTCATCGTATCACCCTGTCTCTTTTCAGCTTTCGTTTCATTCAAGATAAAAGCTCCCCTTTAAAGGAGAGCTCTAATTTGTCATATCAATAAATGTTTAACGTTCTGTAAGCCATGTTTTGTTCCGTCGTACTGCAATCGGCTCATCACCTCGTACTCGGGCGGCAATCATCTATCTACAGAAAGCATTCTGTCCTTCTATCTGTTCAGTTCCTTCAAGAAGGTTCCCCTACCAAAATTTGGGTTTCTCGCTCGAGGGGTTTACCGCGTTCCACTCTCAACATTTCTGATGAGACTTCGTCACTGTGGCACTTTCAAGGATACTCAGCCATATCCGGAGACTTAGGCTTTTTTCCTGCCGTCAGCCTATCAAGGCTGCCCTAGCTTATTTCTTCGCTAGGCACGAACACTACGGGCATCTCAGCACCGTGCGAGCATGGACTTTCCTCTACAGATTCAAAGATCTGCAGCGATTACCCGAACGTTAAGAACACTTGTTCATTATAAAGCAACTTGTCTCATTTGACAAGTGCATCTGTCTTATTCGTCGTAAAGCTTGCTGCCGAATACATGTTTCTCAAGGTTGGACAGCCTTTTCAGAATGTCAAAGTTGGTCGTATTCGACTGCACCGGCTGTTTTTTGCTTGCTTCTTCAAGCTGTTTTTTCAGCTGCAGATTTTCCTGCTGAAGTTCTTCAATTTCTTGATGGAAGGTTTCATAATCCTTAATAATCATATCTAAAAATTTGTCAACGTCTTCTTGTCTGTAACCTCTAACGCCTGTTTTAAATTCTTTTTCCAAAATGTCTTTCGCAGAAAGCTTTACTTTATCAGCAAGCATCTTTTTCACCTCGTATCGTGAATCATCATGTTATATTTTATTCAGAAACACGTCCCGTTGTCAAATGTTCTCTGACATGTTATGTAAAGAAGTCTTCTTCTTCAACGGCAGCCCGGAGATCGTCCATCGTAATCGAATAAATCGGATAACCGTCTTTTTCACGGCGTTTTTCCGCCTGCTGCAGCATATATTTCGGCGATCCTTCCATTTCAGGATCATATAAAAGCAAAAGCGCATCTGACTTTTCAATAAAAAACGCGTTTTTCTGCCGGAATTGAAGCGGGCTTTCATATGGCCGATGCGTCAGGCTCTCCTCATAATCTGCCTGTGCAAGCACAGATTCATACATTTCTTTATTCGGTTCCTTCCACTTTTCTTCCTGGCCGTAGAACGGCGTGATTACAGCAACCTTTAATTCCGGATACTCTTCCCTGAGATCGTACGCCGTTTCTGCCGCCCATAGTTCCGTCCCCAGCTGTCCCGATATGAGAATCCATTCCAAGCCTTCGTCAAGAAAGCTTCTGAGTCTGGCTTCTATCGCCTTTTTTATATAAACGAGCGCCCGGTCATCATGTTTAAAGATACCGAGTTCAAACGGCTTGTACCCCGTTACGGCTAATACTTTCAATTGATCACCTGCTTTAAAAAATGGGGCTCCCATCGGGCCCCATTTTGATTTGCTGATATCCTTACCGACCATGCTTAAACGTTCAATACTAATGATCGCAGCAAGGGCTTCCGCACTGAAAATGCTGGTGAGTTGTCGGGTCAACATTTGAAAAAGTGTGCGGAAAGTAATGAACGTGCTCAAAGTTGTGGTGATTTACGTTAGTTGTATGTTGCGGATGAATATGCGGCACAACCGTGTTAGTAAAACAATGGTGTTCACAGCAATTAGTCGGATGAACAATCGGCGGCATTACGTTTGGTCTGCAGCAATGATGATGATGATGAAACATGCTAAATCCCCTCTCCATTAACTTTTATTACACTGTTAGGTTATGAAGATAAGCGGGTGCATGTTCTAATTCAATCACCCAATTTAGAAGTGCATCAGCAGACTGTCTTTAAAATTCGAAAATACAAACGCAATCAAAAAAACCACGACAAAGAACAAGTAAAAAACACCTTTATACATACCAACTCTCCCCTATAAATAACTAACGCTATTTTACAGGATGCGGCACCATTCTACAACAAAATCGATGCTGATTCAGAAAAAAATATTTTTGGCGAAACAGCTCGGCTTTTGCGCTTTCCCGGGCAATATTTCAAGAGGAATATTTCCTCTTCAGCCGAGCAATTCTCACATGGAGTTTCTCGGCTTCTTTTTCCGATATTTCCCCGTCTTTTGCGGCCAGCTGCGCGGCCTGCAGAGCTTTTTTGAAATCTTTTGCATGATGCTCAAAATAGATCGCCAGCTCAACCGCTGATTGATGTCTGCATATGTGAAGATCAGAGCCCGTCAGTTCCTCCCAAAGGGGCACTGCGTCTTGCCTGCGGTTTTGTTTTTTATAAAGCATCGCTAAGTCAAAAAGGGCCCGATCCGAATCTTCAAAGGCTTTGCCTCGCAGCGCTTCCAGCTGTGAAACAGCCCGATCGGTTTCTTTATGGGCGATAAACCACTTCGCCATGGCGTAGGCTTCCTGATGTTCTGACGTCTGATCAGCGGAAGCAAAAATCTTTTTTGACATATGGATGTAAAGAGCAATAAGGGAGAGCACGTCTTGTTCATTATGCAGGAGCACTCCCTTTAAAAGATCGGGATCTTCCGCCTTTAAAAATTGGAAATACAGCATCGGCGCCAAATACCCGGGCGTGTCTTCATCTCTTTTAAAGGCAAGCTCTTCATTTTCAACCGCTGAAAGCGATACACGCTCCAGTTTATGTTTCCAAAGCCGTCTCGCCCCGTGCAGAAGATCAAAGTGGCCGAATTCAGGAAGTTTCGGAAGCCTGTCCCGAAGCAATGTGTGTCTTGTTTTGACCTGAGGCCAATCAAAGGCTTTGCCGTTATACGTAACAAGGGACGTAATGTCAACCTCACTTAAAAAGCTTTGGTAAAGAGCCGCCTCGTTTCCCGGCTTGGGGAGCAGATGCTGTTTGACTGTGACACGGTCTTCATATACCCTCGCATGACCGAGCAAAAAGATCATATTGCCGGCCCCGCCGCCGAGTCCGGTCGTTTCAGTATCAAAGAAAAACAGCTGGCTCTTTTCGTATCCTTCGGCTGATAAAGTATGTGTCAAACCGCCTTTATTCCATAACGCCATGACGTCATCAAGTTCACTGAAGCTGTACCGTCCGTGGCGGTGCGAAAGCGGATAAACGGTTTCGCGGATAAGACAGTATTCATCCTCAAAGAAGAAAGGCTTAACTCCGAATGCCTCCCATTCTTCTCTAAACGGGACTTCAATATCCGGGTCCGAAAGCGAAGAAGCAGCAGGCTTTATTTCAGCTTCCGGAATATTCAGGTGGTTTTTCATCCGCTTTAATTTATTTTTCAAGGACATCTTTCGTCCCCCTTTTCTTTTACACGTAATTCAAGAGCCGGAGAATCGCTTTCTTTGCATCTATTCCCTCTATTTCGGAGCCGAT
This sequence comes from Bacillus sp. SDLI1, assembly GCF_001553895.1. Classification (NCBI taxonomy): domain Bacteria; kingdom Bacillati; phylum Bacillota; class Bacilli; order Caryophanales; family Bacillaceae; genus Bacillus; species Bacillus sp. SDLI1. Next base: position 4,016,586 of record NZ_CP013950.1, on the reverse strand, counting down.
GCAGGAAGGACATCCGTCTTGACATGGACATTGTCTGATCAGACGCTTAGCCCCTTCATTGATTTCATCAAATCGTTTATATACTTCATCAGCAAGTCCGATTCCGCCCGGATAATGATCATACAAAAAGATTGTCGGCAGTCCCGTATGAGCTGCTTTGATCTGCGGCACGACATGCACGTCATTTCGGTCGCACATGACGTATACAGGCACGATATGCTGCAGGACGTGAGCAATGCCTAAAAGCAGCTGCTCAAGCGTTTTTTCGCCGATCTCAGAATCCGTCTCTTTTAATTCAAGCCAGGCTGCACTTGTATGCAGCTCTTCTTCAGGAAGATGAATCGGTCCTGATCCTATATTTTCAAATGTCGTCATTTTTATTTTTTTAAATATCGTCGGAAGGGCATTCACGGTCACGTCCCCGAAATGGATGGCCGTTTCCCTTCTGCTGTCCGTTCTGTCGATTTCCAGCACTTTCAGCTGCACCGCTAAATTGGCATCCGTATAATATTCGACATCGACTTTTCGCACGTATGCTTTTTTGTGCTCCCAATCAAGCTTTTCAACCTGATATTGCACCCCTTCATGAAGATAAATCGCTTCATCATGAAGCAGCGTCATCGCGCTAAAGCGGTCCATTTCTCCGATAATTTTTACATCGGCCGTCTCTGATTGGTCCACGATGACCACGTTTTCCTGCGAGGCCGAACGAAGACTGATGTTTGAAGCGGGAAATGAATCGCTCGCCCAGTGATATCGTTCACGATTTTCATGAAGCACCCCTTCTTCTTCTAAATACTCGAGAATGTCTTTTGCCTCATTTTCTCCGAATGTTTCATCGGCTCTGAAAGGCAGCTCATACGCCGCGCATTTCAGATGATCGACCAGTATAATGAGGTTATCAGGATTAATCCGTGCAGATTCAGGCGAGCGTTTAAAGAAATAATCAGGGTGGCGCACAATATATTGGTCAATCGGATCAGAGTTCGCGACCATCACAATCAGCGCCTCCCCCTGCCGCCGTCCGGCCCGGCCCGCCTGCTGCCACGCACTCGCGACACTGCCCGGGTATCCCGTCATCACGCAGACCTGAAGCTGGCCGATATCAACGCCGAGCTCCAGCGCATTTGTGCTGACAACACCGAGAATACTGCCGTCTCTTAATCCCCGCTCTATTTCTCTTCTTTCTTTCGGAAGATATCCGCCGCGATAGCCTCTGACAGACTTCGCGCCGATTTCTTTTTTTACGATTTCCTGAATGTGGCTTAAAATAATTTCAACCCTGACGCGGCTTCTTGCAAAAACAATCGTCTGGATCTTATTTTTCAGAAATGTTTTGGCTAGCTCGTTCACTTCCACGGTGGCGCTTTTTCGAATATGCAGCGGTTTATTCACAATCGGCGGATTATAGAAAGCAAAGTGCTTTCTTCCGCTCGGAGCGCCGTTGTCGTCAATCAGCCTGACAGGATTTCCCGTCAGCTGCTCCGCCAATTCCCTCGGATTGGCGATTGTTGCGGATGTGCAGATAAATGACGGCGTGCTTCCGTAAAAGGCACAGATTCTCATTAAGCGGCGGATGACGTTTGCCACATGGCTGCCGAATACGCCGCGGTACGTATGTAATTCATCAATGACGATATATTTCAGGTTTTCAAACAGACTCACCCATTTTGTATGATGGGGAAGAATGGCTGAATGAAGCATATCGGGATTAGTAATCACAATGTGTCCGGCCTTTCTGACCTTCTGCCTGATGGCCGGAGAGGTATCGCCGTCGTAAGTAAAACTTTTGATGTCCATGCCCATCTCATCTATGATTTCGTTCAGTTCGCTTTTTTGATCCTGCGCAAGCGCCTTTGTCGGAAATAAATAAAGCGCGCGGCTTGTGGAATCTTCCGCAATAGACTGGAGAACCGGAAGATTATAGCACAAAGTTTTTCCGGAGGCCGTCGGTGTGACGGCCACGATGCTTTCTCCGTTTTGAACCGTCCGGAAAGCGGAGTATTGATGGGTAAAGAGCCGTTCGATTCCCCTCTTTTCGAGAGCCGCCCGGATCTTCGGGTCCACTTGATCGGGCATTGGCATGGTTTTAGCCTCCCGCGGTTCCTCTTCATGCCAATGCACAATATTTTCGTGATCTTTTAATTCCTGAATCAGTTCGCTCAGTGATTTTTTCTTCATCGTTCACACCTCTTTATGAGGTACAGTTTACCGAATATTTGTTTGCCTGGCTAGATGAAAATACTGTACAAGAAAAAAAGCAGGGAATCAGCCCCTGCCTACTTCATTTTTATTGTAAAAAGCTCTGTTTGTCCTTTTTTCGCTTCATTTGCGCCTGCAAATTGCAAAGGCTCCGCGGCATCGCCGTTCATAATGACCATAGGGATGACGGTGCTGCTTGCTTTTTCTTTTATTAAATCCAGATCGCAGGTTAAAAGCAGGTCGCCTGTCTTGATTTTGTCTCCTTCTTTTACGTGTGCTTCAAAGCCTTCTCCGTTCATGTTGACGGTATCCAAACCGACATGTATCAAAAGTTCCGCTCCGGAAAGGGTGCGGATGCCGACTGCGTGTTTTGTATGAAACAGCTGAATCACTTCACCCTCAGCCGGTGAAACAATATCTCCGTTTGCAGGTTCGATGGCGATCCCGTCTCCCATCATTTTTTGTGAAAATACAGGATCCGGCACTGAAGCCAAATCCATCACCGCTCCGTCAGCCGGAGAAAAAATCACTTCCTCGGCCGGCTTTTTCCGGCTGTCTCCCAATCCGAATAATTTTTTCAGCAATGTGTTGTGCTCCCCTTCCTAAATGTGAGTCCGTTACCAGTTTATTCTCCACTATTTAACCATACTTTCTTTTTTCCTTCAATTCTTAACCATACGGGATACCAGTGCATAGTCTGTTGTAAAAAGGCGGTGATCCTATGGAACAAAATGAAGACGATAAACGTTATTTAGAAAGAAATGAAGACATCCTCAGCCATGCGATGGATCAATTTTTTCACTCAGGCCCCTTCTCAGAATTGATGCAGGGTTTTCAGCATCTTGTCAATTCTGCTTTTACTGAAGCACAAGTAACGATTGACGTCAGAGAAGAGCCCTCGGGCCTTGCGGTTGACATCAGCGTCCCTCCGACGTTCCGTGACGGGGATATGCTGGTGGAAACGAAAGGGTGCTACCTCCACGTGACAATCCGGCACGATCACAAGCAAGCCCATTCTTCCCATGTGTCTTCAAGCATGACAAGAACCGTCGTCCTCCCTTATGAGGTGCGTGAAGAAGATATGGAAACATCCTGGAATGAGCACACGCTTACCATCTTTTTACCTAAAAAATAAGCATGAATGATAGATATCATTCATGCTTTTTATTTAAAGATACTGGTAAATCCTTTCACCAGCGATCCGACCTGGTTTACGGCGCTTACCATCTGCCCCGTTGTATCTATCATTTTATTAAAGTCAAACTGTCCATTTGTCTTTTTAAACTGTGAGAGTATCCCTGAGAATTGGGAAGGCTGCTGCTGATTCGGTCTGGGAACGGGGTAAGGATTCACAAATCCCGGCGGCCCCCCGGGCATGCCTGCCTGAGGCGGGGCGGGAGTGTACGGCTGCTGCATATGACCGTATTCCTGATTCGGATAAAATTGCGGCGGAAACTGCCCTTGCTGATGATACGGCGGCGGCTGCAATGGCTGTATTTGCTGCGGATACGGCTGCGGCTGTAATGGCTGCATCGGCTGCTGATTCGGCTGCTGCAGCGGCTGTATCTGCTGCGGATAGACATATCCCGCCGGCTGCTGGTACATATTTTGATACGGCTGCGCTCTCCATTGCATATGACATTCCCCCTGTGCCTCTCGCTTAGTTTCTTCTATATATGTATGAATCCCGCCTTGGTTATGTGCTTTTGGAAAGCCTCATCTTTGTCAAATGCTGTCGAAAGTCTTAATTTTTTAAAAACAGAAAAAAGTCGAATCGTTGTGTTAACATAATCTCAACATACATGAGAGGGGATGCACCATTATGAACGTATCATACTTAAGAAAACGTTTTGCAGAAGTGAAAAAATATGAAACAGATTGTGCAGATAAACTGATGGACTTTGCCAAGTTCCTCTATATTCAAGGCCATCTCACCGCAACCGAATTTCGTAACAGTATGAAGGTTCTCGAAGCAAGTGGAGCAGAAAACCCGGCGTATGAATAACATACCCGACCCCTTTATATAAAAGAAGGCAGCTGTTTCAGCTGCCTTCTTTTTCAATTTCATCCCTCAATATACGAAGCGTATATAAAACAGATTCAGTTAGATCCTTGTATCTTTTTTTATGAATATGATGAACATATGATTGGAGCATCAGCTCTCCGAAATTTTCTGAAACAGCCTGAATTTGGGCGTGATGAACGTATTTCGGACGGTTTTCCTGAATAAACGCAAGCGCTGCTTCAGTCCAAATCGCACAAAGCCGGTCTTTTTTTTCAACATCGGGTTTAATCACGTCAAAAAAATCATATGAACGGCCGGTTTCTTTTCCTTCCTGATATCTTCTGTCGGCTTCAAGAGCCGCCTCTATCATTTGTACTGTCAGTTCCAATAACGACTGTGTCTGCAAACGGACTCACCTCAGTACATATCGTACCAAAGTTTTCACATAAAATCAGCTGATCCGGCAGGCTCTCGGCAAATCCTTTTTACGACGGTCAGTCAAAAACAGATCATCAATGCAAACATGAAGCTCGCGGGCCTCTTCTTCAATGCGGGCAAGCCGGTCCTGCCTGATTTCTTCAGCTTCCGCCTGACAGGACTTAACTGCCTGTGTAAGAGTCTTTTCAGCGGCAGAAATCCGGACTTCGATATCAGAAAGCAGACGGAGAATATCAGCCTTACTCGTGTAAACAGACATTCATGTTCCTCCCTTTTGTCACTTGCGTCTCTCCTGATATAATTCTCGTTTTCATACCGCTCTCCTCCGCACCTGACAAAACTAGAAGCAGTTCGGCAAACAAACAGAGATTAACCTAAAAGACGGACTTTTCGACAAAAAATTGCCGCAAACTTTGTATGAACCGGCACGTTAATGCAAACGATACAGTTGAGGAGGTGCCGTATGAAAACGAGACCGAAAAATGCAGGTAAACAGCAAAAAAACGAATCAAAAACGACTGATACGCTTGATAAAAAATTAGGCGGCCCAAACCGCCCTTCTACGTAAGACACCACCCGAAACCGCAGCGAACGGTTTCGGGCTTTTTATTTTTTAAGCCACTCTTTAACCGCAAAAAGCGCGTGGAGCTCCCGCCTTTTCTGTAAATACCAGTCCGTCAGTTCAAGCTGTTTCGGCATTTTCTCCTGTAAAAAAGCCCCTTTCCTTAACCTTTTTTGAAACCAATCCGCCTTTTTGCCGTCTAATGAGTGGGCAACAATCGGATAAGTTGTCCTCAGCATCGGTGACGTTCTTTTTTTGATGCCGATCATTTTCTCCATATCAAAGCGCGAGCCGGTATGTGGAACGGTATCGAGAAAACGGTAAAAAGAAGCGTGAAGATCAGGACTGAATAAAAGACGGGCAAGCTGTTTTCCGAGCGTAATTCTTTCTTCTGTTTTTGAAAACCGTTTGACGGAAATTCCGTATAAACATCCGTCAAATGAGGGGAATATCACCGTGTTAAAGTGAAACCAATCACTTAAATAAAAAGGAATCGTACCAAAAACATTCTTTTTAAACGAAGGATTTTGTATAATAGGTGCTTGGATAGTGTTTTGTTCATTTATAATAAGAGCATACATGAGCCGTTCCGTATCTCCGTCACGCCAAAAGCGGAGCCATTCTTCCTGCATGAAAGCCGAGACGCGGAAATAAGGAAGATGACAGAAAAGAGGTTCGCCGATCTGTTTTGACCACTGGTAGATCAGAAGCTGAGGATAGGCATCAGAAAAAATCAGCCAATTCGCCCTCTCATACGAGAGGAAAAACCAGTTTTTCTGCCTGCTGTCAAGACCTTCCTGATAAAGGACGCCTCTTAAATCAGTCATCGACCAGCCCGCATTACGGGACACAAAAGATGCCAAAAGCGGCCATTTGATCTCAGGATGGCGGTCATAATATGCTTTATAGGCATTTGTCCGGGAAATGTTATCGGCATTTTTTATTTTCGTCTCTTTTTCGATCTGATGAAGAATGGCGGTTACGGTCTGTCGTTTATGCACGTTCATTCACTTCCGTCACTATGAGTTTGATAAGGAGGATGGAAAAAGTGATTCGGTATCCGAATGGAAAAACTTTTCAGCCGAACAAAACGGTTTCATCCCAAAACAGCCAGAAACGGTCCCATTCATACAGTAATCGCGGCATGACCCTCGAAGACGACCTGAATGAAACGAATAAGTATTATCTGGCTAACCAAATTGCGGTCATTCACAAAAAGCCGACACCCGTCCAGATTGTAAACGTCCATTATCCGAAAAGAAGCGCCGCAGTCATTAAGGAGGCTTATTTTAAGCAGTCTTCGACAACCGATTACAATGGGATTTATAAAGGGCGCTACATTGATTTCGAAGCAAAAGAAACAAAAAACAAAACGGCATTTCCCCTGCAGAATTTTCATGACCATCAAATTGAGCACATGAAGCAGGTGGTCAGGCAAGACGGCATTTGTTTTGTTATTATATCCGCTTTCGAAAAGGTTTATTTCCTCGAGGCCGACAAGCTGTTTGTCTTTTGGGAGAGAAAGGAGAACAACGGCAGAAAGTCGATTCGCAAAGACGAATTAGAAGATGCTTCCTTTCCGATTTCCCTTGGATACTCACCGAGAATTGATTATATTAGTATTATTGAACAGCTTTATTTTTCGCAGGGACAGTAGACTGAGCGAAAGGTTGATTAACGAAAGGTTGAGATGTTATGTCAGATCAATTTAAGAGCCGTGAAGAACGCCGCAAGGCTAGGCAGACGAAAAGCCCCAAGTCTTCTTCACCGAAAAAAGGAAAGAAACAGCGTAAAGGCGGTTTATTCAAAAAGATTGTGCTGTCTTTGGTTATTCTGTTTGTCCTTGGCATAGTCGGCGGAGCCGCGGCATTTGCCGTTTTAGTTTCCGGTGCGCCGTCTTTGGACGAAGCCAAGCTGAAAACGCCTTACTCTTCAACAATTTACGATAAAAACGGCAAAGAAATCGCGGAAGTGGGCGGCGAAAAACGAACCTACGTCCCGATTAAAGATATACCCGATGTTGTGAAAGAAGCATTTATCGCAACAGAGGACGCCCGTTTTTATAAGCACCACGGAATAGACCCGATCCGGATCGGCGGCGCCTTGGTCGCCAACTTTACGGATGGTTTCGGTTCAGAGGGAGGAAGCACGATCACCCAGCAGGTTGTGAAAAACTCGCTTTTGACCCATCAAAAAACGATTAAGCGGAAAGCACAGGAAGTGTGGCTTTCACTGCAGCTGGAGCGCCATTATTCTAAAGATGAAATCTTAGAAATGTATTTAAACAGAATTTATTTCTCACCGCGCGCCTACGGCGTCGGTAAGGCGGCTGAAGAATTCTTCGGCGTAAAAGATTTGAGCAAGCTTACGGTTGAACAGGCGGCCACGCTTGCCGGAATGCCGCAAAGCCCGACCGGATATAACCCGGTTAAAAACCCGAAGGCTTCCGAAAAACGCCGGAACATCGTTCTCAGCTTAATGGAAAAACAAGGATTCATTTCAAATTCTGAATACCAAAAAGCGAAGAAAGTGTCCATGAAAGATGAAGGCGTCGTCAGCCAAAAGGAATACGATAAAAAGGACACAAATAAATACAGCGCTTTTGTCGAAGAAGTCATGAAAGAAATTGAGACAAAAGAAAAGAAAGACGTCGATATTTCAACTGACGGATTAAAAATTTACACGACCCTTGATACGAAAGCACAAGATTATCTTGACCAATTGATGAACGGCGACACGGCCGGCTTTACCGAAGGCATGCAGGGCGGCGTCACCCTCCTTGATACGACAAACGGAGAAATCCGCGCCATCGGAGCAGGTCGGAATAGAACTACTGGGGGATTCAATTATGCAACACAAGGTAAAACCCAGCCAGGTTCAACGATAAAACCGATTCTTGATTACGGCCCGGTCATTGAAAATAAAAAATGGTCGACGTATGAGCAGATTGACGATTCTGCATATACGTACTCTAACGGCACACCGATCCATGATTATGACAATAGATACAGAGGCCAGATATCAATGCGAGAGGCCCTCGCAGACTCACGTAATATCCCTGCTTTAAAAGCATTCCAAGCAGTTGGAAAGGATAATGCCGTGGACTTTGCAAACGACCTGGGATTAGGTTTAAACAAAGATCAAGTATATGAGCCCTATTCTATCGGCGGTTTTGGGGATGATAACCGCGGTGTATCTACTATGACCATGGCAGGCGCCTACAGTGCGTTCGGAAATAACGGAACGTACAATGAACCGCACGCGGTCACATCGATTGAATTCAATGACGGCACTAAGCTTGATTTAACACCGAAACCGAAGAGTGCTATGAGCGATTACACGGCGTTCATGATTACCGATATGCTTAAAACAGTGGTGCAGTCAGGAACGGGTAAACTGGCTCAAGTACCGAATGTGGAAGTCGCCGGTAAAACGGGTACGACAAACTTCACTAAAGGTGATATTCAAAAATATAACATTGCTCCAGGCGGAGTTCCGGACTCATGGTTTGTCGGCTACACCCCTCAATATACAGCGGCGGTTTGGACCGGTGTTGAGTCTGGCAACAAAGCAGGCAAGAAATCACTGTCTTCTGCAGACCAGCAAGTTGCAAAACGGATTTTCCAAAAGCTGATCTCATACGTTGATGACGGTAAAGGAAGCTTCAAGCAGCCTGACAGCGTCGTAAAAGAAACAGTTGAGAAAGGCTCGAATCCTGCCGCTTTAGCCGGACCAAACACGCCGGATGATAAAAAAGTGACGGAGTACTTCGTGAAAGGAACGGAACCTACTGCCGTTTCTAAAACGTACGCGAAAGAAAAAGCAGATAAACCGACTGGCTTGCAAGTGAAATACGACAAAGATAAAAAATCATTAACTTTAAGCTGGGATTATGACGGCGATGCAACATTCAATGTCAAACAATCCGTTGACGGCGGAAGTTACAGTGACATTCAAAACAGTTCGGCAAAAGAAGCCGTCGTCTCAGATGTCACCCCTGGCTCCACATACAGCTTCCAGGTGACAGCGGAAAATGATGACGGAAAAAGCGATACGGCATCAGCATCTTTCAAAGTTCCGAAAGATGAAGAAGACAATGCAGATAAAGATAAAACGACTGACGATGAACAGAAACCTGATGATAAGGATAAAGACAAGACCCAAACCGATGATTCGAAAACAGACGATAATCAGACAGATACGTCAGACGGATCGGATCAATCACCAACCGATGACCCGAATAAAAATCCGGATCAATCCGATCAGGATCAAACGGATAATAACAATCCGAATCAGCCTGGTAACGGGACGGATAACAACGGACAGCAAGATAACGGCTCTGATAATGGTTCCGATACCGGTTCAGACGGTTCGAAAAAACCTGACAGCGGCCAGAAGGACAAAAACCAAGACTCATCTTCAAATGTCAACGGGCAGTCCAATTCGTCAACCATCCAGTCAAATCCCGCTCATTAGCGGACGGAATCCTTCACCTCAAACAGGTGAAGGATTTTTTTCATACAAAAAAACCTCCTTTTCTTATAAGGAGGTTTTTATGATTTGTTCATAGCTTCATATTTATGATATTGTTTTTTCATCTCCGTCATCAATTCGTCCAGCTGAATAAACGAGTGAAATTGAGTCGGTTTTGTTAAAATAAATGCCACTCTCTCCGCCCAATTAATCGGCTCCGCGGGAAAATGCTTGGTTTCAAGCACAGACCAATCGAGTGAGGTGACCCGCTCCCCTGCCGTCCAATGAAACGCGGCAATCAGACAGGCAATCCCCTTCAGCATATCATTTTGATCACACCTGGATTTTCTTGTTTGAAAAACAGGAAGCAGCGCTTCTTTCGTTTCGTTCCAAATCTGAAAAAGAAACGGAACATATTCGCTCCTTTCCGTCCACGGCTGCACTTTTGGCTGACTGCTGAAATCCATATACAGCGGATGCCGGCGCAAAGCCGCTTTGACCTCTAAGCTATCCAGATCCGTAAGACTGCGCAAGTATGTTTCATAGCCTGCCAGAATATTAATCGCCGTCACCGTTTCACCAGCCCTTTTTTGTCACGCTTTTGCCCTTCCCTGCATAACGAAAGCAAAGGACATTCCGCACAGCGGGGAGATTGCGCTTTACAATGATACCGCCCGAAAAATATTAATCTGTGATGTGTGACAGACCAATCCTCTTTGGGCACTTTTTTCATTAATGTTTTCTCTACTTCCAATACAGAGTCCTTCCAGCGGCAGATGCCTAGCCTTTTCGAGACACGTTCCACATGAGTGTCCACAGCGATTGCCGGTACGCCGAAAGCAACGGATACGACCACATTTGCCGTTTTCCGTCCGACACCCGGCAGCTTCACAAGCTCATCCCGGTCTTTCGGCACTTCTCCGCCGTACTCTTCGATGATCATTTTGCTCAGTTTTTGAATATTTTTGGCTTTATTTCGGTACAGGCCGATTGATTTAATATCCTGCTGTAATTCTTCCAGCGGGACGGCAAGATAATCTTCAGGCCGTTTATATTTTTGAAATAGCGTTTTTGTCACTCTGTTGACGAGAGCATCCGTACATTGCGCAGATAAAGCGACTGCCACAACCAGTTCGAAAGGATTTGAATGGACAAGTTCACATTCTGCGTGCGGAAACATATCACCGATTTTATCAAGACAATATTCAATCTGCTTTAAATTTAACACGTTTCTCCCCTTCTCAAGTTACTGTTCCAGCCAATTGTAAAAAGGCACCTGTCTCGTATACTCTTTTTGCGGTTCATTTTGTTTCGTCTGAACACGCCGGAATTTTTGGCTGTGCGCATTCGCCTGCTCAACCGTTTTGAAGCCGTTCTTTTTCCATTCAAATAAAATCCGGTCAATATAGCGAAAACTGAGCTTTCCTGATAAGACAGCTTCTTTTAGCGCATGTTTAATCAAAATCGCGTCATGCTGATCCTGGTCCTGCCATATGGCCAGCGTCTCACATTCAAGCGGAGACAGCGGCCTTCCAAATTCTTCTTCAAAGATGGTGTACAGGCTTTTTTGTTCTCTTTCTGACGTTCTTTCCTGCGTTTCATTTTGTGAATGCTGCATGTAATCATACAGCTTCGCCCATAACGGCTGCAGAGAATATTTTTCGAACTTTATGCCGTTATGGTCTTCACATTCTTCAATAAACAGAAAACCTTTTTGAATGAACATTCTCAGGCAGCTTGTACATTCTTCAGCAGAAATGGACATCCCTGACTGCAGTTCAAACGGCGTCGGAAAATAAGAACCCTTTTCCAAATGCATTTTAATCTTTAAAAGCAGAATCAATTCGGTTTCATTCAGACCGAGCTGCCGGTAATGTGTCAGCAGCAGGTTGGGAATGCTTGAAATGCCGAGTTCCTGCATATCTATAAATTGCTGTTTTTTCATCCTTACACCTCTTACTGTAAAAGGTTATCTCCGGGAGCTTTCCCCTTTACTTAGAAAAAGTCTCCCTTGCAGGAGACTTCGTTTTTTAAAACTATTACGGATACAGACGGTTCAGAAGTCTCGGGAACGGAATTGTTTCACGCACGTGAGGCGCTCCGCTGATCCAAGCCACTGTCCGCTCAAGTCCGAGGCCAAAGCCTGAGTGCGGAACAGAACCGTATTGTCTGAGTTCAGCATACCATTTGTAAGCATCTGAATCCAGACCGTGTTCTTTTAATCTTTCTTCCAATAAATCCATATCGTGAACGCGTTCAGATCCGCCGATGATTTCCCCGTAGCCTTCCGGAGCAATTAAATCGGCACATAGCACGACATCGTCACGATCTTTGGCAGGCTGCATATAAAACGGTTTTAATGAAGTCGGATAATGAGTGATAAACACCGGTTTGTCATAGCTTTCTGCAATCGCTGTTTCATGCGGCGCACCGAAGTCATCTCCCCATTCAATATCGTCGAATCCTTTTTCTTTCAGGAACTCGATCGCTTTATCGTACGTAATGCGCGGGAAAGGCGCTTTCATTTGTTCTAATTTGGACGTGTCTCTTCCCAGTGTGTTCAGCTCGATCTTACAATGCTCCAGCACGCTTTGTACAATGTAAGAAACATAATTCTCCTGAACTTCAAGGTTTTCTTCAAATTCAACAAATGCCATTTCGGGCTCAATCATCCAGAATTCGATGAGATGGCGTTTCGTTTTTGATTTTTCCGCTCTGAATGTCGGTCCGAATGAGAATACTTTTCCCAGCGCCATTGCAGCAGCTTCCATATACAGCTGGCCGCTTTGAGACAAGAAGGCGTCTTCATCAAAATATTTTGTCGCAAACAGCTCAGTCGTGCCTTCAGGAGCACTTCCCGTCAAAATCGGCGGATCAACTTTCACGAAACCTTCTTTGTTGAAAAATTCATAAGTCGCACGGATGATTTCGTTGCGGATTTTCATAATCGCGTGCTGGCGTTTCGAACGGAGCCACAAATGTCTGTGGTCCATTAAAAATTCCGTGCCGTGCTCTTTAGGTGTAATCGGATAATCGGTCGCTTCGTGAATGACTTCAATGGATGTGACTGCAAGCTCATAGCCAAGCGGTGAACGCTCGTCTTCTTTCACAATCCCTTTTACGTAAAGTGACGTTTCCTGCGTCACTGATTTCGCGATTTGGAAGATGTTTTCTTCAACTTCAGCTTTGACGACAACTCCCTGAATGAAGCCGGTACCGTCTCTCAGCTGTAAAAATGCGATTTTACCGCTTGAGCGTTTATTTGCGACCCAAGCTCCAATCGTTACTTCCTCGCCTGTGTGTTTATACACTTGGTTGATTGTTGTTTTCAAAATCTTTCCCTCCAGAACAAGAAAGACATTCAGGAATCTGCCTGAATCTCTTTTTTCATCACTTTATTATACCCGTTCTACTCTTACGGGGTCAATGCAGGTGAAAAGCGGCTTCAAAAGCCGCTTTTTCAGAATCAGCTATGTTTTTCCGTGAAGCGGCGGATTCTTTCGACCGCTTCTTCTAAAAGATCAAGTGACGTTGCGTAAGATAAACGGACGTTGTCCGGTGAGCCGAAGCCCGAGCCCGGTACGATGGCGACTTTTTCTTCTTCCAGAAGCGCCTTCACGTATTCATCAACATCTTTGAATCCGCAGTTTTCTGCTGCCGCTTTGGCGTTAGGGAACAAGTAAAATGCCCCTTCAGGCTTGACACAGGTAAATCCGGGAATTTCGCTGAGCTGAGCATAGATGGTATTCAGTCTGTGCTCAAATGCCTGTCTCATCTCTTCCAGCGGTTCAGCAGGCCCGTTATATGCCGCAATGGCGCCGTATTGAGCGATGGACGTCGGATTTGACGTGCTGTGGCTCGCAAGGCTCGTCATCGCTTTAATAATCGTCTCAGATCCCGCCGCATAACCGATTCTCCAGCCCGTCATGCTGTGGGATTTCGACACGCCGTTGATGATGACCGTCTGCTCTTTCAATTCATCGGAAAGCTGTGCGATTGAGACGTGTTTTTTTCCTCCGTATGTAAGCTTCTCATAAATTTCGTCAGAAACGATCAGAATGTCATGCTCCAGACACACTTTTCCGAGTTCACTAAGCTCTTCTTTCGTATACATGACACCTGTCGGATTACTCGGTGAGTTGATAATGATTGCTTTTGTTTTCTCAGTGAGCGCCTGCTTCAGCTGCTCCGGTGAAATTTTAAACTGATTGGCCTCCAGTCCTTCCACATAGACGGGACGTCCTCCTGCCAATTTCACCTGCTCAGGATAGCTTACCCAGTAAGGAGTCGGTATAATCACTTCGTCTCCTTCATCGAGAATAACCTGAAATAATGTGTACAGGGCGTGTTTCGCTCCGGTGCAGACAATGATTTCTGACGGTTTATATTCAATTCCCTGGTCGTTTTTGAATTTTTCAGCGATGCTGTCTTTCAAGGCCGGCAGACCGCCTGAAGGCGTATATTTTGTGTGGCCTTCATTCATGGAACGCACCGCGGCATCTATAATGTGCTGAGGCGTATTAAAATCAGGTTCTCCTGCTCCGAGGCCGATGACATCATGGCCTTCTGCTTTCAGCTCTTTCGCTTTTGCGGTAATTGCAAGTGTTGCAGACGGTGTTAATGCGGATACTCTTTTTGCCAATTTCAACTTGAACTCCCCCTAATACGTCTCACGGTGTGATGTTTTTGAGAATCTTGCCGCTTGTAAAGTCCACATAGCTAAAACTATACTGCCCGTTTTTGTTGATGTAGGTCACTTCCCACAGCAGGACATCGTTTTCTCTCGCCGGGTGAACGTCATTCAGCTTTGAAACAAGCCCTGCGTCTTGAACGATTTTGGCAGCCTTGCTGCTTGAAATGCCGTCACTGGCTTTTTTCGAGAGAATTTTTGCTTTTTTGCCGGCCGGGACCCATACATACATGTCTTTTCCATGTTTATCCGTTCCGGACACAACGTAATACTTCTGTTTACCGACAAAGGTTTCCACTTTCTCAGCATCTGTCAGATCCGTTTTTTCTTTAGCGGCTGCGGCTGCTGTGTCGTGGCCTTCCTCTTTTTGAGCCATTGCAGATTTAAAAATGCCGGCCGAAAATAAAAGAACCGCTAAAAAAATAATACCAAATACGGCTGTAAATATTAACGCTTTTTTTCTCATCTTTTTCACCTATGTGCGATAAATGGTGAAGACCGCTTCATTTTGATTTTCTTCATCAAGCGCCAGTCCGAACATCAGATTATCTCTTTTCAAAGTCCGGTTTAATGTATCGACGATTTTATATAAATCATCTGAATGCTCCACATTAATTGTAGAAAGAATCTCAATTTTGCTTTCCATTTTTATACCCTCCATCGGTCGAACAAATTTTGTTAGTCATAACGGGATGCACGCGCGGCATAATAAAATCACAAGGCGGCATGAACCCGCTTTTACCATATAAACAATTCCTCATCCCACACCACGAAAGCCGCGTTTATGCGGCTTTTATTCCGTTTGGCTGACGTAATCCCCGAGTTCGGCATCCGTCAGTTCCAAAAGGGATGAAGTCGGGAGCGCATCAAGAAACAGCCGTCCGTACCCCGCCGTCTTTACACGCTGATCTAAAAGAACGATCGTTCCTTTGTCTCCCGCCGTACGGAGCAGGCGCCCGATTCCCTGCCTGAACGTTAACACGGCCTCAGGCAGAGAAATCGTCTGAAACGGGTTTTTCCCCTGCTTCTTGGCGAATTCACATTTTGCGGCATGAAGCGGATTATCAGGCGCCCGGAAAGGAAGCCTTGCAATCATGACGGTTGACAATTCATCCCCCGGAAAATCAACACCTTCCCAGAAATGATTCGTCCCGAGCAAAATCGCCCGGCTTGCCGTTTTAAAGGTTTTCATTAATTTACCGGGACTTCCGCCCGAGATGCCCTGGCCGAGAAGCTGAATGCCTGAGATCTCCATACTGAGTTTCAATTCCTGATACACTTTTTTCAGCATATCATGAGACGTAAACAGGATAAGGATCTTCGGCTGTTTTCCCTTTGACATGATTTCAGCATACTTGGCAATATGCTCAATGACTTCCCGCTCTCCGTCATATTTGAGGGATTTCATCTCTTTCGGAATGATGACGTTCATCTGATCATCATAAGAAAAAGGAGACGGGATGCTTTTGGTGCGCGGATAAAAATCCGACAGTCCGAGCCTTTCAATCATAAATTGAAAAGACTGCTCCACCATTAAGGTCGCTGATGTGAGCACTACGCTTTTTTTGCGGGCGAAAAACTGGTCTGCCAGCATTTCACCGGGCTCCAGCGGCTGTGCATAGATGCTGACGGCGTTTTTTGCGCCCTTGGCATCAATTTCAATCCAAACGGCTTCTTTCTCATCATTTTCAAACAGCAGCCTGCTGAACGTATCGCGATATTCTTTCAGCCCCCTGATGCATTTTACATACTCGGCCGCTAAAAAAGCCGCTCCGCTCTTCATCTCATCAAGCTTTTGATGCAACAGTTTCTCCTGTACTGAAAACACATCGAGCAGCTGATCCAGCATCGCGCAAAGCCGCTCCGCTCCGTCCGTTATCATGTAAAGGCCTTTATCCTGGCTTTTATGATTCAGACTATAGACGAGACGGTTCAGATCGTCTTTAGGTTTTCTTCGTTTGACAAAAGAATGCACCGAACTGAAAAATGCGTCACTTTCAGATTGAATATGCTTCATCCACTCATCGGCGTCAAAAAAACTGTCGGCCGGCAATTCATACGTATAAAACAGTTTTCTCATCCGCTTTAACAGCCCGTGTTCTTTTAATATTCCGATTCGGCTGAGCTTTGTGTGCAGCCCGATGTACGAAGCTCTCCGCCCCAGATGCTCGCTGGCGGCCCGTTCGAAATGATGCGCTTCATCAATGATGACCGTTCCGCTTGCGGGCAGTTTTTTTGTTTCACTGCTTTGATCTGCAAACAGCAAAGCATGGTTGGTGATAATCAGATCTGCGGCCTGCGCTTTTTCTTTTGCCCGTTCATAAAATTCGGCGGCGGAGTTGTTCCCTTTTTTCAAAAAAGAATCCTCATCGTAAGACATGCGCTCCCACAGCAATCTGCCGCCTGAAGGAAGATTCAGCTCGGCGGCGTCGCCCGTTTCAGTCTCTGTCAGCCAGACAAGAAGCTGTGCTTTCGTCAGAACCGCATCATAGTTGTCATCTTCCTCATGCAGTATATGTTCAAACTTGCGTAAGCACAGATAATGCGATTTCCCTTTTAAAACAGCGGCCTTAACCGGCCATGGAAACATACGCTCCAAAAGCGGAATATCTTTAGACATGATCTGCTGCTGCAAAAGAGTAGAGTACGTGCTGATAATGACGGGAGTCTGTTCCGCTTTAGCAAATAAGACAGCCGGAACGAGATAACCGATTGTTTTTCCGATGCCGGGCGCCGCTTCTATCAGCGCATGCTCCCGGTTGCAGAAGGCGCCAAGCACTTCATCCATCATCGCAAGCTGCCCTTTCCGCTTTTCATAGCGGGGGATGATGTCAGATAAGAGCTGTTCTTTTTCATCGTTCCATTTTTCAAGGTCAATGGCAGCACTCACCGGACGGGAAGCCGGAATTTGTTCGGGCTCTTTAATTGAAAAAGACCCGTATGGAATGCAGCTTTCTTCTGCCGCCGGTCTGCTTTCATGTATAAAAGAATCCAAAAGCAGCGTCAAATCGCTGATAAAATGCTGTGAAAGCCTTCTAAGCTGCTTTAACGTCGGCAAAGGCAAATGTTTCAGTTTATGTAAAATGTCTAAAAAGATCAGCCCCGTAACCTCCGCATCACTGTCTGCGCGGTGAGGCCGGTCATGTACAATATTCAGCTCCGTGCACAATTCACCGAGCTTATACCCTTCAAACCCCGGAAAAACAATACGTGAGAGCTCAACCGTATCAAGCACTTCACAATCCGGCAGCTCATAGCCCGCTTCGCTCAGTTCATGCCGGACAAATCCGAGATCAAAATGAATATTGTGGGCAACAAAATACGCGCCGTCAAGCAGATGAAAAATCTCTTCTGCGACCGCTTCAAACGGCAGTTCATTTTCAACCATACCGGATGAAATTCCGGTCAGCTGTTCAATAAACGGCGGAATGGCCTGATTCGGATTGATATATTTTGAAAACCGCTCAGTTATTTGTCCATTTTCAATGACAACCGCTGCGATTTGAATGATTTTATCGCCCTTTTTCGGCGAATTTCCTGTTGTTTCGACATCTATGACAACGAACCGTTGCTTGTTCATTAAAATGGACACCTCAATTCTTGCATACGAGAAAAGTGTAACACGTTTTGCTGAGAAATGGAGCGGAAAAACAGCTTTTGCCCCTGAATCTTAAAAGAAAACCCCCATGAAGGGGGCTCTTTTACAAAATCGTGTGCGCCGGCTCCTGGCCCAGCATCTGCTCGATTTTATTCTGATCGTCCAAAACCGCCACCTTCGGCTGATGGCTTTTTGCTTCCTGATCAGACATCATTTGATAAGAAATAATAATGACTTTATCTCCTGGTTGGACGAGGCGGGCGGCAGCTCCGTTTAAACAGATCACGCCGCTCCCCCGCTTACCGGGAATAATATACGTTTCAAGTCTCGCTCCGTTGTTATTATTCACAATTTGAACTTTTTCATTAACGAGCATTCCGACGGCATCCAAAAGATCTTCATCAATCGTAATGCTGCCGACATAGTTCAAATTGGCTTCCGTCACGGTAGCGCGGTGCAGTTTTCCGGCCATCATAGTGCGGTACATATTATAATCTCTCCCATTCATCAATATCAATAATGATATTATCAATCAGTCTTGCTTTAGAAAATTGAACGGCACAGGCCAGAATAATCTTGCCGTTTAACGTTTTAAGCGGAGTCAGTTCAGGATAAGCGTACAATTCGGCATAATCAATGACGCCGCTAGTGTTTTCGATGACGCTGCTGACGGCTTTTATGACGGCTTCCGGGTTTCTTTCACCGTCTCTGATCAGTTCGGCGCCTTTTTGCAATGCTTTATAGATCATCGGCGCT
Source organism: Bacillus sp. SDLI1 (assembly GCF_001553895.1). Classification (NCBI taxonomy): domain Bacteria; kingdom Bacillati; phylum Bacillota; class Bacilli; order Caryophanales; family Bacillaceae; genus Bacillus; species Bacillus sp. SDLI1. Next base: position 3,997,862 of record NZ_CP013950.1, on the reverse strand, counting down.
TCTTTTCGTTCCTGCTCAGTCAGATAGACGTTGCGAGAGCTTTTAGCAAGTCCGTCTTCTTCTCTGACCGTATCCACCGCAACCAATTCGATATCCATAAAGAAATCCTCAATCAATCCGTCCACAACCGCTGCCTGCTGGGCATCTTTCAGGCCGAAGTAGGCGCGGGTCGGTTTAACGAGATTGAAAAACTTCGTCAGCACAGTGGCCACTCCGTCAAAATGACCGATGCGGGAGGCGCCGCATAACACGTCAGTTCTTCTTTTTACATGCACGGCAACATTTTGCTCGCCTTTATACATGTCACTTGCAGACGGCGTAAACAATACATCTGCCCCCGCCTGTTCTGCAAGCCGGGCATCACGGTTTAAATCACGCGGATATGCTTCGTAATCCTCACCCGGTCCGAATTGAGTCGGATTGACAAAGATGCTCATCACGACAATATCGTTTTCTTTGGTTGCTTTTTCAACCAGCGTCAGATGCCCTTCATGAAGAAAACCCATTGTCGGGACGAATCCGATCGTCCGGCCTTCTGAGCGGTATTGCGCAATCAGTTCTTTCAGCTGTTGAGTTTCTGTCAGTTGTTTCATCGCTTACTTTCCTCCGTACAAGCCTTGCAGCACAGTTTGGTTGATCTGAAAAGAATGCTTTTCTTCCGGGAAAACCCGTTCTTTCACATCACGCACATAACCGCTGAGCGCAGATTCAATCGCGCCGTCGATTTTGGCATATTGCTTCACGAACTTCGGTGTTCTGTCCACGCCGTGGCCGACGACGTCATGGTAAACAAGAACTTGGCCGTCAGCTTTTGAACCGGCTCCGATTCCGATGACGGGAATGGATACTTCTTCTATTATTTTTGCGGTCAGTTCAGCAGGCACACATTCAAGCACGAGCATCATCGCTCCCGCCTGTTCGCATTTCACGCTGTCTTCGATGAGCTTTTTCGCGCTTTGCTCATCTTTTCCCTGCACTTTATATCCTCCTAACACTCCGACAGACTGCGGTGTAAGGCCTAAATGGCTGACGACAGGAATTCCCCCGAGTGTCAGCGCGCGGATGGATTCGAAAACGCCGTCTCCGCCTTCAAGCTTTAACGCGTCTGCGCCGCTTTCCTGAATAATGGCCGCGGCATTTTTCAATGTATCTTCTTTTGAAAGGTGGTAAGACATAAACGGCATGTCGGTTACGATAAACGTATTTTTCGCACCGCGTTTTACCGCTTTTGTATGGTGAATCATGTCACTGACCGTTACGCCGACGGTTGAATCGAGCCCGAGCACGACCATTCCGAGCGAATCTCCGACTAAAATCATGTCGACTCCAGCCTGTTCCGCCAGTTTTGCCTGCGGATAATCGTAAGCGGTCAGCATCACGATCGGCTCTCCGTTTTCCTTCATTTTCATGAAATCCAGTTTTGTTTTCATTCTGTTTCTCCTCCTCTAAACGGTGAGGAGATGATCCGCCAATTCTTCGCAAGCAAAAAAGCCTTCTGTAAAATAAGAAGGATTTCCACTTGTTTAACGTTCAGCGAATGTCATCCCTCTGTCCCAGTCCTTTTTTGGATCAAGGCAGACTTTTCGTAATCTCTGTTCTGCTGATCAGGTGCAGTTCATTATGATACTGCCCATAGGAAGTATACCAAATTCACGAGGCTTGTACCAACTAAGATTAATTGAGCTCAATATCGGCAGAATAGATCTTCTTTATTCCGTCTTTCGTTTCCAAAAGAAGGACCCCCTCATCATCAATGCCGAGCGATTTCCCGTAAAACGTCCCTTGCAGCGTCCTCGCTCTGAGCTCACTCGCCAATCCAACCGCATAGCTTTCCCATAACAGCTTGATCGGTGTAAAGCCGTGCTTCAGATAATCCTGATAGCGTTTTTCAAAAGTCAGCAGAATCTCTTGTATCAGACCGGCTCTGTCAATTTTTTCGCCGGCTTCCAGGCTGAGGCTTGTCGCAATGTCCTGAAGCTCGCCGGGAAAATCGGTTTCCCGCTGGTTCACGTTGATTCCGATGCCGAGAATGACCGAACGGACACGGTCTTCTTCCGCTTGCAGCTCAGTTAAGATTCCGACGGCCTTTTTGCCGTGAATCATTAAATCATTCGGCCACTTAATAGCGGGCTGTACACCGGTAAAGGATTCGATGGCCTGAACGACCGCAACGGCAGATAACAGAGTGAGCTGCGGCGTTTTCTGCAAAGGAATTTCCGGTCTCAGGATGAGACTCATCCAAATCCCGGTTCCTTCCTGAGAATGCCACACTCTGGACATTCTTCCTCTGCCTGCCGTTTGTTTATCGGCAACTACGAGTGTTCCTTCCGGCGAGCCGTCATTGGCCAGTTCATGGGCGGTTTTTTGGGTGGACGGCAGGACGTCCCGGTAATACAGCTGTTTGCCCATAACCTCTGTTTTCAGCCCGAAGCGGATTTCAGATTCGCTGAGTTTCCCCGGTTTTTTAATGAGCCTGTACCCTTTTCGTCTGACCGCCTCAACCTCATAGCCCTCTTTGCGGAGCTCTTCTATATGTTTCCAAACGGCGGTTCTCGAACAGCCGAGCGCGTCACTTATTTTCTGCCCGGAGATGAAGCCGTCACCCGCCTCAGAAAATAAATCAATTAATCGGGTTCTTAATGTTGATCCCATGATGCGAGCCACTCCTTTATGTCATGTTTTCGGTTGGAGAGCTTCCCTGCCAATACCGCTTCTTCAATCCGGCTAAGTTCTTCGGCAATCCATTTACCCGCACGGCGGTTTCTGAGCTCCATCAGATCAGCGCCTGAAATGTCGAGGTCACGAAGGCTTTTGATCGGCAGCTGCTCATACAGGCTCCGAATCTCTTTCAGCTTTTGTTCATCAACCGTCTTATGCTTTTTCAGCATTTCGATTTTAACGGCTGAAAACAGCGCATCTCCAGCCCGGTACATCGCCTGGGCTTCAAGCTGCGCCGGATAAACGCTTATGATCTGCACTGCTTTTTTTATGACTTTTCCCGGCAGTTTCCATTGTTTTAAAAACGGTTCGGCGCTTTTCGGACAAAGACCGAGAAATAATAACAGCGCTGCCCAGCGTTCTTCGCGCGCATCTAAGGAGGAAAACGGATATCCGCTCGCTTCAAGCATTTGCTTCTCATAATCAGAAAGGCCGGGCAGCTCTTGTATCAGGCCTGTCTGCACCATTGTTTGAATCGCTTCTTTTGAAGATGCGCCAACGAGCAGCTTTTCAAACTCGACGGTCTTTCGTTCTACTGATACGTGCGCCAAAAGCTCCCTGTCTTTTATGACGGCCTCTTTTGTTTCTTTCTCTAACAGAAAGCCGAGCTGGCTCATAAACCGGACGGCTCTCATCATCCGCAGAGCGTCTTCCCGAAAACGGTCTTCAGGGTTCCCGACCGTACGGATCAGCTTTTGCGCGATATCACGAACGCCTCCGAAATAATCAAGCAATTCTCCTTCGGCAGACATCGCCATTGCATTAATCGTTAAGTCTCTCCGCTTTAAGTCTTCTGATAAAGATGTAATGAACCGGACGGCTTCAGGGCGCCGGTAGTCCTTATATTCTGATTCGGCGCGGAAGGTGGTGACTTCATATGTTTCATCTTCCCATAAGACGATTACGGTGCCGTGCTCTTTGCCGACATCGACGGTCCGCTCAAAGAGGCGCTCCACCTCATCCGGCGAAGCGCTTGTCGCGATGTCCACATCACCTATTTTTCGTTTCATATAGCTGTCTCTGACGGCTCCCCCGACAAAGTAGGCCTGGTGGCCCGCCTTTATCAGATGGTGAAGGATGGGGAGGGCTTTGACAAATTCCTGTTCCATAAGATCACTCCGGTCCTGCCAATTCATCATAAATTCGTTCGTACTGACTGACGATTCGTTGCGAAGAAAAGGCGGTTTCCACCATTTTCAGCGCATGGTCAGTCAAACGTTTGCTGAGCTGTTTGTCTTCTAAAACGGCAAGCGCTTTTTCAGAAGCCGCCTGAATATCGCCGACTTCCACCAGAAAACCGCTTACTTGATCTTTAATCACTTCCGGTATTCCGCCGATATTCGTTCCGATGCACGGCACGCCGCAGGCCATCGCCTCCAGAAGCACGAGTCCGAAACTTTCTTTTTCAGAAAGAAGGAGCTTAAGGTCACTGATGGAATACAGCTCTTCCACCCTGTCCTGGTTTCCGAGGAGCAGCACTTGGTCCTGCAGGCCGTATTTCTCGACAAGCTGCCAAGCGACGCACTTTTCCGGTCCGTCGCCGACAAGCAGAAGCTTCGCCTTTGTTTTGGCTGCGATATTACGGAAAACACGGATAACATCCTTCACGCGTTTTACCTTTCTGAAGTTGGAAACATGGATGACGACTTTCTCATCCGGCAAAATACCGTGCTTCTCTTTTATACTCTCTGTATTTTTCTTAAGATAAACACGTTCATCAATAAAGTTGTAAATGGTCTCAATTTTTTTATCCGGCTTGATTAAATCATATGTTTCCCCGGCAAGCGCGGTTGATACAGCGGTCACTCTGTCGGACGCTTCAATGGCAAACCGGATTAAATCTTTTAATGACGGATCATACCCTAAAACGGTAATGTCCGTACCGTGAAGCGTCGTAACAATGCCGATGTCGCGCTTCAGCATCTGTTTGGCGAGATAAGCGCATACTGCATGCGGGAGCGCATAGTGCGCGTGGATGATATCAAGATTTTCCCTTGCGGCAACCTCGGCGATTTTGCTCGCCAATGAAAGGTCGTAAGGCGGATGTTTAAATACCGCGTATTGGTTGACCTCCACTTCATGAAAATGAATATTCGGATGATATGTATTTAATCTGAACGGGATGCTTGATGTGATGAAATGAACCTGGTGCCCCTTTTCCGCAAGCAGCTTGCCGAGTTCCGTCGCAATAATACCCGAGCCTCCGACACTCGGGTAGCATGTAATCCCTATTTTTAATGGTCTCATTGTCCGCCCCCAAAAACATCATCATTCAAAACGGGAAGCTGTTTTGAAAAGAAACCTTCGGCATACCCCGTCCCGGCTTCTTTGCCATACAGTCTTTCCCGCGCTTCCACCATTTCGATATAACCGTTTGTCAGCGGTGTGTTCACTGACTGCGCCGTTGCAATAAACTGACTTTGATAGGCGTGCAGGCTTTCTTTTTTCAGATCGATGGTTTCCGTTATGTCGATTACAAAGTCCGGACGGTGAAATCCGTTAATCATATAATAGTAAACTTTTTGAGCCTTGTGAGCCGGCAGTTCCCGGTGATCTTTATATTTATGAATTCCCGCTGAGAATACCGCCTCTTCGACTAATGCCGCCGCATTGCCGTGATCCGGATGGCGGTCTTTCGGATAAGGCATGAAAACGGCTTTCGGCCGGCATGCTCTGATGACACTGACAATCCGGCGGATGCTGTCCTCGCTTTTCAATAGCCCGCGGTCAGGAAGCGTAAGCTGAATTCTCTCTTTCACGCCGAGAATTCGGGCGGCCTCCGCCGCTTCTTCTTTTCTGATACTTACCGTTCCGTTAGATGACAGCTCGGCCTCGGTCAGATCGCATATCACAGCGGTTTTTCCTTGGACCGTAAATTTTGCGATTGTGCCGCCCATACCAATCTCGACATCATCGCTATGGGCGCCGAACGCAAGAATATCAACGTGTTCAGACATTCGGCTCTCCTCCGCGCACAAGATTGCGGAAATCAAACGCCCCGCCGTCCAGCGTACGGACGAGAATCTCCGCTGTTCCCATATTTGTGGCCAGCGGGATCGCATATACGTCACACAGCCGGATCAGCGCCGATACATCCGGTTCGTGAGGCTGCGCAGTTAACGGATCCCGCAGAAAAATGACGAGATCAAGAGCATTCGCCGCAATTAACGCCCCGATTTGCTGATCTCCGCCGAGCGGGCCGGATTGAAAACGTTCAACGGACAATCCGGTCGCTTCCTGGATTTTTAAGCCTGTCGTGCCTGTCGCGTATAACTCATGGCGGCTCAATATATCTTTATATGCGGTCGTAAACTGAACCATATCCTGCTTTTTTTTATCGTGAGCAATCAAAGCGACTTTCATTTGATGTTCTCCCCCTTGCCGATTCAGTCGATAATATTTTCGAGGCCGTACACAAGCTGGTCGATTTTCATCACTTGCTCCACTGACAGCTTCACTCCTGACATAAAGGAAGCCCGGTTATAGGAATCATGACGTAATTTCAGCGTCTGTCCGTCCATGCCGAACATGACTTCCTGATGGGCGATAAGGCCCGGCAGACGCACGCTGTGAAGGCGGATGCCGTTTAATTCAGCACCGCGGGCGCCCGGCAGGATTTCTTTTTCATCAGGATGACCCTGCTGCTTTTCTGTACGGACGCTTGAGATCATTTCCGCTGTTTTCAGCGCCGTTCCGCTCGGTGCGTCCAGTTTTTGATCATGATGAAGCTCAATGATTTCTACATCTTCAAAATAGTTGGCGGCCATTTGTGAGAATTTCATCATCAGCACCGCGCCTAATGCAAAGTTCGGAGCGATGATGGCGCCGATTCCTTTTTCTTCAGTCAAAGCTTGAAGCTCCTCTAAATCCGCTTCGGAAAATCCGGTCGTTCCCACAACAGGACGGACGCCGTGTTCAAGAGCCGCTTTCGTATGTTTTTTGCCGATTTCAGGCGTTGTTAAATCGATCAGCACATCCGGTTGTGTTTCTTGGAAACATGCGCGGATATCCGTATAAATAAGGGCATCTGAATCAGCTGACATCACTTCTCGCAATGTTTGCTGATCGTATGTATGGTCAATGGCGCCGACAAGCTCAAAATGTGGCGTGCGGACGGCAAGTTTTACGGCTTCTTGGCCCATTCTGCCTCTCGGTCCGGCGATTACGACTTTAATGGTTTCATTTGACATGGTTTCTCCTACTTTCCTTCTTCTTTTCTCGTCCAGCGGTCTTTATCCCGTGTATTAAATTTATGCATCACGCGGTTATGAGCTTCCTCCAATGAAATATCAAGGGAGTTGGCGAGGCAGATCAGGACGAACAGCACGTCGCCCATTTCCTCCTCCATGCTTTTCTCATTTTCCGTCGTTTTCTTCGGCTTTTCCCCATAGTAATGGTTGACTTCTCTTGCAAGTTCGCCCAGTTCTTCGGTGAGACGGGCCATCATGGCAAGCGGGCTGAAATAGCCTTCTTTGAATTGGCCGATATATTCATCGACCTCAGCTTGTAAGTCTTTCATCGTTTTGTCACTCACTGTGCGAATACCTCCTGTCATCTCTTCCATGTTAGCTAATTCAAGTACATTTGACAAATGTTAAAAACGGCAGTTTGCTGTTTTCTTTTGTATCCACTATAATATTTACGCAATCTAATGGAAGGAAAAGGGGTTTGATGCAATGCTTGGAGAAATCAGAATCAAAAACATTTGCTTTATTTTAATCGGCGCCGCTGTTTTTTCATTCGGACTGGTTCACTTTAATATGCAGAACAATTTGGCGGAAGGCGGATTTACCGGCATTACGCTGCTCTTATATGCGTTATTCCACATCAGCCCTTCTATTTCCAACCTGGTATTAAACATTCCTATCTTTTTCATCGGCTGGCGCATGCTCGGCCGGACGATGTTTGTCTATACCCTGATCGGCACCGTCTCTCTTTCCGTTTTTCTGAGTATTTTTCAGCGTTACGAAATTCATATGCCGCTGTCGCATGATTTAGCTCTGGCGGCCTTGTTCGCGGGTGTATTTATCGGCGCGGGTCTCGGCATTATTTTTAAATACGGAGGCACGACGGGCGGAGTTGATATCATCGCCAGGCTGATTAATAAATTTTTCGGAATCCCGATGGGCCGGACGATGTTTGCCTTTGATGCCTGCGTCATTCTGCTTTCTTTGTTTACGTATCTTTCTTACAAGGAAGCGATGTACACGCTTGTAGCCGTTTTTGTCGCTGCGCGATTGATTGATTTTATACAGGAAGGCGGTTATGCCGCAAAAGGGGCAACGATTATTTCTTCGAAAAACGATTTGATCCAGCAAAAGATCATAGATGAGATGGAACGCGGCGTCACCGTTTTAAAAGGACAAGGATCATACACAAAAGAAGACAGAGACGTTCTTTACTGCGTCGTTCCGAAAAACGAAATTGTGCTTTTAAAAAGCGTCATCACTTCTGTTGACCCGCACGCCTTTGTTGCCGTAAGCGACGTCCATGACGTACTCGGAGAAGGATTTACGCTTGATGAAAATAAAAATCCGATCAGACGATAATAAAAAGGCGGCTTTTGCCGCCTTTACTGTTCGTGTTTCCATTTGACAACCGGTGATTTTTTCTTTTTCAATCGGCGGGCGAATGCCGGACTGACATTGAGCGTCTGCTCGACGAAGCGCTGCGGCGTCAGTGCCAGCCATTGGTTTAGGGAGACGTCTTCAAAACGGTCGCTTTTGAAAATTTCCAGAAAGCGAAGCACGGTGTCACCGATATTCTGGACATAATGCCCCATCGCAAAAGGAACATATCCTACGTCACCCGCTTGATAGTTAAATGTCCGCGCTCTTCCCTCCGCCGCAAACACCGTCATTTTCGCTTCTCCCGAAAGATAATACTGCCACTCGTCCGTATTCGGATGCCAATGCAATTCTCTCATGCCTCCGGGTTCGACTTCCACAAGAGCGGCGGCAATTGTTTTTGACACCTTAAACGTTTTGGAATCGACGATCTTGACTCTTCCCCCGCTGGTAACAAGAGGCTCCTGCCGGGAGAGCTTGTAGCTGAACGGCTCCAAAACGGTGCCTTCCGGGGAAGAAACGGCTGCCTGTTCAATCGGGGGAGGCGGGTCCAGCTGGAACATGTAACGCTCTTTCTTGTGAATGTAGGCCAAGTCATATCCAGGAACACCGAAGTTCGCCTCCAGCACGCTGCGCGGGGTGTGGGCAAACCAGTCCGTTACTGAAAAGGTGCTGTTTTCTGAAAAAGAGCCGTCATCAAAGACAAGCAAAAACTCACTGCCCTGCTCCATCCCTTGAATGGAATGAGGGATGCCGGAAGGAAAATACCACAAATCCCCTTCACTGACGTTGTCAATAAAATTCCGCCCGTTTTGGTCGACTGCGGTTAAACGGACTTCTCCGTTTATCACGTATCCCCATTCGGCTTCTTTATGCCAATGAAGTTCCCGCACAGCTCCCGGTTTCAGTCTCATGTTCACCGCCGCGATGTTTTTGGACACCGGCAGTTCCCTGACCGTCACTTCTCTTGACCATCCGCCGTCTTCAAGCCTCATATGCGTATCAGAAAAAGAGAATTTCAAGTTTTGAACCGTTCCCGCATCCGTTGAAGGCGGAACGAGCATGTCAGGATTCTGGAAGTCACGCGCGAGGTTCCGCGGTCCTTCATCAGTCGCCCCTTTTCTGCCTCTGATCGGCTGCGGGAGGTGTTTTGAAGCCAATTGCTGGATGAGTTTTTTCACTGGCTTTAGCTCCTTTACAGCAATTTGTGTTTATTTAGACTTAGGATATTCACGCTTTTTCTCTTTCTTTTTTTCCGCTCTGTATTTTCGGTAGCCGACATATGTCAGCGCAGTAATAATGATACCGCCTGTTGTCAGAATGACCCAGAGCAGCGAAGGATCAGCGTCATCCCGCTCCACCTTGTCAAATACACGTTTTAAATCCTGCTGCAGGAGCGTCAGACGCTCAAGCTTTGTTCCTTTTGTCATCTGCTGAAACCCTTCCTGCTCAATCACCTCGATATGTTTCGCCACCGTATCAAGCTGGCCGGCCGACACATCCATTGTCAGGCTGGGATAAATTAAATCATATAATGATATAAATTCATTCCACTTTTCATTGAAATTCTCACTTCCGTTCCCGCTGACATCTTCTTTTAAGGCGCTGAATGTCGCCATAATCGGTCTTTCAAGCGAACCCCACAGCGGATCGGAGTGGTCTTCCATCGCATCCATTACAAGCCTGAACTGAGCGGCTGCGCGAATTTTTTCGGAATCTGAGGCATCCGCCTGCTTCAAGGCGCGCTCTAAATCATTACAGCCCAGAGTCACCTGCCTGACTTCGCCGCCGGTCAGTGAGTTTACGTGTGTCATTTTTTTCTTAAAGTAGCCAAGCACTTGCAGGGCCTCATCATACTGCGAATGCCTCGTCATCTGGAAAACGGTATCCGAAAGGTCGTTCAGTTCCTTGAGACCGCCCTCACCTTCAGCTTTAGCAGTTGTGATGAAACACATAAGAGCAAGCAAAAGACAGATTGTCAGCTTTCGTTTCATAGAGGTCCCTCCCACTCCTTCTCTTTACAGAATATGAAGAGCGGGACAAGGTTAGACCAAGATTCTATCAGTGTAAGTCAAGCTTTATCCGCCTTTTGGAAATCACCAAAACGTATGCAAGGCCGAGTGAAAACAGGCTCAGCCAGAATGTGGCATAGCCGATCTCTTGCATATAAGCACTGAGCATTGAATAGCGGGGCATCATGCCGAAAAGATAATCAATGACGTCATTATGAAGCGTCCAAACAGCGGCAACGGCAAGATGCCATAACCGGAACCGAAAATACGGGCTGTATAAAACGCCTTGAACGGCCATGGCGAAATGTGAAGCAATCAGCATGTACCCTTCCCAAGGCATCTGCCCCATTTTAATCAGCACAAAGATATTCATTCCGACCGCCCACAGCCCGTATTTTACAAGGGTTACAAGCGCAAGCGCTTCAAACAGCGGCGCGTTTCTTCTCATGAGAAATGCCAAAAGCACGAACAGGAAGAAAAACGTCGCCGTCGGGCTGTCAGGCACAAATATCAGAAAACGGAACGGCGTGTCCGCAAGCTGCGGCAAATACCAATAATAGCCGTACACGGTACCGATAAAATTAACGGCAAGAACAAGCAGAAGCATGCCGCGCCGTCCTAAAAGATAAGAAATCCACCTCATACCATCAACTCTCAGTCCGTAAAAAGTATGTATCATGCAAAAAAAGCTGACATCCGGTCAGCTCTTTTCATAAAAGTATATCCTGCTTTTGTCCGCTTCACAATACGTTATTTCGCTGTCGTTTCAGAAATGAACTTCGCCAGCTGATCAAGCTGTTTATCATTCCCTTTAAAAATACCGGCTGGCATCTGCCCTTTCCCTTTGACGGCGATCTTTTTAATTTCTTCCGGGCTCAGCCCGTTATCGACCAGGGAGGGACCGGCGCCTCCGCCTTGAAGATTATCCCCGTGACAGGAAATACAGCCTTGTTCTTTAAATACTTTATAACCGTCTGATTCGGTATCAATGGCGGCTTCTTTTTTGATTTTCCCTTGCTCCTCCGCCTTCGCCCAGTCATGCGTCGCGACTGACTGCCACGTTAAAAAAACCGTAGCGCAAAGCGCCAAAAGCATCATGCCGACCGCAACCGGACGCTTCCACGGCCTTCTTTCAGAGCCCCTGTCGAGAAACGGAGCCAAAAGCAGCGATCCGAAGGCAAGCCCCGGTATAATCATCGCGCCGATAACAGTGTAGCTCCCCGCGGCATATTCATATTTTAAAAGCTGGTATAAAAATAGAAAATACCAATCCGGCAGCGGTATATAGCCCGTATCCGTCGGGTCCGCAACCCGTTCCAAAGGCGGCTCGTGCACTATCGTCAAAACGAGAAATCCGACGAGGAAAACGGCTCCGACCATCCATTCCTTCAGCAGGAAGTTCGGCCAGAATGCCTCTGTCTTTCCCGGATACTCTGAATAGTCTTTCGGTATATTCGGTTTTTTTTCAGCCGGAATCCTTGAATCTCCTACAAACTTCATTCCTTTCCCCCGGTGCATGTCATCCCCTCCCTTTTATATCAGATCTGTATTAAAGCGGTCCTGAAATTCCCTGCTTGCGAATCATGACAAAGTGGGCGCCCATGAGCGCAAACAAAGCGGCAGGGAGAAAAAACACGTGAATCGCAAAGAATCTCGTCAGCGTTTGGGCGCCGACAATATCGTGGTGGCCGGCAAGAAGGGTTTTCACCTGCGCTCCGATCAACGGCGTCGCCTCCGCAATCTGAAGACCTACCTTTGTCGCAAACAGCGCCTTCATGTCCCACGGAAGCAGATACCCTGTAAAACCGAGACCAAGCATCACAAAAAAGATCAGAACACCGACGATCCAGTTCAATTCCCGAGGCTTTTTATAAGCTCCCTGAAAGAAAACCCGCAGCGTATGTAAAAACATCATCACAATGACTAAACTTGCCCCCCAATGATGCATACCCCTTACAATCTGTCCGAAAGCGACTTCATTCTGCAAATAATACACAGATTCCCACGCGTTTTTAATATCCGGCACATAATACATCGTTAAAAACATCCCGGACAGCACTTGGATAACGGTTACAAAAAACGTCAATCCGCCGAAACAATAGACAAAAGCCGAGAAATGGTGAGCTGGATTCACATGTTCCGGCACTTCATGGTCGGCGATATCCCGCCACATCGGCGTAATATCGAGACGTTCGTCCACCCAGTCATAAATTTTGTTCAGCATGTCACCCTTCCCCCCTAGGCTTTGCTTTTCCAAGATACAAAAAGCCGTCCTTTACTTTTTGCTCATAACGGTCAAGAGGCGCGAGCGGCGGCGTGCCCGGAACGTTCGTGCCGTCTTTTTCATACAGCCCGTAATGGCAGGGACAAAAGAATTTGTTCGGATTTTTAGGATCATTGTTCCAGTTTACGGTGCAGCCCAAATGCTTGCAGATCGGCGAAAGCGCTATAATTTCATCGCCATGCTTATAGACCCAGGCTGACCTGGATTCTTCCGATTCGTACCAGGCGTCGACCTGATGAATTTTAAAGTCAAACCGTTTCGGCTCCTTCGTCAGTTCATCGACGCTGACAACCTGCACCATTTTTTGATCTCCGGTCGGTTTTAATACCGGGTCCAGCGCAAAACGGACCATAGGCATAAGCGCACTGGCGGCCATAAATCCCCCCACGCCAGTGAGCGCATAGTTTAAAAATTGCCTTCTTGATATATCTTGTTTTCCGCCCATCTCTTCCCCCCCTAAAAGATTGACCAAAAATTAACTAAAATAGAAAATAATTCTGAGATTTGACACCCTCATAATATATGAATCTTTCAGCAAGGTCAACAGAGGCAAAATGGCTGTTTTGCGTGATGTCTGGAGTTTTTAAGAATTGTTCCACTTCTGTAACAAAACGTTCAAAATTTCCCCGCACTTATCATCCGCTATTTTTCTCTTTAAAGAGTCTTTCATATGTTCAAACGGGACTGCTGGTATGTATATGACATCAGATCCTATTCCAGAGTCCTTCCATTTTTCGTCTGCCGTCAGAAACAAGGCATGCCGGAAGCTGGTCATCACCTCTTCTTTGAATTTTTGCAGCAGGGTGATCTGTGATTGATCTATATCAACATATGTATAAGAAGGGAATAAATATACCCGTCCCTTCAACTGGCGCTCAAGCTCTTCAGAAAGCAATTGGGTGCTCTCCCCCCGTTCAACGGCCTCTTTTAAGCCTCCTGCAGATGTTATGGAAATTAACGGAATGACAGCGGTATCAATGTAATCCGCAGATTGCAAATAGACATCGGCATCAGCGGCCCTCCATCTCATGTCTGGTTCCTCCTCCTTACGCAACAAGCCTTGCATATTCTGCAAGGCTGTCATTTATGTGAGCTGATTCAATTGGCGGGAAAGCTTTTCAAATGTTTCTTTGTCATGGCGGTCCAGCGCCTCGTCGATATCTTCAAGCAGCTTTTCCCGCTGGAAAGTGGATATGGCATGTTCTAATATTTTTTCGGCCATCCCCTGATCCTGTTTATTTTCAAACAGGTCTTTCGGCAGATGCGGATTTAATTCAAGAACAGCAGCATATTCAGGCGAGCTGTAGGCCGAACGGAAATTCAGCTGGATAAATAAATCCTGCTGCTTATTCAGCCGGATGTCGTGAAAAGATTTTTCTGCGTCCGTGGTCATGACATTTTCTTTGTAAAACCTAAACGGCACCTCATCAACGCAATGAGCAGACATGATAATGCCTCTCGGGCAAAATTCAGCTTGTTCTACAAAATGGACCTTCTCCATTAATGTATCATGACTCATTAAATAATTTAAAATCCAGACGCACTCCCGGCGTTTAAGCTGATAATGATTTAAAAACCAACGGATAAAATCCTTTTTTTCATTGACAGAAACAGGGGTCTGCATGTAATTCCCTCCTCTATCGATCGTATAATCTGACATCACTTATACATTCAGCAAGCATGGTCCAAAATCCTGCTTATCTCAAAAATTCGTCCTCTATCCGTAAGATTGTTTCTTCAAGCTCTTCGTTTGTTCCATCCATTGAAAGCACTTGTTTTAAAAGCGGCAGCGCTTCTTTCTGGAGACCCTCTTCCAATAAGAAATGAGCGTATTCATATAAGAAATCCCGATCCTCCCGGTAATGGAGGTACGCAGCTTCAAAGCTTTTTTTCGCTTCGTCATATTGCTCCAGACCCGTATAGGCGCCCGCCAAATACCAATTGTATTTCGGATCTTCTTCACCGTAGCCGCGGACTTCCTGAATCAGATCAATAATCTCTTCATAGCTTTCTTCTTTATGATAGACGGCTAAAAGCGTATGGAGCGCTTCCACATAACCCGGATCGAGCGCCAGCGCTTCCTGAAGAAGCTTTTTGCCTTCGTCTTCGTTGCCGAGCTTTAACGCCATTTTCGCCGCATAGAGAAAAAGCTCTTTATTGTATTCATCGTAAGTAATACCTTCTTTAGCGGTTTTTAATGCATCTTCATACATGCCCTCTGCCTCGTAGCTTTTTGCAAGCGGCATATAAAGCGATGAATAAGAAGGATCAAGCCCTTTTAAATCAGAAAGCTGCTTAATGGCGGTTTTGACCATCCCCGCCTGATAGGCTGTGAAGCCGTACCCGAAAATCGTATTCGGTTCTGTATGTTCTGCTGCCGCTTTTTCATACCATGAAATCGCTTCTTCAAATTCACCCGCCGCGCTCAATGACTCGGCCAGCCTTTGATGAACATTTACACCGCCGATTTCATTCCGCTCTTTTGCCGTCTCTTCGTAATAGGGAACGGCTTTTGCGTATGATCCTTGTGTAAAGTACAATTCTCCCAGAGCGAAATCAATAACAGGTTCATCTTTTAACATTGCTTTCGCCTGTAACAGCTTTTGCTCACTTACTTCAAATAAGCCCTGCATCTGATACAGATCAGCCATCAAAAGAAGGCTTTCCGCGTAAGACGGGTCTTCTGGTGATATCGTCTCCAGCACCTCAAGAGCTTTTTCTTCTTCATCAATATCTATTAACAATTCGGCGTAAAAATTCGTCAGCTCAGACTCATCCGGATAAAGGTCATGCAGATCACTGATCAGCGTTAACGCTTTCTCTGCGTTTCCCCATTCATAGTAGAGCTGGGCTGCAATGGCTTTGTCTTCGTCATGAAGCTGCGATTCAGCTTTTGAAAGCGCTTTGAGTCCCTTTTCGGTTTCACCTGCTTCAACTAATTTTATGGCATCTTGAATCAATGTATTCAAATCAGACCGGTCCTTTCTTTTCCTATACCTCATCAACCAATGAAAAGGGTTTATTCGGGTTATTCTTATCATAATTCAGACAGGGTCTGCCCGCAAATAAGATGCTTCACCCGGCATTATAGTTTATCAAAAAATGGCGAGGAGGAAAACGGCAAAAAAGGGGCCGCCATCTTTATACGAAAAACAGCGCGGTTTGATCCGGCTGTTTCTGTAACGAAAACGCATCCCCCCTTCCTGTTATTTTTCCTGTTTAAGACAAGCTATGTCAAAGCTCAAGACTTTATGACACATGAAGAAAAAAGCCCGAAGAATCGTCTTCAGGCTTTTTTGGCTAATTGATCTAAATGCTCAAAGAATGTCGGATAGGAGACGTGGATCGCATCTGTATCACGAATGTCAATCGGCTCTTCCGTCAGACATGAGGCGATACCGAGCATCATGCCGATGCGGTGGTCGCCGTGGCTTGATACACTGACGCCGCCCGCGAGTGTCTTTTTGCCGCGGATTTTCATGCCATCTTCAGTCGCTTCAATGTCTGCGCCGATTTTCCGGAGCTCTGATACGACGGTGTCGATCCGGTTCGTTTCCTTCACTTTCAGCTCCGCCGCGTCTTTAATGACCGTTGTGCCTTCAGCCTGCGTTGCCAAAAGGGCGATAATCGGAATCTCGTCAATTAAACGGGGAATGATTTCTCCGCCGATTTCTGCCGCTTTCAGAGCTGACGCTTCGATAACAAGATCTCCGTACGGCTCCGCGCTGTCCGCTTCTGACGGAATCACTTCAAGTGAAGCCCCCATCTGCTTTAAGACATCAATAATCCCTGTGCGCGTCGGGTTCAGGCCGACATTTTTCAACACAATCCGGCTTCCGGGAACGGCAGCCCCGGCCGCGAGGAAAAAGGCCGCTGAAGATATATCCCCAGGCACGAAAATATCAGCTGCCCGAAGCCGCTGACCGCCCGTTACGGAAGCGCTCGTCGCTGTCTCCTCAAGCTCAGCGCCAAAAGCGTTCAGCATTCGTTCTGTATGATCTCTTGATTTATGAGGCTCGGTAACGGTCGTCGTTCCTTCTGCCTGCAATCCGGCAAGCAGCACGGCAGATTTGATCTGCGCGCTTGCGACGGGAGACACATAATCGATGCCTTTTAATTGTCCGCCTCTTACAGATAACGGCGTAAATTCTCCGTCCGCTCTTCCGTCAATCACGGCACCCATCTGCTTTAAAGGCTCCGTCACCCTCTTCATCGGGCGCTTTGCAATACTTTCGTCGCCCGCTACCGTACTGTGAAATGGGCGTCCGGCTAAAATGCCGAGCATCAGGCGGATGGTCGTGCCGGAATTTCCGACATCAAGAAGGCTGTCAGGCTCATAAAGTGCGTCAATGCCGTTCCCGTGTATCGTTACATCACTTCCGTTCTGTTCAATGGAGACACCCATTTTTCTGAAGCAGGCAATCGTGCTCAGGCAATCGGCTCCCGGCAAAAAGTTTTTTACCGTTGTCGTTCCTTCTGCAAGCGCTCCGAACATAACAGAACGGTGGGAGATGGATTTATCCCCCGGAATATGAATTTCACCGTTTAAAGATGTCACTTTTTCTCTTTTCAATGTTTTCCACCTCAGTCAGCGTAAAATGTGTCATATTTGGCGCGGGATTGAATGCAGATTTCCGCCCGCTTGCGGTCCTCATCCGTCTGGAAACTGATTCTCAGAATTCCGTTAATATCTTCTCTCGTTTCGATAATACGGATGTTGGTGATGCTGATTTGTTCATCAGCCAATATCGCCGTAACCTCTGAAATGACCCCCGGATGATCGGGAACATCGACATAAAGGTCATAAAAGGACGGGATCGCCCCTTTTTGACGGATCGGCAGGCCGTCGCGGTAATCCTTCGCTTTTTTAAAGTAACCGAACAGGTTGTCCGCATCTTCATTTTCTACGTAAGATTCGATCGTGTCAATCTCCCGTTTCCACTCTTTGAAGCGGTCAAGCAGTTTATCTTTGTTGTGAAGGAGAATGTCTCTCCACATCGCCGGACTGCTGGAGGCTATTCTTGTAATGTCCCGGAAACCGCCGGCCGCGAAACGCTTCAAAAGCGGGTAATCTTCTTCAGAACGGTGAGCCTGATGTACGAGGCTGGCAGCAACGATATGAGGGAAATGGCTGATGACGCTCGTCACGCCGTCATGTTCCTCAGGCGTCATCTCCACAAAGTGGGCGTTTGCCGCTTTCAGAAGCTCCTTCAGATGCGTTACTGACTGTTTAGAAGTTGATTTTCCCGGTGTTAAAATGTAAAACGCGTTTTCGAATAAAAATTCTTTTGCGGCAGCTGCCCCTGATTTATGAGACCCCGCCATCGGGTGGCCGCCGACAAATTGATAGTGAGCCGGAAGCACTTTGTCGGCGTAGCTGACGACTTTCTGTTTTGTGCTGCCCACATCCGTAATCAAGAGTTCATGGGTGATGCCCGAGGCGGCCAGCATATCAAGCATTTTCAGCGTTTGGGCGACGGGCGTGGCGATAATGATAACTGATGCTTGCTGCGCCCCTTCCATAAATGAGCCGGCCCGCTCGTCAATAATTCCGAGCTTCAGCGCGGCAGTGAGCTGTTCTTCCGAAATATCCACACCGATAATCCGTTTATGCGGATGCTCCTTTTTGATGGCCAATGCGATCGATCCGCCGATCAGCCCGATCCCCGCAAGCAATATAGTATCCTTCATTTCACTCATTTCCTTTTTCATCTAGTTTAATAGAGCAAAGAGGTGATGCTTGATCACCTCTTATAATATTTCAGCTAAAATTGTCAGAATTTCCTCATTCTGCTCTTTCGTACCGACCGTAATCCTTAACGCTGTCGGAAATCCGAGCGCCTGTCCCGAGCGGACGATATATCCTTTTTCCAGCAGGGCCTGAAACATTTCATCCGCCGGGCGGTTAAAATCAATGAGCACAAAGTTGGTTTGTGAAGGATAACATGTTAAACCGTGGGTTTCGGCAAAATCATAATACTGCTTAAGACCGGCTTTATTTTTTTCGACACATTCCTTAATAAATGCCTGGTCATCAAGCGCAGCCAGTGCCGAAGCCTGGCCGATTCTGCTCGTATTGAACGGCTCTCTCGCCGGCTCAATCTGGCGGATCAGCGCTTCGTCCGCAATGCCGTATCCGACGCGCAGCGCGGCAAGTCCGTACGCTTTAGAAAATGTGCGGAGGATCATGACATTCGGATATTGCTTTAAAAGCGGAATGCTTTCAGGGTAATCTTCCGCCGTGACATACTCATAGTACGCTTCATCAAGTACAACGAGGATTTCCTCGGGAACTCTGTCTAAAAAGGAAATTAATTCCCGTTCGGAAGTATACGTCCCCGTCGGATTATTCGGATTGCACACCCATATGATTTTCGTCTTGCCGTCAATTGCTTCCAGCATCCGATCCAAATCATGAGCACCGTCGCTGCGGAGCGGCACCTCACGTACTTCAGCGCCCTCAATCACCGCATTGTGTCTGTATTGCGGAAAAGTCGGAGCGGCGGTAATCGTGTTTGCCTGATCATTTAATAAAGAACGGCAGATAATCTGCACAAGCTCATCTGAGCCGTTGCCGAAAATGATCGAAGATTCACTGACCTGCAGATGCTCACTGAGCCGCGTTCTCAAAGCGGCACTGTAACCGTCTGGATACAGCGCGAGCTGCTCAATCTCCTGATGCAGCGCATCTTTAGCGGCCTGTGAACAGCCGAACGGATTTTCGTTAGAAGCGAGCTTTACTACTTTCTCAAGCCCGTATTCCATTTTCACTTCTTCTATTGGTTTGCCCGGCTGATACGGTTTCAGCTGCCGCAGCTGTTCTTTAATCTGCAAATCCAGTCACCTCATTTTACACTGTACAGTCGTCCGAACGTCTTTGCATATTCTTCAAATTCAAGAAGCGCATCGGCTCTTGTTACGGGGTTCACAAGCTTTGTTTCAAGCTCTTCTACTTTTTTAACGAGCGCGCTTCCGACAACGACACCGTCTGATATTTCATTCATCTCCTCAACCTGTCTGCGGCTTGAAATGCCAAAACCGACCGCAACCGGAACGGAGCTGAATTCTTTCACTTTTCGGATAAAAGAGTATACAGACGGATCGAATTCTCTGCGTACGCCTGTCACTCCTAAAGAGGATACGCAGTACACAAAGCCGCCGGCCTGTTCAGTAATTATTTTTAGTCGGTTTTCACTTGTCGGCGCAACCAGCGAGATATAAGCGATGTTCTCCTTTTTGCATGCCGTTTGTAAAAGGGCGCTTTCCTCTAACGGAAGATCCGGAACAAGCAGACCGTCTATGTCGTTTTCCCGCAGTAAAGCGAAAAAGTATTCTTTCTCTAATTGTAACACAGGATTATAATACGTAAAGAGGATAATTGGAATATGAACGCCGTTTTTTTTCATTTTGCCGCCAAGTTCAATGGCTTTTACGATATTCATTCCGTTTTCCAGAGCCCGTTTTGAAGCCCGCTGAATAACCGGGCCGTCGGCGAGCGGATCTGTGTATGGGACGCCGATTTCAAGGGCTGAGGCGCCTGCATTCTGCAATGACTTTGCCAGCTCAACAGAAATGTCAGGAAGCGGATCGCCAGCTGTAATAAAAGGGATAAATAGTTTTTCAGAATCATGCAGATTAAACATGTGTCTCCACCTCGTTTTCCAAAACATTCATCAGCGTATGAACGTCTTTATCTCCCCTTCCCGACAAACTGACGAGAATGATTTTATCTTTATCCATGTCTTTTGCCATTTCAAACGCTTTGGCCAAAGCGTGTGCAGATTCAATAGCCGGAAGAATGCCTTCTGTTTCAGAAAGCAGACGCAGCGCGGCGATCGCTTCATCATCTGTCACACTTTCGTACGTTACACGGCCGCTTTTATGCAGATAGGCATGCTCCGGCCCGATCCCCGGGTAATCAAGGCCTGCTGAAATGGAATACGGTTCGATAATCTGCCCGTATGCATCTTGTATTAAATAAGTCATCGAACCGTGAATCACCCCGAGCCTCCCTTTTGCGACCGTTGCCGCATGCAGCGGTGTATCAATTCCTTTTCCGGCAGCCTCGACGCCGATCAGTTCAGTATCATCTTCTAAAAAGGCCTGAAAAATGCCCATCGCATTGCTTCCGCCGCCGACACATGCAACAACCTTATCCGGGAGCGTTCCTTCGGCTTTGCGGAGCTGTTCTTTCGCTTCCTCGCCGATGATTTTCTGAAATTCGCGAACGATGTAAGGATACGGATGCGGGCCTACAACAGAACCGATTAGGTAGAAATGATCTTCACAATGCTGGACCCAATATCTGATCGCCTCATTCGTCGCATCTTTCAGCGTGCCGTTTCCGCTTGAGACCGGCACCACTTTTGCGCCGAGCAGCTTCATGCGGAATACGTTCAGCGACTGGCGCGCAACGTCCTCTTCCCCCATAAAAACCGTGCACTCAAAACCGAATTTTGCGGCGGCTGTCGCGGCGGCAACACCGTGCTGTCCCGCACCGGTTTCGGCAATGATTTTCGTTTTGCCCATCTTTTTGGCAAGCAGAATCTGGCCTAACGCGTTGTTTATTTTATGGGAACCGGTATGGTTTAAATCTTCCCTTTTCAGATAGATTTTTGCCCCGCCCAAATACTCCGACACCCTGTCTGCAAACGTTAATGCCGTCGGTCTGCCTGAGTAATCAAACAATAGTTTTTGATATTCGGCATGAAAAACGGGATCATTCTTTAATTCTTTGAAAGCCGTTTCGATTTCTTCGAGGGGCCGCATTAATGTTTCAGGGACAAACTTGCCGCCAAATTCGCCGTATCTTCCGATTTCATTTGGATATGGATACATAATGGTTCATCCTTTCTTCTAAAAGCCGGATCAGTGTTTGATCCTTTTGTCCGTTTTTTTCAATTCCGCTGGCAATATCTATACCGCACGGGCGTGATCTCAGTAAGCCGGTAATCGTTTCAGGATTAACGCCGCCCGCAATAAAACACCGCTTGTTTCCTTTTTGAGCCTGCTCCCGGTACAAAGGGACACGCTTCCACGAAAACGCGATTCCCGTCCCGCCCCTCATGCCTTTGACTGAAGAATCAATGACATAGCCGTCGACGGCAGGTGCAAATTGAGCCATCTGACGGAGCGTGCTTTCTCCGTGATGGAGCGCTTTCCATATCTCAGAACGCACAAGAGGACGGAGACGGCAGGCATCCTCTGGCGATTCATCACCGTGAAGCTGGATAACGTTAAGGGACAGATCAGAAGCGATTTGCGCGATGTTTTCTATCGTTTCATTCACAAAAACTCCGACATGTTTCTTGTCTGTCCGGATCTCTTGTTTCCATTTCCGGACGTCATCCGGGGTGACCTTCCGTTTGCTTGCGGCAAAAATAAATCCCAGGTAATCCGCTTCTGAGGCTGCCGCAAGCTCATAATCACGCTTCGATCGTATTCCGCAGTACTTTAATTCAGGCTTTTTCATACCCTCACTCCCCGAACAGCCCGCGGATCGCCTTTTGCTGTGAATCCTCTCTCATTAAGGATTCTCCGATCAATACAGCCTGCGCCCCGTGCTTGTTGACGAATTGCAGGTCAGCCAAAGAGCCGATCCCGCTTTCACTGACCAGCAGACAGCCGTCCGGCACAAGCTGCGCTATTTTTTCCGTTTGCGAAACCGAAGTACGGAACGTTTTTAAGTCCCGGTTGTTAATGCCGAGAATGTCCGGCTGAAACACCTGTAAAATCCGTTCAAGCACGGTTTCATCATGGACTTCCACGAGAACGTCCATGCCCTTCTCACGTGCTTCCAGGTAAAGCTCATGAAGCTTTGAAGGTTCCAGCGCTTCACCGATCAGCAAAATCGCATCAGCACCGAGCCGGTACGATTCCTCCACCTGCAGGGAGTCAATAATAAAATCCTTTCTTAACACGGGAAGAGAAACGCTTTTTTTAACATCTGTCAAAAAGTGATTTCTTCCCTGAAAAAAACGGGTATCCGTCAGAACAGAAAGGGCGTCGGCTTTGGCTGCTTCATAATCCGCCGCAATCTCTTCCGGAACAAAATGCTCTTTAATCAGTCCTTTAGACGGCGACGCTTTTTTCACTTCAGCGATCAGCCCGATAAAACGATTCGGATTCAGGAGCGCTTCCTTAAAAGATCTCCGTTCAATTTGACAGGTTTCCGGCAGCACCATGGATTTGATTTCTTCTTTCTTCTGCTGAATGATTTGATCAAGCATATAATTCTTCCTCTTTCTGTTTCAGACGTTCGAGCTGCCTTTTGGCATCTCCGTTTTGAATCGTTTCTAAAGCGATTTTTGCTCCTTCTTTCAGATCGTTTGCGAGACCTGCCGTATAAATGGCCGCTCCCGCGTTTAAGGCCGTAATGTGCAGAGCGGACGACGGAGCTTCATTTGCAAAAATATTCTGAATGAGATGCGCGCTTTCTTCCGCTGAGCTCACTTGAATATCTTTCAGCGAACCTTCTTTAAAACCGAATTGTTCAGGTGATACGGCATATTCCAGACGTTCACCGTTTTTCAGCTCAATGACATCGGTCGGTGCTGTGACGGACAGTTCATCTAACCCGTCACGCGCCGACACAAGCATGACGTGTCTGACTTCAAATTGTTCCAAAGCGCTTGCCATCAGGCGCGCTTTTTCAAATGAATAGACGCCGATCACCTGCCGCTTCGCCTGCATCGGGTTGCTGAGCGGGCCAAGCAGGTTAAACACGGTTCGGAAACCCAGCTCTTTTCTCACAGCGGCGACGTGCTTCATTGACGAATGAAACAGCGGGGCAAACAAAAAACCCATTTGCTTCGTCTCAATACTGTGTTTGACACTGTCAGGGGTGGCTTGAATGGAAACACCCAGTTTTTCCAGCACATCCGCGCTGCCGCTCTTAGACGACACGGAACGATTTCCGTGCTTTGCTACTTTGGCTCCGGCGGCAGAGGCTGTAATCGCTGCTGCCGTTGATATGTTAAACGTAGAAATCCCGTCTCCGCCTGTTCCGCACGTATCAACGACATCCTCCAGGCCATCTGCCGTCTGCGCACGGGCCCGCATCACTTTTACAAATCCGGCGAGCTCCTCCGCCGTTTCACCGCGGTGGGCTAATACCGATAAGATTCCGCCGATTTCAGACTGCGACATGTCTCCGTTCACCATCATTTCCATCAGCTTTTCGGCTTCTCCGGTTTTCAGCGTGCCGCCATTAACGCACGATTGCAGAAATTTGTTCATCCGTCTTCTCCTCCCCGCCAGAAAAGATGTCTTCTGCGATTTGAATCGTTTTTAAAAGCGCCCCCGCTTTGTTGCAGCTCTCTTCATATTCGGCTTCCGGGACGGAATCAGCGACTATTCCCGCGCCCGCCTGCACCGACGCCGTACCGTTTTTGACACTCATGGTGCGGATGGTGATGCACGAATCAATCGAACCGTCAAATCCGATATAAGCGATACATCCGCCGTAAGTTTCTCTGGAAGTCGGTTCTAATTCATTTAAAATCTGCATGGCGCGGATTTTCGGAGCGCCCGAGAGTGTTCCTGCCGGGAATGCCGACATCAGTGCATCAACCGGATGGACCCCCTGTTTTAAACGGCCGGTTACAACGGAGATGATGTGCATCACATGTGAAAAAGAAACGATCTTCGTGAATTCCGGAACGGTTACGGAACCATACTCCGCGACTCTGCCGATATCATTGCGCGCCAGATCGACAAGCATGTAATGTTCAGCTTTTTCTTTTTCGTCATTCATCAGCTCTTTTTTCAGGCGTTCGTCCTCTTCTTTTCCGGCTCCCCTTTTTCTCGTTCCGGCGATCGGATGTATTTCCAGATGTCTGTCATGCACACGGATCAGGCGTTCAGGCGAACTCCCGACAATGTCTCTGTCCGGCAGTTTAATATAGTACATATAAGGTGAAGGATTGACGATGCGAAGCACCCTGTACAGCTCAAAGGAATGTCTGGATACCGGGATCTCAAACTTTTGCGACAGCACTCCTTGAAAAATATCTCCCGCTTTTATATATTCTTTCAGTTTATTAACGCCGGCCATAAACTCTTCTTTCGTATTATTGGATGTCACATTGGCAAAGCTCGGTGTTTCAAATGTACCTTTTGAAAAAAACGGCTCTTTCATATCTTTCGGTTCTGTCAAAATACCGATAAGCTTGCGAAGCTCCGCGCAATTTTCTTTAAAAACGGCCCGTTTTTCTTCTTCCGTCTCCCGGCCGTTAAGCGCCGCATATTGAATGAAATGGACTTGTTTCGTTTCATGGTCGTAGGCGATGATTTTCCTACAGACAAACAGCATGCATTTTTCTAAATCTGTTTCTTTTGCGTGGCTTGGCACGGAAGGCTCAATTAAAGGAATCATGTCATAGCTCAGATAACCGACCGCCCCTCCCGAAAACGGGATATCAAGATCGGGCGTTTTAATACGGAAGCTTTCATTCATCCAGTCAAGCACGGCTTTTAAATCTCCGGCTTCAAACAGCGTAACCCCTTTCGGATCAGCGGCAGTGAATGTGTGATGACTCTCTTTAATCGTGATAAAAGGATCGAGACCGATAAAGGAGTATCTTGACCAGCTTGACGACTCATCCTTGCTTTCCAGCAAATACGTAATGTTTCTGTCCAGTTTTTCAACCATCTGAATGGGTGTGATCGTATCGACCGTAAAAGTCTCTGCGATTGGAATGGTGCGGTGTGTCAGACTGTCCTTTAAAAATAAAGAAATATCCGATTGTAAATTCATGATTCTCCTCCTTACGGTAAGGAGAATGAGATGAGGAGTGAGAGGGGTCTTGCGTATATGAAATAAACCCAAAAGAAAGGCTTCTTTTGGGCAGAATAAAAACGTGTTTATCTCAGCTCAGCTAAACTCATTCTCTGCTACCCTATTCTAAACTCAACTGTTTCATCATCTGGCTTCTATGCTTTATACACACTCTTGTGTATTTCTAAGCTTTTTTTATCGTATTACATGTCAGTATTTTTTGTCAATGATAAATCCGGTCTTAACACAACGGCTTTTTCTAAATAGACATGCTTGATTTCATCTTGAGGCGTATCCGTCTGAACCGTCATCAGGACACGGATACATTTTTTCAGAGCTCCCGCGACATCCATTTCCTGCATGCATGTTACCGGGACGTACTGCCACCCGGAAAGGCGGCGGACCGCTTTTGCCGGAAATACGGAATGGATGTCAGGCGTGGCGGATAACAGGATCTGCACGACGTCTTCCGGCTTGCATCCATTTTGTTCAATGATTTTTTCCAGCAGCTGCTGTGTTTTTTCTAAAATTTCTTGTTCGGTGTCTTGTTCCACCGTTGTTGCTCCGCGAATGCCGCGTATCATCATGCTGTTTCCTCCATTCGCCATTTGTTCAGCAAATTTTCAAGCTCATCTTTTGAAAGCATACAGTCCTGCGCTTCGCCTAATTCCTTCAATACGATGAACTGAGTCATGCCTCCGCGCGTTTTTTTGTCATTCATCATCCGGGCGGAGAGAACCGGTGTTTCAATATCTTGTCTGATGCTTCCCGGGTAGCCGAGCCCAATCAGCCATTGCGTGAGTTCTTTTCTGTTCATCTTGCATCCTGCAACTTGTTCACTCACGTAAAGGGCAAACTGCATGCCGAGGGCGACTGCATCTCCATGTGTAATCCGGCCGTAGCCGTATTCCGCCTCAACGGCGTGGCCGAGCGTATGTCCGAAATTCAGAAAAGCTCTTATTCCCTCTTCCTTTTCGTCCTCACGCACAACGGCCGATTTGATTGAGATTCCTTTATAAATCATTTCATTCAGCTCTGCGCTTGTCAGTCCGTTTAACGTATCAAGCGTGAGAAGCTTTTCTAAAAAAGCGTGGTCGGCGATAAACGCATGTTTTATCACCTCAGCCATACCCGATCTCAGCTCTTGTTCCGGCAGGGTTTTCAGAAGCTCCGTATCATAAATCACCGCTTTCGGCTGATAGAACGCTCCGATTAAATTCTTTCCGAGTTTATGATTGACGGCCACCTTGCCGCCGACCGCGCTGTCATGGGCAAGCAGTGTCGTCGGCATTTGGATGAAATCAATTCCGCGCATAAAAGTCGCTGCGCAAAAGCCGGCCAAATCACCCGTCACACCGCCTCCGAAGGCGATCATACATGAAGAGCGGTCCATATGGAAAGCGATCGCTTCCGATTGAATCCGTTCATACTCTTTCAGAGACTTCGCTTCTTCTCCGCTCGGGACGATCACTTTTTTCACGGGCCATGTTTCGTTTAGAAGCCGGAACATCTCATCACCGTAAAGCCGGTCGACTTCAGCGTCGATGACGAGCAGGATTTTTGTCAGCGGCCTGTTCAGTGAAGTCAGAAGGGCAGCGGCCTGTTTCCTGATGCCTTCACCGATATACACGGGATATGCGGAGGAAGCCGTCCGAACCTCAAGCTCCTTCATTAGAATTCCCTCGATAGTTTCTTCATGTTTTCAACATTTTCTTTAATGCGGTCGATCTGGTCGAGGCCAAATTGTTCTACGACGGCATTTGCGATTTCCCAGGCCACTGCCGCTTCAGCCACGACGCTTGCCGCAGGAACCGCGCAGCTGTCTGAACGTTCAATGCTCGCTGAAAACGGCTCTTTCGTTTCAATATCAACGCTTTTCAGCGGCTTATATAAAGTCGGGATCGGTTTCATAACACCGCGGACGACAATCGGCATACCTGTCGTCATACCGCCTTCTAATCCTCCGAGCCTATTTGTAGCGCGTGTGTAGCCTTTCTCTTCATCCCACACGATTTCATCATGAACATCACTGCCGTTTTTGCCGGCCGCTTCAAAACCGATGCCGAACTCGACACCTTTAAAAGCATTGATCGACAGAACGGCAGCGGCGAGCTTGCTGTCCAGTTTACGGTCATAATGGACATAGCTTCCGACACCGACCGGCATGCCTTCGACAATCACTTCAACGATTCCGCCGATTGAGTCGCCGTTTGCCTTCGCTTCATCAATGGCTGCCATCATTTGACGGCCTGCTTCTTCATCGTAGCATCTGACCGGTGATTCTTCCGTTACCCGCTTGAGATCTTCAATGGATGTGTAGTCGGTCTTCTCGGCTTTTACCCCGCCGATTTGCAAAACATGTCCGGCCACTGTAATGCCAAGCTCCGCTAAAATCTTTTTAGCGACGGCTCCGGCAGCCACGCGAACCGTTGTCTCACGCGCGGAAGATCGTTCTAACACATTTCTCATATCGCGGTGATTGTACTTAATGGCGCCGTTTAAATCCGCGTGCCCCGGTCTCGGTCTTGAAATCTGGCGTTTCATTTCACTTTCTTCTTCTTCTGTAATCGGTGCGGCACCCATGATTTTTGTCCAGTGGGTCCAGTCTTTATTTTCTACAACGAGCGCAATGGGTGAACCGAGTGTCCGGGCATGCCGCACGCCGCTCGTAATCTTCGCTCTGTCCGTTTCAATCTGCATGCGCCGTCCGCGCCCGTGCCCTTTTTGGCGTCTGGCAAGCTCAAAATTAATATCTTCCTCAGTTATATAAAGCCCCGCAGGCACACCTTCTATAATGGTCGTCAGCTGCGGACCGTGTGATTCTCCGGCTGTTAAGTATCTCATTTCGTTCTTCTCCCTTCATCACATTAACGCTTTTAAGTAAAACTATAACACAAGTTTTCATAAAATGTCTTCTATCTTTTTTGATAAAAAAATGTATCAGTGCTTTCAAGGCCGAATTTTTCCGGGCTGAAAATTTGTTCTGTGCTTCCGACAAACAGAATTCCGTTCTTTTTCAGGCTGCCCGCCATTTTCACATACAGCTCTTCTTTCGCTTTTTCAGTAAAATAAATAAAAACATTGCGGCAGACGATCAGATCAAAATCCTGTTCATAGCTGTCGGCAAGCAGGTTGTGCCGCTTAAACCGGATGTTTTTCTGAATCTCTTGTTTTACTTGATAGCTGTTGTCAGCCTGCTTGGTGAAATAGCGGCTTTTTATGGAAGCCGGCACCTCTTGCAGGGACCGCTCCTGATAGATGCCCCGCTTGGCTTTGCCGAGCGCCTTTTCATCAATATCTGTCGCCAATATATCAAAGCCGGCCAAACCCGCCTGCTGATTGAGAATCATGGCCAAGGTATAGGGTTCCTCCCCCGTTGAACAGGCCGCACTCCATATTTTTAACGGTTTGTTATGCTTTATTAACGGAAGAATTGAGGTTTCAAGAACTTCCCATCGTTTATAATTTCGATAAAATTCAGAAACATTGATTGTCATCCTGTCCAATGTTTCATTTAATAAAAGCTTGTCTTTCTCCAAAGCGGCGGCAAATTCCTGAAAATCTTTGAATCCCTTTTTTTCATAAAGGGACGTCAGCCGCCTTTTCATTTGTGCTTCTTTGTATAAAGATAAATCAACACCGGTTATTTTCTTCCACTTGGTGATAAAAATGTCGTAAGGCTCCATTGCTTCTCTCCCAATCTCGCTGTCTTTTGTCCTAGTATAGCCTGTTTTCTTTCTAATTTGTACGATTTCAATAAAAAAATCAGCCCGCAGGCTGATTTGTGAGAAATGAAAAGACAGGGCAGCGCAGCCTCTGTCTTTCTTAAAATATGTAAACCTTTTCATAACAAGAGAAAAAGAAAGGCTGACGGCTTAGTACACCCAGTCGGCCATTAATTTTTGATACGGTACAAGCTCTTCCTGTTTAAAGAAAATGTCAATTTCCCGTTCAGCGCTTTCTAAGGAGTCTGAACCGTGAATGATATTTTTGCCGACAAACATGCCGTAGTCACCGCGAATCGTGCCTGGCAGTGCGTCTTTCGGGTTTGTTTTTCCGATCAGCTGTCTTGTGATCTCTACTACATTTTCCCCTTCCCATACCATTGCAAATACGGGTCCTGATGTAATGAATTCCACAAGCTCACCGAAAAACGGTTTCCCTTTATGTTCAGCATAATGGTTTTCAGCCATCTGTTCTGAAACTTGCATCAGCTTGGCTCCTGCCAATTGTAAGCCCTTACGCTCAAATCTCGATAAAATCTCTCCGATCAGCTGGCGCTGTACGCCGTCCGGTTTTACCATGATAAAAGTTTTTTCCATAAGATTCTCCACCCCATCATTATGTATAGGCTTTCAAGTTGCACACCGAAATCGTAACATCTTTCTGACAATTAATCAATCCAGGGCGGAGAATGTTCACATCTTGTTCGTAAAAGGATTTAAAATTTCCGTTTGCCGATATATTTGGCAATGGCGGCCAAGGATGAACGCGCACGTCCTCTCGGCAGCGTATTCAGCTTTTCAAACGCTTTTTTTAAGTATCTGTCACTGACGGCCATTGATTTTTCAATCGCATCTGTGCGTTTAATATTTTCAATAATGGGGGCGAGCTGCTCCTGTGTTGTTTCGCTGTTAATTAATTTCAGCTGATTTTTCAATTCAGGCTGACGCAGCGCGTACAAAACGGGCAGAGTGACATTTCCTTGCAGCAGATCTCCTCCGACCGGTTTTCCCAGCTCCTCTTCCGTTGAAGTGAAATCAAGGATATCATCAATAATCTGGTAGGACATGCCCACGTAATAACCAAACCAATATAATGCTTTATGAATCTTTTCATCAGCTCCCGAAGCGATGGCGCCGAGCTGGCAGCTGACGGCGATAAGAAGCGCCGTTTTCCGTTTGATGCGGCGTAAATAGGTTCTGAGGTTTTGTTCCATATTATATTTATCTTTGATCTGTTCAATTTCTCCGAGGCATACTTCTACGATGGTTTTGGACAGGATCCGGTGGGCTTTCGGCTCATCCAGTCTCGTCATCATCTCAAGCGAGCCCGCAAGCATATAATCACCGGTATACATGGCGATGCGGTTGTCCCATTTGGCTTTAATGGTCGGTTTTCCTCTCCGCAGCTCGGCGTCATCAATGACGTCGTCATGCACGAGGGACGCCATATGAATCATTTCCAGCGTCACCGCAACATATTTTATTTTATTAATGTCATAGTCGCCGAACATGCCGGAAAGCAATACGAAAACAGGGCGGATCCGCTTGCCTCCTGCCTGAAGCAGATGGAGCCCGGCTTCACTCAGCAAGGGATAGTCAGACCGTACCGTCTGCTCAAGCTCCCTTTCGATCACATCAATATCATCATTTAAAAAAGAATAGGCCATTTTAAATTTCATATCATTCACCCAAACATCTGTATATTCATCATTTCCAGCCGATATGCGTAGCGGCCACTCCGCCGGTAAACGAATGGTATTTGACATTCGTCAGGCCCGCTTCTTCAAACAGACGCGCAAGCTCTTTCATACCGGGAAATTCTCTTGCTGATTCTTGAAGCCAAGAATATTCTTTATAGCTCTTCGCAAACATTTTTCCGAAGAAAGGCATGATGTATTTAAAATAAAGGAAATATGCCTGTCTGAAACCGATCATTTCCGGCTGGGATGTTTCCAGGCATACGACCTGTCCGCCCGGTTTGACGACGCGCCGCATTTCTTTCAGCACGGTCAGATAGTCGGGAACGTTCCGGAGTCCGAAGCCGATGGTGACAAAATCAAAAGAATTATCAGCGAAAGGAAGCTCCATTGCGTTTCCGTGCAAAAGCTCAATTTGGCTGTAACCGCCCTCTTTTACTTTTTTCTCGCCGATGCTCAGCATATTTTTGCTGAAATCCAGCCCTTTGATTTCGCCGCTTTTTCCGGCAGCTTCTGCGAGGGCAATCGTCCAGTCAGCCGTCCCGCAGCAGACGTCAAGCGCTTTTGCGCCTTCTTGCACATTCATGATCTGCATCGTTTTGTCGCGCCATTTTTTATGCTGCTGAAAACTGATGACAGAGTTCATTTGGTCATAATTTTTATAGATTTTTTCAAACACGCCGTGTACGCGCTGTTCTTTTGACTCCTGCATGTTGATTACCCTTCTTCCACTTTCTGATGATATGTTTTGTCTTGGCTGATCGCTTTAAGCCGGTTCAGCATTAGATTTTGGATTGGTGAATTGAGCGGCAGCAGCGTTTCAATGCTTTGTTTCGCCTTTCGGAAGCTTTCTTCCAGTATTTCAGCCTTTGATTTCCCTGACTTTACAATATTGCCGATGACATCGAGAAATATAGCATTGCCGTTCATCAGCCGCTTATACACAAAAAAATCACTCGCCAGCTCTTTCCAGCGCGGAAGATTAAAGTGGTCTGACACTCTGTTAAACAGGGCCGCTTCCACAATCGCCATGCTTTCGATCAATTGGTTCAAGTCATTGACAGACCGATCGTACAGACGGATTTTATGCTCATTGATTTCTTTAATTGCCGTAGCGAGCGTCCGGATCATATAGATATCCTTCATTTCAGATAAAAGCGAATAATACAGTCCGCTGAAATAGTCGCCGGCAAGCACGGTGAGCTGCCGGTTTTTATTTTCGTCTCGCTTTAACGCTCTGGCTGTTGTCACTTCATCGTGGGTATCAAGGGCGCTTTGGACAAGCATCGCAGTTACTATGTAATTTTCTCTGTCGTTGTTCTTAATGTCCGCCTCTTCAAACAAAGCGTGAAAAAGAAGAAGCTTATCCTCATCGATTTTCGGCGCAGAAATATGTTTCGCTAAATAAGGATGAGACAGCTTTTGTTTTAATTTCGTATTTAAATTCGCTAAAGTTCCGTAGATGTCTTGCAAAAATATCACCCTTGTCCCCAAATTCACATTTATTCTAATATGTATGAGATTTACTCGTCATTATTATACGCAGGTATCATTATAGCATAAAAAAAAGAAATTGGCTGTATTCTCCCGCCGTTTGCGGGCATTTGGCAAAAGCGGGAAACAGCCGGCTTATTTTTTTTCGCTGTTCATTTCTCCGTAAGCGGTCTGGATGAGGGCGTTGCCTCTCACTTTGATGGCTGAAGTATGCTCTGTAAACTGAGCGATAATCACTTCACCTTTGTCCAGCTTTTCAGAATGGTGGAATTTCGTATCCGTTCCTCTTGTTAAACCGATGACGTTCACACCGTCCTCGACCGCTTTAATGACGACAAAATCACTTGAATGCTTTGAATTCATATCTGCACCCTCTATCATAATTAATCCGCACGTTTAATATGTTCTAACACTTCGGAACGCGCCGCAGCGTCATCTTTAAAAATACCTCTTACAGCGGAAGTTACCGTTTTTGCCCCCGGCTTTCTTACGCCTCTCATCGTCATGCACATATGCTCAGCTTCAACGACAACCATGACGCCGTGGGGATCTAAGGTGTCTACGATGCTTTCTGCAATCGTTGAAGTAATGCGCTCCTGCAGCTGCGGGCGTTTTGAAACGGCTTCCACTGCACGCGCCAATTTACTCAGGCCTGTCACTTTACCGCCGCGCGGAATGTAGGCAATATGCGCTTTTCCGTAAAAAGGAACAAGATGATGTTCACACATAGAATGAAACGCGATATCTTTTACAAGAACAAGCTCCTCGTGGTCCTCGCCGAAAACGGTTTTGAAATGCTCTTTCGGGTCTTCATTTAACCCCGAGAATACTTCCGCGTACATTTTCGCCACACGTTTCGGTGTATCTAAAAGACCTTCCCGGTCCGGGTCTTCTCCTATCGCCTCTAAAATCTGGCGAACTGCCTGTTCAATCTGTTCTTTATTAACTTCTTTCATTGTCTGTGTCCTCCACCATTGAATACATTTAATTTCGATTCTAGCACATTTGGCGCGCCAAAAGCAAAACGAAAGTCCTGCCCGGAGACCGAGGCTGCTTAAATATGAAAAGCCCCTTTATCAAGGGGCTTTTCTGTGAAGAAACAAAGTGTATGTATCAGATGCATACACGATCTATATTCACAATTATTTTCCTGCAACAGCGTCTTTAAGAGCTTTACCTGGTTTGAAAGCAGGTACCTTGCTTGCAGGGATTTCGATCTCTTCACCTGTTTGCGGGTTACGTCCTTTACGTGCAGAACGCTCGCGCACCTCAAAGTTACCGAAACCGATCAGTTGGATTTTATCACCATTTTTAAGTGCATCTAAAATCGTATCAAAAACAGAATCAACTGCTTTTGTAGCGTCTTTTTTAGACAATTCGCTTGCTTCTGCAACCGCATTGATTAGTTCTGTCTTGTTCATGCCTTTCACCTCCTCCCAAAAGGGTATCAATTCAGCAGTTTATTATCATTTCTTCACAGTTCAGCCTGATTCTAAACCTGTCTTAATAAAAAATCAAAGCAGGGAAGAACAGACAAGTAAACGGCTTTTCAAAAGAAAACAGACACTTTGAGGAATGTTTGTCCAACAAAGTGAAGATTTTCTGTAAGTAGAGTAACACATATAAAAAGCCATATCAAGCATTTTAAAGCCCCAATCCCTTGCTCGTCAAGGTTTTCGCGTGTTTTACCGAACAAATATTCCTTTTTTTGCTTTTTTCCTCCTAATCCTTGATTGATTTCCAGTATCTAAAAAGACAAAAAAAGACCCCCCGTTTCAGGAAGAGGTCCTTCAGCTTACAAAATAATGGCGATCAGGCCGCCTGAACCTTCGTTTATAATTCTCTCAAGCGTTTCTTTCAGTTTATATCTCGCATTTTCCGGCATAAGCGACAGTTTCGCCGAGATTCCCTCTCTTACGATCGAGCTCAATGATCTTCCGAAAATATCGGAGTTCCAGATCGAAAGCGGATCATCCTCAAAGTCCTGCATTAAGTAGCGGACAAGCTCTTCGCTTTGCTTTTCCGTCCCGATGATCGGCGCGAATTCACTTTCCACATCCACTTTGATCATATGAATGGACGGGGCGACCGCTTTCAGCCTTACTCCGAATCTTGATCCCTGTCTGATGATTTCCGGTTCATCAAGGCTCATATCCGTTAAGGCCGGGGCTGCAATGCCGTAGCCGGTCTGTTTCACCATTTTCAGCGCGTCTGAAACCTGATCATATTCCTTTTTCGCGTGGGCGAAGTCCTGCATTAATTCAAGCAGGTGGTCTTTCCCGCGGATTTCGACGCCCACTACTTCTTTTAAAATCTGGTCGTATAAATGATCCGGCGCGTATAAATCAATTTCTGCGACACCCTGGCCAAGTTCAATTCCGGCCAATCCGGCGCTTTCAATAAACTCAAATTCACTGAAGTGGCCGACAACCCGGTCGACGTCGCGCAGTCGTTTGATATCTTTTACGGTTTCTTTCACTGATTCCTGGTAACTCTCTCTGAGCCAGTGATTTTCTTTCAGCACCATGACCCAGCTCGGAAGGTTGACATTCACTTCCAGCACAGGGAACTCGTAAAGCGCTTCTCTGAGAACGCTTAACACATCTGTTTCCCTCATGCTTTCAACACTCATGGCGAGAACGGGGATATCATATTTCGCGCTTAATTCAACTCTGAGCGCTTCTGTTTCCGGGTGGTACGGCTTCACCGAGTTGATGACCATAATAAACGGTTTGCCGACTTCCTTCAGCTCGTCAATGACTCTTTCTTCCGCTTCTACATAATCGCCCCGCGCAATATCACCGATTGAGCCGTCCGTCGTAATGACGACCCCGATTGTGGAATGTTCCTGGATGACTTTTCTCGTACCGATCTCCGCCGCTTCATGAAAGGGAATCGGTTCTTCGTACCATGGTGTATTGATCATTCTCGGGCCGTTTTCATCTTCATATCCCTTCGCACCGGGAACCGTGTATCCCACACAATCCACAAGACGGATATTGACGTCAAGCCCTTCCGCCACATGTACGGACATGGCTTGATTCGGAACAAATTTTGGTTCTGTGGTCATAATCGTTTTTCCTGCTGCGCTTTGCGGAAGCTCATCCTGCGCCCGCGCTCGGTCGGCTTCATTGCTGATATTCGGGAGCACCACAAGCTCCATAAATTTTTTAATAAATGTAGATTTCCCTGTACGGACAGCGCCGACGACTCCTAAGTATATATCGCCTCCTGTTCGTTCAGCGATATCCTTGAAAATATCGACCTTTTCCAAGTGATCCCCTCCCGGACTTCCTATCCTTATCATTTTTCATTCACCATTCTTCAATCAAATACAGGACACTATATGTGTATGACGTTGTCCTATTTCAATATGACATCTTTAGAAAATTTTCAGGCAATCTTTTCTATCGGAATCAAAAAAACCTTTCTCCCTATTTGTATGCGCGGGAGAAAGGTTCATTCCTGTTTCGTTTTACTTTCTAAAAAAACGGGTTCCTGTTTTTCATTTACGGTGTATGTGACTGAAAAGGCCGGGACGAAAGGCGTCTCTTTCCATAAAATATCCTGAATTTCCGCGCCCGGTCTGATTTTCTTTTTGTTTTCTTTCAGGCAGCGGGCGAGATCGACGCGATAGTCGGCATAGATTTCTCCGTCAGCGCCGATTAAAAGCGGAAGAGACGTGCCTGAAACCGGACTTTTGACTGAAGGAGTGTCTTTCATGCCGAGCTTTTTTTTATTTAAAGTGAACAGCCCTTTTGAAACGGCGTCCTCATAGGGCGGATATGTATGTTTTTCCTGATACATTTTAACACGCAGCTTCATGTCGCGGATTGCCTCCGCCATTTGGAGATCGATCAGCTTCACGGTCGGCTTATTTTCCACATCGACAAGCACGTATTGGTACATTCCTCCTCTTTCAAAAGCTGATGCCGGCGGCTCCTCTATATATCTGGGCGCGAGCCGCTTAAAATCTATCGGATATTTTTGATAGATCGGTGTTTTCATATCTTTTGTCTGAATCGGCAGAAGTCCGCCGTTCGCCTTTTTAAACTCATCCACTGCCGCTTGAACCTGCTGAAGCTGATGCTTGTAAGATACTTTATTTTCGGTTTTTTCCGCTTCAGGATACAGACAGCCGGACAGCAGAAGCACCGCAAATGCCGTTATGACGGCCATTTTTATCTTATGCATGCCGCGCCCCCTTTTTTGCTTATTCATTGACAGGCCCGCTGAAAACGACCATTAACACGATCAATCCTGAGATGACCATGCAGGCATAAGCGAGCGAAGAAACTGCTGCTTTGATCAGCTTGTTTTTCACTTTGTACCTGCTGACATAAATAGAGGCCACCGCAACAAACATTAATCCCATAGCACCAAGCGCAAACCACATTTTCATCAATGCCACACTCACGTCCGTGCCCCCCGTCCCATCATTGTAAGCGTTATATTTCATTTTAATATACAAATGTTGAAAAGATCAACAGGTTTTCCATCTATTGAAAAAACAAAAAAACTGAAGCAAAGAGGGGGACTTTGCTTCAGTCAAGTTGACTATATTCACCTATACGTCTGAGATACACTCTCTTGGACTTCGATGCTATAGTATGCGTAGATGCGTACGTCTGCATCCTCTTCTGCCTAAATCAGCAAATGTTTTAAGCGATTTCAGCCGGAGAGTTCCGCGTTTTGGACTTTCGTCATTTCAGAATATGCAGACGGCATGTTATTGTCACTTCACCCGGTTTTCGAATGTGTTGACCAAGTCTTCCATCTCATGGGTTTTCACTCTGGCCATTAAGGATTCTACGGCTGTTTCTACCTTCTGCCCGTTAAATAACACTTGGTGAAGCGCCTCTGTAATCGGCATTTTCACTTGGTATTTCTGAGAAAGCTGATACGCCGCTTTCGTCGTCCGCACGCCTTCAACAACCATTCCCATCTTGTCAAGGACAGCCTCCAGCTTGTACCCTTTGCCGAGCAGGTTGCCGGCGCGCCAATTGCGGGAATGGACGCTCGTACACGTCACGATTAAGTCGCCTACGCCAGTCAGGCCGGAAAAGGTGAGAGGATTTCCGCCCATCTTTGTGCCGAGTCTGGCGATTTCAGCGAGACCGCGGGTGATCAGGGCCGCTTTTGCGTTATCTCCGTATCCCAATCCGTCTGTAATTCCCGCTGCCAGAGCGATGATGTTCTTTAACGCTCCCCCTATTTCAACGCCGATCATATCCGGATTGGTATAGACACGGAAATGCCGGTTCATAAATAGATCCTGAACCGCTTCTGCAGCCTCGATATTTTTTGAAGATGATGTAACAGTCGTCGGGTGTCTCAATCCGACTTCCTCAGCGTGGCTCGGCCCTGAAAGCACGACGATGTCTTTTCTGTACTCCTCAGGCAGCTCCTCTTCCATTAATTCAGAAATGCGGAGAAGCGAATCCGGCTCAATTCCTTTGCTGACATGAACAAAGATCGACTGTTTCGGGATGTAAGGCAGAGCCTTTTTCAACACTTCCCGAATGGCTTTTGTCGGAACCGCCACAATGATGAAGTCAGCTCCTTTTAAAGCCTCGCTTAAATCAGCTGTGCCGATGATAGAGCTTGACAGCTCCACCCCCGGCAGATAATCTTTGTTTTCATGCAGTCCGTTGATTTGATCGATCAATTCGGCACGGTGTCCCCACATCATGACTTGATGTCCGTTATCAGCCAGCACTAAAGAAAGTGCAGTGCCCCAGCTTCCCGCTCCAAGCATTGCCACTTTTTTCATCTCTGTATCACACCTTTTTATTTTCTTGCTCTTGCAAATATTTTAATTGGCGTACCTTCAAATCCGAAAGCATCACGGATTCGGTTTTCTAAAAAGCGTTCATAAGAAAAATGCATCAGTTCCGGATCGTTGACAAAAACAACGAAGCTCGGCGGCTTAACAGCGACTTGAGTCGCATAATAAATTTTCAGACGGGAGCCATTGTGCGTCGGAGTCGGATTCATGGCGACCGCATCCATGATGACGTCATTTAAGACATTTGTCTGCACGCGGAGAGAGTGGTTTTCACTCGCTTTAATAATCGCAGGCATGAGTGTATGAATCCGCTTTGTCGTCAGTGCCGACATGAACAGTACCGGCGCATAATCGAGAAATTGGAAATGCTCCCGTATATTCTGTTCAAATTCTTTCATCGTGCGTTCGTCTTTATCAACGGCATCCCATTTGTTTACAACGATGACGACGGCTTTTCCTGCTTCATGGGCATATCCGGCGATCCGCTTGTCCTGCTCAAGGATGCCTTCTTCAGCGTTCAGTACCACGCCGACGACGTCTGAGCGGTCAATGGCTTTTAATGCCCGAAGCACGCTGTATTTTTCTGTTGTTTCATATACTTTTCCCTTTTTTCTCATGCCCGCCGTGTCAACAATCACAAATTCCTGCTGGTTATAAGTGAATGCCGTATCCACAGCGTCTCTCGTCGTTCCCGCCACGTTGCTCACGATAACCCGCTCTTCGCCGAGCATCGCATTGACAAGAGAGGATTTTCCGACATTCGGACGGCCGATCAGGCAGAATTGAACGACATCATCATTATACTTCGTTTCGGGAATGTTTTTAAAATGCTCGGCACAAGCATCGAGCAAATCTCCCAATCCCAAACCGTGAGTACCGGAAATCGGATAAGGCTCTCCAAAACCGAGCGCGTAAAAGTCATAGATGTTCGCTCTCATTTCGGTATTATCTAATTTATTAACGGCTAATACGACCGGTTTTTTCGTCCGGTACAATATTTTTGCCACTTCTTCATCCGCAGACGTCACACCTTCGCGGCCGTTCACCATAAAGATGATCACATCAGCCTCGTCCATGGCGATTTCGGCCTGCTGGCGGATCTGTGTCAGAAACGGTTCGTCTCCGATGTCAATTCCGCCCGTGTCAATCAGGTTAAAATCATAATTCAGCCATTCCGCCGAACTGTATATCCGGTCCCGCGTCACTCCCGGGGTATCTTCTACTATTGAAATTCTTTCACCCGCAATCCGGTTAAAGATTGTGGATTTTCCCACATTCGGTCTTCCGACAATGGCTACGACAGGTTTACCCATAGTACCCTTCCTTTCAATCCAGCCGCTTACATTTTCACAAAAATTGTTCAACCGGTTATTAAAATCATCTTCGCTATGAAAAGAACCCTTCAAACAGAAGGGCTTAACTCATTTATTATATCAGTTTTCACCGAGATCACAATGTATTCTTCGAAATGTTTCGCATTCATACAACAGTCTCCGTCCGTTTTCAAGACATTTTGGTGGCCCCTTTGCCCTGCTTTTTGCTTTTTTGGCTGATGCGTGCGGCAAGCTGTTCATAGGTAGTCAGCCCGATAAGCAGAATCACTCCCGCCGAGCAGCCTGAAAGCCATTGATAGCCGCCGACGGCTGCCGCGCCTGCAATTTTGTGAATGACCGCCGAATACAATAACTCTCCCTGGCACATGCCGAGAACAAAAAGACAAAGCCTCTCAGGAAATCGCCCCTCAACAGAAACCGCGATAACGGTAAGCAGTATGACAGCCGCCCACTCAGGTTTTATGATAAACCAAACGGGATCATATAATGCAAAAAGAAAGATAAAGCCGTACGCTGCAGCAGCCGTCAGATGAATCAGGACATTACGGAGCCGCTTATGCATGCCGAGGCTCCCCGCGTAAACAAATGCCGCAGCAAAAAACATGACATATGCCGCGTTCAGTGTAAAATAAGCGGTCATCTGATGTATGCTTGCCATCATATTAGTCAAAATAAAGACTGATACGTAAAAACGGCTTTTCGTTTTGGCAAAAATAAAAGTCGCAAGTATCCATAAAAACCACATCGACCAGTAATAATAAAACGGTTCCATAAATCGCTCCTCCTTTGATCAGTATGGAGCGGGAACGCATTTTTTAAACCAATTATCCTGAAAGGAGCGGATGATGATGGGAAAAGACAGACAGGAGAAAAAACTGAAAGCCTCCCGCCGGGTGGAATCGGACCGCGACGATTCGATTCACCATAAAGGAGCGACAAGCCTCGAGCAAAACGGGGAATTCCGAAAAAGAAAATCGTAAAGCAAAAAAGGCATGCGGGTCCGCATGCCTTTTAACGTCTGCTGAAACGGGATGTGTCAATTCCCCGTTCAGAAAGCCAGTGATGTGTGTCACCTTTTATGACCAAAGGCGCCTTTTGCAATTGGGCGACCGTTTGACACCCAAGGACGGTCATAATCATTTTGAGCTCTTGTAAAAGCGCCGTCATCTCGTCAAAAAGACCCTCTTCTCCTTTTGAGGCGAGAGCTTTCAGGAATGTGCCCGCCATTCCCGCGCAGCAAGCGCCGAGAGCAATCGATTTGGCGACATCCAGCGCACTTTGCAGCCCTCCGGATGCGATAACGGATTGATCAGCGGAAAGCGAACGGATTTCAGCTAAACTTGCGGCTGCAGAAATTCCCCACGTGTTAAAAAATTGAAGCGCCTTCTCTCTGCGCAGATTTTCAATTTTAGAGAAATTTGTCCCGCCGTATCCGCCGGCATCAACGGCCGCCGCCCCGGCATCAAATAACCGCCGTGCCGATTCCCTGCTCATGCCGAAGCCGACTTCTTTGACAAAAACGGGCACTCCCGCTCCATCGGCAATCCGCTCAATGCGGCTGAGGGCGCCCGTAAAGCTTCTGTCTCCCTCAGGCATGATGATCTCCTGAATCACATTCAAATGAATCTGGAGGGCGTCTGCTTCAATCATATCAACTGCCCTTTTCGCCTGCTCGGCGTCCGCCTCGCTGCCTAAATTCGCAAATACTAAACCGTCTGGATTCTCTTTTCTGACGATTTCGTAGGAATACCGTTCAGCGGGATCTTTCAGTGCC
The DNA here is from genome assembly GCF_001553895.1 of Bacillus sp. SDLI1. NCBI lineage: Bacteria > Bacillati > Bacillota > Bacilli > Caryophanales > Bacillaceae > Bacillus > Bacillus sp. SDLI1. The sequence goes on along the minus strand of NZ_CP013950.1, from coordinate 3,956,691 downwards.
GACATTTGCGAACCGACAGCCAGCGGCATGCCGGCTTTGCGCGCGGCTCTTGCCAGTGACCTGTTAATTTCGTATGTAAGCTGTCCGCCGCCGCCTGTCATCGCATTGATAAAAATCGGCGAACTGCTTGTGAGTCCGCCGATTTTCGTTGAGATATCCACTTTTTCCAATGCAAGGTCTGGCAGGCTGACATGAACAAACGTAATATCATCAAACCCCGTTTCCCGGCTCTGGCCGATAGACAGCGCATGATTTATATGTTCTCTTTTGCGTTCTGCTCGTGTCACGTTTTATCACCAATTTATTTTAATTTATTAAGCTTGTCCCCGATTAAATCGCCAAGCTGGAAGCCTGTGCTCGGCTCTTCTTTCGCCTGGTATTGACGGAAGTCCTCTTGATCGGCTTTCGGCGCTTCTTCAAGCTCACGCATGCTTAAGGAGATCCGTTCTTCGCTTTCGTTAACGTCCAGGACTTTCACTTTAACAGTCTGTCCTTCTTCAAGCACTTCATGCGGCGTTCCGATATGTTTATTGGAAATTTGCGAAATGTGCACAAGTCCTTCCACGCCGGGAAGAATTTCCACAAAAGCGCCGAAGCTTACAAGGCGCTGCACTTTTCCTTCAAGCACATCTCCCTGCTTCACCTTTTCGCCGATCTGGCTCCAAGGTCCCGGCAGCGTTTCTTTAATAGATAAAGAAATGCGCTCGTTATCGCGGTCTACGGACAATACTTTCACTTTTACGTCCTGTCCCTCTTCCACGACGTCAGACGGTTTTTCGACGTGTGAATGCGACAGCTGCGAAATATGAACAAGTCCGTCGATTCCGCCGATGTCGACAAACGCGCCGAAATCAGTCAGGCGCTGCACTTTTCCTTCTAGCACGCTTCCAACTTCAAGCGTTTGGAGAAAATCGTGCTTTTTGGCTGTCTGTTCTTTTTCCACCACAGCCCGGTGTGAAAGAATCACACGGTTTTTATCACGGTCAAGTTCAACGACGATAAGAGAGAGAGTTTTCCCTTTATAGTCAGTGAAATCCTCGACGAAATGAGCTTCGACAAGTGATGCGGGAATAAAGCCGCGAACGCCGATATCAACGACGAGACCGCCTTTCACCACATCTTTCACTTCAGCTTCAAACACTTCTTTTGTTTCGAATTTTTTTTCAAGGTCTTCCCAAGCGCGGTCAGCATCAACGGCACGTTTAGATAAAATCAAAGCATCGTCTTCCACTTTTGTTACTTTCAGGTCAAGCTCGTCGTCAACTTTTACGACATCCGATGCTTTCTCTACATGAAGACTTGATAATTCACTGATTGGAATGATCCCGGATTGTTTGACATTGATAATTTCGACATCTACATGCTTGTCCTCTACCTTTGTCACAATCCCTTTTACTACATCTCCAACCTCTGGCACTTGAACATCAATTTGATTCATTTCCTCTGTCATTTGAATAACCTCCTTGGTCCAAACCTACACAGCTTAATTAAAACGGTTTGAAAGCTGAACATGTGAATGTCCGCTTTTCAGCCGAATATGTATTAAAGAATCATCCAAAAAAAGATTTTGAATGATCAATAAAAAGTTTTATTAGTATTAACTTCTAATAAAAGGACTGGTTTGTCAAGCAATAACATCTTGTCTTTTGAAAAAAATTAAAATGAGCTCCGCCCGATGTTAACGTGATTTCTGTTCAACGATCTCCAAAATTTTTCCTGCGACCTCAGGAATGCTCAGTGACGTCGTATCGATTTCAACCGCGTCGTCCGCTTTGCGCAGCGGGGAAACTTCCCTCTCTGAATCGAGTTTATCGCGTCTTGCAATTTCTTCAATGAGCGTCTCGTAATTCACGTCATAGCCCTTTTTCTTATTCTCTTCATATCGGCGCTTCGCTCTTTCTTCTACGGACGCCAAAAGGAAAATTTTCACTTCCGCATCAGGCAGCACGTGAGTTCCGATATCACGGCCGTCCATGACGACGCCGCCTTTTTCTCCGAGCTGCTGCTGTCTTTTCACCATTTCTTCTCTGACGCCTTTATGCTTGGCGGCGATTGATACTTGGTTGCTGACTTCGTCTTTTCGGATTTCTTCTGTTACATCTTCACCGTTTACCAGAACGATTTGTCCTTCCGGAGCGGATACAAGCTCAATTTCCGTACGCTTCAAAAGCTCTGTAAGCGCGGCTTCATCCGTTAAATCGGCATTTTGCTTGAGCGCCATATATGTAATGGCACGATACATTGCTCCCGTGTCAATGTACACATATGATTTTTTCTCAGCCACTATTTTAGCAACGGTGCTTTTTCCGGCAGCCGCCGGACCGTCGATTGCAATTGATAATTTCTTGTCCATAATCTCTCTCCTTGCTCTTTACTCCTCTATGGATTGTATCATGAACTGTCCGAAAAGGGGCGAAAAAATTGAGACGATTTACCGCTTTACCGTTTCAATCCATTCTTTTTTCTCCATTTTATCCACTCCTTCATATTTCACAGCTTTCGAAATATAAGGTTCAATAGGCTGATAATGAAGCAAAAATTGTACCGCGCCCAAAATAACGAGCTGAATGCAGACCAATTTGACCAGCAGACGTTCAAATGTTTTCATACACGCGCACCTCCATTAGGATTAGTATGGAAAAGTGCGCTGCAGTTTATTCCGGCAGACTGTTTCTTCTCTGCTGCAGCTGCGCGCGCATACAGTGTCGGAGTATATGCTGATGAGACGCGGGGTCGATGTCTGTAAATTCAAGCGTCATTTTTCGTTTCGCCGCTTTTTCATCATAAAAAACCCGCTGGGTAACGGCCTCGGCCGTTATATCCGCTGTATTTTCCTTTTCGGAAAGAGAGAACGAAACATACAGCTTTTCACCCGGTTCCGCGGAAATATGTTCAGGCAGCACAACTGCAATTCCGCCGGCGCTCATATTAGAAGAAACCATTTGAAAGGCGTTTTTTTCGGCTTCCATTTTGACGGCTACATCCAATACAGCGTCTGCACGGACGTACCGGCGTCTTTGAATCCGCTTCATTTCTTCCTTAGGGGGAATATCCAGTCCGATCATCGGGACGGGATCTTTTTTCTTTCCTTTGATTATGCTTTTAAATTGATAAGGCACTTGGCCGTTCCCCATAAATTCCGCTGTTATCTCCAACCCTTTGTGCAAAAAGACCGTCCGTCCCGTATCCAGATCGACGGGATATGAGATGTACAGTTCACCGCTTTCAACACTGGCTGCTTTGCTCCTCGCTTTTTTGAACTCATTGTTCTCTATGTATTCAATCCAAATATAATCTCCGACAGCTATCGTGGGCCTTCACTCTTTCATTATTTATGCTTTTATTAAAGCATGTAATGAAAAAAAGGAAAAGACTTTTAGTCCTTTCCTCCTTTATTTTTATAGGTCTTTATATATAGGTTCTGCACTTTTTAATTTTTCTATTTTTTCTTCTTTTCCGTCGTCCGCATTGATGAACATTTGATATGTGTCTTTCCCGATCGTCCCGAGCATTTCGTAGCAAAGCACTTCCTGGCCAAGTTCATTCGTGATCAGTGCCTGCCGCGTCTCCCGGACTTCAACATTTTTATTCAGCTTCGCTTTCGCTTCATCAGCCGATAAAGCCGGAGCCGGAATTGTTCTCGTGCGGTGCGCCGCCAAATAATCACGCGCGGAGAAACCGACGACTTCACCGTCATCCAGCGCCACCTTCATCCGGATGGCTTCCGGATAAATACGGACGTTTTTCTCAACGGGAATAAAAGAGAAGACGCCGACGTTGTTATATTGCGCGCTTTCATCAATTTCGAGATTTTTTGTTTCATAACCGTTTTTCTTTAAAAACGCGATGGCCCGGTTAGATGCTTCATTGAGGCTGATCTTTTGTTTCTTCACGCCCCGCTTTTGAATTAAATAGACCGGATGTCCGCCTTTTTGGGTAATATCCATATAGATAAAAGACTTGCTGTCGGCATCTTTCATGCGGATGCTGTACACGTCCCGATTCGTCTTCCGGCCGCTTTTGACCACTTTAATGGAATAATTATGATCAGGCGCAAACCGTTGCGCGATTTTAACCGCTTCTTTTTCCGTAATTTGTTTTCCTTTCAGATGCGTAAAACCTTTTCGTTCTGTGTTTGCGCTTGTAAACGTAGGGCTGGTGCTGTCTTCAGAAAAAGCGCCTACATTTTTTTCGACTGTTTTAAAGCTGTCGACGATCGTATTATCGCTTTGTTTTTTGTCAGAGGCGAGCGCCATCTCAACATCCATCCACCGCAGATTTTTGCTCATGACGAGATGCTGAACGCTGCGCAGCTGGTTTTGAATGTTCTCCGCCTGTTTGTACAGGCTGTTCAGTGTTGTATATTCTTTCTTATCGAGCGGTTTTTGATCTAAATCCCTGACGGATGTTTTATAGCTGAAATCTCCTATATTGGATAAAAACTCCTCCGTCTTATTAAAAGGCATGAGAGTCAGCGGCAGCTGGCTCACATTGTTATGAGCTTCAGATGTTATTCTCCATACATCAATGAGCGCCGGAGACAGAGATTTTTTACTGTTCATTGCAAGCGTCGTCCCGATTTTGTCGTGAAGCTGATCTACATGGTACGTCAGTTCATGAAATGCCCTCTGATAATTATTTTCCGCATGCAGAAGGACCGCATCTTTTTCCTGATGCTCTTTATATCCCCAATACCCGGTTGCGGCGATCGCGACACCGAGAACAGCGATAATGATTCCTCTAATCATGTTAACACCTCATTTTTCGTACTTTTACTCACAGAAAATGTGTTTTCCGATCTGTTTAATCTGCGGACGTCCCCAAATCCATTTGCTTGTCGCCGTATCAGGATTGAAATAATAAAGCGCGTTTTCAGAAGGGTCCCAGCCGTTAATCGCATCAAGAACCGCTTCTTTTGCTCTTTCATTCGGCTGCATATATATTTGGCCGTCGGCAACAGCGGTAAACGCGAGCGGTTCGAAAATGACGCCGGCCACCGTATTCGGAAATAACGGGCTTTTAATACGGTTTAAAATAACAGCGGCGATGGCAACCTGTCCTTCAAACGGCTCACCGCGCGCTTCCCCGTACACAGCCTGCGCCAGAAGATTGATGTCGTTGTTTGAGAAACCGCCCGGCATATTGGCCGCTGTCGTATTTTGCTTTTGATTTGACTGACCGCCTGTATTGTTTTGCGGTTTTTGAGCGGGCTTATTCGTTCCAGCAGGTTTCTGGGCGCCGGCTGACGGTTTCGTTTGGTTTTTTAAAGGAACGTTGCCATAATGGGTGAACGTATTTCCTTTTTGAATCTGCTCCATTACATATTCGCGGTAGTATTTTGATTTTGAAATCAGCACCTGCTTGGTTTTCGCGCCGACGAGGCCGTCAACCGGCTTCATGCCGAATTTCTCCTGAAAATTCCGTACGGCCCAGTATGTCGTCCAGCCGTAAACACCATCGATTTTTCCGTTATAAAATCCGTTATATTGCAGACGGGCCTGCAATTCTATAACATCATCACCCGTTGCGCCTCTTTGAATCACTTGATTTGAAAACGCATGGGCCGTTTCATGATCGAAAATAGCGGCGGCGAATGAAAATAGAATAAGACAAGCCATAAGCGCTCCTTTACACTTCATCTTTTCAAGCCTCCTCCAGCAAAATTTAAAGTGTATCCGTATTGTCTGTCACGAGGTTATTTTTATGCACGTTTCCTTCTTATCCCCTGTCAAGGCATAAAAAAGAAACCGCACACGGCGCGCGGTTTCTTCACACTTGGATTATATTGACGGAACGTGCTTTTTTTGCCTTCCTCAGCCCGAACCACCATAAAAACAGCATAAACGGCAGCATATAATATACCCAATGATTGAGGGCGGTAAGAATAAAATCGTAAGAACCGTGCAGACATGAAGGCACGACCAGTGAAATCACTAGCCACTTCACACGGGCTTTTTTCTGCGAAAAGCGGGCTTTTCCGAGATAAAACCCCATGATCACCCCGATCAGCGCGTGGCAGGAGACCGGCAGAATCGCCCTGATGAAAGCATGCTCAACACCGTGGCCGAATAAATAAAGGATATTTTCAAGCGTCGCAAAGCCTAATGACACACTTGCCCCGTAAACGATTCCGTCATAATGCTCATCAAAATGAGCATGCGGGTACACACTGATCATCAGAACAAACCATTTCACCGACTCTTCCAAGAAGCCCGAAGACAAAAACGAAACGAAAAAGCTTCCTCCCCCTACATGCTCTTTTTCAAGAACATACTGGATGAACATGGTCGGAAACACAAGTACAACTCCGAGAAAAAAAGACCTCAGCACCATATGTACGGGTTCATTATCATATTGATCTTTTAAATAAAAATAACTTAACAGCGCAATGCCGGGAGCAATTCCTGCAGAGATGATTGCAAACATCAGGCAACCTCTTTCCTGTATATTCCTATATCTATCGTACCATGTTGTTTATATTTTTACATCTTCCAATTTCTAAAAAAGAGCATATGAATGATCATATGCTCTCTGCACCCAGCCGTTTTGAAATTTCGTTTGCGATCAAGCCGCCGTGAAAACGGCCGTTCTCGATAAAAATTTCATTGGCGTTATTTCCCGCTGCAATAACCCCGGCAATAAAAACACCATCAACATTTGTTTCCATCGTTTCTTCCCGGAAAAACGGCCGGCCTGATTCTGCATCAATCTGCACACCGATTTTTTCAAGAAATCCGTGATCGGGATGATATCCTGTCATGGCAAATACGAAATCGTTTTTCAGCCTGACCGTCTCATTCCTGCCGGAGCGGAAAATGATCTCATCTTCCGTCACTTCTTCAAGACAAGCGCCGAATTCCATCCGGATTGTTCCGTTTCTGACGAGGGCCTCAAACTCAGGCAGAATCCACGGCTTGATGCTCGGGGAGTACTCGTTTCCTCTGTAGAGCACCGTAACGCGCGCGCCGGACTTCACCAATTCCAAAGCCGCATCTACACTCGAGTTTTTCCCGCCGATCACCGCGACATCTTTATCAAAATAAGGATGGCCTTCTTTAAAGTAATGAAATACCTTAGGAAGCTCTTCACCCGGTATGTTCATATAATTCGGATGATCATAATATCCTGTCGCGATAATACAAAACGGAGTGAGATAGCGGTCTTTTGACGTTTCGACAAGAAAACGGCCGTCTTCTTGTTTGGTCACTCGCTCCACCGTTTCAAAGGCGTTTACACGAAGCTCTTTTCTTCTGACAACCTCTCTGTAATACGAGAGAGCCTGTATTCGGACCGGTTTTCTGTTTTCCGTTATAAAGGCGACATCGCCGATCTCCAGTTTTTCACTTGAACTGAAAAAAGTTTGATGTGTCGGATAGTGATAAATGCTGTTTACGACATTTCCTTTTTCAATCACAAGGGCGTTTACGCCAATTTGCTTCAGATGTATAGCCGCCGATAATCCGCAAGGACCTCCGCCTATTATAATTGCTTTTTCTTCTGTCATGTCCTTCAACTCCTGCGATTTGGCATTTCCATCATAAGTTTCCACTCATATAAAAAATCTCCTATATTATCATAGGAGATTTTTTTTGTTTATGCAAACGATTGGTTTATATCCAGCCTCTGAAACGCGAAGCCTCCGCCATTTTCCGCACGCCGACCATATAAGCCGCAAGCCTCATGTCAATCCGGCGGTTTTGGGACATTTCATAAATATTATTAAACGATTTTACCATCATATTTTCCAGTTTTTCTTCGACTTCTTCTTCACTCCAGTAGAAGCCCTGGTTATTTTGAACCCATTCGAAATAAGAAACCGTTACACCGCCGGCACTCGCCAGAACATCGGGAACCAGCAGCGTTCCTTTGTCTGTCAGGATTTTCGTTCCTTCCAGTGTCGTCGGTCCGTTTGCCGCTTCTACTACGATTTTCGCTTTGATGCGGTCAGCGTTTTCTTCTGTAATTTGGTTTTCGATCGCTGCCGGGACCAGTATATCACAGTCAAGCTCAAGCAGCTCCTGATTCGTAATGGTGTCATTGAAGAGCTTCGTCACTGTGCCGAAGCTGTCTCTGCGGTCAAGCAGATAATCAATATCAAGACCGTCCGGATCGTAAAGACCTCCGTACGCGTCAGAAATTCCGACAACTTTCGCGCCGGCGTCATGCATAAATTTTGCCAGATAGCTGCCCGCGTTTCCGAAACCTTGTACGACGACGCGCGCGTTCTGAATATCGAGGCCTTTTTTCTTGGCCGCTTCTTTAATGCAGATGGTGACGCCTTTTGCCGTAGCTGATTCCCTGCCGTGGGATCCGCCGAGTACAAGCGGTTTTCCCGTAATAAAGCCGGGTGAGTTAAATTCATCAATTCGTGAATATTCATCCATCATCCAAGCCATAATCTGCGAGTTTGTAAATACGTCAGGCGCCGGGACGTCTTTAGTCGGTCCGACAATCTGGCTGATTGCTCTGACGTATCCTCTGCTCAGTCTTTCAAGCTCTCTGAATGACATATTTCTCGGATCACAAACAATTCCGCCTTTACCACCGCCATAAGGAAGATCAATAATGCCGCATTTTAAACTCATCCAGATAGAAAGTGCTTTCACCTCTTTTTCAGTTACATTCGGGTGAAAACGAATACCGCCTTTTGTCGGACCTACGGAATCATTGTGCTGCGCACGATAGCCTGTAAATATTTTCACAGACCCGTCATCCATCCGAACCGGAATTTTAACCGTTAATAACCTGAGCGGCTCTTTCAGCAGTTCATACACTTCTTCTGGATACCCCAATTTTTCCAGAGCTTTATGTATTACGGTTTGGGTTGATTTTAATACATCATGTTTGTCTTCTTCATTATGACCGGTGAATCGATCGGCTGCCATTTGAGTTAACCTCCTAAAATCTTCTGTTTCTCTCATGCTCCCTTTCAGTGACTAGTATACACCTTCAATATCTCCGTGCATAGGAGAAAGACAATGATTTTTTCCATAATTTCGCTCAAAAAAAAACGGCCGCTGAAAACAGCAGCCGTTTCATCTTTTTTATGAAAAATGTTTCTGGATGGTCTCTACAGCATTGCCGTCCATGATGAGTTTTCCGTATTCATGGAGCCTGTAGATCGTGATTGTCGCCGGATGCCCGTATTCGGCCAGCACCGAGACAACGCCTTCGGCAGAACGGGAGCCGAGATCTTCAAGACTTACATAGTATTGGTTCTCATAGTGGTAGACGGTTCCGCCGGTAATCCCGATGCGATGAAGGCTCCCGGCAAGCTGAATGATATCTTCAAACGAATGGAACTGATAAATAATATCCGGGCTTTCGTCAAGTTTGACCTGCATCTCGATATAATCATCGTCATATTCGTCATCTTCTGCGTCCGCGTCATGATTTTTCGTTACAATCACAACCATGCCTTGTGCCTGAAGAGAATATACTTCCACCGCGATCGGACCATTCGCTTCAAAGCCGAGCTCTGTATTTGCTTCATTCATCATATCTTTAAATAACTGGTGGACTTTAAACGAGTCCTTCCAGAGGTCTTCTTTTGTCAATCCCCGATCAGTGAGATCGTCGAGGGTTAAAAAGATTTTAATCTTATTATAGTTCAGACGCTCAAGCCGCATAATGTTCCCTCCTGCCTCTTCTTGCACACAAATCATATAACACAGTATATGAATAAATGAGTCATAGGTTCTTAATTTGTTATCAGTTTACACCGTGTACAGCGGGAAGACAAGCAGAATGCCGTTTTTTATCGGAACGGCCGGGTTTGTCTCAGGAAAACGGCTCATCAGGGCCGCACAGCGTAATGATATGCGTCTCCGGTTTCGCTCCGAGCCTCAGCGGAACTTTTGTCGTGCCGTAGCCGTTGCTGATCAGGTAATGCGCTTTTTTTACCGTGCCCGTCCCGCCCAACTCATACGGCCCGAACCGGCCGAAACGGATTTGGCCGCCGTGCGTATGGCCGCTGAACACGGCATCAATTCCGTCAGACTCATTCATCTGCTCATGGATTTCCGGGTTATGGCAAAGCAGGAGATTTACTTGGTTTGCATCCGTATGTCTGACCGCAGATTCGTAATCATCCATCATCATCCGGATATCATCCACGCCGCAGATCGTAACGGTTTCCCCTTTATAAGCAAACTGAACCGATTCATTTCTCAGCGGGATCACTTTATATGCCCGTAAAAGAGAGAGCAATTTTTGCTGGCTGACCTCGTAATCATTATTTCCCCACACATAAATGACAGGCGCAAGAGCCGTCAGACGCTTGATGTTTTCTTCAATTCTGGCGTAAGGAACTCCGCCCTCCGCCAAATCACCGCCGAGTAAAACCGCATCCGGCTTATAGACCGATGCTTCCCAGAGAAGCTTTTCATCAATTAAACGGCGGTGCACGTCAGATATAAAGAAGATGGTGAGCGGCTCCATCCCTTTCATTTTATCAAGCGTAAATGTATGTGTTTTCAGATGGCTGCCGTTTGCCGTTTTGTACATGACGGCCGCCATAACTGCAGCCGCTCCTGCCAATGAACCGAGAATTCCCGCTGTAAGCTTCATAAAATGCACTCTCCATTCTGTCATTGTCTTACATTAGACGGACAAACAAAAAAAGACGTTTCTATCCTTTCCGGAAAACGCCTCTTTTTATTTGCTTTCAAAATAAAGATTGATATCATACCGATGTTTCATCAAGTGAAAAACGGATTCTCTCGCCCGCCATTTTTCCGGCTGAGGCCATAAATCCGTGCTTTTTTGGATAATTTCACATCTCAGTTTATGAAATTCTCCCTCAGCTTTTTCTTCCTTTTTTTTAAAATAATAAGAAGTGCAATACGCAAAAGCGGAAGCCATAATCCAGCACAAATAAACCGTATGGCCTAATATTTCCTGCAGAATCAGCTGCGGAGAAGCTTGGGGGGCATTAAAGCTTTTAAAAATCAGCAGTACGCACATCAGGGAAAAGCAAACGAGGGACGCCCACTGCCATCTTCGGCATTGCACGGCATAATTTTCGTATTTTAATTTCCTTTTAACCAGTGCCTGAAGCATTTGTTTCGTCGGTCCGTCAGCAAATCGGTCTAATTGCTTCCATAAAGAATCCATGCGCTTCACACCTTGTCCGTTTTCATTGGTACACTATATGAAAGCCGCGGTGAAAATATGTATTTATTCGGACAGCGGAATGTTCAGAACCTGGCCGGTATACACGTCGTTTCCGTTTAACCCGTTGTAGCTGCGGATTTTTTCTTCGCCCGCCCGGCTTTTATAATATTTCATTGAAATGCGGTAAAGCGTTTCTTTCGGCTGTACAGTATGCTGGACGGTCCGCACTTTTTGCCGGGCGGTTCCGGCTTGATCACTGCCGGCAGCCGGAACCGCTTTTTCACGGACAGCCGGCGGAGACTGCTGTTTGGCCTCCGCATATTCGGTTTCTGTCGGCTTCACCACCTGTTTTTCTGAAGCCGTTTCCGTTTTTTTCGGTGTTTTTTCAATCGGTTTTTTTTTCGTTTTTTCAGATGCGGCCGTTTCTTTTTTTTCTTTGGCCTCAGACTTTTTTTCCGGCTCTTTTAAAAGAGCCGTTTCGGATGTTTCTTTCTGAACGTCCGCTTTCGGAGTAACGGCAGGCGCGCTTTCACTGTGATCTATGAAGACATCTTCATAATCCTTCGGGTCAAATCTGCTGCTGTTCGTCATATACAGAAGACCGAAAAAGACACCGATTGTCACAATAATAAACAGAACGGTCAGGAAAGTGAACAGCGGTGTTTTTGTTTTGGTTTTTTCCTTCACCTGCTCTTCCTTTTTTTTACGCTCCTCTTTTACAGATTGTCTTGTCGGGAGGCTGTCTTCAAGATATTCAATTTGTTCATCCGCGGCCGCGGCAACCTGCTGCTCGGCACGCAGCTGAGCTTTTCTTCTTTCAACTCTTGACATTTCCGTCATGCAAACCCCTCCTCACATATTGAAAACGGATTTGACAGGCAAATACCGCATCAATAATAAAATGCGCTGTAACCGGAACGAATAAATTGCCGGTCCATTCATAAATAAGTCCCAGCAAAAGACTGATGCCCGCAACCATAATAAACAGAAGCCACTTCGCCAAGTATCTGAAATGAAGCACGGTGAAAATCAAGCTGGCGGCCCATAAACCGATATGTGTCTGCAGGACGCCTCTGAATAAAATCTCTTCGCTGAACGAAATGAGAAGCGTCAAAAACAAAATGTGCAAAACCGGCCTGTTCTTAAAAAGCAGTGTATTAATACCGCCGTCATCATATAAATGCGAAGGACACCATTTCATCACCGCCAGATCGGCAAAAATGACAAGGACGGCAAGAGTTACACCGTACCATATGATTTTATCGTCACGTATATGCCAAAGCTTTAAAAAATCGTGAACATCAGTGAAAAAGAAAAAGCCAATAACCGCTGAAGCCGCCAATATGAGCAATTGGGTAACATAAAGCTGTATGACAATCTCACGGTCTGAGAGCTGATGGATCAATTCGCTTTGCCGTCTCAGCTCAACTCACCCGCAGACTCTAAACCGAAAATCCGGCCTAATTCCATCTTCCAATCTTCAAACCGCTCCATGTTTTTCCGTTCTCCTTTTTGCTCGTACGGGGCCAGATCAACTCCGCAGCTGCTGCAGCATTGTCCTGTTTGATCTTCAGGCTCATACGATTCATCAAAGTAAGCCAACAGCGCTTTTCTTATACATTCTTTCCGCTCCAATAACGCCGAAAAGCGGTTCATTTTATGCAGCTTCTTTTCCACGCGATATGTCAGTTCTTCCTGCAGCTGCTCTTTTGTGGTTTTTCCCTGCAGATACAGGTGGATGGCCGTTCGCGCCTGCGTTTCCTGAACGCCCTTACTTATAAGAACGTCCCGAAGCTTTCGCTCATCGCTCGTACCGGCGTCCCGGATGATGGCCAGAATGCCTTCCAGATCATAATCAGACAAGCTTTCTGTCTGAATAATCTGCTGCTGAAGCTCTGTATCGCCAGGCGCTCTCAGCAAAATACTGACACTAGGGCTGCCGTCGCGTCCCGCTCTGCCGATTTCCTGCATAAAGGCCTCAGCCGTTTGGGGAGGATAAAAGTGAATGACAAAGCGGATATCAGACTTGTCCACACCCATGCCGAACGCATTGGTGCAGCAAATGCAATCAAGCTGGTTATGGATAAATTGCTGCTGGATTAAAATTCTGTCGCCTGTATCCATCCCTCCATGATAATAATCCGTCCGCTTTCCCGTTTTTTCGTTCAGCTCAGCCGCAAGCTCTTCCGCCCACTTTCTGGTCGGACAATACACGATGCCCGGGCCTTCAAGCTTTTCGGCAAGCTCAATAATCCTGCTAATTTTTTCGGCATTATCAGCCAAATGTTCAACCGTCAAAAGAATATTCGGCCGGTTGACAGAATATAGATGGCGCACTGCATGCTCAAGTCCGAGAACCTCCGTCACATCACTGAGCGTTTCTTTTGTCGCTGTTGCGGTCAGCGCCAATACAGGCGGCTTGCCGAGTGCTTGCCTGAAGGGCCCGAGCTTTGAATAATCAGGCCTGAAATCATGCCCCCATTCTGATATGCAATGAGCCTCATCAATGACAAACAAACTGACCGGGACGTTTTTCAAACGGTTCAGCACATAAGGTGACGAGAGGGCTTCAGGGGACATATAAAGAAATTTGTACCTGCTGATGTTGCTGAGAATAAAATGCCGCTCGGCAGCATTCAGCATGCTGTTTAATGCCGCAACCCGTTTTTCTCCTTTCGCTTTCAGCTGCTGCACCTGATCTTCCATTAATGAAAGGAGCGGCGAAATAATCAGCACGAGTCCGTCCATTATGTAACCGGGAAGCTGATAGCATAATGATTTTCCCCCGCCGGTCGGAAGCATGGCGATCGTATCCTTTTTTTGGAGCACGCTAGTCATAATCTCTTCCTGCCCTTTTTTAAACGAATGCAAACCAAAATACCGGTATAAAGCTTTATGGAGCTCAGTCATGCTGTTTCACCGTCTTTGCCAGCGCGAGCCTGATCTGAAAATAGCTGAAGCGCATCTGCATTCCTTCGCGAATCCGTTTAATTTTATTCGTTTGATGCTGTTTTGCAAATGCCGTTATCATACGCTGGTCCTCTTCAGAAATGTACTGTTCTATAAAAAATGCAGGCTGATGCAGTGATATTTCTACGATATGATCTTCGATGGTGGCGGTTTTTAAATTTCTGACCGCGGCGATCCTTTCAATCGGAAACCCTTTTTCCAAAAGCTCCAAGGTTTTTCTGGCAGACTGTGTCAGCGCGCTTTCCGCCCGCAAATCGGACAACAGCTCGCCTAGAGCCGGATGTGCACATTGCGGAAGCGATTGAATAACATAATGTACCGCTCCCCAAAACTGGACGGACACATACCATTCATCTTCGCTCAGCTGAGAAGCGAGCTGCTTATTCGTTTTGCCGATTCTGTCGAAAGATGTTAAAGAATAGACAAAAATAAGGGCTTGCCGTTCACTTACGCCTTGCAGAAGCTGAAACAGCGCGTCATGCATTTGAACGGAGAGCTCTTTGGCGTCTCTGTTTTTGCGCATGAACCGTTTGACCCATCTCAGCGCCTGCACATCGTTTGTAACCGGGATATATTGACTGCATTGGCGCTCTTTGTTTGACAGGACTTGAATGAGCAGGGAAAGCCGCTTCCACAAGGTAACGGCCGGCGTTTGATAATTCGCGCCGTGACAATGCTTCGGCCAAGGCCGCTCGGCAAATGCCCGTTCGAGCTTTTGAACGCCGCGTGCAGTCACTTTACACGTTCCCTCTTCTTTTCCGGCTGTAATGTATGAGTCCCCGGCGAGTTTATGCATAGAATCCGCAATGTCGCCGCGTTCACACTGAGAAGCCATGCCGAAATATTTAGCAATCTGAAATAAGCCGGCATCCTGAATGGTTTGAGACGACTTTTTTCCTTTTAATAAATGAAACACAGCACTCGGAGTCCGTTCGCCGTCTATTTTGTCCAGACAGTCGAGAACCACGGTATCAAAGTAGTTTATCGCCAATCTAAACACACCTACATTCCTTCTGTGACAAGTTTCGTTTTTTGGTTCTTTTTATTTTAACAGATTTTCATATAAATTTGACGTTTAAAGTCATCTTTTGGGGGGAAGTGCTAAAGAGAATCCCTTATGTGATAAGCATTCTCAATCATTTTTCTGTTGAAATTTGACACTAACATCATTACAATAAGTAAGAGGAATAGGTGTTATATTTAAAAAATATATAAGGTAAACCATTTGTTCCAACACGAACAATCTGGGAGGTTTTTTTTCATGGCAAAGTACACAATCGTAGATAAAGATACGTGTATTGCATGCGGCGCCTGCGGAGCTGCAGCACCAGACATTTATGATTATGATGATGAAGGCATTGCATTCGTTACACTTGACGAAAATAAAGGTGTCGTCGAAGTTCCGGAAGTGCTGGAAGAAGATATGATTGACGCATTTGAAGGATGCCCTACTGATTCAATCAAAGTTGCGGATGAGCCGTTCGAAGGCGACCCGCTGAAATACGAATAAAAAAGCCCTCCCCGTGAGAGGAGCTTTTAGTTCTTGAATAAGACTCCGGCTGTTATCGGCCGGAGTCTTATTTTTTTGCGTGATCAAACAATCAAAAAAGCGCCCGGCCTGTGTTTTACAGAGCGGACGCTTTGGAGCGGTTATTGTGTCTGGATGCTGCGTTTTTGTTCAATCCAAGGTTTAAGCTTCGTAAAGATGAATGTAAAGACGATGGTGATGATAACGCCTTTTACAATGTTAAACGGCAGAATTCCTGCCACAACCGCCGTTTTTAATTGGCTGTTTGACAATGCCGGTGAATGTAAAAACCAAGTATACGCAGGCAGGATGAGAATGTAGTTCAAAATACTCATCAGCACGGTCATTGCTGCGGTTCCGGCCAGCAGGCTCACTGCAAGTCCTTTAGCAGATTTGAGCTTTTTAAACATAAACGCCGTCGGCAGAATAAACAGCGTCCCCGCGATAAAATTGGCTGCCTGCCCGACAGGCACGCCGGCCATGCTTCCTTGAATGATATACTGCAGAATATTTTTAATCGCTTCAACCGCAATCCCCGCCGCAGGCCCGTAAACCAAAATGGCAATAATTGCAGGAACGTCACTGAAATCAATTTTCAAGTAATCCGGCAGACCCGGAAACGGGAAATTTAACAGCATAAGCACAAACGCAATGCTGCTAAGCATACTGATGACAACTAATTTTTTTACTTTCACAATGCTCTCTCCTTTTCGATCAAATCTCTCGAAAAGAGGAAAGGTTCTTTTGCACCTCAATAAAAAAACCGCTTTTATTAAAAAGCGGGAGCTTACTAAGGCTTGGCAAAGAAACGTTTGATATAAGCATCAAAACGTCTGCTGAACCTCCATCTTCTCCCATCCAGACTATACTGTCGGCTCCGGAATCTCACCGGATCCTGCCGCCGAAGCAGCTCGCGGGCTTAGAGCATGACGCTCATCACCGCCGGTAGGGAATTTCACCCTGCCCCGAAGATTGATCTTATGAATTTATTCACATTATATATGATCAAATTGTAATTGTATAGAGAACTGCTCAATTTTATATAAAATATTGATAAAGCCCATTTTAACTGAATTATCGGCTTCCTTTTCTCCTTTACTGCGTCAATACACATTGACACTCAATTAAGAATATGATAAATTATCAGATATTTAGTCAGCTAAACTAGGAGGAAATCTAACAATGTTTCGAGTTTTGGTCTCAGATAAGATGAGCAATGACGGCTTAAAGCCGCTGATGGAATCAGACTTTATAGAAATTGTTCAAAAAAACGTCGCGGATGCAGAAGATGAATTACATACCTTTGATGCCCTGTTAGTCCGCAGTGCCACAAAAGTAACCGAAGAATTGTTTAAAAAGATGACTTCTTTAAAAATCGTCGGCAGAGCCGGTGTCGGCGTAGACAACATCGACATTGATGAGGCCACAAAACATGGAGTTATCGTGATTAATGCGCCGAACGGAAACACCATTTCAACGGCAGAGCATACATTCGCGATGATTTCTTCATTAATGAGACACATTCCGCAAGCCAATATTTCAGTCAAATCAAGGGAATGGAACCGGACGGCTTTTGTCGGAGCGGAACTTTACGGAAAGACTTTAGGTATTATCGGTCTGGGCCGGATCGGAAGCGAAATCGCCCAGCGCGCCAGAGCATTCGGTATGACTGTCCATGTATTCGATCCGTTCTTAACCGAGGAGAGAGCCGGCAAAATCGGCGTGAACAGCCGGACATTCGAAGAAGTGCTTGAAAGCGCGGATATCATTACCGTTCACACGCCTTTAACAAAGGAAACAAAAGGTCTGCTTAACAGAGAAACCATTGCCAAAACAAAAAAAGGCGTCCGCCTGGTCAACTGTGCAAGAGGCGGGATTATTGATGAAGCTGCGCTTTTGGAAGCGCTGGAAAGCGGGCATGTCGCAGGCGCTGCGCTTGATGTGTTTGAAGTGGAGCCTCCTGTTGAGTCAAAACTCCCAGATCATCCGTTAGTGATCGCCACACCTCACTTAGGCGCATCAACGAAAGAAGCACAGCTGAATGTCGCGGCGCAGGTTTCTGAAGAAGTGCTGCAGTTTGCTAAAGGTCTGCCTGTCATGTCGGCGATCAATCTGCCTGCGATGACGAAGGATGAATTCAAAAAAATTCAGCCTTATCACCAAATTGCCGATAAAATCGGAAGTCTCGTGTCACAATGTATGAAAGAACCCGTCAAGGATGTTGCCATTCAATATGAAGGCACTATCGCGAAACTTGAAACATCATTTATTACAAAAAGTCTGCTGTCCGGCTTCTTAAAACCGCGTGTAGACTCAACTGTCAATGAAGTGAACGCCGGCGGTGTAGCAAAAGAACGCGGAATCAGCTTCAGCGAAAAGATTTCCTCCAATGAAACAGGATATGATAACTGCATCAGCGTAAAAGTGACCGGTGACCGGAGCACCTTTACGTTAACAGCTACGTATATCCCTCACTTCGGTGAACGAATCGTTGAACTGAACGGCTTTAATATTGACTTAAATCCTGCCGGCCACCTCGTTTATATCCAGCATCAGGATACGACCGGTGTAATCGGACGCGTCGGACGCATCCTCGGCGATAACGATATCAATATCGCTACCATGCAGGTAGGCCGTAAAGAAAAAGGCGGAGAAGCCATTATGATGCTTTCTTTTGATAAACATTTAGATGACAAAGTCGTCAATGAGCTGACTTCAATTCAGGATATTGTCTCAGTTAAATTGATTGACCTTCCGTAACAAACAAAAAACCCAAAACATTCATATGTTTTGGGTTTTTCACATTTAATGGTTCGGAAGCGGATTAGGCGCGGCGGGCACAGCGATCGGTTTTGTCACATCATAATTGCCGATTTTCTTTGTATGCGCATGTGTGAACAGCACCTCAGAATAACCGAATTCCTTCGCAGTTAACAGAAGCCCTTCAATCATTAAAATGCCTTCCAACGAATCTTCAACTTTATGTTTTTCGGACAACTGGATCCGCAGCTGCTCGCCGCTTTCCCTTTCCGATACCGATGCAATCGCATCTGCTTCTATAATGCTCGCGGTCTGTGAGTCTCCGTCTGTTGTTTTCATCCCGTCAATGGCCTGATAAACTGAATAATAGGTTTGTTCAGACGGAATGAGATACTCTTGTCCCAGACTGTCGCGATAAGAAAAATACGCCCGGTTGGCCTGCTTATGTACGGACATCTCAGCCGAAAGGCCGGAAGCTTTAAAAAAATCCTGACCGTCTCCGTTTTGAATCTTTGTCAATTTTATCCGCTCGTAAGGACTCCAGGTCAAAGTCTCTTCCAGCATCTTTTTCAATAAATCAGCTTCGGCAGCTGATTCGATTGAAAGCCGTCCGTTTACCTGCACAAGCAAATCTTTCTTAACCGCGGTTACTTGCACACCGTCCAAAAGCTGAGGAACAGAGAGGAAAGATTCGGGCACTTCTAAGTTTTCTGCATCAGAGAATGCCTCTGAAACCGATTCGTCAGGCTTCTTTTTTTCAAAACTGACCGGAATGACGGCGGATGTATCTGAATCGGCAAACGCCAAAGTAATGTAATTGTTTTTGTTTTCGTTAGAAACGACAAACGTCTTCTGATCCGGCTTGACAGCAGCTGACTGACTGGCTTTTTCAGCTTGACCGCTGTCAGCTGTAAGATCACCGGCAGATTCGTTTTTTGTCATCAGGTGAGGAGATATAATCAGAGCGATGCACAATGCGCAGATGCCGGCGGCGGCGGGGCCAACCCAGCTTCGGACCGGTTTTTTTCTGTCCTGTCTACCCGTTTCAACATTCCGGTAAATGGCCTCTGGTGAACGATGATCTCTAACCGCCGGAAGTTGTCTTAACAACTCCTCTACCCTTTCTTCGTTCCAATATGACTTCATCATCCATTAGCTCCTCCCTCAAAAGCTCCATCTGTTTCCGAAGTATTTTGAGCCCTCTGTGTTGGGTCGTTTTGACTTTGCTTTCCGAGAAGCCAAGAGCGGCGGCTGTTTCCTGAATGGAATATCCCTGAATAAATCTCAGGATAATAACAGCTCTTTGATCTATAGTGCAGTGATCAAGCGCAGTATAAATTTCCCGGACATTTTCATGCTGTACGGCGAGTTCGTCCGGAAGCAAATGCTGATCTCTGACATCTTGTGTATCCCAATCAAACGTACCCATAATACGCTGTCTGATCGTCTGCTGCTTGCGGAACCAGTCAATCGCCACATGGCGCGCGATGGACAACAGCCATGTTTTTTCACTGCTTCTTCCTTCAAAAGTATGATAAGAATTCAAGACGCGGATATACACTTCCTGCGCCAGATCCTCAGCCTGAGTCTTATCTTTCACCATATAAAATAAAAATTGGTATAAATCTTGATGGTATGAATCATATAATATCTGAAAGGTTTCTTCCATGGGAAGCCCCTCCGTTCACTTTTTTGTCGTAAAAATGCGTTGAAAAGTTACATTACAACTATATTACGAGAAACTGGAATTTGGAAGGGAATTTATATTAACATATTCTTAAATTTTTAAAGGAGAAATAAACAAAAACACCCGCATGTTCTGCGGGTGTTTCGTATGGAACAAGATTGTTCGTCAATTTCAGACGCCATCCTGCACTTTTGTCGGAATATAAAATGTAAATGTCGTTCCTTTGTCAATGCTGCTGTGCACCGCAATTGAGCCGCCGTGGGCTTCCACGATATTTTTCACGATGGCAAGTCCGAGTCCGGTTCCTGCCCTGCCCCTTGTTCTCGCCTTGTCCGCTTTATAAAAACGTTCAAAAATAAAAGGCAGGTCCTCTTCAGGTATTCCCGATCCGGAATCTTTAATATCGATTTTCAAACCGTCTTTCACGGTCTGAACCGCGATATGAACGTTTCCGCCTGACTCTGTGTGACGCAGCGCATTATCTATAAGGTTGGTAAACACCTGCTCCATTTTGTCTTCGTCAAAAACACACTCCGGCTGAGACACGGCAATATCTTCTGTGAGCGAAACCTCTTTTTCTTTCGCTACACCGGAGAATTTCCGGGAGATCTTCTCCAGAAATTCATGCAGATTCACCGTCTCATAATGCAGGCCCGTATGTCCGGATTCCATTCTGGCCAAATCCAGCAAATCATTGACGAGCCGGCCCATGCGAAGAGATTCATCATAAATGATCTGTGCGATTTCTTTTTTCTCCTCTTCGGTGCTTGCAATGTCGTCCACTATTGCTTCGCTGTATCCCTGCAGCATAGAAATCGGGGTCCTGAGTTCGTGACTGACATTGGCAATGAAATCTTCACGCAGCTTATCAAGCCTGCGCTCTTCGGTCATATCACGGAGCACGGCTACGGCGCCGCGGACGTGTGATTCCGCATAAAGAGGCGACATTAATAAAACCCATGACCTTCCTTGAAGCGTCATCTCAATCATTTGCTCTTTTTCTGTGCTCACGGCATTTTGGAAAAGCTCTTTTGCCTCAGGCGGAAGGTTGTCTCCTTCTTTAATATTCATATTCTGCTCATAATACCAGGCCTGCAGAAAGCGTTCAGCCGGCGGGTTTGTCACCAAAATGGTGCCGTCGATATTAATGGTGATAACTCCGTCTGCCATACTGCTTAAAATATTGGACAGCTGTTCTTTTTCCTGATTCAGCGCGTTGATATGAAAATTGAGCTGCCGGCCCATCTGATTAAAGGCGATGGCAAGCTCTCCGATTTCATCTTGAGTAAGAATCGGAATCTTTGTATCAAACTTTCCTTTCGCCAAATCCTGGGCGCCTTCCCGCATTTTCCGAAGCGGGTACGTCACCCTGCTGGACAAGAAGAAGGCGAAAAACGTTGTCAAGACAATGGCGATGCCCGCCGCAAGAAAAATATAGCGTGTCGTATGTTTCGTCGTATCTTTGACGGCAAGCAGCGACTGAGATAAAAAGACCATGCCTTTTTTGCCGTCTTTTTCATACGGCACTCCGACGATCAGCCGTTCGTTATCGGAACCAGCATTGTTAGGCACCGCGCGTTTGCTTACTTTTTTGCGGTCTGTCAGCGCCTTGTGCAGATCCCGGTCGTGTTTGATCTGTTCCAATGTAATAGAGGATAAATGATTATCGTCATTGGGCGAATACCAGACATGCTTATCGTCCTGAATGATCGCGATACTCGTTAAATTGTCCGCCAGCTCCCACGTGATGGATCTGGCAAGCGGCTGGTCTTCATGATTTTCTATAATGACCGCAATTTTATCGGCAAGCTGCGTTAAATCTTTTTCTGCTTCTTCTACGTGGTAATTTTCTATAAACTCCAGAAGCAGCACCGTTAAAATAAATAAAACAATTAATACGAGTGAAAGAATGGTAAACCAAAGCTTTCCTACTACGCTTTTCCAAAACTTCATTCAGCGCCTACCTCAAATTTGTATCCGACTCCCCATACGGTGACGATTTTTTTCGCCGCTCCCGGGGATACTTTGTTTAATTTTTCACGGAGCCGTTTGACATGAGTGTCAACCGTTCTCAGGTCACCGAAGAATTCATACTGCCACACTTCTTTTAAAAGTTTTTCTCTGTCATACACTTTGTCCGGTGTTTTTGCCAGGAAGTACAGCAGTTCATATTCCTTCGGCGTCAGGCTCACCTCTGTGCCGTCGGCGGTCACCCTGTGAGCATCGTGATCGATGGAAAGATGCGAAAAGACGAGTACATTTTTTGTCGGCGTATTGGCTGTCAGATAGGATGTTTGGGAAGCTCTTCTTAAGAGCGCCTTTACCCGGAGCACCACTTCTCTCGGGCTGAAAGGCTTCACGATATAATCGTCCGTGCCTGCTTCAAACCCCTGGACGCGGTTGGCTTCTTCCCCTTTTGCCGTCAGCATGATAATCGGCGTCGCTTTTTTTTCTCTGAGCTGCCGGCATACTTCTATTCCGTCCGTTCCCGGCATCATTAAATCCAAAAGCACCAGATCATAATCTGAGGCCAGCCCCATTTTAATGGCCTCATCGCCGTTTTCCGCTTCTTCAATCACATAGTTTTCCCGTTCAAGGTACATTCTTAAAAGGCGTCGAATTCTGGCTTCATCATCTACTACTAATATTTTAGTTTCATTTGTTTGATCCATCGTTTTCCCCCTGCTTTCCTTCTGTTACTATCATTTTAACAAACTGCACGGCTGCTTGAGAACTGTATCGGCTTTCGGCTCTATGCGTACGAATGAAGTCCGGCAAGCACGAGATTCACAAAAATTAAGTTAAACATAATAATGGCGAAACCGATGACGGCAAGCCACGCGGACTTTTCGCCATGCCAGCCTCTCGACAGCCGCAAGTGCAAGTACGCTGCGTAAAATAAAAAGGTGATCAGCGCCCATACTTCTTTCGGGTCCCAGCCCCAAAAACGCGTCCATGCAAGCTGAGCCCAGATCATCGCAAACACAAGCGCGCCGAGCGTAAATACCGGAAAGCCGATAGAAACCGCGCGGTAACCGACTTCATCTACCAAGTCCAGATTCACATTTTTGACGAGCGGGCTTAAAAGAGCACTGATTCTCTTTCTGAATATCAGTCTGAGGGCGCCGTATAAGACGAGACCCGCGCCAAACGACCAGATCACCGTATTGACCTTTCTGCCTGAAAAAATAGCCGGCAGCTCAATAAACGGCTTCATCGCGCCTTCTGTAAGCAGTTCTCCCTCATGCGGGCCGACAAGCGCAGGCATATCATATATCATGACGCTTTTGGCGTCTTTTTTATCCACCCAATTAAATTCGGCTTTATAGTCCGCCAGCCGGAATGCCGACGTCACAGCGATAAATGCCACCGTCGTCACAATAATAAACATGATGACCTCGAGCCAGAACGTTTTTTTGCCCGGTCTGGACTGGTCGACATGCTTTAACAGGAAAATGACACCGGCTACAAAGCTGATCGCAAGAATTGCCTGCCCGAGCGCCGCCGTCGTGACGTGAATGTACAGCCAATTGCTCTGCAATGACGGAATAAGCGGCGTAATATCAGCGGGAAACATGCTTGCGTACGCGATCAGCAAAAGCGCGACAGACAATGTGAACATGCCTAAAGACGGCAGTCTGTAAATAAAGTAAATAATAATAAAAGCGAGAACAAGCATCATGCCGAATGACGTTGTAAATTCAAACATATTGCTGACAGGCGCATGCCCGCTTGCCGACCATCTCGCAATGAAGTAGGCGAGATGGCATAGAAATCCGACAATGGTTAACGTGATTCCGATAGCCGACCAGCGGCCCTTCCCGTCCTTTGCGCCTTTTGTTCCCCGGATGGCGCCGCCGAAAACCGGGACGGCAATTAAATAAATCAAAAAGGCAGCATAAAGAAAATTTGCGCTCAGCTCCGCCATGACACCACTCCTTTTTCATTAGGCCTGATTTTTGACCAGTTCTTTTTGATCGGCCGGTTCTTTAATCTCCGTCCCGCTAAGAACATATCCGATATCCTTTTTTAAACCGAACCAGTTTTTGTTCGTATGTCCTGCCACAAGCACTTCGCTGTCACCGGTTTTGATCCAGATCCTTCTATGCTGCCAGTACATCCCTTGAATGACGCCGATCATAAAGATCGCGCCGCCGACGGCAAGCACCCATAAGGTTAAATCTTTTCTGACGGTGAGGCCTGTAATGTTTTTCGTTTCCACATGGTCGAATTTTAATTTGTACTTGTTATTTGCGGAACCTTCAACAGTCTGCTGAATCGCAACAAAGCTTTTCTCCCCTTTCGGCTTGTCAGGAGCCGTGACTTTAAAGACGAAAGCCGGATTGTTTGGGACCTTTGTTTTCGTGCTCGGTTCTCCGTCCTTATTAAAATAAAAATCGGGAAGATAACTGGCGATCTGCACTTTGTAACCGTTACCAAGATCATAGTCCGTGTCGGGATCAAGAAGATTGATCTTCAGTTTGCCGAATGACCGTTTTGTTTTTTGGTCGATCAGCTGGAATACCATCTGATCGAGCTGGTTTTCTTTATAGTCCACCTGATACACAGAATAGGAGTCAAACCGCAGCGGTTCATTGACGCGGATATCGTTTTCTTTGACTCTTTTAAGCTTTGGCTTTTCACCAAATACGATGTCGCCCTCCCTCTTGTACAAAACCGCATCCGTTGTGAAGGATTTTGCGACTTTGCCGTTTCCGGCTCTGTCAATGGCATCGGCGAATACTTTTTTCTCAGTGTTTTTATTATACGTCTCCATGGTGAACCGGTTGTTTTTTAAGTAATATTGGCCGTCGGTGCCGGGAATCTGGGCGGTTTCGCCTTCACGGACCCAGAGCGTTTCATCGACGTACATCCCCGGGACGAATCTCAGCATGGCCCCAATCAGAAAAATGATCAGGCCGATATGATTAACGTAGGGGCCCCACCTTGAAAAACGGCCCTTTTCTGCGAGAATACTTCCCTCTTGTTCCCGCACTCTATAATGCTTTTTTTTCAATCGTGTTCTGATGCCATCAGCCGTATCTCCGCTCAGCTCAGTTTCTGTCCGGCTGTATAGTCGCTGCCGCCTTAAAAAGACCGAATTCCGCTGAACGCCTTGGTTTTTCAGCGCCCTGTACAACGGAATCACCCGATCCAGGCTGCAGATGACAAGTGATACGCCGATTGATGCGATCAAAAGCATATACCACCATGAGCCGTACAGGTGATGAAACCCCAGCAGATAATACAATTGGCCGATTGTGCCGTACTGCTGTTCATAGTATGTATCCGGCTGAGCGCCCGGCGGCAGATAAGCTTCCTGCGGAAAAACCGTGCCGAATGCCGACGCCGCCAGAGTAATGACGATCAGCCATATTCCGACTTTAACGGAAGAAAAGAAATTCCATACCTTATCTACAATTGTTTTGTTATATGTTTGCGAACGTCTTGCGCTGCCGTCGTACCGCATATCGGCAAGCGGCGACTTTTGATCATCAAGCGGCTTTCCGCATGACTCGCACAATACCGTCCCGGCTGGATTCACGTGTCCGCATTCACATTTGACCTTTTTCATGAAGACGCCTCCGGCTTAATTAAATTCATATAGTCATGAACCATGCGTTCTGTCATCGTGCCGGTCACCACTTTCACGACTTTTCCGTCGGGATTGATCAAAAATGTCGTCGGGATAGGCGATACGCCGTACGCGTCCAGCACTTGCCGGTCAGTATCAAGCGCAACAGGGAAATTGACGCCGTATGTTTTCATAAAATTATGTACTGCAATTTTTGATTCGCCGACATTTACCGCAATCACCTCGACACCGAGGTCTTTAAAATGCTTGTATTGATTCTCCATATAGGGAAATTCCT
This sequence comes from Bacillus sp. SDLI1, assembly GCF_001553895.1. Lineage (NCBI taxonomy): Bacteria > Bacillati > Bacillota > Bacilli > Caryophanales > Bacillaceae > Bacillus > Bacillus sp. SDLI1. The sequence continues at coordinate 3,930,758 of NZ_CP013950.1, read as the reverse complement.
GCTTGCACGGCTCGCACCACGTTCCCCAGAAATTCAGAAAAACACCTTTTCCTTTTAACTGACTCAGTTCTATGAGTCTGCCCTCTGTATCTTTCAGCGCGAAATTCGGGGCTTTGGACCCCTCAGATATACGCTCGCCGTTTGAGTAAACAGCATTATAGACCGTATATCCGAGCGCGCAGAGTAAGATGAGAAGGATGCCGGTCCGAATGAATAAACGCCGCCGTTTTTTGTTCATTGTACACTGCTCCCCTCCCCTGCCTGCAAATCCATTCAATTATATCATCTTCGCGTTTTGTAATTTTTGAAGGTTATGTGAAAATTAGAAAGCGTTTTTGCCGTGTTCAGCTAAAGCCCGCAGCCTTTTCACCTCATGCGGCGTCAATTCTCTTGCGTCTCCTGTGTGAAGGCCTCTTAAATCTAAAAAGGCGTATTCTTCACGTTTGAGCTTCAGCACGTCATGACCGATCGCCTCAAACATGCGGCGGACCTGTCTGTTCCGTCCTTCATGAATTGTCAGCTGAATAATGCTCGTCTGCTTTCTTTTGTCCAGAGAAAGCATTTTCGCTCTGGCCGGCGCTGTCTTGCCTTCTTCAAGCTGAATGCCGCGCTCAAGCTTCCGCAGAAGTTCCTTGGAAGGAATCCCCTTTACTTTGGCGACGTACGTCTTATCAATTTCGTATTTCGGGTGCATGAGTTTGTTGGCAAACTCGCCGTCATTTGTCAGTAATAAAAGACCGCTCGTATCATAATCAAGTCTGCCGATCGGATAAATACGCTGCGGCACTTCTTTGAAAAAGTCGGTTACCACTTTCCGCCCTTTATCGTCATCAGAAGCTGAGATCACTCCTCTCGGTTTATAAAGCAGAAAGTACACGGGTTCTTCCCGCTCCACCTTTAATCCGTTTACTTCAATCTGATCAGAACCGGTCACTTTTACGCCGAGCTCTGTTATTACTTTTCCATTCACCTTTACTTTTCCTTCTTTTATCAGCTCTTCTGCCTTTCTGCGTGATGCCACGCCGGCATGAGCAATAACTTTTTGCAGTCTTTCCATGTCGTTCACCTCAAGTATAATCTTACTTTTTTCCCCTTGAACAAACAAGCTTTTTCAAGGAGCATTATTCTGATATATAAAAAGCGCCTCAATCAGGCGCTTCCAAATAATAACGTAACTATGATGATTGATGCAACCACCCCGATCAAATCAGCAAGAAGACCAACCTTTAAAGCATCCCCCATTTTTTTGATGCCGACCGCCCCAAAATACACAGTCAGGACATACAGCGTCGTGTCAGTCGATCCTTGCATGACCGAGGCCAGTCTGCCGATAAATGAATCAGGCCCGTACACGGCGATCAAATCCGTCGTCATGCCGAGCGCCGCCGTACCCGAAATCGGACGGATCAGAGCAAGCGGCACGACCTCTGCGGGAATGCCAAGCGCCGTAAAGAAAGGCTTGCACAGCCCCATGACAAAATCAAGCGCGCCCGAGGCCCGGAATACGGTTATCGCCACAAGCATCCCGACCAAATACGGAATGATGGAAAACGCAATCTCAATTCCTTCTTTTCCGCCTTCAACGAATGATTCATAAGTCGGCACTTTTTTGATCGTGCCGTATATTAATATACCGGCGATAATAATCGGAATCATGGCTAAAGACAGCCAATTCACCATTTCCATTCGCTTACCTCCCTTTTCTTTTGCGGCGGTACCAGAAGTAGCGGTCAATGAAAATCGCGCCGATACCTGAAATTAAAGTCGCTAAGATGGTCGGTCCGACGATATCGGTCGGTGATTTCGCCGAATAAGCCATGCGGACGGCAATGACGGTTGTCGGTATCAATGTAATGCTTGAAGTATTTACCGCCAAAAAGGTAATCATGGAACGGCTGGCCTCAGACTTGCCTCCGTTCAGCTTTTTCATCTGCTCCATGGCTTTAATGCCGAGGGGCGTCGCCGCGTTTCCCAATCCGAAAAAGTTTGCCATGAGATTTGATAAGATGTATCCCATTGCCGGATGATCAGGGGGGATATCAGGAAACAGCTTAGAAATAAACGGACGGCACATTCTGCTGAATATATCCAAAAGACCGGACTGCTCAGCTATTTTCATCAGGCCGAGCCAGAACACGAGGACGCTCATTAATCCGAACGAGATCGTAACCGCTTCTTTCGCTCCTTTAAAAACTGCTTCATTCACATCCTGCAAGGTTCCGTTAAACATCGCAAAGACCAGTCCGATTACCGTCAGACAGACCCAGATTAAATTGACCATGCTGAACCGCCCGCCGCGCTCATAAACAGGCTCGTAAACGTTTCAATGAAATGCTTTTTCGGTTTTTTAAGGTGCTCGTTTTCATAATAGACGGGGACCTTGGCGATCACTTTCCCATCATGCATAACAGTCATCCGGCCGACGACATCGGGAATGAGAGAAGCATCCTTTTTCCAGGCTTTTTTCGGTTTTATTAAGGTTGTGCTGATTTTCACATCATCGATCTCATCCTCTTTTAACAAATACTTGACATCCCGGGAAATAAAAGCGTGTTTTCCGTAAAACGTCTTTTTCAGCTTCGGGATGCCGCCTTTTTTGGCGATGACATAGGTTTTATAGTGCTCAAAGACATAATTAAACATGTTCATATGGTCATCCCAGTCATCCGGATCATTTATGGTGACTGCGATAAGATCCGTTCCGTCTTTTGAAGCCGTCGAAACGAGCGTCCGTTTCGCGATTTTTGTGTACCCCGTTTTTCCGCCTGTACTGTAACGATAAAGCCCTGTCAGAAGCTTGTTTTTATTTTTCCATACCCGGTCCATCGTTTCCGCTTTATACACTTTGGTGCCCGAAACAGTCCGGTATTCCTTGATCTTCATCGCGTATTTAGTCAAAAGCGCCATATCATACGCCGTTGAATATAAATTTTCATGGTCGTCCAGCCCGTGGGGGTTTTGAAATTTTGTATTTTCCATTCCGATTTGCTCGGCTTTGTGGTTCATCATAAATACAAAACCGTCAAGACTTCCGCCGACATATTCAGCAATGGCCGCAGCGGCGTCATTTCCTGACCTCAGCATAAGCCCGTAAACGAGGTCCTTCAGTTTTACTTTCTGTCCAGGCTGAAGATAAATGGCCGAGCCTTCCGTTTTTACGGCATTCGGCGAAACCGTCACAGTCTCTTCCATCTTCCCTGATTCAATCGCCAGCACCGCCGTCATGATTTTCGTAATGCTCGCGATCCGCCGCTTATGGTGTTCGTCCTTAGCAAACAACACCCTGCCTGATGCACCGTCGATTATAATCGCGCTTTTTGCGCTGACATGTATTTGGGCATGTGCCGTATTTCCGTCTGTAATGGAAAACAAAATAACAAAAATCAAAAGAAATACGGCAGCTTTTTTGAGAAAGCGCATGAATGCTCACGTCCTTGTTGTGGGTTTGTACAAGTTTATGCGCATGTCCATGACTTATGAATACCAATTGCATCTCTTTTACGTAAAAAAACTCTCCCTTTGGGAGAGTTTTTTTATCTGGATGATACCATATTCGAGCCTGATGCTTCATATTGCGCCAATTCTTCACGCATGCGCAGAAACTCACTGCTCAGTGAAAGCAGAAGGCTCCGCAGCGAATCGGGCACATGCTGATAAAATTCAATCGCACTTTGGCCTGTATAAGCGGCGCGGCTGTTTTCGTACCACGTATCCTTTTTCGGCATGAAAAATTCTTCCACGCACTGATGATACACTTTATACAGCGTTTTTTCCGCTCTCGCCTCATGAAACGGCTCCTGCATTAAGAGCCGGCGGCAGGCTTCCTGGGCGCCTTCGCAAAAGACGGTCATCCTTCTCAGCACACTGAGCACGTCGCGGCAGTATGCCTCATCCGCCTTTCCAGAAGCCTGCATTTCCGGTAATGTCGTATGATTTAAATAACTGTTGACCATCGTGACAACCTCGGCTAAAAATTCACCAGTTTCTTCAGTATGGGCCCTCACAATCGAATTTCCCATTTCCGTCCGTTTCCTTCCTCTCTTGTACTTCGTCAATTTGCGTTATTCATCAATGGCCTTTCCCTATTATCGTATGATGAAAAACCGTTATTATTTAATATCCTCAAAAGTTTGGTTGAAGTTTTCAAAGAATAAGTCAGCTTCCTCCTGGAGAACGTCTTCTTCCGCATTTTCAGGAAGAGGCGGAAGCTCGTCCAGTGTTTTTAAGCCGAATTGTTCAAGAAATACCGGGGTCGTGCCGTATAAAATCGCCCGGCCGGGACCGTCGGCGCGTCCCACCTCACACAGCAGCGCTTTTGACACGAGACTGTGCAGAATCCGCTCAGACTTCACGCCCCGAATATCTTCAATTTCCGCCCGTGTGATCGGCTGCTTGTATGAAACGATCGCCAGCACTTCTAAAGAAGCCTGTGACAGTCCCTTTGACGGCACCTCGATTAATTTTTTCAAATAAGGCACGAATTCTTTTTTCGTTGCAAGCATATACGTATCCGCATATTCGGTCAGCTCAATGCCCCTGCCGTCTTCCTTGTACTGGGCGGCCACTTCTTCCATGATTCCGGCCAGTTCCGCTTCTTCTATTTCAAGCACCGTCACCAATTGCTTTTTGGTCAGCCCTTCATCACCCGCCGCGTACAGCAGGGCCTCCACAATCGCTTTCCAATTCACGATATCAAGCGCCATGAATGGATTCACTCCCCGTAATGTATATATCTGAAAAGTTTTCTTCCTGTTCGATGATAATCTGCTGATTTTTCATCAGTTCCAGAACGGCTAAAAACGTCACGACGAGATGGTCTTTTTGCCGAGAAGGAAAAAGCTCCGTAAAGTTGATTCTTCTTCCCGCTGTCTTTAAGCTTTTTACGATTTCGTTCATTCTGTCTTCAATCGGTATTTCCTGTCTTGTAATGGTCGTTTCTTTCGGCCGCGAGATTTTTTTACGCTGAAGCACCTTTTGAAACGCACCGATCATGTCATAAACGGTCACCGACAGCCTCTGCTCCGTCTGTTTGATTTCTTTTGCATACTCACTTAAATCACTCGGCGGCTTTGTAAATGACTTTTGTCTTTCTTCTTCCCGCTCTTTTAAATCATTCGCAGCGGTTTTATATTTTCTATACTCAATCAGCTTTTCAATCAGCTCGTCCCGAGGGTCTTCCTCTTCAAGCATTTCATCTTCAAACAGCTCTTCCTCTTGTTTCGGAAGCAGCATTCTGCTTTTAATGCTGAGAAGCGTCGCCGCCATGACCAGATATTCACTGGCGACATCAAGTTCAAGCACTTGCATTGTATGTACATATAATAAATATTGTTCAGTAATGGTTGCCACGGGTATGTCGTATATGTCGATTTCAAGACGGTTAATCAGATGAAGCAGCAGGTCCAATGGGCCTTCAAACGTATCAATTTTCACTTGATATTCTACCATTATCTCACCATTTTCAATATCACTCTCATTGCCGGAAAAACTGGCTATCCTTTAGTATAATCCACCGAAATGCTCTCGTCCAATACTTTTCTAATTGTGCTTCGTTATTTAGAAAATACTGAAAAAGAAGGTATACGCCTATACCTTTAAAGGCGGATGCACATATGATAGCCGTGTAAACATGAAACAAAGGGAGGCTGATTTCAGATGGGCGGAGCTTGTTTCGGCGGAGGTTTTGCATTAATTGTCGTTCTGTTTATTTTGCTTATTGTCGTAGGGGCATCTTATATCTGCTAGTTCTTCACGTTTCAGACACCAAGCCGCTCTTTTTTTCCTTTTCATAACGCTGTGGTACACTGGTTTTAGCAAAAGGAGGAAGCGGCTTGTATCCAAAAGCTTATATCGGCTTTTTGGCCGAATTTCACGCATCAAGAGATTATTTTGAGTGTCATGAACTGTTAGAGGAATATTGGAAAGAAAGCCCGCCTGAGGAGCGGAGCATTCATTGGGTCGGCCTGATTCAGCTAGCCGTCGCTCTGTATCACCAGCGGAGGGGAAATGAAGCCGGGGCAAAACGGCTGATCGCCAACAGCTTACGCATTCTGAGAGCTGAAAAACAGGCTGTCAGCTCTCTCGGCCTCAGCCATCCAAAGCTGATAGAGCTGATAGAATCGCTGTCAGACGATATAAAAGCCGGCCGGCCGTACAAAAGTGTTATGCTGCCGATTACAGATGACACTCTGAAAGAAGCGTGTCTTGCCGAATGCCGCCGCAAAGGCTATACATGGGGGCAGGCCGGCGTATCAGATACCTTTCTTATTCATAAACACCGCCTGCGGGACAGGACGGATGTCATTAAGGAACGCGAACGGGAAATGGAGAGAAGAAAAAAAAGCAGAGGCTGACGGACAGCCCTGCTTTTTCTCATAAAAACAGCTCCCGAAACCGTGAAGATTCCGGGAGCATTTGTCAGTTATTATATGAAATATCCTGATCTTTTTGATGTTGACAGCGTTCAAAAAAGCTTTGCGTTAATTCATTCGGAACGAGTGCCTCCGTTTTGAACAGACGTTTTAAGGCGTCCATCATTTGCTTTCCGATTCCTTGATGGCGGTGAGAAGGATTCACGCTGATATGGCGGATTTCAACCTCTGAGTCTTTTTTTTCGACTCCGATCGCTCCGACGATATCTTCATCCTCTTTCCAAAGAAAGAGCTGGCGGCCAGTATCCGTTTCATAGTCCTTTATTGTCTGCTGAAGCTGCTTGAGATCTTTTTCATTCGGCATAAATGACAGAAGACCCATTGCAATCTTTTCAAACGATTTTTTATAACGAATTAACATAAAAACCCCTCTATATCCAAAATGTCCATTCATGTCCTAGCAAACGGATGAATAAAGGCGATCCGTTTCCTCACATTATATCATTTTCGCCGCTGTTTTAAACGCTTTTCAACAAATTATTCAAATGAACGGTTTAGATTCGCCATTTCAATGGCGGATACTGCGCAATCCGCTCCCTTATTTCCGGCTTTTGTTCCGGCGCGTTCGATCGCCTGCTCAATGGTTTCAGTCGTTACGATACCGAAGATAACCGGGACGCCCGTCGCCGCGCCCGCTTGAGCGATGCCTTTTGCCGCTTCGTTGCAGACATAGTCATAATGCGTTGTCGCTCCTCTGATCACCGTGCCGAGTGTAATAACCGCATCGTATTTTTTCGTTTCCGCCATTTTTTTTGCCGCAAACGGGATTTCAAACGCTCCCGGCACCCAAGCAACGTCAATGTCATTTGATTCTACACCGTGGCGAAGCAATGTATCTTCCGCTCCGCTTAGCAGCTTGCTCGTAATAAATTCATTAAATCTGCCGACGACGATTCCGATTTTAAGTCCTGTTCCTACTAAGTTTCCTTGTATGATATTCATATGTTATCCATCCTTTTTTGTGAGATTTGTTTTTAGAAATGAAGCAAGTGTCCGAGTTTGTTCATTTTGGTTTGTAAATAATTCCTGTTATGCTCACCCGCTTCCATTTGAAGCGGCACCCGTTCTGAAATGCTCAGTCCGTATCCTTCAAGGCCGGCGATTTTCCGGGGGTTATTGGTTAAAAGTTTCATATGCTGAACCCCCAAATCGCGGAGAATCTGGGCACCGATCCCGTAGTTGCGCAGGTCAGGCAGAAAGCCGAGCGCTTCGTTCGCTTCAACTGTGTCATACCCCTCTTCCTGCAATCGGTACGCTTTCAGCTTATTGATTAAACCGATTCCTCTTCCTTCCTGACGCAAATACAATAAGACGCCTCGGCCTTCTTCGGCAATTTGCGCAAGCGCGGCATGAAGCTGAGGCCCGCAATCACAGCGGTGGGATGCAAACACATCGCCCGTCAGGCATTCTGAGTGCACTCTGACAAGAACGGGTTCGCTGCTAAACGGGACATCACCCATAACAAAGGCGAGGTGTTCTTTTCCGTCAACCTCGTTTGTATATCCGTAAACCCGGAACGTGCCGAAATCAGTCGGCAGCGTAATGTCAACTTCTCGGTTCACAAGTGTCGTAATGTTGTAGCGGTATTCTATTAAGTCTTTTATCGTAATCATTTTCAGCCGGTGGCGTTTGGCGATTTCTGATAACTCAGGCACTCTGGCCATTGTGCCGTCTTCATTCATAATTTCACAAATGACGCCCGCTCCTTGAGAGCCGCATGCTTTTGCAAGGTCAACGGCTGCTTCCGTGTGGCCCGCCCGCTTCAGGACGCCTCCTTTTTTTGCGATTAAGGGAAAAATGTGGCCCGGACGCTGAAAATCGTCAGACACAGATTCCTCATTCAACAGCGCCTGAATCGTAAAAGAACGTTCTTGAGCGCTGATGCCTGTTTTTGTCAGTCTGTGGTCAATGCTGACCGTAAACGCGGTTTCATGTGAGTCCGTATTATGATCGACCATCGGGTGAAGATCCAGCCGGCCGGCAATATCTTCAGAAAGCGGCGTGCAGATCAGGCCCCTCCCATGGGTCGCCATAAAATTGACCACTTCGGGTGTGGCATGCTCAGCGAGCGCTACGAAATCTCCTTCGTTTTCTCTGTCTTCATCATCGACAACGATGATGACTTCACCTTTTTTCAGCGCATCTAACGCCTCTTCTATTGGATGAAACATATTGATCTTCCTTTCTAAAAGCCGTTCTCGCTTAAAAAAGCTTCTGTGATCGTTTGATTGCTTTTCGTTTGTTCTGTTTTGTGCAAAAAGCGGTATAAGTATTTGCCGATCATGTCACACTCAATATTTACGGTCGAGCCGACTGTTTTCGTCTGAAAAATCGTTTCTGAAATGGTATGCGGAATAACGGATACCGTCACGCTTTCGTCTGATAAACCGAAAATTGTCAGGCTCACGCCATCTACCGTAATCGAACCTTTCAAGACGAGCGTTTTCGTCAATTCGGGCGAAAGTTTTAGATCGTAATAAACCGCGTTGCTTTTTTTCTCAATCCGGGTAATTTCCGCCGTTCCGTCCACATGCCCGGATACAAAGTGGCCGCCGAAGCGTCCATTGGCGGACATCGCTCTTTCCAGATTGACTTTGCTGCCTTTTGACAAACCGTTCAGCGAAGTGGCTTTTACGGTTTCCGGCATGACATCAACCGTAAATTGTTTATCAGAAAATCCGGTTACGGTCAGGCAGATGCCGTTTACCGCGATGCTGTCGCCAAGTTTCACATCGCTTGTCACTTTTGAAGCGGCGATGGTTAATGCCATGGAAAGGCCTGTCTTTTTGATTGCTTGGATCGTGCCTGTTTCTTCAACGATTCCTGTAAACATCGTCACCATCCTTTCCTTCTTTAGGTATGGCCGTTAGTTTTATATCCGGCCCGATTTGGGTGATTTGTGTGAATTGTAAATGGGGGACATCTTTCATTGATTGAAAACCTTCACCGGAGATCAAGCTGGGAGCAAGCGTTCCTCCGATTAATTTAGGGGCGAAATAGAAATGAAGCTCCTCGAAACAGCCTTCCTTGACAAAACTTCCGTGTACGGATGCGCCGCCTTCCACATAAACGGACATTATGCCGTTTTCAGCGAGAATGCTGAGCACCTCAGGAATGTGAATGCGGTCTGTTTCAAGCGAAAAGACTTTTATTCCGAGTGCGGTCAGCCGCTCTTTCTTTTGCACGTCAGCGTCTTTGGCCGTAAATATCCATGTCGGCGCGGCGCCGTCAGTGACCACATTTGCCGTTTCCGGAATGGTCAGCTTTGTATCGAGAATGACTCTGACCGGCTGCTTGACCGCACCGGGCAGCCTGCAGGTCAGGCTCGGATTATCGGCTTTGACTGTGCCTGCTCCGACAAGAATGCTTTGATGCGATTTCCTGTATTGCTGGGCATCAAGCCTTGCCGCCTCTGAAGTAATCCATTTGCTGTCACCGGTTTCAGTCGCTGTTTTCCCGTCAAGGCTTGCGGCCGCTTTCAAGGTGACATACGGAAGTCCGGTCCTCATGAAGTGAAGAAACATTTTATTCAGCTCTTCTGCCTGCTGCCTGAGAATTCCGGTTTTCACTTCGATGCCCGCTGCTTCCAGCATTCTGATGCCTTTTCCGGCGACTAGCGGATTTGGATCCGTCATAGCGACAAATACCCTTTTTATCCCCGACTTTATCATCAGTTCGGCGCATGGCGGTGTTTTTCCGTAATGGCTGCAAGGCTCCAGCGTCACATACATATCTGCGTCTTTTGCATGACTGCCTGCCATATTGATCGCGTGCACTTCCGCATGGGCTTCTCCGTATTGCAAATGGGCGCCCATTCCGACGATCTGGCCGTTTTTGACGACGACAGCACCGACAAGGGGATTGGACTGCGTCTGCCCTTCACCGCGTCTGGCAAGCTCTATTGCCGTATTCATATAATATTCTTCCATCGTTATCCCTCCCTTCTTCCACGCAATTTGGCGTCAAAAAAGCCCCGAATGTTTACACAGTTCGGGGCTTTGCCAGTTTTAATCCATAGGAAATAAGACTATACAGTAAGATTATTTTTTGCATAGCTTCTCTCATCCTTCTCCCATCCAGACTTTCACTGTCGGCTTCAGCTTTTCACTGAATCCACCGTATACAAATGCATACGGGTCACGGGCTGTAAAGCGCAAAACGCCTTATTACCGCCGGTCGGGATTTTCACCCAGCCCCGAAGGATACAATCAATATTTTTTTGTCCTTATCCGCTATTATAACATCCTTTGCGGCAGGCGCAATGAATTTGCACCTGATTTTTCAGAAAAATAAAAAGCGCCCTTTTTCCAAAAAAGGCGCCTTTACTTATTCGTTTACTTTAACAACCTTCAATAAGCCGTCAATCCGGTTTGATTTGCTGAAATACGCTTTAATCTTATCTCCTTTTTTCACATCGGAGAGATCCTGCTTCAGCTTGTCGCCGTTAAAAATGATTTTTGTGCCGTTTGCTGCCGTGCCGTGGTATTCGGTTCCTTCTATTTTCGTAATTTTATATGTTTTCACTGTATATTCTTCTTTTTCCTGAGACAGGGTTTGTCCGATAGCCGTCGGCACGTCTTTCAGCTCAATATCGTTTATGACCATAAAACCGCCCGCCAATAACAGCAGCAGTACAAGTAAAATGGCTGCTTTTGTTTTAATACTTCCCATTTTTCTACCTCCAGCCCGTATCAATCTATTCATTACTATGTCATATTCCTTTTTTTCATGAATAGAAAACCGTTCTTCCCTGCGTGAGTTATTCATATAACGTTTCGTCAAGGGAAGATGTTTCATGTATCTGTAAAACTTTCTATCTATTAAATAGTTATACGAATTTATGTTCTGTTTTTGTGGGTAGGGAGATTAATTTATATAAAAAAAGCAGTTTTCTTATAAAGAAAACTGCCGTACGGTTTATTTCGTCTTGCGGATTTCGTTAAACGGGAAGAAGACGAATTTTGATGTGCCCGCGATTTGTTTTTTCGTAAAAAGACCGAGGCCGTTGCGGCTGTCCATAGATTCTCTGCGGTTATCACCCATGACGAAATATTTGTCGTCCGGCACTTTCACCGGGCCGAAGTCTTCCGTCAGCCGGTCATAGCCGTCTTGCTTCGCTTTTTTCTTATTTGCCGCTAAATACGGTTCGGACACTTTTTTGCCGTTGATGTACAGCTGGTCGTTTTTCATTTGCACCGTGTCGCCGGGAAGTCCGATAATCCGTTTGACATAGTGTTCGTTTTCTCCGTTCAGAACGACGATCTGGCCGCGTTTGAAGTCGCTTATGTATTTGACCGTCATATTAACAAAGATTCTCTCGCGGTCATGCAGCGTCGGTTCCATTGATCTTCCGTCAACGAGATAAGGAGCAAATAAAAAGTTGCGGATGAGCAATGCGAGAACGACAGCGATGATAATGGCTTTCGCCCAATCAAGTACGGCGCTTTTTTTAGAAGTTTTTTCTTTTTCTGATTTCAAGTGATTTCCTCCCATTAGCCATGGTCGTTTTTATTTTACCATGAATCCCTGCACAGAGGGCAAATAAGCCCCGCACCTCATCCATTTTTTTCATTTTATAAGCCGGATCTGCTGATTTTACGGTATTTTACGAAGCTTCCGATCCGCCAAATGCACAAATACACAAAAGCAAGCTCCATTGTTAAAACGGCAAATTCCGTCGCGTCAATGTTTTTGAAATATTGACTGAGCACGATACGGATCGCAATAATCGCGATAATGACATATTTAAAGTTTTTATTCCGCTTAGAGTACACAAAGCCGTCTTCCCGGATTTCATATGCGGTTTGCGACAGCATGATGGCGCCAAATACCGCGCCTAACAGCCCGGCGATGGCGAGCTCCCAAACAGCGGGAAGATGAAACGGCTTTCCCGGGATATTCATGAGCTGGCTGATGCTCAATGAAAAAATGACGGCGATAATCAAAAGCGGGAGAATGATGCCGAAGCCGCCGCCTTTAATCGGCCTGTTTCCCTTTTTTAATCTGAACCAAAAGATAAGTGCGATAATGATAATGACAAATAAAACGGTTGCCAATTGAACCAACGTTTTTACCTCTTTTCATTGTTGTAATCGGTCTTTTACACTATACCAGAGTGACCGCGGAAGTTCATATATGTATTTTTTCATGATTTACACATGAGAATTTTCATATACATAAAAAAACCCGCCTCCAAAAGGCGGGTTTTTCCGTCATTAACCTTCTACACGGACTTCTTTCATTTTGTCTCCGTTAGACATGTTTTTCGCATGCTCTAAACCGCTTGTCACTTTTCCGAATACAGTATGAACGCCGTTTAAATGCGGCTGCGGCTCATGTACGATGAAGAATTGGCTTGAACCCGTGTCTTTACCGGCATGCGCCATTGATAAAGAACCGGCTTCGTGCTTATGCGGATTGCCTTCTGTTTCACATTTGATCGTTTTTCCGCTTCCGCCCATGCCTGTCCCAGTCGGATCTCCGCCTTGGCTGACAAAGCCCGGAATCACGCGGTGAAAAATAACGCCGTCGTAGAAGCCTGTATTCGCCAGGTTTTCAAAGTTAGCGACTGTATTAGGCGCTTCATTCGGGTAAAGTTCAAATTCGATTCTGCTGCCGTTCTCCATTTCGATGTAACCAGTTTTCATTCTCATTCCTACTTCCATATGTTTTTTGTCAAAGCCTTCTTCAATATGAATTTCAATTGTAAGCCGGCTTTCTTTTTGATATTCTTTTGAAGGAAGATGCGTCTGCTCTTCTTTTCGCGGCTATTATACCACACCTTCAGCCGGAAAACGAATCTCCCCGCTTCCAAAGAAAGAAAATGAAACCAGAACAGCTTCACAGCCGTCTATGTAACGGAACTGCTTCACGCAGTCCCTCACAAACCGCTTCAAAACGGCATTTGTGAAAAGAAGGAGGTTAACCGCTTTGAAAAAAATGTGGATTGGATTGCTGGCGGCGGCCGCAGTATTGTGCACAATACCGAAAATCAGCCTGGCCGATGCCGCAGTCGGAGATGTTATCGTCACACTGGGGGCAGATCTGTCAAACGCAGACCGTCAGAAAGTGCTTGACGAATTAAATGTCCCTGATAACGCGACAAAGGTGACGGTCACTAATAAAGAAGAACATGAATATCTGGGAAAATATATATCGAATGCCCAAATCGGCACAAGAGCCATTTCTTCATCATCCATCACGGTGGAAAAGAAAGGGTCCGGACTTGACGTCCAAACCCATAATATTGATTCCATTACGGATGAGATGTACTTAAACGCCCTGATGACAGCAGGCGTGAAAGATGCAAAAGTATACGTGACGGCGCCGTTTGAGGTATCAGGAACCGCCGCATTGACGGGAATCATTAAAGCGTATGAAGTTTCATCAGACAAAGCGATTTCAGAAGACGTAAAACAGGTCGCCAACCAAGAGCTTGTCACAACTTCAAATCTCGGGGAAAAAATCGGAGATAAAAACGCCTCCGCGCTTATCGCAAACATTAAAGACGATTTCGCGAAAAATGGTGTGCCTGATACAAAAGAAGGAATCGGGAAAAAAGTCGATGATGCGGCATCAAACCTTAACATTACACTGACTGACGCTCAAAAAGACCAGTTAGTTTCATTGTTTAATAAAATGAAAAATGCCAAGATTGATTGGGGCCAAGTCGGCAATCAGCTCGATAAGGCAAAAGACAAAATCACAAAGTTCATTCAATCCGATGAAGGCAAAAGCTTTATTCAAAAAGTCATTGATTTCTTCGCTTCAATTTGGAATGCGATCGTGTCTGTATTTACAGGAGACAGCGGATCAGCTTCTTCAAACAGCTGAGACAAAAAAGAGACCGGACTCCATTGTCCCGGTCTCTTTTTTTATTTATTGTTTGACCCCCGTCTTAAACGGCAGATCCAGCTTTACGATGTCTTCATAGGTTTCCCTTTTAATGACAAGATGCGCTTCGCCGTCTTCCACAAATACGACGGCAGGCCGCGGAATGCGGTTGTAGTTGTTAGCCATGCTGTACCCGTATGCTCCTGTGCAGAAGACGGCGAGAAGATCGCCTTCTTTCACTTCCGGAAGTTCTATATCCCAGATGAGCATATCGCCGCTTTCACAGCACTTACCTGCGATGGACACCGTCGTGTCGTGGTGTTCTCCGATTCTGTTTGCCGAAACGGCTTCATATTTGGCCTGATAAAGCGCAGGACGGATATTGTCGCTCATTCCTCCGTCAACCGCTGCATATTTACGGGTGCCGGGGACTTCTTTTTGCGAGCCGATGGTATAAAGCGTCGTTCCGGCGTCGCCGACGAGCGAGCGCCCCGGTTCAATCCATATTTCCGGAATGTCAAAAGCATGCAGCGCTGCGTTTTCTTTTACCGCTTCGATTATTTTTTCAACGTAGACGGCAGGATGAAGAGGTTCATCCTCTTCCGTGTAGCGGATGCCGAAGCCGCCCCCTAAATTCAGCACTTCAGAAACGAAGCCGAAAGATTCTCTCCATTCACTCAGTTTTGCGAAGATTTTTTCGGCGGCCAGCACAAAGCCCGCCGTATCAAAAATTTGTGATCCGATGTGGCAGTGAACGCCGAGAAGATGGATATGGTCTGACTGCAGCACTTGCTCAATCGCCTTTTCTATTTGCCCGTTATGCAGATCAAAACCGAATTTGGAATCTTCCTGTCCGGTCGTAATATAATCATGCGTATGCGCCTCTACTCCCGGGGTGATCCGCAGAAGCACATCCATGGTGCGCCCTGATTTGCTGCACAGTTCCGCGAGTAAGGATATTTCATAAAAATTATCAACGACGATGCAGCCGATTTGATGATCGAGCGCCATTTTCAATTCTTCTCTGCTTTTGTTATTGCCGTGAAAATGAATCCGGTCAGCCGGAAAACCAGCCGAAACCGCCGTAAACAGCTCTCCGCCGGATACAACGTCCAGTGAGAGCCCCTCCTGCTCAGCAAGCTGTATCATTGCAACGGAGGAAAACGCCTTGCTCGCGTATGCGACCTGCGCTTTTAAATCCGCGTCAATGAATGCCTGTTTAAAGCTTTTAGCGCGCTCACGTATTAAAGCCACGTCATAAACATAAAGAGGCGTGCCGTAATGCTCCGCTAAATACAGGGCATCCACACCTCCGATTTCCAGATGACCTAGTTTGTTTTGTCTGCTTGTGCCATGTAAGAACAATGCTCATTCCCTCTTTCTGATCCGCATATGGGTGAAAAGGACAGCTTTTTTTGAGCTGTCCTTATACAAGTCCCGCATAAGTTAAGACATACAATATCATAATCTTCTGTCGGTTTCAATGCGATTATGAACCGCTTGGCTGTCTTTGACGGTCTTTCGGGTGAACAATGCTCGGTCTGACTTTCGCTCCCGGCACTGTCGTCCTGACAAGCACCTGCCACAGCGCCTTTCCGTTAAACGGTAAAAACGGCCATAAATACGGCGTATGAAACGAGCGGATACCCGCCATTAAAATCAGCAGCAATGTAAAGCCGATAACAAAGCCTTTTACTTTAAAAATGGCCACGAGCACCATTAAGATGAGACGTATCATTTTATTGGCGAGGCTGAGTTCATAGCTCGGCGTGGTAAATGATCCGATGGCGGCGATCGATACGTACAGAATCACTTCGGCGGAAAACAGCCCCACCGCTATGGCAATTTGTCCGATCAGCACCGCCGCTATCAGGCCCATAGCAGTCGATAAAGCGGTCGGCGTATGGATCGCGGCCATCCTGAGAAACTCAATCCCCAAATCAGCCAGAAAGATCTGCAGAATGATCGGAATGTGCGTATTTTTATTTAAGCCGATAAAATCCAATCTTTCAGGCAGAAGTGACGGGTCGAGAACAAAGAGGAACCAGATCGGAAGCAGAACAGTTGAAGCGATAATACCGAAAAACCTGATCCATCTTAAAAATGTTCCGACAGAAGGCGCCTGTCTGTATTCTTCCGCATGCTGAACGTGGTGAAAAATCGTTGTGGGCGTTATGATCACGCTCGGTGACGTATCGACGACGATAATGACGTGCCCTTCTAAAATATGATTGGCGGCCACATCAGGACGCTCCGTGTATCTGACCATCGGAAACGGGTTGTAGCCTTGTTTGACGATAAATTCTTCCACTGTTTTATCAGCCATCGTCAGTCCGTCAATGTCAATCGCATTCACTTCGTTTTCGACGATGCTGACAAGGTCCGGATCCGCGATGTCCTCTATATACACAATGGCAAGATCCGTTTTAGAACGCTCGCCGACTTTCGTAATTTTGACGCGGAGCCTTTCGTCTCTGATCCTTCTTCTGATTAACGCTGTGTTAATGACGATACTTTCGATAAATCCGTCTCTGGCCCCGCGAACGACCTTCTCTGTATCCGGTTCTTCGGGTGTGCGTCCGGGGTAATTTCTGACGTCAACGACGAAGGCGAAACCGGCGTCTTCTACGATAACGGCCACAAGTCCGGAAAGCACTTGATCCGTCGCTTCGTCGAGCGTTTTGACTTTTTGGACCTGCTGGTTCACAAGCCTGTTTTCAACAACATCAAGCGCTTCATCCGCGTTCTCGTCATAATTATTGACATCGACGAGCTGTTCTATTAAATGAATGATAAACAATGTATCGGTTAACCCATTGACAAAGTAAATCTGGACTTCCCGGTCTAATACTTGAACTTTGCGGACTCCGATATCGTAGCTCGTCCCCATACCGACGCGGTCTTTAAAAAATTGTTCATTTTTTCTAGGATCCCGGTATACCTTTATCATGTTTTCCGGTTTTTCCGGCATGATATTCGCTCCTTTCTAAAATGAATTCGACAGCCTTCATCGTGATCGGCGAGCCTTTGGATATGTCATCTTTTCTTCCCATTTTTCCTATATCGCCGATGCCCACAATGAGGGGAACGTCCAGTTTGTCAAGACAATACACCGTATCTCCGTTCATTCTGTGCTCGTCCATTTCTCTCATTCCGGTTTTATCGACGCCAAACTCCGTCACTTCTCCATCACGGTCAATGGAGACATCGACTTTTGTCCATTCAGCCTGATGGGTTTTAGAAGCGACCGCAATTACCCCAAGCACTTCAATGTCTTGATGTGAGGCGACATATTTCAGCGCCGTTTCGCCCGGCCCTTCCCCTTGCAGGCCGGAATCGTCAAACATGACAAACACCGGGTCATGCGGCGCGGCTTTAATCAGCTGAACGAGTTCCGGACCGGTTCTGGTTGACGGATTGCCTTTTGATTGGGAAATACATCGTCCGCCTGCTTTTTCCGCGGCATATTCAATCGTTTTGGCGGCGTATACGTCTCCGTCTGTCACAAGGATGACCTTCCGTTTCGTCATCAGACATTATCCTTTCGGTTTAAAAATAACGGCTACAAGAAATGCGAATAGAATCGCTGAAGATATACCGGCGGAGGTCAGTTCAAAAATCCCCATGCCGATTCCGATAAATCCATGCTCGTGAGCCTGATGCATGGCGCCGTGCAATAAGCTGTGCCCGAAGCTGACGATGGGAACCGTCGCGCCCGCGCCTGCGAATTCGATAAATTTATCATAAATTCCGAACCCGTCTAATAAGGTGCCGATGACGACAAAGGTTGTCATCACATGGGCGGGTGTCAGTTTAAAAATGTCCAGCAGCAGCTGACCGATAATGCATATGATTCCTCCGCAAACAAAAGCCCACAGATATTCCATTTATGATGCACCTCCCGCTCGCTCAAATACCACACCGTGGGCGATGGTCGGAATGGTTTCCTTCTGCTGAATCATTGTCGGACTTAAAAGCGCTCCTGTCGCGACAACGAGAACCCTGTTAAGAGAGCCCGATTTCAGTTGATTAAAGATATGTGTGTACGTAACGAGCGCGGAGCAGGCGCAGCCGCTTCCGCCCGCAAACACCTGCTGATCCGGCGTATAGATGAGAAGACCGCAGTCATCGTGTTTCGTTCCCGCGGGATAGCCTTCTTCCTTAAGCAAATCTTTTAAGATCGGCGAGCCTACGCCTGAAAGGTCTCCCGTTAAAATCAGATCGTAATCATCCGCCGTGCGGTTCAAATCCTTCAGGTGCTGTTTGATTGTATCGGCCGCAGCGGGCGCCATGGCTGAGCCCATATCAAACGGGTCTGTAATTCCGAGGTCGCTTACTTTTCCCACTGTCGCGCTTGTAATCCGGATATCAGAAGGGTTTTGGCTGATGATGACCGCCCCGCCCCCTGTGACCGTTGACGTGGCGGTATCCGGTTTTTGCCCGCCATACTCCGTCGGATTACGGAATTGTCTTTCAGCCGTCGCATTATGGCTGCTCGTCGCTGCAATCGCCCGGTTTGCAAAACCGCCGTCAATAAGCGCGGATGCGACGGCGACCGTTTCCATTGACGTCGAGCAGGCGCCGAACAGGCAGAGGAACGGAATTTTCAGATGTCTTGCGACGTAATTGGCCGTCACATTTTGATTTAAAAGATCGCCTGCGAGTAGCAAATCGATGTCGCTCTTTTTCAAATTCTGTTTTTGCAAAGCGGAGTTGATGGCATCTTCCATTAATTGACGTTCCGCCATTTCCCAGTTTTTCTGATTGCAATGCATTTCATCGTATGTTTTATCAAACAGCGAGCCGAGCGGGCCGTCTTTTTCTTTCGGTCCGGCTGCCGTTCCCGCCGCATTTATAAATAACGGGTTTTCAAACACCCAGGTTTGCTTTCCGGTCAATTTCATTTTTTCTCCTCCTATGAAAACAGTTTTTCACAAGCAAACCGTATCAGCCCTACGATATAGGCTGCCACGACGCCGAATACAATGACGTTTCCCGCCAGTTTAAACATGTTTGTCGCTACACCGAGCACAAGCCCTTCACTTCTGTGTTCCAGAGCCGCGCTTGTCATACTGTTTGCAAATCCCGTCACCGGCACGGCTGAACCCGCTCCGGCAAACTGACCGAGCCTGTCATAAATGCCGAATCCGGTCAAGAGGGCGGAAATTAAAATAAGAGTGGCGGACGTCGGGTTTCCCGCTGTTTTTTCATTAAAATTAAAAAAATGGATGTAAAAATCTTGAAGAGCCTGCCCGATCAGACAAATCAAACCGCCGATCAGAAAGGCTTTGACACAATTCCATACGTATGGCGGTTTCGGCTGATAGTCTTTCACTTTTGTTTTGTAATTTTCTTTTAAGTTTGTCACGTCTGTTCCTCCTTATGAATGATGGATAAAATACAGCCAATGAAATAATGAGCCGGCTATTTTGCCGAACACGATAGCCATCAGCAAAATGATGATTTTGCTCCCGAAACCGATCCGTTTGGCAAGAATGGGAAGCACGTTCAGCACTTCTGTAAGCGCCGCGGCCAGCATGCCGACAAACATGCCGGCCAGAAGTCCGACCGGAACGGCAAGCCATTCAGATAAAAAAAAATGATTCATATTTAAGGTTTCCCAGCCGCCGAACACCGCCCCGGAAATAACAGCTCCTTCGTAGGCCTGTA
Organism: Bacillus sp. SDLI1; assembly: GCF_001553895.1. NCBI lineage: Bacteria > Bacillati > Bacillota > Bacilli > Caryophanales > Bacillaceae > Bacillus > Bacillus sp. SDLI1. The sequence goes on along the minus strand of NZ_CP013950.1, from coordinate 3,910,824 downwards.
CAAAGCGCATGGTTTTTGTCAGCTGCATAAGGCGGGGGATGATTCCCATAACGGTTAAAAAAGCCACAAAGCCCGCTCCCACGGTCAGCCCGCCGCCAAGCCCGACAAACATAACGAAAAGAATGCTAACGATCATGCAGATCTTTCATCGTCTCTTCGTTTTCGTGTATTGCGACATAATGATCGAGATCAAGCTGATAATTAAACATCTCGACCTCCAGCGGGCTTGGCTCTTCATTCAGGCGTTTTTTAAAGATGTGATTAAAAAAGACGATCATCCCGAGACCGAGGCCGATGCTGTACGGAATCTGAAGCAGGTACGGATACTCATTGCGCCTGCCCGTTATGATTTCATATAAGGCGATATGAACTTCTCTCATGCTGACATCTTCATGAAAATTCATAATGGCGAGACATGAACCGATAAAAAGCAGCAGCCAGACACCGACGAACAAAACGGCTGACAGCTGCTTTTTCTGGTAATGGATTTCCACTATCGTTTCAGCGCCGCCGACGGTCTGCACATCAAGAGCGGGAAAAGCGGTATGAATGGCCTTCAGCACTTTTATGATGTCCAGCACGACGATATTTTTGTCTTTTTTCGTGATCTGATACAGCGGCAGTGCCGACAGTTTTTTTTTCAGCTTTTGCTGCCCTGCGATCTGGGCGGCGTCACCGACTGTAATGATATCTCCGGTATGAGCCTTCACGCGGTGGCGAAGTCTGAGAAATATTCGTCTTTCCATCTTGCATCACCATCTTTCGGGTGGTTATATATGTAGTATGTGGTTCACTTTTGTTCTCATTCATCAGCGGCAAAAGACCATAAATTACCATTCAGGCGCAAATAAAAAAAGCCGGCCTGTAAAAGGTCAGCTTTCCGTATGATCCATCTGCACTTTAATCTGCTTCAATATTTTTTTCTCCAGCCTCGATACCTGAACTTGTGAAATCCCGAGCCGTTCGGCTACTTCCGACTGCGTCTGATCCTTGTAATACCTCAGATAGACAATGAGCTTTTCCCGTTCTTCCAAATCACTGATCGCTTCCTTGAGAGCGATTTTGTCAAACCATTTCTCTTCTGAATGATCGGCGATCTGATCGAGCAGGGTGATCGGGTCTCCGTCATTTTCATACACCGTTTCATGAATGGACGAAGGCGCCCGCACCGCTTCCTGCGCAAGCACCACGTCCTCCGCGTCAATCTCCAGGTGGTCAGCGATTTCCTGGACGGTCGGCACTCTTCCGTATGTTTTTGACAGTTCATCTTTCGCCCGGCGGATTTTATTGCCGAGCTCTTTTAAAGATCTTGATACTTTGACGGTTCCGTCATCCCGGATGAAGCGCTGGATTTCTCCGATAATCATCGGCACGGCATAAGTTGAAAAACGGACATCATAGGACAAATCGAATTTATCAACGGATTTTAACAACCCGATACAGCCGATCTGAAACAGATCGTCCGGCTCATAGCCCCTGTTTAAGAACCTTTGCACGACGGACCATACAAGACGCATGTTTTTTTCTATGAGGAGGTCTCTTGCCTGCTGGTCGCCCTCTTGGCTCTTTTTGATCAATTCTTTGACTTCATGGTCCTTGAGCTGCGCGTTTTTGCTGTTTTTCTTAACCTCCACATCCATAACAAATCTCCTTAATTACAAAGCGCTTTGCTTTTTGATAGGTGTTTTGTTAAGCGTATCGTCGTCCCCATCTCCGGCGAGGAATCAATCGAGACATCATCCATGAAGTTTTCCATAATGGTAAAGCCCATTCCGGAGCGCTCAAGCTCGGGTTTTGTCGTAAAGAGCGGCTGGCGCGCTTCCTCAAGATCCGTGATCCCGAGGCCTTCGTCACGTATGGTCAGATAGACGACATGATCCTTTAGGGTAACGGAGATGTACACCTTTCCGTCGCAGTTTTCTTCATAGCCGTGGATGATTGCGTTTGTTACCGCTTCTGATACGACGGTTTTGATTTCTGTCAGCTCGTCCATCGTCGGGTCGAGCTGCGCGATAAAAGAAGCAACCGCTACACGCGCAAACGATTCATTCTGACTGAGGGCTGAAAATTCAAGATGCATCTCGTTTTTCATGATGCCACCCCCAGCGTTAAAAGCGCTTTTTGTTCTGATTGTTCGAACCTGATGATTTTAAACAGGCCCGACATGTCAAACAGACGTCTCACCGCAGGCGAAATCGCGCACACGACCATTTCTCCGCCGAGCTGTTTAATTTGTTTATAACGTCCTAAAATCACGCCGAGGCCGGAGCTGTCCATGAAGGAAAGATCTTCAAGGTTCAGCACGATGTGACGGATGCCGTCAGCCTCCAGCGATTCAGCAACCTTTTGTTTTAATGATTCTGCCGTATGGTGATCGAGTTCACCAGTTAATCGAATACAAAGCACGGATTCTTTGACATGCAAGTCAATTCCAAGGCTCATGCTCATTCCTCCTTGATATGATCGGATAATGAGTGTTTCGATTTTCGGGAAAGCAATTCCTTCACTATGACAAAACTAGTGACCGTTCGCCACGATTATTTAAATTTTGTCCAATCTCCCATCGTCCGCTTCAGAAAAGTGAGAAAACCCGCTTTTTCCATGTCGTCTTTTGCCGTAACCGGGCTTTCAACGAGCACTTTTCCGTCTTTTTTCAGCACGAGGCTGCCTAGCACCTCCCCTTTTTTAACCGGGGCCGTTATATTGCTGTTGATTTTCACTTCTTTTTTTACTTTGTCCATGTTCTCTCCCTTTTTGGCTAGGAGGGAAATCGGTTCAGATGTGGTCAGCTTGATCAATTTCTGTTTTCCTTTTTTCACTTTTACCGTTCCGATGATTTGATTCCGTTTATACAGCGGGTGTGTTTTGAACTGGCTGAAGGCATAATCAAGCATTTTTGTCACTTGGGCATTTCTTTCTTTCGGAGTGCTGGCTCCGAAAACGACTGCGATGACCCTCATATTTCCTTTTTTAGCGGTGGCGGTTAAACAATACTTTGCTTCGCCTGTAAAACCCGTTTTCACGCCGTCAACACCCGGATAAAATTTGATCAGCCGGTTTGTATTGACGAGCCAGAACTTTTTGTCTGTGTTTTCTCTTAAATAATCTTCATACGTTCCCGTAAATTGAGTGATTTTATCATACTTCAATAATTCCTTCGCCATTTTCGCCATGTCATAAGCAGAGCTGTAGTGGCCTTTTTCAGGCAATCCCGTCGGGTTTTTGAAGGAGGTATCTTTCAATCCCAATTCTTTTGCTTTTTTGTTCATCTGATTGACGAAATCCTCTTCCGAACCGGCGATATACTCTGCCATCGCGACGGATGCGTCATTTCCGGAAGCTATCGCAATTCCTTTGAGCATTTCTTTTACCGTCATTTCCTCACCGGGTTCGAGGAAAATCTGCGATCCGCCCATGGATGCGGCATGCTCACTCGTCCTGACTTTATCGCTCATCTTAATGTTTCCTTTGTCAAGCGCTTCCATAATTAAAAGCATGGTCATGATTTTTGTCATGCTCGCCGGCGCCAGACGCTCCCGGCTGTTCTTGTTGTAAAGAATGTTTCCCGTATCGCGTTCAATCAGCACGGCGCTTTTGGCTTCATGAGCGAGCTCCGATGTATGTTTTCCGTCCGGCTTTGCAAAAGCGGACGGTGCTGATGCGGTTATTAAAATGCCAATCAACAAAGTGGATATAAGACGTTTCATCTCCAAAGCCCTCCATTTCATAATCCTTTTTATTTTTTCCAAGCCCGGTGGTTTTATACGCCTCATATGGAAAATGTTTCGTTTTGAGGACATAAAAAAACAGCTGCTTCCGAAGAAACAGCTGATCTATGCTGATTTAGTTTTGAGATCGTGCGACTACGGCTTTTACAAGCTTCAAAAAGCCGCCTTTTACTTTTTCCGTCATTTCCATTACTTCATCATGGGATAACGGCTGGTCAAGAATGCCGGCTGCCGCGTTGGAAATGCACGAGATGCCGAGCACGCGCATTCCCGCGTGGTTGGCGACGATGACTTCCGGCACGGTCGACATTCCGACAGCGTCAGACCCCATCGTTCTTAAAAACCGGACTTCAGCCGGCGTTTCGTAAGATGGCCCCGTAACAGCCGTGTACACACCTTTTTGAACAGCGATGCCAAGCTCAGCCGCCGTTTTTTCAGCCAAGCCTGAAAGCTCTTTGTCATAGGCTTCTGACATGTCCGGGAATCTGGCTCCGAATTCCGCTTCGTTCGGACCGATTAGCGGGTTGGTGCCCGTAAAGTTGATATGGTCGGTAATAATCATCAGATCACCGGCGCGGAAGTCAGTGTTGATACCGCCCGCTGCGTTCGTCACGATGAGAGATTCAATGCCGAGCGCCTTCATCACGCGGACCGGGAACGTTACCTGATCCATTGAGTAGCCTTCATAATAATGAAAGCGGCCCTGCATCGCGATGACCTGCACACCTTCAAGCGTTCCCATCACAAGCTGGCCGGCATGGCCTTCTACCGTTGAGACCGGAAAATCAGGGATCGTTTCATATGTAAGCTTGACAGCTCCTTCAATTTCATCAGCCAATACGCCGAGCCCTGAACCTAAAATCAGACCGATCTTCGGTGTTTCTTTCACGTGTTCTTTAATAAATGCAGCAGCACGTTCGATCTTTTGTTTCAAAAAAAGTCCCCCTACTGTAATCTTGATAAAAAGCTTTTTCCGTATTCCGGCTTTTCCGTTTTGAAATTATCCGCAATGGTGGCGCCGATATCGGCAAATGTATCCGCAAGCGGCAGCTGTTCAGTGTGTTTATGCTTTTTGCTGTAGACAAGAAGCGGCACATACTCCCGCGTGTGGTCCGTCCCGTGATGGACAGGATCATTGCCGTGATCCGCCGTGATGATGAGCAGATCGTCCTCTTTCATTTTTTCAAACACTTCCGGAAGCCTTGCGTCGAATTCCTCAAGCGCTTTTCCGTACCCTTCCGGATCACGGCGGTGTCCGTACAGCGCATCAAAATCAACGAGGTTGGCAAAGCTCAGGCCCGTAAAATCTTCACCGAGCGTTTCAATCACTTTGTCCATGCCATCCATGTTAGATACCGTGCGGCGGGAAGATGTGATGCCTTCTCCGTCGTAAATATCAGAAATTTTACCGATGGAAATGACGTCTAATCCGCTGTCTTTCATTCCGTTCATTACCGTGCGGCCGAACGGTTTGAGCGCATAATCATGGCGGTTCGGCGTGCGTTTGAAGCTGCCCGGTTCTCCGATGAACGGTCTTGCGATAATCCGGCCGACCATGTACTTCGGATCAAGCGTCAGTTCTCTGGCTGTTTCACAGATGCTGTACAGCTCGTCAAGCGGAACGACATCTTCGTGAGCCGCAATCTGCAAAACGGAATCTGCTGATGTATAAACGATCAGTGCACCCGTTTCCATATGTTCTTTTCCAAGCTCGTCCAGAATCGCCGTCCCTGAAGCCGGCTTATTCCCGATGATTTTGCGTCCGGAACGCTTTTCAAGTTCCTGAAGAAGCTCATCCGGAAATCCTTCCGGGAATACTTTAAACGGTTTTTCAATGTAGAGGCCCATAATCTCCCAGTGCCCCGTCATCGTATCTTTTCCGTTTGACGCCTCCTGCATTTTACCGTAGTACGCCAGAGGCTGCTCCGTTTTTTCCACACCCTTAATGTCTCCGATTAGTCCGAGACCGAGCTGTGCCATATGGGGCATATGTAAACCGTTCATGTGCTCTGCGATATGTCCGAGCGTATTTGCGCCTATATCATTAAAATCGGCGGCGTCCGGCGCTTCACCGATTCCGACCGAATCCATTACGATCAAAAACACACGTTTATATTTGTATTCAGACATCATAAAAGCCTCCTTTTCTTCCATCTGTCCATTTTAGCTTACAGAGGTCAGACAACTCAAGTATAAACCGTTTACATTCTTGTTGACAATGCCTATTCAAATAATAAGAACCTTCTCTGTATTCCGCCAATCGGACAGAAAAAAGCCGCGGCACCTTTGCCAGCGGCTCCTAGGCGCGCGGATGATACTGCTTGTACACGTCCTTCAGCCTTGTTTTCGTCACATGCGTGTAAATTTGCGTCGTGGAAATATCGGCATGTCCGAGCATCTCCTGCACGGCGCGCAGATCCGCCCCGTTTTCAAGCAGGTGCGTTGCAAAAGAGTGCCGGAGCGTGTGCGGTGTTAGTTCTTTTTTAATGCCTGCCTCAAGGGCGATTTTCTTCAGGTTTTTCCAAAATCCCTGACGGCTGATCTGCCTGCCGTGATGATTCAGAAAAAGCGCTTCGGTCACATTTTTCTTTAATAATTTCCCTCTGGCTTTTTCGATGTATGCTTCGATCGCATGGGAGGCGGCTTCACCGATCGGCACAATCCGCTCTTTCCGGCCTTTTCCGAAGCAGCGGACAAATCCCATCGTCAAATGAACGTCAGATAATTTCAGCTCAATCATCTCGCTGACCCTGATGCCGGTTGCATACAGCAATTCGAGCATGGCTTTATCCCTGAGACCGAACGGGCTGTCAAGCTTAGGCGTGTCCAATAACCGCTCTACTTCGTTCAGCGCCAGCACTTTTGGGAGGGCCCGCTCTGTTTTTTGTGTTTCAATATGTACCGAAGGATCTTTATCCGCGGCTTTCTCCCTTAACAGAAATTGATGAAAAGACCGGATTGACGCCAAATGCCTGGCAGACGTCTTCCCTGATTTCCCCGAATCCTTCAAATGCTTTAAATATTGAATAATATGAAGACGGGTCACATCATTCCAAGAAGTGATCTGAAGGGTTTCAGTTAAGAATAGAGAATAACTTTTCAGATCACGCTCATAGGACATCATCGTATTTTGGGACAGCCCTCTTTCAACCCTCACATAATGGATGAAATCCTTAATTTGATCCTTCACTCTTGATCTACTCCCCGTTTTGGTAAAAAAAGATCAACCGGCCGAACCAGCCGTCCTTCTCCTCATGTTCCGTTTTGGCCACTTTGACGGCGGAGCCTTCCGGTTTATCGTACCGATGATAGTTTTCATACTCTGAATTCACCCATATCATAGCATAATAGAACAGCGCGGTAAAACCTGTGAACAGAATAAACACTTTGATCGTATCCGCGGCTGTTTTTAGGAATCTGCCCATCTTTCGATCGATCCTTTCTTTGGCGGCTGTTAGTACACCTTATGCCAATTTCAAAGGCTTTTATACATAAAAACAGCAAAAAACCCTTTCCTGGCAGAAAAGGTTCATAGGCTTTTATTCTGTTTCATTCCCGCCGCAGCGGTGGCAGATTCCGTGAAAAGTCAATCTATGATCTTTAATTTTAAATTTCCAATCACGTTCAATCACTTCTTCAACGTCTTCAAGCAGATCTTCTTCAATTTCATCGACGGCTCCGCACTCCATGCACACCAGATGATGATGGAAGTGGGCCGCGCCCTCTTTGCGAAGGTCGTAGCGGGATACGCCGTCCCCGAAGTTAATTTTATCAACGACTTTTAATTCTGTTAATAATTCTAATGTACGATATACTGTAGCGAGACCAATTTCAGGAGATTTCTCTTTTACGAGGAGGTATACATCTTCTGCGCTTAAATGGTCTTCTTCATTTTCAAGCAGCACTCTTACCGTTGCTTCACGCTGTGGCGTAAGCTTGTAGCTTGACGAGTGCAGCTGCTTTTTAATTCGATCAATACGGTTTTCCATGTCTTTCCCTCCTACGCCGCATTCCATGACCCATTATAACAAAATACGCGCAGAGTTCCAACTATAATTATTACAAACTGATAAATAAAAGTATTATTTTGTGATAATTATTCTAAAAGATCCGTGATGAAAGCTTTTCCATAAACAGCGGAGACACATATGCTTCCAGCAGTGAAGCGATGACCGAGAAGAAAATGATGAGAATCAGCACGAAGGCGTAGCGTCCGAACCATTGGATCGGCGTGTCGTGGAGGCTTCGTTTGACAAACAGCTGCCGGATCAGTTTCAGCGAAAAAGCGATAGAGCATGTCCCCATGATAAGGTATGCCGGAATGAGAACGATGTTTTGCGGCAGCACCGAGATGAAGGACAGGAAAAATCCGTTCATCCCCATTTGATTCACTAAAAATCCGACCGTAAAACCGACGACGATTCCTTTCAAAAACACCATGATGAAAATCACCGGGAGACCGATTACGGAAATACCCAGAATCCACATCAGTCCCAAATATTTCACATCATGAAAGACGGCCTGCCAAAACATGTCTGAGGCGCCGGCATGTTTTCCGTCAGACAGCTGTCCGAAAAATTTGCTTAAATAATAATACAAATCTTCTTTCTGCGTGATTGTCATGCTGTTGACAATGATCGCGCCGAAAATGACACCCATTAAAAACAAGACAAACACAAATATATAAAGTGACAGATGATCCTTCATATGGCGAAAAAACAGTTCTTTGTACGATTGTTTCCTCATACCGCTTTCCTCCCGCTAATCTATTGACTTGATTTAGTAGATTGTATGAAAGAAAAGAGAAAACATGACAGAGAAATCATAGAAAGGCTCCGAGATTCCGGCAAAAAAAAGAATCCCCGCCATCACTCCGGTGATCATGGGGATTCCTTTTTTTATGCTTTATTCTCTCCAGCCTGTCTTTTTTGGTTTTTGTCACTCTTTCATGCGTGCTGAAGGACGGCGCCGCCCCCCTTGATAAGACTGCGTCACGCATCCCGTTTCTTCTGAGATGCTCCCGCAATTTTTTCGCTTTGCTTTTCGCCATGTGCCAATCGCTCCTTTTCGCCTTTTCTCTATCATAACAAAAAAAGCCAGATGTGTTCATGAATACGGCTCATGTTTCGACCGGTAAGCGCGCAGAGATGTTTTGGCAGATGAAAAACTCCCCATTGCGGCGTATCCGTAAAAGAATCCCATAAAACTCCCCTCATACACGTGTTCGTGGTGACCGAAAACGATAGACACAATATTTCCGACAACAAGGGCAATCGTGGGAACGAATATGCCTGGAACCCTGCAGAACACTTTGATCAGCTGTGTGACGCATAAGACGACCGGCACGCCGATCACAGCATCCCAAATATTTGTATGGATCAGCGGAAAATAATCCACATTGACACCTCTTTATTCCGTCTTTTGCTATTTGTTAGCCTGCCAAAGAATTCCGCTTCCTATTCATGATAAAAAAAGCACCGGATACATATCCGGTGCTGTGAGCGTTATTTATTTTCCCGCCGCGGCCCGCTCTACAGCTGCCGATACGGCCTGATGCACGTCCGCGTCCAAAGGCTGAGGCACAAGATCACCGTGTTTCGTACAAGAAGCGATGGCTTCAGCGGCCGCCACAAGCATTCCATGGTCAATTTTCTTGCTTTTGGCGTTCAGCGCGCCGCGGAAAATACCCGGGAAGCCGAGAACATTATTGACTGAACGGCCGTCGGCTGCATAAGCGGCTCCGGCCTGCAGCGCCTCTTCCGGTTCAATCTCCGGCTTCGGATTAGATAAAGCCAGAATGACTTGTCCTTTTCTGACATCCTCTTTTTTAATGAGCCCCGGAACTCCTGTGGTGCTGATCACAATGTCACACGTGTCCATTAAATCTTTAATGCTTTCAAGCGGCTGACCTCCGTATTGAGCGAGGCGGTTCATTGCTTCTTCTGACTTGTCCGTTCCGCAGACCGCTTTGACTCCGTATGCCATAAACATGCGGCAGATGGCGACGCCCGCCGCGCCAAGACCGATCTGGCCGACTTTCGCTTCTTTTAAATCAAGACCTGCGCTTTTACAAGCGGAAATGGCGGCGGCGAGAGTGACGACCGCCGTGCCGTGCTGGTCGTCGTGCATAACCGGAATGTCCAATTCTTCCTTCAGGCGGTCTTCAATGTCAAAGCAGTGAGGCGAACCGATATCTTCAAGCAGAATTCCGCTGAATCCCGGAGAAATATGTTTTACCGTGCGGATGATTTCTTCCGGATCAGAGGTGTCAAGCAAAATCGGAATACCGCTGATGCCTGCCAGCTGGTCAAAAAGCGCTGCCTTCCCTTCCATTACGGGCATTCCGGCGACAGAGCCGATGTTGCCGAGACCGAGAATCGCCGTTCCGTCGGTGACAATGGCGACAGAATTGCTGATGGTCGTATAGATGGATGCTTTTTCAGGCTCGCTTTCGATCAGTCTGCACACATCGGCCACGCCCGGCGTATAAACACGGCCAAGCTCAGCCAGTGTCCGGATCGGCATTTTGCTTTTCATCTGAATTTTTCCGCCTTCATGAGCAGAGAGCACTTCATCTGAGACGGTATGAAGGCGGATGCCTTCACCGAGAGCTTCAATGGCTTGAATGATTTCCTGCAGCTGCTCATCATTTTCAGCCTGCACCGTAATGTTGCGCATGGTGTAGTTCGGGCCGACTTTAACGGTTTCAACTTCTCCGATATCTCCGCCCATCACTCCGATGGCCGTTGCCACTTTTCCCAGATTTCCGGGAACAGTCGGCGTTTCTATCATTAACGTCCGAATCATATGCTTTGTAATCATAAAATAACCCCCCTAACCCAGTTTTTGAGATTGCAAGGATTTTTCTTTCGTGTACCAAATGAATTTACCCGTGTATCCGTACAATATGGCCAGTCCGATAGATACAAAACTGAGCCACATGAACGGCAGATAAGAAAACGTTGAGACGCCGAGAATGCCGGCCATATAGATGCCGTTGTCAGACCATGGCACCATCCCTGAAGTAAGCGTGCCGCCCACCTCGGCATTCCGGGATAAAATTCTTCTGTCAAGTTTCAGTTTATCATAACTGTTCTCCATAATTTTCGGCGTCAGTATCAATGACACATACATCGCACAGCCGAAAATGTTTGCTAAAAGGGCGACGATCAGCGTCGAAAGCGTTACATTTCCCGGTGTGGTCAGTTTTTTCTCAAAAGTTGAGACAATCACTTTTAATACGCCGAGCTTCTCGAGAATTCCTCCAAAACCGAGACCGAAAAGAATAACGACCAACGTATCCAGCATGCCGGTGATGCCTCCGCGGTTTAACAGGCCATTTAAAAATTCGACGTCCGTTTTAATGGAAAAACCATTGTAAGCAGTCGCGAGGGCACTGGCAAAATTCATTCCCTGAAAAACAGAAGCCCAGATGGCGCCAAGCAAGGCACCGATGACGATGACGGGCATAGACGGCTTTTTCAAAATCAGAAGGACGACGACGACAACCGCCGGGATAAGCATCCATATATGAATATCAAACGTTTTCTGCAATGCAGACTTTAAAAATTCCACTTTATCAAGATCAATATTTTTTCCGCCGTATATAAATCCCGTTACGGTAAAAAGAATGGCCGTAATGATATAGGACGGAATGGACAGATACATCATCGCTCTGACGTGTGACAGCACATCCACCTTAGAAAGCGTGGAGGCAAGCACCGTACTGTCAGACAGCGGTGAAAGCTTGTCCCCGAAGTAAGCGCCGGACAAAACGGCCCCCGCTACGATTGGAAGCGGTATGCCCATTCCCTCTCCGATGGCAATCATGGCGATTCCCGCCGTTCCCACGGTTCCCCAGGACGTCCCGGTCGCAACGGACATAACGGAACAAATAACCAATGTAGCAAGCAGGAACACATGAGGATTAATAAACTCTAAACCATAATAAATTAACGTCGGCACAACGCCGCCGGCAATCCATGTCCCGATAAGGGCACCAACTGAAACTAGGATCAGAACGGCTTCAAGACCGTTTGATATCCCGGTGACAATGGATGACTGCAAGTCTTTATATGAATGTCCCAGCCTGATTCCGAGAATAATAGCGATAAACCAGGATATAAAGAGAGCAAGCTGGATCGGCAGGTCTAAAAACACTGTGAATGACAAAACAAGCGCTAAAAACCCGAATAATAAGATAATAATTTCCAATAAATTTGGCAATCTGACCTCTTTCACAAAAAAATCCCCCTAGAAGAAAAAGCTAAAACGCTTTCATCAAATGATATAACAAATTATACTATACTTCCTCATCCCTTTGTATGGCAACCGCCTATTCACTGAAAAACGTGAAAAGGCGGCTGTTGTTGCTTCAAAATTTATTTTTCTAAAAGATCTTTTCCGGCAATCCCCGGTTTTGTCATTTCATACGGATTCAAAATGATATCCAATTCTTCTTCTGTCAGTACATCGTTTTGGAGACAGAGATCTCTTACAGATTGCCCCGTCATGATTGCTTCACGGGCAATTCGCGCAGCTGCCTCATATCCAAGGTGCGGGTTGACCGCTGTAATAACGCCGACGCTTTTTTCCACGTATTGCTTCAGGCGTTTTTCGTTGGCTTCAATCCCCGCCAGACAATGATCGGTAAATGATCGGAAACCGTTGTTCATAATACTGATAGATTGAAGCAGGTTAAATACGAGCACCGGCTCCATTACGTTAAGCTCCAGCTGGCCCGCTTCTGAAGCGAGGCAGATTGTATTGTCATTCCCAATGACCTGGAAGGCGATTTGGTTAATCAGCTCTGCCATTACAGGGTTGACTTTCCCCGGCATAATGGATGATCCCGGCTGACGGGCGGGCAGTGAAATTTCCGCAAGTCCCGCGCGCGGACCTGAGGCCATTAAGCGCAGATCGTTGGCGATTTTAGACATATTCATCATGCATACCTTCAACGCGGCTGAAACTTCCGTATAAGCATCAGTGTTTTGAGTGGCATCAACCAAATGGCCGGCGCCGACAAGAGGCAGTCCGCTGATGTCAGCCAGGTGCTTTACAACCTGTTCTATGTAGCGCGGATCAGCGTTAAGTCCCGTACCTACAGCCGTTGCTCCCATGTTTACTTCATACAGATGCTGGCGGGATTGTTTAATTCGCTTTATATCACGCTCAAGCACGCGGCTGTATGCTTCAAATTCCTGTCCGAGACGGATCGGCACAGCGTCCTGAAGGTGTGTGCGTCCCATTTTAATGACAGAATCAAATTGTTTCGCTTTATCTTTAAAGACACTCAGCATATGCGCCATTGTATCAAGGAGCTTATCCAGAAGTTTTAAGGTAGAAATATGAATCGCCGTCGGAAACACATCGTTTGTCGATTGTGACATATTGACATGTGTGTTTGGGCTGAGATGAATGTATTCACCTTTTTTATGTCCCATGATTTCAAGCGCTCTGTTGCCGATTACTTCGTTGGCATTCATGTTCATGGACGTTCCGGCTCCCCCTTGGATCGGATCGACGATGAATTGGTCATGCCATTTACCCTCAAGAATCTCGTCTGCGGCCTGGACAATCGCGTTGCCGATTCCTTCATAGAGGCGCTTTACATCCATATTGGCAAGCGCCGCCGCTTTTTTGACGATTGCGAGCGCATTAATCATTTCTTCATGGATGCGGTAGCCGGTAATCGGAAAGTTTTCTTTCGCGCGCAGCGTTTGGATTCCGTAATACACATCAGCTTCAATTTGTTTTTCTCCGAGGAAATCTTTTTCCTGACGATATTCTTTTTGCGCGTTTGTCATGCTAAAACCCTACTTTCTCTTTGATGGTGGTCTTTTTTACAGTACAACGTCGTCTGCGATCGGTGTCTCCATTATGTTTTTGACTTCGGCCAAATTGTGAGACTGGCCGAGCGCCCACATTAATTTCGGCACGATGGCTTCTGTGTTCATATTTCTTGAACGGATGATGAGATCTTGATTGACTCTCCGTCCGACTTCATAGACACTCATGTCTTCTCCTTCTTCAAGACATTGTGTCGTAATGACAACGACAATGCCGCTTTCAATCATTTCATTGACTTTGGCGAGAATGTCTCTTCCTTCAAACGGCACGCCGCCGCTGCCGTAGCTTTCAATGACGATTCCTTTGTACATACCCTTTAACGCGTCAAACATTTCCGGTTTAAGCCCCGGATGAAGCTTGAGCAGGCACACGTCCGTGCAAAGTGAAGTGTTCACCGTAAAGGCGTCGTCCTTTGGCATGTGCACGTGTTTGTTGTATTCAATTCCGTTTTCGGTAATAAACGCGATATACGGGTAGTTAATGCTCTCAAATGCGTCATAGCTTTTCGTTCTTAATTTAATGGCGCGGGTGCCTTGAATGACTCTGCCGTCAAATACGACGTATACGCCGCCCACCCCTTCACATGCGAAGCGGATCGCGTCCGTAATATTTTTTTTGGCATCGGTTTTTTGAAATGTAATCGGGATTTGCGAACCCGTAATGACGATCGGTTTATCGGCATGCTGAAGCATATAAGACAGCGCCGCTGATGTATAAGCCATTGTGTCTGTGCCGTGCGTGATGACGAACCCGTCGTACGCGTCATATTTTTCTTTGACAGCATCAGCTATTTGGACCCAGTATTCAGGCTGCATATTGGTGCTGTCGATGTTCATTAACGAATGGGTCTCCATCGTGTAATCGTTATCAAGTTTTGATACGTAGGTTAACAATTCGTCTGCTTTTACCCCGGGTGCAAGCCCGTTTTCTCCTTCGACTGAGGCAATCGTTCCTCCGGTTGTTAACAGCAATAATTTTTTCATACCCTGCACCTCTTCATCATTTCTCAAGATGTTTAAGCATTCGCTTTTCGCATACTTTTAATCAAATTATAGACAGACGAATGAAATTAATCAAGTGATTATTATTCAATTCGCGTACACTTTTACACATCGATATGATATAATTTTGCTCAAGTGAAAAGGAGCGGTTTTGAATATGAATTTAGATCGTTTAACTGAACTGAGAAAAAAGAAAAATTGGTCTCTTCAATATACGGCTGACCGGCTCGGCATCGCAAAAAGCACATACGCCGGGTATGAATCAGGCTACCGGCGCCCGTCATTCGAAGCGCTGGGCACGCTTGCCGATCTGTTTGACACGACGTGCGACGATTTACTGGGGCGCACTGAAAAAAAGGCGGAGCCGTTTGCCCAGACCATCGAATTAACAAAAGCCGCACAAGGCCGCGGCACACTCACCGTTGACGGGGAGCCGCTTAATCAGGATGAAATCATCGAATTGATTGCGTTTGTCCGCACGAAAAAAAAGGTACAGGAGGAGCTCCGCTAAAACCGGCTTTACGGCTTGATTCGGCCGTATGTTCCTCCGCCTCCGGCCTCAAGGGCGAGCTGCCCGGTGCGCGCTTTATGAATGACAGCCGCTATTTTAGGCTGCACGACGCGTGCCAAGTCCTCTTCTTCTGCCTGATGAAGAATCGCCATTTCCGTCCCGAAAGTCCGCTTTAGTTTTTCCAATGTTTTCGGCCCGACTCCGGGAATGAACTGCAGAGGGATTTGATGAATATACGGAGGCCGCGGCACGCGGCTTTTTTTCGGTCCGCTCAGTTCCTCCAGCCGTTCACTGACCCCTTTTGTCATTGTTTTCCCGCCGCATTCCGTACATTTTAAAGCTCCTTTTTCAGCCGGGCTGCCGCAGCGGTCGCAAGCCGTCCTGTAATACTTCCCGAGCTTCGGGTTCAGTCCGTAATTCGCCGTGATTTTTCTTCCGCCCTTCCCTTTTAGAGCCAGCGAAAATTCCGTAAAGTTCGCTTCCTTCAGAAGCATTTCATTATATTCTCTGCCGATTTTTCCTAAGGAATGCGCATCAGAATTTGTTAAAAATGTATACGGATCAAGTTCCGTTACCCGTGAAGCCATGTCAGTGTCGCAGCTTAATCCGAGTTCCGCCGCGTCAATAAGCGCCGGGTCGAAAACTTCTGTCAAAGAAGATCTGACCCCTTTTCCGTACAGGCTTTTATGCGGGGTGAACATATGGGCGGGGATAAACAGCCCGCCCAATTCCTTTGTTTTCTTTTGAAGATTCAAACCGGTCTCGTAAATGCGCTGGGAACTGAGATGGATATTTTTAAGCCTTTTTGCGAGCCACTCAGAAAACATCTTCATTTCGGCAAGAGCCGGCATAAAGACGAGAACGTGAATCGGCCCGCGGCATGTGTGATCATAAATTTCAAGCTCACTGCCCAACAGAAGCGTCGTATTCCGATACCGGATGCCGCCTTCTTTCAGCTCACGGTATCTGCCTTCATCAATTCCGTGCTCGATTTCTTCCATGACTTCCGGGGAATGGCAGTCGATGATGCCCAATAGTTCAATTCCCTTCCCCTCGCTTGCTTCTTCCAAAATCCGCTGCAGCGTCAATGTTTTAGCCCCGGTGATTTTGACCGGTCTCCCCGTATAGGTGCGCCCGATATGAATATGCAGATCCGCATAAACGGTTTTCATCATTTTTCCTTCAGCGCTTCTTTCAGCTGAAGATACTGAATCGCGTATGCCGTTTTAGCGTCATACACCTGGCGGGATTCAACCAGCTTCACGGCCTCTTCAAGCGTGACCTGCATCACTTCGACAAATTCATCCTCATCCAGTTCGCGCTTTTCTTCAAGCAACGAAAGCCCTTCAGCAAGAAAGAGGTGCACAATTTCATCAGCAAATCCGGGTGATGTATAAAAAGCGGTGATTTTCGTCAAGGTTTCCGCCGTATATCCCGTTTCTTCTTCGAGCTCTCTTAATGCGGTATGTTCGGGCTCTTCTCCTTTTTCCAGCTTGCCGGCCGGAATTTCAACGATTGTCCGTTCCAGCGGCTTTCTGAACTGATTCACCAAAATGATTTTTCCTTCTTCGGTCACCGCAAGCACAGCCACCGCTCCCGGATGTTTGACGATTTCCCGCTTGCTTGTTTTTCCGTTCGGGAGCTCTACATCCTCTAAGTAAAGATCTATGACTTTCCCGTCATACAGCTTTTTCTTCGCAAGTGTTTTTTCTTCTAAATGTTTCATCATGTCATCTCCCGTTCTGTCTCTCTATTATGCCTCATATATTTTATCATACATGCATAAGAGGGAGGTGCTTTTCGATTGAAGGTGTACCGGAAGGATAAGAGCATCGTATTGGTCGGAAAGGCTTGGGAAGTGCGGGCTAAATTGAAAGAGTACGGACGGACATTCCGCTATGTCGGAGATTGGATCACCGGGCCTTAACAGTTGAAAACTTCGCGCCTTTATATTACGGTCAATAAAAGACCATAAAAAGGAGCAAAATGATGAGAAAACGCAAATTGGGACGTTCTGATTTAGAAATAAGCGAAATCGGGCTCGGCTGTATGTCGCTCGGCACGGATAAAGCTAAGGCGCTGTCTATTTTGGATGAAGCGATCGAGCTTGGAATCAATTATTTAGATACCGCTGATCTTTATGATTTCGGCAGAAATGAGGAAATCGTCGGGGAGGCCGTCAAAAACCGCAGACACGACATCATTTTAGCCACGAAAGCCGGAAACCGCTGGAATGATGAGAAAGACGGCTGGCATTGGGACGCTTCCAAAGGATACATAAAAGAAGCGGTCAAAAACAGTCTGCGCCGGCTGAAAACGGACTATATCGACCTTTATCAGCTGCATGGCGGCACGATGGAGGATCAGATTGATGAAACGATCGAAGCGTTCGAGGACTTAAAACAGGAAGGTGTCATCCGGTATTACGGCATTTCCTCGATTCGTCCGAATGTCATTAAAGAATATGTGAAAAAATCAAATATCACAAGCGTTATGATGCAATACAGCCTGCTGGACCGGCGTCCCGAGGAGTGGCTTCCCCTTTTAGAGGAGAACGGAATCAGCGTCGTTGCCAGAGGGCCTGTCGCTAAAGGGCTTCTTACGGAAAAACCGCTTGATCAAGCGGCCGCAAGCGTAAAAGAGAACGGCTATTTAACATATTCTTTCGAAGAACTGGCAGAAACCAAAAAAGCGATTAACGCTGCCGTGCCTGATCTGAGCATGACGGAGCTTTCTCTTCAATACTTGCTTTCACAGCCGGCCGTCGCTTCTGTCATCACCGGAGCAAGCTCGCCTGAGCAGCTGAGAGAAAACTGTTCGGCTCTAGAGGCCCGGCGTTTAAGCAGTCAGGAAATCAAAGCCCTGCAATACCATACAAAACAGGACGTATACGAAGCCCATCGTTCTTAAACAATAAAACCGGCACCTTGTCAGATGCCGGTTTATTTATATTTGTGCCAATCGAGACTGCTTTCATTCAGCAGCTCTTCAAAGCTTTTATTTTTTTCTTTTTCTTTTCGTTTTCTGATTTGTTCCGCCTTTTGCTGCGCTTGTTTTTTCTCGTCTTCTTCCTTCAGCTCACTTTTCATTTGCAAAAGCCTGGCCTTCAGATCTTCCTCCAGATTGTCTTTTAAGCTGTGTTTTTCTTTAGGCAGCTGCTTTTTCATCAATTATGCCCCCCGTATCTGAATAATGGTGAAGCAAGTGTACCATGGAGCGCCGGAGGCCGGCAACGTTCATAGGGAAGGATTTTTCATATTAAAGGAGGGTGCCTGCGTGAAAAAATGGCTGGCGGTGTTCGGTTCGGCTTGTGCGGTCTTTTTGGCCGCCGGATTTGCTTTTACGAATCTGATCATGTTTATGAAGAAAAAGACGGATGAAGACATCATAAAAAGAGAAACGGCAGACTGGCGTGGGGTATTTGATTCCTTTCAGGCGATGGAAAAAGAAGAGGCCGTCATCTTGTCACGCCACGGGTATGAGATCAAAGGCTTTTACATTGCCCCGCATCGTACGGCAAACACGATGATTATTTGTCACGGTGTTACCGTCAATTTGTTTAATTCATTGAAATACATGGATTTGTTTCTGGATTTAGGCTGGAATGTGCTCGTGTATGACCACCGCCGGCACGGAAAAAGCGGCGGCCGAACAACGAGCTACGGTTATTTTGAAAAAGATGATTTGGAAGAAGCCGTGAATTGGGTGAGAAACAAAACCGGGGACGGTGGTCAAATCGGTGTCCACGGCGAATCAATGGGAGCGGTGACGGCCTTATTATACGCGGGAGATCATCAGAATGGAGACGGCGCTGATTTTTATATTGCGGACTGTCCGTTCGCAAGTTTTCACGATCAGTTAGCCTACAGACTGAAGCGGGAATTCCGGCTGCCTCGGTGGCCGCTGCTGCCTTTGGCTGATTTCTTTTTGCTGGTGAGAGAAGGATACCGCATCCGTGATGTCTCGCCTTTATCGGTTATCAGCCGCATCCGGCAGCCCATTCTGTTTATCCACAGTAAGGAGGATGATTATATACCTCCCGCTTCCTCCGAAATGCTGCACCGCAGAAAACGCGGCCCGAAGATGCTGTATCTGGCCGAATCGGGCGGGCATGCCATGTCGTACACCAAAAATCCGGAGAGCTACCGGCAAGCCTTGCAAACCTTTTTAGATACCGTAACGCAAACGTAAAAAAGCGAAAGAACGTATACTGGTTCTTTCGCTTTCCCGTCATAAAACGTCGGTAATCCCGTCCATATTTTCTCCGATCCAGTCAATGGCGAGGTCGATTGTCGTAAACTCCTGCGCTTTGAAGGTCATCTCATCCTGAAGCAGCCAGACATCCTTTTGTACGGATTCAGCGCCCCCGATGGACCAGTGCAGCAGACTGTACGGATGATTGTTGTTCAAAAAGGATACCCACGTTTTATGCTGTGCCGTCTGTTTAATGGCTTTCAGCTTTTGATTCACTTTCAGTTTCTCCCTGCTTTACTAATATGCTCATTCTCGGGCTCAGCATTTCTGCCGGGCTCTTTAAGACGAGCGTTTTTGCCTTTTCATTGTAATCGATTGTCATTTCCTCGTCAAAAAACACTTTTTGAGAGGTCTGGATGTAAAGCGGAAGTCCGTTGGTTTCAATGCGTTCGCATTGTCCCGTTAATTCGTCCGCCAGCCAGATGGCCGGCACGCCGCTGACCGCGCACCCGCAGCCTTCTGCGTCATAGCGGAGCTGCGCTTTTTTCTCCGGGTTGGCGTCCATTGCCTGCAAAAGCGTGTGTTTCGCCGCATCCGTCACATGTATTTGCATAGGTGATCCTCCGTTTTTCATTTTCGCCATTGTAGCATACCGGACCGCTGTATGCATTGTTTCTGCTTTCTTTACAGCAGCCCGCTCTCCTTAGTCCTTTGCCTCTTGTTCAGCCGCCTTGATCCAGTCCTTTTTCCCTTCAGTATACTTTGCCATATCGTACGGGTATGTCTCAGCGAGCCGCTTTTTCAGCTTCATGTATTGAGCCGCTTTTTCAGGCTTTGCGGTGAGGTAATCCCGGAACAGCAGATGACGCCCCGCGTCCGGATGGCCTGTTTCGTATATGTGAACGTGGTGTGTGCGCCTGTTGCCGCCTTTTTGAAAGAAACGCCGGCCTTCTATCCCGTTTTCCCCTTTCGCCTCATAGCCGAGTGCTTCCAGCTGCGGACTGAATCGGTCAGCATCCGAAATATCATTAACCTCCGCCAGTATATCAATGACGGGTTTTGCGGCCATCCCGGGGATGGAGGTGCTGCCGATGTGGCTGACCGAATGGAGTGCGCGGCCGAAGATTCGGATCAAATTCGCCTTTTCTCTTTCAAACATCTCTTTCCATTCCGGCTGGTGCGGAATTACTTCCGCTTTTCTCTTCGGATAAAGATGAAAAAATGAGAGAGTCAGCCCTTCCGGCGTCTCAGTCTGTCCGGCTTCCGTGAACCCTGCTTTTAAATAGAGAGAGACTGCCGGAACGTTTTGGCTGGCGGTAGCCGTCTCTATTTTTTGGGCGTCCCGGTTCTCGTCTAACACAAATTGAATGAGCGCCCGTCCGATTCCTTTCCGAAAGCCGGACGGGTGCACCGTCAGCCGGCATATAACGAGATCATATCCCTTTTTTTCATACGAAATGACGCCTGCGAGCCGATCTTTTACTCTGAAACCGGCAAACGTCTCCTGGGACCGCTGTATGTCTTCGGCTGTTTCATGCAGCCCGGGAATGCCGAAAAAGCCGATCAGCTCGGCTTCTTTTTGATAAGAGCAGCGCTGAACCGCCGCAATTTCCCGCGCCGTCTGTTCTTCTTTATGCTGTAAAAATGCAATCAATCTTCCGCTCCTTTTGACACAAACATCCGCTGCGGCTCCGTCCTCGTCATGCGGACCGCGTACGCTTCATTCCAGGCGCTTTTTCCTTTTTGTTTTGCCGCCCGGTCTTTCCACCGTTTAATCGCATCCATGCTGTCCCAGCAGGAAACCGTGATGCGCTCTGCCGTTTGTTCATATTCCTCATCATATTCTCTCTTGATTGATGAAAAAATGACCGCATCATAAGGCGGTTTGGGCGTGTCAGCTAAAAAGCCCATTTTCAGCCTCCTCTATATGTATTTCACAAACAGAATCCGATCCTGGCCCGGACCGTCATAATTCGCAAAAACAGGGATTCCGTTTACGGTTTTGGTTCCTTTTTCAGCTTCAAAGCCTAACTTTGTATGATAGGCGATTGATACTTTATTGACAGGCGCCGTCACGCAATTGACTTTTGTGCAGCCCCTTTCTTTCACCGTCTCCATAAATCGGTCATAGAGCTGTTTTCCAATTTGCATTTTTCTGAAATCCGGATGCACACCGGAAAAATGAATATATGCCGTCTCAGGGTCTGATTGTGACTGAAACCCGATTAAAAAACCGGTCATTCCCTCCGGCCCGAACGTAATAAAGCTTGTGTCCTGAAAATGTTCAAAAAACAAGCGCGGCAGTTTGTCTTTCATCTGCCTGCCGCCCCACCATTCATTCAAAACAGACGTAACCATTTCATAGTCTTCAGAGGTAATTGTTCGAATATCCATAATCGATTGACTCTCCTTTTCGTCCGGCAAAATGAATGTCAGCTTCTTTCATTGGAATATAAAAAATTATATGTGGGTTGTTTGCAATTGTAAATGATTTCTTTTCAAGCGGACGAATCAGCCCGTCTTCCAACCGGGGAATGATTTACCAGTATAAACGCGGTCATTGTTCGGGTAAAATGAAAAACAGAACAAACGTTCCCGGAGGTTTTTTTATGGCTGATATTCTTCTTGTTGATATGCAATCGTTTTATGCGTCTGTGGAAAAAGCGGAAGCGCCTCATCTTAAAAACCGGCCCGTCATTGTCTCGGGAGATCCCGAAAGACGCAGCGGCGTCGTGCTTGCGGCTTGTCCGCTCGCCAAACGATACGGCGTAAAAAACGCTGAACGGCTGGGGGAAGCGCAGGCCAAATGTCCAGACGCCGTTATCGTCCGTCCGCGGATGCAGCGGTATATTGATGTCTCCGTTATGATTACCGAGCTGTTCGAGCGGTATACCGATCTTGTAGAACCCTACTCCATCGATGAGCAGTTTCTCGACGTGACCGGGAGCAGGCGGCTGTTCGGTGATCCTTTTACAATCGCCAAAAACATTCAACAAGCGATTATGCGTGAATTCGGTATTTATGCCCGTGTCGGCATCGGGCCGAATAAGGCGCTTGCGAAAATGGCTTGCGACCATTTTGCCAAAAAAAACGCATCCGGCATTCACAGATTGGATATGTCAAATATCAGGCAGGATCTGTGGCCGCTGCCGGTCGGAAAATTATTCGGCATCGGAAAACGGATGGAGCATCATTTAAGGCGGATGGGCATCAGCACAATCGGCGGGCTTGCCGCACATCCTCCCGAACTGCTGAAAAAGCGCTGGGGCATTAACGGCGAATTGCTTCAGCGGACAGCCCGCGGCATCGATCCCTCTCCGGTCACCGTCAACACGCACAGCCGGCAAAAAGCGATCGGCCATAACATGACCCTTCCGAGAGACTACAGCCGCTTTGAGGATATCAAAGTCGTATTGCTGGAGTTAAGCGAAGAAGTGGCCCGCCGCGCCCGTTTTAAACAATACATCGGCCATACGGTTTCAGTCAGCATCAGGGGCGCCGATTTTGATTTCCCTTCAGGTTTTCACAGACAGAGAAAGCTCGTCTCTCCGACCAATTTCGGAATGGATATTTTTAAAACGGCGGTCAAGCTCTTTAAAGAGCATTGGAACGGGGAGCCCGTCCGCAGCGCCGGCGTCTCCCTTTCCCAGCTGGAGCCCTGTGATTATGTTCAGCTGAGCCTGTTCGATGCCCAGGAAAAAAAGATCAGTCTCGGCAAAGTATTGGATGATATCCATGAACGGTACGGCCCGGCGTCGCTCCTCCATGCCGCGTCGCTGACAGAGGCCGGCCAAGCCTTTCACCGGGCTGAAAAAATCGGCGGGCATTACAAATAATTGAGGTGATATACATGAATCCGAACAAATTAACACCCGGGTATAATGTCATGTGGGAATCAAGCCGGATGATGCTCCCCGAACATCGGGAGCAGCTGCTTGCAAAGAAACGAAAAGAACGGGAATTCCGGCCGCCGGAACTGAGCGAAGAGCAAATGAACGACATGAACCGCATCATTGCGGCGTCGATTGAAGAAGACAGGGCCATCTCAGTCACCTACGCTTCCGCACACGGCCCCCGCCGGTTTTGGGGATGGGTAAAACAAGTGAAGCATGACGAAAAACGTTTAAAAATCATAAACGATGAAGATGCGTTAACGCTGCCGTTTCATCTTATTCTCTCAGCTGAACTGGAATAAAAGAGCCTAAATCGTCCTGACAGAAAATATGATAGAAGAGTGGGAGGATCACATGATATTTAGTAGAATAAAGATGAATGATAAGAATAGGAGAATATACGATGGATCAATTTATAGAAAAAATGCTGGGACAGGCCCTCCGCCAGTATGGACGGAATGTGTCGACAGATCCGCTGAGCCCCTATGAAAAACAGAGTTTAAAAAAAGCTTTGGAAGAAAGAAGGAACGAAGAACCCGATGAGGACCTCCATGCCCATGTAGAAGATATTATCTACGATTATGTCACCAATCAGGGGCAGTTCTCCTGACAGGGACGTTTATGCGCCGGGCGATAAGGGAAACGATCGAGAGTAAACCCTTAAAGATTGCGTGGTGCAGAATATGCCTGTCGGGCCTTATTTCAAGATCGGCTATGCCGTTCTTCTGTTATTTCTCATCATTTATCT
This sequence comes from Bacillus sp. SDLI1, assembly GCF_001553895.1. Classification (NCBI taxonomy): domain Bacteria; kingdom Bacillati; phylum Bacillota; class Bacilli; order Caryophanales; family Bacillaceae; genus Bacillus; species Bacillus sp. SDLI1. The sequence goes on along the minus strand of NZ_CP013950.1, from coordinate 3,886,897 downwards.
CGGAACATTAATAGACTTTTTGTTCCAGCCTGTTGTGATTACGGTTAAAACCTTGTTTCCGCCCATTGTATTATCGGGCGTCCTTTACTATTTGTGCCGCCCGCTCGTCAAAGTGCTGCATGCGAAATTAAAGTTGCCCGAAGGAATCGCGATTTTAGCGATTTATGCGGGAACAGCCGGCCTTTTTGTCCTCTTCCTTTACACGGCGGGCCCTGCCGTTCAAAAACAGTTTACAGCCTTCACAGATCACATTCCCGAGCTTTCCGAAAAAGCTGAAAATTGGATCGGGCATCTCCAGGACAGTAAATGGTTTTCCCGGCTTCAGCATGAGGATTCCTTCAAAAAATTAGCAGACAAAGCCGCAAATTATTCCGGTTCAATCGCTGATTCTCTCAGCAGCCTGGCCGGTGCGGCTGCCAATGCCGCCATCACCGCCGCCATTATTCCGTTTGCGCTGTATTATATGTTAAAAGAAGGAAATAAAGCGCCCCGGCGGCTGCTCCGGCTTCTTCCGGAAAAACATCAAAAGGAAGGAAAACAAATCCTTCAGGACATGGATGAGGCTCTCAGTTCATACATACAAGGGCAGCTGCTCGTCAGTTTCTGTGTCGGCGTTCTCGTCACGATCGGCTATTTCATAATCGGGCTCGATTATCCGCTCGTTCTGGGCGCGTTCGCCATGGTGACAAACCTGATTCCGTTTATCGGGCCTTGGATCGGCACATTTCCCGGAGTCATTGTCGGATTGTTCGACTCACCGACGCAGGCAGTGCTTGTGATTACGGTTGTCGTCATTGTCCAGCAGCTTGAAAGCCAGCTGATTTCCCCGCAAATTATGGGCCGGAAGCTGGACATTCACCCGCTGACCATTATTTTTCTTCTGCTTGCCGCCGGCAAATTCTCAGGTATTGCCGGCATGCTGCTGGCCATTCCGGGATATGCGGTTGCAAAGGTGATCATAAGCCACATGCAGAAACTGTTCATACTCAGAAAAAAACAAGGCTAGAGAGACACTAAAATGAAAAACGACGGGCTGAGGAAGCCCGCCGCACACGGAGGTAAAAAGATGAACATCGGTGATGTCATTTTTCAATTGATTTCATTCGCCGCAGCCGCGGTTTTCCTGTTTGCCGTGATATATGTATTCAGAAGCTTGAACAAGCGCCGCATACAATTGGACAGAATCGAAAAGAAACTCGACGCGCTGCGCGAAGAAAAAAACGAAAAGGCATAGTTCATTCAGAATCAGAGGCAGGAGCAGCCAGCTCTACCTTTATCCGATCCGGGTCTTCCGTGAATACGGCGTAATGCGTGCTTCCGCCTGCATATGGATGGCGGTCTCTGTAAAGCACGGGGCATCCTCTGGCAAGCAGCTTTTCTGTCATCTCGTCAACCTGCTCTCTTGATGCGGCATGAAAAGCCAGATGGTTCAGCCCGACCCGGCATCTGTGGTACTCCGGTGTTAAAAAACGCTCCTTTGTCTGGACAAGCACAACATAAAATCCTGCGTTTTTCCAGCTGATGCCGGAGTCCCAATTTTGAAATTCCGTATAACCGAGCTCACCTAAAAACCATCCCCAAAACCGGGCGGAGGCTTTCAAGTCAGATACATACAATTCAATATGATGCATCATCATATTCGCTTCCTCCTCACATCACACACGCCTTACCAGCACCTCTTCAACTTTATGGCCGTCACCTTTTCTCAAAATCAAATCCGACCTGAATTTTGTCGGCAGAATATTTTCATACAGATTCGGACGGTTGACGCTCTCCCAAATGGAGGCGGCCATGGTATCCGCTTCTGCATCAGATAAATCCTTAAATTTATGAAAATAAGAGGCCGGGTCCTGAAAAGCGGTTTCCCTCAAAAGACGGAAACGCTCCAAATACCACGTAAAAATCCGGCTTTCTTCGGCATCCACATAAATTGAAAAATCAAAGAAATCCGATACAAAAATCCGCGGATCTTCCCTGTCGTCCTCTAAGGTCGGCGACTGCAAGACGTTGATTCCTTCGATAATAACGATATCCGCACCTTCGACCACTTCGACGGCGCCCTCTTCCCTGTCATAGGTAAGATGGGAATATACGGGCGCCTCCACTCTCTCTTTCCCTGATTTTATATCATTCAGAAACTCAAGCAGCGCCTTCACGTCGTAACTTTCCGGGAATCCCTTTCTGGACAGAAGGTTTTTCCTTTTTAATTCCGCCGTCGGATACAAGAAACCGTCCGTTGTCACCAGGCTCACATTCGGCCTGTCAGGCAGACGGGAAAGAAGCTTTTGCAAAATTCTTGCGGTGGTGCTTTTGCCGACGGCGACGCTGCCCGCGATTCCGATGATAAACGGGATTTTCGCTGAATGCGGATGCTTCAAAAACACGTTGACATGCTGATTCCGTCTTGCAGCAGACGTGACATGAAGATGGAGCAGGCGCACAAGCGGAATATAAATCGTTTCTACTTCTTCCACCGATAGGTAGTCATTCAGCCCCTCTACGGCCTTGGCTTCTTCTTCTGAAACGGCAATGGAAAGATGACCGCCGAATCCGGCCCAAGACTCGCGGCTGTGCTGCGTGTACAATGTATGTAAGTTCAATTCTTTACTTTTCACAATTCACACCAATCTCTCTGTATGGCTTTCCGGTAAAAAAACAAACGCTTACAAAGATTGTAACGGAAAACCGCTTCACTGTCTGCCCATTTTTTTCGCAAATGAGGAACCGAGCTTGCTGTACTCTTCCATTTCCTTCTCCGGAACCATGCTCCCGCCAGTGCTCCACACAAGGTGCACGGCATTTTCCATCTCAAGCCCCCGCTCTTTTATGTAACGGTTTCCCGCTTCAGTCTGAACGAACTTGACAGCTCCTGCCATGCCGGCGAGGGCAGAAGGCTCAAGGCTCTTATTCTCGGCGGCTCTTAATTGATAGAGCAGCGAAAAAAGCGTGCCGTCATCGGCGGTATAACAGCCGCTGAGTATAGGTTCCATCAGAGGGCCGGCCAGTCCGGACGGCCTTCCCACCGCAAGTCCGTCGGCGGCCGTTTGATTATCAAGACCGATATCCTGCACGCTGATTCCGTCATGCAAGCCGGAAAACAGGCCTAACAGCATACACGGTGAATGCGTCGGCTCACCGAAAAAAATATGGACATGCTCGCCATAGATCAGCTTTAGGGCAAGCGCGACGCCGCCCGGTCCTCCTCCGACCCCGCAGGGCAGATAGACGAAAAGCGGCTCATCTGCAGCAGGCTTAATGTTCATTTGATCCAGCTGCTTTTTTACACGGCTTCCCGCAACTGCATACCCTAAAAACAGATCCCGGGAATGCTCATCATCAATAAAATAACAATAAGGGTCCTGCTCCGCCTGAATGCGCCCTTCTTTGACAGCCAGACTGTAGTCTGCTTCGTATTCGATGACCCGAACCCCTTTTTCCCGGAGCAGCTCTTTTTTCCACTGCTTGGCGTCACTCGACATATGCACGGTCACACAAAAACCGAGCTTCGCGCCGATTATGCCGATACTCAAACCTAAATTGCCCGTAGAACCCACGGCTATAGAATATTTCGAGAAAAAAGCGGTAAACCGTTCCTCAGTCAATATGCTGTAATCGTCGTCTGCTGAGAGCATTCCCGCTTTTACCGCGAGATCTTCGGCATGCTTCAGCACTTCGTAAATCCCGCCGCGCGCTTTAATGGAACCGGAAATCGGAAGTTCATGGTCGCACTTCAAAAGCAGGCGTCCGGGAAAAGCCTGAGCGGCGCTGTGTTCCAGACGCTTCTTCATTTCATTAATCAAGACAAGCGGAGATTCAATGAGACCCCCCGCCTCTTCCGTCTCCGGAAAAGCCGATGCGATATAAGGCGCAAACCGGCGCAGCCTTTCTTCCGCTTCGGCAATCTCCTTTTCCCATTCAGCGCCATGTTTTACGGGATCATCGGTTTTATGCGGGTTGATCCAAAATACTTCCCGCGCCTCCGCCATTTGTCTGACTAAAGGCTCTTCCATCAATGCCGTGCGTATATCCCGATCGGACATTTGCTGTCTCCCCCTTGTTACTTTTTCTTTAATGCGCGGCCGGCCAGTTTTTCTGTAAACGATGGGAAAAGCTGATACAGCTTCGTCCCGAAACTCATCCATCGCGGAAGATTCATTTCCCGTTTATCCGTCAAAATCACGGACGTAATGCGCTCTGCCACATGGTCGGCATCAAGCATCCATCTGCCGACGCTTTTCACATAACCGCCCTCTTTATCTGCAATTGTAAAGAAGTCTGTTTTGATCGGGCCGGGATTAACCGTTGTCACAGCTACACCCGAACCGGCCAGCTCGAGCCGCAGCGCATTGGAATACCCTAAAACGGCGTGTTTCGTAGCGGAATAAAGGCTTGATTTCGGCGTCGCCAGTTTGCCGGCCTGTGAAGCGATATTGATAATATGGCCGCTTTTGGCGTGAAGCATCACCGGAAGACAGGCTTTCGTACAGGCAATTAATCCGAATACATTGACTTCAAACATCGCCTTCATATCATTCAAAGATGCATCAGCGGCAGTTTCAAAAATGCCGAACCCGGCGTTATTGATTAATACGTCAACATGACCGATCAAACGCCTTACGTTTTCAGCCTCTTCTGCATGCCGGACGTCAAACGGAATGACATCACACTGTCCGCCCCGCGAAGTAATCGTTTTTTTTACTTCCTGCAAGCGGTCCTCCCGCCTTGCGGATAAAAAAACATGAGCCCCTTCTGCCGCGCAGGAATATGCAAGCCGTTCTCCGAGTCCGCCGGATGCCCCGGTGATCCAAATCCGCTTATCCGTTAATCTGCCCATTACCTTCACCCCTTCACAGCTTTAAACATCAGAGTATTTCCCGACTGAAAGGATTCGGCCTTCCCTTTTGCAGCCAGCACGTCAAGATGGCCGATCGTTTCTGACATCGTTAAAAACAATTCATTTTCGTACACAGCCGGAAACAGCCGCCGGCATACTTGGAAAGCCGTCAGCGTTTCCTCTGACAGCAGGTGCAGCACATATTCCGCCCGGTTTCGCTGTTTTTCGAGCCGCCTGTCAGCAGCAGACCTAACGTCTTTCAGCAGCTCGCCGTGTCCCGGATATAAAAGGGACGGGTTGATATCATACAGCCGCTTCATTGATTTCAAATAGTCCAGCATCGGAGACGTGCGCACGCTCCCCTTTTCCGGAGCCTCCAAAATCGGATTTGTGGAGCTGTTGGACAAAAGCAGATCGCCGCTGAACATTTCACCGTTTTTTTCATGATAAAGCGCAATGTGAGACGCGGCATGCCCCGGGATTTCGAGCACCGTCCAGCCGTCCAGCCCGTCAATTTTTCCGCCTTCGCCCACTGTTTTTGTTAACGGACGGTTTGCAGAAAATAAGTATGACAGCTTAACTGTTTTATGTATGTCTTCATATGTCAGAGGAACGCCCATCTCTGTCATAAGCGACAGAAAAAAATCCTCCTGCCGGGCGATATACGACTGGTTCTGAGTAATATACCTGTCATTCAGCGGATGCCCGATTACTTCCGTATCATCGGAAAAAAGGTGCAGCAAACCTGAATGATCTGCGTGATGATGAGTGAGCACCACCTGATCTATATCCGCCGCAGAAACACCGTGTTCTTTAAGCTGCATGAAGAGCGATTCAGCCGCTTCCTTTGTATTCGGGCCGCAATCAATGAGGGTTAAGGCTTCATCTTTTACTAAATAAACGATAACGTCGCCGACTGCAAACGGAGTCGGTACACGTATCGGAATGATCTTTCTCGCTGCCATATTTACGCTCCTTCGTTCTTTTCATTCCTGAATACTCATATTTTAGCCTTTTCTCTTCCCTGTGTCATTATTGCCGTATATCAGAAAAAAAGATTGACATCCCGCTCTGCCGCATAGCATAATGAACAACAAACTAGAAAACACGGAACGCGATGACGAGGAACTAGTATATAAACAACGGCAGCAGAGAGCAATGTCCCCGGCTGAAAGACATTGCGGCCCTCTTGTTTACAGAACCTGCCCTCAGAGCGGTTAGGAAAACCTAAACGTATCCCCTCGTTACGGGATTTGAGCTGAGCACGGCTGATTCGTGCTAATGTAAGGTGGTACCGCGAAACCTTTTCGTCCTTTTTGACGGGAAGGTTTTTTTGTGTTTTGGAAAGAAGGAGGATTTATATGAAGAAAATCGGGTTTATCGGAGCCGGATCAATGGCGGAAGCAATGGTGAACGGACTGCTGCAAAGCGGACTGACGGCCCCCGGGCATATATACATGACAAACCGGTCAAATGACAGCCGGCTTGAAGAGCTCCATAAAACGTACGGAGTGAAACCGTGCCGGGATAAAGAAGAGTTTTTCAGCAAGACCGACATTATCGTTCTCGCCTTTAAACCGAAAGATGCGGCAGAAAGCATTGAAAACATTCGCGAATACGTGAAAGATCAGCTTGTGATTTCTGTCATCGCAGGGCTGACGATTCACACCATTCAGCAATATTTCGGCAGAAAGCTCACCATCATCCGCGCGATGCCGAATACATCAGCGGCCATTCAGCAATCGGCGACCGGTTTTTCCGCAAGCTCTGAGGCGAGTGAGGCAGAAATCCGGACGGCAAAAGAGCTGCTGGAAACAATCGGAGAAGCGACGCTCTTTGAAGAAAAACACCTTGATGCCGTCACAGCCATCGCCGGAAGCGGCCCCGCCTATGTGTACCGGTATGTCGAAGCGATGGAAAAAGCCGCCCTTCAAGTCGGTCTGCCGGAAGAAAAGGCAAAAGAGCTGATTTTACAAACCATGGCCGGGGCGACGGAAATGCTCAGAAAAAGCAGCAAACGCCCTGAGCGCCTGCGCAAGGAAATCACAAGCCCTGGCGGCACAACCGAGGCAGGCCTTCGCGCATTAAACGAGCGCCGCTTTGAAGAAGCCATCATTCACTGCATTACAGAAACCGCAGCCCGAAGCGCCGAAATTAAAGAACAATTCACAGGCTCCGTGCTGCAAAAGACGGACCAATCATAAAGCATGGGGCTTCCCATGCTTTTTTCATTCTGTTTAACTGCCGTATAAGCGGCTGATTCTCTCTTTTACTTCAGGAAGATGGAATGTGGCTTCGTGCATGTTCACCTCTTCCTCAACCGCTTTTGTCAGCTCTCTTTTGATCCGTGCGGTCACATTGGATTTCAGCGCAACCAGTGAGGCTCTCGGTTTATCCGCCAGCAGCCGGGCCAATTCGCGGCCTCTTTGAAGGACGTCTTTTTTCGGCAGCACTTCAAACGGAACTCCCCTTTTTTCCAGAGCAGCGCCGCTGAAATTCGCGGCCGTAAACAGCATTTCTTCCCCGAGGACAATTCCCAGTTTTTCAGGCACAATATACGTCGCGCCCATTCCCGGTGTAAATCCGTACTTCATATAATTACAAGAATAAAAACTCTCTCTGCTTAAAATCACGAAATCCGAGCTCAGACCGATCGTAAAGCCGGCTCCGATCGCATGCCCCTGCATGACGGAAATCACGGGAATCCTGCAATCCAATAAAAGACTGTGAAGCTTTAAATCTGTAAATTGGAGCTTTCCGCTCTGAATGGTCAAAAGCCCCTCCTGCGTTCCTCCCGTGCAGAAATAATTTCCGTAACCCGTCAGAAGGACGGTTTTATAGGACGGATGGGCATTGATGTCTTGGAATACCCGGTGCAGCTCTCTTACAAACTCTTCTGACAGCCCGTTTTTCCCGGCCGTATTCTGCATTGTGACCTGCACAATGCCCGGTTCTGTTTCCTGTACATCGATCATTGGATTCATGTTTATTCTCCGCTTCTTTAAAAATATTCAAGCCTTTCCGGCTCTGAGTGTTTCTGATATTAGGTCGCCCATTCATACTTTCTGTGAAACTCTTTTATTTCAGTCAGCACCAATCGCGTTTTTCCTTGATGCGCATTCGGGATGTCTGCTGCGGGCGCGGCATTTCTTGTGCCGAATTTTACGATGCCGCTGTCTTGGAGCAGCCGATCATAATCAGCCATCGATAAACGGACGCGTTCATCCAAATGCCGGCTGATCTGAAATCGATTCTGCCGCGTCCGGCTTTGCGGCATAACGACACCGCTGTAAAATTCAGAGCAGCAGCCCGAACCGTATGAAAAACAGCCGACGCGTTTCGGCGCTTCAAAAGAGCCGTTATCAATCGTGCTGGCAAGAGATAAAAATACGGTGGCTCCCATGATGTTGCCTACGCGCTGACAGTATTGAATCCCAGGCAGCACGCGTTGCTGAAAATCCGCTTCAATGTCTTGCGGCTTAGTCTTTGCCAATTTTCTCATCATCGTCCGATGCGCTCCTTTTACCATTCCGCCAAACGGAGTATGAAAAGAAAGGTATTGAAATGTACTCTTATAATCCGCCCCGCTCACACGCTTTCGGTATTCCTGAAATGATTTTTCACAGCAGTCCAAATAAGACATGAGCGACAGATCAGCATCCCCCGCTTCACTATCCGGAATCGGGCGGCAGGTATCCATGACTTCATACCCGTAATACCCGCTTGCGCCTTGATCAAGCAAAAAGACATGAGGGGTGCTGCTGACTAAAAGCGCCACAGCTCCCGCCCCCGCACTCGGTTCGGCATAGGACCATACCTCCGTCAACGCGTCACCGCCTTCAGCCACTAAAAAACGGGAAATATCCGTGCCGATGATGAGCGCTTTCGCTCCCGGTGATGTTTGCGATAAGATGAAATTCACGCCCATTTGAAACCCGGCCGTTAAAGAATAGCAAGCCTGTTTCACCTCAAATAACCGGCAATTCCGCTTCAGCTGCAAATAATCATGGACGTATGTACTGATGGATTTGCCAAAATCAATCCCGGATTCCGTACAGGTAATGACCATTTCAATCTGATTCCGTTCCTCTTCTGACAGAGAGTCGATAATCGGTTTTGCGGCATTTACGGCGAACGTAATCGGATCTTCAAACGGAAGCGCCACCACTTTTTCTTTCATCAGCAGGTTCTCAAACCTTTTTTTATCCAGATTCCGATGTTCCGCAAGCTCCATGACGTCTACATACGCGGTTCCGCCAAACACGTTCATTGCTTCGATTCCTACATTCATTTCTCCAAGCCCCCAGAGTAAAGAGGCTTCCCGTGAAGCCTCTTTTATTTTTTCGCTCAAAACTCAACAAGCAGCCTGTCAACGCCGTGAAATACAGGGCTCGGAACCAGATTCGGCTCTTGATCCTCAGTAAAACGCCATGCGGGCATCTGTTCAAAAAAGTGGGAGAGCGCGATTTTCGCTTCAAGCCGGGCCAGCGGCGCTCCTAAACAATAATGGCTGCCCTGGCCGAATGACAAATGCTGATTTGGCTTTCGTCCCAAATCAATTTGATCGGCATTTTCAAACTTCTTTTCATCTCTGTTCGCCGATCCAATCCACGCATACACTTTTTCTCCGGCCGGAATCGTTTTTCCGCCAATCTCGCTCTCAATCGCAGTATAGCGGGTTACCCGCTGAATGGAAGGTCTGAGACGGATGACTTCCTCAATAAAGTCAGGGAGGAACGCCTTATTTTCAAGCAGCCGGGGCAGAATATGCGGAAACTCCTTGAGACTGAGAAATGAATTTCCGATCACATTTTCCGTCGTTACGTGCCCCGCGACGATCAACAAGCCGCAAAAACCGATTAATTGCTTGTCTGACAGCGGCTCTCCGTCTAAATCAGCTGAAATTAAATGGCTGATTAAATCATTTTCCGGCTGTTTTCTCCGCTGTAAAATAAACTGCATGAAGTATCCGATCATCTGCTTTTGCACTTCATTCATTTTCTTTTCATCTTTTACATTCTGGCTTTGGTCGACCCAGCTTTTAAAGATATCCCTGTCTTTCGGAGGAAATCCTAAAAGCTCTGCGATCACGATAATCGGAAGCGGAAATGCGTAATCTTCAATAATGTCCATCCTGCCTTTTGAACGGACGGCCTGAAGCAGGTCATCAGCGATAGCGGCTATACGCGGTGTAAGAGTCTCAACCGATTTCGGCATGAACGGCTGATTGACCAATTTTCTGAAGACGGTGTGTTCAGGCGGGTCCATTTTCAAAAGGCTGTCTTTGTTAATATGCCGGATCATTTTTTCCTGCTTGTCCGCACTTAAGTATTTATGATCGGAAGAAAAATGACTGTAGTCAGAAATCACCCGCTTCACTTCATCATAGGTGAAGATTTCCCAGCAATCTTCCTTTTCATTGTAATGAACGGGAGAGGTTTCTCTCATCGTTTGGTACCACTTGTACGGCTGCTGCTGCCTGATTTTTGTTAAACTGGTCATTTTCATTCCTCCAAGATGTGATCAAGATTTGAAAAGACCCGCCAAAGCTTACGAGTAAACCCGGCGGGCGGATATGTGAATTTACGGTCTTGTTTTGGCGGGCTGCTTTTGCATCTCACCATGCACGTTCATTATCTTTTCCTGCAGCTGCAGGAAGCTGTGTTCTGTCATTCCGTCTGCCGAATATAAAACGACGCAAAATTCAGAAATCGTTTCGGCTGCGCTGTCTTCAGCCAATAACGTCATATGGTTGGATACCGCCACATCCATTATGGCAATATTTGTCATATACTCTTCCCACTGGCTCCAATAGTTGACGAAATCAGCAGATAAAATATCGGCCCTGATCGTAAAATACGGATCAAGCTCACCCAAGAAAATACCGTTTTTATTTCGGAAATAATAGCATGTCACCCCGTTCGGATCCGGAAGCGGCAGGAGTTCGTAATCAGTGATTTCGTAAGCGTCCTGAACGTTTATATTCTGCCTGATCAGATTTTTCACCAACGCGTCCGTCTTCGTTAACCCCCGCTGTTTGGCTTTTGCTATTAATTGCTCTAAAAATATGTCTTCATGAAGATCGGCATCTAGTTCATCACGGTGAATCAAGGTTTCAGAAATGCGTTCCGGATGTTGATAAATTAGTGCAAATAAAGCCATGTTCACCGTCTGCAGCATCATATTTTTATCAAATAATTCATCAGGAATGTTTATTTCCCGCGCACCCGCCGAGTCAAAGGAGTCGAGCATGACGATTGATTCAACGGTTTCTCCAGCCAGCTGCAATTGCCGGGTGACTTCATAAGCGAGCATACCCCCTAATGAATAGCCGCCTACATCGTAAGGACCCCGGGGCTGCACGGTACGTATGAGCTTAACGTAATATTCCGCCATGTGTTTAATGCCGCGGATCGGTTCCCGGTCTGTCATCCATCCTCTTGCCTGAATTCCGTAAAAAGGACGCCCGGTCCGTTCGGCAACAGGCTGGTACAGCTCCACTGCCCCCAGCGCGGAATGAAACCAGAAAATCGGTCTTCCCTTTCCTTCCGGGTTAAGACAGATCAGCTCGGGCGGCTCTTGATCATCTGTCTCTTCTGATATATCGTTTTGTTTCGTATGTTCCCCATGTGCTTCCTCAGTGTCTTTTTGGACAGAACCGGTCAGATACCCGGCTAATTTTGCGATTGTCGGATATTCATAGACCAGATTTGCCGTAATAGACGCTTGATAGGTTTTATTAATGGACTGAACCCATTCCACACCGATAATAGAATCCAGCCCCATATCAATGAATGCCTCATGCTCATCAATATCTTCCGGCTTCAGAAACAGGATGTCCGCAAGGCTTTCTTTGAGCTCTTTGCGCAAAGTGCCGTCAGAGATGCCGGCAAGGGGAGTTTCTGCTTCCGGGATTTGCGGACGTACCGCTGTTTCCTCCGCTTCAGCATACTCGGGTTTCTTTATTTGCCCTGATATATATTCCGCAAGCTCCTCAAGCGTCGGGTGTTCATACACCTTATTGGCTGTAATCTCAGTGTGGTACGTTTTATTTACTGTTTGTATCCATTCAACCCCGATAATGGAGTCAAGCCCCATATCGATGAAAGGCTCTTCAGCATCAATATCTTCCGGTGACAAAAATAAAATATCTGCCAGGCTTATCCTCAATTCTTCAAGCAATGTTCTATTGTCTTCGGAAACGGCTTTTTCTGGCTGCTGGACAGAACCAGTACAATCCAAAGGCTGTAGCACGATCGGTTTTTGCAATGTCTCCGGTTCAAACGCTGTCATTTCGATCTCAGTTAAAGGACTCAGAGAAATCAGTCCTTCATGTTCAGGCTGTGGCGAAGACGGGAGAACGGTTTGCGTTTCAGACTTTTTCATGGCTTGACCTGATAAAGAACTGTTTATATCAGCCGCCCAATACCTTTCTTTTAAAAACGGGTAGGCAGGCAGCGGCGTTTTATAATATTGCCCTCCGTCAAAAAGCCGTGTAAAAGGAAGGTCATATCCTCTGCAAAAAAGGTCAGCGATATGTGCCAGGCTTTCTCTGTACTGTGCGGGTGAAGCCGCCGAGCGGCACTGTTCAATGCACTCCATTCCGAATGTTTTCATTCCGGCTTCCTCTGCCGGCTTCTGATTCTTCAAATTGGACACAAACACACTCGGAAGCTCTCTTTTTACAAGCCACTCCGATAATACCCGCTTCAGTTCGTCCGCGCTGCTTATGATACAGGCAAACCGGTGATGCAGATGCTTTCTGCCGAGGAGGAGGGTATAACTTATATTTCCCAGATCGCTATCTTTGTTCTTGCTGAGTACATCCAGCAGGCGTTCTGCCTGAATTTCCAGCTGACGCTCCGTCCGCGCAGATAAAGGAATGAGGCAGGCCGGTTTTGCCGGTGACCGGCGCACGGTTTGCGGCGCCTCTTCAATAACAAGATGGGCATTTGTTCCGCTGAATCCGAATGAACTGATGGCGGCTCTGCGCGGTGCATCCGGATTCCGTTCCCACGGTATCAGCTTTTCATTAACAAAAAACGGACTGTCCGCAATTTGAATATGCTGATTGGCTTGATGAAAATGCAGGGATGCCGGAATCTGCCGATGCTTCAGCGACAGCAGGATTTTAAACAGTCCGGCCATCCCCGCGGCCGCAGCGGCATGTCCGAGATTGGTTTTCACAGAGCCGATGGCGCAATATCCTTTTTTATCCGTATAGCGGCGGAAAGCGCGCGTTAAGGCGCCGAATTCGATCGGGTCGCCCAATGCAGTGCCCGTTCCGTGAGCTTCCACCATTTGAATGGTTTCCGGATCAATGTGAAAAGTATCATAGACATGCCGCTCCAATCGTTCTTGAGAAAGCGCGCTTGGAGCGGTTATTCCGTTTGTAGTGCCGTCCTGATTCATTGCAGAGCCTTTTATGACGCCGTACACATGATCTCCGTCACTAGCGGCGTCGCTAAGACGTTTCAGCACCACGGCTCCCACGCCTTCACCCGGCACGAAGCCGTCCGCGCTTTGATCAAACGTATGGCAGCGCCCGGTCGGTGACAGCATATTCGCCTTATTTGACGACTGATAAAAAGCGGGAGTGGATTGAATGAAAACCCCGCCCGCCACCGCCATTTCCGTTTCTTTCGTCCAGAGCCCCTGACATGCCAAATGAATGGCTGTCAGCGAACTGGAACATGCTGTATCAACAGTGATCGCCGGACCTTGTAAATTAAGGTGATAGGCGATCCTTGCCGGAGTGACAGAATTATGATTGCCCCAAAAAGCCTGCGCGGGCCCCTGCTGTTTAAAAATGGCCTGGTAATCTCCGCCGCAGGAGCCTGCATACACGCCGCATTCCCTGCCTCTTACCGAGTCTCCCGCATATCCCGCATCTTCAAGCGCTTTCCATGTTTCTTCCAAAAACAGCCTCTGCTGAGGGTCCATATAGGTCGCTTCACGTCCCGATATATTAAAGAAAACGGGGTCAAAACATTCAATGCCCTCTATAAAACTGCCATACTGGCATTGGCTGTCAGAGAGATCCCATCTGTCTGCTTTTTTAATCAGGTCCCGTCCGGCGGCTAAGTTTTCCCAAAACTCATGGACATTCTCCGATTCAGCAAACCGCCCGCTCATCCCGATAATCGCGATCGGTTCTTTTTCAGGTAACACAGCTGCTGATTTTACTGTATCGGCCGGATCCTTTTGTTTGGGGCGGTACGTCCTTTGATACGGTTCAGAAACGCTGATGACGATTTTCCCGATATTTCCGCGGTCATCCAGACAGTGATACGCTTCTTTTATATCTTCAAAGGAAAAGATTTTTGAGATGACAGGCTGAATGACTCCCTCTTCCGCCAGCCGCTGCAGTTCCAATTGATAGTCCTTGACCTGATCCGGATTTTGAAGGGACAGCTTCCGCAAATCCACGCTGTGAAACGATTGATTGTTATGAAGGACGGACAAGTCGACTGATTTAGCGGATTTCAGCGCAGTCATGGCAATTTCGATATATCTTCCGCCCGGCGCCAGGCAATTCATTCCTTTTTGCATGGCATCACCGGCCAGGGTATTAATGACTACGTCCACCCCACGGCCGCCGGTCATTCGCATGATTTCCGTTTCAAAGTCTTCTTCTAAATAGCAAATGGTATTGCGGATCCCGAGCGAATGCAAATACTCAATTTTTTTCTGTGATCCGGCCGTGGCATATATTTCCGCGCCGATATGCCGGGCCATTTGCACCGCGATCAGCCCCGTTCCTCCCGTCGCGGTCTGAATTAATATTTTTTCGCCTTTTTTAAGTCCGGCTTTCCGGAAGGCGTCTATCATTGTCACCGCCACGGTGGGAAGAGCGCATGCTTCTTCAAAGGTCAGCCGGGCCGGTTTATGATAGACTTGATGTTCTTTACATGTGATGAGATTCGCCTGAGATCCAAATTCCTCTCCCATGCCGACAATCACTTCATCACCTGGAATGACGGATGTTACATGCCTCCCTGTCTTGATCACGACGCCGCTTGCTTCAAATCCCGGAGTGAACGGATAAGGCGGCATCGTCGGGTACAGCCCTCTGACACAAAGCAAGTCTCCGAAGTTTAAAGAAAAGGCGCGGACGGCTATTTGAACTTCGTCACCTTTTGTCTCGGGCACTTCACTGCGGGCAATCGCCAGATCTTCAATGCCGCCCGGACTGTCAATCACAACCCGGAACATTCCCGAGTCATCGGGCTTTGCGAAAGAAGGCGGCATACGTTCTTGTTTCGGTTTCTGATAACCGTTTTCCTTTCTTTCCGTCTGCAAAGGTTTTTCAGCAGGCCGTTCTTCCTGAAGCGCCGGGCGGATTTTCTCTCTTTCGGTCTCCAGAGATGAGGCTATGGTGGTTTCATATTCTGCCGAGATATAACCGGTCAGCAGTTTCACATGATAGTAATCAAATAAAATCGTTGTCTGCAGTGTAAGATTCAATCGCTTATTAATCTCGTTAATCACATTGACGGCTAAAATGGAATCAATGCCGTATTCAGAGAAATTCAGTTCTTCCTGAATATCCTCTTCTTTCATTTTTAATACATCGGCAATACTTGTTTTGATGACAGAGCGGACATGGGAAGCGACCGATTCCCCATCAGCCTTAACAGCTTGATGCTCCTCTGGCGCGCGGCTGCGGGAAACAGGCTGTGCGGGCTTTCGGAAAACTTCGGACGGGGCGGCGTATGGCTTTCTGCCGTCTCTGATCCCTTGCATCCGGACGAGTCCGTCACTCTCAGCTGCGATAATCTGCTGACCTAAATCATGAGCCGTTTCAGCAGGGAAACAAACCGCTCTGTATCCTTCCGAATGCAGCACACGCTCCCACGATTTTGGATATAAGCCGGGACTTCCCGGAATCCGAAGCTCAGCATCCTCATAGGACCACCAGCCGTCAAGCAGCCCGAAGGTTAAATGGGTAAAAACAGAACGATCGCTGATTTCGTTTATCAGAATCATCCCGTTGTATTTCAGGAGCGCTTTCAGACGGCGCAGTGTCAAACCGATATTTTTTGTGGCGTGAAGCACATTGGCGGCGATGACAATATCGTAAACACCCGTTTTGATATTTTGTGATTCGCAAGGCTCCTCCGCATTAAACAAGGCTGTTGTCAAATACGGCACATCAGGTCCGTATTCCTGTTCGGCATGCATTAAAAAAGCTTTAGAAACGTCCGTATAACAATATTCCGCAATTTGTCTTGCAAATGGTTGCAGTTTTGTAAACAGCATGGCGCTCGTTCCGCCCGTCCCGGCCCCTACTTCTATCAGCCTGATGCCGGCATCGGGGTGTTCTGTAAGATAGGCTTTCAGGTAAGCGGCCGCGGAATCTGCTAACACTTCATTAAAATAATCCGCAACGGGATTATGCTTATAAACACCTTCAACGAGCCGCATTGATGAATCGGGAAATACGATATCCGTAGCCGGACGTTCCCCTTTTAAAATTGAAGGCATCGCTTTTATCGTCGCCTCGGCCAATTCAGCTTGCGCAAGCTCCCCATTTGGAAGCAGGCGTTTATGGGCATTCCACTCGTTCCAGACTGTGTGGCCGTCCGGACGCTGATCCGTGAGAAGAGTGATCGTGTATCCGTCATACGCGATATATCCGTTTTCTTTTAATAGATTCAGGCTTTCTTCCAGCCATTTGCCGTATGTTCCGATCACGCCGGCGTTCCGCATGGATGCTGCAGCTGTGGTGACAGGCTCGCTGAAAAAACCGAGTGATTGTAATTGGTAAAATAGCAGTTTGCAAAGAAGGCTGTTCATATGCGCAACTCCATTTCTCGTTTTAAAGTCTCAAGCCGTTCATTCCGATCCGGATTTTGCCGCTTAACGCTTTCCATAAATGAAGGCTCCGGGCCGGATACAACCGTTATTGCATCTTGATTCGTCAGTGCGGCTAAGCCATGCGGAGCAGCTTTGATGAATGCCGCTTGGCTGAACGGTTCTGATAGTAAGACTTCCAGCGCCTCCATTGCTTCATCGGGTTCAATAGAACCGATCCCTGACGCCTCCATCCGTTTTCTGTAAGATGGGTCTGAGACAACGCCCAGACTGCCCCAATATCCCCAATTCATGACTTTCACTTCACAATCAACAAAGGAAGCGATATGGCGGGCAAAGGCGTCTTGAAATGTACACCCTGCCGCATAGTTGCTTTGCCCGGCATTTTTTGTGAAAGAATTAACGGATGAGAAAAACAGCACAAAATCAAGCGGTTCTCCCTTAAAAGCTTCGATCATTCGGACGCTCGTATTCACCTTAGCTGAAAAAGCGTTTCTGAAAGAAGCTTCATCCATATTCGCCATACTTTTGTCGGCAAGCGTTATCGCGGAATGGATGACTCCCGTTATATTGCCGTACTGCTCTCTTACGGAACGGACGGCCGCTTTAAGCGCGGCCGCATCTTGAGCATCAGCCTGTATATAATGCGGCGCGGGGCCTGATAGCGCCAGCCTGTCTATTTTGCTCTGAATCTCCTGATCCTTCGGCCGCCTGCCGATCCATATAATCCGTGCCTTGTAACGGGTGATCATGTATTTGCTCCATGCTTCTCCGATGCCGCCCGCTCCGCCGATGACAGCATAAACGCCGCCTTCTCTGTACGACATACGCGGAGCGGAACTTGTCAGCACCCGGACTGTTTTTTGCTTGTGCCAAGCTCCGTTACGGTACGCGGCAGCATTTCCGTCCGGATCTGGAGGAAGGCTCCAGATGTTTTTCATCTCAGACGAATCACTGCCTTCTTCTGCATCAATCAGCCTGATGTCCCAGTTCGGATATTCTTTTGCCAATGAACCGATCAAACCGTGTACGCCTGCATGCTCAGGCTGCGGCAGATCACCCAGATACACGGACTGTGTCTGCCGGGTGACCGCCGTAAAGCTGATGTTTCGGTTTCCATACCCGAGTGACAGCAGCGCTTTGATGAAACGGAAACATTGAATCACCCCATTCTCCTGCTCATCAAGCATTTCCTGACTGACGGATGCGGGTGCGAAACGATCGGGCGCAATCCATAAGAAATGGCGGATATCCTGATACCCGGCTGTCAATTCACGTAATGTTTGCTCGCTTGAATGATCCGGCGTCTCCTCCAGATGGGCGCGGGGCCACATTGTTGCCGCAGCCTTTATGGTATTTCCCGGCTTTCCGATGATCAGCAATTGTTCCTGATCAACCGCTCGATTTTCTTCCAGAGAAAAGAAAGTTTTGTCCCAAACAGGGGCAAGCATCGCCGTCTGAACTTCCTGCCGTTTGCTTTCGGTTTGGTTTGTCTGCCGGACAGCCCGGCAGGAGAAGCCTGTCAATCTCATACAAACAGCGCCGTTTTCATCACATAAATCAATATCCAGCGTCAACGCTTCGTTATCTGACCGATCGCTCTGTTTGCGGACAAGCGCCCACATCGTTTTCTGAGTCGGCTGAAATATTTCTGCCTGCCGCAGGGAAAACGGCAGCATCGGAGTCTCTCCGGCAGTATCTGAACCGGCACCCAGTGACGCCTGAAACGCGGCATCTAGAAGGCTCGGATGGATGACAAACTGATCGGCGGTACTGTCTGCCGTTTCCGGCAGCGACAGCCGGGCTGCAGCACCCCTTTCTCCGATCATCAGCTGGTCAATTCCTTGATGGCTCGGCCCGTATATCATACCCGCATGCCGGAAAGCCTGATAAACCTCATCAGACGTCATAACCGATTGGCTGCAGCCGGACAGCCAGCCCTCTAAGTGAACTGACGGAACCGCTGCTATCTCTCCTGATACCGCGGTGCCTTTACTGTATAAAATCCGTTCTCCCCCAGGTTTTTCCGATAGGCTGTAAATCGTAAATTCAATGTCTTCATTTTCCTTAAGGATAAGGCTGATATGGACTTCTACATCTGTCCCCTTATGAACAACAGGCCTCATCCATATGAGATCTTTCAAATACATTCCTTTACGTCCGTCCGGCACAGCGTATGCGGCACGCTCAACGGCCGCCCTGACCATTTCGATCACGGCGGCTCCCGGGAGCACCTTCTGCCCATTGACTGTGTGATCAGTGAAAAAGAATTCCCGTCCGGTAAAAACAGAGGTGAATTTCAGCTCCCAAAGATCGGATGTGTTTTCATGAAGCAGCGGATGGATCACCGTTTTGCCGTCATCCCTTTTTGGAACCGCCTCGGCTTCATCTTGAATCCAGCATCTGACCTTTGCAAACGGATAGGCGGGAAGACTGATTCTCCGGGGTTTTTGTCCCGAATATAACAAGTTCCAGTCCACATCGACTCCCTGCACCCACATGTTCAGCAAATGACCGTACTTTCTCTTTTTCAACCATTTGACCATGGCTTCCTGCAAATCTTCATCAGATTCAAACACAGCCACTGTCTCATGATTTCGCTTCGCCCGCCCCCTGTAAAGATGCGGTGCGTTTTCATTTTCCAAGTACGATCTGAGCTTGTCCTCCAGTTCCTTAAGGGAGTCCGCAATGAAAGCCAGCCGCTCATCCATCGCTTCCCGCCCCGCTTGTAAAGTGTATGCGACATCAAATAAGTCCGGCTTATCCGTATGCTTCTTTTGAAGAAAAGCAAGAAGGCGCTCCGCATATTCTGTCAGACGCTCCCCATTTTTTGCAGACAGCAGAATGACAGCCGGCTCTTGGCTGCTGATCGCTTGTTTTACAGGAGCCTCATATTCTTCAATAATGATATGCGCGTTAGAACCGCCCGCACCAAAGCTGCTGATCCCCGCCCTGAGCGGCTGTTCTGCTCCGTCTGCTGAAATCCGTTTCCAATCTGTTAATTCACGGCAGACGGAAAACGGTCCTTCATCAAATTGGATATTCGGATTTAAAATATCTGCATGCAAAGATGGGGCGATTTGTTTGTGCTTCATCTGCAGCAGCACTTTTGTGACAGCAGCGATGCCTGCTGCCGATTCCCCATGTCCGATATTTGATTTGACAGACCCGATGAGACATGTTTCAGGAACATCACCGAATGCATCGGTTAAAGCCCGGATTTCAATCGGATCGCCTAATTTCGTCCCTGTCCCGTGCGCTTCCACATAGCTGATCTGGCCCGGGGATACCCCCGCTTCCTGTAAAGCTTGAGAAATGACTTCGCTTTGCGCCTTGGGGTTCGGTACGGTGTAACCGCTCGCTCTCCCGCCATGATTGATGGCAGCTCCTTTAATGACGCCGTAAATCCGATCTCCGTCTTGTACGGCGTCTTCTAAACGTTTAAGAAGCAGCACCCCGACCCCTTCTGCCGGAATATAGCCGTCACCCCCGGCGCCGAAACTCCCGCAGTGTCCTTTAGATGAGATGAACTGCCCTTGGCTCAGCATGAAGTACTTGTTAGGATGAACGGTGAGATTCACTCCGCCGGCAAGCGCCGCGCGAATCCGATGATCCCGCAGATCCCGGCACGCCATGTACAAAGAAGTCAGCGAACCTGAACACATCGTATCGACCGAAATGCTCGGCCCTTGAAAATCACAAAAATAGGAGACACGGTTAGCAATGGATGAAATCCCGCCTGGGAGCCCGATATGCCGTCCTTTCACTCCCGCTTCAGCCGCGAATAGCGGGTATTCCTGATACATGACACCGGCATACACACCTACCTGACGGCCCAGTTCGGGTGATGTCCTCGTATATCCCGCATCCTCCATGGCCATCCACGCATGCATTAAAAACAGCCGTTCCTGAGGATCAAGGTGTTCCGCTTCACGTGGGGAAATCTTAAAGAACTCAGGATCAAAATCGGCGATCCCGTCAATGAATCCGCCCCATTTGCTGTAGATCGCTCCCGGCGCCGTCCGGTCCTCGGAAAAGTAATGTTCCCATTTCCAGCGGTCTTTCGGAATTTCGGCAATACAATCCTTTCCTTGTTTGAGATTATCCCAAAACGCATCGATATCATCTGCCTGCGGATACTTGCCGGAAATTCCGACAACGGCAATATCCAGCGGGTTTCCTTTCGTTTTCTGACGGCTTTGATTCCCGGACGGGGCAAAAGACGCATTTTCAAGCCGATTTGGCTGAAGCACTTCTTTCACAGACGCATTTTTCAATTCCGCCAGCTGTTCCCCTGTATGACTGAGGACTGCGGCATCAAATGAGAGAAACCCGTCTTTTTTATGTTTGATTGTATTCACCACATAGACGGTATCAGACATGACAGGTCCGTAAAGCGTCAGCCTCTCAATCATGAGCGGGACGTGAATCCGCTTTTTCAGCTGCAACTCTTCTTCACCGAGCGACATATAACAAGAATTCAATATAAGCGGGTCAAATGCAAAGTGATGCAGATCGCCTTTTTCTTTTTTTCCTGATAAGTCCAGCTGCAATAAAAAAGAGCTCTCACTCATTTTGTATCCCGCCGTTACCGTTTTCAGCATCGAGCCTATCGTGAAGTCGGCAACCGAATCGTACAGACGGGAAATGACATCCGGCGCCACCTTTTGTGCATGCGACTTCATTTGTTCAACGTCATATGATTTTTTTATGAGTGCCTCTGTATATCTGCTTATTTCTCCTTCGGCACATGTCTTCCGGCTTTCTTTACCGGAGACAGTGCAGCTTGCGGTAAAGCGTTCGGCACTCTTTTCTGCCGTAAATGAAATGTCAATCTGTGCGGCCTCTCCCGGCTCCAGGGTGACGGGCCCTCCCGTAAAACGGATATCTTTCAGCTCGGCGGGATACGTGCCGGAATGAGACGCTCCGGATGCTTCAAGCACCAGACACGGATACACTGCACCCATCAGTGCCGGTTTGCCGAAAACCAGATGATCCTGAAGGAATGCTTCATGTTCATAGAAGGTAAATGTCTGACTGCCCGATTGCGTTTCAGAAACCGGTGCTGCATCCGCGACAAGGCCGGAAGATTCATCTGTTCCTTTTGTTTTTATGTCTTCAAGCAGTTCGGATATGCTGCTGCACTCAAATAACAGAGTCGGATTCAGCCGCAGATCAAACGCCCCTTCGATGTCTTTAATAATGGCCAGAAGCTGTGACGATTCAAGCCCTAATTCAAAAAACACGGTGTGCGCATCATTTCTTGTGACAGGACGGCCTGCGTATGTCGAGAAAATGCGGTATAAGGTTTCCTCCATCTGCTGAACGCCTGGTATCAGCTGCCGGTCTGTCCGCACCTTTTTGGCTGTCAGGCCGAGCAGTGAAGCAATATGCACACCGCTGGGGTTGTAAAAATCAATATCCATTTTCACCATTTCTGAAGGTGTGCCGGATTTTTTCGAAATCACCGCGTAACAGCGCTCCGTAACGGTCTCAGCGGCAATAAACGACTCATAATAAATCGGTAAAAACAAACCGGCGCCTGCAGCTGTCTGCAATACGCCGGAGGCCATGGCGGCACCGTCCATCAGCGCGGGGTGAAAGAGAGCGCCGGGGAGATTTTCCTGGCATGAATCAGACTGCCGAATATCAAGGAAACATTCCTCTTCATTTGCATAGATCTCTCCCTCCGATTTCATCAGCCCGTCATGCGACAGTCCGCGGCTTCTCGCGGCTTCGTAAACTGTATGCAAAGAGACTGACGGAAGTGCGGCTTGTTGTTTTTTCTCCCCTGCGTCAAGGCGCCTATCTGATGAGAAGACTCCTTCATGCACCTCCGCTGATAAGAAAACCGTCCCGGAATCCGCCCCGCAAATCGAGGCTGTCCAGAACTCCTTTTCTTTACTGAATATGACACTCACATCAAGCGGCTCTGACCGTTTCACTGATAAAGGATGATAAATGGTCACCCTTTTCAGACAGATGGAACGGAATGAAAGATCAAGGCATTGCTTTGCCAGCTGATACAGCATATCAATATAGGCCAGACCGGGCATGACAGATTCTCCGTGAACAAGATGGTTTTTCATAATGGGATGTTCTGCCGTCAGGCGCAGATTCACTGTTTTTTTCATGGTTAGTCCCCTTTTAAAAACGTCACGTTGTCACCTGCCAAAACGAGTCTGCAGGTGCAGTGCTTGTCTCTGCTTTTTTCTCATATCTCTTTAAAAGATCCGCAATATCCGTTTTTTCATTACTTGTTTTTTCCGCTTCATTCTCCGTGCTGTTCCAGCCGCCCAAAAGCGGGTAGTGTTTTTTTCTGAATTCCGGCGGCTGGGGCGTTCGGTGATGTTCCCGCTGCCTTTCACCTCTGTATTCTTCAACGAGGATATGAGCATTTGTCCCGCCGTCAGGAAATGAACTCTGAGCTGCGACGCGGGGTTTCTTCTCTGAATGCCAATCAACGGGTTCACGATTAAAATGAATACGCGACGCTTCAAAGTCATAATGTTCAAATGGCTCACGCGCTGATAAGAAAGGCGGAATCCGCTTATGGTAGACGCTCAGCACACATCGGATGAAGCCCGCAAGACCTGAAGACAGAAGCAAATGCCCTACATTCGGTTTCACCGATCCGATCCGGCAGGGCAGAAGCGTTTTCCGGTTCAGCTGATAGACATCTGAGAGCGCCTTGATTTCCACTGAATCAACGATTGGGGAACCGCCTCCGTTCACTTCTATATATCCAATGTCTTCGGGCGACTTTTCCGCCATATTAAGCGCAGTTTGAATGACGTCTCTCTGCGCTCTTATATTCGGTGAACCGGGACCGAGCGTCCGGCCGTCATTGTTTACCGAGACGGCTTTTATGACGCCGTAAATGCGGTCTCCGTCCCGCACCGCATCGCTCAATCGCTTGATAAACACCGCCCCCGCTCCTTCTCCGAGCACTTCTCCCGCTGATTCACGGTCGAATATATGAAACACGCCGTTCTCATTTAAAATATGGCGCGCTCCGAATAACCGGTGCGCGGACGGAGATAAGAGCAGACTCACTGAACCGACTAAGGCCGCGTCAATCCTTCCGGCCAAAAGGGCATCTTTTGCAAAGGACAGCCCGATCAGACCTGAGGAACATGCTGTATCCACGACAAGGCTCGGCCCTGTGACATTAAAAAATCGTGAAATATTGGCCGCCAAATAGTTTTGCCCCGCTCCCAAAATCGGGTTAGGCGCCTGCAGGATATGTTCCATACCGGCTGAAGGCTGCGCCCTGCCGCCGATGTACACGCCGACTTTCCGGCCCGACAAATCCTTTTGGCCGTACCCGGCATCATAAACGGAATGAACCGCTTCTTCTAATATGATCCGCGCCTGCGGGTCCATAATTGCCGCGTCTTTTTCAGAGATGCCGAAAAAGCCCGCATCAAACATGTCGATATCATCTATCCACCCCGCATAATCCTTTGTATGTGCTGTTGCATGCCAGCGCGATGCGGGGACAGGCCGGATGGCGGTGTTCCCTTTCATCAGCAGCTCCCAAAAAGCATCCGTTCCGCCCGCCCCCGGAAAACGGCAGGACATGCCGACGACGGCAATAACGTCTTCGGTATCCGCTTTCGGCTTCATGGATGTTCTCTCTTCAGCGGAGGCGGTTAAATCAGGCTGGAGGTCCCTGTCTTGAACGAAACCTTTTTCTTTTGTCACAAAATCGGCTTCATGATGCACTGCGAAATAGTCAACCATTTCTGTAATCGTTTGATATTGAAGCATTAAGGACGGTGTTAACTTTATGCTGATCCGTTTTTGCAATGATTGAACCAATTCCGCAAAGAGTATTGAGTCAATCCCGTATTCATCAAACGGCATATCATCTTTTATCTGCTCATCCGTCATTTTCAGTTCTTCGCTGAAAACGGTGCGCACCCATTGGCGAATCGTATCCTTCACCTTTTGGTCACTGGAAATGCTTTTTTTCACGGGAGCTTCAGATTTCTTCACCTTCAAAAGATCACCAAAATCAGCCTCACTGTCTTCGGGAACACAAGGAATTCCGCAGCTTTGTCCGTTTAATATGATGTAATCTAAAAACTTCAGTCCGTCCTCGGCAGACAGTCTGGAAAGTCCTGATTTTTGATAAGCAGGTGTTTCCGGCAGGCCTTCAGCCATGCCGGTTTCTTTCCAGACGGGCCATTGAACGGCTTTAACAAACACGTTCCCTTTACCTGCTTGATGATTTGCAAATGAGTCCATAAATGAATTAGCCATCGCGTAGTCACTTTGCCCCGCAGCAAGCGAAGGGATCTGCCCCGAAACGGATGAGAACAAAATAAAAAACGACAGCGGCTCATTCTGAACGGCTTCATAGAGACCGCGAAGCCCTGTTACTTTCGGCGCGCAAACGCTTTCGATTTCCGTTTCGGTTTTGTTATAAAAAGCGGGGTGTTCTCCCATTGCACCCGCGCAATGAAAAACGCCGGTAATCGGTCCCATCGTGCCGCGGATGCTGTCCGTCATTTTCCGGAGGCCCTTTTGATCCGTAAGAGAAACGCTGTAATAACGGATCTCCGCGCCCCGCTCGGCTAACCTCTGCATCCGCTCGGCTTTTTCCGGGAGTATGCCGTCCTTTTTCATGTCTGCCCACTCTGAGGAATCGGGAAGCAGCTCCCGCCCCATGATGACCAGTTTCCTGCATCCGCGTGAAACGGCATGCTCCGCCGCAATTGCGCCGATCCCGCGCGATCCGCCCGTTATTAACAGCACATCATCAGACGAATAGGAAAGCTCAGGCGCCGCCGAAACATTCATACCCTGCTTCAGAAACGGCACATAACGGCGATTCAGCCTGTAGCAGCATTCACTGCCGCTTTTGGCCCGCGGCTGTAAAAATTCAGTCTCAATCTGTCTGCTTAATTCTTCTGTATGCTCAATCTCACAATCGCTATCTATCGTAAAAGAATGGATGTTGGTATACTCAGCGCCCAGCATCCGGTACAGCCCCGCCGTTTTCGCCCCTTGCATCAGAGGTTTACTTTCCTTGAAAGGCTGGAGGCGGTGTGTCACTTGGCTGAACACAGCGCCTCTATGACGGAATGATTCAAGAGCCTGCTGTAAAAAGGCAAGCTTTCCGTGTTCTATCTCTTCCTGCCGTTCATATTCCGCATCATATGCGGTTATGTCGATGACCCCGAGTATCTGTTTGTTTTTAAGAGACTCCCGCACTCTGCCGTAAAGGTTTCGCCCCGATGCGGCAGCGTAATAATCGGCGCCGTCTTTTGCCTGATGGATGAAGCGGATCGTTTCAATATGGCCGTTTCCTTTAAAAAGAGCATCGGCCAATCGGCTCGTCTTATCAGTTGCAAGTATCATTACTGTTCCTGATAATGCTTCAGATTCCGCCGGATCTTGCTGCTTCCAGTCTTTTTGAAGAATGATCTTTTGGTTTTCCGCCGGTTCGTCTGTCTGTTTCCGGATATCCGCAGGCACAGGCACCCAATACCGCTCCTTCGCGAACGGATATACAGGAAGGCTGACCCGTTTCGGCTTCTCTCCTTCGTATAACTGGCTCCAATCAACGGCGGCTCCTTTTGTCCACTCAGTGAGCAATCCGGAATATTGCTTGTTTTTCAAAAGCTCGGCCATTCCACTTGATGACATATCATCTTGAGCACGTCCGCGGAAACACCCTTCAATTTCTGTTTTCCGTTCAAGCACATCCTTCAGTTTCGCTTGCAGGCCGCAAACGGATGTAACGATAAATGCCAGCCGTTCAGGCATCGCTTCTCTGCCAGCTTGAAGCGTGTAGGCCAGGTCTTTAAGGTCGACTTCTTTTTCCCGTAAAAAGCGGTCATACCGTTTTACATATTCCAATAGGCGTTCTTCATTTTTTGCCGAAAGCAGAAACAGAACCGGCTCGTCTTCCCGTATACTCACCGATTTCTTTTCAGCCTGCGGCGGCAGATATTCTTCTATGACAAAATGGGCATTGCTCCCGCTGGCGCCAAAAGAACTTAAACCCGCTCTTCTCGGCTGGTCAGGATGTAACGGCCGTTCCCATTCTACCAGCCGGTCCGCCACATAAAACGGCGTGTCCGAAAATGGAATATGGGGATTCAGCGTGTCCGCGTGCAATGACGGAAAGATTTCTCCATGCTTCAGCTGCAAAAGCACCTTTGTTAATCCGGCGATTCCGGCGGCTCCTTCTAAATGGCCGATATTTGATTTGGCAGAGCCGATGGCGCAAAACCGCTTCTTGTTTGTCCATTTGCGGAATGCGCGGCTCAGCCCTTCAATTTCAATCGGATCACCCAGAGACGTGCCTGTTCCGTGGGCTTCAATATAGCTCAGTGTCTCCGGATCAACGCCGGCACTCTGAAAAGAATCTGTAATGACTTCCGCCTGTGATGCCGGATCTGGCACTGTCAAACCGGATGTTTTTCCGACATGGTTTAAAGCGGAGCCTTTTATGACGCCATATATCGGACAGCCCATTCTTTCCGCTTCTTGAACGGTTGTCAGCAACACCGCGCCGACGCCTTCTCCCGGCACATAGCCGTCACCGCCGGCGGCGAAGCTTTTGCAGACGCCTTCTGAAGACAGAAATCCGGCATTCGCCAAAAACGCATATTTATGCGGATGTGTGACCGCATTAACACCGCCGGCAATGGCGAATTCGCACTCTCCCCTTTTAATGCTTTCACATGCCAAATGTATGGATGTGAGCGAAGAAGAGCACATCGTA
Source organism: Bacillus sp. SDLI1 (assembly GCF_001553895.1). Taxonomy (NCBI): domain Bacteria; kingdom Bacillati; phylum Bacillota; class Bacilli; order Caryophanales; family Bacillaceae; genus Bacillus; species Bacillus sp. SDLI1. The sequence goes on along the minus strand of NZ_CP013950.1, from coordinate 3,859,505 downwards.
TCAACAGCCATTGACGGTCCTGTAAAGTTCAGGCAGTGAGACACGATATTCGGAACAGAGGCAGGCGTCACGCCCATAGACAGCGGTGTGCCCCGCTGTGTGATTTCAGCGCCGAACAGCTCATAATGGCTCCAAAACACACCTGCGAATACCCCGACGCGTTTTCTCTTTTGTGAAGATAGACCGCGCGCCGTTCTGTCCTGATAAAAACCGGCATCTTCACAAGCTTCCCAAGCCGTCTCTAAAAAAAGCCGTGCCTGCGGGTCCATCATTTCAGCCTGGCGCGGAGTCAGATTGAAAAACAGCGGATCAAAGCAGTCTATGCGATCTAAAAATCCTCCGTAACGATAGAACTGATCTGCTTCATATGTGAAAGGATAACCTTTCCATCTGTCTTTCGGCATTGTTGTGATGCTGTCTTTACCTGAGCGCAGATTTTGGTAAAATTCATCGATGCTTCCCGCCTGCGGGTATCTTCCCGCCAATCCGATTACCGCAATATCGTGCTCTTCTGTGTGTCTCTCTTGTTTTCGGCTCCTTCTCTTGACAGCTGCATGGGATAATGAAGAGCGGTTCTTGTCTGCCATCGGAACCAATCGGGCCATGCTTTCAGTTACAGCCGGCTCCTTCCCGTATAAAATAACGGATTGCAGCTTGCCGAGACGCAGCATATATTCAAGTGAAGCCATCCCTTCCCCGGCCGGAATCGGGCTGGTGCCAGTTGCATCATTTATGAGCTCTTTCATCAAGCTGTCAACCTGCATGCCGCCATCTTCCCAAAGCGGCCAGTTGATCGTCATAGAAGCCCCGGCCCGTTCGCCTTTTTCCGCTTTGCAATTGCGATATTTCATATATTCATCCATAAAAGCGTTCGCTGCGGCGTAATCTGTCTGGCCCGCATTTCCGGCCAACGCCGAGAATGAGGAAAATACGGCGAAAAACTCAAGCGGTTCATGCCGTGAAGCTTCGTCCGCATGAATCAGGCCGCTGATTTTCGGCAGGAACACCCGCTTCAAGTCAGAACTGTCTTTTTGGATGATAAATTGATCTTTTAAAACACCGGCGCAATGAAAAATGCCCGTCAGCCGGCCGAAAGTTTCTGTAATCAGAGCAAATGCCCGCTCTGTTTCGGCTTTGCTGCCGATGTCCGCTTGAACGTAAAGAACTTCTGCGCCCGATGCTTTCAGTCTGCTGATCTTCTCAGACTGTTCCGGCGAACGGCCGATGAGTGCCAGCTTCACCTTTTCTTTTTCTGCAAGGTGACGGGCAAGCAGAAATCCAAGACCGCCGAGGCCTCCTGTAATGACATATACGCCGTTTTGTTTCCAAGGAGACTGTGTCTGCCCGCCCGGTTTCTCAATACGTTCGAACAATCTGATCTGCCGCATATTGTCTTTATACCGAATGTCTGTGCAGCCCGCATAAGAGCCGTCTGCTTCTGTTCTAATGATTGCGGCCGTCTCACTTGGCAATCTCTCATTCTTGTTACAGAAGGTGATCACCTGAGTGCGAAAAGCCGGATTTTCAAGATGTGCCGTTTTCAGCATAGCCCCGAGAGCGGAAGACAATGCCGCTCCATTCTCAGCGGCGCATACAAGCTGAATCAATGTATGTTCTTTCGGATGGTCTGTCAGTTCCCGTTTGAGCATACGAAATATGCGCTCGGCATCTGCTTCAAACTGCTCATCTGCAACCTCATGCTCCCTTTTTAGTTCTATCACTTCCGCTTCCGGGCAATATGTGCCGAGTTCATCGGTGAGACGGGATCCTGCATCGGCAGCGATAATGAGATGACGGGTGTGTTTTTGCCCGTTCCGCACCGCCGTTTCCAGCGGCTGATCTTTCCAGGCGGGTTCAAAAAACAGAACCTCATCAGCAATGTCAGCGTCTGATGTATGCCGTTCTTCGGCCGAATCTTTCAGCACACAGCCCGCTTCATTGATAAGGTAATCCGCAAGGCGGCGGACAGATGAATATTCAAAAAGCAGTGTCGGATAAAACTGCTGCTGAAAAGTCTGCTCTAATATCTTTACAAGCTTCAGCAAATGCGCCGAGTCAAGCCCCATATCATAAAAGCCTTTCCGCACATCAATATCCTGTGCCGGACGATTGATCAACCTGGCGATTTCCGACTTTATGTAAGTCACCATGTTTTGTTCCGGCGTTTGCTGTTCAGACACGTCTTCTGCGACAACAGGACTTTCGGGCTCTCCACGGCCGCTTCTGTTCTGCTGAGGCAGCTTCTCTTTGTCTATCAGATGGGTAATCATATTCGCTTGTCTGACCCTTTTTACTGTCATTTTCTTACATTCGGCCAATACGTTCCCTGCCCTGTCGTAAATCGTGAAGTCAGCCGAATAAAAATCAGGTTCGCTATCTGATGCGCCGCTTTCAGTGCGGCTGTTTTTCGCAGAATAAGTGTAAATCGTTTTCGGAAACGGCTGATATATGCAAAAACGATTGATCATAAAAGGAATATAAGGTGTGTCATTCTGCTTTTGGGCCGACAATGCAAAGGAAGAGCCGGCAAGGGTGGACGCATCTAAAAAAGCCGGATGCGCCTTAAATTTCTCCCGGAATCCTTCAGCCAAATCACTCAGACTGAGCTCCATTAATTCTTCTTTATCCTGAAGCTGATAAACGGCCCCTTCATTTTTCATAAACTCGCCATGCTCAATATGGCTTCTTCTTGCAATTCCGTAAATGTCATGCATGTCCCATTTTCGGCTTGCGTTTTTTATGAACGCTTCAATATTCAGTTCTTTTGCCCGGGGCGTGTCTTTTTGCAAATAAAGCTGACATTCCATATTCTCATCCCGTTTTCCGCCAAGCGGTGTGCCGTTTTTTGCTTTTTCGCTTGTGATCTCAACTTTCCAGCTGTCACGCGCCGGCGTAAAGGTGACATACAGGTGTTTATCAAACTCTTCAGATGTTACAACAGGCTGCTTAAAAATAATCTGTCTTAATTCTATAGGCCGTTCACCGAGATACCCGGCGGCGAGCCGATACAGCATATCTATTAAAGTCACGCCCGGGAGGACGCGGATTTGATGAACGCGATGATCCCGGACGATATAATTCGTATGGCTGATTTTCTGCAGGAACGTTTTGACCTGATCGGTAGCAACTGCCAATCTATCACACCTCGCTTATTTCAAACATTGCTTCTGTGCCCGCCTCATTTTCTTCCGCTTCGGACAACTGTGCTTTTTCAGGCCAATACCGCTGTTTTCGGTATACTGTCTGGCCGCCTTTCGGTTCCATGGCCGCTTTTCGTTCTTTCGGAATTCCTTCGTTGCTGACAATAATATGAGCGTTATTCCCGCCCAAACCGAACGCGCTGACCCCGGCCCTGAGTATCTCTTTTTTTCCGTTCCACCGCTTCAGCTCAAGCACAGGATAAAGCGGCGAATCATTAAATTGAAAGCGGGGGTTCGGTTTATGGCAATGCAAAGTCGGCGGCAGTTCTTCATTGGCAATCGCCAGCAAAACTTTGATGATTCCCGCCGCGCCCGCCGCACTCAGCAAGTGGCCGATATTGCTTTTGACGCTTCCTACACCGCAAAATTGTTTTTCATCGGAATAAGCAGACAAGACATTGGTTAATCCTTTTAATTCAATCGGGTCGCCGATCAACGTACCGGTTCCGTGCGTCTCTACGTACGTCATGGTGTCCGGATCGATTTCCGCCGATTGAACCGCCTGCTCAATCAAGTCCTGCTGCGCCCGGGGATTCGGCGTCGTCACGCCCATTGTGCTGCCGTCATTATTTATCGCAGATCCGTCAATAACGCCGTATATTTTATCTTCGTCTTCTATCGCTTTTTCGAGCGGCTTCAGCATCAGCACGCCGCAGCCCTCTCCGATTCCTGTTCCGTCCGCATCGGCATCGAAAGATTTTGAACGGCCATTTGGCGATAAGATTCTCGCCGCGCTCATTGTGAGAAAAGGTTTTTCATCAAGCAAAATGTCAACCCCGCCCGCAAAGGCCGCCTCCGCTTCTCCATTTTGAATAGCCTGCACGGCCAAATGAATTGCCGTAAGCGAACTGGAGCAGGCCGTATCTACGACCAGGTTGGGCCCTGTAAAGTTATAAATGTGCGCCATATGTGCGGTAATAAAATTTTGCCCCGCGCCGATAATCGCATCTTTTTGCAAATATTGAAATTTCTGATGAAACGCACCTGCCCTTGCACCGGCAAAAACGCCGATACGGCGGCCCCAGAGATCCTCTTTTTGATAACCGGCATCGGCCAAAGCTTCCGCGCTCACTTCGAGCCACTGCCTTTGCAGCGGATCTATCATCGGTGCCAGCGTTTCTGAAATATTAAAATACCCCGGGTCAAATTGATCAATATCGTGAATAAAACCGCCCCATTTACTGATGCTTTTTCCTTCTTGATATTCACCCGGCTGATAGTGTTCCCCGGCATTCCATCTGTCCGACGGAACTTCAGTGACGGCATCCGTTCCGCTGCGGAGATTCTTCCAAAATTCTTTTATATCCCCCGCTTTCGGAAAATGACAGGCCATGCCGATTATCGCCACCTTTCCCCGTTTCCCGGGCTTATCTGCCGTTTTTTTGCTCCGTTTCGGCGTCTTCTGCAAAGGGAACTTCTCCGCGGGAACCGCTGCATCTGCCGAAAAAGCTTCCGGACAATGTGCGGCTAAATAATCCGCGAGCTGTTCTATAGTAGGGTGTTCCAGAAGGACAGTCGGATCAATTGAAACAGACGGCAGTTTTTGATCAATCTTTGTCAGCACTTGCGCCAGAAAGATAGAATCCATTCCGTATTCCTGAAAAGGCACATCGATATCCATATGCGTTTCATCGATACTCAGCTCTTTTGCCAAAAGCGACTTCAGCCAAGATTGAATATCAATCCGGTTATGTTCCCGTTTTTTTGTTTCAGGAGGTTTGGCAGCTGTTCTCATTCCTTTATGGGCGGCTGGCTTGGCGTTTTCCAGCGATTTGATGTCCCAATCATGTTTCACTTGTGCCGGCAGCACGACAGCTCCGGGTCTTTCTCTTAAAATGTAATCAAGCATCTTGAGACCTTCCGCGTCAGAGTGCCGCAGCAATCCCGTTTGCTGATACATTCCGCTTTTTGTATCCCTGCTCATGCCCGTCTCATCCCATGCCGGCCATTGTATGCTAATGATGCCGCTCTCATTGTTTTCTGCAAAATAGTCCATATAAGAATTAGCCATCGCATAATCGCTCTGACCCGCCGCAAGAATCGGGACGGCTGCTGAGACAGATGAAAACAGGACGAAAAATGCCGGCGCATCATCCTTTACACTCTCATACAGACCGTGGAGGCCGTCTGCTTTCGGGGCGAGCACCCGAGCGATACTGTCTTTGGATTTGCGGAGAAAAGCAGGGTTTTCACGGTCCGCAATTCCCGCGCAATGCAGAATGCCTCCGACAGGTCCGAGCGTTGAGGCTACCTCTTTTATAAGCCGTCCGACGGCCTGCTTATCCGTCAGATCAACTGCTGAGACGCACACTTTTACGCCTTGTGATTCCAGCTGCCGGATAAGCTGTATTTTTTCCGAAACAACAGGGTCTGTTTGCTCAAGATCCCACTCGGTTTTCGGCGGCAGCTCCTTTCTGCCTGTCAGAAGCAGTTTCTTCACACCGTATGCGGAAACGAAATGCTTGGCGCATAAAGCGCCGAGTCCGCGCGTTCCTCCGGTTATCATCAGGACGGCGTCTTTTGGAAACACAGTCCGGTCTGTTTGCACGGCTTCTGGTTCAATCTGATCAGTCTGCCGAAGAACATAGCTGAAGCGCATGCCGTCCCTGTAGCAAACAGCAGACTCCGTTAAGTCTGATTCAATTTCTTTTTTAATAAAAGCGGCTGTCTGCTCCAGCGGCTCTTCAGGATCAATATCGGCGTGACAGGTGAGAATATGGCTGTATTCATGCCGCAGCATGCGATAAAGCCCCGCTTTTTCAATACCATGCATAGCGGCAGCCTTATTTTTGAAAGATTCAAGCCCTTTTGTAAGATAAAGCATTTTCATGTTTTCTTGTCCGCGGCCGTATTCAATCAGCTGCTGCAGTGATGCCGCCCAGCTGATGTCCTTCCGCTTTTGTCGGGAGCCGCAGCCGGTGAAGTCAATAAACCCGGAATAGATGGCCGCATTCGGATCCTGTAAGAAAGAGATGAGCTGATTTTCCTGCACAATGTCAGCATCATTCAGCTGTTTTTTCACCTCGGCGGCAAGGTCTTTTGTATCCTCGGAGACGATGAGCGCTAATTTGCTGAATGGCTCGGATGAAGACACTGCTTCGCAAGGCTCCCATGTTTTCTGCAATAATACTGTTTTTTGATTCGGAAGCGGCAGCTGCTCCAGTTTCGGCACCCAATAGCGGTCTGCTCTGAACGGATAGGAGGGCAGGCTGATGCGGCGCGGCTTACTGTCCGTATACAGCTGCTCCCAATCCGTATCAAATCCGTTTGCCCAGAGCCGCAGCACTTTCTTGTATTTCTTTTTCTCAATCCAGGCGCTGACGAGGTCAGCAGCGTCTTCATCGTCTGAGAACATGGAGATCGTGTTATTCTCGCGTTTTTTACGGCCGCTGATGATATCTTCGCTGTTTTTTCCCAACAGAAACGCGTTCAGTTTTTCAGTCAGTTCCTCTGCGGAGTCTGCAATGATTCCCAGCCTCGCTTCCATCGCGTCCCGTCCGGTCTGCAGTGTGTATGCGGCATCTGCAAGATCGATATGGCGGGATGATCCGTTTTTGATACAATCGCGAAGGAGACGCGCTCTTTCTTTCAGCCGCTCTTCATTTTTAGCCGACAAAACAAAAAGAGATGACGCTTTCTCACGGGTTTCCGGCTGTTCCGTCTCACTTTTGCCCATGTATTCTTCAATAACGATATGCGCATTGACACCTCCGAAACCGAATGAGCTTACACCCGCCCGGCGGGGCAGGACCCGGCCGTTTTCATCACGCAGCGCTTCCCACTCCTTTGTTTCTGTCACAATGTAAAACGGGCTGTCCTTCAATTTGATATGGGGATTGATGGTCTCGCAATGCAGACTTTTGGCGAGCGTCCGATGTTTCAGCTGCATCAATACTTTGATAACGCCCGCAATGCCTGCTGCGAGCTCCAAATGTCCGATATTTGTCTTCACTGAGCCTATCCCGCAATACCCGCCCGGAGCCCCGTCTGTTTGGAAAGCTTTTTTCAATGCATTGATTTCAATCGGATCTCCGAGTGCCGTTCCGGTTCCGTGCGCTTCTATATAAGTGATCGTTGACGGGTGAATACCGGCTTTTCGATAAGCGCTTTTCAGCACATCCGTCTGAGCCTGCGGGTTCGGCGCGGTAAGTGATGCTGAGCGTCCGCCGTGATTTTCCGCTGTACCGCGGATGAGACCGTAGATGTGATCCCTGTCATGCTCAGCCTCTGAAAGCTTTTTCAAGACAATCATGCCGGCACCCTCTCCTCTGACATAACCGTCAGCCTGGTCAGAAAATGTTTTGCAGCGCCCGTCTTCACTGAGCATGCCTGCTTTTTGAAAACCGATATGCCCTTCAGGTGTGACGATCGTGTTGACGCCCCCTGCGACCGCCATATCACAATCTCCCGTTTCAATGGCTTTTACCGCGCGGTGAATGGCGACTAAAGAGCTTGAACAAGCGGTTTCTACCGGCTCGCTCGGCCCGTGAATATCAAGAAAATAACTCATCCGGTTCGGCCCGACGGACGGCACGATTCCGGTCATCGTATACCCCTCGACAGGAAGACCCGCCTTATTGATTAAGGTTTGATATCCGCTTCCCAATGTGCCGGTGAAAATGCCGGTTTTTGTTGCGGCAATCCGTTTTGCTGAGTACCCCGCGTCTTCAATGGCTTTCCACACATACATCATTAATAGACGCTGCTGAGGATCCATCATTTCAGCTTCTTTCGGAGATATCCCGAAAAACAGCGGGTCAAACCCGGCGATTCCATCTATAAAACCGCCCCATTTAATTGACGTTTTATTTGCATCCGCTGCCGGATCGCCGTAATATTCACGCCAATCCCAGCGATCTCGGGGAATTTCTGTGATGCAATGCTCTCCTTTTGATAAACGTGTCCAGAATTCATCTATGTCTTTCGCTTGCGGAAAAATACCGCTGATTCCGATAATGGCTATCGGTTCGGTTTTTTCTTCTGATTTTCCTTTTACGGATACGGGCGTTGCCCGCTTGACATGAACGGCCGCCCGAGCTTCAGCTTTTCTTTTTCCGGCTTTTGGGGAGGTTTTTAAACTCTCTCTTTCTAAGCCGCTGAATGCTTCTTTCCATTCTGATATCAAATGGCCGCTCAGTTTGCGCAATGTCGGAAATTCAAAGAAGATAGTCGGGCTGAGCTCAAGCTGGTAAGACCGATTTAATAGATTTGTAAATTCAGTAAAGATGATCGAATCAAATCCGTATTCCGTCAGTTCGCTGTCAGCCTCAATATCTTTAATGCTTACCTTTAAAAGATCTGATACATGCCGCTTTAGTTTCTCTTGAACCCTATCTTTCAGATCTCTTGCATCTGTCTCTGCCGCAGCTTGTCCGGCGGCGCTTTGTTCGTCGCCCAGATCGAAAATATGGCTGCGAATCCGTTTTTCGTCGCCCTCCGCCACCATGACCTGGTGTTCTCCGGAGGCAAAAGCGGCATAAAGCGCTTGGATGCCTGAAGCCGATCGCATGGCTTTCATTCCGGTCTGTTCATACATCAGCCGTTCGGTCTCTTTGTCCACGCGCATACCGCCTTCTTCCCAAAGCGGCCAGTTGACGGACAGGGTCTGCCCGCTCCGCTTGTTGTCCCGCACGAGACGGTTTCGGCGGGCTGCATAAACATCCATAAATGCGTTGGCGGCCGCATAACCGGCCTGCCCCGGATTTCCCATGCCTCCCGCCAAGGAAGAAAACAGAATGAAAAAGTCCAGCCGCACATCTTTCGCTGCTTCATCAAGATTGATAAGCCCTTTCACTTTCGGCGCCATGACGGTCTTCCGTTCGTTTTCTGTCTGGTTCAGAATGTAGTTGTCAGCGATCACGCCGGCGCCGTGAATGATCCCGTCGAGTGTTCCGTGCTCCTCCTGTATGCCGCGGACGAGGGCGATGACCGCCGCCCTGTCTGTCACGTCAACCGGTTGATACAATACGCGGGCACCCGACGCTTCCAAGCGCCGTAAGCGGGCGGAGCGGTCTTCATCAAGCGCTTCCGCCCTTCCCGTTAATACGAGGACGGCATTTTTGACGCGGGAGGCTATTTCTTCAGCGAAAATCAGTCCGATGCCGCCCGCTCCCCCGGTGAGGAGGTAAACCCCTTCGTCTTTCCACGGAACGGCGCCGCTTTGAGAGGCCGGCAGATGACGCCAGTTTCTGACGAGACGTTTGCCATCTTCATAACGGATTTCCGCTTGTTCAGGATGCGCCCGGTTTTCTTTCAGTTTGGCAAGAAGCGATGATGCTGCCTCGGCCGGATCGGCTTGGATGACTTGGCCGTACAGCTTCGGATGTTCAAGGTGAGCCGTTTTCAGGAAAGCGGCCAGCCCCGCCAATACATTGTCTTCCCCCCTGTCGGGGACAAGAAGCTGGATCAGCGTTTTTTTCTTCTGTTTTTCTTTGATAAGACGGGTGACGATCGCTGACAGCTCCGCCGCGCAGGCGTCATAACGGTCCTCAAGCGGACCTTCGCCGTCAGCCGCACATACGGCGCCCCTGATGTCTTCCGCATTCATTCCGCCATACAGCGTCACGTATCTGAAAGACTCTTCTTGTCCGCCTTCACCCGGCGGTGATTCCTGCCACTTTGGCTGAAGCAAGAGCGGTTTTTCCCCCGTTTCCTCTTCCAGAAAACGGGCGGTGAGTCCCGTCAATCGGACACATACCGCGCCGTTTTCATCACACAGCTCAATATGATAGGCGCCGTCCGCTGAGGAAAGCACCGCCCACATCGTCTCCCGGCACGGAGAAAACACCTGCATATCCTGCAGGGCAAACGGCAGAAACGGCTGTCCGGACGCGGAACCGTCTGAGAGCACGAGACCGATAGAAGCCTGAAGGGCGGCGTCCAGCATGCTCGGATGCAGGATGAACGGCTCCTTTTCTTCGCGGACGGACGGCGGAAGAGTGAGCTTTGCGAGCACTTCTCCGCTCCCGGCATAGACGGCGTCAAGCGCCTGATGAGACGGTCCGTAGGTAATGCCGAGGCTGTCGAATGCTTCATAGCACTCAGCCTTTGACATGCACCGGCCACAGCAGCGCGTCTGAACCGCTTCCACATCGAGTACAGGAGCACGCTCCGTCTCTTCGAGCACGGCCTTTCCCTGGAAAAAGACAAGCGGCTCTTCTCCTTCGGCATACGCTTCAAAAGCGATGTCTCCGTTTTCTTCCGGCTGAAGCTTTACATGAAGCGTCACTCCTTCAGAAAGCGCCGTCACCGGACGGAGCCAAACGATCTGTTTGAGCCGGACACCCGCTTTCCCGCCCGGCAAGTCTTCAGCGGCAAGCGTAACGGCGGCCCGGGCCATTTCTAAAGCAGCCGCGCCCGGAAGCACCGGTTTTCCATTGACGATATGATCGGCAAAAAACGGTTCACGCCCTGAGAAAACAGAAGTAAAGCGCTGGGCGGTAAAGGTCGATGTATTCGCATGGAGCAGCGGGTGAAGCTTTTCACGTTCAGCTGAAGTCCGGCTTTCTAGCTCTCTCTGAAGATCGGACGCCCAATACGTCTGCCTGGCAAACGGGTAGCCCGGCAGATTGCCGATTCGCGGCAAAGGTCCGCCATAAAGCAAGTCCCCTTCGATTTCATAACCTTGACAATAAAAATCTGCCAGCACGCATAACAGCTCCTGATATTTTCTATGGTCAGAATATGAGGCGCTGCACTTGCCGAGCACTTCTATTATGTGCTCCTGAATGTGCTGACGGCCTGCAAAGTGCTGCGGTACTTTTCCCGAAAACGCATAAGGGTGATGTTCATTAAGCTTTGCCTCCTTCCATACATACACTGCGTCATCAGCATCTTGAACCACGATGGCGGCGCGATGGTTAAAGTGATGCCGTCCTTTTAGCAACGTATAGCTGAGCTGGGCTAGATCATTTTCTTTCAGTCCGCCATTTTCCGCCCAAGTGATCATATCTTCGATTTTTTCCTGAAGGGCATCCTTTGTTTTTGCAGACAAAGTCAGTAAATATGCAGGGGCATCCCGATGAGGTGAAACGCTGCGCTTATAGCTTTCCATAACGACATGGGCGTTTGTTCCGCTCATCCCGAATGCGCTGACTGCCCCCATTCGGTTTTTATCCGGCAGAGAAGGCCACGGTTTACCCGTTTTATTCACATAAAAAGGACTCTTCTCCCAGCTGATATAGCGGTTTTCCCCGCTGCAATGCAGACTGGCGGGAATCATTTCACGGGAGAACGCCTGTAAAAGACTGATCAAACTGACAATGCCTGACGCGGCAAACGTGTGGCCGATATTGGTTTTAATTGATGTGAGCGCGCAAAATGCTTCTTTGTTTGTATAGGCAGAAAACGCGTCATAAAGCGCGTTAATTTCCACCGGATCACCGAGTTTTGTCCCCGTGCCGTGTGTGACGATATATTCGATATCTTCAGGGTTGATACGGCCCCGGTCATATACGGAAGTAAGCAGCCGGGTCTGCGCGACGCCGCTCGGAGCGGTAATTCCGTTTGTTTTCCCATCATAATTGATGCCGCTCGCCCGAATCACCCCGTAAATCGGATCACCATCCGCTTCCGCCTCTCTCAGCGGCTTAAGAACAACCGCCGCGGCCGCTTCCCCCGGAACCATGCCGTCAGCCCTTTTATCAAACGCGAAGCATTTCCCGTTTTCCGACAGCATTCCGGCTTTATCTATCGTTTCAAAAAAGTCCGGGGTATTCATGATATTCACCCCGGCCGCAACAGCTGTTGTGCACTCTTTATTCTGCAGGCTTAATACCGCCTGATGGACAGAAACGAGCCCCGAAGAACATGCAGTATTTATCGCCATCACAGGACCTGACAAATTCAAGTGATAAGCCAGCCGCGCCGCCAAAATACCGTTATGATGAGACGTGACATTGCCTTTGTCCCGTGTTAAAAGGTGATAATCTCCTTCTTCCGCCCCCACAAACATACCGATCGTCTGCTGCCTGATATGACTGGCGCCGTAGCCGGCGTCCTCAAGGGCCCTCCATGCTTCCTGAAGAAGCAGCCGCTGCTTCGGATCCATCGTTTCAGCTTCCCTCGGCGATATTTCAAAAAATAAAGGGTCGAATTCGTCCGCCCCCGGTACAGCGCCGAGTTTCCATTTTGAACTTGTGAAGCCTTTTTTTGCGACCGGTGCGACAACGTCCTTTTCCTGAAACAGAATGTCCCAGAGCTCGTCCGCCGTGCGCGCCTGAGGAAATCGGCCGCTCATGCCAATAATGGCAATGGAATCACCTGCCTGAATGCCCTCGGTTCCGGCGTTCAGCTTATTTCTTCCCTTCTGCTTCTTTCGCTTTTCCGTTCCTGCCTTTTCAAAGACAGATTGATCTGCGGATTCAGGTTTCTTTTCTTCATAGACATGCTCCATGACGGACTTGTGTTCCGTCAGAAAATAGCGGACGACCTTCTCCAGTGTGGAATGTCCGAAAAACAGGGCCGGTGTCACTTCAATTCCGTAATGAGCGGACAAAGAAGAGGCGAATTCCGCCAAACTGATAGAATCAAAGCCGAAATCAGCCAGATTGTCAGCGTCCGTCAGTCTGTTCTTGTCTATTTTCAAAAGCCCCGCCGCCAGTTCCTTCACATCCCAGCTTACGCATTCTTCCAGTGTAAAGCCTTTCATTTCACTCCGCCTTCCTGAAAACGGGACGTTCCGGTTTACAGAACCCGAAATCGGCCGTTCGCCTTGATCTATCTGCAGGAAGCGTTTGGCCCTCGACGGAAAACCGGCCAGGACGAGATACTGGCTGGACGGCTGGACTAACAATGTTTCAAAAGCTTCGAGTCCTTCCTCTGTGTATAAATAACGCTGTCCGCTTGATTTTAAATACATATCGGTGCTTTCCGCCGTGCCGACATGCATCCCTCCTTCTTTCCAAAGCGGCCAATTGATGGCAAGTGACTTGCCGCTTCTGAGTCCGAGGCTCACAAGTTTATCCCGATGACGGACAAAAGCCATTTGGAAGCGGTTCCCCATTGCGTAGTCACAAGAACCGAAGTCTCCTAAAATCGCTGAAGAAGAAGAGAAACAACAGAAGAAGTCAAGCGGCTCCCGTGACAGAACCTGATCTAACACCGCGGTGCCGTCCGCTTTTGGCGATAAGACTTGCTGAAAGGTTTGCAGATCTTTCTCCAGAATGCTTTCAGTGCCTTGAAGACCTGCAGCGTGAATGACACCGTGAATCGGCCCGCATCCTTTCTCTTTCGCTTCTTGCAAACCTTTCTCCATCTGAGCCTGATCTGCGGCATCCGCCTGCACGTAAAACACCTTGGCGCCTGATTCTTCCAATCTCTTGATCTTGTTCAGCACCGGGCCGCCTGCCGCTGATCTCCCCGTCAAAATGAGCGTAACCGATCCTTTTTCAGCAAAATACCTGGCAAATAACAAGCCTAATCCCCCGCATCCGCCGGTAATCAAGTACGTTTTTCCGCTTTTTATCACACGCTTCTCAACAGGGGCAATATCCGTCTGCTTCATTTCCATGACGTGACGGATTTCCCCGCTGTACATGACACTGCGGAACGACTCGCTGTGAAGCTCTTCACATGTGTTATGGATCAGCTTTTCAAACAGTTCTTTTTGTCCAAAATAAACCGCGGCCGTATCCGTCTCCGGCAGGATCAGTTTCAGCGACCGTTCCAGCCCGATCCATGACTCGGCGTAACTGATATCGGTACCGGTCCCGCACTGAGCGGAAAGAAGGATTCGCCTCGGTTTAGAACGCAAAGAAGCAGCTGCGCGGATCACATGATAGAGAATAGAATAGTCTTTCACGGCCTTTTCATCTTCAAGCGGCCATCCATATAAAACGGCATCCGCTTTGCCGGCAGCCGTTTCAATATGCCGAAACGTTTCTTGATATGCTTGTCCATCAGTGATTTTAATTTGATAATGCGTGTTTGAAAGCTTTTGAGTTTCCTCACCCTGTGAAATAAAAAACACGCCGGTTCCCGGATAAAGAGATTGTAAAGACCGATAAGCATGCTTTCTGGCAGCTTCTCCCGTAAGAAAACAGATGACCGTTTTCAGCTCTTCATGAATGGATTTCATCAGAGGCTGCTGAGTCCACATTTCTTCAAATATCATCATCTCGGATTGTTCCTCTTGCCCGTGATCCTGCTGAGACGGCTGGCTCATTCTCACCCCTTTGATTTCTGCGCAGACAATGCCGGTTTCATCACAAAATTGAATGTCACAGCCGGTTTGATTCTTTTTATTAATATACATCCACATGCCCGATGAACACGGACGCATGACGCGCAGTTCTTCAACTGCTTCAGGCACGATATGGACTGACGGCTCCGTTTTTGCCAGGACATGAAAAGCTGCGTCCAAAAATTCCGGCGGTATATGATATCCCGGATTACGGCCGCCGCTTTCATCTATAAGAGCAAGCTTCGCCCAAACCGCATTTTCTCCCGCATAAAGCTTTTCAACGGTGCGGAACTCCTTACTGATGGTTACACCTGATGTGCCTGGTGTTTCATAATCGAATGACAGCGGGCGGCAGTCTTTTTGTAAGGAGACAATATCAAGCACGCGGGATGGCTGTATGTTCCCTTGTCCGACGATTCCATAATGATGCAGCTTCTCTACGTCACTGTATATTTCATAATGGATGCCTTCCTCGTCTTCAGACAAAAGGGAGAGATTGACGCCCGCACCTTGATGTCCTCCGGTAATCGGGTCAGTCCATGCCGCCGTTCGGATCCATATCTCTTTTTCTTCAGAGCTGTCTGCCGCATGATGATAAGCTGCTAGCGCCATTTCTAAATAAACGGCTGCCGACAGAACCCGCTCCCCTTTCACATTCTGGAAAACGTGTTCCCGGCCTGTAAAAGATGTATGATAGCTTTGCTCCGTCAAAGTTGACGTATTTTCATGCAGGAAAGGATGCACATATTCAGTTATTCCAGTTTTTGGTTCTTCTTGCTTCATCCAGTAGCTTTCTTTTGCAAATGGATAAGACGGCAGACTGATACGATGCGGCAGCGCGCCTTTATATAAAGATGACCAATCGACGTGGGCCCCGTGAACCCAGGCATTCAAAAGACTGTCAAATTGACGTTTTTCCATCCAATCACTGACTGTGCCTTCCGTCTCTGTGACAGCATCATCACCCCGGCCTGTAAACACCCCGCTTACGGAACCAGCATTATTCAGAAAAGCAGTCAGCTTCTGTTCCAATTCAGAAACAGAGTCCGCTGTCATCGCCAGCCGTTCCTCCATCGGGACTCTGCCGACTTGAAGGGTAAATGCCGCGTCAAGCAGATTTGCATCTGTAATTGTTCCGTTTCCGGCGGCATCCGACAGCAACAGAGCCCGCTCGCGCAAGCGGTCTTTATCTTTTGCCGATAAAACAAAAAGCGCCGGACGGCCGGAGTCTGCCGAAGTCATTTCAGCCGGTTCATACTCTTCTATCAGCAGGTGGGCATTCGCTCCGCCCGCTCCGAAAGAAGATGTACCCGCGATTCTCGGATATTCCTGTGTTACTCCTTCAGATTCTATGACCGGCCGTCTCCATTCCGCCGTTTCCTGCTGCACGATAAAAGGAGAAGTTTCAAAATCAATTTCCGGATTCAGCTGCTTTGAGTGCAGCGACGGCACCAGATATCCGTGTTTCATCTGAAGAAGAATTTTAGTGACCGCAGCAACACCCGCCGCACTTTCCAGGTGTCCGATATTGGATTTAACAGAACCGATGGAACAAAATTGCGCTGCATCCGTATAGCGGCGGAAAGCCTTGGTTAACCCTGCGATTTCAATCGGATCTCCTAAAGAAGTGCCGGTGCCGTGGGCTTCCAGATAGCTGATTGCTCTCGGGTCAATCCCTGCCCGCTCCATCGCCTCTGCGATCACTTCCCCTTGTGCATTCGGATTCGGAACGGTGAACCCGTTCGTTTTGCCGCCGGCGTTCAGAGCGCTTCCTTTAATGACACCGTATATATGATCATGATCTGCAACAGCCTTCTTCAACGGCTTTAACACGATACAGCCGACGCCCTCTCCGTCAACAAACCCGTCAGCCTTATCACCGAACGCTTTGCACGCGTTTGACGGTGACAGCATTCTCATAGAAGAAAGTCCGATATAATGAACCGGATCTGTAATCAGATTTACGCCGCCGGCAATCGCGCATTCAGATGCACCTGTTCTGATGCTTTCTGCGGCGAGATGAATGGCGGTTAAGGATGAGGAGCATGCGGTATCGACCGCAATGCTCGGACCGTGAAAATCAAACACATAGGATACGCGGTTCGGGATAAAGTGGTAGTGGGCCCCTGTCGGATAGTTGCCGTTCATGACACCCGCAAAGACGCCAACCTTTTTACCGGCGCATAGTGAATCAGGGGTATATCCGGCATCCTCAAGGGCCGCATAAGCGGTTTCCAGAAACAGTCTCTCCTGCGGATCCATGCGCTCCGCTTCTTTCGGGGAGATTTTAAAAAACAGCGGGTCAAATTTATCAATATCTGTTAAAAATCCGCCCCACTTTGTATACATCCGGCCTTCCTTCCCTTTTGTCTCATCATAGTAGTCCCGCCAATCCCAGCGGTCTTTCGGAATTTCGGTGATTCCGTGTTCACCGGTCTTTAACCGTTCCCAGAACTCATTAACATTTTCAGCTCCGGGGTACCTCCCGGCAAGACCGACAATTGCCACTTCAAGGTGTTTTGACGGCGGCTCGGAAGCGGGCGGCGCTTTTTCAGAAAAAGATGCCGCTTGGCGCTTCGTCAATCCGGCGCTTTTTTTCCGGCTTTGCTTTTTCTGTAAAGTGTGCGGCGTCTTTTCGGCTTCTTTATTTGTCTTGAAAATCCCAGCCATATCTTCCTGTCTTGAGCTGACGAGATATTCCGCTAATCCGCCGATTGTCGGATACTCGAAGAACAATGTGCTGCTGATATCAGGGACGTCTTCCCGCAAGCGGTTGGTCAGCTGTACGATTAAGATGGAATCGATTCCGTATTCTTCAAGGGGCGTATGGGCTTGAACGTCCTCAATCGGCATCTTTAAGATGGTGCTGACGATCTGTTTCAGGTACTCTGTGCTTTTTTCAAGCAAAGAGCCGGATGATACCGCTTCAGTATGACGGACTTCTTCAGAAAATTGCGCATGCAGTTCGCGCTCCTTCGTTTCAGTCAAGTATGCGGCAAGCTCTTCTATCGTCCGGTATTCAAAAAACAGCGTGCTGCTGATATCAGGGACGAGATCCCGCAGCTCATTCGTCAGCTGAACGATCAGAATAGAGTCAATGCCGTATTCATCCAGAGGAGCCAGCGGATTTATCTCTTCTGCCGGCATTTTTAATACTTTTGCCGCAGCCCTTATCAGAAAAGCCGCTGTCTTTTCCGAAAGCCCCTCTCCCGCTTGTTTGATGGGGAGCTGACGATCAGAGGATGTTTGCGGTACGTTTGATTGGCGCTTTTGCGCGGTGTAAGCTTCCCTGCTCTGCCTGATGACCCCGTTGCTTTTCGCCGTGATAATCTGCTGGGTGTGCAGACGTTCGTTTTCAGCCGGAAATTGAATGGAATGAAAGCCTTCAGCCATTAAAACGGATTTCCATGTTTCCGGATAAAGACCGGGGCACCCCGGAATCCGCAGCGCCTCGTCTTCGTACAGCCACCAGCCCTCTAATAAGCCGAATGTAACATGTGTAAACGTCGTATGCCCGCCCAGTTCATTAACGAGCAGCAAACCGTCCTTTTTCAATACGGCTTTTGCCGTCCGTAAGGTTTTCCGGATATTTTTGGTGGCATGCAGCACGTTTGCGGCAATAGCGATATCGTAGGTTCTCAGATGTAACCCTTGGCCCGCCGCAGGCTTCTCCACATTAAACAGCTGATACGTCAAATACGGATTGTCCGCGCCGTATTCCTTTTCGGCATGCATTAAAAAAGCTTTTGACAAGTCAGTATAACAGTATTCCTGAATATGATTTTGATAGGGGCGGAGCTTTTTAAACAGTGTGCTGCTCGTTCCGCCGGTGCCCGCTCCGATCTCCAGCAGACGGATGTTTGCATCAGGATTGTTTTTAATTACATTTTCCACATACATACACGCTTCATTTGCCAGCACATCGTTGTAATAATCAGCGAGAATGTTATGCTTATAGATTCCTTCAACAAGCTCCATTGAAGAATCGGGAAACATCACGTCAGTCGCTTTTATTTTGCCTGTTAAAATGTCAGGCAAAGCTTGAATGACGGTATCCGCCAGCAGAGCCTGCGCTTTCATATCCGGATCTTTCAGCCATTCGTTTTTCTTCTTATGCCACTCTTCCCAAACCGCGGCCGTTTCACCGCTGTTAAGATCGCTGTCTAAAAGACGGATGCTTTCTTCCAGCCAGCGCTCATATAAAGGCAGACAGGAAGCCGCCCGCGCTTCGCCGGTCAGACCCATTGAACGCAGCGTCACCCGCAGCACTTGCAGCAAAAGCCGATTCAATTCTTTCATTTGATTGCTTATTTCTGTTCTTAAGGATAACTGTGTACGGTCTTTTTGTTTGTCTCCCTTACCCAAAACCTTATCCTCCTAAGAAAATTAAATTTGCTCCGTCATTTTGACAGGCAATCAGATAGTCACAAATTCATGAGGGTTCATTCCCTCGATCGGAATCGGCTTGGTCAGCTTCATCAGTCCCATACGGGAGATCGGCTGCGTCAGCAAAGTTTCCAGCGCCTGCATCCCTTCCGCCCGGCTGATCAGCCCTAGACCGATTTGGCTCAGTCTGTCAAACTCTTCAGAAATGTGATTGTCAGCCCGCTCCCAATAACCCCAGTTCATCACTTTGACCCGGCATGACAGCCGTCCGGAAAGCTCATGGGCAAATGCGTCTTTAAATGTGCACCCCGCCGCATAATGACTTTGATTCGGATTCTTAATATATGAAATAACCGAAGAGAAAAAGAGAATAAAGTCCAAAGACTCTTTCGCAAATACTTCGGCAATGTTGACGGAAATATCCACTTTCGCCTTAAGGCCGGCGTGAAACTGTGATTCTTCCATATCTTTTACGCTTTCATTCGCAAATACCATCGCTGAATGAACGACGCCGCTGATGGTGCCGTATGTGTTTTTAATCTGTTCATAGGCGCGCTGAAGCGATGGAAGATCAGAAGCATCTGCGGATATATATTCGGGAGCCGGGCCTGATGGCCGGTACCGGTCTATTTTTTGGCGTATCCGGCTGTCCAGCGGCCGCCTCCCGATCCAGACGATTCGGGCTTTATACGTCGTCACCATATAATCTGTCCAAACCTCGCCGATGCCTCCCGCACCGCCGATGATGACATATACGCCTCCATAGCGGTAAGGAACACTTTCAGACGGCTCGCTTTGGACCGGAAGCAATTGAGGCCGGTACCATTCCTGATGTCTGCGCACCCATGCTTTACCCGTACGGTCGCGGGGCAGGCTGAATATGTCTTCTGCGGGGAAATCCCCTCCGTCTTCAAGATCGACCAGACGGATGTGCCAGCTCGGATGTTCTTTAGCGAGAGACCCGACAAAACCGTGCACACTGGAATGAGCGGGACGCGCCTCATCATATTGGGTGATAGGCTGTGCTTGGTGCGTAATCACCGTAATCCCGAGCTGCTCTTTTCCATACCCGAGACCGATAAGAGCTTTGGCCGCTCTGAAAATTTGCAGCACCCCGCTTTTTTGATCATGGATGTAAGAATCAGCTGGCTGAGGGGCAAACCAGATCATATGCTGAATCTCACCGAGACGGCGGAGCCGATCAGATATCACTTCAACGGAAGCACTTTGGCTGCTGTCAAATCGGACAGCTTTAGGAAACAATCGTAAAACCGCGTCGGCCTGCCCGTCTGTACCGCCTATAATGAGAGCTTTTGCTTCAGAAATGGGGAAGCCGGTTTGGTTGTCTATCGGTTCCGCGTCCCATACCTGCATCAGTTTGACGGCTCCAGTAAGGTCACCCGGCAGATCGTATTGCTTATTATCGGTTACGGGCGGCGCACTTTCGGCCATCCGGGCAGAAAACCCTTTTATCCTTACACACACCTTGCCGCGTTCATCACATATATCAATGTCCATTCTTCGCACGGCCGGTGTTTCATGCGTCACAAACACGGCCGCCCACATGTTTGGACTGCAAGGATGAAAAACGGTCAGTTCATGTAATTCAAAAGGCATTAACGGCTGCTCCGGATAACCCGCTTGATCTTCATTCATAACGCCGATGGCCGCCTGAAAAGCGGAATCAATCAGACTAGGATGGAGCACAAACTGTTCGGCCTCATCAGAAACGGAAGCAGGGAGCACCAATTTAGCCAAGGCTGCTTTTTCCCCGCGATAAATGTGATCAATTCCTTGATGTGAAGGTCCGTATACAATTTCCGCCTTTGCAAACGCCGCATAGCAGTCTTCTTTTGACAGCACTTTTTTGCGGCATCGCGCTTTCAGCTGTTCAATATGCAAGACCGGCGCCTCAGACAGCGGCTCAATCACAGCACTGCCTTCACAATAAATGTCTGAATCGTTTTCATTGCTGTACACTTGAAATGAAACATTGCCGTTATCCTCCAAGGAAAGCCCTGTCGTCATTCGCAGCGGCTCTTTTTTATGAACGGCCTGGCGTATCCAGCTGATATACCGCAGCGAAATGCCGGTTTTAGCCGTGTATTCAGCGGCTAACGGCGCGGCAGCCAGTTCAGCCGCGGCTCTCGCCATTTCAAGATAAGCCGCCCCGGGGAGAACACGCTTGTTTTGGACGATATGATCGGCTAAGAAGAATTCATCTCCGTTCAGTACCGTGCTGAATTTTTGTTCTAACAAATCTGATGTATTGCGGTGAAGCAGCGGGTGAAGCCTGCTTTCTGTATTTACGGAAGTAACGGGATGATCGGGCTCCGGTATCCAATATTGTTCCTTTGCAAACGGATACGTCGGCAGACTCATCCTGCGCGGTTTCTCCTCCTGATACAGCCGCGTCCAGTCTATCTCAAATCCTTTTGACCACAGCTCCGCAAGTTTTTTGTAAGTGCCGCTGTCCATCCATTTTCGGATCAGCTCCTCCGTATCCTGATCATCATTCAGGAAACCCCTGATTTCCGTTCCGCTACCAGACCGCCCTTGAAAGCAGCCGTCAATCTGCCGTTTTCGTTCTGTAAATTCGGTTAATTTCCTGATCAGGTCCGCTTGATCGTTCACTAAAAAAACAAGCCGTTCTTCCATTGCCAGCCGTCCCGTTTGCAGCGTATACGCCAGTGACCGCAGGGAAAAAGGTTCATCAGGCTGCTTATCTAAGCCGGACTGACCGAAAAGACCGGAAAGAATATTCTTATGTTTCTCATCTTTTGTAAGACATTCTGCTAAAGTCCGGACGGAAGTATGCTGTATGAGATCAGTCATGTCTATTTCCAGCTCATATTGATCCGTCATCAGCTCAGAAAACTGAGTCAGCTGCATGACATCCAAGCCGAATTCCTTCCAATCGTGTTCACCATCTACCGAGCCGGCCGCTACATGCAGAACTTCCGCCAGAACACCCCGCAACGCATTTTCCAGCTGATTTTGCATTGTATCTATTTTGTTATGAAGCGGACCGCTTCCTTCAAGCGCTTTATCTTTGAGAAATATCAGCAGGCGGGCAGCGTATTCCTTCAGCCGCTCCGGATTTTTCGCTGATAGAGGCACGATATACGGTCTCTCTTGATTCTCCGTAATGCCGGCGTTTTTAGGCCTGTACTCTTCTAAAATGAGATGAACGTTTGAACCCGTCGCCCCGAATGAACTGATGCCTGCGCGTCTCGGACAGGAATGTTTACTGCCGTTCTCTGTATACGCCGGCTTTTTCCATGACTCGGTTTTTTGCTGCACGTAAAATGGCGAGTCCTCTAAACGAAGATACGGATTAATCGTCTCTGAGTGCAAAGAAGGGACAAGCGTTTTGTGAAACAGCTGCAAAACCGTTTTATGAAGCCCGCTGATCCCGGCGGCTGATTCCGCATGTCCGATATTCGATTTAACGGAACCGATCGCACAAAATTGCCGATCCTCCGTAAACGTGCGGTAAGCTTTAACAAGACCTTGTATTTCAATCGGATCTCCTAAAGAAGTTCCGGTTCCATGCGCTTCCACATAAGAAATCGTCCGGGGATCGATCCCCGTTTTTTCAAAGCATTCAGCTATCATATCCCCCTGCGCCACGGGGCTCGGCACGGTAATCCCGCTGACGGTTCCCACGTGATTGACGGCGCTGCCTTTTATCACCGCATAAATATGATCCTTATCTTCTTCGGCTTTGTGAAGCGGCTTCAGCAGCACGGCCCCGATGCCGTCAGCTGAGACATAGCCTGTGCCGCCTTCGCCGAACGTGCGGCACAGCCCGTCACTCGAATGCATATCCATCAAGCCGTATGTGATATATTTTGTCGGGTGCAATGATAAATTGACGCCCCCGGCAAGAGCTGCTTCACATTCACCGCGTCTCAGACTTTCCGCCGCCATATGGACGGCCGTCAGAGATGACGAACACACCGTGTCAACCGCCATGCTCGGCCCGTGAAAATTGCAAAAATATGAAACCCGGTTTGCGATCGGCGCATAGTTCAAGGGATAAGGAAAGACCAGCCCTTTGGCTGCAGCTTCAGCGCCGACGAGAGAATAATCCATATGCATCACCCCGGCAAACACACCGACGTTCATTCTCTTATTCGGCCCTTTCGGCTGAACGATTGTTTCCGGGGTGTAGCCCGCATCCTCAATCGTTTCCCAGCATGTTTCTAAAAACAATCGTTCTTGCGGATCTTTAGCTTCTGCCTCCCGCGGAGAAATCCGGAAAAATTTCGCATCAAAACAATCCGGATCGTCTATAAAACCGCCCCATTTGGAAATCGGCTTGCCGGACGGCGATCGCAAATGCTCATATTTCCTCGTATCCCAGCGGGAACGAGGCACTTCCGTTACGCTGTTTTCTCCATTTTTTAAATTTGCCCAGAATTCACGAAGATTTTTGGCGCCGGGGTACCGTCCCGCCATCCCGACGATGGCAATATCTCCATTCTGCGTTCCGGCTGACGCCGATTTTTTCACGCGGATTTGGGTCGTCCTCTTTTTTTCCCGGTGCAAAGGTTCAGCATTTGAATGTCCGCTTTGAGCATGGCCGAAACCGGCTCCGTAATGTTCGCACAAATACCCTGCCAATTCCGTGATTGTCGTGTATTCAAATAACAGCGTCGGCAGAAGCTGCGTTCCGATTTTCCGTTCAATTTCCTTTACCATGTCCAACAGCCCCGGAGAATCCAGCCCCATTTCATAGTAGCCGATATCCGGGTCAATCTCTTTCACAGGTTTGTTCAATCGGGCGGCAAGCAATTCTTTTAAATAAACGATGCACTGTTCAGTAAGGCCGGCGG
The DNA here is from genome assembly GCF_001553895.1 of Bacillus sp. SDLI1. Classification (NCBI taxonomy): domain Bacteria; kingdom Bacillati; phylum Bacillota; class Bacilli; order Caryophanales; family Bacillaceae; genus Bacillus; species Bacillus sp. SDLI1. The sequence goes on along the minus strand of NZ_CP013950.1, from coordinate 3,835,896 downwards.
AAGCCTCCGCAGAGCGGGGTTCCGCTTGCGGATCCGGGACGGCATTCCGCCCGTCAGGTTCTTTCTTTTGCCGTTTCTGATTGATCAGTTCCGGGTCCCTCACCAGTTTATTGGCGAAGTTTTTCAGTTCGCCGACTTTTCTGCCTTCCTCATTGAAAAACTCCATTGTTACGTAAACGAGATCTTTCTTACGGGTGACGGATTCTTTTTTTATCTTGGTGATACATGTCGTCTGCAGCAATTCGGCGCAATAAAACGATTCATAAAACAGCGGCAGAAATAATTGCCCCTCCTCTCTCGTCAAAGGAGCGAGATATACATTGGAGCCGATGCTGCTCGCATCTATCAATGCGGGATGAAACATCGCCTCTTCTGCATGTTCCAGCTGATCCTTTTGCACCGACAGATCAATATAAATCTCTTTTTCAGTTTGGTAGACGCTTCCGCAGCCTTTCATCATTCCTGAATGAACCAGTTCTTGATCCCTGCATTCCGCGTAAATGTCCTCAAGCGGTATTTCTGCCGCCGTTTGTTTTACGGCATCCATCCGGACGCTCTCTTGGAAGCCGGCGGGCTTGACGGAATGCATGTGCGCCGCGGCATATACCTTTGTCCCTGCTGCTTCGTCACCTTGTTTTTGCCCTTTCACCTCCACCTTCCACTGCCCTTCGCCGCTCACTGTACAATCAACGGAAAGCAGGATTGATTCTCCCTGTTCAGGAGCTAAAGGGTGAAAAATCGATAAGTGCCTGAGTTCAAGGCCGGCATGAAAAAAACCGTTTTCTCTGAAAGTCTGATAGATCAGGTCAATATAAGCCAGACCCGGCAGCAGTTCCTTTCCATAGGCTTTATGATGTTTCAGAACGGGGTGCTGATTGTTAATAAGAAGCTGCTCTTGCATATGAACTTCCTCCATATCGACGTTCAATTTTCAGCGCAATCAGTAAGTCTTCATTTGTTTCCAAAACGTATTCGGGCGGGACTTATGTGCGCTTTCATGCAGGCTTTCGGCTTTGTCCGGACGAATGGGCCGGCGTTTTAATTCCTGTCTCGGCAAAGGCTTTCTAACCGGGGTATACGCCTTTTGCTCCCAAGCTTCCACTATGACATGGGCATTCGTCCCTCCGTCAGCGAAGCTGCTGACGGCGGCAATCCGCGGTGAATCCGTCCATTCACGCAGAGCGTGCGAAAAATAAAACGGCGAGGCGGACAAATCGTAATGCGTCATCGGCTCTTTGCCCGAAAGGAAAGGCACACGCATTCGGCGCGAGAGCATAAGCACTGTTTTAATGAATCCGGCAATCCCTTCAGCGCATAACGGGTGTCCGATATTCGGCTTCATCGACCCCAATTCGCAAGGCGCGCTGTTTTGCATACGGTACACCGCTTCAATCGCCCTCAGTTCCAAAAGGTCTGTTACTTCAGAGCCTGAACCGTTTGCTTCAATGTAGCTGATATCCTCCGCTTTTCTGCCGCTTTTGGCAAGCGCCTTGGCCATCACTTCTTTTTGCGCCTGTATATTCGGTGTGGCAGGCCCCGCGGTTCTGCCGTCATTGTTTACGGAAATGCCTTTAATGACCGCATGAATCCGGTCCCCGTCTTTTACAGCTTGGGCCGCTGTTTTTAAATACACCATTCCGACGCCTTCTCCCAATACGATGCCGCCGGTGCGGCGGTCAAAAATATGAAACGCAGGCTCTTCGCTTAACAGATTGCGAAGTTCGAACATCCGGTGGGTTTGACCGGATTCCAACAGACTGACTCCCCCGACCACCGCTGAGTCGATTTCACCGCAAGAAAGCGCCTGTATCGCCATATTCATACCGACAAGCGCTGAAGAACAGGCCGTATCCAAAACGAGACTCGGCCCCTTCAAATCAAAGAATTGAGAAAGATTGGCCGCTAAGTAATTCGGGCCGGCGGCGACTATCGGATTTTTTGCATGCTTCAGACGGTTTTCGTCAGGCATACTGCCGCCGCGTCCTCCTAAATAAACACCGGCTGACCTGCCTTTCATTTCTTGTAAAGAGTAACCGCTGTCTCTGAACAGATGGAGCGCCTCTTCTAATATAAGAAAGGACTGGATATCCATTGCCTTGATGTCTTCTTCGGGAATAAGGAAAAACTCCGGGTCAAAATGCGTTACATTTTTTAAAAGGCCCGCATAATCCGCCTTCTCCGTTTTCCAGCGTTCTTTCGGCACCCTTTGAATGGCCGACGTTCCTTCAGACAGCAGCTTCCAATAAGCTTCAATTGATTCAGCTCCCGGAAAACGGCAGGACATTCCGACAACAGCGATGTCTTGCGCCGCTGGAGCTCCGGAAGGCTGAATGACAGCGGCTGCTGTTTGTTTGGGAACGTACGGGATTACAGGCTGCATCGGTTTTGAAACGGTAGCTTTGATTTCCGGATATGCTGTTTCAAGCCATCCCGCCAGCGCAGCAACCGTAGGGTATTCATACAGCACCGCCGGGTCAAGGTCAGCTTTGATCCTCTTTCCGATCGCTCTGGACACTTGGGCAAGCATGATGGAATCGGCTCCGTAATCTTGAAAAGGTGTATCAGATTCAAATCTTGACGGCTCCAGTCTTAATTCCCGGCAGCAAATGCCCGTCAGCCATTCCTCAATGCTTTCTGTATCGGCCTGTTCCTGCTGCTTTGTTTCAGTAAGCCCGGATGAAAGCAGCAGACGGTCAGGCTCCCATTTTTCAGGGTGAATGACGGCCGGCATAATAACAGATCCGCAATCGCCTGCCATAATGGCATCAAACAGGCTCAGTCCTTCTCTGTCAGTGATGCTCTTTAAACCGCTTTTCTGATAGACCCGGCTTTTTGATTCGCCCATACCCGTTTCTTTCCAGCTCGGCCATTGGATGCTCAGCACCGGAAAACCTTTTGCGGCCGCAAAATAATCCATATAGGCGTTAGCCATGGCATAATCGCTTTGTCCCGCTCCTAATTCCGGCATCACGCCGGACACTGAAGAAAACAGCGCAAAAAACCGGAGAGGCTCCTTGTGCAGCGCTTGATACAAAAGGTCCAGTCCGTCTGTTTTAGGTTCAAGCACGGGCATCATCTGCTCTTTTGTTTTGCGGATAAAGGCGGGATGATCGAGATCTACGGCTCCCGCTGCGTGTATCACGCCTCCTATCGGCCCCATCTTCTCTTTCACCCGGCTGACGGCCTGCTCATATTCAGGGCCGGAAGATACAGACAGCACTTCCGTTTGGACACCTTTTTGTTCGAGCTCTCTGATTCTCCTCACTTTATCGGAAAACGGGGAATTCCGTTTGGTATGGTCATCCCACTCCGCTTTCGGAGGCATTGTTTCTTTTCCGGTAAGCACGAGTTTCGTGACTCCGTAACGTTCGGCAAAATGCCGGGCGAATAAATATCCGAGTCCCCGGGTCCCTCCGGTGATCCAGAGCACATGGTCTTTCGGAAATGAAAATTCTTTTTCAGCTAAGCTGTTTGTTTCCTTTAACCGCGCATGATAGCGCACACCGTTTCGGTAACACACTTCGATGTCTTCAGAATCGCGAAAAAACTCCTCTGCGATCTGGTTTGCCAGCTCAGGAGCTTCAGCAGTCCGTTCTGCATCCATATGCCGCGAGCGGATATCCTTATACTCACTTTGGAGCATCCGGTACAATCCGGCCTTTTTTGCACCTGAGAGATTTATCGTTTCATTTGCAAAAGGTTCAAGCCCCTTTGTCACACAAAGCAGCTGAAGCTTTCGGCCGCGGTTTCTGTTGTCAATGAGAGACTGCAGACGATGAATCCAGCCGTCATCATGCTTGATTTCCATCCCGCATCCGGTCACATCAATCAGACCGCCAAACCGGGCCGCGTCCCCGGATATTTCCGATGATGCAGCGTCAATGATTTCAGACTCGTGGAAATAACGGGACAGCTCAACGGCCAAATTTCCTGTCTGGTGATCAGCAGCTATTCCGATGACGCCCCGCACTTCCTTAGCCGGAACACGGCTGCTTTCTGCCCAGCTTTTCTGTAAAAAGCGGATTTCACGAAATGTTTCAGCATGTGTTTCGGCATCACGAACATTGTCCGGCGCTGCATCGTCCGGCCAATAACGATCCTTTATAAATGGATAACCGGGAAGGCTGATGCGGTGCGGCAGGCTGCTGTTATAAAGCTCTGACCAATCAATCTTCAGCCCTTTTACCCAAAGTTCCAGAAGCTTCGCGATTTTTTTTCTTTTCATCCATTTACGGACGGCTTCCTGCATATCTTCATCCTTAAAAACGGCTAGAATGTCTTTATACTGTTTGCTTTTTCCCCTGAAGCAGCCGTCTGTCCCGCCGTCAATAAAACGCTGCAGTTTTTCCGCTAACTGCTCCGTCGACGTCACAATAAACGCCGCACGTTCTTCCATCGCTTCTCTTCCGGTTTGAAGGGTGTAAGCCGCATCCCGGAGGCTGCGGTCTGTGACGTCATTTTTTCTGATCGCTTGAAGAAGCTGCTGCGCCCGCCGCTTCAGGCTGGCCTCCTGTTTGGCGGATAATAAAATGACTGCGGGGTCTTCATCTGTGAATGGCTCAGAAATCTCCCTATCAGGTTCAATATATTCTTCTATCAATATGTGGGCATTTGCCCCGCCCGCGCCAAAAGAAGAGATTCCCGCGATTCTCGAAATCTCTTTCTGCGCTCCGTTTTCCTCAATGACCGGCCGTTTCCAGTCTGCCAATTCACGCTGCACCACAAACGGCGTCCGGTCGAATGCAATATTCGGATTCAATTTCCGGCAATGTAAAGAGGGGGCCAGCTTGCGTTTTTGAAACTGGAGCAGCAGTTTCGTTACACCGGCAATGCCTGCTGCGGCTTCTAAATGCCCGATATTGGATTTAACTGAGCTGATGGCGCAAAAGCCTTTATCTGGCGTTTTCGTTTGAAATGCGCGGGTCAAACCGTCAATCTCGATCGGATCTCCTAGTTCAGTACCCGTGCCGTGGGCTTCGATACAGCTGATCATCCGCGGATGTATTCCTGATTTTTCAAGCGCGCCGTAAATCACGTCAGCCTGGGCGCTCGGACTCGGCACTGTATACCCGTTTGTTCTGCCGCCGTGATTGATATGAGTGCCGCGAATCACCCCGTAAATATGGTCCTTATCAGCCATCGCTTTTGACAGCGGCTTTAACAGCACGGCCCCGACGCCTTCACCGGGAACAAATCCGTCTCCGCCTTCACCGAAACTTTTGCACGTTCCGTCTTTTGAAAGCATTCGATAGGCGCTGAGCTCCGCATAAGCCGAAGGATGCGTATACACATTCACACCGCCGGCAATCGCCATGTCACATTCGCCGCGAAGGATGTTTTCACACGCTTCATGAATTGCAGTCAGCGAAGACGAGCACATCGTATCAACCGGCATGCTCGGCCCTTTCAGATTAAGAAAATAGGAAACTCTGTTGGCCGCTGAACTGAACGACGTTTTCGGCTGCAGGGTGCCGCCGTTTTTCCAGTACATTCCGTACCCGTTTTTCGTAATGCCAGCAAAAACGCCGACCCGGCCGTTATACAGATTCTCAAGCTGTTCCTTCGTATAACCGGCATCCTCCAGTACTTGCCAGCACATTTCAATAAAGAGACGCTCCTGCGGGTCCATATTCAAAGCATCACGGGGTGAAATTTGAAAAAACAGCGGATCAAAGAAAGCGGCATCTTTCAGAAACCCGCCCCGCTTACTGTAACTTTTCCCTGCTTTCACGGCCGCTTCGGGATCAGGGTTATAGTATTTGTCCTTTTCCCACCGCTCTTCGGGAATTTCCGTCACACAGTCTTTTCCGGCTGCCAAGTTATCCCAGTACTCTTCAAGTGTTTCAGCTTGCGGATAACATCCGCTGACTCCGATAATCGCAATCCCTTCTTTTGTCTGGTTCTCATTGGAAAAAGAAGGCCGTTTCTTTCGCTTGATAAACGACGGAAGCACCGGAAAATCTTCATTTGCCAAAACCTGTTCTGATATGCCTGAACGGTGCTCATCATCATTTGTCCATTTTCGGCATTCTTTTGGATAATCCGTGACAAAGTGAGCTGCCAGGGAGCCCAGTGTCTTATATTCGTAAAAAACCGTTTTGGAAAGGTCACCGAAAAGCAGAGACAATTCGCGGTTCAATTTCGTCACAGTAACTGAGTCGATTCCGTAGGTTTCCAGCGGCTCTTCAGTGTCTATGTTGGAAACAGCCATTTTTGTAGTCAGGGCAAAAAGCGTTTTGAGCTGAAGAAGCGTTTGTTCATACAAACGTTCACTGTGGTGTTCGGCATTGGTTTTTTCGGGAGCGCCCGCCTTGATGACAGGCTGCAGCTTCAACCCCGACAGGGAAGCCCATATTTTTCCTTCTTCGTCACATAAATCAATATAAAAGCTCCCCGCCTTCTCTTGTATCTCGGCCCATACCCTGTCAGGACAAGATTCATAAAACAAAAGCTCGTCCAATGAAACCGGGGCGAGCGTTTTATATTCTTTGCCGCCAAGCAGCGCGCATGCCTCTGTCACACTTTGTATCACACAGGGAGGGAGGCCGAATCGGGAGGATTCTTTTTGGTTTGTCAATGGAATTGATATGTCTGCCAGCATCCGTCCTGCTGAGGCGTAAATACGCTCAATTCCTTTCATGTGCTCACTGTATTGAACAGTATCGTTCTGAGTGATGGCTTCAATTTGCTGCTGATCCATCAGGGAACCGCTGTTTTCCTTCAAGCGGCTGATATCCAGCATGCCAGGCGGAGCATCAACTGGCTGAATCGTCCCTTGGCTGTACACATCATGATGACTGGAATCGGCAGAAAATGGATTATAAATCTCAAACCTTTTGGCTTCACCCTCTGCGGGTATCAGCCTGATTTCGATATGGAACGGCTCAGCCTCAGTCAGAATGGGCTTTGACCACACAATATTCCTCAGCCGGACAGCCGCAGTCTCCTTTACTGTCAAAACAGCCGCAGCTCTCGCCATTTCCAAAAGAAGTTCTCCAGGCATAAGCTTTTTATGCTGTAAAGAAACATCAGCGAGAAAAAATTCCCGGCCGCTGAAAGCTGCCGAGAATCCCTGTCCCGTTTCATTGGAAATATGCTGCTGAGCAAGCGGATGAAGGGAAGCCGCTTGGCGAAGTCCCATCCGCATATCATAATCGCGCAAAATGCCGATCGCATCCTGTTTTGTCATTTTTTTATTTTTGACGTCAGAAAAAACCCGGTGCAGAAACTCTTTCATATGGTTTCCTCCATTACGCTAATCCCTGTAAAAACCGATCGTTCTTTTTACAGCGGCTTCTATGCTTATTTCGTTTTTCTCCAATTCATCAAGCAGGCGCTCATAAGTCTCAAGCGGGGACGTATCAGTCTCGTAAGTCTCCCGGTGCCTTATATGCTGCGCACTGTGCGGTATCCAGCAATGTGTTTTCGCAAAAGGATAGACGGGCAGGCTGACTTTTTTTGGCCTTTCGTCCGGATATAATTTATTCCAGTCGACATGTAAACCTTGCACCCATAATTTTGCAAGCATTGCATACTTTCCTGCTTCAATCCATTGATCTACGGTCCCGCTCATTTCTGCGTTGTCCGTCATCTCTGTAAACAGCTGTTTCATCGCTTTGTTCCGGCCTGTAAAGAAATTCTGCCCCGTTTCCTTGCCGCTGAGGAAATCATTCAGCGCGTTCGTAAGCTCTTCTTTTGTTTCAGCAATGACGGCAAGGCGCTCTTCCATTTCATCCCGGCCAAGCTGAAGCGTATAAGCGATACCCGCAAGAGCTCCGTCAGCTGAATGTGACTTTTCCAAATATCTGCGCAGCTGTTCCGCACGTTCCTTCAGCTGTTCCGCCGTCTTTGCCGAGAGAATGAATAAGGACGGCTGAAGTTCACCGGCCGTCCATTGTTTCTCTTCAACAGGAGAAACATATTCTTCGAGCACGACATGAGCGTTGACACCGCCAAATCCGAACGAGCTGACACCCGCTCTCCGCGGCAGTTCATTTCCGCTCTCATCAGTCGCCGCTTTCCACGGCTGAGTGTCGCGGACGAAATAAAACGGGCTGCCGTCGAGGCTGATATACGGATTAACGGTTTCACAATGCAGACTTTTAACGAGCGTTTTGTGCTGCATCTGCAAAATAATTTTTAAAAGACCGGCCATGCCGGCGGCAAGCTCTGTGTGGCCGATATTCGTTTTGACGGAACCGAGGCCGCAATGAGGCTGATCGGGTGCCGTTACTCCGGCTTTCTGATAAAGCGCTGCAAAAGCCGCTTTGAGTCCGTTGATTTCTATCGGATCTCCGAGCGCCGTTCCCGTGCCGTGGGCTTCAATATAACTCACTGTACGGGGGTCGATGTTCGCTTGCTGATAAGCTTTTATCATGACTTCTGTCTGTGCTTTCGGATTCGGCGATGTAAGAGAAGCCGCCCTTCCGCCATGATTTTCCGCCGTTCCGCGAATAACGGCATAAATACGGTCGCCGTCACGTTCCGCATCGGATAATGTTTTCAAAACAATCATGCCGGCACCTTCAGCTCTGACATACCCGTCCGCTTGATCGGAAAATGTTTTGCAGCGCCCGTCTTCACTGAGCATTCCCGCTTTATTAAAGCTGATATGCATATCCGGCGACACAATAGCATTGACGCCTCCTGCAATCGCGATGCTGCAGTCTCCGGCCTGAATTGCCCTGACCGCACGGTGAACAGCGACCAATGAGCTTGAACAGGCGGTTTCAATCGGTTCGCTCGGCCCATGTATATTCAGAAAATAGCTCATGCGGTTCGGACCGATTGACGGAACCGTTCCGGCGGCGGAAGAACCCTCAATCTCTATATGGAACTTTGAAGCTTCCTGAGCGTAACCGCTGTTTGTCGTGCCTGCAAAAATGCCTGTATTTGTACCTGACAGGCTTTTGGCAGAGCAGCCGGCATCTTCAATCGCTTTCCATACATGCATCATTAAAAGTCTTTGCTGAGGATCCATCATTTCGGCTTCATGCGGAGAAATACCGAAAAATAAAGGATCAAATTGAGCGGTTTCATCAATGAAGCCGCCCCACTTTACATTGCTCGCATTTTTATCTTTCTGCGGATCTCCGTAATACTGTCTCCAGTCCCAGCGCTCCGGCGGTATTTCAGAAATGCAGTCCTTTTCTCCGGCTAAATTCTCCCAAAACATTTCCGGATTTTCAGCCATTGGAAATGCACAGCTGATTCCGATTATCGCCACGGGCTCTTCAGGTGCAGCTGCGGTTTTTGTTTTAGGAAGGCGGGACGGAATCGAGAATGGCTCCGTCTTCATTTTTTTACGCACAACCGGTTTCTCCGTTTCTGTTTCTGCCTGTGAGCCGAATGTATCCGGATGTTCCGCCAGCAAGAATTGGGCAAAACGAAAGACTGTCGGGTATTCAAAAAACACGGCCGGTGTCAGTTCAAGCCCATACATTTTATTTAGTTCATTTGCAAACTGCGTGAATGAAACCGAATCAAAGCCATAATCTCTCATCTCTGATTCAGCATCTATTTCTTCTTCTTTCACCTTCAGAATGCCTGATATCATATGTTTGAGTTCTGCTTGTACTTTATTTGGCAGATGGACGTGCGTCTTCCTTGACACATGAATGCTGCGGGACGGTTCCGGCGCTTCAGGCATCAGGTTTTTTCGAATCCGTTTTTCGTCGCCCTCTGCCACCATGACCTGGTGTTCTCCGGAGGCAAAAGCGGAATAAAGCGCTTGGATGCCTGAGGCCGATCGCATGGCTTTCATTCCGGTCTGTTCATACATCAGCCGTTCGGTCTCTTTGTCCACGCGCATACCGCCTTCTTCCCAAAGCGGCCAGTTGACGGACAGGGTCTGCCCGCTCCGCTTGTTGTCTCGCACGAGACGGTTTCGGCGGGCTGCATAAACATCCATAAATGCGTTGGCTGCCGCATAACCGGCCTGCCCCGGATTTCCCATGCCTCCCGCCAAGGAAGAAAACAGAATGAAAAAGTCCAGCCGCACATCTTTCGCTGCTTCATCAAGATTGATAAGCCCTTTCACTTTCGGCGCCATGACGGTCTTCCGTTCGTTTTCTGTCTGGTTCAGAATGTAGTTGTCAGCGATCACGCCGGCGCTGTGAATGATCCCGTCGAGTGTTCCGTGCTCCTCCTGTATGCCGCGGACGAGGGCGATGACCGCCGCCCTGTCTGTCACGTCAACCGGTTGATACAATACGCGGGCACCCGACGCTTCCAAGCGCTGTAAGCGGGCGGAGCGGTCTTCATCAAGCGCTTCCGCCCTTCCCGTTAATACGAGGACGGCGTTTTTGACGCGGGAGGCTATTTCTTCAGCGAAAATCAGTCCGATGCCGCCCGCTCCCCCGGTGAGGAGGTAAACCCCTTCGTCTTTCCACGGAACGGCGCAGCTTTGAGAGGCCGGCAGATGACGCCAGTTTCTGACGAGACGTTTGCCGTCTTCATAACGGATTTCCGCTTGTTCAGGATGCGCCCGGTTTTCTTTCAGTTTGGCAAGAAGCGATGATGCTGACTCGTCCGGATCGGCTTGGATGACTTGGCCGTACAGCTTCGGATGTTCAAGATGAGCCGTTTTCAGAAAAGCGGCCAGCCCCGCCAATACATTGTCTTCCCCCCTGTCGGGGACAAGAAGCTGGATCAGCGTTTTTTTCTTCTGTTTTTCTTTGATAAGACGCGTGACGATCGCTGACAGCTCCGCCGCGCAGGCGTCATAACGGTCTTCAATCGGACCTTCGCCGTCAGCCGCACATACGGCGCCGCTTATGTCCTCCGCATTCATTCCGCAATACAGCGTCACGTATCTGAAAGACTCTTCTTGTCCGCCTTCACCCGGCGGTTTTTCCTGCCACTTTGGCTGAAGCAAGAGCGGTTTTTCCTCCGTTTCCTCTTCCAGAAAACGGGCGGTGAGTCCCGTCAATCGGACACATACCGCGCCGTTTTCATCACACAGCTCAATATGATAGGCGCCGTCCGCTGAGGAAAGCACCGCCCACATCGTCTCCCGGCACGGAGAAAACACCTGCATATCCTGCAGGGCAAACGGCAGGAACGGCCGTCCGGACGCGGAACCGTCTGAGAGCACGAGACCGATAGAAGCCTGAAGGGCGGCGTCCAGCATGCTCGGATGCAGGATGAACGGCTCCTTTTCTTCGCGGGCGGACGGCGGAAGAGTGAGCTTCGCGAGCACTTCTCCGCTCCCGGCATAGACGGCGTCAAGCGCCTGATGAGACGGTCCGTAGGTGATGCCGAGGCTGTCGAATGCTTCATAGCACTCAGCCTTTGACATGCGCCGGCCACAGCAGCGCGCCTGAACCGCTTCCACATCGAGTACCGGAGCACGCTCCGTCTCTTCGAGCACAGCCTTTCCCTGGAAAAAGACAAGCGGCTCTTCTCCTTCGGCATACGCTTCAAAAGCGATGTCTCCGTTTTCTTCCGGCTGAAGCTTTACATGAAGCGTCACTCCTTCAGAAAGCGCCGTCACCGGACGGAGCCAAACGATCTGTTTGAGCCGGACACCCGCTTTCCCGCCCGGCAAGTCTTCAGCGGCAAGCGTAACGGCGGCCCGGGCCATTTCTAAAGCAGCCGCGCCCGGAAGCACCGGTTTTCCATTGACGATATGATCGGCAAAAAACGGTTCACGCCCTGAAAAAACAGAAGTAAAGCGTTGGGCGGTAAAGGTCGATGTATTCGCATGGAGCAGCGGGTGAAGTCTGGCTGCTTTCTCACTTTCCGCAGAGCCTGTTTTATCAAGTGACACATCAGCTTTTGTGACCCAATATCGGTCTTTGGCAAAAGGGTAGGCCGGGAGACTGATGCGGCCCGGGTTACGCTGATAAAGAGCTGACCAATCGACGTCAAGTCCTTTAACCCAAAGGTCAAGCAGCTTTGCGTATTTCCCTTTTTTCAGCCAGGCATTTATGGTAAGCGCCATATCTTCATCAGAAGTGAGCGAAGCCGCCAATGAATGATGTTTGGCTGTCCTGCCCCGCCAGATATGAGCATGTTCGATATTATGATCGTTTGAGAAACTCATAAGCTTCATTTTCAGTTCTTCTATCGACTCGGCCGTAAATGCAAGCCGCTCAGCCATCGGTTCTCTTCCCGCCTGAAGCGTGTAAGCGATCTTGGTCAAATCCCCGTCAGAACGTTTTTTTCTTATGACATCATCCAGAAGCTGGCGGGCGCGCTCTGTCAATTGCTGCTCATTTCGCGCTGATAAAATAATAACAGCCGGTTTTTGCGGAGAAACAGACGCGTTTTCCATTGGTTTCAGGCTGTCAGACGGCACATATTCCTGAATGATGACATGTGCGTTTGAACCTCCTGCTCCAAACGAGGAAATACCGGCAATTCGCGGATATTCCTTCATTTCACCCGTGATATTCAAGACAGGGCGTTTCCATTCCGTTTCTTTTTGCTGTACGAAAAACGGAGTGTGCTCAAACTCAATATTCGGATTCAATTCCGCCGCATGCAATGAAGGGGCAATCCTCTTATGTTTCAATTGCAAAAGCAGTTTGGTGATCCCCGCAATCCCGGCAGCGCTTTCTAAATGTCCGATATTTGATTTAATTGAACCGATGGAACAAAACTGACTGTCTTCTGTTGTCAGGCGAAAAGCTTTCGTTAACCCGTCGATTTCAATCGGATCACCGAGCGCAGTGCCCGTTCCGTGGGCTTCCAAGTAACTGACCGTTCTCGGGTGAATGTCTGTCCGTTTTAACGTCTCTGCGATCAGATCAAACTGCGCTTTCGGATTCGGCACCATATAAGCGTTTGTCCTGCCTGCTGCGTTCAGCATGCTTCCTTTGATAACACCGTAAATATGATCGCCGTCTTTCTCCGCTTGAGCAAGCGGCTTTAACACAATCGCCCCTACTCCTTCACCGTCAACAAAACCGTCCGCACTGTCTCCGAAAGATTTGCATTTATCACCGGGAGACAGCATTGAAAAAGCGGACAGCCGCTCATAGTGGGCCGGATCAACGATAAGATTGACTCCGCCGGCAATCGCTGTTTCACTCATTCCGCTCCGCAGGCTTTCTGCGGCGAGATGGACAGCTGTTAAAGAAGAAGAGCATGCTGTATCCACAGCCATACTCGGCCCTTGAAAATTGAACAAAAACGATACTCTGTTTGCGATAGACCAGTCGCTGGGAACTGTCGGGTAATTGCTGTTCATCACACCGACAAAGACTCCGATTTTCCGGCTGTCACAAAGCGTGGCCGGGGTGTACCCCGCATCTTCAATGCTTGAATAAGCAGTCTGCAGAAACAACCTTTCCTGCGGATCCATCCTTTCAGCTTCCGCGGGAGATATACGGAAAAACAGCGGATCAAATTTATCAATGTCATCGAGAAAACCGCCCCATTTTGAATAAATGGACCCCCATTTTCCGCGTTCCTCGTTATAAAACGTTTTCCAGTCCCAGCGATCTTTCGGCACTTCAGTAATAGAATGCCTGCCGGCTTTTACATTTTCCCACAGCTCATCAACGTGATCGGCGCCCGGATACCGGCCTGACAGACCGATGACAGCGATATCCTGGATATAGGGATCTCCGTTTGTCCTGCTGCCTTCCTCGTTTTGAGGAATCTTGTTTTGTTTTACATTCAGGTTATCTGTGTGATCAGACAGCTGCTCCTCACGCACACCCATCGCTTTCATAAATGCTCCCCGCTGAGAAAGAAGCAGGTAATCCGCGATTTCTTCTATCGTCTGATATTCAAAAAAGAGGGTGCTGGTCATTTGGTCAAACACGTTACGAAAGGCATTTGTGAGCGTGACGACCAGAATAGAATCCAAACCGTATGCGGTTAAGGAAACCGACGGATCCATTCTCCCGCTCGGAATCTTCAGCGTTTTTCCTATTAATTCCGTCAGATATGTGATGCCCCGTTCTCTTACGTTTGGAATCGGCGCGGCGCTTTCCGCGGGAACCTCCACCCGTCCGGCGTTATCGGAATGAGCCCGTCCATTCCCTAATTGCCGCTCGAGCGCTTCTTTACGGGAAGACAGAAAGTAATCAGCAAGCTCATCAATGGTTTGATATTCAAAAAACAAAGTGCTGCTGACAGAACCGAAGACGTCTTTTAACGCATTGGTCAGTCTGACGACCAGTATGGAATCCAATCCGTATGCGGTTAACGGTTCATGGGATAAAAGACGATGCGCCGGCACTTTAAGCGCTTCACCGATTAACTTCTTCATCAGTTCAACGCTTTTTTCTCTCAAGCTGAAATGCAAGGTATCATCCGAAAGACCATCTGCGTCATACGGACGGCGCTCCGGTTTTTCTTCTGACGCCTGCGGGAGGGCAAGCCTGACCATTCCGTCACTTTCAGCCGCTATAATCTGCTGGCCTAAGTCGTGTGCGGCTTCGGCCGGAAACAGAGGATGGACGAATCCTTCAAGCGAAAGCGCTTCCGTCCAGCCGGCCGGCTCAACCCCCGGACAGCCCGGAATCCGTAAATCATGATCTTCATACAGCCACCAGCCTTCAAGAAGGCCGAACGTCACATGGTTGAATATGGTACGGCTGTTGATCTCATTTATAAACAGCTGGCCGTTTTTCTGCAGCATTGCTTTCGCATGGCGCAGCGTAGAGCGTATATTTTTTGTCGCATGAAGCACATTGGTCGCGATCACTGCGTCATACGTGCCGATGTCCGGCGCTTCTGTTGATACCGGCTGCTCAGCGTTGAATATTTTATAAGTGACATAAGGATATTCCGGACCGAATATGTCTTCTGCATGTAAAAGAAATGCTTTAGAAATATCCGTGAAACAATATTCGGCAATATGCGCTTCATACGGTTTCAATTTTCTCATGACCGCGGCGCTCGTCCCGCCCGTTCCGGCCCCGATTTCTAAAATGCGGATTTTCGCCTGCGGGTCTTTTTCCAGACGTTCCCGCAAAACTGCAATCAATGTGTCAGCAAGCTTGTCATTGAAAAAATCAGAAATGATATTATCGCGGTAAATGCCTTCCACAAGACGGAAGGAGGAGTCAGGGAACATCACTTCCGTTGCCGGAAGCTTACCGGTTAAAATGTCTGGAAGCACACGCAATGTCTCTTCTGCCAATCTGACATGCGCCCTCATGTCTTTCTGGCGCAGCCAAGTCTCTTTTTTCCGCTCCCATTCCTCCCACATTTTCCCTAGATCCGTTTTTTCCGGAGCAATCGCTAATTCAGTCAGGAAGACAAAGCTCTCTTTCAGCCATCTGCTGTATTGTTCCGTTATGCCGGCAGCTGATTGAAATAACGGCAAAGTCTCATCAAGCCTTGCGCCCATCTCATAAAGGGTTGATACAAGCATTTTTTCAATGAGGGACTCCATCTCTCTCATGCAGCTCATTACACTTGATGCTTTTAACCGCTCAGCTTCGTTATTCTGCATGATGTTAACCGCTAATTGTCCGAGTGCGGGAGGAATCTTTTCCGGATAAACCGTTACTTGTTCTTTCAGATCGTCTTTCATAAAAACCGGATCTGTCGTTTTGATCAGCGCCAGCTGGTCATGAGGTCCGGAAAGCAGGGTTTCAAGCGTTTTCATCGCTTCGGGCGCCTCAATAGAAGCGATTCCGTCCCGCTCCATCCGTTTCCGGTATTGTTCTGAAGCGACAATGCCGACACTTCCCCAAAAGCCCCAATTGACAACTTTTACGGCATACGGCGCTTTCTGTGAGATCCGCTTAGCAAAAGCGTCTTTAAACGTGCACCCGGCGGCATAATTGCTCTGTCCCGGCGCTTTTTGAAACGACATCATCGAAGAGAAAAACAGCAAGAAATCCAGGGGTTCCCCTTCAGCTACCCGGGCAATCTGCAAGCTGACATCAGTTTTTGCAGAAAGTGAAGCGCGGAACTGATCCTCTTCCATATTGGCAAAGCTTCTGTCTGATAACACGATGGCGGAATGAATGATTCCGAGGACCTGTCCATTTTCCTTCACAATGGTGTCATACGCCCGCTTGAGAGAATCATAATCCGCAGCATCCGCGCTGAAATATTGCGGTGCGGGACCTATTGCCGCAAGTCTTTTCAGCTTTCTTTCAATCTGTGTATCTTTTTTCCGTCTCCCGATCCAGACAATTTTCGCCTGATAGGTCTGAATCATATATTCAGTCCATACTTCTCCTATTCCGCCTGCTCCGCCGATAATCACATAAACCCCGCCGTGCCGGTATAACGAAGGCTCATCTGCATGATGCTGGCAGACGGCCAATTGCTGGCGGTGCCACTGACCTGCACGAAAGACCCACGGATTTCCCTCGGGGTCCGCCGGTAAAGAAAAGACATCAGGAAGATGCCGGTCTCCCCTTTGAGATTCCAAATCAAGAGGCCGGATGCTCCAATTGGTGTATTCTTTTGCGAGCGATCCCGCTAATCCGTGTATGCTTGCATGACTCGGATTGACCTCATCATGTTCATGAATCGGCTGTGCTTGAAACGTGCAGATTGTCAATGATAGTTGTTCCGTGTCAAAATTCAGAAGCAGAAGCGCTTTTACCAGCCGGAAAAGCTGCATGACCCCGTGCTCCTGTCCGCCGGCCGTATCCGCATCATAAACGGATGGAATGGGATGATCCGGTGCCGCCCATATCATGTGTTGAAAAGAGCCTTGCGCTTTCAGTGTTTCAGCCATTTGTTCCGCGCTGTCCAAAGAAGTGATGTCCGGAAAACGGACATCGGAATACATCTCTTTCAAAGCCTGCTGAAAATCAGGCCCGGCCCCGATGACGATTATTTTTTCTTCACGCATGAAAGACATGCCGGTTTCCGGAATGGTGACGGTGTTCCAAACCGGTGTCATAAGCAATTCCGTTTCACGGCTTTTCTTCGGCGTGACGCCGGCTTTTTGGTTAAACCCGGCGCTTTCCTGCACCTCTTTTATGATAAAATCTTTCACTGCCGCCAACAGCACGCCGCGCTCATCACAAATATGCAGATCAAATTGGTGAACGGAGGCCGCTTTTACTTCCGCATGCACAAATACGGTTTTCGCTAACGGTTCAAGCAGCTGTATTTCTCCGAAGGAAAACGGTACGATAAGCGCAGGCTCTTTTTGAAATTGCAGCACATGCGCCATTGCAGTTTGAACAGCGCCATCCATTAAGGACGGGTGTAGGATGTACTGTTTAAAATCGGCTTCCAAGTGTGACGGGAGCGTTAATTTGGCCAGTGCTTTCCTTTCTGTATAAGAGAATTCGCGGATGACCTGAAAACTGTCCTTTTGCACGATTCCCGCCTCAGAGAACGAGTGATAGATGTCTTTCGGCTCCGTTCTCTCCGTAAATGGCGCCGGGAGCTGAAAGACCGGGGCCTCAAAAGGCGCTCCTTTTTCTTTACAAATCACTTCTCCTTGCGAAAAGAGGATGCCGGCCGCTCCTTTTTCTTTAATGACATAGCTTATACGCTCTTTTTCTGCTTCAAACTCTACCATGACGGATGTTGGGTCTGTCCCTGTCACAATCGGCTCCATGTACCACACACTTTGAAGAGAGACGACCGGGCGTTCTCCCCACAATCCCGCGCCGTATACCGCCATTTCCAGATGACAGACTCCGGGAAGCACATATTTTTCGTTCACTAAATGATCTTTAAAGAAATATTCATCCTTGGAAAATATCTTTTGAAACGTCCCTTTCCGGGCGGATGAAACATTCTCATCAAGCAGAGGATGCAGCGCTTCACGCCTTTTGGTCTTTTGGGGCTTTTTTGTATACCGCTTTTTTTGATCGGTCAGCCAGGACGTTTCCTTTAAAAACGGATACGTAGGAAGCGGAACTTTCTGATACGGCGTTTCCGGCTTTTTGCAATCTTGAAAGCCTTTCACCCACAGCGCGGCAAATTTCTCAGGATCTGAAACGGATTGGCCTGAAACGTCCGGCCGCCCAGATGACGCTTTTCCGAAGTAAATATACCTTCCGTCTTTGTGACCGCTTACAAATCTGTTCAATCGCTGTTTCAGCTCAGAAAGGGATGATGCAATGACAGCAAGCCGGAAGGAGAAAGGCTCTCTGCCTGACAATAGGGTGGCAGCGATATTTTCCAGGCTGTATCCCCCGGCAGAAGGCGGGTTTTCCAATCGGGCAAGAAAAGAGCATAATTTCCCGGCATATTCTTTCAGCTGTTGTTCGGAATGTGCGCTTAGTACGACCGCATGCGGTTTTTGCTCAGTATTCCCGTCCGCTTGCCGTTTTGGCTGATAAGCACCTACGATCAGATGAGCATTAGAGCCTCCTGCGCCGAATGAACTGATTGCGGCGATTCTCGGTTTATCTCCTTCAGCCGGCCACGGCCGGTTGTTTCGGACGACATAAAATGGCGAATCAGAAAAAGAAATCTTGCGGTTCAGTTCCTCGGAGTGCAGACTGGCGGGAAGCGTTTCATGTTTCATGCTTAAAAGCACCTTGATTAAACCGGCGATCCCTGCAGCCGCTTCCAAATGTCCGATATTGGATTTCACCGAGCCGATTCCGCAGTAATTTTTCTCATCGGTCTGTTTATCAAATGCCATAGACAGACCGCGTATCTCAATCGGATCGCCGAGTGCTGTGCCGGTTCCGTGAGCTTCAATGTAGCTGATATCCGCCGGACTTACCGCGGCTCTGTTTATAGCGGATAAAATCAGGTCCCGGTGCGCTTCCGGATTCGGCACCGTATACCCGGTCGTTTTACCGCCGTGATTAGTGGCGGACCCCTTAATGACACCGTAGATGTGGTCGTTGTCCGCAATCGCTTTTTTCAATGGTTTTAATAAAACGGCTCCCGCGCCTTCGCCGGGCACGTAACCGTCCCCGCCTTCACCGAAACTGCGGCATTTTCCTTCAGAAGACAGGAAATGCGATTGGCTTAAAAACATGTATTTTTGCGGATGTAAGCTGAGGTTGACGCCTCCGGCAAGCGCCATTTCACAGTCGCCCGACATAATGGCCTGACAAGCCTGATGGACGGCGACAAGCGATGAAGAACACGCCGTATCAACAGCGATGCTCGGCCCATGGAGATCAAGGAAATAAGAAACCCGGTTCGGAATGCCCCAATATAAGGAGCCGGGGCCTTTATACTGACCTTTGAGGAAACCTTCTTCGTGTGCAATTAATGAATATTCATTCCAAGTCACTCCGGCGAATACACCGATTTGATCCGTCGGCCTCGCCGCCGGGTTCCCGTAACCGGCATCCTCCATTGCTTCCCAGCAGCACGTGACATACAATTTTTGCTGAGGGTCCATTAAATCAGCTTCCCACGGGGAAACAGAAAAAAACAGCGGGTCAAATTGATCCGGATGATCAATAAAACCTCCCCATTTACTGTATGACGCGTATTCTTCTGTTTTCTCTTCCGAGTAATAAGAGCTGTCCCATCTGTCCTCAGGGATTTCGGAGACACAATCTTTATTTTCCATTAAATTGTTCCAAAAATCATGCTGGTTTTCCGCTTTCGGAAACATCCCGCTCATTCCGATAACCGCAATATCAGAGCTCCTGTCCGTTCCCGGTTCAGGCACCTTTTCAGCCGCCTGTACAGGAAGCAATTCTTCTTCCTGCCGGCTTCCCGTATCAGGCTCCGTTTCTTTGAATTCAAGAACGCTTTCGGGGTTTCGTTTCTGCGCACTTAAAAACTCACTCAATTTCTCAATGTTCGGATATTCAAACAGCAGCGTTTCAGAAAGGCCGGTAAATTCTTTATGCAATATGGTCATGATTTCTTCACTGATGAGAGACGTCACGCCAAGAGTAAAAAAAGCGGTTTTATCTTCTGCTTCGGTCACCTCGGCACCCAGCTTTTGCGCTATTACCGTTCTTAAAAATTCGTTAATACATTTCATGAGGATACCATCCCTTGTACAAAAGAATTTTTCTGTGCTTTAACAAGTTAATCCGCCGTCTATTGCCATTGTCTGTCCGGTCATAAAGGACGATTCAGGAGAAAGCAGGAAACGAACGAGTCCGGTCATATCGTCTGTTTCGCCTAAACGCCCCATCGGCGTCCTTCTGATAATCTGCGATTTTTGTTTTTCCGGCATATTTTTCGTCATATCGGTGTCCACAAAACCGGGCGCAAGTGAATTGACACGGATTCCTTTGGACCCGAGCTCTCTGGCCAGGCTTCTCGTCAAGCCGTCAAGAGCCGCTTTGGATGCGCTGTAGACAGAAGTGCCTTTAAATCCTCTTGAGCCGATAATGGAGCTTATGTTAACGATTGATCCGGAATTTTGTTTCAGCATGACCCGGGAAACATTTCGGGTCAGCTTGATGACTGAACCGATATTCAGATTAAGGATGCGGTCAATGTCTTCATCATTGGTCAGGGGCAGCAGCTGATCAAGGTTCAAACCGGCGTTATTGACCAAGCCGTCTATTCTGGAAAACTTGCGGTATACTTGAAGAACAAACTGTTTCATGGCGGCATCATCCGCCGCATCCGCCGCTTCCCAATAAAAGCGGCCGCGGTACTTTTCACTCTCTCTCAATGTGTTAATAAAATCAGATTCACTGCGGCTGAAAGCGGCTACTTTGTAATCCTCATCCAAAAGCGCCTGTACAATCGATTTTCCGAGTCCCCGGCTTCCTCCGCTGACTACCGCTACTTTTCCGTTATTCATATGTACCTCCTGTTTTACACGTTTCTTATTTTTTTAAATCGGTCATTAGACAGTTTCCGATCTGTAACAGAAATGATCTGCGGTATCTGATATGGCTGCAGCTTCTGTCTGCAATGAGCTACGGCCCGCTTTCTGAAAGATTTGATATCTTCCTCTTTTTCAAGTACGGCCTCTGCCGCGACAATCTCGCCCGTAATCGGATTTTTTCTGCCCGTTATGAGAACGTCCCGGACATTCGGTATCTCCAGAAAAACGCTTTCCACCTCTGCCGGAAAAACTTTCTCTCCGCCCACATTAATGATTTCACTCTTTCTTCCGAGAATTCTTATATATTCGCCGTCTGTTTCCACCTGGTCACCGGTGTCGTACCAGCCGTCTTCATCGAAAGGTGACGGTGCATTTAAATAGCCGAGCATCGCCGACTCAGAACGGACCCAAAGCGTGCCTCCGGTAATTTTGGTCTCTGTTCCGGCACCGCCTACTTTCATCCAAGTGGATCGGCTGTCTTTTGATTTCGTTGAGAATATACCCAGTTCAGTTAATCCGTATGTTTGTTTCAGCCGTACACCCGGAAACAGCCGATGAATGCCGCGCAGCGTTGATAGGGGCATCGGTTCTGTGCCGTAAGTGATCAGCTGGAGTGAAGAGAGGTTATAGCCGGCATCCGCATTGGACATCAGCAGCATGTTTAAAAAGGTCGGGGTGGCGGGGAGTACTTGGACAGCATGTTTGTCGACCGCCTGATAAACGGACTCCGGCGTTCTGCTGTCTGATGTGACGATCGTTCCCCCGTTAAACAGAATCGCAAACAGCGTATTAATGCCGCCTATATGATCCAATTTCAGAAAAATGAGCGTACGCAGCGGTTTTCTCTTCGCCGTTTTGTATTTTTCAAGCAGCCGGCCGGCGCTTAACACGGATGCTTTGCTTTTGCCGGAGGTTCCCGATGTGAAAATAATAACGCCTGACTCCCCTCTCTCTCGCAGGTCATCAAGCAGAGGGTGAGAGGCGCTTTTAGAACCTTCACGAAGCGTCCAGCTGTCATTTTCATTTATTTCAATGATTTGATTCACTTTCGCGTCTTCAAACATATCGAGATGCTTTTCCCTTGATTCATTGCTGAGAGGGACAACGATATTTCGGTTAAACAGAAGCGCCAGCAGCAAAAAAATGGCGTTCGGGGAATAATCCCCGATAAGCGCCACACATTCTCCTTCACGTATTCCGTTTTGTTCAAGTTCTTTCTGAAAAAAGCTAATTCGTGTCAGCAAATCATCATACGTAAAAGTCTGCCCTTTAAAAATGAGAAACTCACTGTCTTGCGTTTCCCTAAGCTTATCAGTCACCCAGCTGATATCTCTCCCGCTTTCTGTTTTCATGATTGAGCACTGTCCATATATTTTTGATAAATATCACAAATGCTGCCGACGGTTGTAATGCTGGAAATTGTTTCTCCTTGTGAAAAAGGATCTACTCCGGTTTCCATCTCCATCTGTGCGACTAATTGAGCGATATCCAGTGATGAGAAGCCCAGATCCTCTATGACTCTCACATTATCTCCCGCTTCAACGGCCCGATATGACTGCTGTTCTTGAATATCCTGGATGATTTGAGCGATGATCTGCTTCATTTCCTTGGTTTGTTCCATTTGCTTTCAGCTCCATTCTTCATTTTATAAACTTCTGATGACCCGTTTATAATCCGGAATATGATCTTGTGAAGAGGTCGGCACCGCCAGCAGCTTATCCACCTTGGAAATGGCCAGCAATGTATGATTTCTTTTCATATAGACTTCAATCTGATAGCTGATTTTCGCCACTGAGATCATACCGAGGGACTCACCGTGAAAGTCGGGATCGCATTCTTCAATGTGTCCCGTCATATAAATATCAAGCTCTTCATCTGCAAAACAATTTCCGTAATAATACGTCTCTCTTTCAAGCAAAAATAAATGCCGCGCGATTGAAACCGGAAAACCCGGCTTCGACCGGCGCGTCATCCATTCAAATTCCGCCGCATCCATTATCTTGCTGAATTTCGCAAACACCATGGCATGCCCCGGCGCAGCATCCTGATCAACAGGAACCCGATATGAAACGGGGTCTGCTGTTTTGAGGTTGCCCGGCTTCATACCGAAAGCGTCCGTTCTGATTTTCTTTGACCGCATCAGCGCGTAAGGCGGCTTGGCTAACTTAGAAAGTTCCGCAATGCATTCAGCCTTAGGCGCTGAGACTTTGCGGGTCGAACCTTCTGTTTGTGTGACGTCGACGACAATTAAACTATTGGCTTTCATAGAAGGAAACCGCCCGGGGTCCCACTCGCTTTTATCAGAGCTGACCGCTCCTTTCGGCCCGAACAAATAATCAGATTCTAATATGGTTTCTCCAAACCGGGAGATATCGACCCCGACGGAAACCTCGTCCCATAATCGGTACTGATCAAGAGGCTTATCTGAAGGAACTTTGAGATGTGTCATAAAATAAGCCGGATACAAAATCAGCCCTTGGTGATCGGCCATCTGATCAGGCCGGAATCCCGTTCCGTCCGTTAAATGGTGACTGTGTGCGTTGCCGAATAACAGCAGCAGCGCGTACTCATTCAAATTCCCTAACCCGACATGGCTCATCGTTAATTCATGATTTTCAATCAGCATGGTCTGTCCTCCGCAGAAAAAATGTAATGTCCGGTCATACTCAGCCTGTAATCGATACCAGCCTTTGCGCAAGAAGGCCGGCTGTTTCTTCCATGAGCTGTTTGCCGATCAAATCGACATGCCTGTTTCTCCAATTTTCAAGCGGGGTTCCTTTCACCCATTGATTAAATGCGCCGAGTGCAGGGCCGCAATGAATTTGGTAATCTATTTTACTTTCGCTTTTTCCTTCCAGAGCGAGCCTCGTCGTATGGGAAAAATACCATTTAAATACCATCGCCATTTTGTGTTTCGGATTCTGTTCAGCTTTGGCGATCTGTTCAGGAGATTTATCATGTTTCAACTGCTCATACACTTCTTCAAAACTGCGCTGGAAATACTTATCTTCAATTAATGTTTTCGTTTTTTCATCTATTTCATCTAAAGAATTGTATTGTCTGTACAAGTCAAAGAGTTTATTGGCTCTGGCCGGGAAAAACAGGCCTTTTTTCAGCACCTGCACCCTTGCTCCCGCTTCAAACATATCTCCCGCGGGAGCGTATGACGTATCCTGCACGTTCGCTTCCTGAAGCAGATCTTTCACTGAATCACTTGTCCCGGCTTCGACCGTGCATTGATTAATAGAACCGGTTCCGATAAATTCGGCGCCGAGCAGAAACGCGGCAGCAGCCGCTTCCGGAGTGCCGATTCCGCCGGCTGCGCCGATTCTTACTTTTTTCGCATACCCGTGCTTCTCCATCATGCGGTCTCTGAGTCTGATCATGGCAGGCATTAATGTATACGGAATCCCTTGGTCGGTATGCCCTCCTGAATCCGCTTCAACGCAAATGTCATCAGCCATCGGAATTTCTTTTGCAAGCGCCGCTTCCCCGGCTGTCAGCCGATTGTCAGACACAAGTCTTTCCAGCATATGAGCCGGAGCCGGATTCAGAAAGGCCTCAGCGACTTCAGGCCGGGATACTTTCGCGATGATTCTGTTTTGAACTGACACCGATCCGTCATGATTCCTGCTTAATCCCTTTGCTCTGTATATAACGAGAGCGGGGGTTATGCCCATAAATGCCGATGCTTCAATAAGATGAATGCCGTTTTTCAAATATAAATCTATCATTCTGACTTCCTTGTCAGGTGACATCATATGATGAAGAAGGTTCATTCCGAATGTTTCCCCTTGCCGCAGTGCAGATCTGATGGTTCCGATGGCCTGTCCGATCCGTTCGATACTCAATCCGCCCGTTCCGTAAAAGCCCAGCATTCCCGCTTTTGCCGCTTTAATGACCATCTGTTCCGAAGCAATTCCCCTGTACATGGAGCCCGTCATGTAAGCATATTGGATGTTATAATCTTTTTTAAAATCTTCGTTCCCTAATCTCATTCCCGCCGTTTTTTGTGAATCAGCTGCCGATGCTTTAACATCAGCAGTATCAGACTCTTCTTTCGGCATAGGTAATGGGACGGCATCTTTTTTAATCTGCCGCGTCAGTTTTGTCAGCACTTCCCCGGGCCCGACTTCTGCAATTTCATTATTTTCAATTCCCATCAGACGGCGTATCGTGTCCGTCCACTTTACCTGATTGGTCATTTGCAAAGTCAGATTTGTTTTGATTTCGTCATTCTTATAAGGTGCGGCATGAAGATTTGAGATCACCGGAAAACGAAGAGGCAAAAACGCCGTTTCTTCTAAATAATCTGCAAACTCTTTTTCAGCATCTTTCATATAGCGGGAATGGAAGGCGCCGCTCACATTTAAAGGAAGGTACATTCTCACGCCGGCTTTTTCAAAGACGGGGCCCGCTTTTTCAATGTCTTGTTTCGTTCCGGCGATCACAATTTGCGAAGGTGAATTGTGGTTAGCGATATCAATGCCGGTCAGATGATAATCGGATAGAACCTCTTTTACTTGTTCAGCCGTAAACCCCAAAACCGCCGCCATGCCTCCGGGAGCTGCCTTGCTCATGAGCTCCCCTCTTTTTTTTACAAGCTGCAAACCGGTCTCAAAATCAAAGCAGCCGGCCGCAAATAACGCATTATATTCTCCTAAACTGTGCCCTGCGGCGTAATCAGGCTCTCTGCCGGACTCTTTCATTTTCTTTAAATAACTGAGTGCACTCACCGTATATAACGCCGGCTGGGTAAATTGCGTTTTCCCCAGCTGGTGATTCGGATCCTCCAGACACAATTCTTCTATAGAGTAGCCTAATATGTCATCAGCCTGACGTGTCAGATCTTGAAATTCATCAAACAGTCCGGCTCCCATTCCTTTAAATTGAGAACCCTGCCCCGGGAAAACAAACGTAAGCATCTTATCCTCATCCTTTCCGCATCGCCAATTTTGTACATCACATGTGGTTCTCCATACAAAAACGTCTCTTATATTCATATATTGACTGGTGTAAACACCGGCATAAAAATAAAAACACAAACGCGTTTGCGATTCAGCACAGGTTTAAAAATCGCAAACGCATTGTGTTTTCCTTTTCTGACATAATTTATATTAAAACATATTACTTGTTTACTGAATGTTTCTCATGACAAGCTGCAGTGCCAATATGCCCGAAAACAGCCATGACGGCACACTTCTCCCTTATCATGTATATGTAGATATATACACTGCAATCATTTTTATAATCCCTATTTCCTCTTCAACGTGCCGAAACAGCGATTGAAATTTAATAGGTGCTTTACATCAATTTAATAAATTTAACAAATAGTTGCTATTTAAAGAGAATAATATCAATTTATAGATAATAATGTCAAGACCTTTTTTTCGTTATTTTCTGACATTTATTCCACAGTTTTATGTTCGGCGGATAAAATGTCAGACAATTCCCTGAACCCTTTTCATGTCAAAGAAAATTCATCGCTTCTCTGTCAATTGGGTCTATACTTATTTTTCATTTTCATATATTATGTAAAAAAAAGACGAATTAGAAAAATTTTTAATCACTTTAAATACTATCCATTAAATACTTTCTTTGTATAATAATTTCTTATTATTCTAAGGAGGATCCAGTCATGAAATGGTACGCACTTTTTGTAGAGTCGGGAAAAGAAGAAGCAGTGCAAAAATTTCTGCGTCTGCAGTTTGATGAGCAGGCTCTCTACTCAATCATACCCAAGAAAAAAGTCACAGAACGAAAAGCCGGAATCAAATACGAGGCACTCAAAAAAATGTTTCCGGGATATGTGCTGTTTAAAACAAAGATGACAGAGCGGACATTTCATAAAATCAAAGAACTCCCCATTTCATGCAGAATCGTGAATAACGGCGCATATTATTCCAAAGAGCGTAAAACCTATTTCACGACAATTAAGGATGAAGAAATCCTCCCTATTATCAGGCTGATCGGAGAAGGAGACACTGTAGATTATTCAAAAGTCTATATTGAAAATTCAAAAGTAACCGTTGCCTCAGGACCTCTTAAAGGAATGGAAGGCATTATTAAAAAGATCGATAAAAGAAAAAGACGCGCCAAAATCTGCCTGTCTTTTATGGGACTGGACAAAATGGTCAACGTCGGAATTGAAGTGCTCTCCAAACCCTAGCATTTCAAAAAAAAGCATCAACAGCATGTGCCGTTGATGCCCTTTTTATATAAACAGACGAAAGCCCGACATCAAAATAACCCCGCTCACCACCGTCACGGTCAGACTTTTTGTTTTCAAGGCAGTATTTTCATCCTGACAAACTGGTTCAAAGGAGGCCACGCAGTCATCGGTGCGTTTCTCATCTATATTTGCTATATGATCCCTGTTATGAAGATACGGCCCCGATGTGTATAAGAAAAATGCCCGTTCAGAACAATAAGAACGATGTGTTCAGCTGTGAGCAGTTTATATGACTGAATGATCATGAGTTGTTATAATCAATGTCTAAAAACATTCCGGGAGGCGAAATAAATGGCCAGAAAATTATTTACACCATGGACCGTTAAAGATGTAACGATCAAAAACCGTATTGTTATGGCACCGATGTGCATGTATTCCTCACATGAAAAGGACGGAAAACTGCAGCCTTTTCATATGGCGCACTACATATCGCGTGCAATCGGTCAGGTCGGTCTGATTATCGTTGAAGCGACAGCCGTTAATCCGCAGGGACGTATTACCGATCAGGATTTGGGCATTTGGAGCGACGATCATATCGAAGGCTTTGCCAAACTGACAGAACAAGTGAAAGCACAAGGGTCTAAAATCGGCATTCAGCTCGCGCACGCGGGACGTAAAGCAGAGCTTGACGGAGACATTTACGCTCCTTCAGCCATTCCTTTCGATGAGCAGTCCAAAACACCGGCTGAAATGACGATAGAACAAATTAAAGAAACCATTCAGGAATTCAAACAGGCCGCGGCGCGTGCGAAAAAAGCCGGCTTTGACATTATCGAGCTTCATGCGGCACACGGCTACTTAATGCACGAATTTTTGTCACCGCTGTCCAATCACCGTACAGATGAATACGGCGGCTCACATGAAAACCGCTACCGCTTCTTAGGCGAGACCATTGAAGCCGTCAAGGAAGTCTGGGACGGACCGCTATTTGTCCGTGTTTCCGCATCTGATTATACTGATAAGGGGCTGGACATTGCCGATCATATCGGCTTTGCGAAGTGGATGAAGGAGCAGGGAGTCGACCTGATTGATTGCAGCTCAGGCGCACTCGTTCAAGCTGATATTAACGTCTTCCCCGGCTATCAAGTGAGCTTTGCGGAGAAAATCCGTGAGCAGGCCGAAATCGCAACAGGCGCCGTCGGTTTGATAACGACAGGGACAATGGCCGAAGAAATTCTGCAAAACAACCGCGCTGACCTCATTTTTGTCGCGAGAGAACTTCTGCGCGATCCGCATTTTGCAAGAAGTGCAGCGAAGCAGCTGAATACAGAAATACCGTCGCCGGTTCAATACGACAGAGCATGGTGACAGAAGAGACAGCCGGAAATTTTTATCATCGGCTGTCTCTTTTTTTTATTTTTTGAGAAACGATCGCCGAAGCATCTCCGTCTTCCTTATAGAACCAATTAGAGGGGATGACTCCAATGAAAGCAGCATGGATGGAAAGGACATACCTGATTGACGGCTGTCCGTTTTATACAAAACACCGTAAAGGTGCCGGCGAAGTGACGATCGTCTTTGAAGCCGGCTGCGGCACTTCTTCTGAAACATGGACACCATTACTCACTGACATAGATGAAGAATTTGGGGTTTTCACATATGACAGAGCCGGAATCGGCAAAAGCGGCCAAAGCAGAAACAAGCGAACGGCAGATCACATGGTACAGGAATTAAACGCCCTTCTGCTGAAGGCGGGCGTCAAGCCTCCTTACCTTGTCGTCTCGCATTCATACGGCACGATTATCAGCAGACTTTGGGCGAGCCGAAACCGACGGGATATTCTCGGAATGGTGCTCCTTGACCCGGTTTCTGAAGATCAGGAGACGAAAGTGCTTCCGCTTCTTCCCGCGGAAATGAAAGCGGCCTACCTGAAGCAGTTCAGATTAGAAGGATCACACGCGGAATTTTTGACGAGCCTTCGGCAGATCAAGCACCAGCAGATTCATTTCGGCGATATGCCGCTGTTGATTTTATCATCGGGAGAGCGTGATGAGCGCTTAAAGCACGCTCATGAAGAATGGATGAAACTGCACAGAAGCATGCTCGATGTCTCTTATCAAAGCGGATGGATTCAGGCCAAAAACAGTTCTCACGCCATTCATCACGATGAACCGCATATCGTCCACCTTGCCATTTATGATGTTTGGTGTGCGGCGCGCCAGCAAATGAATGCTCCGGCCTATCAGGCGGTAAACTCATAAAACAAAAGCCATTGTGCCGGAGCACAATGGCTTTTTTATCGTGATCTACTTCGTCTCACGATGTAAAGTATACTTTTTCAACCGGGGTGAATACTTCTTCATTTCTAATCGATCCGGATTCGTCCGTTTGTTCTTCGTCGTGATATAGTTTCTGTCCCCTGTCTCTGTGCAGGCCAATGTTACATTCACACGCATCATTTTCACCTCTCGATCAAATCGTAATAATTACGTTTTATTATATACCCTCAAATCAAAATGTCAAGCGTCCATTTTTTAAGAGCGTTCCACTGTGACTTCCATGAAGTCAAATGCGATCCTGCTGTTTTCAAATACCGCTTTCGCCTCATGTTCCAGACGCTCTATCGGTGATTCGCCTTGATACCTTGCGCTGATATGAGTTAAGATCAGCTGTTTGGCGCCTGCTTTTTTTGCCGTTTGTGCAGCTTGTTCTGTCGTCGCATGATAGTAATTATGCGCAAGCTTTGCATCTTCTTTAGCAAACGTCGCTTCATGAACAAGTACATCGGCATTGCGCGCAAGCTCCGTTACCCGCTCTGATGCCCGGGTATCCCCTGAAAAAGCGACGATCCTCCCCTTTTTCGGCGGCTCCAAAAAATCCTGTCCATCAATTATTCTTCCATCATCAAGCGTGACTGTTTCGCCTTTTTTGATCTTCTGATAGACGGGGCCGGGTGGAATATTCATTTCCTTCAGTCTGCCGGCCTGCAATGCACCGGGAATATCTTTCTCCTGTACACGGTAGCCGAACGCTTCTACACCGTGAATGACGGATGTTGCGGTAACGATGAATTGCTCATCTTCAAAAACCGTTCCCTCTTCAATTTCATGTACGGTAAGAGGATACGTCAAATGAGTCGCCGTCACATTCAGGCTTGTTTCAATAAATGCTTTTATGCCTTTTGGCCCGTAAATCGTCAGCTCTTCTTCACCGCCCTGAAATGACCGGCTTCCCAACAGACCCGGAAGACCGTAAACATGGTCACCGTGAAGATGGGTGATGAAAATCTTTTCGATTTTCCTCGGTTTGATTGTTGTATGTAATATCTGATGCTGAGTGGCTTCTCCGCAATCAAACAGCCATACGGAACGCCTTTCTTCAAGAAGCTTCAGCGCGACGGACGTTACGTTTCTCGCCTTTGCCGGCATGCCGGCCCCCGTCCCTAAAAATAATAATTCCACAATGCTTCCTCCTAGATCTTTGTACTACTAAGGATACAGGATCAGGCTGAAAATGTGAATTCACCCGGGGCTTCTCCGGCCTGATTAATTTTTTTCTGTAAACCTCAAAAAACAGGCTGAAACATTTGCTTTCAACGAATTTTAGATTTAAAATGAAGGAAATATGCGGGGTTTTAAACCATGCTTCAGATAAAGTGAGGTACTCTAAGTGAAAACAAACGACAAACCAAAAGCAGTAATTGTAATATTTGGTGCCACAGGGGATTTGGCAAAACGAAAACTTTACCCATCCATTCACCGTTTATATAAAAATGGTCAGATTGGTGAAGAGTTTGCAGTTGTAGGTGTTGGAAGAAGACCTTGGTCAAACGAGGACCTCCGTGAAACCGTTAAAACGTCTGTTTCTTCGGCTGGGCAAAAAGACATAGATGATTTCACATCTCATTTTTATTACCATCCGTTTGATGTAACGAATCCGGGTTCCTATCAGGAGCTGAATGTCCTGCTTGATCAGCTTGAACATACATATGAAATCCCGAATAACCGAATGTTTTACTTGGCAATGGCCCCTGAGTTTTTCGGCACAATCGCAAAATCGCTTAAAAATGAAGGTGTCACAGCGACAAAAGGCTGGTCCCGTCTCGTAATTGAAAAACCGTTCGGCCATGACCTGCCGAGTGCGAAAGAGCTTAACAAAGAAATACGGGAAGCTTTCACAGAAGATCAAATTTATCGGATCGACCATTACTTAGGCAAGCAAATGGTTCAAAACATCGAAGTCATCCGTTTTGCGAATGCGTTGTTTGAACCGCTTTGGAATAACCGCTACATCTCAAACATCCAGATTACGTCAAGTGAAGATCTCGGCGTTGAGGATCGTGCGAGATATTATGAAAAATCAGGCGCACTCCGCGATATGGTTCAAAATCACATTTTACAAATGGTCGCTCTCTTAGCAATGGAACCGCCTATTAAACTGAACACAGAAGAAATCCGCAGCGAAAAAGTGAAGGTGCTGAGAGCTCTCCGCCCTGTCGCTCCAAATGAAGTGGGCGATTACTTCGTCCGCGGACAATACCAAGCGGGAACGATCAACGGAAACTCTGTACCGAGCTATACAGATGAGCAAAACGTAGCACCGGATTCCAATACGGAAACATTCGTGTCCGGAAAGCTGTTAATCGACAACTTCCGCTGGGCCGGCGTTCCGTTTTACATCCGAACAGGGAAACGGATGAAAGAAAAATCAACGAAAATCGTCGTTCAATTTAAAGACATTCCGATGAACCTATATTACGGCAATGAAACGAATGTAAATCCGAACCTGCTTGTCATCCACATCCAGCCGGATGAAGGCATCACTTTATATCTGAATGCTAAAAAATTAGGCGGAGCCGCACATGCTCAGCCGATTAAGCTGGACTACTGCAGCAACTGCAGTGACGAAATGAACACACCGGAAGCTTACGAAAAGTTGATTCACGACTGTCTGCTCGGTGATGCAACGAACTTTGCCCATTGGGACGAAGTGGCGCTTTCTTGGAATTTCGTCGACGCGATTTCCGAAACATGGGCAGCCGACAAAACCCTTTCCCCGAATTATGAAGCCGGATCAATGGGACCTAAGGCTTCAGACGACCTCTTAGAAAAAGACGGCCTTCACTGGTGGAATATATAAGAAGAAATTAAAAAACCGCGGCGCTGTTCATAAGGCCCGCGGTTTTTACATATCAGAAAAGCCCCCGCAGTTATTGCGGGGGCTTCTTCATTACTTCATCCATTCAGTATGGAAAATGCCTTCTTTATCCGTGCGTTCGTACGTATGCGCGCCGAAGTAGTCACGCTGCGCTTGAATCAAGTTTGCAGGAAGCACTGCCGTACGGTAGCTATCGTAATATGCAAGTGCGCTTGAGAACGAAGGTACCGGCACGCCTTGGGCTACGGCAAGTGAAATCACTTGGCGAAGGGCGCCTTGGTAGCTTTCTGCAATGTTTTTGAAATAGCTGTCTAACAGCAGGTTGTCAAGCTCCGGTTCACGGTCATACGCATCTTTGATCTTTTGCAGGAACGCCGCGCGGATGATACAGCCGCCGCGGAAGATCATCGCGATTTCACCGTATTTCAGATCCCAGTTATATTCTTCAGATGCAGCTTTCATTTGGGCGAAACCTTGTGCGTAAGAACAGATTTTACTCATGAAGAGCGCTTTTCTGACCGCTTCAATCAGCTCTTCTTTGTTTTCAGTGACCGGCTTAACGTCAGGTCCGGACAACAGGCTGCTTGCTTTCACACGCTCTTCTTTCATTGCGGAAATGAAACGCGCAAAAACAGATTCAGTGATAATCGGAAGCGGCACGCCTAAGTCAAGAGCGCTTTGGCTTGTCCATTTACCCGTTCCTTTTTGGCCTGCTTTATCAAGGATGACATCAACAAGCGGTTTGCCCGTTTCTTCATCTTTTTTAGTGAAAATGTCAGCCGTGATTTCGATCAGATAGCTGTCAAGCTCTCCTTTGTTCCACTCAGCGAATACTTCATGAAGCTCTTCGGCAGACAGTCCGAGCACCTGTTTCAGAATGAAGTATGACTCAGAGATCAGCTGCATGTCACCGTATTCGATACCGTTGTGCACCATTTTTACATAGTGCCCCGCTCCGTCCGGGCCGATGTATGTCGTACAAGCTTCTCCGTCCACTTTAGCAGAAATGGCTTCCAAAATCGGCTTCACGAGTTCGTGCGCTTCCTTTTGGCCGCCCGGCATAATAGAAGGCCCCTTAAGCGCTCCCTCTTCACCGCCTGATACACCCGTTCCGATAAAGTGAATGCCGCTTTCGGCAAGCTCTTTGTTCCGGCGCTGTGTATCTTTATAGTATGTATTTCCGCCGTCAATCAAAATATCGTCTTTTTCCAGATGAGGAAGAAGAGATTGAATCGTCGCATCCGTTGCAGTTCCCGCTTTAACCATTAATAAAATTTTGCGGGGTGTTTCAAGAGACTGGACAAACTCCTCAATGCTGTATGTACCGACAACATTTTTGCCTTTTGCCTCTTCTAAAAACTCTTCCGTTTTGCTGCTTGATCTGTTGTATACAGACACAGAAAATCCCCGGCTTTCAATGTTAAGAGCCAGATTTTTACCCATTACCGCAAGACCGATAACTCCGATTTGTTGTTTTGACATATTCTAACGTCCCTTCTTCAAACGTTTAACCATTTTAAAATTTAAATTAAAATAAAATGATATTTATACTAAAGAAATTATCATACATAACCCCTTTTTTCAAGTTATTCACCTTTTCTTTTCATCCTGAAAAAAGTCTCTGTTAAAGCTCGTTCCCCTTGTTTTGCTTTCTTCTTTTTTCATGACGGCGCCTTTTCGGATCATGTGTCGGCCGTATTTTTCATTCAGCTCGTTCATCATCTGAACAATCGGCTCGTCCTTTGCATCCTCCTTGAATGAAAACAGATCAAGCTGTTTGTACGCCTGCTGTTTTTCGACCAGTTCCGTTCCGGTGATGCCGAGAAGCCTCACCGGTTTTTGGTTCCAGTGCTTGTCAAACAGTTCCATCGCCGCATTCATGATGTCTTTTTTCTGATCAGCCGGATTGCTGAGGGTCATGCTTCTTGTGACCGTTTTCCAATCCGCATAGCGGATCATGATAAACAGCCGGCAGGCCATGACCTCCTTACGCTGAAGCCGTTCGCTTACAGACAGCGCGAGCCGGTCAAACACGCCGGTTAATTCATCCCAGTCAGCCGAATCATGCGAAAGGGTGGATGAGTTGCCGACGCTTTTAAATTCATAAATCCGTTCGGGATCGACTTCTGCGTGGTGGATGCCGTTCGCCTTATCCTTCAGCCTCGGCCCGTTTATGCCGAGCAGCATTTTCAGCGCCCGTTCGTCTCCTTTTGCCAAATCACCGATCGTTTTGATGCCGAGCGTTTTTATTTTTTCCGCAGTCTTCGTTCCTATACCGTGCATCTCTTCAATCGGGAGAGGCCACAATATGTCGGGCAGCTCTCTTTTTCTTAAAATGGTGATGCCGAGCGGTTTTTTCATATCAGACGCCATCTTGGCGAGAAATTTATTCGGAGCGATGCCGATGCTTGACGGAAGCAAAAGCTCTTTTTGCAGCCTTGCCTGAATGTCTGCGGCTGTCTCATACGCCCTGTGTCCGTGGGGTGTGTCCGTAATATCCATGTATCCTTCATCAATAGAAACCGGTTCGACTAAATCCGTATACTCCCTCAGAATGCTGAACATTTCTTTTGACGAACTCCGGTAGCGGTCAAAATTCGGAGGAACGACGATAAGTTCCGGACAGAGGCGTTTTGCCTGCCACACCGGCATGGTGGTCTTTACGCCCCGCGCTCTCGCTTCATAGCTGCAGGTGACGATGATTCCTCGCCGTTCCTTCACGTTTCCGGCAACGGCGAGAGGTTTTCCCTTTAAAGACGGATCATACGCCATTTCCACAGAGGCATAAAAACTGTTCATATCGATATGAAATATAATTCTCCCTTTTCCGGCCACTCCCGGCGCCTCCTTTCCTTTCATAGACAACCTTATATATATGTAGTAAAATAAGAGCTGAATGGATGTGATAAAATGATTCTTGAGTCAATGAATGACTTTTTATTTTTAGTCGATTTTTTCACAATTATTCTTCCCGCTCTGACCGCGATCGGCATCGCTTTTCTTTTGCGTGAGCGCCGCGCAGGCGAGCATTGGAGAACGAAACGAATAGATGAACATCAAGCAGTCGTTCAGCTGAACCGAACAGACTTTCTTATTATTATATATCATCGCATTACAACTTGGATACGTAAAGTCATCCGCATGAATTCACCGGCGAATGATGATGAAGATGTCAGCTTCCTCCTTTTATAACGGCAAGTGAAGATAAAAAGGAGGAGACATAATTGTCTAAAACATATCAAAAATGGATAGCATTCGGATTATTTTTTATCGTACTGTGCACAGGCCGCTCGGCTTTTGCAGCGACATCTCAGACTCAGACGGGAGGCCTCGGGAATATCGGGTTTTTCCACGATTACCTGATCGAGCCGTTTTCGGCACTTTTAAAAGGAGTGGCGGGCCTGTTCCACGGTGAGTACGGACTGTCGATTATTCTGGTGACGATTATCGTCCGGATCGTTGTATTGCCTTTGTTTGTGAACCAATTTAAGAAACAGCGGGTGTTCCAGGAAAAAATGGCTGTGATCAAACCGCAGGTCGACAGCATTCAGGCTAAAATGAAACAAACGAAAGATGCGGAGAAACAAAAAGAACTGCAAATGGAAATGATGAAGCTTTACCGTGAGCACAATCTGAATCCGATGGCAATGGGATGCCTTCCGATGCTGGTGCAATTCCCGATTTTGATCGGTTTTTATTACGCCATCCGCTCAACGCCGGAAATCGCTTCACACTCATTTCTGTGGTTCAGCTTAGGGCATTCTGATATTCTTGTATCACTGTGCGCGGGCGCCATGTATTTCTTACAGGCTTATATTTCCCAAAAATTAAACGAGAAATATTCACCGGCCGCTCAAAATCCGGCCGCGATGCAGTCAGCAAAAATCATGGTCTTTATTTTCCCTGTCATGATGACCATTTTTTCACTTAACGTACCGGCTGCGCTTCCGCTTTACTGGTTTACAAGCGGACTGTTTTTGACAGTGCAGAACGTGCTTTTACAGCAGACGCATCATAAAAAGAAACAAGCTGCGGCTCAGGCGGAGCCCGCAAAATCATAATATTGAACCTGCCGTGTGAATTCCGGCAGGTTTTTTCGTGTGTATCTGACGAAAAAAAACACCCAATTCATTGGGTGCTTCGTTTTTAGTTGGCTGCTGTTTCGATAATGGCAACGACCATTTCCGCCGTTTTGACGAGCTCTTCAATCGGCATTTTTTCATTTTTCGTATGGATTTGTTCATAACCTACTGACAGGTTGACTGTCGGAATGCCGTGGCCGGCAATGATGTTCGCGTCACTTCCGCCGCCGCTCGTCTGAAGTTCGCTCGGCCGGCCGATTTTTGCCGCCGCTTTTTTCGCGACTTCCACAACCTGATCGCCGTCCTGGTATTTGAAACCCGGATACATGACTGCGATGTCCACTTCTGCGCGGCCTCCCATCTCAGCTGCCGCAGATTCGAAAGCTTCCTTCATTTTCTGCACTTGCGCTTCCATTTTTTCAGGCACTAACGAACGCGCTTCTGCCAGAATATCAACTTGATCGCAGACGATATTGGTTTGCGTGCCTCCTTCAAAACGTCCGATATTAGCCGTTGTTTCTTCATCAATACGGCCGAGCGGCATTTTTGAGATTGCTTTTGATGCGATTGTAATCGCGGAGATGCCTTTTTCCGGTTCTACTCCCGCATGAGCCGTTTCTCCGAAAATGGTTGCTCTCACTTTCGCTTGTGTCGGTGCGGCTACAATAATGTTGCCGACTTTTCCGTCTGAATCAAGCGCAAAACCGTATTTCGCGGTAATATCGGAACGATCCATTGCTTTTGCTCCGACTAATCCTGATTCTTCTCCGGCCGTGATGATGAACTCAATCGTTCCGTGCTCGATGTTTTGTTCTTTCAGCACTTTAATGGCTTCAAACATTGCGGCAAGGCCCGTCTTATCATCAGCGCCTAGAATCGTCGTGCCGTCGGTTTTGACATAGCCGTCTTCCACAATCGGCTTAACGCCTTTTCCCGGAACAACAGTGTCCATATGCGATGTGAAATAAATCGTATCCGCATCTTTTGTGCCCTTTAACGTACAGATTAAGTTGCCGGCTCCATGCCCCGTCACTTCTTTTGTATCGTCTTCTTTTACGCTCAATCCTAAATCAGTGAATTTTTGTTTGAGCACCTTGCTGATTTCCGCTTCGTGTTTTGTTTCTGAATCAATTTGAACAAGTTCCAGAAATTCTTCAAGCAGGCGTTTTTCGTTTACCATTTTCAGTTCCTCCGTTTAAAGCGGTATATTACCGTGCTTTTTTTTCGGTCTTTCCTCTTCCTTATGCGCAAGCATGTCAAATGCCTGTATCAATTTTTTCCTCGAGTCTTCCGGCCGGATGATGTCATCCACCATACCGCAGGCAGCCGCTTTATACGGACCGGCGTTTTCCTTTTCATATATGGCTTTTTTTTCGCGCTTCGTTTTTTCCGGATCGTCAGAAGCCTGTATGTCTCTGCGGTATAAAATCGATGCCGCGCCTTCTGCTCCCATCACGGCAATTTCCGCATTGGGCCAGGCAAATACAAGATCAGCTCCGAGCCCTTTCGAATTCATGGCGACATAAGCGCCTCCGTAAGCTTTTCTGATGATGAGCGTCACTTTCGGCACCGCCGCTTCGGCAAAAGCATACAGCAATTTTGCTCCGTGACGGATGATTCCCGCATGCTCCTGCTGAAGGCCCGGCAGAAATCCGGGAACATCAGCGATCGTTAACAGCGGAATATGAAATGCGTCGCAAAAACGGATGAATCTCGACGCTTTGTCAGCGGCATCAATCGTGAGGCTCCCCGCCAAATGTTTCGGCTGGTTTGCGACAAAACCGACCGTGCGACGTCCGAGCTTCAGAAAACCGACAGCAATGTTTTTAGCAAAATACGGCTGAATGTCAAAAAACGTTCCGTCATCCGCCAGTTCTTTTATCACCTGTAACACATCGTAAGGTTTCGAACTGTCCGCGGGAACGAGGGTGTTTAATAACGGTCTGGCGTCTTCCTTTTTAACGGGCAATGCCGTCTGACTGCCGTGCGGGAGATAAGAAAGCAAGGTTTTCACCGCGGAAAGAGCCTCTTTTTCCGTTCGTGCGGAATAGTGGGCATTTCCGCTTATCACATTATGTATTCCCGCACCGCCTAAACTTTCCGCGTCAATCTGTTCACCCGTCACCTGTTCAATGACTTTAGGACCTGTAATAAACATGTGCGACGTCTGTTCCGCCATAATCACAAAATCCGTCAGAGCGGGTGAATAAACAGCACCGCCGGCACATGGCCCGAGGATAACAGAAATTTGCGGAATCACTCCCGAGTAAAGGACGTTCCGCCTAAAAATATGACCGTAGCCATTTAATGATACCACACCCTCTTGAATTCTCGCACCACCTGAGTCGTTCAGTCCGATGATCGGGGTTTTATTTTTAGCCGCCAGATCCATCACTGCAGCGATTTTTTCGGCATGTGTCTCACCGAGCGTCCCGCCGAGAACGGTAAAGTCATGAGCAAATAAATACACGGGCCGTCCGTCAATTGTGCCGTATCCGGTAACGACGCCGTCTCCCGGAGCATGTTGGCATTCGGGCATGCGGCTTTTGGCAAACGGCTGAAGCTCTGAAAAACTGTCTTCATCCAATAAATAGGCAATTCTTTCTCTTGCCGTCAGCTTGCCTTTTTTGTGCTGTTTTTCATTTCTTTCCGCACCGCCGCCGTTTGTAAAAAAGGAACGTCTTTCGTTTAAGTGTCTGATATGGTCACTCATGCTCATCTTCCAGTTTCTCCTTTTTCAATTGTTTCACAAAGCTCAATCAAAACCCCGTTCGCCTCTTTCGGGGAGAGAAATGCGATCTTCTTCCCGCCCGCTCCGCTTTGCGGTTCATGATTGGTCAAAGTCATGCGGCTTGATTCAAGCTCCTTGATCGTTTCCTTAAGATCGGCGCACCGGAACGCCAAATGATGCAGCCCTTCGCCTCTTTTCTGTAAAAAGGAGCTGACGGGAGATGCTTCGGACAGCGGCTCAATCAGCTCAAGTTTTGTGCTTCCCGCTTCTAAAAAAGCAACTTTCACATTTTGGCCGTTTACCAGCTCGTCTCCTATATACGTAAGCCCCAGCATCCGTTCATAAAATCCTCTTGCGGCATCAATAGAGCTGACGGCAATACCAATATGATCAAGTTTTTTCATTGCGCGGCCACCTGCTTTCTGTCATAGGATATGGCTTGTTCATACAAGCAAAACACGTTAAAATGATAGACAGTAATCTTAAGGAGTGAAACGATGTCTCAGAAATTCATGAAAAGCGCTGTCATCGTCATTTTAGGCGTATTTATACTGTCAACAGTCCTCTCAGGCATTATGATGTATTTGCGATAAAAAAGCGGGCGCCTCATTGCACGGGGGTTTCCTGCTTTTTTATGAGGGCTTTCCGCTCTTTTGCAATGTCCTCAAATGAGCGGTTTTCTTTTGTAATCAATACTTTCGTTCCGGGAGGGATAATCCGAAAAATATGGATGAC
The DNA here is from genome assembly GCF_001553895.1 of Bacillus sp. SDLI1. Classification (NCBI taxonomy): domain Bacteria; kingdom Bacillati; phylum Bacillota; class Bacilli; order Caryophanales; family Bacillaceae; genus Bacillus; species Bacillus sp. SDLI1. The sequence continues at coordinate 3,796,366 of NZ_CP013950.1, read as the reverse complement.
ATCCCGGTTTTTCATGCGGATGCAGCCATTTGATACAAACCCTCCGATCAGCTCTTCTCTGTTTGTCCCGTGAATGCCGTATATCCTGCCGTCGGTTCCTTTCGCATCAAAACCGATCCAGCGGACGCCGAGCGGATTTTCCGGCGCGCCTCCCTCTACATTTTTCTTCCGGTAATACGGATTTACAGCCTTGACCGTTACCGTAAATTCTCCTTCAGGCGTCAGATCATCTGTTTTTCCCGTCGCCACCTGATAAATGCCTTCTATTCGATTATCCTTCACAACCGCAAGCGCATTTGTGGTTTTATTGACGATAATGTAAGGGTCACCCGGCAAAGGATTCGCGCCAAGCGGCCAAAGCGGAGACAGCAGCAGGATTGCTGACAATAAAAAAAATCGCATGGGCTCCCCTCCTTTTTTCATTAGAATGACCAATGAAAGGAGGACTCATGCGATGATTCATATGTTTTTTACAGCTTGATGCCTTTGAAATAACTTTTAATCACGAGATATTGTTCCATCTCACCGAGCAGGTGGAATAAAGCCGCCCGCGCTTCAAATTCCTCGCGTGTTGCCGGGAGCGGCATTTCTTCAAATTCCGTTCTCATTTCCGCCAGTCTTTTTAAAAATTTATGGGCGGTATTGCCGGGATGAATGGCTTCCCTTAATTCATGGATAAAATGGGCAATCATTTTTCCCTGCTCCACCGTTATTGAAACAGAGGTAATCTTCGGCAGCAGCCTTTCGATAATTTCAAATTGTTTCTGTCTCATTTTAAAATAATGATAGTAGAGATTTTCATGGCGCAAAATATGATTCTGCACGTCACGGTACGCGAGGTTTTTCGCCTCTTGAATCATCTGATGCGTCTCCGGTATTTCTTTCCCCGTCCAATCTTGCTCACCTGTTAACAAATACCGTTCGATTTCGGCGAAGATGACGGCAAAGTTGTCCTCGATTTTTTTCCGGTACGCCGCAAGTTTTCTGTCGAGGCTCGGCATATACAGATTCATTAACAGCGCGACGCCGATACCTACGGTGATCAGCTGGAACTCATTCCAGATAAACGCCGGCGTAATGCCGCCGGACATATATAAATGAAGAATGATAACTGAGCTGGTGACGATCCCCTCGTTTATTTTTAAAACGACTGTAGTCGGAATGAACAGCACGAGCAATATTCCGATCACAAACGGATAATAGCCGATCAGTCCGAAAAAGACATATGAAAAGACGATCGCCAATAAACAGGCGGCAAATCGGGCCCACGAGGCCTGAAGCGACCGCTTTTGCGTAATTTGGATGCACAATATGGTGATGATTCCTGCGGATGCGAAGTTTTGCAGATGCAACAGCTGGGCTAAATAAATGGCCAGCGCCGTTCCAAGTGCGGTCTTTAGTGTGCGGTAACCGATTTTAAACATTGCTTGCTCCATTCTGTTTGTTTCGTTCTCAAAAAAAAGAAGAAGAGCATTCTTCTTCTTTTCTTACAGTTATATTTTATAATATTTTTTCTAAAAAGTCCTGTGCTCTTTTTGACTTCGGAGAAAGAAAAAATTCATCCGGCGGCCCGTCTTCCACTATTGTGCCTTCATCCATGAATAATACGCGGTCTGCGACTTCCTTGGCAAATCCCATTTCGTGCGTGACGATCACCATCGTCATGCCTGTCTGCGCGAGCTCTTTCATCACCTCAAGGACTTCTTTGACCATTTCCGGGTCAAGGGCTGAAGTCGGTTCATCAAACAGCATGATGTCAGGATTCATGGCAAGCGCCCGCGCGATGGCGACACGCTGCTTCTGCCCGCCTGACAAGCGGTTCGGATAGTCCTTCCGTTTTTCAAGCAGCCCGACTTTTTCGAGGAGCGCGCACGCCTTTTCTTCCGCCGCCTTTTTGGACTCTTTCTTCACACTGACCAGTGCATATGTGATATTATCAAGCACCGTTTTATGAGGAAACAGATGAAAATGCTGAAATACCATACCGATATTTTCCCGCACTTTCAGTTTATTCGTTTTAGCGGCGGTGATTTCTTTTTCCTTAATGGCAATCGTTCCGCCGCTCGGGGTTTCCAGCAGATTTAAGCAGCGCAGAAACGTTGATTTGCCCGAGCCGGAAGGCCCGATGACGGCGACGACTTCACCTTCTTGGATCTGTGTTGAAATGTTTTTCAATACTTCGTGTTTCCCGAATGATTTTGAAAGGTTGTCGACCTTAATCATTGGCTTTCAGCTTCCTTTCTACGCCTTTTCCGATGAATGCTAAGATCAAAACGAGCACGTAATAGATTAAGCCCGCCACAATAAGAGGCTCTAAATAGTTGTATGTTGCGGCGCCGGACTGGTAGGCCCGTCTCATGATATCGCCGAGACCGATAACCGTGACGATCGCCGATTCTTTCGTCAAAGTGATTAATTCGTTAATAATGGCCGGAGAAATGTTTTTGAACGCCTGCGGCAGCAGCAGATCTTTCATCATTTTTCCGTAAGGCACGCCGAGAGCGACGGCAGCCTCTTTTTGTCCTTTGTCAATCGCGTTGATTCCCGCTCTGATAATTTCAGAGACGTAAGCGGCAGAATTGAGCGATAAGGCGGTGACCGCCGCCCAAAATTGGTCGATCTGAAAGCCGAGAAGCTGCGGCATACCGAAATAAATGATCATCAGCTGCAGCACGAGCGGCGTGCCGCGAAAAATTGAAGTATAAAAATCCGCAATCCATTTCAGCGGACTGATCGTGCTGATTTTAAACAGACTGAGAATGATGCCTAATACAAGGCCGATGACCGCTGAAACGAGCACAATTTTTAATGTGACGGCAAGGCCTTCCAATATAAAAGGAATTTGGGGTATTGTCGCTGAGAAATCCAAATTCATACGTGTGATCTCCTTTACCTATATTCAAGATAAAAAGCTCAACGAAAAGTTGAGCTTTCTTTTATTTCTCGTTGGTGAACCATTTTTTCTTCAGTTTTTCGATTTCTCCGTTTTTCTCCATTTCTTTCAGCGCTTTGTTAAACTTCGCTGTCAGATCACTGTCTTTGCGGAACGCAATCGCGGAGCCCGATTCGTCTGATTTCGCATCTGCTGAGACAAATCCCTGCAGATCATGATTTGAACTGAAATAGCCCTGTGCCACGATGTCTTCGATAATTGCGGCATCAAAACGGCCGGATTTAATCTCTTCCGTTAAGTCTGAAATGCGGTTGCGGTCTTCGAGCTGAAAACCGTATTTTGAAGCAAGCTTCTTGCCTTTTTCTTCTTGAATGGAGCCGAGCTGAACACCGACGGTTTTGCCTTTCAGATCATTCAGAGATTTAATGCTGCTTCCCTTTTTCGTAACGATCATATTGTTAGCAGTATAATAAATATCTGAGAAATCTACTTGCTTTTTCCGTTCCGGCGTAGGTGTCATTCCTGATAAAATCATATCAACCTGCTTAGACTTCAGCGATGTAATCAGACTGTTGAAGTCCATGTCCTGCACCTCAACGTCATAGCCAGTCTTTTTGCCCAGAGCTTTTGCCAGATCAACGTCAAATCCGACGATCTGATCGCCGTCTTTATATTCAAACGGTTTATAATCAGCCGATGTACCCATAATCAGTTTGTTCTTTCCGCCTTCTGAGCCTGAATTGCCTGACCCGCAGGCGGACAGCGCAAAGGTGATACATGCGGCAGTCAATACCAACAGCCATTTCTTCATGATTATTTTCCCCCATATCTGCTTATCTCTTAAACTTGAATATTTATTCGTTAATCTGTATTTTAAACACTTTTTACTAGTTATGCAATACTATTTTCAAAAAATATAATTCCCTTTCTTTATTTATTATAGTCATTGTTTTTCGAATGAGTGACAGCTGATTGCCGGTGCATAAATATTTATATTTATACAAACACCATATAAAAAAACCCCGCAAGCGCTCGGCTCCGGGGTTTTCCTTTTTACTTATACTTCTTCACAATATTCTTCAAAGGCTTCCTGCAGTTTTGTGACGACGGCCATAGGCTCATGCCCTTCAATTTCATGGCGTTCCACCATTTTCATGATTTTCCCGTCTTTTAAAATCGCAAAGGACGGAGAGGACGGCGGGTAGCCTTCAAAGTACTCTCTCGCTTTTGCTGTCGCTTCTTTGTCCTGTCCGGCAAAAACCGTCACAAGCTGATCCGGGCGTTTATCATAATGTACGGAATGGTACGCCGCAGGTCTTGCAATTCCGCCTGCGCATCCGCAGACAGAATTGACCATAACAAGTGTCGTTCCTTTTTTCGAAAGCGCTTCGTCCACTTCCTCAGCGGTTTTCAGCTCCGTATACCCGGCGGCTGTAATTTCCTGACGGGCTTGACGCACGACATCATTCATAAATAAATTAAAATCCATATTCAACTGGGACCTCTCCTTTTTGATCATCTTCTCTTATGATAGCAAGGAACCTGCCCTATCGGCAAATGACACCGCTCATCTCCGATTGATTTTTGTCCCTTTTATGTTTTCGATGTAAGTTTATGACCTTTTAAAAACGGGAAACTTGTTAAAGAGATTGTCTGAAATAAAGGAGCAGTCGTATGAGCCAACGGAAAGCAGTATTAATTTATAACGGAAACGCCGGTCAAAAACAGATTGATAAAACCCTCGGCACGGTCGTCCCCATTTTGGCCCAGTCAGCTGACGAGCTTTTGATTAAACCGACCAAACATCAGGATGATGCCAGTCAGTTTTGTGAAAATCTCGACAGCTCGGTTGACCATTTATACATTTTAGGCGGAGACGGCACAGTGCATCAATGCATCAACAGTATCAGCAAGCTTGATCACAGACCCGCTGTCGGCATTTTGCCGGGGGGAACGTGCAACGATTTCTCACGGGCGCTCGGCATCCCGCAAAATCTTCAAAAAGCCGCTGAAGCGCTCGCAGCCGGGCATAAACGAATGATAGACGTCTGTAAATCGGATGACGGCTATTTTTTGAACTTCTGGGGGATCGGGCTGATCACTGAAGCATCGAGCCATATTAATGAAAAAGAAAAAGCATTGCTCGGGAAAATCAGCTATTTCACGAGCGCCTTAAGGACGATGACAAGCGCGAACCCTTTTCCCGTCAGATTGACGATCGACGGTGAGGTGAAAGAAGACGAAGCCGTTATGGTGCTTGTCATGAACGGGCATTTTATCGGGACAAACAGAGTTCCCCTGCCTGATGCCAGCCTTCAGGACGGGTTAGCCGATGTGTTAATCTGCCGCAGCACAAGCCTTGCCGCTTTGCGGGAGCTGATGACGATGGAGCAGGGTTCATTTGATGATTTTAAAGGAGAGCTTTCGTATATTCAGGCTTCCAGGATTGAAATCGAAACCGGACGTGAGATGGACGCGGATACGGACGGCGAGGTATATGGAAAGGCGCCTTGCACGATCGAAGTGAAAAAACATCATCTCACTATGCTCGTTCCCGAAGATTCAGAATGAAACTGAAAAAACTCCCTTTGCCGCCAGGGCAAAAGGAGTTTTTTTAATAGACTGAAGTATTTTCGTCAATGTTTTCTAAGATCTCTTTGACGCGTCCGAGGAAACGGCCGCATACGAGCCCGTCAAGCACTCTGTGATCTAAAGACAGGCAAAGATTAACCATATCACGCACGGCAATCATCCCGTTATTCATGACAACCGGACGTTTGACGATTGATTCTACCTGAAGAATGGCTGCCTGCGGATGATTGATAATGCCCATAGACTGAACCGAGCCGAAAGATCCCGTGTTATTGACGGTAAAGGTGCCGCCCTGCATATCATCAGCGGCAAGTCTTCCGTCTCTCACTTTTTTCGCAAGATCCGTTATTTCTCTGGCTATGCCTTTAATCGTTTTTTCATCAGCATGCTTAATAACCGGAACAAACAGCGAATCTTCTGTGGCAACGGCAATGGAGATGTTGATGTCTTTCTTTTGGACGATTTTGTCCCCCGCCCACATGCTGTTCATTTGCGGGAACTCTTTAAGAGCCTGCGCCGCCGCTTTAACAAAGAAAGCGAAGAATGTTAAATTGAAGCCTTCTTTTTGTTTAAACGAGTCTTTCATGCTGTTTCTGTACGCCGTCATGTTCGTGACGTCGACTTCCATCATCGTCCAGGCATGCGGAATTTCTGTTTTGCTTTTATGCATATTGGCTGCGATGGCTTTTCTGACGCCTGTAACCGGAATTTCAATATCACCGGCTGACAGAGCTGGTGCCGGCGCTTGTTTTTGCTGCTGTTTGGGTGCTTGTTGTGTTGTTTGGACGGCAGCCGGTGCCGATGCTTCCGTCTTCTGCTGCATTCCCGAATCAATGATCTTTTGAATGTCTTTTCGCGTAATTCTTCCGCCTGCACCCGTTCCTTCAACTTCTTCAAGCTGAATGCCGTGTTCTCCCGCTAATCTGAGCACAGCCGGCGAATATCGCGCTTTATTTGACTGATCTTTACCTGCACGGTTTGAATCGGTGTCTGCAGGGGTATTTTGCACTTCTTCCCGCTTCGGCGCCTCTTCGGCTGCCGTTTCTTCTGTTTCAATTTTGCAGATGATCTCGCCTACTGCAAGAGTCTGCCCTTCTTCCCCTACTAGTTCTGTAATCGTACCGGTAAAAGAAGACGGCACCTCCGCATTCACTTTATCTGTCATGACCTCCGCGATGGGGTCATATTTATTCACTTGATCACCCGGGGATACCAGCCATTTGCTGATCGTCCCTTCCGTCACGCTCTCTCCGAGCTGAGGCATAGCCATTTGTTCAATCGCCATGTCAAAAACCTCCTTACGTCTTTAAAACTCCGCTAATTCTCTCATCGCGGCTTCTGCTTTGTCAGGATTCATCATGAAGTATTTTTCCATTGCCGGCGCATAAGGCATCGCCGGAACGTCAGGACCCGCAAGCCGCTTGATCGGTGCGTCTAAATCAAATAAGCAGTTCTCAGAAATAATGGCGGCGACTTCACTCATAATGCCGCCTTCTTTCGTATCTTCTGTGATCAGCAATACTTTACCCGTTTTAGATGCGGCTTCAATGATGGCTTCTTTATCTAACGGATAGACCGTACGCAAATCTAATATGTGCGCGGAAATTCCGTCTTTTTCAAGACGCTCGGCAGCCTGCAGAGCGAAATGGACGCATAAACCGTACGTAATGACAGTAATGTCGCTGCCTTCGCGTTTTATATCCGCCTTTCCGATCGGAAGGACGTAATCGTCAGCAGGGACTTCGCCTTTAATCAGGCGGTACGCCCGCTTATGCTCGAAAAACAGTACGGGGTCTTCGTCACGGACAGCAGCTTTTAACAGCCCTTTTGCATCATAAGGAGTTGAAGGCATGACAATTTTAAGGCCCGGCTGGTTGGCAAAGATAGCCTCCACAGATTGGGAATGATACAACGCCCCGTGCACGCCGCCGCCATAAGGCGCTCTGATGACCATCGGACAGCTCCAATCATTGTTTGAACGGTAGCGGATTTTTGCCGCTTCTGAAATGATTTGGTTGACCGCAGGAAGAATGAAATCGGCAAACTGCATCTCCGCGATCGGACGCATGCCGTACATGGCGGCGCCGATACCGACGCCGGCAATCGCTGATTCCGCAAGCGGCGTATCCATCACCCGCTCTTCTCCGAACTGCTCATAGAGACCTGCCGTGGCTTTAAACACGCCGCCTTTTCTCCCGACGTCTTCCCCGAGAACAAAAACACGCGGATCTCTTTCCATTTCTTCTTTCATTGCTGCATTAATACTGTCAATATAAGACATTACAGACATAAGTATTCCTCCCTACTTCGCATAAACGTGATCAAGCGTTGATTCAGGAGATGCATATGGCGCTTTCTCCGCTTCGTCTGTCGCTTCGTTTACGATAGCCATGATGTCATCCAGCATGGTCTTTTCTTCTTCTTCACTAAGAAGCCCGGCTTCTTGAAGGTATGTTTTGTATATAAGAAGCGGATCTTGTTTCTTTGCTTCTTCTACTTCTTTGCGTTCTCTGTAGCTGCTGTCGTCGTCGTCACTCGAATGCGGCGTCAAACGGTAGGAAACCGTTTCGATTAATGTAGGGCCTTCGCCTTTAGACGCACGTTCGCGCGCTTCTTTCACGACTCGATAAACTTCCAGCAGATCGTTTCCGTCAACAGTGACGCCCGGCATACCGTAGCCTACCGCCCGGTCGGAGATATTCTCGCAGGCCACCTGTTTGTCATACGGGACAGAAATGGCATACTTATTGTTTTCACACATGAAAATGACCGGCAATTTATGCACGGCGGCGAAGTTCGCCCCTTCGTGAAAATCTCCCTGATTGGAAGAGCCTTCTCCAAAGGTCACGAAAGAAACGATATCCTTTTTATCCATGCGTCCCGCAAGCGCGATCCCGACTGCGTGAGGGACCTGCGTCGTAACAGGAGAGGAGCCCGTTACGATTCTGTTTTTCTTTTGACCGAAGTGTCCCGGCATCTGCCTTCCGCCTGAGTTCGGGTCAGCCGCTTTCGCAAAACCGGACATCATCAAATCCTTTGCAGTCATACCGAATGCAAGCACTACCCCCATATCTCTGTAGTAAGGAAGCACATAGTCGGTATCGCGGTTTAAAGCATAGGCCGCGCCTACTTGTGCCGCTTCCTGCCCTTGACATGAAATAACGAACGGAATTTTGCCCGAGCGGTTTAACAGCCACATTCTTTCGTCGATTTTTCTGGCTAACAGCATGGTTCTATACATTTCAACGGCTTCCGCGTCAGAAAGCCCTAATGCTTGATGGCGGTTTGTAGTCATTCAAACCCCTCCTTCTTTCCTTTTAAAAATGAATCGCGTTTCCGTCTGCGGCTAGTGCAGCTTCTCCAATCGCCTCTGAAAGCGACGGGTGCGGGTGTATGGACTGGCCGATTTCCCACGGCGTCGCATCGAGCACCTTGGCAAGCCCCGCTTCAGAGATCATATCGGTGACGTGCGGACCGATCATATGAACGCCGAGAATATCATCTGTGTTCCGGTCGGCGACGATTTTGACAAAGCCGTCGCTTTCCCCGTAAACAAGCGCTTTTCCGATCGCCATGAACGGAAACTTTCCGATCTTAAGTTCGTGTCCTTTGCGTTCGGCTTCTTCTTCTGTCAAACCGACACTCGCCGCTTCCGGATTTGAATAAATGCATTTTGGCACAAGAGCGGCATCAAGAGGCGCCGGATTAAGACCCGCCATATGTTCAACGGCAATGATGCCTTCACGGGATGCCACATGTGCAAGCTGCAGTCCGCCGACAACATCACCGATCGCATAAATATGCGATTCCTTCGTCTGTCCGGCTTCATTTACGACGACAGAACCGTTTTCCGTTACAATGTCCGTGTTTTCAAGGCCGATTCCTTCAATGTTCGGCTGGCGGCCGATGGAAACAAGCATTTTTTCTGCATAATACGTTTCGCTTTTTCCATTCTTTTCAGCGTCAATTGAAACACCGTCCGCTTTTTTCAATGTATCCGGAAGCACTTTCGCACCCGTCACGATCTTAATCCCTTTTTTCGTTAACAGTTTTTCCATTTCGCTTGAAATATCACGGTCCTCAGTCGGCAAAATGCGGTCCGCATATTCGATCACAGTGATATCGACGCCGAAATCGTTCAGCATGGATGCCCATTCAATACCGATGACACCGCCGCCGACGATCATCATAGATTGGGGCAGACGTTCAAGCTCAAGCGCTTCATCTGACGTCAGAATATATGTACCGTCAGCTTCTAAACCCGGCAGCATTTTCGGTCTCGAACCGGTTGCGATAATCAATTGTTTCGGTATCAGCATGTCGTTTTCTTCGCCATTTGCGTATTCAACGGAAACTGTACCTGGAAGAGGTGAGAAGATGGAAGGGCCGAGCATACGTCCGTACCCGTTGAATACATCAATCTTCCCCTTTTTCATCAGGTGGGCGACACCGCCGGCCAGCCGGTCAACGATTCCCTGCTTTCGTTTTTGCACACTGTCAAAACGGAGGGAGACACCTTCCGTTTCAATGCCGAACGATGCCGCTTCCTTTGCGGTCCGATACACTTCCGCGCTTCTTAACAGCGCTTTACTCGGAATACATCCTTTATGCAGGCATGTTCCGCCGAGTTTTTCTTTTTCTACAACGGCCGTTTTTAAGCCGAGCTGGGCCGCTCTGATGGCGGCGACATAACCGCCTGTTCCGCCGCCCAGAATGACCACATCATACTCAGTCGCCATCTGTTTTCACTCCTTCGCCGATCTGATATTGTTTTGCCTGCTCCTCACCGGCTAAAACCCGAAGCGCGCCTTGCGCGAGAGATTGCAGTTCATTTTCTCCCGGGTACACCAGTACATCCGAAATCCAATCTATGTACGATCTGATGGCGGATACGAAACGTTTCCCGTACGCTAAACCGCCCGTCAGGACGATAATGTCTACTTTTCCTTTTAAAACGGCGCTTGCCGCCCCGATTTCTTTTGCTACTTGATAAGCCATGGCATCATAAATGAGCCTTGCATGCTCATCTCCGTCCTGAATTCGTTTTTCCACTTTCAACGCGTCCGTTGTTCCCAGGTAGCCGGACAGTCCGCCGGTGCCGACAAGTTTTTTCATCATATCGGCTTTTGAATATTTGCCGGAAAAACACATTTCCACCAGATCTCCGGCCGGAACGGTTCCCGCACGTTCCGGACTTAAAGGTCCTTCACCGTGAAGCCCGTTGTTGACATCCGTCACCCTTCCGCAGTCATGAACGCCGACTGTGATGCCGCCGCCCATGTGGGTGACGATCATCTTCATCTGTTCATACCGCTTGCCGAGGGACGCCGCCGCCTGACGGGCAACGGCTTTTTGGTTTAAAGCATGAAAAATGCTTTTCCGCTTGATTTCAGGCATTCCTGATACTTTAGCGAGCGGAGTCATCTCATCCACTACGACCGGATCGACGATATATGCCGGGATATTTAGTCCGTCAGCAATTTCCCTGGCAATAATTCCGCCCAGATTGGAAGCATGCTGGCCGTTGTAGCCGTTTTTCAAATCAGTGATCATGGCGTCATTCACTTCATATGTGCCGCCCTCAATCGGTCTGAGCAGGCCGCCTCTGGCGCAAACGGCATCAAACTTTGAAATGTTGATGCCCTGTTCGTGAAGAGACTCAAGTATGCTTATTTTTCGAAATTCGTATTGGTCGATAATGCTGTTAAATGTTTTCAGCTCTTCTTCGGGGTGCCGCAGCGTCTTTTCAAATATACAGCGTTCATTGTGAAAGACGCCGATTTTCGTTGATGTTGAGCCTGGATTCAGAATGAGAATGCGTTTTTCCTGTTCGAACATTTTCATACCTCCAGATCAAATTCCTACCGTCTGCTTAATATGCTTTGGCCGTTTTGCAAAAACTGGCTTCTTGAACGGCGCATGCGCTCAATTCGTTCCTCAGCAAGACGGTCAGCCGCTAAATATGTCGGAATGCCGTCACGCGCGGAAATATCGAGCACCCGTTCAATGTTTGCATAGATGCCTTCAACCTTTTTCAAAGCCCGCTCTGCATTGTAGCCGTAAAGCTCATCTGCTACATTGATGACGCCGCCGGCATTGATGACATAATCCGGTGCGTATACGATTCCCATCTCATGAATGGTATCGCCGTGACGTGTTTCTTTCAGCTGGTTATTGGCCGCTCCCGCAATGACTTTCGCCTTCAGCTGTGTAATCGTGTCATCGTTAATGACGGCACCGAGAGCACACGGAGCATAAATATCGCACGCCTGTGAGTAAATGTCGTCCGGATCGACTGCACGGGCGCCAAAGTCCTCAACGGCACGTTTAACAGATTCTTTATTGATATCCGTCACGATTAGAGAAGCACCTTCTTCGTGAAGGTGGCGGCAAAGATTGTAAGCCACATTTCCCACGCCTTGCACGGCAATTGTTTTTCCTTCCAGTGAATCAGTGCCGAACGCCGCTTTAGCGGCAGCTTTCATCCCTTTGTATACGCCGTACGCCGTAACCGGAGACGGATTTCCTGAGGAACCGAATGCAGGAGAAATCCCTGTTACATAGTCTGTTTCATCATGAATAATATCCATATCTTCAACGGTGGTGCCGACGTCTTCCGCCGTAATATATCTTCCGTTTAAGCCTTGGATGTACCGGCCGAATGCGCGGAACATTTCTTCATTCTTATCCTTGCGCGGGTCCCCGATAATAACGGTTTTCCCGCCGCCCAGGTTTAGCCCGGCAGCCGCATTTTTATAAGTCATGCCTTTTGCGAGTCTTAATGCATCTTCAATCGCAGCTTCTTCACTGTCATATGTCCACATTCTTGTTCCGCCGAGTGCAGGACCGAGCGTCGTATCATGAATCGCGATGATCGCTTTTAATCCAGATTGTTCATCTTGGCAGAATACCAATTGTTCGTAATCATAAGTCTCCATATATTTAAAAATTTCCATAGGTTCGTTCCTCCTACTGTTCTTGTGATGCGCAAATCGCAAGCGCAATTGAATACAGTTTATTTTCTGCGGTATCCGCTCTGCTCGTTAATGCAATCGGCGCCTTCGCACCGGCGATGACGGCAGCAACATTTGCTTTCGCAAAATAAATCATTGACTTATAAAGCATATTTCCGGCCTCAATTGAAGGAACCAAGAGAATATCCGCCTGGCCCGCAACGCTTCCGGAAATTCCTTTTTGGAGCGCGGCCGCTTGGGATACGGCATTATCCAAAGCGAGCGGTCCGTCCGCAATGCAGCCCGTAATCTGTCCTCTATTGCACATTTGGACGATTGCAGCGGCATTCAGCGTCGCCTCCATTTTCGGGTTAACCGTTTCAATTGCGGCAAGGACTGCAGCTTTCGGCATAGGGTTCCCTACTGAATGCGCGACATGAACCGCATTTTGCAGAATATGCCGAAGCTCTTCAAGAGACGGGGCAATGTTCAGCGCCGAATCCGTTACATACATCAGCCGGTCATAGTCCGGCACCTCAAAAACGGCTACATGTGATAACACCTTCTTTGAACGCAGCCCTTCCTGTCGGTTTAACACTGATTTCAGAAGAGTTGAGCTCGGCAGATTCCCTTTCATTAAAATATCAGCCTCTTGTTCACGCACTGCTCGCACTGCTTTTGCAGCAGATTCTTCGGGTGAATCGGCGTGGACGATTTCAGCATTAAACTTCGGCTCGTTTGCCAGGAGTTCTTTCAGCTTTTCACTGTCACCCGTCAGTAAAAATCGTGCCGATAAATGTTCTGCCGCCATTTTGACAGCTTGGATCACTTCTTTATCTGCTGCGTGGGCCACTGCAATGGTTTTTGCGTTTTTTGCCGCGGCTTTTTCAACTAGGTCTCTCAGCTTCATTTTGTACCACCTTCCTTGTGCGAATCCGCTTTTATCAATGCAAGTTCCGTGCCAAATATGCAGGAGGGTTATTACGGCCTTTTTTTAAGAAAACATGCAGCTGGTTGCGCTTTTTCTGCAATTTATTGCATGCCGTCATTTGCAAGGCCGTACTTGTCCATTTTGTAGTACAGATTCCGAATGCTGACACCAAGCGCTTTTGCCGTTTTGGTTCGGTTGAATTTGTGCTTTTCAAGTGTTTTTTGAATGACATGTGCTTCAAATTTTTCAACGGCTTGAGAGAGTTTTTCTCCTTCCACATCCGGAAAATCACTCTGGGCGCCGTTTTTTTCATTCAGCTCTGTTTCAAAAACAGGCAGATGCTGCTGTTCGATCCGCTCCATGTTCGGCTCTAAAAAGATCATCGCCCGGCCGAGCACATTTTCAAGCTCTCGTACGTTTCCAGGCCAGCTGTAGGCTGATAAAGCACGCAGCGCGTTGGGCGAGAGTCCCTTTACGTTGCGTCCGTAATCCTGATTGATTTTTTCAATGAGCCTAATGCTCAGCGCTTCTATATCTTCTTTACGCTGCCGAAGCGGCGGGATGGAGATCGGATAGCGGTTAATCCGGTAATACAGGTCTTCCCGGAACGTCCCTTCCGCCATGGCTTTTTCGATATTGACATTTGTCGCTGCGATAATTCTGACATTGACAGAAATCGCTTTAGCGCCGCCGACTCTGATAATTTCTTTTTCCTGCAGAACCCTGAGCAGCTTTGCCTGGGTGCTTTGGGTCAGCTCCCCGATTTCATCTAAGAAAATGCTGCCGTTATTCGCTTCTTCAAAAAGCCCTTTTTTGCCCCCGCGCCTCGCGCCCGTAAACGCGCCTTCCTCATAGCCGAAAAGCTCGGATTCAAGCAGTGATTCAGACAGGGCCGCACAATTGACCCTGATGAATTTATTGTATTTTCGGTCGCTTTCATTATGGATGGCGTGGGCGAAAAGTTCTTTTCCGGTGCCGGATTCTCCCCGCAGCAGAATCGTCGCCGGCGTTTTCGCCCCGAGCTTCGCCTGTTCAAGGGCGACCAGCATTTGTTCACTCGTGCCGATAATGTCATCAAACGTGTATTTCGCTTCAAGCGTGCGGATGATCTGGCGCGCCCGGTTCAATTCAGCCGTCAGCGTTTTAATTTCTGACACATCGTGAATGACGCCGACGCTGCCTTTTAAAATACCGTCGACAATAACGGGGGCAACATTCACAATGACATCCTTTTTATTGGGGCCGACTTTCATCCTTACCCCCCGTACGGGCCGCCTTGTCCCCAATACTTTCAGATGCATGCTTTCCCCTTCCGAAATATCGGTGGAGGCGGGTTTTCCGATGACTTCGCTTTCTGCCAGCCCGGTCATTTTTGTATACGCTTTGTTGATTAACATTCCGATGCCGTTTTCATCAACGACGGAAATGGCTTCGTCTGACGATTGAATAATCGCTTCAAGCATAGTGCGGATTTGTTTTAAGTTCGTGACCTCTTCTGCCAGCTCAACCGCGTCCGTGATGTCTTTAAACACGCATAACGCCCCGAGAAGCTTCCCGCCTTCATCAATGATCGGCAGTCTTGTCGTGACAATCTGAAGGTGCTTTCCGAGGAGCTGCTTCTGGTTATACTCCGGCTCTCTCGTTTCCAAAATCCGCGGCAGTTTTGTGTTCGGCACTACGTCTTTAATTTGGCGGCCGATGACATCTTCCCGTTTTTGACCGACCATTTTTTCAGCCATCTGATTAAATAAAATGATCGTTTCATTGACGTCTATAAAAATCATGCCGTCGTGCGTTGAATTAAAAATCCGGTCATGCTTATAGGTCTGGGACTTCAGCATTTGAATAAGCTCCTGTTTTTCCTCCATCAGCTGAAACATCATGTACGCCAATTTTCCCGGCATGACGATGGTTTGTTCTTTTTTCTGTTGGAGCAGCTCATCCATGACCGCTTTGTCGCCCGTTGTATGGATGATGATATCTATATCTTCGGTTATGTAAGATTTCCAATCTGATGAGGTTGCAATTCCATATTTCCGGGCTTCTTGCAGCCCTTGCGCCTCCGGATCTTGATCAACCACCGCAATAATTTGGATCAGCTTTGTTTTCATCAAAATCTGTAAGAGCGCCGTGCCTCCTTTACCAGCACCTATAATCAGCACCTTCTGCATCCCGATACCCCTTTATATGAAAAAATTTGCACACCTGTATTTTCCGTTGCAATAATTTGCACAACCCCTATGTTACCATGTTTTCATCTCTTGACAAAATATTTTTTCGATTGGACAATAAAGGAAATCACATCGTAAAGGGGTTTTCTGAATATGAGCCGGCTTGTTGCGCTTTTGATTCTCGTCCTCCCCGGCGCTGTCGCGGCGCTCGGCATTAAGCTGATGAGAGATGCATTATTCGGGCATGTGTTTGCCCCGTTTCCGTCCCTTTTTCTTCAGGGAGCTGCCGGACTGGCGTTTTTTTTATTCGGCCTTTATATTCTGGCCGGGTTTATTCTGTACAGAGATCGGAAACGCAACCAAGTCAGCCCGCGGTTCAGGAAAAAAAAGCTGTAAAAAAAGCCCTTGTAAAAAAGGGCTTTTTCAGTCGTCCGGCAGTATCGTTTTGGCAATGGATTGATCCAGTTCTTCATAGTCATCATAAGCGATCGTTTCATATAATTCTTTTCTCGTCTGCATATCGGAAAGCCCCGCTTTTTGCGAGCCTTCTTCTTTTATAAGGCGGAAAATACGCTCAAAAGCCTTTGCCGCCGTTCTGAGTGATGTGACCGGGTAAATGACCATGTGACAGCCCATATCGGAAAATTCTTCCGCACTGTAATACGGCGTTTTCCCGAACTCGGTCATATTTGCGAGAACCGGCACACTGGTTTGTTTGGAAAACGCTCTGAATTCGCTTTCTGATTGGAGCGCTTCCGGAAAAATAGCGTCAGCCCCCGCTTTTATATAAGCGTCCGCTCTTTTTATGGCGCCCTCCAGCCCTTCCTGCTGTCTGGCGTCTGTCCTTGCAACAACGAGAAGAGTCGGCGCGGCCTGCTTGACCGCTTTGATTTTCTGCGCCATTTCTTCAATCGGCACGAGCTGCTTCCCATTCAGATGCCCGCATTTTTTCGGCAGGCGCTGATCCTCCATCTGCACGGCGGCTGCGCGCGCTTCATACATTTCTTTCGCCGTCCGGGCAGCATTCAGGATACCTCCGAAACCCGTATCAATGTCCACTAGGACGGGCAGATCAGACGAGCGTACCAAATCTTTAACCCGTTCAGCCATTTCTGCCGACGTGATGATGCCTAAATCGGGCAGCCCCCTGCTCGCCGTGTAAGCCGCACCTGATAAATAAAGAGCCGAAAACCCCGTTTTCTTGGCGATAAGAGCAGCCATCGCATCATGAGCGCCGGGGATCTGCAATATATCCGGCGCTGTCATCAGCGTACGGAACCGCTCTGCAAGCTCCTCTTGAGACGACTGCCTGCTGACGATCCACGTCATGTTTGCCACCCTCCTATTTTATATGAGAAATAAGTCCATAAATTCAATAACGCTGAGCTGCTGCATCCGTCCGCTATGTCTGCAGGCTTCTTCTATTTTACGCTGCTGCTTCAATGAAAAATGAGTGCTGATGTTTGCTGAAAACTTGGCAAGAATATTCGGTACGGCTTCGTTTCTGCGAAACCGGTGCCCGAGCGGGTATTCACATTCGATCCGTTCCGTAGCTGTGCCGTCTGTGAAATGCACCTGTATGGCATTTGAGATGGATCGCTTATGCGGGTCTAAGTAATCCTTTGAGTACGCTTTGTGTTCCGTCACCTCCATTTTGCCCCGCAATGTATCAATTCGCGGGTCAGACGCCGTTTCCTCTTCATAATGATCTGCCTTTATATCTCCGAAAAGAAGCCCGATTGCCGTAATGTACTGCAGGCAATGATCCCGGTCTGCCGGATTGTGAAGCGGCCCTTTTTTATCGATAATCCGGATTGCTGATTCATGCGTCATAATCGTGATCCTGTCGATTTCCCCGATGCGGTCTTTCACCTGCGGATGGAGCCGGACCGCGCATTCCGCCGCTGTCTGGGCGTGGAATTCAGCCGGATAGGATACTTTAAACAATACATTCTCCATCACATAGGACCCAAGCGGGCGGGCAAGCTTTATTTCCTGCCGGTTAAATAATACGTCTTGAAATCCCCACACCGGTGCGGTCAGCGCCGTCGGGTACCCCATTTCACCTTTTTGCGCCACCAGGGCCAAATACACGCCTCTGCTCGTCGCGTCACCGGCTGCCCATGATTTGCGCGATCCGGTGTTCGGCGCATGCCGGTACGTTCTGAGGCTTGAATTATCAATCCAGGCGTGAGATACGGCGTTATTGATTTCCGCTTTTGAGCCTCCCATCATGTGGGCGCAAACAGCCGCAGTCGCCACTTTCACAAAGAGCACATGGTCAAGTCCGACTCTGTTTAAACTGTTTTCTAAAGCGAGAATTCCTTGAATTTCGTGCGCTTTGATCATTGCGCGAAGCACATCGCGTACGGTAAGCGGTTCTTTCCCTTCAGACATTCTCACTCTGGAAATATAGTCCGCACAAGCCAATATGCCTCCGAGATTGTCAGACGGATGACCCCATTCCGCCGCAAGCCACGTATCATTATAATCGAGCCACCTGTTGATGCATCCGATATTAAAGGCGGCCGTGACGGGGTCTAATACAAAAGGCGTGCCCGGAACCCTGCTGCCGTTCGGCACAGTGGTTCCCGGGACAATCGGGCCGAGCAGCTTTGTACATTCGGGATAGCTGAGCGCCAAAATGCCGCAGCCTATCGTATCAAGAAGCACATGTCCTGCCGTAGTGAAAGCTTCTGAACTGTCAATCTCCTGATGGAGCACGTAATCAGAAATCTCTTCGATCACGGCGTCCATTCGGCGGGTTTCTGTCATGTTTTCATCTTCCTTTCTTGTCTGTTTACAGGCGCGCTCCGGTATAGCGGACACGCGGGCGGAAAAGCCGGTTTCTGCTGTGCTGTTCAATGACGTGCGCGCACAGGCCGACGGTTCGTGCGCTGAAAAATATAGGCGTGTACAGCGGTATCGGAATGCCGAGCATGTAATAGACCGGCGCTGCGTAGTAATCTAAATTCGGATAAAGGCCTTTTTTCTCCCGCATGACGGTTTCGCCGGCTTCACACATGTGATAAAGACGGAAATCACCTGACAGATCAGACAGCTTTTTCAGCGCTTCTTTCATCATGAGCGCCCTCGGGTCCATTTTTTTCATGTAGACACGGTGGCCGAAGCCCATGATTTTTTCTTTGTTTGCGAGTTTCTGAGTTAACAAGTGAATAAACCCGTCTGTATCCTTCGCTTCTTCAAGCATGTACATAACCGCTTCGTTCGCTCCGCCGTGAAGGTTTCCCTTAAGCGAGGCGACGGCTCCGGTGAGAGCGCCGTAAATATCCGATTGCGTCGAAGCGATGACACGGGCCGTAAATGTTGAGTTCGGCAATTCATGCTCACTGTATAAAAGAAGCGACCTGTCGAATATTTCTTCTTCCAAGGAGGACGGCGTTTTTCCGGTAATCATATATAAAAAGTTTGCGCTGTACGATAAGGTTCCGACAGGCGCTAAAGGTTCCTGACCGTTTATGACACGATAGCTGTTGACGGTCAGATTGGGCATTTTGCCTATCAGCCCGCGGACACGGTGCCGATTTACAGAAGAGGTGCGGTCATCAATATCCTTATCAAAGCCGCCAAGCGCGGACAAGCCTGTCCTCAGACCGTCCATCGGATGAGTATGTTCAGGCAGCAGACGGCATATATGCAAGATTTCCTCGGGAAGGTCTCCGCCGCGCCGGATGTCATATTCAAGCGCCGCCTTCTCTTTCGCATCAGGAAGTCTGTCTTCCAATAAGAGGTGGACAATGTCCATATAGCCGGCCGTTTCAGAAAGCTCGATCAGATCATGGCCTTTGATTAAAATCCTGCCCTGCTGTGTATCCAAAAAAGAAATTCCCGTTTCCACCGCAATGACGCCATCTAAACCGGGAGAATAAGATTCCATGGTTTCGCTCCTTTTCCGCGCTTTTTATTGAAGAAGATACTTAGAAATAATCAGCCTTTGAATCTCATTGGTGCCCTCATAGATTTGCGTGACCTTCGCATCCCGAAATAAACGCTCCGCGGGATACTCTTTCATATAGCCGTAGCCGCCGTGAATCTGCACAGCCTCCACTGCCGCTTTCATCGCCGCATCAGACGCGAATTGCTTTGCCATCGATGCTTCTTTTCCGCACGGAAGCCCGCGCTGATACAGATCAGCGGCATGATAGACTAATAGTTTGGCAGCTTCCGCATTCGTCGCCATGTCAGAAAGTTTAAAAGAAACGGCCTGATTCGAGGCAATGGGCCTGCCGAACTGGCTGCGGGTTTTGGCGTATTCCGCCGAGCAGCCGAGCGCCGCTTCGATAATTCCGAGCGCCTGAGCCGCTATGCCGATCCGTCCGACATCTAGGTTTTTCATGGCGATTGAAAAACCCTCGCCCTCTTCGCCGAGCCGGTTTTCAATTGGAATTTCCGCTTGGTCAAATTGCAATTCGACGGTATTGGAACCTAACAATCCGAGCTTTTTTTCTTTCTTTCCGACAGAAAAGCCGGGTGTGTTTTTTTCAACGATAAAAGCGGAAATCCCCTTTCTCCCTTTATCCGGGTCCGTTAAGGCAAATGTCAGATACAGATCTGCCGCTCCGCCGTTTGTAATAAAGATTTTTGAACCGTTCAGAATATATGAACCGCCTTTTCGCACTGCCGTTGTTTTCAGGCTTCCCGCATCAGATCCGGATTGAGGCTCAGTAAGCGCAAAAGCCCCGACGTATTCGCCCGCTGCCAGCTTTGGAATATACCTTTGTTTTTGGGCTTCTGTCCCGAAATGGAGAATCGGGTTTGTCCCTACCGATGTGTGGACGGATAAAATGACGCCGACAGCTGCGCTGACTTTTGATATTTCATGAATCGCTAAAATGTAAGATGTTGTATCAGCCCCCGCTCCGCCGTATGCTTCCGGGACGGGGATGCCCATTAACCCCGCTTCTCCCATTTTTTTAATCAGCCGGTCCGGAAATTCATCGGTTGTTTCCATGATCTCAACCATCGGTGCGATTTCCTTGCGTGCAAAATCGCGCACCATTTTTCTCATCATGATGTGCTCTTCTGTAAAATGCACGGCTGCAGGCCTCCCCCATGATTTTTATGTCATCTGTTGTACTCATAAAAACCGCGCCCGCTTTTTTTGCCGAGCCAGCCGGCGCTGACGTATTTTCTGAGCAGCGGGCATGGGCGGTATTTCGAATCTCCGAACCCCGCATAGAGAACCTCCATGATGGAAAGGCATGTATCCAATCCGATGAAGTCGGCTAATGTTAAAGGCCCCATCGGGTGACGCATGCCGAGCTTCATCACTTCATCAATCGCTTCCTTTGAAGCCGCCCCTTCGTAAAGGCAATAAACGGCCTCGTTAATCATCGGCATTAATATACGGTTAGATATAAAGCCGGGAAAATCATTGACTTCGACAGGCGTTTTTTTCATCCGGACAGCAAGCTTCTTTACTGTTTCCGCCGTTTCTTCCGACGTAGCAAGCCCTCTGATGACCTCGACAAGCTCCATGACAGGAACCGGATTCATAAAATGCATGCCGATTACTTTGTCAGGTCTTTTTGTGACAGCAGCAAGCTCCGTAATAGGAAGAGAAGACGTATTGCTTGCCAATATGGTATGAGGGGGACACATTTCATCAAGTGTGCCGAGTAATTCAGTCTTTGCTGTTTTGTTTTCGGCAATGGCTTCTATTACAAAATCAGCATCTCCCGCTTCTGTGAGCGCTGCCGGGGAGATGCGGCTGAAAACGGATTCTGTTTCATGCCGTGTCTTGCGTCCTTTCGCCTGATCTTTCTCCAGATTTGTCTTTATGCGGTAAAGGCCTTTTGTCACCGATTCCGGCTCCACATCGTATAACATGACGGAAAAACCAGCTTCTGCAGCCGTCTGCGCGATACCTGCTCCCATCTGCCCCGCACCTGCGACCATGATTGTTTTCATTTTCATCTGACGCTCCCCTCGTTATATCAGTACACCTCCAGCAGGACGGCGTCTCCTTGGGCCGCTCCGCTGCATATAGCCGCTATGCCTAAACCTCCCCCGCGCCGCTTTAATTCGTATATCAAACTCATGATGATTCTGGCGCCGCTTGCGCCGATCGGATGGCCGAACGCGATCGCTCCTCCATTTACATTCACTTTCTCCCGGCTGAATCCGGCAATCTTTTCGCTGACGAGCACGACGGACGCAAATGCTTCGTTTACTTCAAACAAATCAATATCGTCAACGGACAGTCCGGTTTTTTTCAAAAGCCGGCTGATCGCCTCTCCCGGTGCGCTGGCAAGCTCAGACGCTTCCAGTCCGACAGACGCAAAGCCAAGTATCGCAGCGAGCGGTCTGACATGCTGCTTCGCGGCTTTTTCCTCTGACATCAGCACAAATGCTCCGGCGCCGTCATTTACACCGGGAGCGTTTCCCGCTGTTACCGTTCCGCCGGCTGTAAAAATAGGCTTAAGCTTTGCGAGCTGCTCAAGACTCGTATCAGGGCGCAGCCCCTCATCCTGCGTAACAGTATGCTGTTTGCCCTTTTTGCCGGTCCAAGTAACCGGAACGATTTCTTCTTGCAATTTGCCCGTCTCAGCCGCCTCAGCCGCGCGTTTTTGGCTTAAAAGAGCGTAATGATCCTGTTCATCTCGGGAAATGCCGTACTTTTCGGCCGCAGTGCTTCCGTGGACAGCCATATGAACCTGATCGAACGCACAGGTCAGCCCGTCATGAACCATTAAATCCTGAAAAACCCCGTCTCCCATTCTTATACCCCAACGGCCGGCCGGAATGGCGTACGGGATGTTGCTCATGCTTTCCATTCCGCCTGCAATCAGCACGTCGGCATCATTTGCCCGGATGATTTGATCACAGAAGGTAACGGCTCTGAGCCCCGATGCACAAACCTTATTAATGGTTTCAGCCGGAACGGACCATGGAAGCCCGGCATACCTTGCAGCCTGCCGTGCCGGAATCTGCCCCGCACCCGCTTGGACGACCATTCCCATCACCGCTCCTTCTGCTTCGCTTTCACCGATGCCGGCGCGCTTGATTGCTTCTTTTATGGCAATGCCGCCAAGCTCGGCTGCTTTTACCTCTTTTAATGCACCGCCGAATTTTCCGAACGGTGTTCTTGCCGCACTGACGATAACCGTTTTCCCCACACTTTTGCCTCACTTTCAATAAATTAAAAGATAACGCTTACATAAAACGCCCTGTTACACTATATGAACCTCCTGATCATGTTATGATCGCCCCTCCGGTTTCTGCCCATAAAAAAAAGACTGTCTGAACAGTCTTCTTAATGGCGGCATTCTTCTTTTATAGAAACAGCCAGCTTTGGATAATCGGTAAAAAGTGCGTCTGCTCCCGCTTTCATCAGCTGCTTCATATCTTCCGGACGATTAACGGTGAACGGACGGAGCTTCACTTGGTGTTTCACAAGATGCTTGACCGCTTCAGGGCTGACCGCCGGCGTACCAAGCTTCGGATGATAACCTGAAGCGGGAATTGAAGCGAGATACCGTTCAGGCCGGTACAGCACATCCATCGTCAGCACCGCCCGTTCAATCTCAGGCGCCAAGGCATGGCAAAGCGCGAGGCTCTCATGATTAAATGAAGAAAAAATAACGCGTTTTTCCAATCCGTAATACCTGACTTTTTTGATCACTTCTTCTTCCATTCCCTCGTATCGGAATACACTGTTTTTCAGCTCAATATTGATCAGAAAATCGGCGCGCTCCGCAAAACGCAGCACGTCTGACAAAAGCGGAATTCTGACTCCTTTAAAAGAATCTTTCCATTTTCCGGCGGCATCGGCGGTTCTGATTTTGTCATACGCCGTATCTTTCACAAATCCTTGTAAAGACGTTGTTCGGTCAAGGGTTTCATCGTGAATGACCACGATACGGCCGTCTTTGGTCATCTGTACGTCAAGTTCGATTCCGTCCGCCCCGTCCTCAATCGCTTTTGTGAACGCGGGCATCGTATTTTCGGGATAGTCGCCCGACGCCCCCCGGTGGGCAAAAATAGTCGTCATATGTGTCACCTCAGGTGTTTGTCATCGGTTTTCTCTATTATAATCGTTATGCACGTAAGGCGGGCGCTATTTACACATATTTTACGATTATCGGCCGCTGTAATAGGTTTCGATTCCATTTACAATGGCGTCGGCGGCGTGTTCTTGCCCGTTAGCGTTCTTCAGCTTGTCCGCATCTTGAGGATTTGTGATAAAGCCTAATTCAGCCAGCACGCTAGGCATTTTTGAATATGTAATGACATAAAAAGGGGCTTCTTTTACACCTCTGTCCCTCATCTCTAGAGACGAAACAAGCTGCTGTTGGATATCAGAAGCAAGCCTTTCGCTGTCTGCTCCTTCATATGTTGAATTAAAATACGTTTCTGTACCTGATGCTGTCGATACGGCTGAGTTCGTATGAAGGCTGACGAATAAATCGGATTGGCTGGCGCTTGCTTTCGCCACCCGCTCGTCCAAACTCAAAAAAGTATCGTCAGTCCTTGACGCAACAGGTGTTGCACCTTCTGCTTCCAATTTGGCGGCTACCTTGTTTGACACCGCTAAATTAATGTTTTTCTCCAACAGTCCATTCCCCCCGGCCCCGCTGTCTTCTCCGCCATGTCCGGCATCAATATAGATGGTCTTCCCTTGCAAAGGTTCGGCTGCATAAGCGGACGGCGCAAGCAGAAGCAGGGCGGCACCGAATGCAGCAGCGCTTTTTGTCAGTAAGCCCACGTTTTTTCCTCCCCATTTTTCACATATCTGTTTCTTTTTTCAGTTTTTCAAGCCGTAATTGTCCGTTGCTCTCTTTTTTATAGGTGATTTGCACCGCCGTATGTTCAGGCAGAAGCTGACATTCAAACCGCTTAGCAAAAGGCACCTTCACCTCGTGCCGCTCTCCGTCAATTTCCAGTGCGATCGTATCGTTTCCGGCGGCTTTTATAAATGTTCCTTCCTGTGTAAATGACGGCGCCGAATCCGCCTCAGCGGTATACTCGCAGCCTGATAGCAGCCATGCAGTGAAGATCAGAAGGATGACAGACTTCACACAGATCACCTCACGTTTTCTCATTCGGCTTTATCTTTGTACAGAATGGCGGATTTGTAAAGGGCGCCTTCGTCCCTCCAGCGATTTTCCATATTTGGAATAAAGGCTTTCTGACCCGCTGATTACCTGAACTTAGAAAGAAAGCGAGCTGATCCGTCTATGAAAAAGGTTCTGTCTGATGGCCGGATATGCAAAATTTAACGGAAACGAACGACTTTCTATTCATTTTGAAAAAATGACAGATCGGCAAAAAAAGAGAGCCCGTCATGCGCTCTCCCGAATAGAATGATTCATATTTATTTTGAGCTTTTCATAAAATGAACGGGACAACTTAAAAGAGCAGCGTATTGACGGCAATGATGAGAATAATCACTCCGCTCAGCACCGTGCTGAACTGTCCGACATGGAAAGAACCGATGCGAAGTGACGCAGCTTTTTTCCCGAGCAGGCAGCCGATCCATATGGTCAGAAAGCTTCCGATCGCCGCAGTGATGGAAATGGCAGCGGGAGAAAGCCCGATCAGGCCCGCGCTTAATCCGTTGGTCAGCGCATTTGCGGATACGGCCACCCCGAGAACCATGGATTCCAGTATACCGATTTCTCCCGAACCGTCAGCATCCGCTGTCTCCGGATTTTGCAGCAGACCGGCGAAACGGCCTTTTTTTCCAGACGTGTCAGCAGGCGCTGTATTTTCTTTTTTTCTCGGCACAGCCAGCAGGATGATGCGGATGCCGATCACAGATAAAATAAAAGCCGCCAGCAAAACGGGGAAAAAGCCCGGTAAAACGGCTGAAATCCATTTGCCGAAATAAATTCCGATATAACTGAATAAAAAACAGATAAAAGCGATCATTGTATTTGATGCGTGCGATATTTTGATCTTTCTGATGCCGTATGACATCCCCACTCCTAAATTATCAATGCTCGAGGACACTGCCAAACCTAAAATCAATAACCAAGCCATGTTATGTTCTCCCCATTCTTTGATGTCTTTTCAACATGTTGTGCTGTTCCAATCTACACTATCCTATTCATCAGCACAGAAAAGGTACCTTTTCTGCAAAAATTATTGACTGATTATCATCATTCCGGCGGAAACGAGGTGACACCCTTGGCAGAAAATGAACATAAGACATTGGGCCCCCTTTTAAAATCACTGCTTGATAAGCACTCTCTCTCCATGAGAAAACTCGGCGCATTAGCCAACATTGATACGGCCACCATCTCCCGGATTATAAACGGCAAGCAGAAGGCCAACTTAAAGCATCTTCAGGAATTCTCAAAGCACCTCCGCACCCCGCTGGAGGAATTGCTTGAAGCGTCAGGAATAGACATCGGCCATGAAAAAGAGACTGCGCCGCAAGATCCGATGCACGCGATTCAGGATATGCTGAACATGGCGGAGATGTTTGATCAGCCTTTTTCCCGTGAACAAATTGAACGCGAGCTGACCAGATATGAACAATATGCCAAAACCCAGCAGGGCCATCGCCTGATTTGTGATGAGTTTCAAAAGAAAATGAATAATGAAGAAAGTGTCGGCCCTTTTATTGATCACTTGAAAAACATGCATCATCAATATATGGATGAATCAACACCGGCTGAAGACCGCCCGATTCTAGGGAGTGCGCTCCTGTATTATATTTTAGCGACAGACGTGATTCCGGATTACATGTTTCCGATCGGCTATCTGGATGACGCCATCGCCGTTCAAATCGCTTTGCATCGGCTGAAAAAAAAGTAAAGGCGCCTAAAAAGCGCCCTTTTTTGTTGAAAAATATGAAACACCGCATTACAGTTTTGTCAAAACAGAGACAGCTGTCATATGATACATTAACCTAACAAAAAGGAGGGTGTCTTCTATGGACAGCAACACAGTTGTGGCAGTGTGCGCTCTGTTAAGTGTTGTGATTCAGATCGGAACGATATTCGCCGCAGGAAAGTGGAAAAAAGAATAAAAAACAAATTTGACGGTTTTTTCACACAAGCGTATGCTTATAAATAACCTTGTAAAAGATAAGAAAGAAGATATGCATATGAAAAAAATCATTCTCCTATTCGCCGCCGCTGTCATATTCAGCTCGATCGGCCATCAAATTTCAGGCGGGTATAAAGACCCTGAAAAGGAACGGAGAAAACCGTTCCAGTCGTTTAAATGGTTCGGCCGGTCATAACCCTCAGGAAGAAGAACAAGCAAAATAATTGCACACAATTAAAACATAAGCTAGAATACGGACGAGTTAAACTTTTAAGGAAGAAGGCGAAATCATGAAGCAAACATATAAACCGCTGTTTGAACCTTTTACGTTCGAAAGCGGCGTTACCATACCAAACCGTATTTCCGTTGCACCGATGACACACTATTCATCGAACGATGACGGAACGATTTCCGAACGTGAATTGAGCTACATTACTCCCCGTTCAAAAGAAATGGGCATGGTCATTACGGCATGTGCAAACGTAACGCCTGACGGCAAAGCGTTTCCCGGCCAGCCCGGCATCTATGATGATTCTCACATTCCGGGCTTGAAAAAACTCGCTCAAGCGATCCAGTCTCAAGGAGCGAAAGCCGTTGTGCAGATTCACCATGGCGGATTGGAATGCCCTCCTGAACTCGTGCCGAATAACGACGTCGTCAGCCCAAGCGGTTCAGAAGAAGACGGCAGACAAACTTCCCGGGCTCTCACTGAACAAGAGATTGAGCACATTGTAAAAGCATTCGGCGAAGCGACACGCAGAGCAATTGAAGCCGGCTTTGACGGTGTTGAAATTCACGGGGCAAACGGATACTTGATTCAACAATTTTATTCTCCGAAAACAAATCAGCGCACAGACCGCTGGGGCGGAAGCGATGAAAAGCGCCTTGCGTTCCCGCTTGCAGTCGTTGACGCTGTCAAACAGGCGATTGATGCACACGCTGAACATCCATTTGTTCTCGGCTACCGCCTGTCACCGGAAGAGCCGGAAACGCCGGGGCTTACAATGAAAGAAACATTCATGCTAGCTGATGCGCTTGCGGAAGAAAACTTGGATTATCTGCATATTTCACTGATGGATGTCAATTCCAAAGCCCGCCGCGGCGCAGATACTTCACGGACACGGATGGATTTATTAAACGAACGCGTCGGCCACAAAGTGCCGCTGATGGCGGTCGGTTCCATCTATACCGCGGACGAAGCGCTCGCCGTATTAGAAAGCGGGATTCCGCTGGTGGCTCTGGGACGTGTCATTTTAATTAACCCTGAATGGGCGGTGCTGGTCAAAGAAGGCCGCGAACAGGAAATCGAAAAAGCCATTAAAGCATCTGAAATTGAGAAATACCGACTTCCTGAACCGTTATGGGAAATGATCCAGAATACAGGCGGCTGGGTGCCGTTTGAAAAGTAATCAAAAAACTGCCGGATGTCCGGCAGTTTTTTTGTTTCATAACTTTTTGCCGCTTTGTTTACTCCTATTTCTGATACGCAGCGTACATATAGTAAATAGATTAATAG
Organism: Bacillus sp. SDLI1; assembly: GCF_001553895.1. NCBI lineage: Bacteria > Bacillati > Bacillota > Bacilli > Caryophanales > Bacillaceae > Bacillus > Bacillus sp. SDLI1. Next base: position 3,768,291 of record NZ_CP013950.1, on the reverse strand, counting down.
AAAGGAGACCGTATATGATGGCTGGTTTTCCTATTACGATTAACAGTCTTTCCGGAAACGGGGTTGTCAATGTCGGCGGTGCGTTTTCGATAAGCCCTTTAACCGTATCAAAAACCGTCTACGGCTCAGGAGGAGGAAATATAGGGATTGTTCTGCAATTAAACCAATCCAGCACGGCTCAATCTTTAAACTCGCAATTCTCTGATCAAAATGTAACGAAAACACTATGATATCTGTATTTCCCTTCCTTTCCGGCTCACAGCAGCCGGTTTTTTTTGCCGTTTTGTTTAATCTTATTTCATATTACAGCGTACATATAGATAGTAGATTGTGAGAGAAAGGCGAAAAAATAGAATGAGCGGTTGCCCGATTACGATAAACAACGTATCAGGAAACGGCGTTGTCAATGTTGGCGGCGCCATATCCATCAGTCCGCTGACTGCATCAAAAACCGTTTTCGGTGCCGGAGGGGGAAATATCGGCATTGTCATTCAAAACAATGGTGTAAGCCAGTCCAAAATGTTTGAACACCAATTTTCAGATCAGAATATTGTGAAGTCAATTTAAGGGCTGCCATGCAGCCCTTACTGCATAATTAAAGCAGGCGCACTGATTTCCCGAAAAGTTGATTTTAAACATCAGCGGTCACCTTCTCATGTTTTGAATGATTTCAGTTCAGTGTGAATAAAATGCAGATTGAAAGCATGAAAACACGTCAGTACTGAATCTCAGCACGGAAAGAAGGAATCGCGATGAAAAAACTTTGCCGGGAAGTTTGGATTGAAGTTGACCTTGATGCGATAAAAAAGAATGTACGGGCGATCCGCCGCCATATTCCGAAGAAGTCAAAGATTATGGCCGTCGTAAAAGCAAATGCCTATGGCCACGGCTCTGTGGAAGTAGCGCGGCAGGCACTGGAAAGCGGCGCGAGCGAGCTCGCAGTTGCCAGCGTCGAAGAGGGAATTGTGTTACGGAGAGCGGGAATTAAGGCACCTATCCTTGTGCTCGGCTTTACAGCCCTCAGCTGTGTAAAAAAATCTGCCTTGTGGAATATAACATTATCAGCGTTTCAAGTCAGCTGGGTCAAAAAAGCAAATCAGATATTGGAAAAAGAAGCTGATTCGAAACGGCTGTCCATTCATATCAATGTGGATACCGGAATGGGCCGGCTGGGTGTACGCACAGAAGAAGACCTTTTAGAAGTTGTAAAAGCGCTCAAGTCGAGTACATACCTGTCGTGGGACGGGATCTTTACCCATTTTTCAACAGCGGATGAACCTGATACTGAATTGACAATGCTGCAGCATGAAAAGTTTATCAGCTTTCTCCGCTTTTTAAAAAATCAAGACATCCCGCTGCCTACTGTCCATATGTGCAACACAGCCGCCGCTATCGCTTTTCCCGAATTCAGCGCCGATATGATCCGTTTAGGCATCGGTTTATATGGATTATACCCGTCCGCTTATATTAAGGAGCTGAACCTCGTAGATCTCACGCCCGCACTCAGCTTAAAGGCGCGTATCGCTTATGTGAAAGCCATGGTGACAGAGCCCCGAACCGTCAGTTATGGCGCCACATATATCGCTGAACCGGGTGAAATCATCGCGACAATTCCGATCGGCTATGCTGACGGCTACTCGCGCGCCCTTTCCAACCGTGGGTTTATTCTTCACCGCGGCAGAAGAGTGCCGGTGGCGGGGAGAGTGACGATGGATATGATTATGGTCAGTTTGGGTGATAGTGAGGGCAAACAAGGAGAAGAAGTCGTCATTTACGGCAAACAAAAAGGAGCCGAGATTTCCGTTGATGAAATTGCCGAAATGCTCGGTACGATTAACTACGAAGTCGTATCTGTGTTAAGCCGCCGCGTCCCCCGCTTTTATATCAGAGACGGCGAAATCATCAAAGTATCAGCTCCCGTGTTATATGTGTAGATGCCGTAAATCCCGCTTTTATGCGGCATCAAGGTTCCTCGGGCCGGAGGGATCTTCGTCATCACAAACTCAAAACGCCTTCTCTTCCGCATTCATGCACGGAAAAGAAGGCGTAAAACGTCATCTTGCCATAAAGCTTGCGTTACGAAGCTTTATGCTCCAATCTCAGCTTGTCAGCAACCATCGCGATGAATTCTGAGTTGGTTGGTTTTGCTTTGGTCATGCTTACGGTATACCCGAACAGCGAAGAAATGGAATCAATATTTCCCCTGCTCCAAGCGACTTCAATCGCGTGGCGGATGGCCCGTTCTACACGGCTTGCGGTCGTGTTGAATTTTTTGGCGATGTCGGGATAAAGGACTTTTGTGATGCTGCCGAGGAGTTCAATATCGTTGTACACCATGGAAATGGCTTCCCGCAAATAAAGATAGCCTTTAATATGGGCAGGCACACCGATTTCATGGATAATGCTTGTAATACTGGCATCGAGATTTTTCCGTTTCGGCTCCGGCTGGCTGCGGATGATACTGCTTTGTGCAGACGGCGCACGGTGTGTGACGCTGCTGACATTTCCGCTTACCTGGCGGATATGGCCGACAAGGTTTTCCATATCAAACGGCTTCAGGATGAAATAGGACGCGCCTAAATCGACGGCTTTTTTCGTAACGTCTTCCTGACCGAATGCCGTCAGCATGATAACGTTCGGCTGTTTCTCAAGCTCTGATTCACGGAGCCGCTCCAAAACCGCAAGTCCGTCCAGATGCGGCATAATAATATCTAAAACGAGCACATCAGGATTTTTATCTTTAAACAAAGAAAGACATTCCTGTCCGTTATAAGCAACGCCGATTACTTCCATATCATCCTGTCCCTCTATATATTCACTCAACAGGCTTACAAGCTCTCGATTATCATCAGCAACACAAACTTTAATTTTCTCCACGTTTCTTCCTCCCCCAATGTATTAACAGGACACAACCTATTTGACTGCTACATGTTACATTCGACAAAACCACTACTTCCCCTTTTAAAAAATCCATATTTACCAATAATAGTGGTATATCTTTGTTTTTCTAGCATTTTCTAGGTTTTTCGACTAAAAATTAAGTTTGACAAATCAGGAAACGTGAATTTGTCGAAAAATCTTCATGTCTTATTTTACATGAATCCTGGAAAGAAGTGAAGAACGCGCACATAAAAAAACTGCCGGATGATCCGGCAGTCAGCTTGCTTTGTCTTTTCCATAAACATCAACACCCGCTTCAGATAGCATCCATTCGATATGAACGCCGTAGCCGCTTGTCGGATCATTGACAAACACGTGGGTTACGGCTCCGACGACCTTCCCGTTTTGGATGATCGGGCTTCCGCTCATTCCCTGAACGATTCCGCCGGTTTTTTTCAGCAGTTTCGGATCGGTCACTTTTAACACCATTCCCTTAGTCGCCGGGAATTTTTGCGGAGTGGTGCTGACGATTTCAATATCAAATGTCTCTACTTTATCGTTTTCAATAACCGTCAGCATTTGCGCCGGTCCTTTTTTTACTTCATTTGACAAAGCAATCGGAAGCGCTTTGTCTGAGATGTTGTTTTTAATCGGCTGATGCAGTTTCCCGAAAATGCCGAACGGACTGTTGCGGTTAATATCGCCGATCGTTTTCCGTTCTGACGAAAACCTTGCCAGTTTTTCGCCGGGATTGCCGCCTTTTCCTTTTTCAATTGATGTTACAGTTGAACGGACGATTTCGCCGTCTTCCACAACAATCGGTTTTTTCGTATCCATATCAGAAATGACGTGGCCCAATGCGCCGTATTTTTTTGTTTTCGGTTCAAAAAATGTCATCGTGCCGATGCCGGCTGCCGAATCACGGATATAAAGGCCGATTCGATATTTTCCCTCAGCTTCGTCCTTTGTCGGAATCAGCTTTGTCTTGATTTTTTGCTTATCGCGTTTCACCAATAAATCCAAAGATTCCCCGGTCTTACCCGCTTTTTGAATAAACGGGGCGATGTCGCTCATTTTTTCAATTTTATGTCCGTTCATTTTAATAATGATGTCGCCAGATTCAATTCCCGCTTGTTCTCCCGGAGACTTTTTCCCATCCTTTGTCATCACCTGGTGAAAGCCGACGACCAAAACACCGACTGAATGCAGTTTTACACCGATGGACTGTCCGCCCGGAATGACCTTCAATTCAGGAAGGACATGCACTTTCGTTTTTTTAATGGGGAACCCGGCAAGATCATATACTACTTCTGACCGGCCTTGTTTTTGCCCTGTTATGTTTGCATGACCGTGCTCTTCTTTCAGCGTAAAGGCTTCTGATAATTCGCCCTTTTCAGCGCTTATTGATGCATTGACCGGAACGGCTTGTGTCTGTTTTTCAAAGACGCTCATTTCTGACGGTATCAGTAAATATTCTTTAAACGGCTTAAAAAAGCCTACACTTAGTAAAGAAACAAGGAGAATTACACCTATTGCTTTCCTCATGTTATCGTGCATTCATTCCTTCACTCTCCTCGCTCCTATCCCACACCACTTTCTTTTTCTGCTACATCTATACTTTTGCCTTCCTGCGCTTGATTTATAACCGGCATACGAAGAAAAACATTGGATACACTGTTAGAGAAATGGAACAAAAAAATAAGCTGCCTGTATCAGCAGCTTATCCTGTCGTTTTTACCTGTCCGGCCTGTTTTAAAAGCTCTTGTGCATGCCGTTTTGTCAGATCGGTCACTTCGACGCCCGCAATCATGCGGCCGATTTCCGCTACCTTATCCTGCTTGGAAAGCGGCGTGACATGCGTTGTCGTCCGTCCGTCTTTGAATTCTTTTGCGATCAAAAGGTGCGTATCCGCCATAGCGGCAACCTGCGGCAGGTGTGTAATGCAGAGCACCTGTGAACCGGTCGATACTTTATGGATTTTTTCCGCGATGGCTTGGGCAACCCGCCCGCTTACGCCAGTGTCCACTTCATCAAAGATGATGGAGGTGACATCCTGCTGAGAAGAAAAAATACTCTTCAGCGCCAGCATCACCCTTGAAAGTTCGCCGCCGGATGCGACCTTTGACAGCGGTTTTAACGGCTCACCGGTGTTCGTTGAAATTAAAAATTTCACAAGGTCAATTCCCTTTTGGGTAAGCTGCACGGGCTGGCCGTTGACAACCGGCGCCTCACTGGCAGACGGATCGGTTTTCACGAGGAATTCCGTATCAAACGTTGATTTGCCCATATACAGGCTTTTTAATTCCTGATGAATTGCTTCCGCCAGTTTTTTGGCCCAGGCTTTTCTGGTTTTTGATAAATTGGCGGCTTCTACGGCCACATCTTTGCCGACGGACTCCAGTTCCTTCTTCAGCGCTTCAAGGTGGCTGTCGCGGTTTTCGATTTGATCGATTTCCTCTTCTATTTTGGAGCCGTATTCCAAAATGTCTTCGACCGTCGCTCCGTATTTACGCTTCAGCTGTTTAATCTCATTTAAACGGGTTTCAATAAAATTCAGCCGTTCCGGGTCATACTCCAGATCATCCAGCAGATTGCGCATTTGAAAGGTTGCATCCTCCAGCAGATAATAGGAACTTGACACACTTTCTGACAGCTTTTGCAGCGGTTCATTGATATCCGAAATGTCTTCAAGCTGGGCAGAGGCCATTCCGACCCAGTCAAGCCCCCCCTGTTCGCTGCGGAGCGCATTATAGGCGTTTTTCAATGATTCATAAATTTTTTCAAAGTTGGATATCTGCTTCCGCTCTTCTTGAAGAAGCTCGTCTTCATTCAATTCAAGCTTCGCTGATTCGATTTCTTCAAGCTGAAATTGGATCAGATCTAACCGATGCGCCATTTCCTGTTCGCTTTCCGACAGCTTCTTCACTTTTTTGAGCAGCTTCATATAACGGTCGTAGCCTTCTTGGTATGCCTGAAGCGCTGATTCGGCCTCAGCACCTGCAAATTTATCCAAAAGCTCTAAATGCTTGTCATCTTCCATTAACAGCTGGTTGTCATGCTGCCCGTGAATATCTAATAAAAGTCTGCCGATCTCCCTCAAAGCCGCAATCGTTACTAATTTACCGTTGACACGGCAGACGCTTTTTCCCCCGGCATTAATGTCTCTTCTCATGACAATCATGTCGTCAGATGCGTCTATTCCCTGCTCACGGCACACCTCAAAAACGGGATGGCCGCTGTCCAAAAGAAACAGTCCTTCAAGCTCGGCCTTTGTTTCACCGTAACGGACAAATTCAGACGACCCGCGGCCGCCGACTAACAGGGAAACGGCGTCTATAATAATTGACTTGCCGGCCCCTGTTTCTCCCGTCAGGACGGTGAGCCCCCGTTCAAACGAAATCGTCAGTTCCTCTATAATGGCAAAGTTTTTTATTGATAGTTCAGCTAACAAACAGCATTCCACCTTTTATCTGATAATTACGCTACAGCAGCTCCAAAAGACGGCTTTGAACGCCCTCCGTATCTTCAGGCGTCCTGCAGATGATTAAAATTGTGTCATCTCCGCAGATCGTGCCCATGATTTCTTCCCATTCGAGATTATCCATCAAAGCGCCGATTGCCTGCGCATTCCCCGGCATCGTTTTTAATACGATCATGTGGCTTGCTGAGTCAATTTTTACGAACGCATCCATTAATGAACGCTTCAGTTTTGACAGCGGGTTGAACCGCTGATCCGCCGGCAGGCTGTATTTGTAGGAACCGTTATTGGTCGGCACCTTTACGAGATGCAGTTCTTTAATGTCCCTGGAAACAGTCGCCTGGGTTACCTTATACCCTTCTTCTCTCAGCATGTCAACTAAGTCATCCTGCGTTTCAATCTCATGGCTTGTAATAAGCTCTCTGATTTTTATATGCCTTTGGCCTTTTGTCATGTAAGCACCTCTGTTTTCAAGCTGTTCTTGTCATTATGTTAACCGCTTCTTGATAAAAAGTACATGATGGCAGAAAAAAGGAATAATAGCCCCCTATTATTCCGGTACATCTGTCTTTTTGGCTTTTAATGTTTCATGTGCTTCACGGACGGTACGGAGAATATCTTCTTCCGGCAGTTCAGCGCCGTTTCCGTCTTCTCCCTCCCACTTCAAATGAAGCAGAAACTCGATATTGCCGTCTCCCCCTGTAATCGGTGAGAAGGACAGTCCTTTCACTGTATATCCTTCAGAAGCGGCAAACTGATTCATACGGCGGAGAACGTCAGCATGAACGCCGGGATCTCTGACAATGCCTTTTTTTCCGACTGATTCACGCCCGGCTTCAAATTGCGGCTTCACCAGGGCGATACAATCGCTTCCCGGCACAAGCAGCGTTTTTAAAACCGGCAGAATAAGACGGAGTGAGATGAAAGAAACATCAATCGTCGCGAATTCCGGCAGACCCTCAGTGAAATCGGAAGGCTCGGAATAGCGGAAATTCGTCCGTTCCATGACGACGACCCTCTCGTCCTTTCTCAGCTTCCAAGCGAGCTGATTATAGCCGACATCTACTGCATAGGACCGTTCGGCGCCGTTTTGGAGGGCGCAATCTGTAAATCCTCCAGTAGACGAGCCGATATCAATCATTGTTTTGCCTTTTACTGAGACGGGAAACACCTCAAGAGCTTTCTCAAGCTTTAATCCGCCTCTGCTGACGTATTTAAGAGGGTTTCCTTTTACCGTTAACGGAAGATCCCGGGCGATTTTTTCACCCGGTTTGTCCAATCGGTTTTCATTTGAGTATACGATGCCCGCCATAATGGCGCGTTTCGCTTTTTCCCGCGTTTCCGCAAGGCCTTTTTCTACAAGAAGTACATCTAATCGTTCTTTTTTTGCTGTCATGATCCAATTCCTTTATGTGTCTTCGGCGGCATCAGCAGTTTAATCCGGTTCATAACCTCAGCCTTTGTGAGACCGATTTCTTCAAGCAGGGCGGTTACGCTTCCGTGCTCAATAAACCGGTCAGGAATGCCCATTCTGTCAATCGGCGTATGATACATGCCGAGGTCATGAGCGAATTCAAGAATCGTGCTTCCGAATCCGCCTTCAAGCACGGCTTCTTCAATCGTTAAAATCGGCAGACCTTCATTAAGAATCGCCTTCATCATTTGTTTATCAATCGGTTTTATGAACCGCGCATTGACGACACGCACGGACAGACCTTCTTTTTGCAGTTCTTCAGCAGCTTCCAGCGCCATTTCAATGGTCGTTCCGAACGTTAAAATCACCGCGTCTTTTCCGGGACGGAGCACTTCCCATGTTCCGATCGGAATGGTTTTCAGCTCTTTATCCATCTTTACGCCGAGCCCGTTTCCGCGCGGGAAGCGCATCGCGATCGGACCTTCCTCATAGGAAAGGGCTGTATTGACCATATGGCGGCCTTCATTTTCATCCTTCGGCATCATTAAAACGAGGTTCGGTATATGACGCAAAAAGGCAATGTCAAAGACGCCTTGATGCGTCTCCCCGTCAGCGCCGACCAAACCCGCGCGGTCAATGCCGATAAATACATTCGCGTTTTGACGGCAGATGTCATGGACGACCTGATCATACGCCCGCTGCAAAAAGGTCGAATAGATCGCAAGAAACGGCTTCATGCCTTGAAGCGCCATTCCCGCGGCCATCGTCGCCGCATGCTGTTCTGCGATTCCGACATCAAACATGCGCTCAGGAAATTCTTTCGCAAACCCTTCCAGCTTAGAACCGACCGGCATGGCCGGTGTAATCGCGACAATTCTGTCATCCTCGCGCGCCAGCTCCTGCACGGTGCCGCTGACGAGCCCGCTCCATGAAGGGGCAGCGGCTTTTGGCTTGACGAAATCACCCGTATTGATTTTGTACGGGCCGGTCCCGTGCCATGTCCCGATTGTGTCGGTCTCTGCCGGTTTATAGCCTTTGCCCTTTTTCGTGATGACATGTAAAAGGACAGGGCCTTTTGTTTTTTTGGCGTATTGCAGGTTTTCAAACAGCTCGTGGTAGGAATGACCGTCTACCGGGCCTAAATACGTAAAGCCCAGCTCTTCAAAAAACATGCCTGACACAAGCATATATTTTAAGCTGTCTTTTATCCGCTCAGCCGTGGCGGCCAATTTTCCGCCGACGGCCGGGATGCGCTTAAATAAATATTCAAGCTCGTCTTTTACCCATTGATATTTGCCGGCCGTGCGAAGCCGGCCGAGCATAGAATGAATCGCCCCGACATTCGGCGCAATGCTCATCTCATTATCATTCAGGATGACGATCATATCTTTTTTCTCATCGCCGATATGGTTCAGTGCTTCAAGCGCCATTCCTCCGGTTAAAGCGCCATCCCCGATAATCGGGATGATATATTCTTTCGTCCCTTTAATATCGCGGGCGGCAGCCATTCCCATCGCGCCTGAGAGCGATGTTGAGCTGTGGCCTGTTTCCCATACGTCATGTTCGCTTTCGCTGCGTTTCGGGAAACCGCAAAGCCCTTTATATTGGCGCAAGGTTTCAAACTCCTTGCCGCGTCCGGTTAACAGTTTATGAACATAGGACTGATGTCCGACATCCCATAAAAATTTATCTTTCGGACTGTCAAATTCTTTGTGAAGCGCAATCGTCAGCTCGACAACCCCGAGGTTCGGCCCGATATGGCCGCCTGAGGCAGACAGCGATGTGATGAGAAAATTGCGGATTTCCTCACCCAGCTCTTCCAGCTGTTCAATTGACATCTTTTTAAGAAATGACGGGTCCTGTATTGATAAAAGATCCAAAGCGGATCAACTCACTTTCAGCATGAATTTCTGCAAATTAAACAGTGTCTTTTTGAAAAAAGAAAAAGACTCTCTTTTTATTTTCATCGAAACTGCTTACATTTTACCATAGGAGCGGCAGCCCCTTCAAATCAGGATCGTTTTAATGATCTCTCGCCGCTATTAAATCGCAGAGGTCATGCAGCAGTTCTTTCTGAAGAGATAGGCCGCTGATGATCCGTTTCGCCTCGCTGATATGATACGAAAGCTTCTCTTTCGCACCTTCAAGCGTTAAAAGCGACGGATACGTTGACTTTTCATTCGTCGTGTCTGAACCGACCGGTTTGCCGATCTTCTCCTCATGCCCTTCAATATCAAGGATGTCGTCTCTGATTTGAAATCCGATGCCGATATGGCTGCTGAACAGACGCAGCTTTTCGATTTCATCCTCCGGCGCATCTGCCAAAATAGCGCCTGCCGTCACGGAAAAGCCGAGGAGCTTGGCCGTTTTCCGCTCATGGATGGATTCCAGCTCCTCAAGCGTTACCTGCTTTTGTTCCGCTTCCATGTCGGCAGCCTGCCCGCCGACCATTCCTTCCGTTCCTGCCGCTTTGATCAGCTCCTCGACGAGGCGGAGCCGTTTTTCCGCTGAAACCGCGTCAGACACGTGTGATGTGATTAATTTAAAGCTTTCTGTCAGAAGTCCGTCTCCGGCCAATACAGCTGCCGCTTCTCCGAAGACTTTATGGTTTGTCGGCTTTCCCCGGCGCAAATCATCATCGTCCATGCAAGGCAGATCATCATGGATTAAGGAATACGTATGAATCATTTCAACAGCGCATCCGACCGGAATCCCGTCTTTTTCATCTTTTCCGTAAGCATTCAAAACGGCTAAGACAACGAGGGGGCGCAGCCTCTTTCCGCCCGCTTCCAAAGAATACAGCATAGATTTTTTGAGGGTTTCCGGCATGGCGAGCCGTTCTGTATACAAGGAAAGATGCCGCTCAATCAGTTGTTTGCGCGATGCTAAAAATGCGTCCAGTTTATTTGTCACCTTCGTCTTCCTCCTGAACGCTGAAAGGCGCAAGTTCTCCGTTATCTTTTAAAATAAAGTCCATTTGTTTTTCGACATGCTGAAGCTTTTCATGGCACATTTTTGAAAGGGCCATTCCTTCCTGAAAATAATTAATCGCCTGCTCCAGCGGCACGTCGCCTTCTTCAAGCTTTGCGACAATGCCTTCAAGGCCTTTCATCGCCTCTTCAAATGTCAGCTCTTCACTTTTTTTGGTTTCTGTCATTATCGTTCGCCTCTCTTTTGCAATACTTCACACGTCAAAACGCCGTCTGTCATCTTTACTTCAAGCGTATCATGTTGTTCCACTTGATCAACGCTTTTGATCAGCTCTTTGTCTTTATAGGCCAGACTGTATCCTCTCTCCATAACTTGAAGGGGACTTAATGCATTCAGTTTACCAAGAACCGTCTGAAACTGCGAATGAAGCTGCTTCAGCTGGACATTCATGCTCCGCGTCAGCTGATTTGATCGCTCTTCGTACCGTTTTTTCGCCTGTTTCAGCTGGGTTTCAGGGTGAAGCGCCGTTAATCTGTACGTATTCCGCTCCAGCTGCCTTTCTTTCCGCTCCGTAAGCTCTGTGAGCTGTGCTTGGAATTGCTGATACAAAAGGTCAAACTGCTGTTCTTTTTGGGTATACAATCGTTTCGGAAAACGGAATGCGTAAGATGACTGGAGCGATTGAACCCGTTCTTTTTTCTTGCCGATATGCTGCTGCATCGCTCTTGTCAGGCGGACTTCCGCCGTTTTTGCCCGTTCCATTAAGTCCGTCGTGTGAGGAACGGCGATTTCTGCCGCTCCCGTCGGCGTTGCAGCCCGGATATCCGCGACGAAATCACTGATTGTAAAATCTGTTTCATGTCCGACGGCCGATATAACCGGAATGGCGGAAGCAAAAATCGCCCGGGCAACGATTTCTTCGTTAAACGCCCACAATTCTTCGATCGAGCCCCCTCCCCTTCCGACGATCAGAACGTCACACATCTTTTGCGAATTGGCTTCTTCAATGCGCTTCACAATCGATCTGCTGGCGTTTTCACCCTGAACGAGCGCGGGAAGCACAATGACTTTCACCAGAGGGTATCTTCTTTTGAGTGTGGTAATGACGTCTCTGACGGCCGCTCCCGTCGGTGACGTGACAACCCCGATCGTGGCTGGAAAAGCGGGGATGGCCTGCTTATGCCGGTCATCAAACAACCCTTCGCCGGCAAGTTTTTTCTTTAATTCTTCATAGGCTAAGTAAAGCGCCCCAACACCGTCCGGCTGCATTTCTTTCGCGTACAGCTGATAGCTTCCGCTCGGTTCATAGACGGAGATGCCGCCTCTTACGATGACCTTCATTCCGTCCTCAGGCTTAAACGCAAGCCTTGAACTTTGCCTTTGAAACATGACGGCCTGCATGCGGGCATGCTCATCTTTTAAAGTAAAATAGATGTGGCCTCTTGTATGGATTTTAACGTTGGACAGCTCACCTTTAATCCAAATGTCTTCAAGATGAGGGTCTACATCGAATTTTCGTTTAATATATTTGGTCAGTGCGGAAACCGTGACATATGCCGCTTCACTCACATCCTGCACTCCTTTCATAAAGGCTTTTTGCCCTAAACTAAGAAAAAAACCCGCTCTGGCTGAAAGGAGCCTTAAGAAGCGGGTATCGTGCTCATTGTCACACTTTTTGTGACTGCCTCCGGTTATCTATGATAACGTACGTCTGGCAGATTTAACAGTATTATGCGCAAGCATCGTGATGGTCATCGGACCTACTCCGCCCGGGACCGGCGTAATGAAAGATGCTTTTTCTTTCGCTTCATCAAACTGAACGTCTCCGCAGAGTTTTCCGCTTTCGAGACGGTTGACGCCGACATCAATAACAATGGCACCCTCTTTGATTTGATCAGCTGTGATGAAGTTCGCTTTACCGACCGCAACCACAAGAATATCTGCTTTTTTCGTATGCTCAGACATATTTTTTGTACGGGAATGGCAATATGTGACGGTCGCATTTTCGTTCAGCAGCAGCTGGCCGACCGGTTTACCGACAATATTGCTTCGTCCGACTACAACAACTTCTTTGCCGGAAAGATCTACGTTCGTCTTTTTCAATAACTCGACAATTCCGTGCGGTGTGCAAGGAAGAAATGTATCTTCTCCAAGCAGCATTTTCCCGACGTTGAGAGGGTGGAAACCATCAACATCCTTATCAGGGGAGATCCGCTCGATGACGGCTTTTTCAGAAATATGATCCGGGAGCGGCAGCTGGACGAGAATGCCGTGAAATTCCGGATTTTGATTGTACTCATCAATCACTGTTAAAAGCTCCGCTTCGGTTAAGCTTGAGTCAAAGCGGTCAAGCTTAAACTTCATCCCCATTGTTTCAGCGGCTTTTTTCTTGCCTGTCACATATGAAACAGAGGCGGGATCGTCACCGATTAAAATGACCGCCAAGCCCGGCACTACGCCTTGTGCTTTCAGCTCTTCTACTTCTTTTGCCAATTGTTCGCGTTTTTCTTTAGCCGTTTCTTTTCCGTCGATGATTGTTGCAGTCATTTTCTTTCCTCCTATGATTCAATATCAGTTTTGATGTTAGAAAGAACCCCGTTTACGAATTTTGCAGCTTTATCGTCGCCGAACCGTTTTGCCAGCTCGATGGCTTCGTTTAATGACACGTTAGCAGGAATGTCGTCAGTATAAACCATTTCATACACCGCCAGACGGAGGATCGCGCGGTCTACGTTTGCAATCCGGTCAAGCTTCCAATTGACGAGATGGCCGGAAATCATTTCATCAAGCTGTACCTGATGTTCAAGCACTCCGTACACCAGCTGTTCAAAGAAGTCATCTGTTTTTCCGCCATCAAGCGCGTGCTCGATGGCCTCGTTCGGTGCAATATCGCTGACATCAATCTGAAAAAGTGCCTGCAAAGCTTTTTCTCTAGCTGTTCTTCTTTTCATTTTCTTTCTCCTTCAGATCCGCTTTATCCGCTTGTCGTTAAGCCTAAAGAGATCATAACATATTTTTTTCCCAATCGCATGTCGAAATTTAGGTTTTTTCACCCTAATACCGAATGTTTTCACAAACACTTTGGATTTCATTCGGATTTCACAGCATGAAGAAACTCGGCTGCCGTTTGTAAGCCGGCTTTCTTCATGCCTGAAAAGAAGGGAAACGCATAAAAAACCAAAGGGCTGCCCATCCCCTTGGTTTTTATACGCTCATTACATTTCTTCGTCGATTTCGACTTCTTGGGCTTTCGTGTCAAATTGAATGCCGACGATATGAATATTGATTTCATTGATGGTCAGAGACGTCATATTTAATAAGGTTTGGCGGATATTCTCCTGAACGCTTGCCGCCACTTTCGGGATCGAAATCCCAAATTGAACGACGCAATAGACGTCAATGGTAATCCCGTCATCAGCTAAATCGACCTTTACGCCTTTGCCGTGATTGATTTTGCCGAAGCGTTCTACGACGCCCGTGGCGAAATTGCCGCGCATTTCAGCTATTCCTTCAACCTCGGAAGCGGCGATGCCGGCAATGACTTCAATGACTTCAGGAGCAATTTCAACTTTGCCTAAATGACCCTCATCATGATCCATTTTAAGCACACTGTTGTCTTCCATTCAATTCACCTCCCGCAAAAATTATGAGCCCATTACATCATATGTTTCTAAAAACTTTGTATTAAACTCTCCGCTGACAAATGTTTCATGTTCAAGCAGTTTCAGATGGAACGGAATCGTTGTTTCAATACCTTCAATCACAAATTCGCTCAGTGCGCGTTTCATCCGTGCGACCGCCTCATCACGCGTTGTTCCGTATGTGATGACTTTGGCAATCATGCTGTCATAGTACGGCGGGATCGAATAGCCCGGATATGCGGCTGAATCCACGCGCACGCCGAGTCCGCCCGGCGGCAGGTACATGTTAATCTTACCAGGTGAAGGCATGAAGTTTTTCGCAGGATTTTCAGCATTGATGCGGCATTCAATTGCCCAGCCGTTAAATTCAACGTCTTCCTGTCTGAGCGAGAGCTCCTGTCCGGATGCCACTTTGATCTGTTCTTTGATCAGATCCGTTCCCGTCACCATTTCTGTGACAGGGTGCTCTACTTGAATACGCGTGTTCATCTCCATGAAGTAATAGCGCTGTTCTCTGTAGTCATAAATGAACTCTACTGTACCGGCTCCCGTGTAACCGACAGCCTTCGCTGCTTTTACCGCTGCTTCACCCATCTGCTCTCTGATTTCAGAATCAAGCGCAGGTGACGGCGACTCTTCAAGAAGTTTTTGCAGACGTCTTTGGATAGAACAGTCACGCTCTCCAAGATGGATCGTGTTTCCGTAATTATCGGCAAGCACCTGAATTTCAACATGGCGGAAATCTTCTATGTACTTCTCGATGTACACACCCGGATTTCCGAATGCCGTAGCGGCCTCCTGCTGGGTGATTTCGATGCCTTTAATCATCTCTTCTTCTGTGCGTGCGACCCGGATGCCTTTTCCGCCTCCGCCCGCAGTGGCTTTTATAATCACAGGATACCCAATTTCACCCGCAAGCGAAACCGCTTCTTCGGTATTTTTTATGATTCCTTTTGAACCGGGCACAATCGGCACGCCTGCCTGCTGCATCGTGTCACGTGCGATATCTTTTGTCCCCATCTTCGAAATGGCGTCAGCCGAAGGGCCGACAAACGTCACGTTTAATTCCTCGCACAGCTCGGCAAAATCGGCGTTTTCAGCTAAGAATCCGTATCCCGGATGAATCGCATCCGTACCGGTCAGCTTTGCGACGCTGACGATGTTCGTTACATTTAAATAGCTCTCTTTTGATGTTTTCGGCCCGATACAAAAAGCCTCATCGGCCATTTGGACATGCAGGGCCTCTTTATCTGCCTCAGAATAAACGGCTACAGTTTCAATGCCAAGCTCTTTGCAGGCCCGGATGATTCTGACGGCAATTTCTCCTCGGTTGGCGATCAATAGCTTTTTAATCATAATAGCAGGTCTCCTTACTCAGCTTTTACAAGAAATAGAGGTTGTCCGTATTCGACCAGCTGGCCGTTTTCAACTAACACTTCAACGATTTCTCCTTTTACTTCCGCTTCAATCTCGTTAAAGAGTTTCATTGCTTCTACGATACAAACCACTGTATTTTCGTTCACTTTTGAACCTTGGTTTACGTAAGGGCCGGCTTCCGGCGATGAAGAAGCATAAAACGTTCCGACCATCGGAGACGTAATTTTGTGCAGGTTTTCATCTTGTTTCGGCGCTTCCTGAACAGGATCGGCTTCGCGCGCTTCCGGTTTTGCAGCCTGCGGAGCAGGTGCGTAAGCGGCGGGAACAGCTGGGGCTTGTCCCGTTATATTCACTGCCGGCGCTTCATTTTTTTTCAGCTTCAGACTTACGCCTTCCATCTCGTAAACAAATTCGTCAATGGAAGATTCATCGATTCTTTTTATCAGTTCATGAATTTCGTTGATTTTTAACATCAGTTCCACTCCTATGTATAAAAAATAGAAATTTATGGGTTGCTACTAAAAGTACATACTATGTTTATCTTACAGGAGCGGTTGTGTAAATTCAACACTGATCTAAAATGACAGCAAAAAAGCCCGCAGCGGGTGCGGGCGGTTCAGGCTCTTATTTTGTCGGTTCAAACGTAACGGCGACGTCTTTCATATTCTTGATTTCTTTTTCCACCAGGTCAATGATGGCGGAAGCTTTTGCGTTTGAATGTTTGTCAGACATGACCGTAATGTTGATTTTGTCACCTTCAGCATCCACGAGCGCATCTTTGTAGCCTTGCGTTTTAATGAGCGTTTCCAGCTGTTTTTCTGTCCCTTCCGCTTTGCCGAGCGCCGTCATTTTATCGTAGGCTTCGCTTTTTTCTTTTGCTGTCGCATCATCGCTTGAAACGATGCTGTTTAACTGTTCTCTTTCTTTGCTTCTCGCGTCTTCAAGTTCCATGCGGTATGCGGTAAATAAATTTTCATCAGCTGTTTCTGTGGCGACCGATCCGTCTTTTTCCGATGCTTCGGCTGACGTTTCTTTATCCTCTTTTGTGCCTTTAGAATCTTTCATTCCTTTTGTTCCGTCTTCTTTTTCTGTGCCGCTTTCGCTCTTTTCTTCCGTTTTAGGAGCCGGCGTTTTTTCTGTGGCGATTTCCCCGCTGCTTTTTTCGGTTTTCATCTGCACGGCATTTTTGCTTTCCGGAGACATAATATAATAAACACTTAATACCACGACGAGACTGAGCATTGTTAAAAGCCAAACCGTTTGTTTTTTCAGCATGATTTATGAATCCTCCTTGATTTTTTTAGGGGCAACCGCTACACGGTAGCTCGGAACATCAAGCACCCTTGTGACGGCATCAATGATGGTTTTTTTTATTTGAACGTTGTCCACTCCTTGAGCGACAACGAGTACACCGCGGATATCGGGTTTTTTCGTCTGGACGACGACCGGGGTTTCCTGATCCCCGTTTCGAATCATGACAATTTGTTCTTCAGAGGTTTGATCGGTTACGCTTCTTTTGCCGCCTTCTTTATCGGTTTCTTCAGTGGTGGTGTCTTTTTTCGTTTTATTTTTCTCAAACACTTTTAAAGATGTGGCGTCTACGTTTACGACTATTGATACATCCTCCACGCCGATAATCGTTTCAAGGATCTCTTTCAGCTGGTTTTCATAGTCTCTCTCGTAATCATCAATCGTGTTTTTGGCGCTGCTGTCTTTTGATGCTTTAAAAACGGGTGCGCTTTTTTGCCCGCTCTTATCGTCCGCACGGCCGGACATGACGGTCTGCGCCGTTTCGCCCTTCCCGGTTTTTTCCGGTGAAGAGAACATCTGGCTGACCAGCATAAAAGATACGCCGAGCACAAACACGAACAGAAAGTAATGATATTTTGTCAGTTTTGGTTTTTCTCCGTCTTTCGCCTGTCCGATCATCAGCTGTTTTTTGAGTATGGTCCATAGTCCGTTTTTATTCATGGCCGTTTTTCTCCCCGCCTTCCATATAAACCGTAATTTTCTCACTGCCGATTTCCCATATATCCGCAAGTTTTCCTTTGATGACTGCGGCCTCCTTTTTGCCGGCTGCGCCTTCGGGTTCGTATTTGCGGTCTGTGCGGATGTCGATCGGTGCGACGGTTTGCACGGTTTTTTCAGAAGATGGGGCCATATACACGCTGATCGTTTTTACATCTTCTTCTGAACGAACCTGTTCTTCCGCTGTAAGGCGGATGTCGTCTATTTTGTATTCGTCATGACTGAACATCTCCTCCGCTTTCTTTTTTAGTTGGACAGCCATTTCTTCTAAAACATATGCGCGGTTTGATGCTTGTATTTCTTTTTTTTCTGATTTGATTTGATTTTTTATGTCAGCGGATTGAGATTGCTCTTGTTTTGTCAAATAATCGAAGATGATCTCCGGGTCTGTTTTGAAAAGTTTGAATATCGGGTTGAGCATGACAATGATTAACAGCAGGCTGACAACCATCTTTGCGTATTTTTGCATACTGGAGCTGGGCAGCAGCATGTCGATGACGATGGCAAATAAGATAAACAAAATAATGCTTGTCAGCCATTCTGTTAAAAAGCTCATATCCAATGGGCCTCCTTTATTTCATCATCATGGTGAGATTGCCTGCTGTAATAATGACTGTGATGCTGAGGAAAAACATGAGAGAGACAATGGCGAGCGCCGCAAAAATATAGAGCACGCTTCTGCTGATGACGCCGAGACACGTAATGACGGGCCCGCCTCCGAGCGGCTGCAGAATGGCGGCCGCGAGCTTATAAATAAAAGCGAGAGAAAGCACTTTGATCGCCGGAAATGCGGAGATGCAGATCAAAATTCCGACACCGAGGATTCCCACAGTGTTTTTTAATAAGAGTGAGGCGCTGATGACCGTATCGGTCGCATCCGTAAACATTCGGCCGAGCACGGGAATAAAATTGCCCGTTATAAATTTTGCAGTCCTGAGGGTGATCCCGTCTGTCACGGCAGCCGAAGCCCCCTGGACGGAGATGACGCCGAGAAACACGGTGAGGAATACGGCAAGCGCGCCGATCGCGATATTTCTGAGGAGATTGGCAAGCTGTGTGACTTTATATTGATCTGTCATCGTGCTGACGATGCTTAAAATCGCTGACAGGAAGATAAGCGGCATGACGATGTTTTGAATGAGCAGGCCGCTCGTATTCATCAGAAATAAAATAACGGGGTGAAAAAAGGCAGCGGAAACGGCCCCCCGGAAGATGCCAAAAGCGCGAGCAAAAGCGGGATCAGCGCGAGAATGAAGCTTGTCATCGTCTGAATCGCTTCACTGGCATAATTGACGGCAACATGAAAGCTGTTTAAAGCGAGAATAATCAGTACCATATAAACAATCGCATAAGCCACTTTGCTGACGGTGCTCTGCTGGAACGCATTTTGCAGCAGCTGCAGAATGACGCAAAAAATGGTGAGAAGGATCAAAGTTCCCAGAAGTTTTCCGTTAGCGAGCACTTCATGAAACAGATAGGAAAATAAGGCCTTCAGCCACGCCTCAGGCGAGAACGTTTTTTCTCCGTTAATAAAGTCAATGATGCTTCCCTTTTGGCTTTCCGGCAGAAGGCCGCCGTATTCTGTCATAATGTCGTCCCAAAATTTTCCGATGCCTTCTGTTTTCAGCGCTTCGGCCTGCTTTTTCGCCACTTCATCAGCCGTTTCTTGGTGAACTGCGGTTTCCTGCGCCGCACCGTCTGTTCCGGCAGCTTGTACACATTCAGTCTGAAAAATTAAGAGGAGGATGAACAAAAAAGCCCCCGCCCACCGAAAGCGCTTCATTTTTTGCGCCCCCTTTCCCTTTATGATTAAGAAGGAATAAGTCCGAGAATCGTTTCAATAATAACGGTCAGTATCGGCACGGCCATCACGAGGATCAAAATCTTCCCGGCCAGCTCTATTTTCGAAGCAATCGCTCCCTGGCCCGCATCTTTTGTCAGCTGCGCTCCGAATTCAGCGATGTAGGCGATGCCGATAATTTTTAAAATCGTTTCCACATAGACCATATTGACATTTGCATTGACGGCTATTTTTTCTATCATTCTGATAATGTCGTAAATCTGGTCGACGAGATAAAGAAAGATCACGCAGCCGCTGAAGACGACAATCATAAACGCGAAAGTCGGTTTCTGTTCTTTTACGATCAGGGAGAGAAACGTGGCGATCAGGCCTAAACCTACAATTTGAACAATCTCAATCTATAAGCCCCCCTATCCTTGGAATAGAAACACAGCTTTGATCTTTTTGAACAGGTCATCGACAATCGTCGCCACCATAAATAAAATATAGATAAAGCCAAGCAGCGTCACCCATTGGGCGTATTCTTTTTTCCCCATTTGGTCCAGTATGGTATGCAGAAACGCAACCACGATACCGACTCCGGCGATTTGAAAAATGACATTTACGTCGACTCCCATTTTATGTTTGCTCCCCTCATGTTTACATCAATAGAAGAATGAGTAACAGTCCGGCTAAAAACCCTAAACTTTTCACCATTTTTTCATTTTTCGCCTGCGCCCGTCCGGCATCCGCTTCCGCCGCTTCCAAATGTGTAAGCGCAAGCTTGATATGTTTCTGCTGAGAAACGCGGTCATGGAGCCCGAGCGTCTCTCCGAATTGCTTCAGCACATCGTATTCGCTTTTTTTCATCGCCATGGAGGGCCAGTTATGTTTCAAGCTCTGTTCCCAGGCTGTTTTGGCGGAATCGCTTCCCTGCTCAAGCCTCCTGCTGAAAGCTTGGAACAATGACGATACAGGCTTGGAAAGCTGTGCGGCGATTTGTCCCGAAGCTATGTGCAGCGGCGTATGCCCGAACATAATTTCCGCTTCAAGCGATTGCAGCGCCGCGCGCAGCTGACGGATCTGTCTCGGCCTTTCAATATAGATTTTGGCGATCTCAAATCCCGTCCATGTCGTCGCCGTCAGAATGAACACGGCACCCAAAAGCTTCAGCATGTCATCACGCTTTCAGCATGCGGAACCGGTTCCCCGTCCTTTCCATACATCCTGCTGATCGTTCCCGGACCGCGGCGTCTTGACAGCTCAACATATCGGTCAAACACTTTTTCCTCCCAAAGCATTTTAAGCGACGGCCTTTTGACCAAGTCTTTCATATTCCATCCGTGCGCGGATACGATAACGGTTACGCCGGCATGAAGCGCCTCCATCAGCGCTTTTGAGTCTTCCATTCTCCCGATCTCATCCGCGATCATGACATCTGGACTCATAGAGCGGATCATCATCATTAGCCCTTCCGCCTTCGGACAGGCGTCAAGGACATCCACTCTGCGGCCGAAACTGTGCTGGGGAATGCCCCGCAGGCAGCCGGCAATTTCTGAGCGTTCATCTACAATAGCGGTCTTTTTCGCCGGAATGCGTTTCGATCCGGTGCTTGAAAGCCGGGCCAAATCACGAAGCAAAGTCGTTTTCCCCGTTTGCGGAGGGCCGATGATCAGCGTATTCAGCCAGTTTTCTTTCCATAAGAAAGGGATGAGCGGTTCTGCAATGCCAAGCTTCTCCCGGGCGATTCGAATATTAAAGGAAGTAATATCCCGGAGTCCTTTGACGGCTCCGTTTTCAACGATGACTCTTCCGGCGAGCCCCACACGGTGGCCTCCTCTGATTGTGATATATCCTTTTTTCAGCTCTTCTTCCAGCGTGTACATACTGTAATTGCTGAGCCGGCTGAGAATCAGCTGTGCGTCGCCGGCTGTACAGATATATGACAAAAACAAAGGTTGTCCTTTTCGGATCAGTTCAACCGGCCTGCCGACGCGGATTCTGATTTCCTCTGTATCCCGGCGCGTTTCTTCAGACATGGCGGAGATGGCATCTCTCAATAATTCAGGGAGAACCTCTGTAATTTCATTCAATAGAGTCTCCTCCTTTTTTACCGATTGGCTTCTTTAAAATGTATGATCCGGGACAGACTTTATGACACCCGGGCCTCTATTTATGGACACCTGCTAAAATCAGCACAACCCCCGCGAAAATCAAAATCAATTTTGCATATGAAAGCTGTCCGGCAATCTGATAAATGCCGATCGTCATCGTGATGATAAAGATCAGCGGACCGACGATTGCTAAAATACTATTCACCACAACCGCTTTTCTGATGTCGTTTGTAACAAGCATGATAATGGCCGCCGATAATTCAATGAGAGAGGACAAAACTCGTAAACCGGCCATCGTTAAAACAGTAGAATTGATTGAACCAAACAAAAATTTCATTGCAATCCCCCAACTTCAAGCATTTTGTTACACTATATGCTCTAGCTGACGGAAGTAGTCTCACTATTTTCATATAGAAGAAAGATTCTGTTTCGGAACGCAAAAAAAGCCTGCCCCTTAAAAAGGAGCAGACTTCGTATGTCTTTGACTACGCTCTTGACACGTAAGAGCCGTCTGATGTATTTACAACAAGCGTATCGCCTTCGTTCACGAAGAACGGCACGTTTACGACAAGGCCTGTTTCCGTTTTGGCAGGTTTTGTGCCGCCTGACGCCGTGTCGCCTTTAATTCCCGGCTCTGTTTCAACAACTTTCAGCTCAACTGTGTTCGGCAGTTCAATACCGAGCGTTTCAGCCTGATACATCATGATGTGCACAGACATATTTTCCAAAAGATATTTTAATTCTTCTTCGATTTGGTTTTCGTTCAATTCAAGCTGTTCATATGAGCTTGTATCCATGAACACGTGCTGATCGCCGTTGGCATAAAGATACTGCATCGTTTTTGTTTCGATTTGCGCTTTCGCCACTTTTTCACCTGCACGGAATGTTTTCTCCTGAATAGCGCCCGTGCGCAGATTGCGAAGTTTAGATCGGACAAATGCCGCGCCTTTTCCCGGCTTTACGTGCTGGAAGTCAACGACGCGCCAAATGCCGCCGTCTACTTCAATCGTTAATCCTGTACGAAAATCGTTAACTGAAATCATGTTTGATGTCCTCCTATATTCCAATCACAAAATAATTAATTCTTTAGGGGAATGCGTAATTGTCCGGTTGCCGTCCTCTGTGATGATGATATCATCTTCGATTCTTGCGCCCCCAACTTCCGGTATGTATATGCCCGGCTCAACCGTTACAGCCATGCCCGGCTCAAGAACGGCCGATGACCTGAAAGACAGCCCCGGTGATTCATGGACCTCCATTCCGAATCCGTGTCCTGTTGAATGGCCGAAATACTGTCCGTAGCCTTTTGCGGTGATGTGATCCCTCGTCAGGGCATCCGCTTCTTTTCCCGTCATGCCGGGTTTAATATGCAAAACGCCAAGCGCCTGGGCATCGTATACGACCTGATAAATTTCTTTCAGTTTATCACTTGGCTCTCCGACCGCGATGGTGCGTGTGATATCAGAACAATAGCCTTTATAATACGCGCCGAAATCGAGCGTGACCAAGTCTCCCTTTTCAATCAATTTGCCGCTTGCCACTCCGTGCGGAAGGCTGGATCTCACTCCCGAGGCGACGATCATATCAAAGGAAGAACCGTCTGCTCCCTGACGTCTCATATAAAATTCAAGCTCATTTGCAACTGAAATCTCTGAGATGCCCGGTTTGATAAACGTCAGAATATGTTCAAACGCATCATCCGCAATCTTCGCAGCTTCCTCTAATATCTTAATCTCTTCACTTGACTTAATCAAGCGCAACTTTTCAACGGAATCCGCGACGGGAACCATCTCCGCTTCCTGCAGCACCGCTTGGCAGGATGCATATGTTCCGTACGTCATGCTGTTTTGCTCAAAGCCGAGTTTTTTAATGCCGTACTCAAGAATCGTATCCGCAGCCGTTTGGATTAAGCTTCCGCCGTGCTCGATAATATCAAAGCCCTTTACTTGCGCCTTCGCCTGCTCGGTGTAACGGAAATCCGTGATAAATGCCGCGCGTTCTTTCGATATGACCGCAAGGCCTGACGAACCCGTAAATCCCGTCATATACTGCAGATTGGCGGAGCTTGTCACCAACATTCCGTCTATATCCAGCTGACCGAACAGATTTCGCAATTTCTCAAGTTTCATTCCCTTTCTCCTCCTCGCCGATTCTTGACTGCCGCCTGACACCGCGGGAGCATCCCCATCCGGTTTTCAGCATAAAAAATGTTCACTTCTCGTGAACATTTTACCATACCGGACAGGGATTATACACTTATTCACTTGTTGCCGAGCGCCCTGGCAAGCTTGTCTGATGTTAGCTCATTGTAGTTGAAAGAAATTGAGTAGCCGACAAACAAACCATACAGAATGTAAAGGCAAATCGTCGTCACGATTGTATCTGATTTCAATTCAGTGACAGATTTCACGTCTTCGAAAATCGGATTGAATAAGAAAAAAACCGCACACCATAAAATGACGCCGTATACCATCCCCGGCCACATCGTTTTAAAACGCTTCAGACAGACGAAATATATAAATGCCCCGGCAATCGAAATGAATCCGATGACAACGATGCTGACCATCGTGCCGAGCCATTGTTTTTTCCATTCTCCGATCATAAACGGCTGAAGAATCATGTTAGGACTGATCTCTGAAAAATGAAAGATATATCCGAGATAGCCGATCAAACTCCAAAATACACCGCCGGCAAATCCGATACCGCAAATTCTGCCGGTAAATGAAACAGGCTGCTGATCATCATCCTGCTTCTTTTTTTCTTCCTGTTCTGAATGTTTTTCGCTGGTCATCATGGCACCTCCAGTCATAGAGTGCCCCAAAATTGAAAAGTCATAAAAAGTTCCGCCTTATTTTCATTTAATGAGTAAATTTTAGGAAACCGGGTATACTGCTTGTAGAAAAAGCATTGATTTTCCGGCTGTCAAACTAGAGGTTTACCGCTGTTTCCTGTACAATAGAGTGAAAGGAAATGGTTAGTAAATCCTAAGAAAACAGGCAGGTTGATAAACAATGTCCAAACACAAAACGCCGCCCGCATACGGCGGTCAGGCTGTCGTTGAAGGGGTTATGTTCGGCGGCAGAAAAAATTATGTTACCGCCATCCGCAGGAATGACGGAAGCATTGATTTTTTCAAGCTTCCGAGAGTGCCGAACCCCAAGCTTTCGGTTTTAAAAAAGATTCCTTTTTTGCGGGGAATCGTCGCAATTATCGAGGCAAGCGCCAACGGCACAAAGCATTTAAACTTCTCCAGCGAGCGTTACGGGCTTGACCCCCAAGAGGACGCCAAGCTGGAACAGGAAGATAAGAAGGGTTCGGGATTATCAATGTTTTTCAGCCTGGCGGTGATCGGCGTTCTATCGTTTTTGTTCAGCAAATTCGTTTTTACGCTCGTCCCGGTCTTTTTAGCTGAGCTTGTAAGGCCCGTTTTTTCCTCAGACGCCGCGCAGATCGGCATCGAAAGCCTGTTTAAGCTAATCCTGCTTCTCGGCTTCATTTATTTTTTATCAATGACGCCGTTAATTAAAAGAGTGTTTCAATATCATGGAGCCGAACATAAGGTCATAAACTGTTATGAACAGAATTTACCAATTACGATAGAAAATGTTCAGAAACAGTCGCGGCTTCATTACCGATGCGGTTCAAGCTTTATCTTATTTACGATCATTGTCGGCATGTTTGTCTATTTACTCGTTCCGACAGATCCGCTTTGGGTGCGGATTTTAGACAGGATTGCGCTTATACCGGCCGTCCTCGGCATCTCCTTTGAAGTGCTCCAGCTGACGAACAGGGTTCGGAATATCCCCGTTTTGAAGGTGCTCGGTTATCCCGGCCTGTGGCTGCAGCTTTTAACGACAAAGGAACCGGAAGATGACCAGGTCGAGGTTGCCATAGAAAGCTTTAACGAGCTTCTCAGACTGGAAGACATTTCAGAACAGAGCGAAAAGCCGTCTCACAACGCAATCTGAACCGTTACCTGTTATTATTTTCGGAGGTGGGCAGTTATGAATCATCGTGTACAACCTTTTTTTGCTGTATTAATAGCGCTTGGCGCATTCGGTTTCGTTTATGCGGCGGTCACAACCCCCGCGCAGATGATCTCAAGAGCGATCACCGTCATTATCGCAGGCATCATTATTTATTTTATCGTGAGATCGGTCCTGAACCGCCGCACCGGACGTGACGGAACCGCTTTCAGAAAAGCGGCCAAACAATCGCGGCTCCGAATGAAGGAGCACAAAGCGAAGCACCGCGCCGGCCACAGGGGGCGGGTCAGCCATTTGCGGAGCGTGCCGAGCAGCAGCAGACCGAAGCCGATGATTCTGAAGAAAAAAAGCCAGACCCAGCTTACCGTCATAGAAGGTAAAAAGAATAAAAAGAAAAACAGAGCGCTTTTTTAATAGCTCCATTGCTTCAAAAATTGCTCTGTTTTGCTTTTTCCTAGCTCAATGAGAGCTAGTTTTTTTTGCGGTGTGAGGTGAAACTCCGTCGCCATCACATGTTCCACGGGAATAAAAATAATATTCTGTTCGTACTTTGTCGCGATATGTCTGGCATCATGAGCGTCTTTCATCGTTTCAAACAAAGCGCCGAACAGCTCAAAAGCGTTCCGGATTGATTTCTTCGGACGCTCTTTTTCATTAGGAGAAAGCGAAATTCCGATGACCGGCCGTTTGCGCTCTTTTGAAAACAGCCAAATCGGAAAATTGCTTAACACGCCGCCGTCAACAACCGTTGAAATGCCTTTTTCGGTCTTCAGTTTAATCGGTTCAAAAAAATAAGGGATGCTGCAGCTCATTCTGACAGCTCTGGCAACCGGGAACACCTCCGGATTTAATCCGTAGCGGGGAAGGTCGTCGGGAAGCACGATCATCGTTCCGTTCGTCAGATCTGAAGCGATCAGACGGAGCGATCCTTTTTTCATATCGCCGAATGCGATGATGCCCTTCGCTTTTAATTTATCCGCAATCCACTTTTCCAGCACATCGCCTCTGTACAATCCGAGGCGCCAATATATCGACACCCACTGCAGGATTTTCAGCGGGAGGAATGAGTATCTCTGATCAAGCAATTGCCTTCCGTCCACATCATCGATGATCGCATGAACCTCTCTGCTCGTGTAGCCCGCAGCGATCAATGCGGCAATAATCGCGCCGGCGCTTGTTCCGGCGAGCCTTTCAAAGCGAAAGCCCTTTTCTTCCAGCGCTTCATAAGCGCCGGCAAGCGCGACCCCTTTTATTCCCCCGCCCGAAAATACGCCGTCAATCTGCATACCGCGCCCTCTCCCTTCCATCCAAGGTGTATTATTATTTTAAGAAACGGCTTGGGGAAATAGACCAAAGAATGAAGACATTAAAAAAAGGGCGCCTATTTGGGCCGCCCTTTTATTCACCGGGATTTTCGGTTTTTTTCTGTACGGATTTCAATTCTTTTTTCCGGCTGTCGTCATCTTCAAAATACTGGACGAGATCGCCGATGCGGTCAATGCTGTTCCAGCTCAGATGATGTTCGATTCCTTCTACATCATTGTAAATCTTCTCTTCATCAACACCAATGATTCGTAAAAACTGCTCAAGCAATTCGTGTCTGTATACGAGCCGTTTGCCGATCTTTTTGCCTTTTGACGTCAATACGAGCCCGCGATATTTTTCATAAATCAAATACTCGTCTTTATCTAGTTTTTGAACCATTTTCGTTACAGAGGAGGGATGGACTGCCAAAGCTTCCGCGATATCAGAAACCCGCGCATATCCTTTTTCTTCTATCAGCATATAAATCTGTTCAATATAATCTTCCATACTTGGTGTTGTCATCGTACCCCTCCCAAAAAGCACCTTAACTTAATAAACCATTACAAGTTTACACTAACGGTTATGAAAAAACAAGGATGCTTCCGGTCTGTCAAGCCTTAATCAGCGCTTATAATTCCATTCGTCAGACGCGTATTTCGTCTCAGCCAGCTCATTGACAAACGCAAGCTCTTCAGGAGTGAGCGTGTAAGGTTCAAGATGAATGTTGAGGCCTTCCTCAAAACCGGCTTTAAAAGCGGTTCTGGCCTCATCCATCGTTACCGGTTTTTGGGCTAAGGCGTTGATGGCTACCGCTTTGTTTTTGAAATTCCGCTGCATGCGCTCACGGACTCTGTCGCTCGGATATAAAAACAGATCAAACAGCTTGTCCTCATCAATGTCAAGCAGGATGGAGCCGTGCTGAAGAATAACGCCTTTTTGGCGTGTCTGGGCGCTTCCCGCAACTTTCCGTCCTTCGACGACCAGCTCATACCACGAAGGCGCATCAAAGCAAACGGACGAGCGCGGATTTTTCAGGCTTTCTTTTTCTTTCTCCGTGCGCGGAATCGCAAAGTAGGCATCCAGCCCAAGGTTTCTGAATCCCTGCAGGATGCCTTCTGAAATGACCCGGTACGCCTCTGTCACCGTGGCCGGCATTTCCGGGTGATCCTCTGAAACGATGACGCTGTATGTCAATTCTTTATCATGCAGAACACCCCGTCCGCCTGTCGGTCTTCTGACAAACCCGAGGCCGTGTTTATGTACTGCGTCAAAGTTAATTTCCTTCTTAATATTTTGAAAATATCCGACAGACAATGTTGCCGGATTCCACCCGTAAAAACGGATCACCGGGGGAATTTTCTTTTGGCTGTGCCAATATAAAAGCGCTTCATCCAGCGCCATGTTAAATGCCGGGCTTTCGTTCCCTGAGTCAATAAACCGCCATGTTTCTTTTTCCATAAACTGAACCCTTCTTTATCGTTTTAATAAAATCAGTTTATCAAACTGCCGTGAAAATGAAAAATATTTCGTTTCATTAAGGATGACAATCGCTCCATGCTTTACTATAATAGTATTTGTCCCAAAACGTCCGGTAAGCCTTGTTTTCAGAAGCAGGGTTTTGATTTTATAAGCTAAAGGAGTAGAATCGCATTGTCTAATATGATTGCTTTAATTATTGTTGCGGCGTTTATCGTTTATATGATCGTGTCGTATTTTTACCAACAGCGTTTAATGAAAACACTTACGGAAGAGGAATTCCGCGCGGGCTACAGAAAAGCGCAGCTGATTGACGTCCGTGAACCGAATGAATTTGAAGGCGGCCATATTCTCGGCGCGCGCAACATTCCGCTGTCACAGCTGAAACAGCGCAAAAGCGAAATCCGTCCTGATAAACCCGTTTATCTGTACTGCCAAAACAATGTCCGCAGCGGACGCGCGGCACAGACGCTCCGCAAACACGGCTGCAAGGATATTTACAACCTGAAAGGCGGCTTTAAAAAATGGGGCGGAAAAATTAAAGCAAAGAACCAATAATGAAAAAGAGCTTTCCGTTTATACGGAAGCTCTTTTTTTTACACCCCGTCAGATGTATGTTCGTATTTTAAAACCGGCTTTCTTGCGGCCTTGGTTTCATCCATTCTTTTGACAACCGTGGTATGCGGCGCCTCCTGAACGATTTCAGGCGATTCCTCCGCCTCCCGCGCAATTTGAATCATCGCATCTATAAACGCATCAAGCGTTTCCTTGGATTCCGTTTCCGTCGGTTCGATCATGATGCTTTCTTCAACATTCAGCGGGAAATACACAGTCGGCGGATGATAGCCGAAATCTAAAAGCCGTTTGGCAATATCAAGCGTTCTTACGCCGAGCTTTTTCTGCCTTCTTCCCGATAACACAAATTCATGCTTGCAATGACGGTCATACGGGAGATCATAATAAGGCGCGAGTTTTCTCATCATATAATTTGCATTTAAAACCGCGTTTTCGGTCACAGCTTTTAAGCCGTCAGGCCCCATGGAACGGATATACGTGTAGGCTCTGACATTAATGCCGAAGTTGCCGTAATAAGGCTTTACGCGCCCGATCGATTGCGGGCGGTCATCGTCAAAAGTCAAACGGCCCTCTTTTTTCGTGAGAACGGGTTTCGGCAGATACGGAATGAATTCTTTTTTTACTCCGACCGGCCCCGAACCCGGTCCTCCCCCGCCGTGCGGCCCGGTAAATGTTTTATGCAGATTAAGGTGAACGACGTCAAATCCCATATCTCCCGGTCTTGCTTTACTTAAAACGGCATTTAAATTCGCTCCGTCATAGTAAAGTTTTCCGCCGGCCTGATGGACGATTTCAGCCATTTCCGTAATGTTTTCCTCGAATAATCCGAGGGTGTTCGGATTCGTCAGCATCAGCGCTGCTGTTTCTTCATTGACCGCTCTTTTCAGATCTTCAATGTCAACCAGTCCGTGTTCATTCGACTTGACGGTAATCGTTTCAAAACCGGCGACCGTAGCGGATGCCGGATTCGTGCCGTGGGCTGAATCAGGGACAATGACCTTCGTCCGTCCGAAGTCCCTGCGCGCTTCATGATAGGCGCGGATCATCATCAGGCCGGTCCATTCGCCGTGAGCCCCCGCGGCAGGCTGCAGCGTCACTTCGTCCATGCCCGTAATTTCCTCCAAATGTCCGCTTAAATCGTATAAAAGCTCAAGCGCCCCCTGAACCGTGTCCTCGTCCTGAAGCGGATGAATGGCGGAAAAGCCTGGGAACCGGGCAACTTTTTCATTTAATTTCGGATTGTATTTCATCGTACAGGAGCCGAGCGGATAAAAACCTGAATCAACTCCGTGGTTTCTTCTGGAAAGAGCGGTATAATGCCGCATAATATCAAGCTCTGATACTTCAGGCAGCTTTGCGTCTTCATCGCGGATGCAGTCACCGGGAAGAAGGCTTTCAAGCTCTGTTTCCGGCACATCAAGCTCCGGAAGGCTGTAACCGATACGCCCTTCGCGGGACATTTCAAAAATAAGCGCCTGATCTTGATTATTCATGTTGATCCCCCAATCCCGCAATAAGCGAATCGATCTCTTCTTTTGTTCTCAGCTCTGTGACGGCAATGAGCATATGCTGATTCAATTCCGGATACGCAAGGCCTAAGTCATATCCGCCGATGATGCCGTCTTGCAGGAGCTGCCGGTTTGCTTCTTTGACGGGGAGGTTCAGCCTGACGGCAAATTCATTAAACATCGGGCCGTCGAATGCTACGTGCAAGCCGGCTTTTTCCGCTTGGCGTCTCGCATAATCGGCTTTCAGTATATTTTGGCGTGCCATGTCTTTGACGCCGTTTTTTCCGAGCGCCGTCATCGCGACTGAAGCTGCTAACGCATTCAGCGCCTGGTTTGAGCAGATGTTAGAGGTGGCTTTGTCTCTTCTGATATGCTGCTCGCGTGCCTGAAGGGTGAGAACAAAACCTCTCCGCCCGTTTTCATCCTCCGTTTGGCCGACAAGCCGGCCCGGCACCTTTCTCATCAGTTTTTTCG
The DNA here is from genome assembly GCF_001553895.1 of Bacillus sp. SDLI1. NCBI lineage: Bacteria > Bacillati > Bacillota > Bacilli > Caryophanales > Bacillaceae > Bacillus > Bacillus sp. SDLI1. Next base: position 3,737,323 of record NZ_CP013950.1, on the reverse strand, counting down.
TTACTGCAAAATAGCCGCAGTGCGGGCCGCCGAACGCCGCAGGTATGCCGAAAGGCTGCGCGTCCCCGACGACGATATCAGCTCCGTATGCTCCGGGCGGAGTCAAAATACCGAGGGCAAGCGGGTTAGAAGAAACAATCAGCTGGCTGTTCCCTTTATGTGCGAGCGGCTCAATGTCCTTTAACGGCTCAATTTGTCCGAAGAAGTTCGGATACTGGACGATTACGGCGGCCGTTTCATCACAGACGGCATGTTCTAATGCGTCAAGGTCTGTGACGCCGTTTTTTGCAGGCACCTCTACAACTTCAATATATTGGCCTTTTGCGTATGTTTTCAGAACATCCCGTGATTCCGGATGCACGGCGGCGGAAATGACGATTTTTTTCTTTTTCGTATGTCCTGACGCAAGCATCGCCGCTTCTGCCAGCGCCGTTCCCCCGTCGTACATGGAGGAGTTTGCAATATCCATACCTGTTAATTCGCAAATCATCGTTTGAAATTCAAAAATCGCCTGCAGCTCTCCTTGTGAAATTTCAGGCTGGTAAGGCGTATACGCCGTGTAGAACTCTGACCGGGAAATCACATGATCGACGATAACCGGCTGATAGTGATCGTACACTCCTGCCCCCAGAAAAGATGCATATGTAACAGCGTCCTTATTTTTCGCCGCAAGCTTTGTCAGCTCTCTCGTCAGCTCTGTTTCTGATTTTGCTTTTTTAATTTGGTAGTCTTTTTGAAACCTCACATCTTCCGGAATATCGGCAAACAGTTCATCAATTGAATCTGCGCCGATGGCTTTCAGCATTTCTTTTTTATCCTGTTCTGTCGCGGGCAAATATCGATGCTTCATATGACTCTCCTTTTTCAGCTCTGTTTTGGGCGTTTATAAAACGGTGTGCGGACAATCTTTGCTTTTACCGTTTTTTTGCGGATTTCCACTTCGACTTCCGTTCCGATTTCACTGAATTCCGTTTTGATTAAGGCAAGGCCGATATTTTTCTTTAAAGTCGGAGATTGTGTGCCTGTCGTGACTTCCCCGATCAGAGCACCGTCTTTTTTCACGGCGTAACCGTGTCTCGGAATTCCCTTTTCAATCATCTCAAGCCCGACCAGCTTACGCGGTGCTCCTTTTTCTTTCTGTTCACTCAATACAGACTTCCCGAAAAAATCGGAATCTTTCTTGTGTTTTACGGCAAATCCGATTCCGGCTTCAATCGGCGTAATGTCTTTCGTCAATTCCTGACCGTATAAAGCGAGCTTCGCTTCAAATCTCAGCGTATCACGCGCACCGAGACCGCACGGAACGATTCCTTCATTCTCTCCCGCTGTAAGAATCTCCTTAAACAGATGCACCGCGTCTTCATTGCGGCAATATAACTCAAACCCGTCTTCACCGGTATAGCCTGTTCTTGAAAGCAGAACTTGGCGGCCGGCAACGTCAGCTCCATCAATAAACGTAAACGGTTTTAAGGAAGACACATCACATTCAGTCAGCTTCGCAAGAACTGCCTGAGCATTCGGCCCCTGAACGGCTAGCAGTGAAATCCCGTCAGACTGATTCGTCAGCGTGACATCCCCTTCCGCGTGTTCTGTCAGCCAAGCGATATCTTTTTCAATATTGGACGCGTTAATCACAAGCAGATAGCAGCTCTCGCTTTTCTGATAGATCAGCAAATCATCGACCGTACCGCCGTCAGGATAACACATGGCGGTATAGAGCGCGCTTCCCGGATTTAAATCGGCAACGTCATTTGTCATCATTTTTTGCAGAAAAGACAGGGCGTCTTTACCGGAGACTTCGACTTCTCCCATATGGGATACATCAAACAGACCCCCCTTTGTGCGGACGGCTTCATGCTCCTCTTTAATAGAAGAAAATTGAACCGGCAGCTCCCATCCTCCAAAATCAATCGTTTTTCCGCCGTATTCTTTATAAACGTCATAAAGCGGTGTTCGTTTCAGCATCATCTTCCCCCTTCAGTCATTGGCGCATTGTAAAGACATATAAAAAAGGACAGAGAAACACCTCATGAAAATGAAGGTTTCTCTGTCCCGGCACCTGAAAGTTTACTTTATGAAAACATCATAAAGACGTCCCCTTTGGTGGTCTGCTGCTTCAAACCGCAGACACTCTCCAGAGTTGCGTCGAGCAAGAGTTCTTTTGCCTGAGAGATTCACTCCGCAGTTTGCTCCTTCGGCGCCCGGATGCACATTTTTCGTCCGAGTCTCTCCCCTTGCTGTCATTCGCTCATATTTACCAATTGTTATGGACATACTAAAGCAATATCTTAGGTGAAATGATTACTTATATCCTACCACCCTCACATACGTCCGGCAACAAAAATGATGATAAATCAGTTTTTTAAAAGAAAGGCGGTTTTGTTACATATGACAGCAGAGATCATATTTGATGCAAACTGGCCGGGAGAGTTTTCTGAGCGGCTGAAAACCGACGGTCCCTGGTCAAATTGGGAGATGTACAAACTGTCGGCTGAAGTCCAGCAGACCCTTGCCATTCCTGAATTCGAAGGGTTGAGGGCTCCTTTATACCTGCCCGATTTCACTCCGCTTCCCCATCAGCTTGAAGTCGCGCAGAAAGTCGTTGAAAAAATGAATGGCAAAGCGATTTTGGCTGATGAAGTGGGGCTCGGAAAAACGGTCGAAGCGGGACTGATTTTAAAAGAATACATGATTCGCGGGCTGGCCAAAAAAATCCTGATTCTTGTGCCGGCATCACTCGTTTCCCAGTGGGTGAAAGAGCTTCAGGAGAAGTTTTTAATACCCGCTGTTGAACAGAAGAAAAGCTATGTGTGGGAACAGTGCGATATCGTCGTTTCTTCTATTGATACGGCAAAACGCTCGCCACACAAGGACATTGTGCTTTCGATTCCGTATGATCTCGTCATTATTGACGAAGCGCATAAGCTCAAAAACAGCAAAACGAAAAATTATGAATTTGCGAGAAGTCTTGTGAAGAAATATTGCCTGCTTCTGACGGCGACCCCGATTCAAAACCGGATCGAAGAAATTTTCAATTTAGTGTCACTGTTAAAACCCGGCCACTTAGGAAATGAAAGCGGATTTCAAGAAACGTTCAATCAAAAGGACGGGATTGACGCTCATGAGCATTTAAAAGAGCTCGTCAATAAAGTGATGATCCGCAACACACGGAGCGACACGGGGCTTACATGGACGAAGCGCCACGTGGAAACAGTGCCGATCACCTTTTCACCGACGGAACAGGCGCTCTACGATGACATTAACGCACTGAAAAACGGCACGGAAAAGCCCGCAAGCGCATTTTCCATTATGACGCTGCAACGGGAGTGCTGTTCAAGCAGGGAAGCCGTGTATATGACGCTTAAAAAAATGCTTGATCAAAAAGACAAACAAGCGCCCGCTTTCGATGAACAGACGATTGCCAATTTAATGGACCGCATCAATCAAGTCACGCAAAACTCAAAAGCGATTCAAGTTGTTGACTTGATTAAAAAGATTAATGACAAGGTCATTATTTTTACTGAGTATCGGGCGACACAGATTTACCTGCAATGGTTCCTCCAGCAGAACGGCATAAGCTCCGTTCCGTTCAGAGGCGGATTTAAGCGCGGGAAAAAAGACTGGATGAAGGATCTCTTCCGCGGCAAAGTGCAGGTCCTGATCGCTACAGAAGCCGGAGGGGAAGGAATCAACCTGCAATTTTGCAACCATATTATCAACTATGACCTTCCGTGGAACCCGATGCGGCTTGAACAAAGAATCGGTAGGATTCACAGACTCGGTCAGGAAAGAGATGTCCACATCTACAATATGGCGACAAAACATACGGTGGAAGAGCATATCTTAAAACTCTTGTATGACAAAATTCATTTATTTGAAAATGTCGTCGGAGAACTAGATGACATTTTAACAAAAATCAAAGTGAGCAATTTTGAAGATCATTTACATGATATTTTATGCCACTCGCTGACAGAGGAAGAAATGCGGATCAAAATGGACAACCTTACCTCTTTCTTATCGTACGGTACGGAAAAACCCGCCAGAAAAAAAGGCTCTTAATTTAAAAGGAGGAAGCGCGACATGAGACAGCAGGAGGTTCACCAATTTTTACTGCGCTTTTTTGAAGCGAACCACTGCCCGATTACTGAACACGGGCCGGGTTTTATGACGGTTCAGTTGACGGTCGAGATGGACAAACAAATTATGAACCGCCCGTTTTATTGGCATTGGCGTGAAAAAACGGGCGGCGAACCAAACCCGATGAAGATCACGTTCATCACTGATAAAGAAACGGCTCCGGAGGATATGGACGGCGAGTTTATTTACTTTGGAGCCCCGCGCCTCTTTCAAATCTTTCAAGCAGTTAAACAAAATGGGAGATTTACAAGAATATATGAGAAAATTGTATCAGCCGGAGCCAGAGTGCCGCTTCAGCCCTGGCTTGGATTAAATGTAGTGATTTCATACCAATCCGACATGAAAAAAGACAGACTTTTGTCTTTAGGCCTGCATCTTGTTTCTGGAACAATCGTTGAAGGATTTCAGCAGAAGCTTGCACCGCTGCCGATGACATCACAAATATCAGACTATTGCTTTACCATATCGCCGATGATTAAGCCGGAAAGCGGGATTAAAAGGATGGAGCATTACTTAAAAAACGCCGCCGCAAAAGAACCGTCAGACTGGGCCGACAGCGCGATCGCCAGATGGAAGAAGGATCTCAGGCTGCTCGATCAGTTTTATGAGCAGACAGAGGAAAAACCTGAGGAATACCACTTGGAAAAACAAGCGCTGAAAGCCTTATATCAGCCGAAAATCCACATTCAGATCGAAAATGGCGGTTTATTTTTCCTGCAAAGTAATTTTTCTGGATAAGCGTTATCCATTCGACACCTTTCCCGTTTTTTCTAGAAATTCTATATTATAATAAAAGTATACAGAAAAAATTTCTGGCGTTTCGCATGCGATGAATCACTTCCAGACATGTAAAGATAAGGTCATGGGCGGATTGGCTGAAATACATAAACAAGTATTTTAGGAGGAGAAAATGCATGAAAAATGCAAAAATGGAATTTTCGCAATTAGATAAGGAATGGGTTGAGCTGATATTAGAAGCTCAAAAAGCAAATATCAGCCTGGAAGAAATACGCAAATACCTGCATTCGCATAAAAAGTCTTCTCAACATATCCAGGCCGCCAGAAGTCATACCGTAAATCCTTTCTGAATGTGCTATAATATCACAAGGAAGGTGATGACATTGATTGGCCAGCGTATTAAACAATACCGAAAAGAAAAAGGCTACTCACTATCAGAACTAGCTGAAAAAGCTGGGGTAGCGAAGTCTTATTTAAGCTCAATAGAACGAAATTTACAGACGAACCCCTCCATTCAATTTCTAGAAAAAGTCTCCGCTGTTCTGGACGTCTCGGTTCATACTTTACTTGATGAAAAACATGAAACCGAATACGATGGTCAATTAGATAGTGAATGGGAGAAATTAGTTCGTGATGCGATGACATCCGGGGTATCAAAAAAACAATTTCGTGAATTTTTAGATTATCAAAAATGGAGAAAATCGCAAAAAGAGGAGTAGTGCCGCCATATGTGCACAACTCCTCTTTTATCTGCCCGCCGTTCGGATTAGTTTTTATCCTCACTGTGAGCCTTTTCGTTTTCCTTCACGTAACCGTCTTTATCCGTATGATCTTTTGTAATGGTCAAGCCGTTCCATTGCGTCGCTTCAAAAGAGAATTGAAGAGAAATCGCATTGCCCTGGAATTTGTTTTGGACACTCAGTCCGTCCGCACCTTTTGCAGTATCATTTTTAAATTGGATTTCCATCCGCACCTGATCATAATCAACAGGCGTTTTCGGAACTCCGTCATACTCAGGCGCCGTCTTGCCATTAATGGTTGCTACATTGACTTTTCCGCTCTCGCTCAGGAATTTCGGATCAATGTGTTTGCTGATCGCTTCGGCGGCTGCTTTATCCTGTTTTGTTGACATTAAGTATAAGTCTTTCAGGCTGGCTGCCTTCAAAATGATATTTTTAGGATAGCCGTTGCCGCCTTCTTTGCCGACTGTCAGAACCGTAATTTCAAACTGGCTGAGGAAATCTTCCGCAGATTCGTTTCCTTTTTTCGCTCCTTTGAAGTCAGTAAAATTCAAAGCCATCAGCACTTCTTTAATGGCAAGTGAGCCATTATTCCTGAATTCAAAATCTTTCGTCAATTTATCACCTGGTTTTAAGTTTGACAAATTGACATTGGCTGATTGTTCTTTAGCCGATAAATCAAGCGTTCCTGACGCAAATGTGGCGTCCGTCGACTTCACATCATTAAATGCGGCCCATGTGCCTCCTCCCACTAATGCTAAACCGAGTGCGGCTGAGGCAACGCCCAAGCTTAATTTCTTTTTCATACCCATGTTTGTATTCCCCCTACTTTTTCTTTTTTGTTATCAAATCCTGTCGCCAGGTTGCAACCGTATTCATGTGGACATCGTCCCGTTTTTCGCATGTTCTTCCAGCGCTTTCGTCTTCCGCTCGATATCGCGGAGAGCGCTGACAATAACAGTTATTGAGTAAATCAAAAGCATGACGCCGGGAACGATTAGCAGAATCGCCGTTCCGATCGGCTGGCTTGCCAAATGTATGACATATCCCGCATACGGAAGCTGATATCCCGTATACTGAGCCACCACGTTTTCAGCTTGAACAGGAGCGGCATCCGGAGCGGCATTATGGTCTCCTTTTGTCTCAAACATCAGGTGCCCGCCCTTTTTTGTGATCCCGATAATTCTGTGTGTTACGGCTGATCCGTCATTTTGTGTAAAAGTGATGACATCGCCTTTTTTTAAATCATTCACGTCAGTAATTTTCTTTACCGCTATGAGCGAACCCGTCTTAAATTCCGGGTCCATTGAACCCGACAGCACGGATTTAAGCGTATAGCCGAAGATGGCCGGCTCACCGCCGGAAGCCCGGGTCGAGATCACCGTTAAGGTCAGCACAATAATCAAACTGAAAATGACGGCATACAAAATATTACTGATCAGTTTCAGCGTTCTTTTCATGTTCTTCCCCGCTTTCTTTTACCGGCTCAGCCGGCTCTTTCTCCGTTTTCTTTAGATCGGAAACGGTCGCCTGTTCCCGGCATTTGACAAGCTTCATCGGTTTTGACCACTCATACTTTTCATCATCCGCAGGATACCCTTCAGGCTTGTAAACCTTGAATGCGTATATGCCTGGCTGCAGGGTCCGCTTTGACTCAATTTTATAAATCGTTTTGCTTTTTTTATCAGTAATAAGCCCTTTGTCCACAACATTCCCGTTTTGCAGAGGCTGTTGCTGAGAGGCGATTTTATGAAGTTCCCATTTCCAGTCAGAAACAGTCCGCTCTTTTCCCCTATTCTCCAGCTCAGCATAGAGTTGAAGCGGCGCACACACGGCGCCCGACGTATCAGTTTGATTTGTTATATGTAAATCACTTTGATCCCAGCGTTCGTCATAACGGCAATTGTCATCGGTATATCGAAAATCTCCGCACGTTTGAACCGGAAGACTGAAGCTTTTCACATCATTAAAGGAGGAACTCGTGTCACCCGTAAACTGAGCACATATCGTCACGGACAGACAGAAAATGAATGAAAGCCGCAAAAACAGCATGATCCTCCATCTCCCCTTACCGCTTTTCTCCATTCGCAACAATCGGAACATGCCTTACCCCCTGTAAAACTGTTAATAAATATAACAATCGTTCTTTTTAAAGAACTGCACAAACAAAGTATAATCAAGGTTTATCATCTTGAAAAATGTCAAAAACGGTCAAATTGTTCGTTTTTAAGAATATAATCTTTTAAAAACATCGTTTTGCTCCAAATTACACACCTTTTTGGAATTTTTTCTAATAAAACGTGAGAAAATAATGAAGTGTTCAAAACAAATTGGGAATAATATATAGCGAAGGGACGAAGAATGATGATCAAACAAAGTCTGATTTGCCTTTCTCTTCTTGTTTTCGGGGTTTCAGGAATGGATCAGGCGGAAGCGGCGCCTTATTATGCTGTTCACCATAAATCAAAATGGGAAAAAATCGCGGAAAAAGAAGCTAAAAAAAGATATCCGCTCGCTCAAACGTTATTTATTCAAAAGGTGTGGGACCGTAAAAGAACAGATGAAGCGGTAAAACAATACCACCTGACATTACGGGAAGGCGCTAAAGAATTTGGTGTGTTTGTTACGATTTCTTTTAATCCCTACAGCCAAAAAGTAAATAAAATTGCCGTCATTGAGGAATACCAATAAAGGCCCTCCTGTATCAGGAGGACCTTTCGTGTGCTACACTTTATTTTTTCCGCTGCATCCACAGCTTAAAACTATACGGCAATATTCCGAACCAGTGCTGGGAAGCCGGCACTTTCTTTTCTTTCCGCACTTCTTTTCGCTCTTTCCGTTCCTGTTTCGGCGTATCGAAATATTTAACGAATTGCTCAGTCATATATTTTACATAATCGTTTGTTTTCACGGCTCTCACCTCATATTGCTGTCTTTACTATGAAGTGTTGTCCCGCCGCCTCTTTTTTATACTTCTGTCCATTGAATCAGCTGTTTCTTCTTCTGATTGAACAAAAGGTGAACCTCCCGTCTCGTCCCTGACGCTGTTTCCGCCTGAATTGTAACCTGAACCGTTTCCCGCTTACCGCTTTCGGTGATCTGAAAGGAAACGGTTCCGTATGGAAAACGATGTGTACCGGTTCGGCCCTTTTGTCCCTGTATCACATGACGGCTTGACAGCAGCGCGCCGTTTTGAAGCAGGTTCTCACCGATCCAGTACTCCCCGGCCTCTTTTGCAAAGGTTTTTCGGGTGATGAAATCAGATGAAGTATAGCTGATGACAAGTAAAACCGCGGCAGAAACAAACAGAACCGCAGGATATATAAACCCGTCAGATTTGTACATTTAATCACCTTTTAAAGAGCTGTAAATCGGAATGGCCGCCTGATTCTTTTTACCTGTATCGCTTGAGATCTCTAATAAAAGCAGGCCGTTTTTCACACCAGCCGTTAAAGATGCCGCATGATGCAGGATCGGCACGTGGCCTTTTCCGTTCACTCTTTTCCTTATCATCGTATGGTAGATTTCAAAACGCACTTCTTCGCCTCCTGCTTTCCGGCAGCTTAATGCCTGTCCGCCGTCCGCCGGCTTTACAGTCTCGGCCTGTTTACATTCATTCATAATCTGCTGAACGGCAATATGATACTCCCGGCTGTCTATTCCGCCGTTATCGCTTTGGCCGGATAAAAACAAATGTAAAATCGGGCTCAGGGTGCTTGATAAGAAGAGACAGACTGCCAAGGAAAACAAAACATTAAGAAGCGTAAAGCCAGTCTGTTTTGAGAATGCTGAGACACATTTCTTTTTCGCCGCGGACAGCCGCACAGACTTTGTAATAATCACCTTCCTCCTTCCACGTCACACCGGGAGACGGCTGCTTTTTTCCGGACATCATATAAGCGCTGATGCGTTCCTGGAGAAGCTGGCGCGCTTTTTGGCGTTCCTCTGTTTTTAGATTATCCGTCAGCAGGTCCGTCCAGACCGGAACGATAGAAATCATAAGAAACAGCCAAATGGCCATTGCTGATAGTGTTTCAATAGTAGAGAATCCTTTACTTCCGTTCTGCATGGACATTTCCGCTCCCTAGGTAAACTGTTATTTCATAAGTGACCCCTGCGTGCTTCAATTGAATCTTTCCGCCGGAATTCGGATGGCCTTTTTCATTAAATTCAAGGCTCTCCGGCAAGGTCATAAGTGTCATATGAAGCGAATCAAATGAACGCTCGACAGCCTTTCCGGCTGACTGGAACTTGTATTTATGCTCTTTGGGGAGAAAAATGATTTTTGTTCTTTTATGCTCTGCGACAGCCGTTTCCTGAACAAGCTGAATATCTTTTTGGAGCTGTTCTGTTTTTTGCCGAACGGTCAGATGGGTATAAACCGGAGGAAGCGCCGTGAACAAGACCGTCAGCAGAACGGACGCCAGGCTTAACACAATCAGGCTTTCAAGAAGCGTGAATCCGCTTTCTGTCAGCCTGTTATTGTTCAACTGTAACTTCCCCGCCGCTAATTAAGATCTGTTTTCCATTCGGACAGGCTGTATTCTTTTTGATATATCCCTCTGATTGTAAGTCTTTCATATCCGGCATTTTTCCTTCATGGTCGATTTCGTACGCCGTCACTTGGGCTTTCACCATATTCTGCAGTCCTTCACAGCCTTTATGCTGTATGCTTTGATTATGTTTTGTAACGTTAGGAATCGTTATTAAAAGCAGAATTGAAACGATAAATAACACGATCAGCATTTCAATTAAAGTAAATCCATCTTGATTTTTCAGACGAAGCACTCCCTTACATTTGGTTCATCATCTGGTACATCGGCATCAGCATTGACATATAGACAATCAGAATCATACCGGCTACAACGCCGTAAATGACAGGCTGGAGAATGCCTGTATACTTCTCCGCGTTTTGTTCAAGGCGCTCCATCATAAACTGACTGTACGTATAAAGCTCGCGATGAAGCCTGCCGTTTGCCTGTCCGTGGCTGACTGCAGCCGCTAAATCTTTTTCATAACACGGATGCCCGGAAAGAGCGGATTCTATTGTCTCACCTGCTTTCAAACGTGTAATGAGCATATCCGCTTCTTCACGATAAAAAGGCAGAAAAGATTGTTCCTTAAAAGCCGTTAAGCTGTCATAGATAGAAAGACCGGATTTCAGAAGACTGCTGAGCTGTAAAGAGAAAAAGTAGCTGTTAAAAAGAACGGCTGCTTTTCCTATTAAGGGGATTTTCACAACAATAAGCATTTTGTCTTGCGGGGATTTTTTCTTACATAAAAACCAAACGAACAAAAACAAGCAGAAAGCGGCGGACAGCGCCAGTGCGCAAGCTTCGTGAAAATGCTGAAAAAACGCAAAGATGAAAGCAGTCGCATCGGAAGTATTCATATTCATTGATTGATAAATCCCAGAAAACTGCGGAATAATTAAACTTTGCAAGATATAAAACATGACACAGACGGAGCAGATTAAAAACATCGGATACCGGAGCATTTTTTTGACTTGATTCGTCTGCATGAGCTTTCTCTGTAACAATTCGCCGCTTTGTTTCATCGCCCCGGGCAATTCTCCATGTTTTTCCGCAAAATAGCAGATAGAGACGGCTTCTTTATGAAAAGACAATGCCTCAAGCACTTCGTAAAACGCATCGCCCTCCCTCAGCCGGCGGATTCCGTCCGTCAGCTCTGCAAGCTGGCGTTTATGAAGCTGGAGTTTCAGCAGTCTGAGCCCTTCGATCAGACTGTACCCTTTTTCGGCCATTTCACCGAGCCTTTTCAAAAAAGCCGCTTGATCTTTCAACGGCCAGGTTCTTTTAATCCGCTTCATGATACACCCACCGATCGTAGTTGTCAGTCGTGACATAGCCGAGCGCGATTCCTTTTCGGATCAGCCTGCGGAGCGTCTGATATTGAAAATTGGCGTGCTCTCCTTTTGCTTCCTGAAAGCATTGGGTGAGATTTTTCCCGTAAAGCAGTTCATAGATTCCCGCACGGCGCGTCTGCCTGTAAAGCCGGCAGTACACGGAGCAGTTTTCCGCTTTGCAAAACGGACACGTTAAATCAACCAGACGCTGAGCGGCAATGGCAATAACGGTTTGTTCAATTTCCGTCATGTTCACCCCAAACTCCAGCAGCCTGTATATAGCGCCCTTAGCATCTCTTGTATGCAGGCTTGAAAGAACGAGGTGCCCCGTCATAGCCGCGCGGACTGCAATTTCAGCCGTCTCGGCATCCCTGATTTCCCCTAAGATGATCATATCGGGGTCATGTCTTAAAATCGCTTTTAAACCGGCGGAATATGTGACTCCGGCTTTTTCATTCACTTGAACTTGTAAAACATCTTCATCTCTCGTTTCTACGGGATCTTCAAGCGTGACAATCCGCCGGTTGAAATGACGTTTTGCATAATTGACAAGCGAATAGAGAGTGGTCGTTTTTCCAGATCCGGTCGGACCGGTAAAAAGAATCAGGCCGTGGGAATGCTTCAGAAAGGACAATAGTGCGGCGCCTGCCCCCGGAAATAAGGACAGTTTATCCAGAGGGGGAATCTGCCGCTTAGGCAAAAGCCTGATGACAAGACTTTCATCATTCATTGTCGGTAAGGTTGACATCCTTAAATGAACGGTTTCGGATGGAAGCGGCAGAGACAATGATCCGTTTTGCGGCTTTCGTCTTTCTCCTATATCCATCGCCGATAAAAACTTAAAATGAGAAATAAGCCTTACGCATTCCTCTTTTTTTAAGACTCTTTTTTTCACAAGAGCATGACCAATGCGAAAATGAATGAAAGCATCCCTTTCACGCGGCACAATGTGTATATCTGAAGCTCTTGCCGTATAGGCCTCGTTTATAATGTTCCTGCTGTATGTTTCAATATTCTCCATAAGATTTCCCTCCTTCCGACACGTATTGTAAATCAAATAGACAAGAGCCGGCAAAAGAGAAATGATGCTTTTTACACAGTGTAAAACGTAAAAAAATCAAAAATCAGCTGCATGATATTGATTTACTGAATGAAATTGGGAACCATTCAGTCATTTTCAGCCGCCAAAAAAGCAGGCGTGTGCCTGCTCTTCTTAGCGTTTCTTTTCTTTCCGCAAATATTTCTTTTGATTCTCCCGCAGAATATCCCCTGTCCAGCCCTTCTGCCGCAGATAAATGTAAATCAGCAGGGTTGATACGATAATAATCACGATGGAACAAATATACGAATATTTCCAATGAAGCTCCGGCATATTATCAAAGTTCATCCCCCAGAGAGCGCCAAGCGCCGTCATCGGTGTAAAGAGAGTTGTAAAGATCGTCAATGCTTTTACAATTTCATTTCCTCTTTGAGAGGTAATGACTTCCTCGGCATGCAGCAGATTGCTCAGCTCCTGATCGAACTCATTGATATATGTAATCCCTCTTTCCATCTTTTGATGAGCCCTGAGGTAATCTTTTTGCCTGTCATTTTTCGGAAGAAACGCTTCTTTTAAAGCCATTTCCACTTTTTTAGCCCCCAGTATCAGGCCTTTCCAAATGAACAGCTCGTGGCGCAGCTTATGCACGTTTTCCAAGATTCCTTTGCTGTTGTCATCATGAATCTGCCATTTCAGCGTCCGCTGCTTGACTTCAAATTCATCCAGTCCGATCAGATAGGAATTCATCAGCTCTCCCAGCAGAACAAAAAAGCCTTCAATCGGATTTTCACAGGTTTGAATCTGCTGTGTGGCATGCTTTTCTTTTACACCGCGCAGCAGCGAAAAATCAAAATTAATCGTAAAAAAGAAGTCTCTCGTAATATAAAAGTGAAATACGGTATGGTTTTTTTCATCATCTAATCCTTGATGATAGATTAAAGAGCCGAAAACCGCTTCATTATTCTGATCATTTGTATCTGCGCGCAGAAAGTTTATATGATTTTCATGTTCAAACCACTTTTCGCATTGCGGCCAGTGATTGTGGTGGATCATTTTTTTTGCTTCTGCTTTTTCATGCGGACCGAGCTGGTACCAAAACCAGTCCGTCCCTGAATGTACCTTCATCTCTTGTCAGCCTCCAGTTTCGCTTTCTTTTTTAATTACCGTAAATGAAGCAGGCTAAACCAGGTTTGATGTTTGAGCAGCTTTCCAGAGTGGTATTATTCCGAAAAAAGGGAGGTGCAAGCCTTCCTTCGCGGAAGGCGTTACATTGTATATCATCAAACTGACTGCCATCGTACTATTTATTTTATTAACGGCGTGTTTTGTCGCCATCGAGTTTTCAATCGTTAAAGCAAGGCGCTCCCGCATCAATCAGCTCATTCAGGAAGGTGTGAAAGGGGCAAAAGCAGCCAAGCATGTCATTACACACCTTGATGAATATTTATCGGCGTGCCAATTGGGCATCACCGTAACCGCCTTGGGACTCGGCTGGCTTGGTGAACCGACAGTCAAAGCAATGCTTCAGCCGTTATTTTTAAAAACCGGGCTTCATGAAGCGGTTTCCCATGTACTTTCACTGATTATCGCATTTCTGCTTGTTACATATGTGAATGTTGTCATCGGTGAACTCGCGCCGAAAAGTTTTGCCATTCAAAAAGCCGAGCGGATTACGCTTTTGTTTGCCAGACCGATCATTTTGTTTTATAAGTTAATGTTTCCGTTCATCTGGCTGCTTAATCATTCCGCCCGCCTGATTACAGCCCTGTTCGGCTTGAAGCCGGCTTCAGAACATGAAATGGCTTATACGGAAGAAGAATTGCGGGTGCTGCTTGCCGAAAGCTACCGAAGCGGCATGATTAAAAAAAGCGAGCTGCATTACGTAAATAACATTTTTACATTTGATAAGCGCACAGCGAAAGAAATCATGGTGCCGCGGAATGAAATGGTGAGCCTGCCGTTAGACAGCGGTTCAGGACATATGCTCCGCGACATTATCAAAACAAATAAATATACCCGTTATCCTGTCGTAAAGGGAGATAAAGATCATGTTGTCGGCATCATCAATATAAAAGAAGTTTTATTCAGATTCCTGTCTGAAGGGGCATCGTTTACAAAACACGAGCTCAGCCCTTACATTCAGCCGGCCATCCACGTGATTGAGACGATCCCGATTTATCAATTGTTCGTAAAAATGCAGCGGGAACACGCCCATATGGCCATTCTCATTGATGAGTACGGCGGAACCGCGGGATTAGTAACCGTGGAAGACATCATTGAAGAGATCGTCGGCGAGATCCGGGACGAATTTGATACGGATGAGACACCTTCTGTTCAAAAGCTTGGAGACAGCCGTTATCTTCTGAACGCCAAATTGCTGATCAGTGACGTCAATGACGTACTCGGAACTGAGATTACGGCTGATCAAGTCGATACACTCGGGGGCTGGTTCCTTACTCAGCATATTGATGCAAAACCCGGAAGCACCATTGATTTTGAAGGGTACACATTTACGGTAAAAGAAATCGACAGCCATCATATCATTACGATTGAAGCTGACAAAGCTGAATAGCTGAGGGGGGAATCCCCCTCGGCCATTCAGCTTTATATCATCTTAATGATTCTTTTACGACAAAACCGTTTTTTGCCAGCGCCTTCGCCAGACTCTGCTCCGTTTTCACATGAGAAAAGTCGATGCCGAGCTTCACGACGGTTTGGGCGATTTCCGGCCGGATGCCTGAGATTGTCGTTTCTATGCCAAGAAGTTTTGTGCTGTCAATCACTTTAAAAATTTGATAAGCGACCATCGTATCCACAATCGGCACACCTGATATATCTAGAAATAAATAAGAAAGCCGGAGCGAAGAACATTGGTCAAGCACCGATTCCAAAATCATTTTTGCCCGGTAAGTGTCAATTTCGCCGACAAGCGGCAAAATTCCAATACCGTCGGCAATCGGCATAATCGGCGCGCTTAGTTCGTTAATCATTTCTTTTTGGGCGTTTAATTGCGTTATTGTCACTTTATGATATTCCTCTGTAAATACTTCAATCATATGGTCAATTGCTTTGTTCAGCTTCTCTCCCCATGTAAATACCGCATTTGTATCAGGCTTCTCAGACATCGTTTCACTGCATGTCTGTATGCGGTTCCAGACCAATCTCCGGAATTCTTTAAAGCTTGCGACGCTTTCATAGACAGGGACTTCATGCACGGCCCGGTCTCTTGCAAACTGCAGCGCCCACTTTGTCAGCTCCTCTTCTCCGCCGTCTTTCCCTGATAAAATGCCAGCAACGATTTCAATTAACAGGCGCTGCTGCGTTTCCGCTTTCTGATCCTCTGAAGGCCGCCCCGGTTCGGGGATGAGCAGCCATTGACGTATGATTTCGCCTGATTCTTCAATTAATACTTGAGATAATACTTCATTTAAATGTTTCACGGGTTTCCTCCATTCAAATCTGACTTGTATGTATAAACCGGCGCCGGATGCACATACTGTAATTAGCATTCGATGGGCTATAGCCAAGCGGTAAGGCAATGGACTTTGACTCCGTGATCGTTGGTTCGAATCCAGCTAGCCCAGTCCTGGAACCGCAAAAAACGAAGATTAGCTGATGATGTTTGATCAGCGGATCTTCGTTTTTTTCTTATGATACAGATTGATGCACCGTTTTTTTCTTCGTCAGCTTCATCAATTCTCCTGGATTATATCCGATAACGAGCTTTTTGCGATCGATCAGGATCGGACGCCGCAGCAGCTTCGGATTTTCAGTCAAAAGCTTCAGCACTTCATTTACAGTCATTTCTTCAATGTTCAGGTTGAGGTTTTTAAATGTTTGGCTCCTCGTCGCTAATATTTCATCAATTCCTTCGGTTGTTAAGGATAAGATTTGCTTCAATTCATCAATTGACGGTGTCTCCCTGAATAGGTGGCGCTCTTGAAAGTCAATATTGTGGGCTTTTAACCAATGTTTCGTTTTTCGGCAAGATGTGCAGCTCGGGTATGAATAAAAAATAAGTTCTTTCATTTTTAAAAATTCCTCCCTCGGATAATCCGTCTCTTTGTTAACATAAGTACCCTGAACTTTTTTTCACTAAACGTATTTCAAAAAGATTTTTCGGATCTTTTTTAGAGAACGGCATAAGATATAAAACACAGGGAAAGACATAAATTCCACAATAAATATAATCATGAAAATGTTTACATTTTAACTGCCGATCTATTATAATAAACTTCAGATAGACTCTCGGGAGGGGATAAGGAATGAATCGCATGTTCCGGGTGTTAGGATTTTGGACGGGGATTTTTGCAGTCATGTTTTTTTTAGGCGGCATGAAAGACGCATCTCTTTTGTTTTTTGGACAGACGATCTTTTTCGTATTTCTTTCTTATTTGAATCTGACTGAGCGGATGTATATTTATATTTTCGGAGCGTACTTAACCGTATTTTTCGCCGGATTTACATATTACTCTATTTTTATTATGACACCGGGCGGCGGAACCCACTGACTGAAAAAGACAGACCGATTACGGTCTGTCTTTTTTCGTTTACAATGAAAATCCATTAATAAACGGATTTCGCTCCTGCTCTGTCTGGATGTCCGTTTCCGCGCCGTGACCGCTTAACACAAGTGTATGCCCGGGAAGCGTGAGCAGTTTTTGATGGATGGAATCAAGCAATACGTCTTGATTTCCTCCATGTAAATCCGTCCGGCCGATGCCTCCCTGAAAGAGAACATCGCCTGAAATCACCAAATCAGCGTCCTTCACATAATAAGAAACGCTTCCAGGTGAATGACCCGGCGTAAACAGCGTCTCCAAATGGAAAGGACCGATGTCCAATATGCCGTCGCCTTCAATCAGCCGATCGGCGGGCCGTGCCGTGACAGCAATGCCGCGCAATATGCCTGATCCGTTTAAGGAAGAGTCCTCCAGCCACTTTTCTTCATTTTTGTGAAGATATACGGGAACATCCCATCTGTCTCTTACCTCGTCAAGCGCGCCGATATGGTCAAAATGGGCGTGCGTCAGCAAGATCGCAAGCGGCTTCAAATTGTTTTCTTTTATGTAATTGTTGAGTTTGTCCGCTTCCCCGCCCGGATCGAAAATCAGACAGGATTGATCCTCACTGACGAGGAAATATGCGTTTGCCTGAATCGGACCGGCCGGCATTCGTCTCCATTTCACTTTCATCACCTCTTTATGTATATGCCCTTATTATGAAGGTTTTCTGCCGAAGATTCAATGAATGCGGCTGGGAAAACACTATCGACAAACAAAATGAAAACGGTTAAAATAAAATGGAAAGATTTTCAGGTTCCAATGACAAAGGGGGAGCATGATGTTACTTGTTGTAATCTTCGGCCTTGTCGCATTATTAGCTGTGTTAGGAGTCCTGCGGGCTGTCAGACAGAGAAATATCCTGGGATTTTTGTTAGCCGCCGCCACACTGGGCGTGTTCGGCTGGTTTACCGTCATGACCGTTGTTACAAGCGGCTATCCGACTGCACATTAAAAGCCTGTATCCATTAGGATACAGGCTTATTTTTTATTGCTGCAAATGTTTGCTGACACTTTTGATTTTGCTCTCCAGCGTCGTTTCTTTATCACGCCTGTCATCAATGCGGATATTGGTCGCCACTCTGTGCAGCCCTTTTTGGAACGGGGCTTCGTGAATCTCCTGAATGACCGCGAACAAGTCGCTCAGCTCTCCTTCAATCAAAGTGTTCATCGGTGTGAGCTGAAATTTGATTTTGCCGGCTGCTTTGTAGCCTTCCAAAATCTTTTGCACATCCGCTACATACTCACTGACGCTCGGTGTTTTTGTTCCGATCGGAATGATTGTCACATCTGCAATTGGCATTTGATTCAAACTCCTTTTTCATTTGTTATGATTGGTTCTGTCAGTCCTGTTTTCAGAGATATCAGCCGGTCATACGTAAAGCCGTATAAAGCGTATTCCCCGTTCGGAGAGATCTGAATCGGTTCCATTTCCGTATTGTTAAGCACCGTCCGCTCCCGTTTGTCCCCCAAGTCAAAGCTGATCAGCCTGTATAACCGGCCCTCCGGCTTAAACGTGTAAAACCGCTTGTGGGTCTGATCGTAATCATATTCCATCGGCGCAAAGCTCTCATACTTTTTTTGAAGAGGAAAACGGTGTGTCACAGATGCCGGCTTTTGGAAAAGGAACTCGCCGTCGCCGTCCGGTTTATCCGTTTGTCTGACGGCAAGCGTCATACCCGGGCGGGAATCTGCCCAGATGACATGTTGGAGCACTCTTTTTTCTTTTGCCGTCTCCAGATCATAGGAATATAAAGGGCCCTCTTCCTCCGTTTTTCCTTGCTTAATATATTGAAATTCATCGGAGGACATCCAATGGACAAAAGGGGCCTGAACGGGACTTATTTTTAAAATGCCGTGTTTCATATCGGCTGTATAGGTTGTGAAGTCCCATGTTTCAGAAAAAACGGTAATCATCATTTGGTACGGGTCATATGGATTCCAAGCCGTCTCCAGCTCATAAGAATTAAAGGCTTTGTGATAAAGTCTTTTCCCCTGCTTGTTCATGAGCACAAGCTCAGTCTGTCCGCTGTTTGTCACCTGAACGAGAATCAGCTTTTTTTTCAGGCTGATCTTTACATTGACAATATGGCCCTTTGTTTCGCAGAGCCGTTCGGATTTTCCGCTGAAAAGATCATATTTCATCAGCTGATCATGTGATGTATACAGAATGGTCCTGTTATCCAGCCATCCTTCCGTTTTCTCCGCTTCATTTTTACTGAGCGGAACGATTTTCTGTTCTGCTGCTTTTGCTGAGACGTCTGTGTCAGGCTGCTGATGAGATGGTTCACAGGCCGCTAAACACAGAACGAATGCGGACAGCAGAACACAACACAAGTATCTCACCAGCCTTCCCTCCATTCTTTTCTATTGTCCCATATTTGTTAATATAAACAAATGAGAAATTTCACAGATGTCTCAAAAAACAAGCGCCCTCCACAATATTCCTTCCGTCGCTTGATAAATATCCGAAAACTGATGAAAAGGCAAAGGATTTTTTCCCTTTCCGAGCTCAACGGTATAGCCCTCTTTTCCGTATTGCTGTATAAACCAATCCCTGAAACCGGCATGGCTGTCAATGGTTTTTACACCTTGATAGCGGTTTCCGCTTATCGCTTCAAACTCCCGGATGACCTCAGATGATTGCTCCGGTTCACATCCTTCGTACCCCCAATAAATCTCTTCTCCCTGTGTATGAAGCGCGATCAGCCTGTCAGGCGGCTGCTCCGTTATCAGCCGGTGCATCGCCTGCGCCTCCGGTTCAGTGAGCGGCGCCGTGCCCGGAAAATCACGGTACGAGGGAGCCTTCGGTTTGCGCCTCTGTTCAATCTCCCAATTCGATGGGAAATGTTTATTTAAATCAACGCCGTTTATATTCGCCTTCCATTCGCGGAAATCCGGGCGGTGCTCATTTAATCCGTTGAGAAATTCATTTTTTTCTGATAAATCTGCACATCCGTAAAGTACGAGATCCACACCGTCGGGATTTACGAGCGGAACGAATGATAAGGATGTCCGGCTGAATATATCAATGGCGGAATGTCCGAAAACGGTTTTATTTTCGCATAATGCCGCGCAATATTCTTTGCACCATTTAATCGCAACCGACGTGGTAATCCATTCATTGGCATGAAAAGAGGCGTTTACATGCACGTTTCTCTCGGCCGTATCCGCGCCTATTCTCAGCTCATAGAGCGGTTTTCCCAAAACGGAACTGCCGATTTTACGGCACGTGACAAATGGAAAGACATCGATTATTTTCTCAATTTCTTCATAGAGCAACTGAGCGCCGTACACCTTTTCTTCCTTCACCCATTGATCAGAAGAAAGAACGCTCTTACACTGCCGGATGTATTGCGAAAGCCCGTTAAGCGTTTCTATCGGACATTCTGGCTGACCGCTCACGAGGAGGCCGGGACAAAATAATTCATCGCTTTCCGCCGTTTTATTGGCGTCTTCCAACAGTTTTTCATCAATTGAAAGCACCTGTGCGACATCTTTCATATGCCTTTTTATTTCAGGTTTGACACGAATTCCCGCCATGTTCATCCCCCTTTTTTAAAACTATATGACAGGGGAGATAAAAAAAGAAAGCCGCCCGCTATATGGGCAGGCAGACTTTCTCAGCAGTTTTGATATTTAAGCCATTCATTTTTGGCAATCCACGCTCCGCCAATGACTCCGGCGTCATTTCCCAGTGCCGCAATCGAAATATCGGCCGCTTCCGCAGAACGCGGGAACGCGGTGATTTTGAAGGTCTCTTCCACTTTTGACCGCAGTATTTCGCCTGCTTTAGATACGCCTCCGCCGAGCACGATTTTCGTCGGATTCATAGCGCTTGCCAGATTTCCGAGCACGAGGCCTAAATGTTTTGCGACATAATCAACGACTTCAAGCGCAGTTTTATCCTGCTGTTTTGCCGCATCGAACACGTCACGTGCCGTCAGATCACGCACCTGCAAGAGCGAAGAGTCGGAAACCGACGCAAGTTTTTCTTTTGCGATGCGGACGATGCCGGTTGCGGACGCAATCGTTTCGATACACCCGGATTTTCCGCAGTTGCACGGAGCTCCGCCTTCCGGAATGCTGCAAATATGACCGATTTCTCCGCCGGCCCCGTTTTTACCGTGAACGATTTCGCCGTTGACGATGATGCCTCCGCCGACACCGGTTCCGAGCGTCACTAAAATGACATCTTTGGCTCCGTCACCTGCGCCTTTCCACATTTCTCCGAGCGCCGCGATATTGGCATCGTTTTCAATAACGGCCGGAATACCCGTTTCCGCCTCAAGATGGTCTTTCAAAGGATAGTTTTTCCATCCCATATTAGTCGTCTCATAAACCATCCCCGTCGCTATTTCCACGGGTCCGGGCGCTCCCATGCCGATCCATTTCAAGATTCGTTTCGGCTTGTTCAATTCTTCCAGCTTCTGGTCAAGCGCTTTTGCAATCGTGACCGTTATAGTGTTTCCTGTCTTATCGGTCGGAACCTCCCATTTATGCTGGATTTCACCGTACATATTGATAAAGGCCAGCTTGATAGTTGTTCCGCCAAGATCAATCCCCGCAAACCATGTCTCTTCCATAATGATCTCCTTTTCTTATTAAATCCTGCTGTTGTCTCTTCCTTTGATCCTCTCTGATTCCTGCTGTAGAACTCCGGAGGCCTTCAGCCATAAGTCTCTTTCAATCACGTTTGACAAGTACATTTCCTTTAATTCATCTTTCATAAAGTCAATTTCAGCTTGTCTGTCACCGAAATACACGATATGTCCGAATGACTTAAACAGCTGCTGTACGTCATAAAATGAATTCATCTTCTTCACCATTTCTTTTCTTCTCAGTATAAGCGTATTTCATCTCTAAAGCAGGCGTCAAGCAAAAAACAATTGGATAAAATATCCTTGTGTCATTTTGGTAAAATCTATATTCATAATTGTAAAAAAACACTCATTTATGCGTTTTTCTGTTACAATACTTTCGTGCCCAAAAGCACAAAAGGATTAAAGTTTGATGGGGTGTTGTTTTGAAACAAGAAAAAAGGCTGACATTCATTTCAGCCATCGGTTTATTTGCTTTAATGTTAGCAGTCATTATTTCCTGCCTGTTTTTCTTTCATACGGAGCCGCATATGCCGCTGTTTTTTTGTGTCATTATTCTGTCTCTTGCAGGTTTGCGGCTCGGTTTCTCGTGGGGCAGTCTTGAAAAAGGAATTGTCAACGGATTGAAAAACGGTGTACAGCCGATTATCGTGCTGGCTTTGATCGGTGTGCTGATCGGCGCCTGGATGTACAGCGGGGCCATTCCCGCCGTCACCGTTTACGCTTTATCGATTATACAGCCGAGCCAGCTGCTTTTGACCGCATTATTTTCATGCATGATCATCAGCACGCTTGTCGGCTCAAGTCTGACAACTGTCAGTACAATCGGCGTCGCGCTGTTAGGGGTGGCAAGCGCGGCGGGAGTTCCGCTCGAATGGACGGCGGGAGCAGTTATTTGCGGGGCCTGTTTCGGTGATAAAATGTCACCGATGTCCGACACGACGAATTTTGCCGCCGGTATCGGCGAAATTCCGATTTTTAAGCATATCCGCCATATGATGGGCACGACCGTTCCGGCACTTTTGATCACAATCGTTCTTTTTTATTTTCTCGGTTCATCCGTTTCAATAAATGCCGCTTCAACGCAAAATATTGAGGCAGTCATTTCCGGAATTAAAGAGGCCGTGCACGTTACGCCTTGGTCGCTTCTTTCACCTCTTTTGGTGATCATTTTGGCGGTCAGACGGGTTTCTGTTATTCCGGTGCTTACCGCCGGTATTATTTCCGCAGGGCTTCTGACTGCCGTTTTTATTCCTGACAGCAGTATTGAAGGATTTATATCTGCCCTGCAAAGCGGCACGGCTTTTAAAACCGGCGACCAGGCTGTAGCCAGCATTATCAACAGAGGCGGACTCCAATCCATGATGGGATCAGTCTCTCTGATCATGATCGCCTTTGCGCTCGGCGGCCTGATGGAAAAAACAGGCCTGATCGCAGCGCTGCTTCAAGGATTGATAAAAGGCGTGCATACGAAAGGACGTCTTGTCATGGCGACCGTCTTCTCAAGCATTGGCGTAAACCTTGCGACAGGCGAGCAATACTTGTCGATCTTAATTCCGGGTCAGTCTTATAAACATTTATATGACAAGCTCAGCATTAAGCGGCTTCACCTTGCACGATCGATTGAGGACGGCGGAACATTGATCAACCCGCTGATTCCTTGGGGAGTAAGCGGCGCTTTCATGGCAAGCGCGTTAGGGGTTTCTGTCATCGACTACCTGCCGTTTACCTTTTTCCTGTACATTTCACCGATCATTTCAATCCTTCTCGGTTTCCTGAAAAAAAACTGATAATACGAGAAAAACCTGCCGTCATTACAGGCAGGTTTTTTCATGCAAAAAATCCCGCTGAAAAAACGGGATTTGTTTAAAAGGCCTGCTGAATGAACTTATTTCTGATAAACGGTATTTTTAAAAAGAAATGAATAAATGGCCGTCTGATCCCTGGCTGGCTGAGCACGGTGTTCATCAGACGGTAACGGTTTTGGTAAACGGCTAAAACAGAGACGGCGCATAATGAGTAGATCAACAATTTTTTCATTTTATCCCTCCTTCCCCTATCGTTTGTCAAACAGCGAGAATTATTCGGGTGCAAGAGGTTTTTTATGCGATGGTTTCAGATTCAGTCACGATCATATCGACCGGAATATCGTGGGGCATGCGGGGAATGCGGTCTGTCAGCTGGCAGTCGAAGAGAAGCGACACGGTACGGCCTTCATAACCGGTCAGAAACCGATCATAATATCCGCCGCCGTATCCGATTCTGAAGCCTTCCCGGTCAAAAGCCACACCGGGCACAATAACAAGATCAATGTCTTTTTGAGCCGCTTTTTCAGTCAGGCTTTCGATCGGTTCACTGAGACCGGCATATACGGTTTCCAGCTGATCATCAGCAGAAAATGTACGGAATTCCATCGCTCCCGTCTGGGGGAAGCATTTCGGGATACAGACTTGTTTTCCCTCTTTCCAAGCCTGTTCAATAATCGGCCGTGTCGGAATTTCCAAGCGTTTCGAGATGGTGACGGCAATCATGCGGGCTTGTTTCCATTCTTTTAAAGAAAACAGCGTTTTGTGCATGCTGCGGCTTTTTGCCTCCCATTCACTTTCTGTTATGCCGGAAAGCTTTGCTTTTATATCGGTTCTGATTTGTGCTTTCACGTTTCTCAAACCTCCCTGAAAGACAAAAAAGCCAGAACTTTATTGAAAGCTCCAGCTTTTTCCGCCGTTTGAAACAGCTTATTTTGTTTCACGGTGTAACGTAGATTTTTTATCACGTGGGCAATATTTTTTAAATTCAACGCGGTCCGGATTGTTGCGTTTGTTCTTTTTAGAAATATAGTTACGCTCACCACATTCAGTGCAAGCCAAAGTAATATTAACGCGCATTATTTTCCCTCCAAACTAAATATCATTTACTTATTCAGACTTATACATAATACCACTATAATGCACGGAATGCTAGAGCTGATTTACATGAAATGTTGTTTAAATGCAGAAAACATCAGTTTATGTTTCTGATCCTCTGAATGGCCTTGCGCAAGATGCATACAAAAAATGACGAAACAGGACAAAAAAGGGCTTTCATATGCGAAATCTATAGAGAAATATCCGTTTGCCCCCCGAATAAAAAAGATTTTCCGACAAAATTCTGTTTTTTTCTCTATTTCCTTTAGAATGGCGGCGTTTTATGGTATAAAAAAGAAGGGCAAATTAATAATAGAAGGTGATGAAACGTGGAAATTGCTATTATTGCGTTGTTTATCGTCAGTATAGCGCTTATTGCATTCTCATATTCTCAAAGAGATCCGATGAAAGACGTGGAACAGGAGCTTGAAACGCTTCAGCTTTCCGCCATGCAGGAAATTTACAAGTTAAAAAAGAAAATGACGGTGCTTGAAGAAGAATTGCTGGAAACCAACCTCGTCATCCGCAAAACCAAAAGCAGCGGCATTAACCAAAAAATCGCCAAACAAATCATTTCAAAATATAACAACGGGATGTCTGCCGAAGCCATCGCAAAAGCGGAACACGTGTCTGTCGAGGATGTCAATACCATTATTAAAGATAATGAGAAGGTGCTCGTATGACAAAACGGGGCATTCAGGCTTTTGCAGCAGGTATGATTTTAGCGACGGCCGTCCTCGCCGCTGTCTTCTATTTGACTGACCATGACCGGGCAGCTGCCGTTAAAACTGAAAAAACAGCATTGACAGAAAAAGAAGTAAACAGCTACCTCGACTCTCAGCAAAAAGTCTCCGTCAAACGGGATGACTATCAAAAACTGCTTGACGCTAAAGAAAAATCGTTAAACAACGATCAAAACACGGACGCCAAAAAGAAAAAGGTCACATACAAACTGACGATCAAAGACGGAATGAGCACGGCTGATGTGTCATCCATCCTTGAAAAAGAAGGAATTATTCCTTCAGCGAAGGACTTTAATGATTACGTAATCGACGCAGGCTACCACAAAGAAATCCGCGCCGGCCATTTCAAAGTCGACTCAGATATGAGCTTCAAAAAAATCGTCAAAACATTAACCCGCTAAAAAAGCTTGCAGGCATCGTCCATTCATGGATACGGCCGGCAGGCTTTTTTAATAGACAATATAAAACGGACCCGGTCAATGGCCGGGCCCGTTTTTTCATCCGAATTTTCCGCTGATATAATCATGTGTTTTTTGATGATCCGGCTGGGAAAAGATTTTGCCCGTGTCGCCCCGCTCTACAAGTTCGCCCATATAGAAAAACGCGGTTTGATCAGAAACTCTCGCAGCCTGCTGCATGTTGTGCGTCACAATGACAATGGTATACTTCTCTTTTAAGGTCAGAATCAGCTCTTCTATTTTCCGGGTGGACACGGGATCAAGAGCAGACGTCGGTTCATCCATCAATAGGACATCCGGTTTTGTGGCGAGCGCCCTTGCGATGCACAGCCGCTGCTGCTGTCCGCCTGACAGGGAAAGCGCCTGCTGATGGAGACGATCCTTCACTTCATCCCAGAGCGCTGCTGCCTTTAATGATTCTTCGGCGATTTCAAGCAGTTTCTTTTTATTTTTTTCGCCGTGTATTCTCGGTCCGTACACGACATTCTCAAATATGGACTGCGGAAACGGATTGCCTTTTTGAAACACCATACCGATCTGCTTTCTTAATTCTGCCGCATCCGTCTTTTCCTTCAGCAGATTGCGCCCGTTATAAATCATATCGCCTGTCACTTTGACATTCGGGGCCATTTGCAGCATTAAGTTTAATGTTTTAATAAACGTGGATTTCCCGCAGCCGGACGGACCGATGATGGCAGTGACCTTCCGCTCCTCAAATCCGATCGTAATATTTTTCAAGGCCTGATGAGCTCCGTACCATACGTTCATGCCTTGAATATCAAATAGATTCTGCGTGTGCACCGCTTCTTTTACAACGCTCACGGTTCTTCCCCCTATCCGAACTTTCCGTTAATATAGTCATCCGTTTTTTGCTCTTTAGGACTTGTAAAAATCTGTTCTGTCTGTCCGTACTCCACCACTTCTCCGTTTAAAAAGAAAGCCGTGCGGTCAGACACCCTCAGCGCCTGCTGCATGTTATGCGTAACGATAACAATCGAATAATCTTTTTTCAGTTCTGTCAAAAGCGTCTCGATTCTGGCGTTTGAGATGGGGTCCAGAGCTGAGGCCGGTTCATCTAAAAGAAGCACGGCAGGTTTCATCGCAAGCGTCCGGGCGATGCAAAGGCGCTGCTGCTGTCCGCCTGATAATGAAAGAGCCGATGAATGAAGACGGTCTTTGACTTCATCCCAAAGCGCAGCTTTCGTTAAGCTTTCCTCTACCGCTTCGTCCAAAACGGCTTTTCTTCGTTCACCCGCATACTTCAGCGCATGTGTGATGTTATTGTAAATGGATTTGGGGAACGGATTCGGTTTTTGAAACACCATACCGATCTCCCGTCTGAGAGACACGACATTAATCTCTTCCCCCAAAATATTCAGTCCTTCATAAAGGATTTCCCCCTCGCTTCTTGCAGAAGGGATGGCATCGTTCATTCTGTTAATCTGCCTCAGAAATGTTGATTTCCCGCAGCCGGACGGGCCGATCAGAGCCGTCACCGCATGTTTTTCAATATCCATATTCACACGCTTAACCGCTTGTTTGTCTCCGTAGTAAATGGACAAATGATTCACTTCCAAAATCGACGGCCCCGGCGAACGCTCTGTCTGTTCCGCTTGTTCCCTGACGATGTGATCAATCATATTTTCGCCTCTTTCCGATTAATTTGCCGTAAGCTTTTTATAAATAGCAGATCCGAGCCATCTTGCACAAAGGTTAAATAAGAGCACTGAAATCACCAGCACTGCCGAGCCGCCGTTTGCTATTGCTTCTGCATCGGGAATAATCCCCTGGGTATTGACACTCCATATATGAACCGCCAGCGTCTCAGCCGGCCTGAAAATATTTAAAGGAGATGCTTCAGAAAACGGGTTTAAATCGGTAAAATTCAGCCGCGGCGTTGTCAGCCCCGCTGTAAATAACAATGCCGCCGCTTCTCCGAACACTCTTCCTGATGCCAAAATGGCTCCGGTTAAAATTGAAGGAATCGCGCTCGGAATCAGCACCGTTTTGACAGTATGCCATCTCGATACGCCTAAAGCGAGAGAAGCTTCTTTCAGTTCTTTAGGAACTGCAGTGAGCGCGCCTTCTGTCACCCGGACCATTACGGGAAGGTTAAAGACTGTTAAGGCGAGTGCGCCCCCGATAATCGTGTATCCCCACCCCGTCAGGTTCACAAACATCAGCATGCCGAACATCCCGATGACAATCGACGGAAGCGACGACAGAACTTCAATACATGTTCTGATAAAATCAGTAATTTTATTTTGCGGCGCATATTCAGCCATAAAGACGCCGCCCCCCACACCAAGCGGTATCGTGATCAACATGGTGATGAACAGAATGTAAAAGGAGTTAAAAAGCTGATCCCGTATCCCGCCGCCTGACGCGATAGCGCTTGATTTTGACGTAAGAAAATGCAATGTGATTTCCGAGACGCCGTGAATCAGAATATACAAAAACAATCCTGCTAAAATCGCCGCAATCACAGCGGCGCATAAACCGAATACACCGGTGGCCAATTTATCCGTTATTTTCCGGTTCATTATACTTTCCTCCTAGATGACAAGTAGCGTATGAGCAGTATAAACAGAAACGACATGATAAGAAGAACAAGCCCCATCGACCACAGCGTGTTATTTTCGATACTTCCGTATGTGGTATGGCCCATGTTTAACGTGATAATCGTCGTTAATGTCCCCGCCGTATCAAGCAGGCTTTCCGGGAGAAGCTTTGTATTTCCGATAACCATCTGTACGGCGAGAGCTTCTCCGAACGCTCTTGCCATTCCAAGCACGACAGCGGTCAGCAATGTCGGAGACGCCGCCGGAATAAGCACCTTCCTGATTGTCTGCCATCTCGTCGCACCGAGCGCATATGAACCGTCACGAAGATGTTTCGGTAATGACGCAAGCGCATCAGCGGAAATCGACGTAATGGTCGGCAGAATCATCACCGAAAGTACGATCGTTCCCGCCAGAAGACTGTGACCCGTTCCGCTTGATTTAAAAGATCCGATAAACGGAACCAATACTGTAAGACCTATGAATCCATAAACGACGGACGGAATGCCGACAAGCAGCTCGATTACCGGCTGCAGCACCTTTTTTCCCCAAGTCGGCGCAATTTCCGTCATAAACACGGCACCCGCAATCCCGAGGGGCGCCGCGATCAGAGCGGAAAGAACCGTGACCGCGAATGATCCGAAAATAAAAGGCAGCGCGCCGAACTCAGGTTTTGCCTGGGTTGGATTCCAATTCAGACTTGTTAAGAACTCAATCGGGCTTACACCATTTACAAAAAAAGATTGCAGCCCCTTTATGCCGAGAAAGATGGTGATTGCCGCTGATGCCCCAATGATAATCGCCGCACATACAGACACAATCACTCTTCCGCGGACTTCATCCATTTGCCTGTTTTGTTTTGAGCTTATTAAGCGTTCGCTTACAGACTCTTTTTCTCTGTGATTTATCATTTGTTTACACTCCTATAAAGAAGAAGGACGGGGAGCCCGCCCTCCCCTCAGCTTTGCTTGCCTTTTGCGTCACGTGTGACTTTCATATCAGAGATCGGAATGTAGCCCTGATCTTTCACGATACTTTTCTGCACTTCATCGCTGTTCAAATAGTCAAGAAATGTTTTGGTCAGGCCAGATGCTTCACCTTTCGTATAAGAGTGCTCGTAAGCCCAAATCGGATATTCGCCTGTGACGACATTTTTCTCTTCGGGTTTGATGCCGCCGATTGATAAAGGCGTTACTTTGTCATCGTTTATATAAGAGAAAGCCAGATAACCGATTGCTCCCGGTGTTTCTGCAATGATTTTTTTGACTGTATTGGAGGAATCCTCTGTGATGCCCTCTGCCGGCTCCGCTCCGTCAAGCGCGTATTTGACGAACGTAGCGCGTGTGCCTGATGAATCAGGACGGTTGACGAGTGTAATCTTTTGATCTTTGCCGCCAAGCTCTTTCCAGTTTTTGATTTTGCCTGTAAAAACGTCTGCCAGCTGTTTTTTGGTTATATCCTTTACGCCCGCACCCGGGTTGACCGCAGCCGCCATCGCAACTACCGCTACACGGTGATCATTCAGGGCTTTCGCATCAATGCCTTCTTTTTCTTCAGCAAAGACGTCTGAGTTGCCGATTTGCACTGCGCCTTCAGACACTTGCGAAAGACCTGTTCCTGAACCTCCCGCTTGCACCTGCACATCAGCATCCGGATGTTTTTCCATAAACTTTTCCGCCGCTGCCAGTACTAACGGCTGCATGGCTGATGAACCAGAAATGGTTAAAGAACCTGATGCTTTTTTATCCTCACTTGCAGATTGGCCGTCCGTCTTGCCGCTTTCCTTTGCATTTCCGCATGCTGCAGCGATGATCATAACAGCAGCCATCAGAAGCATAAGCATCCATTTGTTTTTTTTCATTTCCTGAATTCCCCCTGCGTTTAATGTGTAATTTGTCCTACACGTATAGAGTAAAGGGTTCGTGTAAAATGCGTATAAATCGAATGTTAAGGTTTTGTAAATCCGGATGTTTTTTTGTATAAAAAAAACGCCCACAGACTGTGAGCGTTTCATCTATCAGTTATTTGTATTGCCGTTAGCAGCGTCTTCCTGAATTTTATCTTCGTTTTTCTGCTTCGTATTATTATCTTCTTGTTTCTTTTTCAGCTCGAAGTATTTGTCCAGAGCTGCTCTTCCTATATCATTCGTAATCGAATATCGATCGCTGTAATCAATATAGGCCCAAGGAACGACTACAGAAATAGCCACTTCCGGATTATCAGCAGGTGCATAAGCGACAAGAGTCGTATTATACGTTCCTTCACCCGTCTCTGATTTGTCCGGACCGTCATAGAAAGATTGCGCCGTACCCGTTTTACCGGCAGGACTGTATTTCGCCGTCGCAAAATCAGTTGCGGCTGTCCCTTTTGTCATTACACGTCTGAAACCTGCCTGCACTTCTTTAATGTCAGCATTATTCATATCAATCTTGTTCAGTACTTGAGGCTGAACAGACTCTACAACGGCTCCGATTCCTCTTTTTGAATCAGGCTGTCTGACCTCTTTTACAAGCTGAGGTTTCAAACGATAGCCTCCATTGGCGATTGTTGATACATACTGTGCCATTTGCAGCGGTGTGAACGTATCATACTGTCCGATGGCAAAGTCTAACAGAAGACCGGAAATCCGCTGTGTCCCTTGATACCCAGTCGCTTCATTCGGGAGATCAATTCCCGTCTTCACTCCGAGACCGAACTGACTGAAGTAGTATCTGAAAGTATCAAATGCCTTCATATCAAGCGGCAGAGACTGGCCTTTTTTATATTCCCCTTTACCGACGGCGATCGCCGTTTTAAACATGAACACGTTTGATGATTCCTGAAGCGCTTTTTGGATATCAACAGGACCTAAATTCGTCCATGATTTTTTCGGGTTTTTACTACCTTTGAAATACAAAGGCTCATCCTGAAAAACGGTGTTCAAATTAATCGCGCCCGTCTGGAGTCCCGTCAATACCGTTGCTCCTTTGACCGCCGATCCCATTGCATAGGAGGACGTCATTGCGCCAAGGGCGTAATCATTAATTTTGTACTTTCCATGGTCATTCGTAATCTGTTTGCCGGCCATCGTCAGCACTTCGCCGTTTTTCGGGTTCATCATGACGACAAAGGCCCGATCAAGAAGCTTCGTGCTCGGTCTCGCTTTGGCCGATCTTAAATTTTTCTCAATGATTTTTTCAACGGACTTCTGCAGGTCCATATCAATGGATAACACAAGGTCTTTGCCGGCCTGTCCTTTTGAAATCACTTTGCTGCCCGTGACATTTCCGGATGAGTCGGTTAAGTTCTGCACTTTCTCTTTTTGCCCCTGCAGCAGGCTTTCATATTGATATTCTAAATAGCTTTTTCCGACCCTGTCATTCCGGCTGTATCCGAGTGACAGATAGTGATCCAGCAGGTTGGACGGAAGACCTTCGTTCGAACTGGATACACTGCCGAGCAATGTCCGGATCAGACTTTTGTAAGGATAAGACCGTTCCCAGTCAGACGTCACGTCAACCCCCGGCAGCTCATCTAAATGTTCGCTGACGACGGCCATTTCTTTTGCTGAAACCCCTTCATTTTTGATGTATTGAGGCGTCAGTGAGTAGCCTGAATCCATCTGCCTTTTGATCGCAAGGATCTGCATATCTTTTGAAGTGAGTTCATTCAGCTGTTTGTCCGTAATGCGTTTCAGCTGGAGCTGGTATAAATCATCATCAGACAATTTTTTGTCTTCAGCTTTTTGCTTTTCTTTGGCCGTAATCAGTTTTTTCGCTTCATCAGGCCTCGTTAACATCCAATAGTCTTTTTTATCCCGTTCAGTCACCTTTTTGGTGCTTACTTTAATCATACCCGACAGTTTTTTTGCGATTTTTAAACGCTGTGCCTGGGTGGTTGAGGCTGAACGTGTATATGTAATCGCATTTAATGCTTTATTCGTTACGATGGGATTAAGGTTCCGATCGTATATTTTCCCTCTTGGAACCGCCGTGCTGACATCAGACTCTTCTTGCTTATTGGCAGCGTTTTTATAGTCATCACCCTGAACGATCTGCTTGATGCCAAGCTCGACGATAATCCACGTGAAAATAAGAAACGCGGCCAAAAACAAAAAATTAAGCCGGATCGGCAATGATTTTTTCTTTTCTTTGCTTACTGCTATTTTCTTTTTATTTCTCCTCATGACATCACCTTTTCTTATTTACAGAAAGAAATGACACCTTTTGTTCAGGTGCCATTTTTCATTCTAAAGGTTTTTTCGATAATTTTCTACAGATAACCCTTTTATCTTTCTCCTTTTATAAAATTCGGTTCACCCGCCTGTTTTTGTCGGTCCTCTTCCACTGTTTCATCAGAAGTTTCCGTATCCAGTTTAACGTCTTTAATAAAGTAATAAATCAGCGGATGACCGGCTCCGAGCAGCACGAGCGCCGCCGGTATTCCCACTTTTTCCTTCAGCAAGGTAACGATCAAAAGGAAGCACAGGATGGAAACGATCCGGCCTGCATTTAAAAACAATTCCCTGAGCACGATGTACTCAATTCTGGCCTTTCTGGCAAGCCGCGCCCGGCCTATTACATCATATGTAAGCGAGACATACGGCACGAGCAGAACAGGATAGCCGATCGCAATAAACACTCCGTATATAAGAAGCGTCGTAAAGCTCATATGAAAAATAATGAGAAACAGGGCGCCGTACACAATCAATCCGCCGATAAGAATCGCCTTTTTACGCGATCTTTTTTTGATGAGCCTTGATGCAAAATAGTAAGCAAAAAAAGAAACAGCGGAATTGACGAGACCGAATGTCCCGAGCGCCAGCTCACTGTTTGTCGCAATGAACACAAATACGCTGATTAAAAAAACAAAAATCCCTTCTCTCAAGCCTTGAAAAAAGTGCGCGTTTGTAATCCGGCGCCAATTCAGATTCGTGTGACGCTCATCATAAACTTTTTTCAGCATAAACCGGCCTTTCGACTCTCTCCGCTTGAGAAAAAAGCTCATGACCACGGCAAGGGCAAATAAGCCGAGCGACAGGCTGAAAATGACTGTATAACCCGTATTGTTTTGAAGTCTTGAGATGACCAACCCGGCCACAATCGGGCCGATCATCCCTGCCGACGAAGATAAAATGCCTAAAAAGCCGTTGAAAAAATCTCTCGTTTCAGGTTCCGTAATTTCGAAAGTCAGCACGTTAAAAGCCAGCCAGTAAAAACCATATCCCACTCCGAGCACGGCACCGATCAAAATGAGGCGGGAAGCCGCATTTTCCCCGGCAAGGAGCACACTTAAATAAAAAGCCGCCAAAAAGATAACACCGAACCTGAGAATAAACACCCTGTCAATTTTTTTAGCCAGCCGACCCGCCAGAAGAAAGGTAATCGGCTGCATCGTCACGACCGATAAATTGTATATGGCCAAATCAATGAATTTTCCTGACTGTTTCCATAAGTACACATTGACAAAAGTATTTGACAGCGCGATGCCTAATGAGTAAAGGCCGCCAATCGTCAATAACAGCAGCAGACCTTTATTTACTTCGATGTCGCCGATAATTTTTTTTATTTTGCTCATCATTGACTCCCCTTTACTACACATTAGTCTGTCTCACTCAAACTGAGATATGTAAAAAGGAATCAAAGTCAATAAAAAAACAAGGCCTCCCTCGGGAGACCTTGTTTGATCAGAACTATTTATTTTGCTTCGCTGTAAAGGCGGGCAACTTCATCCCAATTTACAACATTCCAGAAAGCTGAAATGTAATCAGGACGGCGGTTTTGGTAGTTCAGGTAGTAAGCGTGCTCCCAAACATCAAGACCGAGGACAGGCGTTTTACCTTCTGAAAGCGGTGAATCTTGGTTTGGCGTGCTTGTAATTTCAAGTTTGCCGTTGTTTACAACAAGCCAAGCCCAGCCGGAACCGAAACGGCCGGCAGCCGCTGCAGCGAATTTTTCTTTAAATTGATCGAAGCTTCCGAACGTGCTTTTGATCTCTTCAGCAAGCTCACCAGTCGGTTCGCCTCCGCCGTTTGGAGATAAAAGAGTCCAGAATAAAGAGTGGTTTGCATGTCCGCCGCCATTGTTGCGGACAGCTGTGCGGATATCCTCCGGCACTGCGTTTAAATCAGCGACAAGCTCTTCTACAGATTTCTCTGCAAGAGCTGATCCTTCGATCGCTTTGTTCAGGTTTGTAACGTATGTGTTATGGTGCTTCGTGTGGTGAATCGTCATCGTTTCCTTATCGATATGCGGTTCTAAAGCATCATAAGCGTAAGGCAGTTCTGGAAGTTTGTAAGCCATAATTTTTTTCCTCCTTTAAATATATGTACTGAAATGCCGCTTTTAGCGAACTTTTCTAATCTCAATGTAACAAAAGAAAGCAAGGTAATCAATGAAAAAGCTCACAATCCGGCGATTCCAGCAGACATATTACACTTTATCCGTTCACGGCCGAAATTAAACCTTCTAAAGCACCGTCCATAAGAAGTATCCAATCATAAAGAGCTGAATGACTCCTTTGGCCGCGACGCTTGTTAAAAAGCCGATTAACGAGCCCAGTCCCACTTTTGCCGCAGACTTGATATCCTTTTGATGAACAAATACCTCAGCGCAGACAGCACCGATAAACGGACCTAATATAATGCCTGCCACGGGAATAACAAAGGGCCCGATCAATAATCCGATCGTGCTCCCCCAGATCGCCGCCCTGCTCCCTCCGTACCTTTTGATGCCAAGTAAGTTTGACACATAGTCAGCTGCAAATAAAACGGCCGCAAATACCGCCTCAATGAGCCAGAAGAGGTAAGAATAAGGACTGAAGGAAAACAGAAATCCGTAGAGGAGAAAACCGGCCACGATAAATATAACGCTTGGGATCACCGGATACACAAGACCGATGAAAGCAATGACGAAGACCGCAATAATAATCAGCCAATACAAAACACTCATAACTTAAACAACCTCCTTTGTTTTACGGAGCATTACCGCTTCCGCTTTTTCTTAATATGTATGATTCCTTACCGCCGCTTTAAATACTCTCACTTGTGTTCATCTCCGGTGAACGATACAATAAGCAACATATACCAGTTTAGGCTAGGAAGTGAAGATGTTGAACATATTTACGGCTTTATTGAAAAGTACATACTCTCCGGCAGATATTGCAAAAACACGGTTTCAGGGGATAGGAAAAGCGATCCTTTATGTATTTTTGCTGTCTGTCCTTTTTACGTTGCCGAGCGCTTATTACCTTTGCTCCGGCACCGTAAACTCAATGAACGGTTTCAAAACCGTGTTAGAAAAAGATTTCCCTGATTTCAAAATTTCAAACGGTGAATTGCAGACGAAAGCTTCCGCCTCTAAGGAAACGGAAGCGAACGGGTTTGTTATCGTGTTTGATCCCACTGATGCGTACGGCGCTAAACAAATAGCGGCGAAACAAAACGCGATCGGCATTTTGAAGAATAAAATGGTGCTTGCAGTAGACGGACAGGCGACAGAAATGAATTATTCATTAATGCCTGCTGATATCACTAAAAGTGAAATCATATCAGCTTTAAACCAAAATAAAACGATGATCGTCGCCGTCCTTTCCGTTTTGCTGTTCATTATGACGGCGGCCGGCAAATTCATTGAAGTCTCATTTCTCGCCGTCATCGGGCTGATTATAAAAAATGCGCAAAGAAAGACATTGAATTATCAGCAGCTCTGGAAGCTTTCGGCTTATTCCATTACGCTCTCCACCATATTCTTTACGATTATGCGTGCGCTTGTCATTACGGTTCCGAGCGAATTTTTATTGAATTGGTTTGTAAACTTTATCATCCTTTTCCTCGTCTTAAAAGAGATACCGCCAAGAAAGACTGCTGTGTAACAAAGACCGCCCCCCGCGGTCTTCTTTTTTTGTCATGAACAAAATGGGACAAGCATACAATGAAGTAAACATGTATGCGGGAGGCGGTTGGAATGAAGCGGCTTACTTTTGTATTCGGCAGTTTATTTGTGATATTTATTATCTTTTATGATCTTAAAATCGGCACGATCCCTTCTCAAGGCCTTCCTGCATACGCTGCGGCGGCTCAGCCTGCAAATCAGGAAACATCATACAGAACGGTTACGGTCAAAAAAGGTGATACGGTGATGTCGATCGTCGGCGCACATAAAGCGCCGGATGATATTGTACAAGATTTTGAAGCGCTGAATCCGAATGTGAAAGCAAACGCCATTCAGGCGGGCACCGCTTATAAATTCCCCGTCTACCGTAATTAAACGTTAATTTCTTGTCAGTTCGGCAAATACACTGTTACAATATAATATGTAAATAGAAGTTGCCAGACATGTAAAAGGCTCAGCCTGCAGAAGCGGTAACTACAATTAAGGAGCGATTGACAAGTGAGTGAAATCACACATCGTACAAAAACGCGTCCCGTCAAAGTGGGACCTTTAACAATAGGCGGAAATAATGAAGTCGTCATCCAAAGTATGACGACGACCAAAACACACGACGTAGAAGCAACAGTGGCGGAAATCAACCGTTTAGCTGAAGCCGGCTGCCAAATTGTCCGGGTGGCATGCCCTGACGAACGCGCGGCGAACGCAATTGCCGACATCAAAAAACGAATTTCCATCCCTCTCGTTGTCGATATTCATTTTGATTACAAGCTCGCATTAAAAGCAATTGAGGGCGGCGCCGACAAAATCAGAATCAACCCCGGTAATATCGGCCGCCGTGAAAAAGTGGAAGCGGTCGTAAAAGCGGCTAAAGAAAAAGGAATTCCGATCCGAATCGGCGTAAACGCAGGATCATTGGAAAAACGAATTCTTGAAAAGTACGGCTATCCGACTGCTGACGGCATGGTTGAGAGTGCGCTTCATCATATAAAAATCCTGGAAGACCTTGATTTTCACGACATTATCGTCAGCATGAAAGCGTCTGACGTCAATCTCGCCATAGAAGCATACGAAAAAGCGTCAAAAGCATTTGATTATCCGCTCCACCTCGGGATTACAGAATCAGGCACGCTGTTTGCAGGAACGGTAAAAAGCGCGGCCGGACTCGGAGCGATATTAAGCAAAGGAATCGGAAACACGCTCCGGATCTCCCTGAGCGCCGACCCTGTTGAAGAAGTAAAAGTAGCCAGAGAGCTGCTGAAATCATTCGGTCTCGCTTCAAACGCGGCTACGCTTATTTCATGCCCGACATGCGGACGGATCGAAATTGATCTTATCAGCATAGCAAATGAAGTCGAAGAATACATTTCTAAAGTCAAAGCGCCGATTAAAGTAGCCGTTCTCGGGTGCGCCGTTAACGGACCGGGCGAAGCAAGAGAAGCCGATATCGGTATTGCCGGCGCCCGCGGCGAAGGACTTCTTTTCCGCAAAGGCCAAATCGTCCGCAAAGTCCCTGAAGAAACAATGGTCGAAGAGCTGAAAAAAGAAATCGACAAACTGGCAGAAGAACACTACGCAAAGCTTGAAGCAGAAAAAGCAAAAGCAGAACAAGACACACAAAAAGCTTGACGGATAATCCGCCAAGCTTTTTTTTGCGTGTTAGAAAAACGGTGTAATGAAGATGCCCAGCACAAGGGAAACAATACCGATTCCCATCGCCCAGCCGCCTAGAGCGCCCGCTCCTCTTCTTCTGGCGATATAGCCGACGATAATGCCGCATGCCCCTAATAAAACTGGGAGCACGAACAGGGAGATGATAGAAATAGCCAATGCTGCATACCCTATACCCCGGCCTTCGCTTACTCCGTCCCGGTTATCATCGCGGTCTGCTGCTCGGTCAGAAGCACGATATGGCTCTGAAATTTCGGCCGCTGTCTCTTCTGAATAAACATCACGCGTGATATCCGTTCCTTCCGATCCATGATCCACATAGTAGTCGTTGTCTTTTCGATTTTCGTAATCGTATGCCACCTTCAATTCCCCCTTTTTCTTTTATGAAAGGAGCTTTTTTAGTTTCCGCGTTTTTTACGGAATCATGTTTGCTAAACTTTGCTGGTATTGTCAATTGTTTATGTTACACTTGAAGGGATGAAAATATAGGAGTGTGGACATGTTACGGTTAGGTATAGATATTGACGGCACGGTTACGGCACAGGATACATTTGTCCCTTATTTAAACCGCTCATTTCATCTTTCCATTACCTTGGATGATATGACTGATTATGATCTGACCAAGCTTTTGAACATTACAGCTGAGGAGTTTTGGGAATGGATGAATGTTCATGAAGCAGCCATATATAAAGAAGCAAAGCTCGCGGAATTTGCGAAGCAGGCGCTGGACGGACTGAAAGAAGAGCATCGCCTCATCTACATTACGGCAAGACGCAGCCACTTAGAAGATGTCACGCTGGACTGGTTTGCAAACCGGGACGTTCATTACGATCACATTGAGCTTGTCGGGAGTCATCACAAAGTGGAGGCCGTCAAAAAACACGGCATTGACCTGTTTTTCGAAGATCACCACGGCAACGCGACAATGATCGCAAAAGAAGCAGGCATTCCGGTTATCCTTTTTGATTCCCCTTATAACCAGCTCCCCACCGATTCCAATATTATCAGGGTGCAGAATTGGCTTGAAGCCGTCGCCTGGATCAATAAAAACAAACACAGCCTTCAGCATGTCAGAAGCTGAAAAAACCTCCTGCTTATACAGGAGGTTTTTTATCGGCACGCCGGACAGGTGCCGTAAATTTCAAATTTATGACCGCTGATTTCATACCCTTCCAAATCATCGTGAAGCTTATCCATCGGACAGGACTCAATTTCCTTCGTTTTCCCGCAGGTTAAACAGATAAAATGGTGATGGTGATGGGTATAAGAGCATGTAAATCGGAACAGTTTTTCCCCGGACAGCTCCGTCGTTTCTAAAATACCGAGTTCTTCATATAACGAAAGATTTCTGTATATGGTATCAAAGCTCAAACCCGGATAGTCGTCGTTTAATGCGGCAAGCACGTTTTTGGCCGTCAGATATTTATCAGAATCAGCAAAAAGCTGCAGCATGTCTTCTCGCTTACTCGTATATTTATACCCTTTTTCTTTCAGCAGGTTCAACGCTTCTTGTACGTTCATGAGGACCTCCCCTTTACAACACGGTATCGCTCCAAAAAGAAAATGGCAGCTGAATGAACAGCAGGCCATTTTCTTATGCTGTATAAAATTATACCTATAAAATGACGAAAAGTAAACGAAAGCCTAGTGAATCGCGGTTTTGAACTTACCGCCCCTCGTTTCATGGGTATTCATGATCGTAATAAATGCGTTTTTATCAATTTCAAACACAATGGATTTCAACTTTGTCACTTCAAGCCTTGTCACGACCGCGTAAATGACTTCTTTGGTTTCATCTGTATATCCGCCTTTTCCCTGAAGCTTGGTGGTTCCCCTTCCAAGCCGGTGCAAGATCGCGTCTGAAATTTCCGCATACTGGTCTGCCACAATAATGACCGCTTTTGTTTCATCGAGACCCTGAATGACGGCGTCAATCGTTTTCATGGCAATATAATAAGTCATGAAAGAATACATCGCCTGCTCCGGACCGAACACAAAACCGGCCCATATAAAAATAAACACATTGATGAGCATAACGAATTCTCCGACTGAAAAGGGCAGCTTTTTTGTGAGAAGGATACCGAGTATTTCAGTACCGTCCATCGAGCCTCCGTTTCGGATGACAAGGCCTACCCCGAAACCGAGCAAAAGCCCGCCGAATACCGTCGCCAAAATAGGCTGGGTCGTAATGGCCTCCACATGGTGCAAGGAGGATTCAATCAGCGCTAAACCGACGATTCCGATAAAAGTAGAGATGAGAAATGTTTTGCCGATATATTTATATCCGAAAATCATAAATGGAATGTTGAGTAACACAACGAATAAGGCGAAATTGAGGAGGGGATTGGACATAAAGAGGTGGTCTAAAATTAATGAAACACCGATAATGCCTCCGTCGATAAAATTATTAGGGACCAGAAACAATTCAATACTTACGGCGGCTGAACCCGCCCCGATCAGAATCATGATGACCCTGAAGATAAAGTGTAAAAATGATTCTTTTTTGTGCTGTTTATTTGGGGTCATAAAATCTCCTTTCCTGTAATAACTATTTTAAACAGTAAGCAACTTCATTTTACCATTAAAAGCTGTAACATTTTAATAATTTGCTCAATACATTATGTCTAAAGAGGTGAAAGTATCGATGATTTTAATACAAAGAATCATTTTGCAGCGGCTCAATCAAGCCACTGCGGACGACCTGCTGAAATATTCAAAGCAATACGGAATCAGCATTACGAGAAGTCAAGCGGCTGAGGTAGCGGCTCTGATGCACGGAAAAAATATCAATATTTTTGATGAACAGGAGCGGCTTCGCCTGCTGAAAAAAGTGGAAACGATTACCTCAAAAGAAACGGCTCGGAAAGTTGACGAACTTTTCAATCAATTTTCAGGGTAAAAAAAGGAGGGGCAATTCCCCCCCTCCTTTTTATTGAGCTGATATTTTTTCAAGAAGCTCCTTGTCAAACTGCTTTTCTTTCAGCATTTCGATTTCAAAACGGTACGGCGGCTTCTTATTTTTCTTGTCTTCGCCTACATAAGGTGTTTCGAGGATTTTCGGAATATCGGCAAGCTGCTCGTGATGAACAATGTACTGCAGAGCGTCAAAACCGATCTCTCCGAACCCGATGTTTTCATGACGGTCTTTACGGGCTCCCCTGATATTTTTGCTGTCATTCACATGAAGGACTTTTATCCGGTCGATGCCGACGATTTTATCAAACTCATTAAGAACGCCGTCAAAATCATTGGCAACATCATATCCTGCATCATGGGTGTGACAAGTGTCAAAGCAGACGGAAAGATGTTCATTATGTGTGACGCCCGAAATGATCTCGGCAAGCTCTTCAAAACTTCTTCCGCATTCTGACCCTTTGCCCGCCATTGTCTCCAGCGCAATCTGGACGCTTTGGCCCGGATCAATCACTTCGTTTAATCCTTCAATGATCTTTTTGATGCCCGTTTCAGCACCGGCTCCGACATGCGCTCCTGGGTGAAGCACGATCTGTTTCGCGCCGATCGCTGCCGTTCTTTCAATTTCAGAACGCAGAAAATCAACGCCCAGCTCAAATGTTGCCGGGTTTGTCGTATTTCCGATGTTAATGATGTACGGCGCATGCACGACAATGTCACCGATGCCGTTTTCCTTCATATGGGCGCGGCCCGCTTCAATATTCAAGTCTTCAATTTTTTTGCGGCGCGTATTTTGGGGAGCGCCCGTATAGATCATAAATGTGTTCGCCCCGTATGAAACGGCTTCCTTGCTTGCGGCAAGGAGCATATGTTTTCCGCTCATTGAGACGTGTGAGCCTATTTTCAGCAACCCGATTCCCCCTACTTTCCTCTGTTAGATTGGTTTCTTCTCTGCTTCTTTTTAATTTTTTCCATTTCGTAGCTCATTTTCTTTTTATAGCCCGGCTTTACTTTTTTCGGCTTTTTCACAAGGCGTTTCGCCATTTGGTCAGCCTCATTTGCCGTCTTTTTGCGATTTTTACGGCGGTGGCGGTCATCGCCTTTCTTCCATTCCCCGTTTACAAGCTCCGCATAGTCAAACACAATGCCCATCTTTTCGAGTCTTGCGAGCGCATCTTCGTCAGAAAGCTCGTATATAGTCAGTGCTTGGCCTGATGAACCGGCGCGTGCGGTTCTTCCGACGCGGTGAACATAAAAATCCAGATCGTCCGGAAGCTCGTAGTTGATGACATGGCTTACGCCTTTAATGTCAATTCCTCTTGCCGCAAGGTCTGTCGCAATGACATAAGTGAATTCCAGATCATTAATCTGCTTCATTACCTTTTTACGTTCACGCGGCGTTAATCCCCCGTGCAGAAGGCCGATTCTCATGCCTTTTTCGGTCAGGTATTTTGCAATATGGTCAGCCGTATTTTTCGTATTGGCAAACACGATGCCCAGATAAGGATTCAGGTTCGACATCATATCAAAAAGCAGTTTGTCTTTATCACGCTGTTTAGAAGGAACCAAAACATGTTCGATCTTTTCGGCTGTGATCCTTTTCGGCTCAACATGAGCGTATTTCGGATTTTCCATATACTTTTTCAAAAACGGCTTCAGCTTTTCCGGAATCGTAGCTGAGAAAACAAGCATCTGCAGTTGTTCCGGCATACGGGATCCGATGTAATCAACGTCTTCTAAAAAGCCCATATCAAGCATCAGATCAGCTTCGTCAATGACGAGAGACTGCGCTTTATACACGTTCAATGCCTGCGCTTTAATCAGATCCGCAATCCGGCCCGGCGTTCCGACGACGAGATGAGGCTGTGTTTTCAGCTTATCAATTGATTTTTGCTTGTCCGTTCCGCCGATAAAGCATTTTGTCCGGATCGGCCCGTCTTCGGCACCCTGTGTGATTTTGAGCGCTTCCTGATAAATCTGATTGGCAAGCTCTCTCGTCGGCGCCGTGATAACCGCCTGCACCGTATCAGAATCCGGATCAATCCGATTCAGAATAGGCAATAAATAGGCGTGGGTTTTTCCCGTCCCCGTCTGGGACTGCCCGATCACGCTTTCGTTTTTCAATACAGCGGGTATCAGCCGCTTTTGAATATCTGTCGGTTCATAAAAACCAAGGCGGTGAACTGCATCTATAATAAACGGTTTTAAGTTGTATCCATCAAATTTAGTTTCTTTCATTTTTCCCAGCTCCTTAAAGCGGCACATTCTGTGTCCATCATCACATTATAACCGATTTTACTTAAAAACACCATGTCTTGGGGGAATCCTGTTTTCCGGACAGAAAAGCAAATGCCCCCTCCGATGCATATTGTAATAGCAGAGAGACAGAAAGGAGGTACAAGTATGTTTCCACAGCAGCCGATGAGAAATATGGCGCAG
The DNA here is from genome assembly GCF_001553895.1 of Bacillus sp. SDLI1. NCBI lineage: Bacteria > Bacillati > Bacillota > Bacilli > Caryophanales > Bacillaceae > Bacillus > Bacillus sp. SDLI1. The sequence goes on along the minus strand of NZ_CP013950.1, from coordinate 3,694,084 downwards.
CAGGGCCGGCCGTTGATGAACCCGCGGATGATGATGAGAGGCAGACCGTCATTGCCGGGCCGGCAGATGATGCAGCAGGGCCGGCAGTTTTTCCCTCAGCAGCAGATGGCCGGAGCAGGTTTGAGAAACGCAGGCACAGGCGGAGGAGGCTTAAAAGGAATGCTTTCCCGTTTTTTACCCGGATCAGGAGGAAGCGCTGCCGGGTCCGCACCGGCAGCGGCCAGCGGAGGAGCAGGCGCAGGCCTGCAGGGATTGCAGGGAATTCAGAGTCTGGCAAGTCCGGCATCCCTGTCGAGCATGCTCGGCAATGTTCAGAAGGTGCTCGGCGTGGCGCAGCAGGTTACGCCGATGATCCAGCAGTACGGCCCTTTAGTGCGGAATCTGCCCGCCATGATGAAGCTTTACAGTCAATTAAGCAGCAGCGATGATGAGAATGAAGATAGCGAATCCGGCGAGACAAAAGAAACAGCCGAACAGGACAAAAAGGATGAAGATGAAAAAACGGACGAAACTGAAGGTGAAAACAAATCAGACGCCTCATCTAAAACATCAAAGAAGACGTCTGAAAAAGCATCCGCTTCACAAGAAAAAGACGAAACTGAAGCAACATCAGCGGAACAGCCGCGTCCAAAAAGAACATCGGGCAGATCAAAGCCGAAATTATATATTTAACATTCTTTGATATCTCACGAAAGATTAGCTATAATGAGATCAGAAGAATGCAAGATTTGAGCCGTTTAACTACGGCTTTTTATATTGCCTCTACACTCACTTTTGATAGGAGGACATCTACATTGGACGTTATCAAAATCTCGCCGCGCGGCTATTGTTACGGCGTTGTTGATGCCATGGTCATAGCCAAAAACGCGGCACTCGATAAAAGTTTGCCAAGACCTATATATATACTCGGAATGATCGTTCATAATAAGCATGTCACAGATGCGTTTGAAGAAGACGGAATTTACACGCTTGACGGCACTAACCGTCTGGAGATTTTAAAGCAGGTGGAAAAAGGAACCGTTATTTTCACCGCACACGGAGTATCTCCGGAAGTAAGAAAAGCCGCTGAGGAAAAAGGGCTTGTTGCGATTGACGCCACATGCCCGGACGTCACGAAAACACATGACTTAATCCGAAAAGTAAAAGCAGAAGGCTACCACGTCATTTATATCGGCAAAAAAGGCCACCCCGAGCCAGAAGGAGCCGTCGGCGTCGCCCCTGAAATCGTTCATCTCGTTGAAACAGAGGAAGACGTGAGAAACCTCGATATTCAGGCTGAGAAATTAATCGTTACAAACCAAACGACCATGTCCCAGTGGGACGTCCATGATATTATGGAATCAGTCCAAGAAAAGTACCCGCACGTGGAATATCATCAGGAAATCTGTCTGGCCACACAGGTTCGTCAAGAAGCTGTCTCAGAGCAGGCAAAAAAAGCGGACTTAACCATTGTTGTCGGCGATCCGAAAAGCAATAACTCCAACAGGCTGGCTCAAGTGTCAGAAGAAATCGCCGGAACAAAAGCCTACCGCATCGGAGACATCAGTGAATTGAAGCTCGAATGGCTCAAAGACGTCAATACCGTCGCCGTTACCGCGGGCGCTTCAACACCGACACCGATTACAAAGGAAGTCATCCGGTTTTTAGAGCAGTTTGACCATAACGATGAATCGACATGGCAGCTTGAGCACAATGTGCCGCTCAAAAAAATCCTTCCGAAAGTAAAAATAAAAAACTGAGGCCCCTGGCCTCAGTTTTTTTATAGGAAGGTAAATGGATTTGTGTCTGTTTCGGAAGCGAAAATACGCACGTCGTAATTTTTCTCCCCGGCCATTGCCGTAAGCTTCTCAGCAGTGCCTTTTCTCATGATCTTTTCAGCATAATGCCCCGGGTCTACGACGTTTAACCCCATCATCATCGCGTCATGCGCTACATGGAAATAAAGGTCGCCCGTCACGTAAACATCTGCACCCTTCCGCTTAGCCTGGTAAATATATTTATTTCCGTCACCGCCAAGCACTGCGACTTTTTTCACCTTGCTGTTTCGCTCTCCGACCATCCGGACTCCGTTGACGTCAAATTTCTCTTTCACAAACAGCGCAAACTCTTCAAGCGTCATGTCTTGCTGAAGTTTTCCGATGCGGCCGAGTCCTTTTTCAAGCGGGGACTGCTCCACCGGATAAATATCATACGCCACCTCTTCATACGGATGGCTTTTTTTCAGCGCTTTTACGATGGTTTTCTCCATACTTGCCGGAAAAACGGTCTCAAGTCTCACTTCATGGACGAGTTCCAGCTCTCCCGTCTGTCCGATAAACGGGTCTGCCCCGTCCAGCGGTTTAAAGCTGCCGATTCCCTCAGAAGAGAATGCGCAATGGCTGTAATTGCCGATATGTCCCGCTCCGGCATTGCCGAGTGCGGTTCTTACAGCTTCTTCATAGTCTTTCGGCACATACACGGCTAGCTTTTTCAGCGGGTCCGAATATGTCGGAACGAGCACTTCTGTGTCTGTCAGGCCGAGAGCTTCCGCAAGCAGATCGTTAACACCGCCGTCCGCCACATCAAGATTCGTATGAGCCGCATATACGGCAATATCATGCTTTATACATTTCTCAATCAATCTTCCGCCAGGCTGATCGGTGGTGATCTGTTTAAGCGGCCGAAAAATCGGCGGATGGTGAGCGATAATTAAGTCAACCTTTTTTTCAATGGCTTCATCCACCGTCTGTTCCAGAACATCCAGCGTGACCATGACATTTTTCACCGGCTTATTCAATGTGCCGATCTGCAGACCGATTTTGTCTCCTTCCACCGCAAAAGCCTTCGGTGAAAATTGTTCAAACAGCTGGATGATTTCCTGTCCGTTCACATGTTTAGGCATGTCCGATTACCTCCTTCAGCAGTATGATCCGCTCTTTCAATTCAGCTAATTTTTCATGGTTTTCATTCTTTGCGCTGCGGCTGATCTGTTCATAAATTTGTTCAGTATGCTTAAGTTCCTGACTCCATTTCCGAAGAAACACTTCACTCTTTTCTTTTAACAAAAACGGACCGGCAAGCATTCCGGCAGCCATCGTGGTGTCCCGGTACGGCGCATCACGGTCGCCGGTTTCCGCGACGAGTATTTCATAACACTTACCGTCTTCTTCGAGAATCACTTCGTCAATCAGTTCATAGCCTTCCTGATAAAGCCACTCTCTTATATGAACGGCATGAATATTCGGCTGCAGAATCAGCCGTTCACGCCCCGTCAGTTTTGTTTTTCCGGACTCCAAAATATGAGCGATCAGCGCTCCGCCCATGCCCGCGATTGTGATGGCGTCCGCTTCTCCCTTTTCAAGGACGCTCAGCCCGTCACCTTTCCTTACGGAGATAAGGGCGCTTAAGTCCAGTTTTTCCACCTGCTGTTTGGCGGATAGAAACGGCCCGTCTGTAATTTCACCGGCGATTGCGCGGCTTGCCAGATGATTCAAAACGGCATAGCAGGGAAGATACGCATGGTCTGACCCGATATCAGCCACCAGGGCACCTGGAGGGATATATTCCGCTACAGACTGCAATCTTTTAGATAACTTCATTTCATTCACAATATCACAACTTTTCTCAGGTTCTTTTTCCTTTACTATCATATAAAAAAACCGCCCGGAATCCAAGCGGCGGATAGAGTTTTTCATATGTCTTTTATATAGGGACAGGTAAAGCTTTATTTAATCTCAGAAACCCATTTTGCCATGTCATCCATCTTTTCGGCCGGGACAAGGCCGGCTGGCATCCCGTTGCCGCCTTTTTCAATTCTCGTTTTAATCGCAGCGACATCTTTTCTTTTGCCGACGCCTTTTAAGCTCGGCCCTGAGACACCTTCATAGTTCTCCCCGTGACAGGTGATGCAGTTCGCTTTATAAATCTCTTCAGGTGAAGCGTTTGCAGTTTCCTTTTCGGCATTTTTGCTTTCACCGCCGCTTGCGATCTGATGCGCATCTCCATTCCCTTTTACTGACAGAAAGAAAGTCAGCCCTATTCCCAGAACTGCGATGAGCAAAAAAGGAATCAGCGGATTCCACTTCATATCTCCATCCCCCTTTTTCATTCTCCCCCTATGTAAACACTTCTAATTCTAACTTATTTTTACAAAATGTAAATGGTCTCATTAAGCAATTTCTTTGATTTCACAATTTATACATAAACAAAAATAACTGTTTTGTTTACCCAAAATTGTCTTTATTCTATTGTATAATGAATTGTATACGCTTACAATAAGGAATATAAATTAACTTATCTCGCTTTCCCTCTATTCAGGACATGCCGCATTTTTCCGAACCCATTTGCAAAACACATGCTTATCCAGTAAAATAAAGGTATATTATCCATATATCTTATACGTAAAAAAGAACGGATCAACAGACCCGTTCCATTCTATTCGAGAAAATCCTTCAGACGTTTGCTTCTGCTTGGATGTCTCAATTTACGAAGCGCTTTTGCTTCAATTTGGCGAATACGCTCTCTCGTTACTCCAAACACTTTGCCGACTTCTTCAAGCGTTCTTGTGCGTCCGTCATCCAGACCGAAACGGAGACGCAGCACATTTTCTTCACGATCCGTCAACGTATCCAGCACATCTTCCAGCTGTTCTTTCAAAAGCTCATATGCCGCATGATCCGACGGAGACGTCGCTTCCTGGTCTTCAATGAAATCACCGAGATGTGAATCGTCTTCTTCACCGATCGGCGTTTCTAAAGAAACAGGCTCTTGGGCAATTTTTAATATTTCACGAACTTTTTCAGGCGTAAGATCCATGTCTTCAGCAATCTCTTCCGGTGACGGCTCTCTGCCCAGATCCTGAAGAAGCTGACGCTGCACACGGATTAATTTGTTGATCGTTTCCACCATGTGAACCGGGATACGGATCGTTCTCGCCTGGTCAGCGATGGCGCGTGTAATCGCCTGTCTGATCCACCAAGTCGCATACGTACTGAATTTATATCCTTTACGGTAGTCAAACTTTTCGACGGCTTTCATGAGACCCATGTTTCCTTCTTGAATCAAGTCTAAGAAAAGCATGCCGCGGCCGACATACCGTTTAGCAATGCTGACAACTAAACGAAGGTTTGCTTCAGCCAATCTGCGTTTAGATTCTTCGTCACCTTCTTCAATTTTTTGAGCATAGGTGATTTCTTCTTTAGCAGAAAGAAGATTTACCCGTCCGATTTCCTTAAGGTACATGCGGACTGGATCATTGATCTTTACGCCAGGCGGTACGCTGAGGTCATTAAGGTCAAATTCTTCTTCGGCTTTGGCAAGCTGTTGAATATTAGGATCTTCCGTTTCTTCATTTTCACTAATTAATTCAACACCTTGTTCTCCTAAAAATTCATAATACTCATCCATTTGGTCTGATTCAATTTCAAAGCTGGACATGCGTTCAGCAATTTCTTCATATGTTAAAACGCCACGTTTTTTTCCGGTTTCAGTAAGCTGGTCTTTTACCTGATCCAGTGTAAGTTCTGTTTCTGTCTCGTGGGTTTGTTTATCAGCCATTATGGATCCCTCCTTCCAAAGCTTGCAACGAATTCTAAAAGCGGTATGTTTCTTATCCGTCCCGGGAGCCTTCTCTCTTTTTCAGCATGCAGGGCAGCGGATAATAAGTGACAATTCATGATGAGGTCAAGCGATCTATTTGCTCCTCCGCAAGGAATCATTGCCAAGAGAACGCAAGCCTCTTTTTTGATGTTATTTTAATGATCGGTTCAATGCGACAATTTCTTGAGCCAGAGACGCAGCTTTCACAAAGTCTTTCTGCCTCTCTGCATCCGCTCGTTCTGCTTCTTTTTCCTTTATCATTGACCATTTTCGGTGATCCAACACTTTTTTTACATAATCGGATAACTCGGCCTCTGAGAGCTCCTCGTTTATTTGGAGCATCCCTATATCTGAAAGCAGCTGGCTGATTTCATCATCCTGCATTCTCGCCATAAGATGCTGCGGCGTCATGTCAGCGCCCTCTTCATAAACAGCGTACAGATATGCTGCCAGCGCACGATGTCCGTCAATGTTAAATTCAAAGCCGACACGCTCAATCACTTTCTTTATGACGTTTCGGTCTCTCAGCATATGAGCGAGAAGAAGTCTTTCCGCATTCTCATAGGCGGGACGGAGACGGCGCCGTTTCGCTTTTGTCGTCACCCGGGCCCGTCTTGGCTGCGGTTCGGCGTTTTTGCCGCCGGGGGCGTTTTGGGCGGCATAGATGGAAAGCTGTTCAGTCAAAGACTCTACCGAAAGAGAAAATTCGGAGGCGAGCTGCTTCACATACATTTCCTGCTCAAGCGACCCCGAAAGAGCGCTGATTTCTTTCAGCACTTCTTTCATGTAAGCGAGCCGGTCTCCTTCGTCAGATAAGTTTTTCCCTTTGCGGAAATATTGCATTTTAAAAGCCATGACCGTAACGCTTGCATCAATGATATCTGTCTTGAATTTTCCTCCGCCCCGGGTTCTGACATAGTCATCAGGATCAAGACCGTCAGGCATCATGCTTACTCTTACCTTACAATCAGCTTTCTGAAGCAGGTCGGCCGCTTTCAGCGTAGCTTCGTACCCGGCTTTATCCGAATCGTAGCAGAGAATGACCTCCTGAACATTTCTTCTCAGGATTTTCACATGCTCTTCGGTGAGCGACGTCCCCATTGTGGCGATACTTTCTTTTACGCCTGAGCTTACGGCGGAAATGACATCCGCAAAGCCTTCAAACAGAACGGCTCTCTCCTCTTTCCTGATCGGCAGGCGGGCCTTATGGAAGTTGTACAGCAGCTTAGATTTATGAAACAGCGGCGTTTCCGGACTGTTCATATATTTCGGCTGCTGGCTTCCGAGCGCCCTTCCTGAAAAAGCCGCCACGGCTCCGTGATGATCATGAATGGGAAACATGATTCTGTTTCTGAAACGGTCAAAATATCCGCTGCCGTCTTCCCTTCTGATCAGCAGACCCGCTTTCTCCATCAGTTCTTCCTCAAAACCGCGCTTTTTCAAGAATTTCGTCATGAAATCCCAGGAATCCAGCGCGTAGCCGATTTCAAACTCATCTATGAGCTCTTTCGTAAAACCCCTTGATAAAAGGTAATCTAACGCTTCCTGGCCTTCCTTTGTATTCATTAGCAAATGATGGTAAAATTTCTTCAGAAGCTCGTGAGCTTCCGCCATCTTCTGGTCTCCGGAAGATTCCGGCCTGGATGCAGAGTGAATCGTTATATCATCAGGGAAATCAATCTGATATTTATCAGCAAGGTGAGAAACAGCTTCCGTAAATGAATAGCCTTCCATCTGCCGTAAGAAAGAGAAAACGTTCCCGCCCGCTCCGCATCCGAAGCAATGAAAGATCTGCTTATCACTGGAGACGGAAAACGAGGGCGTGTTTTCACCGTGAAACGGACAGAGCCCAAAGTAGTTGCGGCCTTGCTTTTTCAATTGGACATAATCACCTATGACTTCAACAATGTCTGCTGACTGCTGCACCTGATTAACTACTTCATCTGGTATGCGGTTTCCCATCTTATAACACTCCGTCGTACATTATTCGATGTTTTGATTTGAAATCCCTTCATCATTCGACAGGATTTTTTTAAGCAGGGTAACAAATCGATTCCGATCTTCTTTATTTAATTTTTTAGGTCCTTTGGAATAGATGCCGCTTCTTCTCATTTTGCCTGACATATGACGGCTCATCAGAGCGAAGTCAATCGTGTCTTCAGTATAAGAACGGCCCCTTTCCGATAAGACGGCGATATTTCTGTTCAGCAGAAGAGATGCTAAACCGATATCCTGCGTGACTACGACGTCTCCCGATCTCACATGGTTTGCGATGTATAAATCTGCCGCTTCTTTATGAGGATCTACGTATATCCAGTTCTCGTCTTTGCTTCTGGAAAGCTGGTAGTGTTCAAATGATGCGACGAAAATAACACGAACGCTGAATTGCGATGCAATGAGCAAGATTTCCTCTTTTACGGGGCATGCGTCTGCATCGACAAAAATCGTCTTTTCTTTTTCATTTAGAAGACTAATTCTCCATCCCTCCATCAATCTCCTGCATAAAAACAAGCGAAATCGCATATGCTCCATGACTGCGGATCTATTTTGAGTCTTTGTCGAAAAATTTCCGGGAGTTATTCTTGACATCTTACCCGTAATAGTTTATTCGTATCACACTAAGCTTAAACCTAAAAATAAACATTTTATCACAATTTTTTATTATAATACAAACTTCGCGAAGATGCCATCCTTTTTGTTTATTCCCTATTTGCATACCCAAAAACCCAGGATAAAGCGTCCTGAGTTATCGGCCCTTTGTTTTCAGATGATGAATGATGTTCGCTGTTTCCTCGACCGCTTTGTTCGAAACGTCAACGACTTGGCAGCCGATCCGATCCACGATTTTCTCAAAATACTCCAGCTCTTCTTTAATTCTGTTGATATTGGCGTAAATGGCTTTGTCATTTAAGCCGAGAGATTTTAACCGTTCTTTTCGAATATGGTTCAGTTTATCAGGGCTGATTTTTAACCCGATGCATTTTTTCGGATCAACGCTGAACAGTTCTTCCGGCGGATCGACTTCAGGCACGATCGGCACGTTGGCCACTTTCAGGCGCTTATGGGCAAGATATTGAGATAATGGGGTTTTAGACGTTCTTGATACGCCGAGCAGGATGATATCGGCTTTTAAAATGCCTCTTGGGTCCCTCCCGTCGTCATATTTAACGGCAAACTCGATCGCCTCGACCTTTTTGAAATAATCTTCATCAAGCTGGCGGACGCGGCCCGGTTCATATTTCGCCGCCAAACCGTAGGCTGTTTCCATTTTGTCGATGAGCGGACCGATAATATCGTAGTACATCACATTCGCTTTTTCCGCTTGTTCAACTAAGTATTTGCGCATTTCAGGAACAACGAGCGTAAAACAGATAATGCCGCCGTCCGCTTTGGCGAGAGACACGACTTCATTAATGGTGCCGATATCTTCCACATAAGGTATTCTTCTGATATGCGTATCATCGGCTGAGCCGTTAAACTGGCTGAGCGAGGCTTTTACAACGAGTTCGGCGGTTTCTCCGACTGAGTCTGATACTACATAAATGATGCGATTGTCCATGTTATCCCCCGTTAGTTTTCAAGCTTATATGATTTCATTCTCTGATAAACTGACAAGTATCTTGGTCATATTCGTTTTGGTAAAGCGGCCGATGACCTCAAAGCCTTTATCCGTATCTTTAATAACGGGCAGGGCATCGATCTGTTTCTCAATCAAATATTTGGCGATGTCCATCACATAATCGTCACGCCGGCAGACGGCGATATTGGGCATTCTGGTCATAATAATATGAACCGGTATTGAGGCAAGTTCCTGCTGGCCGATGCTCGCCCGCAGCAAATCTTTGCGTGACAGCACACCGACTAAGACAGCATCACGATCTACGACAAATAACGTGCCGACATCTTCTAAAAACATGGTGCAGATGGCATCGTATACTGAGACGTTTTCATTGATGACGACAGGGATCGATTGAAAATCTTTCACTTGCAGCTTTTTCAGTTTATCCGCAAGCAGCTGATTTCCCGTTTTTCCGGTATAAAAATAACCGACCCGGGGACGGGCCTCTAAGAAGCCTGACATGGTGAGTATGGCCAAGTCCGGCCGCAGCGTGGCTCTTGTTAAATTGAGCTGTTCTGCAATATGCTCTCCGGTAATCGGGCCGTTTTCCTTTACAATTTGTAAAATTTGTTCTTGCCGTTTATTTAATTCGATCGTACTCACCACCTTTATGGAAGGGTTTCTTTATCTATGTTTTTCATTCTGTGATGTTTATGTAAAAGGGGAAAAGACGATTGCCGATCACACAGCAACCGTCTTTTTCTTTATTTTACAATAAGATGATTCATATTAGCAAAAGACTTGATCACATCTGCAAGTGCAGTCATTTGCGCTAAACGGTTGGTTTTTAATGCTTCATCGTCCGCATTGACCATCGTGTGATTAAAGTAATCTTCGATCGGCTCCTTTAATCCGCTGAGCGCGGCCAGCGCCTGTTCATAGTTTTTAGAGGCAAAGCTTTCCGCGACGCTGTCTTTTGTTTTTTGATAAGCGTCAAACAGGTTTTTCTCCTGTTCATTTTCAAACAGATCCGGCTTGATATCACGGCTCTCGCCTTTTTTACTGATGGAGATGACCCGTCCCAGTGATTCAGCCGTTTCTTTAAATCCAGGTGTGCCGAGGTGTTTCTCAAGCACTTTTGCTTTAGAAACAGCTGCATACGGCTCAAGCTCCGTGCTGTCCAGAACGGCTTCAATCACGTCATGACGGATGTCTTCAGCGTTTAAGACGTATTTCAGACGCTGTGTAAAGAAATCAAGAAGCTCATTTTCTTTTTCCGTTTCTGTCAATGACAGCAGTTCTTTAAAAGAGATGCCCCAGTTGCGGTCGATCAGAATGGAAACGATGCCGCTTGCCTGACGGCGCAATCCATACGGATCCTGAGAACCTGTCGGGATCACGTCAATGCTGAAGAAGGAAGCCATCGTGTCCAGTTTATCGGCTAATGCCACGACCGCACCGGTAAAGGTTGAAGGCACCTCTCCCCCGGCCGCTCTCGGCATGTAGTGCTCATTTACCGCGGCAGCGACGGCTTCATCTTCACCGAGCATGCGCGCATATTTTTCTCCCATGACGCCTTGAAGCTCAGGGAACTCATAGATCATATGTGTAACAAGGTCAAATTTAGAAATCTCTGCGGCGCGCTTCACATGTTTTTGCGTCTGTTCATCAGCATTCAGGCGGACCGCAAGTTTACCCGCAATGGTGACCACTCTTCTTACTTTATCCCCGAGGGAACCGAGCTCTTCATGGAAAACGATATTTTCCAGTTTCTTCACATTTTCATCGATGTTCAGCTTTTGGTCTTCCTTGTAGAAGAACGCAGCATCTGAAAGTCTTGCTCTCAGCACTTTCTCGTTTCCGCGGGCAACATTTTCAAGGGCATGGCTGTTCCCGTTTCTTACCGTAATAAAATGAGGCAGCAGATTCCCGTTTTCATCTTTTACCGGGAAGTAGCGCTGATGCTCTTTCATAGTTGTCACAAGCACTTCTTCAGGTAAAGAAAGAAACTCGGGTTCAAAAGAGCCGTAAAGCGCTGTCGGATATTCCACCAGATGATTGACTTCGTTCAGCAGATCTTCATCTATCGGAATATTCCATTTCTTTTCGTTTGCCAGCGCGTCCAGCTGCCCCTGAATCATTTGTTTGCGCACTTTCGGATCAGCAATGACGTGCTGTTCTTTCAGCAGCTCTTCGTATGATGACGGTGCATCAACAGATACTTCTTGACCGAGAAAACGGTGTCCCTGTGTGTTCCGGCCCGTCTCTACATTCGTGATTTCAAACGGAATGACGTCTTTTCCGAAGAGAGCGGCAATCCATTTGATCGGACGGATATAACGCAGATCCTGTGTGCCCCAGCGCATGTTTTTCGGGAAATGCATTCCGGTAATCAAGTTTTCCAGCTGCGGTAAAAGTGTTTTCGTCTCTTGTCCCGCCTGGAATTTTTGGACGAAAACATATTCCGTGCCGTTTACGTCTTTTATATACAGGTCATCCACTCCGGCGCCTTGGCCTTTGGAAAATCCGATAGCGGCTTTTGTCCAGTTTCCGTCAGCATCCAGAGCGATTTTTTTCGCCGGTCCTTTTGCTTCTTCCTGAATATCAGCCTGTTTTTCTGCTACGTCTTTTATATATACTGCCAGACGTCTCGGTGTATTAAAAAGTTTCACTTCACCGTGGGCAATATTTTTTTCAGTCAGCCAGCCGGTCAGTTTGTCACCGAGCTGCACCATGCTGTCATGTAAAAAACGCGCCGGCATTTCCTCGAGTCCGATCTCTAAAAGCAAATCTTGTTTACTCATGGGAAGAGCCCTCCTCTTTAAGCATTGGGAACCCTAATTTTTCCCGTTCTTCATAATACGTTTTGGCTACTTTTCTAGCTAAGTTGCGGACCCGTCCGATATAACCCGTCCGCTCTGTCACTGAGATTGCGCCTTTTGCGTCCAGCAGGTTAAATGTGTGAGAGCACTTCAGCACATAATCATAGGCCGGATGCACAAGGCCGTTATCCATTTGTCTGATCGCTTCTTTTTCGTAAGTGCTGAACAAATGGAAAAGCATATCCACATCTGATGTTTCAAATGTGTAAACGGAATGTTCATATTCAGCCATCATAAACAAATCTTTCACTGTGAATCCTGATGTCCATTCAAGATCAAAGACGTTTTCTTTATCCTGAATATAAGACGCAAGACGCTCAATGCCGTACGTAATCTCAACAGACACCGGTTTACATTCAATTCCGCCCACCTGCTGGAAGTACGTAAACTGGGTGATTTCCATACCGTCAAGCCATACTTCCCAGCCAAGGCCCGCACAGCCTAAAGACGGGTTTTCCCAGTTGTCTTCTACGAAACGAATATCATGCTCGAGCGGATCAATACCGAGCGCGCGCAATGAATCCAGGTAAAGCTCCTGGATGTTATCAGGCGACGGCTTGATAATGACTTGGAATTGGTGATGCTGATAAAGTCTGTTCGGGTTTTCTCCGTACCGTCCGTCCGCAGGCCGTCTGGAAGGCTCAACGTAAGCCACTTTCCACGGCTCGGGTCCGATGCTTCGTAAAAATGTATACGGGCTCATTGTGCCTGCGCCTTTCTCCACATCATACGCCTGCATGAGCACACAGCCTTCATTAGACCAGTGTTTCTGCAAGGTTAAAATCATATCTTGAATGTTCATTTCAAGCACCTCCACTTTCTCCATTCTTTTACAAGTGCGGCGGCAATCAAAAAACTCCCGTCTCTATGCTTGCCAGCCGCAAACATAGGGACGAGAGTTCTCCCGCGGTTCCACCCTAGTTGCTGAGGATGTGAATCGCTCAGCCTCTTTTTAAAGAGTTGCTCAAGAATGCCTTTCGTTGCGCGCTCATCCCTAGCTTACACTGTCCTAAGGTCGCTTATATGAGTTGGACGCAAGTACTTCTTTCTGTCACTGCAACATATTTTATAATAAATGATCATATAAAAAGATGGGCAGAATGTCAACTTTTGTTTTCATCCAAAAGGTTCTTCATGCTTTCCATCTGATCTAAAAACCGCTTTGACTTTAAATAAAGCCCTGAATATTCCTCGTAATACAGATCAATGACCTGTTTTATTTCATTTTTGGTTTCGTGCTTTAACGAGACGCTGCCGAGCCTTCCGATATCAAAGTAATAAAAAAGCCTTAGCAGCCTTGCCGTTTGCGGCGAAATCGGAACTTTGTACGGATCTTTTTCAAAGCAGCGGTGGCAGATAAAACCGTTATCTCTTATCGAAAAATGAAACGTCCCGTCCCGGCTTTTACAGTGGACACAATGATTCAGCTCCGGATACAGCCCCATGACGCCAAGCATTTTCATCTGAACGATGAAGGTGATCACGTCCGGGTCAGTCCCCTCATTCAGCCTCTTAAAGGATTCGAGAATCAATTCGAATAAATAGGGGTTCGGTTTCTTCTCTTCCGTTCCTTTGTCAGTGAGTTCAGCGATAAAAGCGGCATATGCCGTCAAAAACAAGTCTTCTCTGATCGTTCTCATGCTGAGAATCATTTCACCCTGCTGGAGCGTGCCGAGTCCGGATGTTCTTTGCATTAAAAATGACCCGTACAAAAAAGGCTGGCTGACTGCTGACAGCCGGCTGGCTGACTTCCTGGCACCCCTTGCCATGACGCCGATTTTGCCGTGTTCCCTCGTCAGCAATGTCACGATTTTATTCGTCTCTCCGTAGTCATTCGTACGGAGCACGATTCCTTCACATTTTGTCAGCATTTCCGCACCTTCCAACAACGGGAGGGGCCAAGAGGTTTACAAAATTGGAAAATCAATACGGGCTAGCTCATCTTCCGGTTCTTCGGGTCTTTCCAGGTTCTCTTTTTCCAGTTCTTTAAAAAGAAGGTACGTATCAACACTTCCTGTTTGAGAAAATACGTTCCAGGTAAAATTCAACACAAAAAACCCACCTTTCATCATTAAACTAGCTTGCCAATCCAAATTCTTACCCTTATCTTGACCTGATGTCCTCCTTTTCATGTTAAACAAATTTTGCTAACGAATCCCTGTTTCTGTGAGGTAATCCCACACATCAGGCATGCGCCTCAGATAACTTAATATTCATCCTCTTTGAAGCCGAAATCACGCAGCTGAGACATTTTATTCCGCCAGTCCTTCTGCACTTTCACCCATAGTTCCAGGTAAACGCGTGAGCCCAGCAGCGCTTCAATATCAGCCCGCGCTCTTTTGCCGACTTCTTTCAGAAGAGCTCCTTTTTTCCCGATGACGATTCCTTTTTGAGAATCCCGCTCGACCACGATGGTGGCGGCGACATGGACGGAGCCGTTCTCCTGCCCTTTAATGGACTCGATAGCGACAGCGATGCTGTGCGGCACTTCTTCCCTTGTAAGATGGAGCACCTTTTCCCTGATCAGTTCAGAAATAATAAACCGCTCAGGATGGTCAGTCACCTGATCGCTCGGATAGAACTGAGGCCCTTCCGGTAAATACGCTTCAATCTGCGTGAGCAGGGTCTCGACGTTGTTTCCTTCCAATGCTGAGATCGGCACGATTTCCTTAAACGGATAGCGCGAACGGTACTCATCAATTAAAAGAAGGAGCTGATCAGGGTGGATCTTATCAATTTTGTTTACGATCAAAAAGACCGGCGTGGACGTCTGTCCAAGCTTTTCAATGATAAACTCGTCGCCCTTTCCGTACCCTTCCTCGGCGTTAATCATAAATAACACCAAGTCAACTTCTTTCAGCGTGTTCTGCGCCACTTTCATCATAAAATCGCCAAGCTTGTGCTTCGGTTTGTGAATGCCCGGTGTATCAATAAAAATGGTCTGCGATGTGCCTGTTGTCAGCACCCCTTGGACTTTATTTCTTGTCGTCTGGGGTTTGTCGCTCATGATGGCGATCTTTTGACCGATGACCCTGTTTAAAAAGGTCGACTTACCAACATTCGGTCTTCCGATGATTGATACAAATCCTGATTTAAAGCTTTCGTTCGTCATGTAAATCCTCCGATGAAAATGCGCCCGGCAATAATTCTTCCGCAGTCATTTCTTTTATTTGTCCTTGTAAGTTGGTCAGAATAACAAGCATATCCTTTGAGCACAGCTCGGAAATTACTTGTCTGCAGGCTCCGCACGGTGAAACCGGTCCCGGAGTGTCCGCAGCCACGGCGAGCATCGCAAATTCCGTATCCCCCTCGGAAACAGCTTTGAATATCGCCGTGCGTTCAGCACAGTTGCACATGCTGTATGCCGCATTCTCGATGTTGCAGCCTCTGTACACTTTTCCGTCTTTGGTAAGAAGAGCGGCTCCCACTCTGAAGTTTGAATACGGCACATACGCTGTGTCCCGTGCTGTTAATGCTTCTTGAATCAATTCTTGTCTGTTCATGTGTACTTTTCCTCTCTTACCTTAATCCTGAATGATACCGCTGTCACTTTTATTTTACATAATTATGATTGGTTTTTCACGCCCATTTTTGGCAATGTAAAATAATTGTAAGAATCTTCTGCTAACATATCTTCGGCAAGAAGATGAGTAAACCAATAATACACGAAATCACGGCAAAGACGCAAACGGCTCCGGCTGCCGCATCCTTTGCCGCTTTTGCGAGCGGATGATACTGATCGGTAACTAAATCAACAACATGCTCTATCGCCGTATTTACAAGCTCAAGAGTAAGCATTCCGCCGATCAGGATCAAAATAACGGCCCATTCGGCCGTATTGAGCCCGGTGAGAAAACCGCAAAGGATAACGGCGCAGGCCGCGATGATGTGAAATTGAAAATTCCGCTCTGACCGCGCCGTTTTCCAGATTCCCCTCCATGCATGGACAAAGCTTTTCAGGAATCTGCTCCACTCGTTTTTATGATCTCGTGAGTCCATACTCATCCAGCAAATCCTTTTGCTTTGAAAACATTTCTTCCTCTTCTTCTTTTGTCATGTGATCATAGCCCAGCAGATGCAAAAAGCCGTGGACTGCCAGAAAGCCAAGCTCTCTCATAAACGAATGGCCGTACTCTTCAGCCTGCTCCTTCGTTCTGTCGGCACTGATGATAATATCTCCTAAAACAGGCGGCATGTCAGCGCCCACGATTTCAACCTCGTCTTCGCCTTCTTCCTCAAGTGCAAACGAAATGACGTCAGTCGGGGTGTCTTTTCCCCGGTAGTCTCTGTTGATTTCTCTGATTTCCTCATTTGTCACAATCGTAACGGATACTTCAGCCTGATCCTGAACGCCTTCTTTTTCCGCCGCAAATTGAAGCAGCTTTTCTACTTCTTGGAGCGCATCGGCTGAGACGCTGTTTGTTTCATCAACAATATCTATGAGTAAACCCATTTATTTCACCTTCTTCGTAGCCTCCGGATATTCAATCCGGGAGTGGAAAATTCCTTTTAAAGTCGCACATAGTGTTTTTGCGATCGTATCCAGCTCTCGGAACGTGAGATCACATTCTGAGAACTGCCCGTCCTGAAGCTTGTCGGATATAATTCCGCGCACCAGTTTTTCAATCCGTTCGGGATTGGGATTATGCATGGAACGGACGGCAGCTTCAACGCTGTCGGCCACTGAAATGATTGCGGCTTCTTTTGATTGCGGCTTCGGCCCCGGGTAGCGGAACTCTTGCTCTGTAATCTGGTCGCCCTTTTCCTTCGCTTTATAATAAAAGAATTTCAAAAGAGACGTTCCGTGATGCTGCTCTGCGATATCCACGAGCTCTTTCGGAAACTTATAGCTTCTGAGCATATTCGCACCGTCTGTCGTATGCGCGATGATAATATTTTTGCTGAGCTGAGGAGACAGCTTGTCATGCGGATTATCCATATTCATCTGATTTTCAATAAAATATTGCGGGCGTTTCGTTTTGCCGAGATCGTGATAATACGCTCCGACCCTTGCCAAAAGACCGTTTGCCCCTACAGCTTCACAGGCCGCTTCCGACAAATTCGCCACCATGACGCTGTGATGATATGTACCGGGTGTTTCCGTTAAAATCTTCCGAAGCAGGGGATGGTTCGGATTAGACAGTTCAATCAGCCTCATTGTAGAAAGAATGCCGAATCCCGTCTCAAAAAACGGCATCAGACCGATAATCAAAACGGATGAAGCCAGTCCCGAGACGACCCCCATCAGCATCAGCGTTCCGATTTCAACGGGCGACAGCGCCGTGTTTTGGATTAATAAAAGCGACAGCACGATAATCATATTAATAAATGAGACGAACAATCCCGCCTGCAATATTTTTGATCTCACGTTATGTTTCCCCAAAAACAGAATGCCTGAAATGCTGCTGATTAAATAGTAGATACCGATCACATAATTAAATGTGCCCGTCACACCCTGATTAAACATCATACTGCCGCAAATCGCCAGAATGATGCTCCCTAAAATGGCAAGCCTTTCATTGAGCAGCAGCCTGAACAAAATCGCGCCGGCGGCGATCGGAACCAGATAGCCGATGTTGGTGTATTCAATCTTCTGAAAGAGACTGACGACTTCCATTATGACGAGAATAAGCGTTGTAATGATAGAAAACAGCAATAGGGATTTATTTTTCAGCTTAAGCTCCTGCTGCTGTTTCTCGAAATAGTAGACAAGCGTGGCAATAAACAGCCCGATCATCAGAAGCAGACCGCTGATCGGCTTTAACAGGTTGGAATTATTCAAAAGCCCCGTCAGTTCGAGCTTTCTGTATACTTCCCGGTCGATCAGGTCATTCTCTTCCACGAGAACCTGTCCTTGTTTGATCTGCACCGGCTGAACGCTGTCTGACGCTTCCTGACGTTTTTCATCGGTCGCTTTCGGATCAAACACGTAATTCGGGATCACCGCATATTTTCCGATTTCAGTCGCAGCCGCTAAATATTTTGACGGCACGGAGGCGCTTTTCAGCTCTTTGGCGACCTTATCCTTCGCTTCAGCAAGCTTTTCAGAAGGAATTTCACTGCTCATCACCGTGTTCACTGCGGTTATGACAGAATCCCTCACAAATGAAAAATCTTCATTGTTCGCATGGAGAAGCGATTTAATGGCATCTTCCGAGATGGATTCATTGACATCCTGTGTCAGCTTGCTTTTCACCGATTTGACCAGCGATTTTTCCGAAGGTGACTTTTTGTCTTTATCCGCATCTGTTTTCACTTCTCCGATGCTGTCAAATATGGAGGTGATCAGGTCAAGCCGGTTGTCGGTATAGCCTTTTTTCAGAGTGTATTGATCTTCTACTGCATCTTCGGCCGCCTGTTTTTTCGCTTCCGTCGCCTGCTGATCTTCCACTGTGGCGGGCGCGTAAATCGTCTTATCACTGACTGAGAACAAATCCAAATTAAGTGATTCAGGTTTTACATGAATAAAGAGCAAACCAAACATGATCGCTGAAAGCAGCAGATACAGCAGTACATGGGCTGAGCGGGCATGTCTGAAAGTGCGGAACCGTTCCCGGGCGCTTTTACCCTTTCCCTTCTTTTTCAAAACAAGAACCTCCTCCCTGAAACATCAGGAACACATCATATAAAAATGACCCGATAACGGGAGATCGGGTCATTTTTGCATTACTTTTGCTTATCATAAGCTTCAATAATCTTTGCAACAAGCGGATGTCTGACCACATCTGTCTGGTCAAGTTCAATCACGGAAATGCCGTTTATGTCATTCAGCATATCCCTCGCTACTGCAAGTCCCGATGTGACGCCTTTCGGCAGGTCAATTTGGCTTACGTCGCCCGTAATGATCATTTTAGAGCCAAAACCCAATCTCGTCAAAAACATTTTCATTTGAGCGGGAGTGGTATTCTGGGCTTCATCAAGAATCACATATGCGTCGTCAAGCGTCCGCCCTCTCATATAGGCAAGCGGGGCGATTTCGATAACCCCTCTTTCCATCAGACGCTCCGTATGGTCGCTTCCGAGCACATCGTGGAGCGCGTCATACAGCGGGCGCAGATAAGGATCTACTTTTTCCTTTAAGTCTCCGGGCAGAAAACCGAGGCTTTCGCCGGCTTCCACAGCGGGTCTTGTTAAAATGATTTTTTTAATGTGGCCGTTTTTTAAAGCATGCACCGCTTTTACGACCGCCAAATATGTTTTGCCGGTTCCCGCCGGCCCGATACCGAACACCATGTCGTTTTTCTTCATCGCCGCAACATATTCTCTCTGGCCGATGGTTTTGACACGGATCGGTTTGCCTTTTGCCGTTTTCGTTATTTCCTCTTCATACATGCTTTCAAAATAGTCCAGTTCATCTTTCTTTGCCATTTTCACGGCATACAGCACATCACGTTCCGAAATCTCGATCCCCTTGCGGATTAAAGTAAGGAGCGAGCCCAATAATCTGTCAGCAATCTCAAAAGACTCATCATTGCCGGAAACGTAAATGGTTTCACCGCGTGTGATGATGCTTACGCCCAGATCCTTCTCCATTAAATGTAAAAAGGCATCTTGGCTGCCGAACAAAGAAAGTGCTTCATCCGGGCTTTTCAGTTTGTGATTAATCGCAAGTAAATGTTCTGCCATTCTTTAGTCTCCCTGAACAATAGGTGTGGTTTGCACGATATCTTCTATAACTTGGTAGAGAATAATCAACTTTACTTTACCATTCTCAACGGATTGGTGCAAAACTTTTTCACTTTCCACCTCTCCGCTGCCGCTTAATCGCTTCTCTACGTCTTGTCTGCCCATTTTGATGCCGGCCTGAACCGCTTCGTCCTTCGTATAAGTCCGCACGGATGTTTCGCTTTCTCTTGTCTGTTCTTTGACGTAAGATACCGGAAGCTTCAGCCCCAGAAATTGAAACGGATGCTTTTCTTCCTCTGTTTTCGGATGTTTCAGCGGCTCCTCATTAAACCCGAAGCCCCAAAAAGGCACGCCCCATGATCCGAAAGACAGCTTGTGCTTCGTCCTTACTTTACCCGTATATAGCGTAAATGATGTTTCAAGAGGCACAGTTACTTCTGACTTGTACCATGTTTCTCCGTAAATTTCCGCTTTTGAGGCGACTTTCCGGTCTTCATTTCCGATCAGTCCTGAGACGAGGAGCTGTCCTTTGTCAACATGATCGTTCACAAAAGCCATCGGCTGCCCCTTTTGCACGAACATCCTTTTGATGACCGCCTTCTTTTTGGCAACGATATGGCGGGGGCTCACGTACTTTTCTTTTGTCGGTTCATTTTTTTCGACCACTTTCATATGAAGGGCTGTCCCGTTCAATTCCACACCGACCCACGTAATATTATCGATGCCGTTTGTTAATGATTTTTGAATTTTCTCCGGCGTCATCATCAAAAATTGCAAACGGCCTTTTTTTACACCGATTTCTTCCAGATGCTTCATCATCTGATGCTCGGTTTCGGGCTTTGCCCCTTTAATATCAATGTCCCAAATCATGTTGGACAAAAGAAACAATATAACGAAAAATATCACAAATCCCGCAGTGAAGCCCAGGTTTAATTTTGATTTGAGAAGCAGAAAGGGCAGGCCCTTTCTTTTTGTAAAGCTTGCTTTGCATTCATGTTTTCTGATGACTCTTCTGAAAGCATGTACATCTTGAAGCTGAATCATCAGCAGAACACAGTCTTGCTTTTTTTTCACCGCAAAGATGGCGATTCCGTTTCTCGTGCATTCATTAAGCAGCCGTTCAATCCCTTTTCCTTTGACTTCCATTTGGACTTTACCCGAAAAAAATGACAGCCATTTGTTTTTCACATTATTTCCCCCCGGCTTTATGAATCGACATATCTTACGTGATCTATCGTGCCTTCCAAAAGAATTTCCTCAGGAAGGATTGCCTTAATGACCAAGTTTTTTCCTGATATGATACATTGCCCCTGCTTGAGCATCAGCCTGACTTCTTCTTCGCTGAACAGCAAGAGGCCTCTGTGATTTTCTATGTAGATATGAAGTCTGCCGACCATCGTAATGCGAGGCAGATCCATCATAACGTCCGGGGGAATTTCCAATGCTCTAGTCAGCCACGCCTTTACACGATTCTTTCTTTGCCCCATAAAAAAAGAACCCCCTTTCATCTCATATGTATGATTTGAAAAGGGGTTCTAACACTTTAATTTTTACCGATGCTCCGCATGGTCCGGTGCGGTTTTTTTGCACGGGGCGGACCTAAAATCTCACTGAATATGATGCCCTGCACTGCAGTTTCTTTCTTAATCTTGAGGGCTGATTTCTTCAGAGACGCATTTCGTGTGCGTTGAGATGTCAGCTTAAGTTCAAGCCCATTGAACATCTGCTCTGTCTCCGCAAGGCGCTTTTCAGCTTCCCTTCTTTTTTGCTCAAAAGGGTTCTCTTTTGAAACGGCAGGCATTTCTTCCGCTTCCGGCTTGTGCTCTTTCGGCGGCTGTGTGTGATCCTGCTTTTTTTTCTGATCTGCGGGACGTCTATTCGGCGGGCGTTTTTCATCTTTGTTTTTCTTGCCGAATATTGCCGATATAATGCCGATGACGGCGGCAATGACGAGCGGATTTGTCAGAATCTCGTGCATATAGCGGCTCCCTCCTTAATAGAGAGGTTATTGTTGGTCTTCATCTTGCTGGTCATTCGTCAGCTTGCCGATAGAATCCCTCATGTCCGTGTCAGCGTCGATATTTTTTATGTTCATATAATCCATGACACCAATGTTTCCTTCACGTAAGGCTTCAGCCATCGCAAGCGGCACTTCCGCTTCAGCTTCCACGACTTTCGCACGCATTTCTTCTACGCGCGCACGCATTTCCTGCTCTTGGGCGACGGCCATGGCGCGGCGTTCTTCAGCTTTGGCCTGCGCAATGTTTTTGTCTGCTTCCGCCTGGTCTGTCTGCAGAATCGCTCCGATGTTTTTGCCGATATCCACGTCGGCGATGTCAATCGAGAGAATTTCAAATGCGGTACCTGAATCCAGCCCTTTGCCAAGTACGGTCTGCGAAATCATATCAGGGTTTTCAAGCACTTTTTTATGATTATACGAAGAACCGATTGTCGAGACAATCCCTTCCCCGACACGGGCGACAACCGTCTCTTCTCCCGCTCCTCCGACAAGGCGCTCGATATTGGCTCTTACCGTGATTCTGGCTTTTGCTTTTACTTCAATTCCGTCCATGGCGACACCCGCGATAAACGGTGTTTCAATGACCTTCGGATTGACGCTCATCTGTACGGCTTCCAACACGTCACGCCCGGCCAGGTCAATGGCTGCGCAGCGTTCAAATGTCAGCTCAATATTGGCGCGCTGTGCCGCAATCAGGGCATTGACCACCCTGTCGACATTACCTCCCGCCAGGTAATGGCTTTCGAGCTGATTTGTTGTTGCGGACAGGCCGGCTTTGTGCGCTTTAATTAACGGGTTGACAACGCGGCTTGGAATGACGCGGCGCAGCCTCATCCCGACCAAAGTGAAAATGCTGATTCTGACTCCTGCTGCAAGTGCCGAAATCCATAGCATCACCGGTACAAAGGTGAAGAATATGGCTAACACAATTATGGCAGCTGCAACTATTGCTAAAATCGCCAAACTTGACAGTTCCATCTAATTCCTCCTCAAGATTATCATCTATATTTCTCTCACGACAATGCGTGAGCCTTCCGCTTTCACCACTTTCACCTGTCTGTCTTTTTCAGTAAATGATCCTTCTGAAACGACATCAAGGCGTTCATCATCAATAATAACGGTGCCTGACGGTCTGAGGGCTGTAGCGGTAACACCGACTTTCCCCAACAGCTCCGTCCGGTTCTGATTTGAAACATAACCGTTCTCCGTGCTTGTTGAATCAGTTAATATCAATTTCTTAAAGAATTTCATTCGTTTCCCCAACACCCTTGTTAATATGATAAAGGCAGCAATAGACACACTAAAGGCGATCAAGAGAGAAACCGCCATTACAGTAAAGCTGCCCGCAGCGAGAAAGAGGCTCGCGATGACGCCTGCAACACCGATAAGACCGATTATGCCTCCAGGCAGAAATATCTCTAAAAGGATAAAAACCAAGCCTGCGCAAAATAAGAATACACTGTCATAGCCGGCAAATCCGGCAGCGATATGCCCGGTGAAAAACAGCAGCATGGCCGTCAGTCCGACGGCGCCCGGTATGCCGAGGCCCGGCGAGAATAATTCAATGGTCAAACCAAGCAAAGCGAGCGTTAATAAGACGGGGACAACAAACGGATTTGTCAGCCATCTTCCCAATTTGCCGACAAAACCCTCTTTTGCATGGTGAACATCGGCTTTATCAAAACCGAGCTTTGTATATAAAGCATCGAGGTTTGAAACCGTTCCCTCCGAATATCCGACTTCCTTGGCTTTTTCAGCTGTCAGTGTCAGCAGTTTTCCCTTCGGAGCGCCCGCTTCTTTTGCATTGATGGCGGGGTCTGCCATGGCCAGGGCGTATTTCGGGTTTCGGTTGTTTTTAGCCGCTGCGTCCTCCATTTCTGCATGCCACAGTGATTGGGCCTTTTTGTCTGCCGCGTTTCCTTTGCCGTCGATGATGGCTGCGGCACCCATTTTTCCGCCCGGCGCCATATAAATGTCATCAGCCTGAAGCGCTATATATGCCCCGGCAGAAAGCGCCCGTTTATTCACGTAAGCGGTAACAGGCACATCCGCGCCGCCAATGACATCTGCAATATCCAAAGCTGATTGAACGGCGCCTCCCGGTGTATTGATGTCAAGAATAATGTGTGACGCGCCGGATTCCTTCGCTTCTTTGAAAGAATGCGATAAAAAAGCAGCAAGCCCCTGTTCGACATTTTTCTCAACCGGGATGACATAAACCGATGAACGATCAGCTTTTGCGTTCAATTGAACTCCTAATAAAGATAATACAAACAAGCCCAATAGAGCAACAGCAATTCCGGTTTTTTTTCGGAACAAGGCAGATATACCCTCCTTCCCGTTTCATTCTTCTTTATATACGTAACAAATGTACTTTAGTTTCATTTTTTTATGTATAAAAAAAGACATCTCTCGAGGAAAGATGTCTTTTTCTTCGTCAATTAAGATAATTGACTGCTGACAAGCCTGTTAATCACGCTGCCGTCAGCTTTACCTTTTACTTTAGGCATAATAGCACTCATCACTTTGCCCATGTCCGCTTTCGAGCTCGCACCGACTTCAGCGATGGTTTCATTTACGATTGTCTGCAGCTCTTCTTCAGAAAGCTGTTTCGGTAAATAAACTTCTAAAATGTCCAGCTCTTTTTGAACTTTATCTACTAAATCTAAACGATTAGCGTTTGAAAATTCATGGAGGGAGTCTTTACGTTGCTTAAGTTCACGAGATAGGACAGTAAGTTCCTCATCCTCGGTCAAACTGTCTTTCTTAAGCTTAATTGCTTCGTTTTGAAGTGAAGCTTTCACCATTCGAACGACAGTCAGTTTGTCTTTCTCACGGCTTTTCATATACAGCTTCATATCTTGGTTAAGTCGCTCAAGAAGACTCATAAATCCACCCTCTTTTAGAATTTGCGTTTTCTAGCAGCTTCTGACTTTTTCTTGCGCTTTACGCTAGGTTTTTCATAAAATTCGCGCTTTCTTGCTTCTTGCAAAGTACCTGTCTTTGATACACTGCGTTTGAAGCGACGAAGAGCATCTTCAAGCGATTCGTTTTTTCTAACGACCGTTTTTGACATTCTCTTTCCCTCCCTCCGAATACACCAATCGACTACCTTTAAAAAGATACATATATAAACATGTACTTTGACATTATAATATAAGCCATGAGTCAGGTCAACTAAGTGAGTTCACTTTTCCGTCATGAATAACGCGGCTTGTCTATATAATGATGGAAAGGGGTGTTTCGTTTGCTGATACTGATTCTCTTTACCGCACTTATCCTTGTTTTTTTACTCGGAATGAGCCTGCTCAGACAAGGGCTGATTGCTTTAACGTATTCAAAAATTGAGAAGAGCCTCCTCTTGTTTACCGACCACCCTTTGAAAGCTTTTCTCATCAGCATTGTATTCACGGGTTTTCTTCAGAGCAGCTCAGCTTTTATGGTTATTGTGATCGGCTTTGTCAGTGCAGGCGCTTTGCCTTTTAAACGGACCATTCCGATGATTCTCGGCACGAATGTCGGCTCCACATTTACGACGGAGTTTTTGGCCATAAAGATGGATGTGCTCATTTGGGTGCTTTTGATCGGCGGCCTTGTGTTTATTCTTATCCGGAAATATCCGTTCAGGCAGATCGGCGTAAGCTTTCTCGGTCTCGGCATCATCTTTTTTTGCATCACGTGCTTCAGCCGTCTTGCCGTTCCGCTGACAGAAATGAAGGCGGGGGCGGAGGTTTTGCGCCATGTAAATGATTCAAGCTGGTCCGCTCTTTTGATCGGCATGATATTGACGGCCATCATTCATTCAAGCTCCGTCTGCATCGGCATTTTAATGAGCTTTATGAACGAAGGGATGATCGGCATTGAACAGGCGGTCAGCGTCGTTCTCGGATCTAATATCGGGACATGCGTCACGGCCGTCATGGCTGCTGTTTCAGGGGGTTATGCCGCCAGACAGACCGCCGGTGCTCACGTTGTCTTTAATATACTCGGCGTACTTCTTGTCTTTCCCTTCCTGTCCGCAGCAGCAGGTTTTACAGAGCGGCTGTCTGACGATCCCGCCCAAATGATCGCGCATTTCAGCCTTTTGTTTAATGTTGTCACCGCGTTATTATTTCTGCCGTTCACGCATTTATTTTATCGGCTGATTGACAGGCTGATCCCTCCGAAACCGTAAAAAACCGATGCGTGAAAGCATCGGTTTTTTATCTGTTACGAAGACATGCGCATATTCTGAGTCATTTCTTCTTCAACAACGCGGACGAATTGTCCTTCATTGTACGGATAGCCCGCTTTTTGAATTTTGACTTTGACAAGTTTGCCGATTAAATCTTCCGTGCCTTTGAAGACGACTTTCATGTAATTGTCTGTATAGCCGACGAACATGCCGTCTTCATCAGACTCTTTAAACGTCTCTTCCGGAATGATTTCAAGAACCTCTCCTTCATAATCGGAGGCGTATTCTTTGGCAAGCTGGTCAGACAGAGCAATCAGTTTGTGCACCCGTTCATTTTTCACATTCTCGTCAACCTGATCTTCCATTCTGGCCGCAGGCGTTCCGGTGCGTTTGCTGTAAGGGAATACGTGAAGCTCAGAAAATTTATGTTCTTTAATGAACCGGTATGTTTCCATAAATTCTTCTTCCGTTTCACCCGGGAAACCGACGATAACATCAGAAGTGACAGCAAGACCCGGCAGCGCTTCTTTCAGCTTATTTAAACGGTCCGCGAAAAATTCCATCGTATATTTGCGTCTCATCCGTTTCAGAACGGTGTTTGATCCTGACTGAATCGGGATGTGAAGGTGGCGGACAATTTTATCAGACGCATCCAGCACTTCAATCACTTCATCAGTGATTTGGCTTGCTTCAATAGATGAGATTCTGATTCTTTTCAGTCCTTCTACACGTGTATCCAATTCACGGAGAAGCTTGGCGAAATTGTAATCTTTCATATCTTCGCCGTAGCCGCCCGTATGAATCCCCGTCAGAACGATTTCTTTATAACCGGCATCCACCAGCTGCTGCGCCTGTTTAATGACTTCTTCAGGATCGCGGGAACGAAGCAGGCCGCGCGCCCAAGGGATGATGCAGAACGTACAGAAGTTGTTGCAGCCTTCTTGGATTTTCAATGACGCTCTTGTCCGGTCAGTAAAAGCGGGAACATCCAGCTCTTCAAACACACGTGCTTTCATAATGTTGCCGACGCCGTTGATCGGCTGGCGCTCTTCTCTGTACTGCTCAATGTAACCGAGCATTTTTTCGCGATCCTGCGTGCCGACGACGATGTCAACGCCCGGGATGGCCATAATTTCTGCCGGAGATGTTTGCGCATAGCACCCTGTTACGCAGATGACGCCGTCAGGATTTTGGCGGATCGCCCGTCTGATGACTTGACGGCTTTTTTTATCTCCCGTGTTTGTTACCGTACATGTATTAATGACATATACATCTGCTGTCTGCTCGAATTCTTTTCGTTCATAACCCGCATCTTTAAACAGCTGCCAGATTGCTTCTGTTTCATAATGATTGACCTTGCAGCCAAGGGTATGAAAAGCAACAGTTGCCATTACTGATCACCTCTTAATAACTCTGTATGATAGGAAACTGCGCTTAACGCGTAAAGCGGCGCAGTTTCAGTCCGTAAAATTCTTGGTCCGAGGCCGCATAAGACGGCGCCTTTTTCTGAAAGCTGCTGAACTTCAGACTCAGTCAGACCGCCTTCAGGGCCGAATACGATGAGAAGAGACGAACCTTTCGGAAGGCTTTTGAGCTCCGCAGCGAAAGCGCCCGTTTCTCCCTGTTTTGATGACTCCTCGTATGCAACGACACATTTATCGACATTCTCCGCCATTTCAAGCAGCTGCCGGAACGAATGAACGGTTTTCACTTCGGGAATTTCATTGCGGTACGATTGCTCCGCCGCCTCCTTCGCGATTTTCGCCCATCTTTCCCGCTTCTTCTTTGCCTTTTTGTCGTCAAGCTTAACGACGGATCTGGCGCCTTGAAAGGGGATGAACATACTTGCCCCGAGCTCGGTCCCTTTTTGAATAATCCATTCAAGCTTATCGCCTTTCGGAAGGCCGCTGGCGATCCTGATTTTTAACGGCAGCTCACGGTTTTCTCCCGTCCATTCAGCCATGCTGCATGATATATGATCTTTAGAAACCTCTTTGAGCAGGCATAACGCTTCATGGCCGTCTTTCGAACAGCAGATTATCCGGTCTCCTGCATTCATTCTCATGACGTTTGCAATGTGGTGGACGTCTTCTCCCGTAATTTGAAAATCGGGGGTTTCGTCCATCTCCTGCTTCGTGAGCTCGATAAAATATCGTTGCATACGCTGTGACACCTACTAACTGTTATTTTTTCGCGATGATGCTGACCCAATCTTCCATAGACAGAATTTCTGTAATGGTAAAACCGGCTTTTTCCAACGCTTCTTTTACTTCCTGTTTTTTCTGGCCGATAATGCCTGAAGTAATAAAGTGGCCCCCGTCTTTTAGCAGGTCGTACGCCTGCGATGTAAAGCGGAGAATCACTTCCGCCAAAATATTCGCGACAATGACATCGTGTTCACCTGTGATGCCGTCTAACAAATTGTTCTGTTTCACTTCGGCCGTATCGTTTACTTTGTTCAATTTCACATTCAGACGCGCGCTTTCGACAGCGACCGGGTCAAGATCATACGCATGAACCGATTCAGCCTCAAGCATGGCGGCTGCAATGCTCAAAATTCCTGAACCGGTGCCGACATCAATGACACGGTCGCCTTTTTGAACGATACGCTCAAGCGCCTGAATGCACAAAACGGTTGTCGGATGCGTTCCCGTACCGAATGCCATGCCCGGGTCCATTTCGATAATCAGTTCATCGGTATTCACGGGTGTGTACGTTTCCCATGTGGGTACGATCGTGAATTTTTCAGAAATTTTTACCGGATGATAATACTTTTTCCAAGCTGTCGCCCATTCCTCTTCATTAACTTCAGAAATGGTGATTGTGTTTCTGCCTAAATCAATGTCGTACAAAAGCAGATTATTAATCGTCTCTTTAATGCCGTCGACCGTTTCGCCGAGGAAACTGTTGATCGGCAGATACGCTTTGACAATGACACCCTCATCGGGGTAATCATTGGGGTCGAGCTGGTAGATTTCCCCGTAAACATTCTCACGCTCTTTCATTAAATCAAGCGGATCTTCGATGACAACCCCGCTCGCACCAGCTTCATGCAAAATATTTGAGATGGGTTCGACCGCTTCATGTGTTGTGTGAATGCTGATTTCGGACCATTTCAAAACTACCAACTCCTATCCAATCATTACTCGCCTTTAAATGCGCGTTTTACTTTGTCAAAGAAACTCATTTCTTGTTCATCCGGCAGGTTGCCGCTGACTTCAGCGAACTCGCGGATGATGTCTTTTTGTTTATCTGTCAGATTCGTCGGCGTAACGACGCGGACGACAATGTGCTGGTCGCCTTGTCCGTAGCCGCGGACATTCTGCACGCCTTTGCCTCTTAATCTGAATTTTGTGCCGGTTTGTGTGCCGGCAGGAATTTTTAATTTCACTTTTCCGTGAAGCGTCGGCACTTCAACTTCGTCTCCGAGTGCCGCTTGGGCAAACGTTAACGGCATTTCACAGTAAATATCATCTCCGTCACGCTCAAAGAACTCGTGGGCGCGCACATGGAATACGACAAACAGATCTCCCGGAGGACCTCCGTTTACACCCGGTTCACCTTGACCCGGAACGCGGAGCTGCTGTCCGTCGTCCACACCGGCAGGGATCGTAACGTTAATTTTTTTCCGTTTTTTCACTTTGCCCGTGCCGCCGCAGTCAGAGCACTTGTTTTTAATGATTTTTCCTGTTCCTTCACAGTGGTGGCAGACTCTTCGGTTAACCACTTTGCCAAACGGCGTGTTCTGTTCGACATTCAGCTGGCCTGAACCGCCGCAATGCGAGCACGTTTCCGGATTTGTCCCCGGCTTCGCGCCTGAGCCTTTGCATGTTTCACAATTCTCTTCGCGAGGAATTTCAATGATCGTTTCTTTTCCGAAAGCCGCATCTTCAAATGACAGTGTCATTGTATACTGCAGATCCGCGCCCTGCCTCGGCGCGTTCGGATCACGGCGTCTCGTGCCGCCGCCGAAGATGCTTGAGAAGATGTCATCGAAACCGAAGCCGCCGAAGTCTCCTCCGCCGCCGAAACCGCCGCCGAAGCCCTGATTAGGGTCAGTATGGCCGAATTGATCATATTGAGCCCGTTTTTGGTCATCTGAGAGCGCTTCGTATGCTTCTTTTACCTCTTTGAATTTTTCATCTGCTCCGGATTCTTTATTGATATCAGGATGATATTTTTTTGAAAGCTTCCGATAGGCTTTTTTGATTTCATCCTTTGAAGCGCTCTTACTTACTCCAAGCACTTCATAGTAATCACGCTTACTCATCTCGCTTCACTCTCCCGAATTTCTCACATAAATTAGATTGTATCATTTTGAATTATGTTTTTTCAATTCCTTTTATCCCGGGCAAGAAAAAAAGTCAAAGCCAAGAGATGCCTGACTTTGACTTTCTGTCTGTTGAATCAGAATATGCTGTGTGTTCTTTTGCGTTCTGCGGAAAGAACTTATTTTTTCGTTTCGTCGTCTTTTACTTCTTCGTATTCCGCATCGACAACGTTATCGTCCGCTTTTTTGCCTTCAGCGTTTGCTGCGCCTTCAGCCTGCTGCGCTTTTGCCGCTTCTTCATAAAGCTTCATGGAAAGCTCTTGAACGATTGTTTGAAGCTCATCTTTTTTCGCTTTGATCTCTTCAATTTCGTTTTTCTCGATAGCTGCTTTCAGCGCGTCTTTCGCGTCGTTTGCTTTTTTCACTTGCTCTTCATCCACTTTGCCTTCCAGGTCTTTTAATGTTTTTTCCGTTTGGAACACAAGCTGGTCAGCTTCGTTGCGGACTTCGATTTCTTCTTTTTTCTTCGCATCAGCGTCAGCGTTTTCTTCCGCTTCTTTCACCATGCGTTCGATTTCGTCATCAGAAAGACCTGAAGAAGATTTGATTGTAATGTTTTGTTCTTTTCCTGTGCCTAAGTCTTTCGCTCTTACGTTTACGATACCGTTTTTGTCAATATCGAAAGAAACTTCGATTTGAGGCACGCCGCGCGGTGCAGGCGGGATATCAGTAAGCTGGAAGCGGCCGAGTGTTTTGTTGTCGGCAGACATCGGGCGCTCACCTTGCAGCACGTGAATGTCAACGGCTGTTTGGTTATCAGCAGCAGTTGAGAATACTTGTGATTTGCTTGTCGGAATTGTCGTATTGCGGTCGATCAGTTTCGTGAATACGCCGCCCATTGTTTCAATACCGAGTGACAGCGGTGTAACGTCAAGAAGGACAACGTCTTTTACGTCTCCTGTGATGACGCCGCCTTGAATTGCAGCACCAAGCGCTACAACTTCATCCGGGTTTACGCCTTTATGCGCTTCTTTGCCTGTTTCTTTTTTGATTGCTTCCTGTACGGCAGGAATACGTGTAGATCCGCCGACAAGGATAACTTTGTCGATTTCGCTTGCAGAAAGATCCGCATCTTGAAGAGCCTGACGGACAGGAGCCATTGTGCGCTCAACGAGATGAGCGGAAAGCTCTTCGAATTTAGCGCGGGTCAGTGTCAGCTCAAGGTGAAGAGGACCTGCGTCTCCCGCTGTGATAAACGGTAAAGAAATTTGCGTAGATGATACGCCGGAAAGATCTTTTTTCGCTTTCTCAGCCGCATCTTTCAAACGCTGAAGCGCCATTTTGTCTTTTGACAGATCAATGCCGTTTTCTTTTTTGAATTCTGCTACGAGATGGTCGATGATGACTTGGTCAAAGTCATCCCCGCCAAGACGGTTGTCACCGGCAGTTGAACGGACTTCAAACACGCCGTCGCCAAGTTCAAGCACAGATACGTCAAACGTACCGCCGCCAAGGTCGTAAACAAGAATCGTTTGGTCTTCGTCCGTTTTATCAAGTCCGTATGCAAGCGCTGCTGCAGTCGGCTCGTTGATAATACGCTCTACTTCAAGACCGGCAATTTTACCGGCATCTTTTGTCGCTTGGCGTTCTGCATCGTTGAAGTATGCAGGAACCGTGATAACAGCTTTAGAAACTGTTTCGCCAAGGTAGCTTTCAGCGTATGCTTTCAGATGCTGAAGGATAATGGCTGACACTTCCTGAGGCGTGTAGTCTTTTCCTTCGATTTCTACTTTATAGTCAGTACCCATATGGCGTTTGACAGACATGATTGTGTTAGGGTTTGTGATAGATTGGCGTTTTGCCACTTCCCCTACTTGGCGCTCGCCGTTTTTAAATGCAACGACTGACGGAGTAGTACGGTTACCCTCAGCGTTAGCGATAACTGTCGGCTCGCCGCCTTCAAGCACTGCCACACATGAGTTTGTCGTACCCAAGTCAATTCCGATTACTTTACTCACTTTGAATTACCTCCTGCTATGTAGTTATTGATTCACTTTAACCATTGAAGGACGGATGACGCGGTCCTTCAGTTTGTAGCCTTTTTGCAGTTCTTCGATAACAATATTGCTGCCGAAGTTTTCATCTTCCACCTGCATGACGGCTTGGTGAAGGTTCGGATCAAATTCCTGACCGACAGCTTCGATGGCTTCAACGCCTTCTCTTTCAAGAGCGTCCATCAGCTGGCGGCGGACCATTTCCATACCTTGCAGCAAGCTTTTTGTCTGCTCGCTTTCAGCTTCTACCTGTAAGGCCCGTTCAAAGTTGTCGAGAGCCGGAAGGATTTCCGTTACGACGTTTTGAGAACGGTATTTCTGAGCAGCTTCCATTTCAAGGCGGCTGCGTCGTTTATAGTTTTCAAAGTCTGCTTGAACACGCAAAAGCTTATTTTCTTTTTCATCAAGCAAACCCTGCAATTCATCAATTTGGTGCTGAAGGGCTTCTTCCTGACCTGCTGTTTCTTCATGCTGTTCTTGTGAAGCGGCTTGTTCTGCCTGTTCTGTCGTTTCTTCTTGTTCTGCTGCTTCAACCTGTTCTGCGGTTTGTTTTTCTTCTGACATTGTGTTCACCTCCCTCAAATGCTGTAAAAAGATGACTGAAAATGTTTGCCAAAATTCCCTTATTCATCATACAAACTTGTGAATGCTTTTGACAAGTCCGAAGTCACATGCTGCAGCAGGCTGACGACTCTTGAATAATTCATGCGTGTCGGCCCGATAATGGCGATTGATCCGATCTGCTTCGTGTCAACCGTATAGGTGGCCGTGATCAGGCTGCAGTTTTCCATTTCCTCGTAGTCGTTTTCTTTTCCGATTTTGATTGAAATCCCGGCTTTTGACGACTGAAACAGCTTCAGGACATCCTGCTCTTTTTCAATTAAGGATAAGAGCGAGCGGACCCGTTCAATATCATGGAACTCCGGCTGATTCAGCATATTGATTTTTCCGCCGAAAAATAATTTCTCAACATGGCCCGCCGGATGGAATGTGGAGCGGAGCGATTCGAGAATGCTGTCATAGTTGGCGATATGCTGCCTTAAATATGTGACAACCTCTTTAAAAATACGCTCATTCAGTTCGTCCATCGGAACGCCCGCTAATCGGTCGTTCAATATATTGACCAGTTTTTCAATATCGGCCAAATCCACTTTAGCCGGGAAATTGATCGTGCGGTTTTCGACATGCCCCGTATTCGTAACGAGGATGGCGACCGCTTTATCCGGCTGGATCGGAACAATTTGAATCTGTTTAAGATAATTCTCGCTCAGCGTCGGCCCGAGAACAATCGATGTGTAGTTTGTCAGTTCGGACAGGATCTGCGCTGATTTTTGGACTGTTTTTTCAAGCTCGAAGATTTTTTCTTTAAATATCGAGTGAATTAAATCCAGATCGGTTTTAGTCAGCTTGACGGGTGACAGCAAATGATCGACATAATACCTGTACCCTTTTTCCGACGGAATCCGTCCTGAGGATGAATGGGTTTTTTCAATAAAGCCCAATTCCTCCAAGTCAGCCATCTCGTTTCTGATCGTTGCAGAGCTGAATGTAATCTCGTCTTTTTTTGAAAGAGTTCTTGATCCTACAGGCTGCGCTGATTGTATAAAATCATTAATAATCACTTGCAGGATCAACAGCTGACGATTTGTTAACATCATCATCACCCCTGTTAGCACTCAAGGTCAGCGAGTGCTAATTCTATATCAAAAGTAACAAACGAAAAGAAAAATGTCAATTATAACTCACCCAAAAAAGCGCCAAAAACCTCATTTCCTAATAATTTGCCTTCATGCGTTAATGCTACCGATTTTTCCGAGTCACAGATCAGGCCTTTTTCAGTTAAATCTTTGAGAATATCAGGAAACAGTTCATCGACTGAACGTCCGAATTTATCCAGGAAAGCTTTTTTTTGCACGCCTGACATTTTTCTGAGACCGAGGAACATTTCTTCCTCAATCTGCTCTTCACGTGTCACCTCGTGCGTGTCCCGGTAAGGCAGCCCTTTTTCTTCGATGAGCTGAATATAATGTTTCACGGGACCAGCGTTGACGGTGCGGGTGCCGCTGATATATCCGTGAGCCCCTGCGCCAAAACCGAAATACTCTTCATTGCTCCAATAGGTCAGATTATGCTGCGACTCGTAGCCGGGCTTTGCAAAGTTGCTGATTTCGTATTGGCGGATGCCCGCTTCACTCATCTGCCTCATAACCGTTTCATACATCTCAGCCTCTTGTTCTTGCGCAGGGAGATGCAGGCGGCCTTTTTGCATTAAATTATAAAACACCGTTTTCGGCTCGACGATCAGCGAGTAAACGGAATAGTGCTCCGCATCCAGCGACAAAGCCGTTTTAACAGAATTATCAAGGTCAGCCAGCGTCTGTCCCGGCAGGCCGAACATTAAATCGAGACTGATGTTGTCAAAACCGAGCGCCCTCGCCCGTTCAAAGGAGCTGAACACGTCCTTTTGTTTATGCACCCTGCCGATTTTCTGCAAAAGGGCATCTTCGAAAGTTTGAACACCGAAGCTCAGCCGATTGACACCGGCATTTTTCAGGATTTTTAATTTTTCCGAGGACAAGTCATCCGGATTCGCTTCCGCGGCAAATTCAATGAGTCCGTCAGAAGGCTCCAGCACGCGGTGAATGGAATCCATCAGTTTTTCAAGCTGGGCGGGCGAGAGCGATGTCGGCGTGCCTCCCCCGATAAAAATCGTGCGAAGATCAGGGCGGCCCGTACGTTCTATCGTATTTATCATTTCCTTTTCGAGTGAGTTTAAATACTCATCGACAGGCTGGCTCTGAATAAAATATTTATTGAAATCGCAATAGTGGCAGATATGCTCACAAAACGGAATATGAATATAAGCTGATTTCATTTGAAACACCTTCTTCTTTA
Source organism: Bacillus sp. SDLI1 (assembly GCF_001553895.1). NCBI lineage: Bacteria > Bacillati > Bacillota > Bacilli > Caryophanales > Bacillaceae > Bacillus > Bacillus sp. SDLI1. The sequence goes on along the minus strand of NZ_CP013950.1, from coordinate 3,659,027 downwards.
CAGAAAGAAGCCGCAGTGCGGGACTGCGGCGGCTTCCGTTATTTTTTCGGGCTGTCATCCATTTTAAGGACGGCCATAAACGCTTCCTGCGGCACTTCGACTGAGCCGACCTGCTTCATCCGGCGTTTTCCTTCTTTTTGTTTTTCAAGAAGCTTCCGTTTCCGCGAGATGTCTCCGCCGTAACATTTTGCAAGAACGTTTTTCCTCATGGCTTTAATGGTTGAGCGCGCCACGATTTTCTGTCCGATCGCCGCCTGCACCGGCACTTCGAATTGCTGGCGCGGGATCAGCTCTTTTAATTTTTCGACGATGACTTTTCCGCGCTCGTATGCGTAATCGCGGTGGACGATAAATGACAGCGCATCAATTTTTTCAGCATTCAGCATAATGTCCATTTTGACGAGTTTAGACGGCTTGTAGCCGATCAGCTCGTAATCGAAAGAGGCGTACCCTTTCGTACTGGACTTCAGCTGATCAAAAAATTCGTAAACAATTTCCGCAAGAGGCATCTCGTATACAATGCTGACCCGGTTGGCGTCTAAGTACTGCATATCGATAAAGTTGCCCCGTTTCCCCTGACAAAGCTCCATAACCGCTCCGACATAATCGTTCGGAACCATCATCGTCGCTTTGACATAAGGTTCTTCCACCCGTTCTATTTTTTGCGGGTCAGGCATGTTTGACGGGTTATCGACGACGATCTTTTCACCGTCCGTCATATATACGTCATAAATAACGCTCGGCGCGGTCGTGATGAGGTCAATTTTAAATTCCCGTTCAATCCGTTCTTGAATGATCTCCATGTGAAGCATTCCTAAAAAGCCGCAGCGGAAGCCGAAGCCGAGGGCTTGTGACGTCTCCGCCTCGTATTGAAGGGAGGAGTCATTCAATTCAAGTTTTTCCAGAGCCTCGCGCAAGTCATTATATTTGGCTGTGTCAATCGGGTAAAGTCCGCAATAGACCATCGGATTGAGTTTGCGGTATCCCGGAAGCGCTTCTGCCGCAGGCTTAACCGCGCTTGTAATCGTATCACCGACACGGGTGTCGCCGACATTTTTAATTGCGGCTGTCAAATAGCCTACATCACCGACTGTCAGTTCGTCAGCCGGCTGCGCTTTCGGCGTAAAGACGCCGACTTCGATGACTTCAAACTCTTTTCCGGTCGCCATCATTTTAATTTTCTGGCCGGGTTTTACCGTTCCTTCTACGACTCTGATATACGCGACGACTCCGCGGTACGCGTCATAAAGCGAGTCAAAGATGAGCGCTTTCAGCGGAGCTTCCGGATCTCCCGCGGGAGCAGGCACTTTTTCTACGATCTGCTCTAAAATGTCTTCGATGCCGATACCCGCTTTCGCTGAAGCGAGGACGGCGTCTGAAGCGTCAAGACCGATCACGTCCTCAACTTCTTGACGCACACGTTCTGGCTCTGCGCTCGGGAGATCGATTTTATTAATGACAGGAAGAATCTCAAGGTCATTATCAAGCGCCAGATAGACGTTCGCCAATGTCTGCGCTTCAATTCCCTGGGCCGCATCAACAACGAGAATCGCGCCTTCACAAGCAGCCAGGCTTCGTGATACTTCATATGTAAAGTCGACGTGTCCGGGCGTGTCGATGAGATGGAATATATATTCTTCTCCGTCTTTTGCTTTGTATTTCAGCTGAACGGAATTTAATTTGATGGTAATTCCCCGTTCGCGTTCAAGGTCCATTGAATCAAGCAATTGTTCTTTCATTTCCCGCTGGGTGATCGCCGATGTTTTTTCTAAAATCCGATCCGCCAAGGTCGATTTGCCGTGGTCTATATGGGCGATGATCGAGAAATTCCGGATTCTTGACTGCCTCTCTAAACGCTTTTCTTTATCTGTCACAATCTATCACTCCTACTATTAAACGCAAAATACACTAGCTTAGATTATATCAATAGGATTGTAAACATTCAATTAAAACAAGAAAGAGAAAAGCTTCCTATTTGGAATCGTCCGCTTTTCTCCTTAAAATGCTATCGGTTCAGTTTCGAAACCCACTCGTACATCGCCTGGGCCGAGTCCGTTACGGTATTTGAAAGGGTTTCCCCGGCTTTTGAAAACAGGTTGAAGGTTTCCGCCTGTTCCAGCTGTTTTTGTTTTTCTTCCAGATCTTTCGCCGTAACGGTTTGGCCCAAAATGGATGCCTCTTTTTCCTGACCCTCTCCGCCGCTAAGCGTGAATGCACCTTTTAAGGAGGGGTCTTTGTATCCTTTCATATCAAGCATTCCGCTGTTTGCCTGCTGCATGCCGAACAAAACGCCGACAAACATGACAATGGCGATCAGCAGGCATTTGCCGGTAAATCGGATCATTTGCATCACCTGATTTCTATTGTTTTTCCTTCTCTCCTGATTGCGAACTGACTTTTTCAGCATTCCAGTACAGTTCGCTGAATACATCGGCTACGGCATCGGATGCGCGTCTCAGTTCTTCAAGGTTGTTATCCACGCCTCCGAATTCCAGCAGAAGCGACCGGTCGTTTAAATCCTGGTTGTATACTCCATTATCTCCCGGAGAGCCTTTTGATAAAACACCGACGCTTAAGCCGGGGTATTTTTTCTCCATGAGCTTATGAAGTTCACTTGCGAGTTTATAGTTTTCTTCAAAATTGGCGCTTTTTTTGCCGACGACGATGGCCACTCTGGCATAGCTTTTTCCTTTAATATCGGCTGTCGTATTTTTCTTGCGGCGGGAATCCCGGTGAATATCTATGGTATATTGCAGATTTTTATTTTTGGCGAGCGCGCTTTTTACAACCGGTCTTGATTCGTCATAGCTTCGCGCATAATTTAAACCGTCTTTGTTCAGGCGGCCCTGAATGTCGGTTTTATCTACGTCCGCTCCTACGCCTTGCGCTTCCAGCGCTTTTCCGAACATATCTCCGACAAGCGTGACATTGGCCTTCGAATGGCGGGCGTTATCCGGATTTGTTTCCCCTTTTAACAGAGGGAGATAGGATTCGGTATTGTGAGTGTGATAAATAAAGACGACTTTTTTGCTGCCGGTCGAATGCTTCGGCGGCGCCGTTTCTTCTTTTTTCGTTTTGTTTTCGATTTCTGCAAGATTCACTTCTTTTTCTTTTTCCATCACCTTTGACGGCGGCGGAGATTCAGCCGGCATATTCGTATAATCCGTCCCCTGCCCCGCCAACAGGATCTCCGTATCGTATTGAGCGAATCCCGGCAGCTCGCGTCCCAAGAAGCTCCGCGGATCTTCCAGATTAATGCTTGTCGCCAGTTTTAAGGAAAGCCGTGACAGCTGAAATGAGTCTTTTTCAGGAAGCTCTGATGCGAAATAATGATTTTCCATGCCAAGGAGGTGTGCAAACGCGTCACCCGGAAGCTCTCCGGCAATTCCGTGAAGAGAATCGGAAGAAAGCCTCAGTTCAGGGCGAAGCGATGTGAGCACACCGGATAATACGAAAATAACGATAAGGCTTGTCATAAACAAAAACATGCCCTTGAGCGCATTTCCACCGTTTACTGCAACGACAATTTGACGGTTTCTGCGTTTTTTTCTCATGATTTGAATCCCTCCAGCGCTTGTCTAGTAATTACTCTATGAACAAGCTAGAGGAGGTAGAACCATTTTAATGATTATAAGAACCTTTGTTATCTTGTGAGACCTTTTCATGAAGGGCGGTGTTTAACCCATTTGCAAGCACGTTCGCCATATCATCAATAAAGGTGTCAATCTCCTTCGGCGTGACCATCAGATTATGTCCGAGCGGAGAAAGCACTTCATGAATCAGCTGGCGTTTTTCGTTTTCGTCCAGCGTGCCGACAATGCCTAAAAAGGATTGGCGCTCTTTTTCTCCGGGAAGATCTTCATCTGTAAGCACCTTCTTTTTGCCAAAGTTCATTCCGGCGGGCACCAAAGACCTCGACGGGCTGTCATCTTTCATTTCTCTGCCGAAATGCTTTAATATGTAGTCCACTGTATCACTTGCGATCGTCACCGCATCAACGACAGTCGGGACACCGATTGCGATGACTGGGATGCCGAGCGTCTCTTTGCTTAATTCTTTTCTCTTATTGCCGACGCCTGATCCCGGGTGAATGCCCGTATCAGAAAATTGGATGGTCGTGTTCACCCTTTCAACGGCTCTTGCCGCAAGAGCGTCTACAGCAATCACAAAATCCGGCTTCGATTCTTTGATCACGCCTTGAATAATATCGCTCGTTTCAATTCCCGTTAATCCCATCACACCGGGAGCAAGCGCGCTGACCGGCCTGTACCCTTCCTGCACATTTTCCGGCTGAAGCCTGAACAAATGCCGCGTCACAAGCAGATTTTCGGTCACAAGAGGGCCGAGTGCATCCGGCGTCACATTCCAGTTGCCAAGACCGACGATCAAACAGCTTGCATCCTTTGGAATTTTTAATGCCGACAGATAGGCGGAAAATTCCACGGCAAACACTTCCGTTACTTTTTCCTGCATTTCAGAGTCGTGCTCCCTCACACCCTGCGCTTCGATCGTGACATAGCGCCCCTGCTTTTTGCCCGATAGCTCGGCGCCTTCTTTTGTAATATCCACAGTTCTGACTTTAATGCCGCCCTTGTCGCGTTCTTTTTCAATAAACCCGTTTATTTCTTTTTTCTGACCGGCTTGTCCGTCTTTTACCGCCTGTTTTGTTTCTACCGCTAAATCCGTCCGTATCAGAAATTGATTGACATCCAGTTCGTTGTTTTTCACGGGGAAGACCTCCTTCAATCATCGTGGTACATAGTGTGGCCATTTGTAAAACGAATCATGCGAATTTACCCATCAACGAAAAATACTTTACATTTATATTGCAATCTAAAGTTCTGTTTGATAGAATACAATTTGTTCTATTGTGAAGAAGATTTAACCTTAAGACACTGTGCTACAGGTTGTATCTTAGGAGGTGAAACACATGCCAAACATTAAATCAGCGATTAAACGTACAAAAACAAACAACGAACGCCGCGCTCATAACGCGACAATCAAATCTGCTATGCGTACTGCAATCAAACAAGTAGAAGCTTCTGTTGCCAACAACGAAGCGGATAAAGCGAAAACTGCTCTTTCTGAAGCAGCGAAACGCATTGATAAAGCAGTGAAAACAGGTCTTGTACACAAAAATGCCGCAGCTCGATACAAATCTAGACTTGCGAAACAAGTGAACGGACTTTCTGCATAATACAAAAACGATCCCTGGTAACGGGGATCGTTTTTTTCATTCGGTCCGGAGAAGTTCAAGAAGAAAGAGCTCCAGCAAGAGCTGCTTGTCCTTTTTCCCGGTTTTCATTTCGTAATCCATCACTGCCAGTTTCTCTATAATACGCCTGAGCTCTTCTTCAGAAAAAAGCCTCGCCTGGTCCATCGCCAGCTTTACCCGGAAAGGGTGAACCTTTAAATTGGATGCGATTTGCTTTTGACCGTATCCTTGTCCGGCAAAATACTTCGTCTGCATAATGAGACGGAACTGGTTGGCGATCAGCGCCATGATTTTGATCGGTTCTTCGTTTTGTTTTAAAAGATCATAAAATATTTGAAGGCTTTCCGTCCGTTTTCGGTTCACGATTTTGTTGATCAGCTCAAAAATATTCTGCTCCAAACTTCTCGCGACAAGCTCCCGGACATCTTCAAGCGTAATCTCATGTCTGTCTCCGGTGTAGGCGGAGAGTTTTTGTATTTCCTGATATATGGAAGACAGGTGGCCGTTTGCAAGCAGAACCAAATGCTCAGCAGCTTCTGCGTCGATCGTTTTATTTTCGGATTTTGCCAGATTAATCGTAAAGTCAGTCGTTTCCTTTGCATTCAGCTCCTTAGCTTCAATCATCAGAGCTTGCTGCTTCAGCGCCTTCGTCAGTTTTTTCCGCTCATCCAGCTTCTCATACGGAGCCACAATCACAAAAACCGTATAAGGCGCAGGCTCCTTCAGATAAGTCTCAAGAGCGCTTGTATTGTGCTCTATTTTTTCTTTCTTTTTTTCTCCTGTTAAAAAAGACGGGTTTTTTACAATGACCAGCCGCTTCTCCCCCATAAACGGAAACGTTTCCGCATCGGTTATCGCCTGGTCAAGCGGATCCTCTTCAAGATCAAAAACAGACAGGTTAAAATCTTTTGTCCCCTCATCAACGACAGCTTGTCTGATACGGCTGACAGTCTCTTGGAGAAGATACGTTTCTTTTCCGTATAAACAATAAACGGAGCGGACATCCCCTTTTTTCAGGGCTTTCCAAACATCAAATACCATGATCGTATGACTTCCTCTCTTTCTTGATCCCCTTCTATCCTAAATTGAGTTAGGCAAATAGTAAAGAGGAAGCTTTAAAAAGGACAGCTTCCTCATTTATAATAAACGCCTGATTCACAAGCTCCCGGGGCTGCTTGTAAAAAGGCGATAATCACAAGAACAGAAAACGTTACCATCACTTCTAGATTTTTCAAAACAATTCCAGTATACTTAGGGAAGTCAGGAGGGATGAAATTGAATGATTTTGAAAAAAACGTTCAAAGCAAACGAAATGATGCTGTTGACTCAGCTGTCGGTTTTGTCGTGTCCTTCGGATTTTTCGCCTTTTTGTTCGTGATGGCAACAGCCATCCATCTTATCGGCTCTTAGCCGCATTCCGGGCTGCTGTCAATCGGCAGTCTTTTTTACTTCCTGCGCCCTGGTTTCTTCTATATCATATGGAGGAAAGACAGAAAACGTTCCGGCGCCTTTTTTAAATCTGTATTGAATCGTTCCGCTGAGATCGGTGCGAAGCACATTGACAGAGTACGCTTTCAAACGATCCAGCACCTCTTCATGCGGATGATGGTAACGATTATCTTCACCTGCTGAAATCAGTGCCGCTTCCGGCTGAAGCTGTTTCAAAAAGGCTTCACTCGTAGAGCTTTTGCTGCCGTGATGACCGGCCTTCAATATATCAGCCTTCAGATTCGGATACGCTTTCAGCACTTCCGTTTCGCCGTCCGATTCTAAATCTCCCGTCAAAAGCCAGCTCACTCCGCCTAAAACTGTCCAAAGCACCAGTGACGAATCGTTTTTACTTCTTCCGTCAGACGACTCCGGGGACAGCACCTGAAATTGAAGATGACCGGCTGTAATGGTGTCGCCCCGCTTTGCTTCGGCAACGGGAATGTTGTTTTCTTTCGCCATCTTCAATATGTCCTGATCCTTCGGTTCCTTCACGAATCCCACGGGAACAATCAGCCGTTTGACTCTATGTTTTTTGATTAATACTCCGGCTTCCCCGATATGATCCTGATCCGCATGGGTTAAAATCAGCGCATCCAGCTTTTTCACCCCTTTTCCGTTCAAAAACGGAATCAAAACCTTCTCACCGATAGAATACGGGTGGCGTTTTTCTTTCCATGATTCTCCTGGATAAGCCACCACTCCCCCTGTATCAACCATTACGGTTCCTTTGCGGTGCGGCGCACTTATAAACAGCGAGTCTCCCTGCCCGATATCAAGCATATCCGCTTCTCCCCAGGGACTGAAATAAGGACGGAACATTAAATAAACCAAAACCGCGCAGAAAAAAAGAGGCGATTTCCTGAGTTTCAAAAAACCGCCCTTTTCCAAAGCTGCAAATAGCGTAAACACGGAAACCGCAAGCAGAAGAAGGGAAAGAAAGTCAGGCTTTGACACAATCATTGTAAATAAATCAACGGATGCCGCATACGTCATGAAATCATGCACAGGCTTCATCACAAGGTCAAACATATAAAACAAACATTCCCCGACCTGCCTTGAAAGTAAGAGAAGAAGGAAACCGATGACCGAAAACGGAATGACAAATAACGTATAAAAAGGCACCATCACCATATTCATCGGAAAACTGACAAGCGAAATCTGCTGAAAATGATAGAGCAGAAACGGAAGCGAACTGAGCTCCGCAATGAATGAGGCCATCGCTAGCGCGGCAAATCTTCTTTTCCCTGCTTTCTTTAAAATGGAGGATGACAGAATTAAAGCGGCGCTTACCGCAAAAGAAAGCTGGAAGCCCGCCTGCCAAAGGAGGTAAGGATTAAACATGAGGAGCAGCAGATAAGACACAGACAATGCAGCCGAGGAATGAATTCTGCGTTTAAAAAGAGTTCCGGCGATATAAAATCCCAGCATGAGAGATGCGCGCAATACGGACGGGGCCGCACCGCTTAACAGCGTATACACCGGTAAAAAAAACAGCAGCAAAACCCCCGCCTTTTCTCTTGTCAGCCCGATTCTGATCAGAACATAAAATATTCCCGCGGTAATCAGACCGACATGCATTCCGGAAATGGCCATTAAATGAACGACTCCCAGATTTTGATAAGCGTTCAGTATATCGTCCTCTATAGAAAATCTTTCACCTAAGGTCAGCGCTTCTACAATTCCGGCAGAGGATTCAGGCACGTGATTTTGAATGATCGAAATCAAATTCTTTCTGATGTTGAGCAATTTATACAGCGGCATGCCGGATTTTTCACACTGCTGAATGGAAGTCACGGAAAATAACCAGTGAATATGCTGAGAATTAAGATGTTCCTTATAATCAAAACCTCCGGGAATCGTCGCATGTCCGGGCTGTTCCAAAGAGCCGGTAAACACGCAGCGCATCCCCGGTTCCAGCTGTTCAATGAGACTTTTTTCTTCAAGAGACCGGATTTTGTATGAAGCGGCCCATTTTTCTTTGTCATGCGTTCGGATAACGGCAGACATTTTCGCCCCGTCAACCTTCGGAATATTTGTGATGACGGCCTGTTCAGTATAGCTCCCGCCCTGATACCGGGATACATTCGCAGCGTCACAAACCGTATACAGAAAGAAATAAAGACAAAAAGAAACGAGGCTGACGATAAACGGTGTGTACTGCTTTGTTTTTACAAAAAGAAAGAGAAGATACAGAAGAAAAAAGAATAGAACCCAGAAGAAATTTGCGGCGGCAATTCCCGCGGTTGCAGAAACCGCCGCCAGAGGCAGAAGAAGGTATTTATATTTCATTTATACGTAACTGGTAAACAGCTCATTGGCCTGTTCATGAATTTTTTTCAGTTCATCCGCCTTAACTCCCGCATCAGATAATTGCTGAATCAGACCGGCTACAAAAGACAATTTTTCGCGGTTTTTCAGATCAATGATCATTTCATCAAGTTCAACCTGCTCCACCTTGACTCCGGCTTGGGTGAACAGTTCTTTTGCGTATGGCTGTGTTTTGTAATCTTCGGCATAATAGACCGTTTTGATGCCCGCCTGAATAATTGATTTACAGCATTGAATACAAGGATAATGCGTCACATAAATTTCGGCGCCCTCAGTCGGCACACCGAACTTAGAACATTGCAGAATTGCATTCATCTCTGCATGTATGGTCCGCTGGCAGTGATTATCTATTAAAAGACATCCTTCATCAGCACAATGGACGCCGCCGGCAATTGAACCGTTGTACCCGCCGGCAATCATCCGCTTGTCTCTGACAACGGTTGCCCCGACTGACAGTCTCGGACATGTGCTTCTCAGCGCCAGCAAATGGCTTTGCGCCATAAAATATTGATTCCATGAGATTCGTTCCACAAGTGTTCCCTCCAAAAGTCTTGTTGCTTTTCTAAGTTTACATAGTTTTGAGCAAAACCGTCAATTCACTTTACCGTAATGGAAGTTTTTATCCGCTCAAATGACTTTTCTCCAAAACCTGATACCTTCATCAAATCTTCAGCAGTCTGAAACCGTCCGTTTTCTTCCCGGTAGGCGATAATTGCTTCCGCTTTTTTCTGCCCCACACCGGAAATCGCCTGAAGTTCGTCCAGAGTTGCCGTATTGATATTGACAGGCGCATCCTCCTTCTCACCTGCTGCGGTTTTCGGGCGATTCTCCTCTTCGCCTTCGCTCGGAATATAAACGACCGTCCCGTCTTGCAGCTGCTCTGCTAAATTAACATTCAGTTCATCCGCCTTTTCCTTCAGGCCGCCGGCTTTTTCAATGGCTTGTGTCACTCTGTCTCCCGCCTTCATTTCATACACGCCGGGATTTCGGACCGCGCCTTTCATATCAATCATAATCTTATCGTCTGCGGTGTCTGTTTTGTCCGTGCCGGATGCTGAGGCTGTTTGGCCGAGCACGGACTGCTGTTTGACCGGTTCTTCTTTTTCAGGACGAAACAGCCAAATGCAGATAAAAACCGCTCCTGCCGCAAGACAAACACCCAGAATTTTCAGGTTCCGCCGCATCTGCTCCGTCATCATCGCTTTCGTCATATTGCATTGCCTCCCCGCATAAGGTTTAGAGGATTAAGGGAAAAAGGAGGGGAATTCATTGAAAATAGGCTTTATCGGCACCGGAAACATGGGAACGATCCTGATTGAATCGTTAATTGAATCAAACGCTGCCGATCCCTCACATATCACCATCACAAACAGAACAATCGAAAAAGCATTAAAACTAAAAGAGCGTTTCAGCGGCATCCATGTCACCGAGGATCAGGAAAAGCTCGTACAGGAAAATGAAATGATATTCATTTGTGTAAAACCGCTGGATATATATCCTTTGCTGAAGAAGCTCACACCTCATTTACGAAAAGATCACATTTTAATCTCCATTACCAGCCCTGTTCAAACGGAACAGATTGAACATGCGGTTCCGTGCCAGACGGCCCGTGTCATTCCTAGCATTACAAACCGCGCCTTTGCCGGTGTCTCGCTTGTTACGTTCGGCAATAGCTGCAGCGAGGCTGCAAAAGCGGATATCCAAACCCTGATCACTCATATTTCAAAGCCTGTAGAAATCAACAGCGGTATAACAAGGGCGGCGTCAGACATTGTCAGCTGCGGCCCTGCTTTTATGAGTTATCTCGTTCAACGCTTTATTGACGCGGCAGTGGAAGAAACGGACATCACCAAAGAAGAAGCCGTCATTATGTCGACGGAAATGCTTGTCGGTCTCGGAAAGCTTCTGGAAACAGGGCATTACACCCTTCCCGCCCTGCAGGAAAAAGTGTGCGTTAAAGGCGGCGTCACCGGAGAAGGACTGAAGGCGCTTGAAAGCGGTGTACAGGATATGTTCAACCGTGTCTTTCAGCGTACACATGACAAATACGATGAAGATATATCTTTAGTGAAGAAGCAATTTCACGTGTAATTGAGTATGCCATAAAACGCTATAACGTGCCAATCGGCAAAAATGCATTTTAAAAACCATCGTTTTGTTTAAACGATGGTTTTTGGTTTGCCTGCCGTAAAGAAAAGACGCTCGGACTCTCTTGAAGGAGGCCGGTCTGTAAAATCAGCCGTCACTTTCTTCAGTTCAAATCCTGTCTCTGCAAGCATTTGTTCATATTCTTCAATGTAAAATGTTTTTTGCTCATGCGTCTCGTCATAGCGGTCATAAGTTTGTCCGTTCCACACGAAAAAGGACATATCATGGATGACAGAAAGCTCTTCATCGCCGGCAAAACTTTGCCAAATATAGCTGATCTGCTCATCCTGGTCCGCATGGGTGCTGTCCGGAAAAAGCTCCGTCATTTTATATGGAGAATGGACGTCAAACAGAAGCAGGCCGCCCTCCTTCAAAACTTGAAAAACACTTTTGAAGGTGCTCAAGACATCATTTTTCGTTTTTAAGTAATTGAGGGAATCACAACAGATGACTACGGCATCAAACTGTTCATCAAAACCGGAAAGCTCTCTCATATCCTGCTGGAGAAAAAGAATCGGCTTTCCCGTTTTTTTCTGCTGGGCACAGCTCAGCATGTCTTCACTCAAATCAATCCCCGTGACTTCGCAGCCTTTTTCAGCAAGCCTGATGGATATTTCTCCGGTTCCGCAGGCAAGATCAAGCACCTTTCTCTTTTCCGGAAGAGACGCTTCGATCCAGCCCGCCCATTCATCATACGGCGCATGGGACATTAACTCGTCATATACGCCGGCGAAGCCTTGGTAAATCATGAGTTCAAGCCGAGTTCAAGCTCTGCGAGCGGCGCGTCGCCCCATAGCTTTTCAAGATTGTAGTAGCTTCTTTCATCTTTATGGAAAACGTGGACAATGACATCGCCGAGATCAACTAAAATCCAGCGGGCCTCATCAAACCCTTCCATCTTTTTGACATCAATGCCGTTTTCTTCTGCCTGATCTTTAATTTCACGCGCAATTGCCTGAACCTGTTTATCAGAATTCCCGTGGCAGATTAAAAAATAATCCGCTACAAGTGAGATTCCTTCCATGTCCAGCGCTAAAATATCCTCTGCACGTTTATCGTCGCATGCTTTTGCCGCGATTTTTAATACGGAAGCTTGATCCATTTCCATATTCCTCCTGTCAATTTTGAGACACCAGCCAGTTATAGGTTGCAAACGTCTCTGGGAAGACCGGCTGGTTTTTTTTCATCAGAAATATCATTGTATTTTTCAGCGCTTGTATAAGCGCTTCGTTCAGATCCGTTTCCGCCAGGCGCCGCACCTCTTCTACTCCCGGAAAATGGCGGCCGGGTTCAATGTAATCCGCCACGTAAATGACTTTGTCTAAAAGGGTCATTCCGGGACGCCCTGACGTGTGATAGCGGATCGCGTCTAAGATCTCCGGGTCAGTGATCCCCGCTTCTTTCTCAGCCAGATACGCCCCCGCAGGAGCATGCCAGAGCTCGGCATTGTAATCCAAAAGCTCAGCCGGCATTTTTTCCCGCACGATGATCTGCTTCATTTCTTCTTTCGGCCGGAATTTGGCGTAATCATGAAAAATAGCCGCCATTTCCGCTTTTTTCGGATCTGCTCCGAACCGGCCTGCGAGAATAACCGCCGTATCTGTCACGCCGATTGTGTGGATGTAGCGATGCTCGGTCAGCTGTTCTTTGACGCAGGCAAGTGCTTCCTCACGATTCATATAAATCATTCTCCTCTATATACTGCCTCACTTTATCCGGCATTAAGTATTGCGTCGTTTTTTTTGCTTTGAGACGTTCTCTCAGCATCGTTGACGATACGTCAAATTCCGGAACGTCGGCAAAAAGCAGCGGATACGGGGTCTCAATATGATACCCCGGGCGCCGCACTCCGATAAATTGAATGAGTGTAAGCAGTTCGTCCAGTTTGTACCATTTCGGCAGATATTCAATCATATCCGCCCCGATAATAAAGAAAAGCTTGTCGTTCGGGTGCCGCTCCTTCAGTAAACGGACGGTATCATAGGTATAAGAAGGACCTTTCCGCTCCATTTCCGCAAGCTCAAGCTTAAAACCGGGATTTGAGCTGATGGCAAGCTTCAGCATCTCAACCCGGTGCCGGCTGTCGGTAAAGTCTTCATTCTGCTTATGCGGGGGAATTTTATTCGGCATAAACCAAATCTCATCGAGCTCCGCCTGATGAAGGACTTCATTAGCCATCAGAAGATGACCGTTATGCGGAGGGTCAAATGTGCCCCCGAATATTCCGATTTTCTTCATGTCAACCACCTTACGGAAGCTCGATTTGTTTATTTTCCTTTGATTCCTTATACAATACGATCGTATTTCCGATCGTCTGTACCAATTGAGAACGGCTGCCTTTCACAAGGGCTTCTGCGACATCGTTTTTATCGTCTTCGCAGTTTTGAAGCACGCTGACTTTAATCAGCTCTCTTGCCTCTAAAGCCTCGGCAATCTGTTTCACCATGTTTTCGTTGACTCCGCCCTTTCCCACTTGAAAAATAGGCGTTAAATGATGCGCTTTTGAACGCAAAAACCGTTTTTGTTTTCCTGTTAACATTGTGTTCCTCCTAGTTTTCCTTCAACAATTGCTCTCATCAGGCCGCTGTCAGGCTCCTGTTCCGTCCACAGCTTGAAGGACAGTGCGGCCTGTTCTACAAACATGCCGACGCCGTCAAGGGTTGTCAAACCTCTTTTTTCAGCTTCTTTTAATAACGCCGTTTGAATCGGGTTGTATACGATATCACAAACGATGGCGCCCGTTTTGGCCCGTTCCAATGAGAGCGGCACGGCATCCGTGTTCGGATACATGCCGACAGATGTTGTATGAATAATGACGTCATATTGCTCAAGCTGATTTTCCGCTTCTTCTAATGTAAGAGCGCGTTTCTGCTGAAAAGAGGGAGCCGCCGCAATCAGACTTTCTGCTTTTTCCGGCGTGCGGTTGCAAACGTCAAACTGTTTCGGCTCTTTGCGGACGATCGTCGTAAAAATTGCTCTTGCCGCCCCTCCCGCTCCTATCATTAGAATGGAGAGCTCTGATATCGGTTTGTCCAAAACTTTGACTAAGGATTTATAAAATCCATCTCCGTCAGTATTATACCCGATGAGCCTGTCTCCCTCTCTTTTGACGGTATTTACGGCCCCGAGTACTTTTGCGCTTTCATGTATTTCATCCAGATGCTCCATGATCGCGACTTTATGCGGGACTGTAACATTAATTCCGCAGATGCCCAGTGCTTTAATTCCGTTAACGGCGTCCTTGAGGTTGTGAGGTTCCACCTGAAACGCAAAATACTGCCCGTTGATGTTCTTATCTTTCAAAGCCGCGTTATGAATATCGGGTGACATTGAATGCCCGATCGGATTTCCGATTACTCCGTACAATTGTTTCATGCTCCCTCTCCCCTTCTCTCTATATTAATGAACGGCGGACAAATACGTGTACGCCTTTCGGAGCGTAAGCCGTTATTTTTTTATCTGCATGCTGCACCGTGACCCATCCGAGACCGGAAAAAACGATATCCGTCTTTCCTTCTTTAATCGTAAACGTGTGAGCCGTAAGCTCCGGAAATTCATCCAAATGATCTTTCCCGGGCGGGGTGAGCAGTTCACCCGCATGCTTTTCGTATAAGGCGTCAGCATTTTCAAGCTTTGTTCTGTGAATCATCAATTCATTCGGCATATAGCAGACAAACGCCGATTTATCGCCTGAAACATAATCAAACCGGGCAAGCCCGCCGAAGTAAAGCGTTTGTTTCTCATTCAGCTGGAAAGTGCGCGGCTTCAGTTCTTTTTTCGGTGTCAGCACCTTTAAGTCACGCTTGTCCACGTAATGCGCCATCTGGTGATGGTTAATGATTCCCGGGGTATCATAAAGCGCGGACCCGTCATCAAGCGGGATTTCAATTGCATCAAGCGTCGTGCCCGGAAATTGAGAGGTGGTAATGATATTCTCTTCCCCTGAGACCTCTTTAATAATCCGGTTGATAAACGTTGATTTGCCGACATTCGTACAGCCCACCACATACACATCACGGTCTTCGCGATAATATTCAATGGCGTCAATGACTTCTTTCATCCCTTGTCCGCGTGAAGCGCTGATTAAAAAGACATCAAGAGGTTTTAAGCCGTATTCTTTCGCTTCGCGTTTCATCCATTGAACGAGCCGTTCCCGTTTTACGGATTTCGGAAGGATATCAGCCTTATTGCCGACAAGGATGATCGGATTTCCGCCGACAAAGCGGTTCAGTCCGTTTATCCAGCTTCCGTTAAAATCAAAAATATCAACGACTTTGACAATAAGAGAGTCAGTATCGCCGATTGTGTGCAAGATATTTAAAAAGTCATCGTCCGTTAATGAAACATCTTGAATTTCATTGTAGTTTTTCAGTCTGAAGCAGCGCTGGCAGATGACATTCTCTTTTGTGAGCGATGCCTTCGGCGCATACCCGAGACCTTGTTTATCCTCGGTCTGGATCGCTACTCCGCAGCCGATGCAAACAACCTTTTCCATTTCTAATCCTCCCACTGAATATGGCCTTTACGTTTCAAAGAACTCAATATTCTCCGTTCAATCCGGCGGTTAAAGCGCGTCATGACCCCGTCAGAGGAAGCGACCGGCACGACAAGGATCGTATGATACCCGTGTCTGTTTCCGCCGAGAACATCAGTAAGCAGCTGATCGCCGATGACCACACAGTCTTCTTTTTTCAGATCCATGCTGCTGACGGCTCTTTTAAAGGCGCGTCCCATCGGTTTTCTTGCCTTATAAATAAACGGTATGCCAAGCGGCTCCGAGAATAATTTCACTCTTCGTTCATTATTATTGGAGACGATCGTGACTTTAATGCCGTGCTCCTTCATTTCTTCAAACCACTCGATTAATCGAGGTGTCGCACTCGGTCTGTCCCACTCTACAAGCGTATTGTCAAGGTCTGTAATAATCCCTTTCACATTGCGCTCCTTGAGCTTTTCCGGTGTGATATGAAATATATTTTTCACAAATTCGTCAGGTAAAAAAAACTTTTTTAACAAAACCCGCACCCTTCCCTTTTTTCTTTCTATCATCTATATGTCGAAACCTGTCGGATTTAAAAACAAAGTCGGACTCAGCAAAAAAATTTCGACAAAAATTGGGTTTCTTCACCATTTGTGGATAAAATTACACACATTATCCACTCTTATTACATCCGGATTTATCCAGATTATAAACAAGATACTAACAAGTTATCCACTTATGAGTGTGGATAACAGAACGATTGTTCTTATTTGTATTTCATGGTAGATTAAAGATAACCTCACCATGAATGAAACGCAACCTTCCATCATATGCTCGCGTCTGATGATTGATTACAACTGTTAAGGAGGTGCCACTCCCATTAATTGGGTCCCCGGCATGAGAAAGCTTTCTGATGAATTACTAATAGAATCTTATTTCAAAGCCAATGAAATGAATTTGAGCCGTGAATTTATCGAGTTAATTGAAAACGAAATCAAAAGAAGATCGCTCGGACACATTATTTCCGTTTCTTCTTAAACAGAAAAATTTTCCGGGCGAATTTCCTTTTTTTACTCAGATGACTGATATTATATCACTTCGGTTATACGCTTTACTACCACTTTCAACAAAAAACACCCCTTACAGAGGTGTTTAAGAAGACGGCTGTTAAATTTTGAACCAATACAGGCCGCCCAGAACGAGAAAAACGACGAGCAGCACAACAAAAAATGCGTACCAGTACCCCGCATTCACCCGCGGAGGCGGGCATACAGGATATGGCGGAGGGAAACCGCGGTTCATAGCAAATCGCCTCCAAAAAGATGTTTTTCTACAGCCTATGATGCACGAGCAAAACGGCTTAGGCAGCTGACGGCGTCAGCGTTCCAAAATCCGCCCATTTTTTATGCCTTCAATTAAGATTCTGGCCCCTTTTGGCGTCATGTGATTTCCGGAAGGATCTATCAGTCCGGATTGGATGAGCGCCCGGTCTGTATCTTTGCCGCCGTCCGCGCGTATAAAGTGTTTCCAATTATCCACCAGAGGCACTTTTAACTCTTTTGCAACCTGCCTTGTAATGCCGTTATAGGAATTATGCCATTTTCTCGCTCCTCCTTTTTCTTTAAAGGCTGAAGCTTTATATCTTGAATAGTAATAGAGATGATGCGTTCCGTTTCCTTCTATAACTGGGATGCACGTCATTAAAATCGGCTTTATACGGTGCTTTCGGCTTTCGTTTACAAAATAAGTCAGGTTTTCTTTAAACCGTTTCTTTGATACTCGCGGCTGTTGTCCCGTCAAAATGCCCGCATCATTTGTTCCGAACATGATAAATAAATATTGGGGCTTGCGGTCAAGCACGTCGCTTTGAAATCGCAGGCGCGCATCCTCAGTCGTCTGACCGCCTATCCCTGCATTTATAACCGTAAGACGGCCGCGTTCCGTTGTTTTTAACATATTTACCCACTGCTGCGCCTTTGGATAATCACGATAATCCCAATTGGAACCGCGCGTATTGCTGTCACCGAAAGCAACAGCGCTTTTCTCTTTGCCCGCGGCGCATCCTGATAACAGACAGGCTATCGTAATAAAAAGAACAGCAAACTTCATTTTTTTCTCCCCCCAAACCTTACATCCTATATGGTACACGTCTCTTTTGCGGCTTTCAACGCGGCGCTCTCTTTACTGGATATGAAAAGGGCCGGCATCCTCTCCGATCAAATCCGAAACCTTAACAAACGTGTAGCCCTGCTTTTTCAGCTGGGGAATGATTTCTTTCAAAGCCTCAACCGTCTGGCGCCGGTTACCTCCGCCGTCATGCAGAAGAATAATATCTCCACCTCTGGCATGTGAAACAACGTGTCTGACGATTTTTCCTTTTCCGGGCCTTCTCCAGTCCCTCGGATCTTGGTTCCAAGACCACATGATGATGTGATAGCCCTCTTTTAAGATGCTTTTGAAAGCCGTACGGTTCAGCGATCCTCCCGGCGGACGGAATAACTTGTCCCCTTCCGGCTGAAGCGATGTGATATGGCGGGCTGAGCTGTGAAGCTCTTTTAAAATGTCTTTGCGTTTCAGACGGTGAAAATATACATGGTTCATCGTATGGTTGCCGATTTCATGTCCTTCTTCAATAATGCGCTTTGCCGTTATCGGGAAATTGTCTATACGGCTTCCGATACAAAAAAAAGTCGCTTTAACATTGTACTGTTTCAGCACATCTAACACAGCCTCTGTATAGACAGGGTGGGGGCCGTCATCGAAGGTTAAAGACAGTTTCTTTTTTTCAGACCTTATGTCCCAGTACACGTTTCCCGTCTTCTCCATGTCACTTCTTTTTAATGATTTCGCATCGGCGGACACGGCAGTGAGACTCGTGAGGACGCATATCATAATGATCAGATGAAAGCATTTCAACGTTTACACCTCCAGTAAACACTACTGTTAACGTGTCCCCTTTTTTAAAAATCATTCTGCGCGCAACTAATGTACATCACCCGCTTTTTCTGTAAGAAACAGGTAATTCCGAATTATGACAGCACTGCTTCCGGCTTGTCTTTCGTTTTCGGACCGTAAATCCCGTCAGCCTGTAAGCCGTTCGTGATTTGGAACCGCTTTACGGCATTGGCGGTTTTGGGTCCGTATATTCCGTCAACTCCATGATTTTTCGCATTTTTATCAGGGTAAAAATAAGCGGCGGCAAGGACTCTTTTCACTTGAGTCACCTTTTCGCCCTTTGTATAAGGGGTCGTCAGTTTAATGATTTATTTGCAGAGCCGTCAGAGCCGTTTATGCCTTTTTTAAAAGGCTTCCCAGCTGTTCAGCAGCCTGCCGGGGTAATTCTTTCCTGACCATTTTTTATGGGGAACGGCGCGATCAAGAGGTATATTATGATCTTTCATGAGCTTTTTAATGAGCCATTGCGCATTTTACACAGCCTTATCAAAATCACCGTCGGCGTTTTCACAAATTTCAATCCGGTTGATTTCCGATTCCCTGTCCCATTTGTTCCGTCTCCGGCGTGCCAGCCGTTCTCATCGAGCGGCAAATGCTGATAAACCACTGAGTCATCCACTGTAAAATGCCGGCTGACAGCTATGTCCGGCTGTTTCACGTCATTTGCGTGCATCTCCCTCGTCCGTGTTGGATGTATGATGGACGGTAATATAATCCGGGTCCATTGCATATCTCGGCCGGTTGCCGTTTGATTTCGGTATCGGGTCTTTTTTTATGGATACCATTTTATCCCTCTCCTATTAAACAATGCAAAAGCACGCTTATCGGACACCCTTTTTTAATAGAAGGAGATAGATTTGTACTGTATACTATTTGAAAAGAGGTGAACGTACAGATGATAAAAAAAGGATTCAGTCTTGCCGTCATCATTGCTGTTGTGATGATCGGTTTTATGCAAAAAGACGTTTGGCTCGGCATGATTCGGGCGGGCGGAATGTACGCCGTGCTTATGAGTATCCTGCTGGTCGCAGCTGACGTATTTTTTCCGATTGTTCCATTCGCCATTATCGCGGCCTTAAACGGAGCGGTTTTCGGGATTGTAAACGGAGTGTGGATTACATTGTCAGGCGCGATGCTCGGGACAATGGCCTTGTTTTTTCTCGTCCGGTACGGATTCAGAGACTGGGCCAGAAAAAAGCTGCGGTCTTACCCGGCCGCGGCCCAATATGAAGATTCATTCCATCAGCACGCGTTTACGGCGGTGCTTTTCGGGCGGCTGATTCCAATTATACCGTCGCTTGCCATGAATACCGTATGCGGGCTGAGCAACATACGATGGCCGATCTTTTTTTCCGCATCGGCGCTCGGCAAAATTCCGAACATTGTGATCGTGACAGTCGCAGGCGCTTCATTTACCAGCAACAAACTGCTGTCTTTCGGAATTTACGGAATGTATATGCTTGTGTTAATGGCTGTCATTTATAAAAAGTTTCCCGGCCTTTTAAAAACGACGAAAAAATGAAGCGCGTACCGCCCCCTATACCGGCGGTACGGCTCCTCTCATTCTGAGAACCTTTCCGTTTAATTCTGAACCGAGCACTTTCAGGTTTTGCTTTTTGTAAAATGACAGGGCCGCTTTATTGTCCGGAGAAACTCTAAGATGATATTCCGAAACACCGTTCGTTCTGAAAAACTGATTCGCGTATTGATGGAGCTTCGTCCCATACCCCATTCCCCTCTGCCGCTCAGTAATATAGTAAAGGTGCACATAACCGATTTTTTGATCGCGATAAGGTTTAATGGAGGCTTCAAGCTGTCCGATCGGCTGCCCGTTATGAAAAAGCAGCACAAAACCGTCGGGAAAGCTCTTGATTTGAGATGACAGCCATCTGAGATACTCATCCTTATTAAAATGATCCGCCGTGCCAAAGCTGACGAGAAACGAATCTTTGCGAAATGAAACGGCCGTCTCTTTATGTTTGTTTAAATTGATTCGCTTGAAATCCATCAAGCGTCCTCCTTTTTGCGGCCGCAAGTAAGAATGAGCATAAAACGGCTGCCAACATCAGCATAACGGCTGCGCCTGTGATGACGATATGGCGGACGGAAGAACTGACTGCCGCCGCTCCGAAAACCGCCGTTATCAATATAATGAAGACGGCTTCAACTAATGCATAAAAGCTGCCCACCCTCCCCATAATGTCCACCGGAACATTTTTTTGATAAAACGTCTGAAATCCCGTATTGGCAAATGCCAAGAAAAAAGCCAGAAAGAAAAACCCGCAAGCAGCCGTCCAAAAAACGTGAGAAAACGCATAAATCATATATCCCGCCGCTGTGAAAAAAGAGCCCATTCCCATCAATAAAGCAGCCGGCATTTTTTTATTAAAGAACACATTGACAAGCGCCCCCGCAATAACCCCTGCCCCTGACACACTGACGAGAAAACCGTAATCAGCATCAGTCAGCTGAAGAACCTCTTTTGAAAAAGCGACTTCAAGCGAATCAAGTGCAGACAACATCACGGTCATGACCAGACTGAATAAAAAATAAATGATCATGACGTTTCGCGCCGTTCGGCTGAAGCGATAGACGAGCTTCCAATCTTCTTTGCACACTGCCAAAGAAAGCATCTGCCTGGGAGAATGTACGTAAGGCTCATTTTCAAGATTCGGCAGCATCATCGTGATGAAACCGGACAGCATTAAAGCAGCCGCATTCACCCAAATCGCAAAAATCGGCGTGCCGACGATAAAAAGCAGCCCGGTCGCAGCCGGTCCGAGGAGAAAAGCCCCTGATTCCGCCAAAGCCCTTAGTGAATTGAATCGTTTTCTCCTTTCAGCCGGGATAAACATCGTCACATACGCCATGGAACACGGACGAAACATCGCATTAGCCATATGAATCAAAAACACGATACAATAAACGGAATATAGAGACCATGCAGTAAACATCAGCGGCAGAACGGCAATGAATCCAGCCCGGATGAAATCAAGCGACATCATCATACTCCGTTTGTTATACCTGTCGATGATGCTGCCCGCCCACCTATTTGTCATCAAAACAGCCGCAGGCCTGATTAAATAAAGAATGGAAACTGCAAAAGCAGACCCCGTTTCTTTTAAGACAATAAGATTAAGAGACAAAAAATAAATCCATTCACCAATATTCGCCACCCCGATTCCGGTTAACAAAAGCACCGGGTGCCGCCAAGACTTACAGCTTTTCATCTTATCCCTCCCTCAGAAACAAAAACGCCCTCAAGACAATGAAGTCTTGAGGACGGGAAACAGCCCGCTATGCCACCTCAATTCGGTTTGGCGCCGGCCTTGCCGGTACAAAGCTTACTCGGTAACAGGAGTATCCGCCGCATCATCCTCGTTTTGCATGATTCCGATGCGAAGCTAAGAGGTTTGTTTCAACACATCCATTCATACTCCTTCCCAGCTCCCAGAGCTCTCTGTCATGAATGATATCTGTCTACTCTTCTCTTCAGCGCTTTTCACGTTATATTTATTCGATCTTACTTTTTTTAACAATATACAGGCTCAATCAGAAAAAATCAAGAGGCTGTAAGAAATAAAACATGCCTTTGATTAATTTCCCTGTACAGACACAAACAGCCTGACTGCCACATACAGTTACATATAGGCTTTTGCCTACATAACTTTGTGGAGGTGAGGATGGTGACAGGTGTTTTTGCAGCGCTCGGGTTTATTGTGAAAGAACTCGTGTTTTTAGTATCATACGTGAAAAATAATGCCTTTCCACAACCGCTCTCAAATAGTGAGGAGAAAAAATACTTAGACCTTATGGCCGAAGGAGATGAACACGCCCGCAATATGCTGATCGAACATAATCTCCGTTTAGTCGCCCATATTGTAAAAAAATTCGAAAACACGGGAGAAGACGCAGAAGATCTGATCTCCATCGGTACAATCGGTCTGATTAAAGGCATCGAAAGCTATTCAGCCGGAAAAGGCACGAAGCTTGCGACATATGCCGCACGATGTATTGAGAATGAGATTTTAATGCATCTGCGCGCCTTGAAAAAAACAAAAAAAGACGTTTCCCTTCATGATCCGATCGGCCAAGATAAAGAAGGGAATGAAATAAGCCTGATCGATGTGCTCAAGTCGGAAAGCGAAGATGTGATCGACACCATTCAGCTCAACATGGAGCTTGAAAAGGTCAAAAAATATATCGACATTTTAGACGACCGCGAAAAAGAAGTGATCGTCGGCCGCTTCGGCCTTGATTTAAAAAAAGAAAAGACGCAGCGCGAGATCGCGAAAGAGCTCGGCATTTCAAGGAGCTATGTATCCCGGATTGAAAAACGGGCGCTGATGAAGATGTTTCATGAGTTTTACCGGGCGGAGAAAGAGAAGCGGAAAAAGTCGAAGGGAAAGTAAGCGAAAAGCCGGATCTGACATCCCGGCTTTTTCTGTTTTACGAAGACTTTTTGAAAAAGAGATGTGACAGTTCCTTACATATACTCTATCAACCTGGATCAAAAAGCTGAATATCCCCCTGTTTATTCACCTCCACATGTAGCTTGATATCTCATCATTTATATGTTCAATCATGTATAACGAACGCGGCATGATCAATACAACATAAGAGGCATTTCATTTCCCTCTTATCGTTAATTTATTTAACCGTCACAATTACTCATTTATACTTAAGTTATTGAATTATTTCCCTTTAATATCCGCACATTGTTATCAATAAAATATATTTCATTTCACAATCATGATTTGATTATTTTAGAAATTCTGCTCATTCACCTGATACTAAAAGGAACTAAAGTGACAAAAAGTAACTAAAAAAAGAGATATCAACCTTTTTAATTCAAAGTACCCAAATACATTTCCATTATTTTTGTTACAATAAATGCATAAGTTATTTTTCATCCATATTTATTGAAGGAGGACATATAATATGGGCGAGTCGAAAGATTTAAAACCTAAAGTAGAAAAAAGCTTCGAGATAATTGGGAAAAAGTGGACAGGGTTAATTATTTATGTGCTAATGAGCGGTCCTAAGCGCTTTAGTGAGTTAAGCGAGAGCATGCCGTCCTTAAGCAGAAGGATTTTAACGGAACGGATTAAAGAATTAGAAGAACAGGGAATTGTTGTCCGAAATGTAATCCCCGATCGTCCGATACGTTCTGAGTACTCTTTAACTCAAAAAGGAACAGAATTAGGAAAAATATTAGGACCGATTAGTCAATGGGCGGAAAGCTGGGTCAAGGATTGACAGTTCTTTTAGTATCTATGCCAATAAACACAGCGCTGTTTTTAATTATCTAATAAGGAAGGAAGATCTCCATGTCTAATGTTCTCTATATCACAGCACATCCTCTGCCTGAAGATGAATCACTCAGCATGACCGTAGGAAAAGAATTCATTGATAGTTACAAACAAACACATCCTGAAGATGATGTTGTCCATTTAGATTTATATAAAGCTGATATTCCTTATCTAGACGCAGATGTATTTAATGGTTGGAAAAAACTTCGCTCTCAAGCTTCACTTCAAGATTTATCAGCGGATGAACGGTTAAAAGTCGCCCGTTTAGCTGAATTAGGCGGACAATTTTTGTTAGCTGATAAATATATTTTTGTAACACCTATGTGGAATTTTTCCGTTCCAGCCATCATGAAGACCTATATTGATGCAATCGCAGTGTCAGGTAAAACCTTCAAGTATACTAAAGAAGGTTCAAAAGGATTACTAAAAGGAAAAAAAGCTCTCCATATCCAATCGCGGGGAGACATCTACTCACATGGTCCTGAAATGGAAAGAGAGATGGGAAACCGATACTTAGAAGCGGTTATGGATTTCTTTGGTATAAAATCGTTTGAAAGCATTATTATTGAAGGGCAAATGAAGTTTCCGGAACAAGCTTCTCAAATTAAAGATAAAGCAATGCAGCAAGCCAAAGAGATGGCTAAACAATTTTAATCCAACACATCATAAGGCCTTGAACCTTATCAAGGCCCTTCAAGTTTCTACAAGCTTTTTTGTTTTATACATCTTCATATACTTATTCCTCTTTTTCTTTAAACGTAAATAGCTCTCGCACACCTCCAACCTGCTTGATTTATACGACCGTTCCCTCAATAAACACTTTCCCAGCAGATATTAATGTTTCTGCCATTTGAGATCCACCTTTCTTTTTTATATGTTAGTTAACAAACCACACATCACCTATGCGATAAACTAACCTAAGTAACCAATAGTAACTTAGGTTAGTTTTTTTCGTTGCGACTGATTTTTTCTTTTGAAATCAGATTTCATATAAATGAACCATTTTTATTATTTCAGACCCGAAACATCAAGAATGGTCTAATTGAAGAACTAATCAGAAAAAAGAAACGTAAAATAAAATCGTTGACTATTTTAGTTACCTAAGTTACTATTAGTAACGTAAAGTGACGAAACAAAACTAGCCACTTTTAATACATCAAGGGTTTGGGAAAGAAGGTTTGGATCAAATGGATATTTTCTTAGCCATTCTTCCTGCAGTATTTTGGGGAAGTATCGTCCTCTTCAATGTCAAGTTAGGCGGAGGACCTTATAGTCAAACACTTGGAACAACGATTGGAGCACTGATCTTTTCAGCTGTTACCTATCTTGTTATTCATCCAGTTTTGACGCCCGTTATCTTTATTGTAGGAATCGTTTCTGGGTTGTTTTGGGCTGTTGGGCAAAGTAATCAGTTAAAAACCATTGAATATATTGGTGTTTCTAAAACGATGCCTATTTCAACAGGTATGCAGCTCGTATCAACAGCTTTGTTTGGGGTGATTGTTTTTCATGAGTGGTCAACAGTCACTACAGTTCTATTGGGAATACTAGCCCTCATTTTTATCGTGATTGGGATTGTGTTAACCTCACTTGAAAGCAAAAAAAATAAAGAGCAATCTGGGCAATTTAAAAAGGGCATTATCACACTCATCATATCTACGATTGGATATTTAGTATATGTGGTCGTTGCACGTTTGTTTAACGTTGATGGCTGGGTGGCTTTATTCCCTCAAGCAATCGGTATGTTTATCGGCGGACTCATCCTCACTTATAAACATAAGCCTTTTAATAAATACACAATTCGCAACATTATTCCCGGTCTTATATGGGCTGCGGGTAATATGTTCTTATTTATTTCCCAACCTAAGGTAGGGGTAGCGACAAGTTTTTCACTATCACAAATGGGAATCGTCGTGTCAACGCTTGGAGGTATCTTCTTACTAGGCGAAAAGAAAACAAAGCGTCAGCTTATTTCGATTTCAATTGGCATTGTGCTCATTATTTTAGGCGGAGTGCTGCTGGGAATAGCAAAAAGTTAAAATACATGTTGAAACTAAACAGTAAGAATATCTATTAAAAAATAATCGTTAGAACCAGGAGGAACTTATCATGTATAAAGATTTAAAAGATAAAGTAGTCGTAATTACAGGCGGATCTACAGGCCTGGGACGTGCAATGGCTGTTCGCTTCGGTCAAGAAGAAGCAAAAGTTGTTATTAACTATTACAACCATGAAGAAGAAGCTTTAGATGCGAAAAAAGAAGTAGAAGAAGCAGGCGGACAAGCAATCATCGTTCAAGGTGACGTAACAAAAGAAGAAGACGTTGTAAATCTTGTTCAAACAGCTATTAAAGAATTCGGTACACTAGACGTAATGATTAACAACGCTGGTGTTGAAAACCCAGTTCCTTCTCATGAGCTATCTCTAGATAACTGGAACAAAGTTATTGATACAAACTTAACAGGTGCATTCTTAGGAAGCCGTGAAGCAATCAAATATTTCGTTGAAAACGACATTAAAGGAAACGTAATT
The DNA here is from genome assembly GCF_001553895.1 of Bacillus sp. SDLI1. Taxonomy (NCBI): domain Bacteria; kingdom Bacillati; phylum Bacillota; class Bacilli; order Caryophanales; family Bacillaceae; genus Bacillus; species Bacillus sp. SDLI1. Next base: position 3,632,566 of record NZ_CP013950.1, on the reverse strand, counting down.
AACATGTCCAGCGTACATGAAATGATTCCTTGGCCATTATTTGTTCACTATGCAGCAAGTAAAGGCGGAATGAAACTAATGACGGAAACATTGGCTCTTGAATATGCGCCAAAAGGTATCCGCGTAAATAACATTGGACCAGGTGCGATGAACACACCAATCAACGCTGAAAAATTCGCAGATCCAGAACAACGTGCAGATGTTGAAAGCATGATTCCAATGGGTTACATCGGTAAACCAGAAGAAGTAGCAGCAGTAGCAGCATTCTTAGCATCTTCTGAAGCAAGTTATGTAACGGGTATTACACTCTTTGCAGATGGCGGTATGACGAAATATCCTTCTTTCCAAGCTGGAAGAGGTTAATAAAAATAAGGCCTTAAGGCTTTAGAGAAATTAAAAATAGAAGTCTGCGGACACTGAACTTATAGCACTAGTGCTGTTGGTTTGGTGTCCTTTTTTATATACTTTCAAAGCAGCTGATTGTATTGAACAAATAGGTTCATTTTATCTACTTGTGCGTTTTTTTATTAGTCATGCGCTTTGCGGTATTTTGTCTGCATATCATTTTATATTCAATTTGGCCAGAAAAAGGGCACTGTTTTCAGTCCGTCCAAGGAAAAAAGGAAGGGTTCTTCCCTTCCTCTAGCCCTAACTTAATCTCCTGCAATTTTGAAACCAACATTTGAAGCTGGATCACGCTTTATTGCCGAAATTTTCACAACACACTTAGTATATCAGCTTTCTAATGTCAATAATTGAAATTTCCATTCACCCTCTGTACGCAATTTACGGTTCAATCAAAAGTTACAGATCGAATTTCATGGCGCCTATCGCTTTTACAATTTTCGGATCTTGGTGCGATCCGAAAAGACTTTCTCCTTTATCAAGGGTGGAAATTTTTTCGATATCCTCTAAGCTCAACTCAAAATCGAAAATGTCAAAGTTTTCGACAATCCGTTCTTTGCGGACCGATTTTGGAATCGTAACGACTTCACGCTGAACAAGCCAACGCAGCACGACCTGGGCGACGGATTTATTGTGTTTTTCCGCAATGGAAGTCAACACTTCGTTGCTGAACATGTTATTGCGTCCTTCAGCGAACGGTGCCCACGACTCGTGTTGTACTCCCTGCTCTTTCATAAAAGCAGCACTTTCTTTTTGCTGATAGAATGGATGTGTTTCGACTTGATTGACGGCTGGCACGATTTCATTATGCATGATGAGATCCATAAGACGGTCGGGGTAGAAGTTGCTGACTCCGATTGCCCTGATTTTGCCTTCACGGTACAAGTCCTCCATCGCACGCCAAGCGCCGTAGTAATCGCCGTATGGTTGGTGAATAAGGTATAAATCAAGATAATCCAGCTGCAGCTTACTCAATGATTTGGCAAAGGCTGTCTTGGCGCTTTCATAGCCGGCATCCTGAATCCAGAGCTTGGTCGTAATGAATAGCTCCTCACGCGGTACGCCGCTCCGCTTGATTGCACGTCCGACTGCTTCCTCGTTTAGGTAACCGGAAGCGGTGTCAATCAGGCGGTAACCGGCCATCAGCGCTTCATATACTGCGTTTTCACATTCTTGAGCATCGGGGACTTGGTACACACCGAAGCCGATAATTGGCATTTTCACTCCATTGTTTAATGTTACGGTTTGCATTGTAATTCCTCCTATTGTTCAAAGGTAGAACGACAAACGGCACGCATCCCGAAAATCGGGCACTGCAGAATGAATTCCGCTGCGGCTGGTTTGCGTTATAATAAGCTTATTACCTTCATGTAACACGAAGGCAAGCACTTTTTTAAAAAAATTTCAAAGGAGGATTACACATGCATACAGTCAAAGAAGCAGCGATGATAACCGGACTCACCGAGCATGCGGTGCGCTTTTACACGGATAAAGGCCTGGTGCCGAGCGTACAACGAAATAAAAACAATATTCGTTTGTTCGACGAAGAATCAATCAACTGGCTGTTTGGCGTCAAATGCCTCAGGCAATCCGGGATGCCGATTGAAGTTATTAAAACGTACGTGAATCTCTGTCTTGAAGGAGATTCGACCATTCCACAACGGTACACACTCATGATGGAGCATAAAGAAGATGCGCTCGCCCAGCTCGAAGAAGCCAAACAGCACATTGCCCATTTGGAACAAAAAACCGCCCTATATCAGGCCATCATGGAGCACCGCTCTTTTGATACAACCAATCCCGCCAACTGGGAAAAAATACAGCATATGCATAGTGACGTATTTTACTCGCCAGATGCTCGGAAAGTGTGAGAGATATTTATGAGCACATCAATGGCTCTTAAACTCCTAAATTAGAATCCATATTGAATATGCTAAGTTTGATGACATATTATGAAGGGATTAAATTTGTTTATACGGCCATAGGGCTGCAAGTCCTTAAATTTTTTCTTAAGGTTACTTTCTATTAATAGAGGTCGCATCTGGATGCGACTTCTTGTTCGATGTTGTTTTCAAGTGTGTCAGTTGTTTCCACGATTTAATGGTGTTCACTGACACTCCGTACTTCTCGGCAAGGTCCTTGTATTTCATAACTTTAAGGTAGTCTTTATGCGTTTGAATGTACTTTTCTGCCATCTACATCCACCGCCGCCTGCTTTGAATTGAGTTGTTTTGGAAAGTAATTTCTAAAACAACTCAATTCATTACGTTGACTAAATTGCATATTCTGAGTATTAAAAAGTACAAAAAAAGATACCCTTTGAGGTATCTAGTTTATAAAGTACTAAAAGAAGCCATTGACATGAAAATAGAGTTTAAGTGTCTATTGTCCTTATTTAGATCAACAACTTCTTCGAGGCACTGCTCATAAAATTTAGTTCCAATTCCGGTTAACTTCCTTATTACGTGTTCATTCATTTCATGTTTCAACATATTTACCACGGAGTATTTTATTAGACCATTTAAATCACTTCTATCTATACTATTCTTTAAGAAGTTAGCCGTATCAGCTGTAATCTTTTTTAATTGCTCTCCCTCAAATTCAATAAGTAAAAAATCGTTATCTTTTTTAAAAGTAAGTTCATTTACTAATTTTAAATATTTTTCAAATTGATCTCTGAAATTATTAGGTAAAGGCACAGAATAATCATTTATCTTTAAATTGTTATATTTAAGGTCTAGATTATTTTTTTTCAAGTTGCAAATTATTTCATAGCGTACCCCAGTTAATATTATCAATTTAATGATTATTGCTGATCTAAATTTATTAAAATATCTTTTCTCTTCAAAGGCATTTATATATATATCATCTGAATTTAATGTTTCATCACATTGCTTAATAAGATCATTAACCTCTTCTTCAAGTAATGTATTAAAACCGCTACTGTCTTTTAATATAGAGTTGTTTGAGATAAATTCATTCATTTTATATCTATATGATGAATGATTGCTAGCTGATAAATTTAACTCTCTTTCAAAGTCGAGGTTCTTGATACAATGTTCAGATTGGAGATACATAAAAAATTTTTTTATAACAACACTATACATATAAGCAGTTTCTTTTTTAAAAATTTTTTTCTTGCTCTGTGATCGATTTTCAATATTGAATTTTAAAGAATCAATTATCCTTTCTGTTCTAACACCTTGGAGAAAATCTATAATTGTATCATCAGTGACCTTTAAATGTCTCAGATAATCTTTAAAAGCCTTCAAATGAGTGAAATATGTATAAGGTACACTTTCAAGAAAAGATTCAAATATTTGTTCCATTTTACTCATCTCCCATCTTATTATCGACGAAAAACAATGATAATGGAACCATTTGCAAAATTTGTCGACAAAAAAGCACCCTACAGGATGCTTTATTTTCTGCTCTTGATGTAATCTTCCTTACTGATACCTAAAAGCTCCGCAGAATGCTCATCAGCTGAATGTTCTAAATGGTGCATTTGGTATTTAACGAATTCTTCTTCTGTAAATACCTTTTTGTCGATAAGAATATCAATAAGAGCTTCTATTGTACATTGACGGTTTACCGATCCGTATGCTAACTATTCTAACAAATGTTGTTGATTAACATTAATTGGGCTAGGTGGGCGCGGCTCTCACGGTTAATCCGACCAAGTCGAAATCCTTACTCGCCTAGAGGGGTGTGGTTATGGAAATCCACATCAAAATTTCCCGAGAGTTTGCAGTCGCTATTTTGATTGCAATCGCTCATGCCTTTCTCCGTTAGGAGAAAGGTTATTTCTAACGCGAATGATTAAACGATCCGCACCGACCTGCCTCCCATTTGACACTACAGATTTTTTCAGATTCAACAAACGCTCAAAGTGGCAACCTGGGCATAAATGGATGATGAACTCATCTTTCATTTTGCGTACAGTTTCCCTTGAAATGCCAAGGTGAAGGCCAATAGCACGGTAACTCATCCCCTCCCTCATGCAATCATAAATAACTTTGTGTTGCTCTCCTTTGGTTTTTCCGGCGCCTAACTCAACTGCATATACTCGTTCCTCATAGTATTTAAGACGTTTGAAAAGAGGCTCTTCTCTCATATCCATTTGTCGCAACTCAGCCTGACTCTTCCCAGGACTTCCTTTTGGCATAGCTGCTTCTAATCCATATTGAGCAACACCCCAATTTTTCATAGGAATTGTTGAACCATAAAGTACCCTTTGCAATCGATGAACCTCTTTCACCATCCAGTGATAGCTATTGATTAGATTTTCAATGCCTTTTCGATTCATGAATAGGTCCTCCTTTTCCAAATAAAAACGACACTAAACAAACAGCGTAAATAATACTGTAAGTTCAGTGTCCGAGGCTCTCCGTCTTGGACTTAATCTTTTAAATTTAATAATAAATCATTCAAATCGCAAATAAATTTGTAAACAACTTCGTGAAATTCTTTGCAAAATTCCCTATTTAGTATATGTATTCTGTCACGGTCATCAATTTCAATATAATTGGTTTTTCTAATAATTTGAATTAATTCTTTTTGCTTTGTTTCATCTGGTATCATTGTTATTATTCCTGAATTGTGAATATAACAATTTCTAATCTTTGAATAATCAACAATTTTATTCCAAACATTGTTCGAGAATATTTCTGACTCTTTAAATTTCTCATTACTTTTATATCTTAATTTAAAATAACTTTTGGCTTTAAAAATCCCTCTATCATACTTAACTTTGTCTAAAATTGCTTTATCTAAACATCTGCTTATAAGGTGGTACTCTAAAAAGCTATATATACTCGTGAATACACTACTTCTCAAAATTGAAGGATATGTGCTATTGAAGTCATGATATTCATCAATATAATAATCCCAATAATCTTCTTCAATTTCTGGGCTCAATTCTTTTGCTTCATTTTCATACCGCATTTTTGATTTTTCAAATCTGTCTTCAACGTCATCCAAATATTCAATAAACTCATTTAAAGGTGACAAAACCCTTAAATAGAAAGCAACACCTGATCCCTTTAAAAACATTACTATCCTCCAGCGTTTTTGTTTATTTTACTACAAAACCACTTTTAAAGTGCCTTTTTAATAAACTATCATTCATTTTAAACCCTATCTCATGATCAACCCGCGCAAAGCTACCCTTTACAGTTTGAATCACTGTTTACCATGCTCCGGAGCATCTAAGACATGGGCAGTACCTTGATTCCCATCTAAAACAATAATTTTAACCTTCCCTTGGTCAATCTTCTGCTGAATAGTGAAGCCTTTTTTGATGTTTATTTCTCTTGGATTGTACACTCAAAGCGCTCCCTGTGTGTTATGATAGAAGGACCAGTTCATATCAAGAACACTGAGGCTAAGCGCTTCGGTGTTTTTTATTTTTAGGCAGAAACCTCTTTTATCTTGATCTCCACTCTCGGCTCTGCGCTATAAAACTTGCTTACTTTCAGATCCCCAACCTGACTATCCTCTTTGTAAATAAGATGATTCAGGGATCTTTTACACCCTTTACATAGTTATCAATATCAAGCTTAGTTGTCGGCTGCAGAAGTCCCTTTTCAGCTTGTTCTTTCTTCTTTTTTGAGTTTGAAACTGATTTCGGCATAGGTCTATACACTTTGACATCCATAAAGACAGGACCAGTAATAATTGTTTCTGGACGATGCTGAGACGCAACCAATGCCACATACTGTTTGAAATACTTTGATTTCGTTGGATCACGCATATGCACCTTCCCATTTCGTATTGATCCACTGGCAGCCCCTGTGCGATTGGCTCACCATAAACAATGAACTTAATGCAATTCAACTGTTCTTTACCTCCCGTCAAGCTGTTCCCATAGCTGAATTTCTTTTTCTATTCTCGGTGCGGAGACTAAAATTGTCAGCAGAGACACGACTGCTTTAAGCACTCAGCAACCGCTCTATTTATTTTTTCCTCAAGTAAACGGATTAGTTAGCGTAATTCTGTAAGACTTAGAGGTCCAAATATATAAAGTCCATCAGCTGCTTTTACATTCGTTTTTTCCTTCATTCCCAAGCACCTAACCTATGATTTAATTGCATTCGATCGCCTTTAATAATCACTATGTAATCACGATACATCTGGTAAATTCGTGAACCAAGAGCCTCGTCAATGTCCAAAATCTCATCGAGTATTAACTCCGAAGAAATCAGCAAAGGCTTGTGATTCAAATATCGATAATTTAAGACTGACTGGATTTGATCAACCTGCCAATCGTTTGCCCTTGGATCACTGTTTCTACAGGCTTGCCATCAAAAGGATCGGCTTCTCGCACGCTTGGTTTTCTGTATTTTCTTTGTTTGAAGGCTCGGAATCGATAATTTCTGAACTGTCTGTTTCATTAATAACTGCTTTTTAGAAAGAATCCCCCACTTGCTCAAAACTGCTTTTCATACAGGCTTAAGTGCCATCGCATCCCCGTCATTTTTCCATCCAACATCAGACTTACTGAATTTCTTTTTGTGCTTTTCTGCTTGTGCCTTTGTCCAATACACTGTTTTTCGAAGCCATTTATCAACTCAAAATAAGCTGCATAACCAATTACCGCATCTGATTCTCGTTTTTCAAAATCAATCTCCTCAGTCAGCGGATGGCACTTCTGCAATTCGCCTTCATGAATCGGTATGCAATTGATGGACTTATATCGGCCTGTTCGCAAAGCAAGCTTGTATGTACCCAAGCAGTAAACTGTGTAGCCCTCTTTTCTAACACTTCCTCAACCTTTCATGATCGCTCCTTGCTGTTTCACAGGAACGCTTTTCATACATACTAATAAAACCTTGTTAAAACTTTACAAGACAAACTGAATTGACTATAGTCTAATTAGACCAAATATTGATGTAAAGAAGTGAAAAATTAGATGATAAAGTCTTTTTTGATGTTGGGGCAGTCGAATATGGCAGGCCGTGGATTTTTGAATGAAGTAGATCCTATCTATAATGAAAAAATAAAAATGCTGCGCAATGGACAGTGGCAGATGATGACAGAGCCGATTAATTACGACCGTCCGGTTTCCGGCGTTGGTCTGGCGGCATCTTTTGCAGATGCATGGTCGAAAGCCCATCCCGATGAAGAAATTGGCTTGATCCCTTGTGCGGAAGGTGGCAGTTCATTGAATGACTGGCATCCGGAAGGCATCCTTTTTCAGCATGCTTTGTCCGAAGCCCGCTTCGCCCTCCGATCCAGTCAAATTTGCGGAATCCTTTGGCACCAGGGTGAGAGTGACAGTTATCGTTCGCTGCATGAAACTTATTACGAGAAATTAACCCTTATCATCGAGACGCTAAGAAACGAGTTGAAACTTGATGAGGTACCGTTGATGATTGGAGGGCTTGGTGACTTTCTTGGGAAGATCGGTTTTGGACAGCATGCGACTGAATTTCGACAGGTTAATGAACAATTGCTGCGTTTCGCTAATGAACAACCGAATTGTTATTTTGTTACTGCAGCAGGCTTGACTGCGAATCCTGATGGCATTCATTTAGACGCAGCTTCACAACGCAAATTCGGTTACCGCTATTTCGAGGCTTTTTCGAAAAAGTGCCATATCCTGAAACCTATTTCGGGAGAGGAGCAATCACTGAAAGTGAAGGGCGGCTATTCTAAAACAGAACAGATTTACCTTCATAGTATGGATTTGGCATCGGGCAAAATCACGTACGCGGAATTTGAGGCGCGGATGGCGAAGGTGATGAAACCATAATTCCCTTACTTATCCTTGGCCTGCTCATCCAAAACCCCGGCGCTCATGGCTATGAACTTCTGGCCTTAATGGAAAAACGTCATTACAAATACATTGTTAACTTCACAAAAGGTTCATTTTATTACAATCTGCAGCAACTTGAAGAAAAGTGTTTTATCGAACAGATTCATCAGAAACCCTCAACCAGCGGGCGTGAAATCCGTCACTTTAACGTCACAGAATCGGGAAGGGCAGAATTCGAGAAATTAATGATCAAATACGGCACCAAATCGGAATATGTGAACCTGCAATTTTATGGGGCGTTACTCTTTGCCGATGAATTCGACAAAAATAAATTACTGGATCTGATCCAATCACAAATCGATCAGACTAAAACTCGAATCGAGCTCCTTGATGAATACCTGTCTGTCACTCAAGAAATTCCCGGCACAATCAATTACTTTCGTCGTATGAACGAAAATTCCCGTTCACATCACTTGGTTAATTTAGAATGGTTCGAAAAATTGAAAGCAGAAATAGAATGAACTATTTCATAATAAAAAAATGCAATGTTAAATATATAAGAAGATGAGTTACCTACATATAAAACCTGTGTCGCAGATATCTCGTAACATCATTGACACAGGTTTTATACTCCTTCTTTAATTAAACCAGTAATAGGGTTGTCAACACTTGCCCCCCAACAAGAGCAAGTGAATCTGCTGCGTGTTCTTCTTTTTCAATCCTTCGTATGAATAACCACTTTTTACACCTATTTAGTATTCAAGTAAGTCAACTGATTTTTCTCCTTCTTCCGCTAAACTGCTGCTTTAGTCGAATAAGCAAAAGTGATCTCCCTTAAGGAAGAATACTTGCGAAAAGCCGGATCTGACATCCTCTTATTTTCTTTTTAATATAAAACAATGATAACTTTCTTTCATCTTATGAAACCCAATCAGTTATGAGGTGTTTTCTTTAGCTGTACAAATACAGGTGAATAACTTAATTATTACATATAAGTTATCCTGCAAAACTGTGCACGGAATGTCGGGTAGATACATTTCGCTCCTGTTATTCTTTTGTTAAAGGAGGTCAAATAAATGGATTCGCTTAAAAGGATGAATAGCGCATTAACGTATATTGAAGAAAACCTCACGAACGATATTGATTTCAAAGAAGCAGCAAGGCTTGCTTTCTGCTCTGAATATCATTTTAAAAGGATGTTTTCCTTCCTTGCAGGTATTTCATTATCGGAATATATTCGTCGCAGACGTCTTACTCTTGCAGCTTTTGAACTTAAAGACAGCAGCGTTAAGGTGATTGATCTTGCAATAAAATACGGTTATCACTCACCAGATTCTTTCGCAAGAGCATTTAAACATTTGCATGGCATAAGACCAACAGAAGCTAAACATAATGGCCATTCACTTAAAGCTTATCCGCGAATGACCTTCCAGTTATCAATCAAAGGAGGAAATGAAATGAACTATCGCATTGAAGAAAAAGAGGCATTTCGCATCGTCGGCATAAAAAAAAGAGTCCCTATTTTGTTCAAAGGAGTGAATCCTGACATTGCATCGATGTGGGAAAGTTTAGATGAAGCAGCAATCAATCAACTAAAAGAGCTTTCTAATGTAGCGCCTGCAGGACTCATTAGTGCATCCACGAACTTTTCTGAAGGCCGGACAGAGGAAAACGGAGAGCTTGATCACTATATTGGCGCAGCCACAACGAAACATTGCCCAAATCATCTATCACAGCTTGAAGTCCCTGCTTCAACGTGGGCTGTATTCGAAGCAGTCGGATCATTTCCGAATGCACTGCAGGAAGTATGGGGGCGGATTTATTCCGAATGGTTTCCATCGTCAAATTATGAACAAATTGAAGGTCCAGAAATACTGTGGAATGAGCATAAAGATGTAACATCACCATCTTTTAAAAGTGAAATTTGGATACCCATTTCAAAAAAGTAATATATCTTACAGGAAGGGGGCTCATCCCTTCCTCACTAACCCGATCTGCGGCAATATTGATGCCGCTAAATCTACGAATTGAGTTTTTTAATGAGCAGAGCCGTTCTTACAGAAAATCTAAATTGAGGTGTCCTATTGCGTTTTGATGCTCTGCATCGCGCCTCTTATTTCCCGCTTTAACGTCCGATCCTTTCTGCAATTGCTTCTGCAAAGTCTGACGTTGATGATTGACCGCCAAGATCTCCCGTTTTGATTCCTGCCTTCACGGTTTCCCGAAGTGAGTTTTCTATGCTTCTGTTCGTTTAATTAGAATTCAAATAATCCAAGACACGATCAACTCTTTCATTGACTGAGTAATCTCCTTCAATTTTTAACACTGGACAAGATAAATCTGCCATCCAATGTTCGTGTAAAGCTTTACTTCTAACTTCCATACCAGCATTATCATATAAAGAAGCCCACTCTAAAAATGTTTTTGATTCTTCATATTTACTGCCGCCGGCTAACACTTCGTTTCCATAACGTTGAAATTCCCTATGCCTTAATCTTTCAAGCCGGATATCTTGCGGAATCCATAAGAAGATGACAAGGTCAAATTCACTTTTTAGATCATCGCCCCAGCGGCACACTGCGCCAGAAAGAATCCATTTCTCATTTATTGTTAAGTCTTTTTCAAGCAGCTTTCTTCTTTCAGGAATTTCTCTTTTTTTAGTGAATTTATCTGTCCAATAGTAATCATCAGTATCAAGATGCGTATGAGGCAAATGCTTTGATAATGCAGCACCCAATGTTGAAGTGCCGACTCCAGAGGCTCCCAGTATGTGAATCTTATTTTTCATAGTTCCCCCTCCTTATGAAGCAACGAAACTCCCTGTCCGCTGCACAAGGTTCTGACTATTATTTTAACATAAATCCCCAAAACCTTTGCTTTTCTAGGGGAATCCAGATGCGTGTTAAAACCATACTGCTTACGAACTTCATGGTCATTTTCAAAAAGAATGATTAACTTTCTCTCCGGCCTATTTTAATATCCTCATACACTTTCTCAAAAGTCTCAATTGGCAGCGAAAACTTAGTTGTTTTCTCGTTACGCTCATTGACCACGATCTCAATTTGATTATTTTTTTGTTCAAACTCAATAAGTGCATTCTCCCATTTATCTCTGATTGAAATGATACAATTTCCATTTTTCTTTTCCTTTTTCTTATAAATGTAATTCACCTTAACTCTCCTTTCATTGATCGACAAAAGGTTTCGGAATAAGGAAGCTCCTCAAAAAAAGGATCAAAACTTTTATCAAGTTTGATCCTTTCCCTTTTTAGTCATTTCTCCGCGAACGTTTATAGACATTCAGGGTTACCAGCCAGCTCATAACGATGATTCCTGCAAATAGGATCAGCATATTACTGTACAAATAAGCGGAATGATCAGCGTTAACAGGCAGCAGCCTTTGATCCAGCAAGCGGATCGATAATAAACCGCCTGCAATCGCAATGCCCGTTCCCTCTGATAAAAAGCTCGTAAAATTAAGCAAACTCATTCCGGACCCGGCTTCCTTTTGTTTTAAACTGCCAGACACAATTGTAGATATAACCGTTTTTGTGAAGGAGAGCCCCCCAAAAACAAAAACGATTATAACGGTCATGAGCCAAGGTGTCGCATCTATAAAAAAGGCAGCAATTAAAAAGCTGGAAGACATCAATACAATCCCAATGGTGAGCACATATAAAGAACCTTTCCGATCAACAAGCAATCCTCCAATGTAACCGAAGATGATGACGCTCATCGTCCCGGGGAACATAATCCCGCTTCCAATTGCCGCAGTACTTAAATGGTGAACATCTTTCATCATATAAGGAATCATAGACACAAATCCTGCAGCAGTGCCGAATATCAGGCCTCCGCAAAGGACGCCCATCATAAACAAGACATTTTTCCCCAGTGCAGGGTCAACAAAGGGATCTTGAGTTTTCCTAATATGTTTCACAAATATCAGGAAAGCTAGAATACTGATGGTCAGAAAAGACATTCTATATGACGTTGTAAACAGCAGAAAAAATACGATGCCTGCAGACATTAATATAATCCCCGCCATATCAAAGCGCCCGCTGATTCTTTCTTCCTTTTCAAGCAGTTTTATCAGGAATGGAACGGTAATAACTGTTGCTGTTGGAATAAGCAGCAAATATGACCAGTGAATATAATGAGCGATCATTCCGCCAATAGCTGGTCCGACACCTTCCCCCATTGCCACCAGCGACCCGATCAGACCAAATGCTTTACCCCTGTTTTCTTTCGGAATATAGCGTACGACTGCAACCATTACAAGTGCCGGGAATGCGGCAGCACCAGCTCCTTGAATAAACCGACCTAAAATGAGTATGGGAAAAAAAGAGTGACCAACAAATCCAATGATTGATCCGAAGCCATTGACCATAATCCCAAACAGGAGCAGCTTTTTGATGCCCAGCTGATCTGATAACTTCCCATACAGAGCAGTTCCGATGGAAAAGGTTAGCATAAAGGCCGTGTTCACCCAGTTTGCACTCGCTGGCAGTTTATGAAAATCGTTGGCGATATCAGGTAACGAGACGTTCAAAACCATTTCATTTAATACGCTGAAAAATGACAGAACACAAAGCCAAATGAACACTTGGTTGTGCCGTAAAGTTGATTGTGAATAAGGCGTATTCACAATTTCCCCTCCATTAATGAGGGCAGACGCAGTTTATAGGGCCATTGATACGCTTCCCTCTTTTAATTGTACCCTGTTCATTTTTTTGCACTTCATACTTAACTCCCCCTGCATAGATTGATATATCTTATTATATACAGATTAAGGTATACAACAATAAGGCTCGCAAAAAAAGAAAAATCCTCAATCCGATATTATGAATACATTGCGACACACACCCGCTATATGCTGTTGAAAAATTCGAATAACGCATTGTATCGGCCGCTCCTATGACAAAGTTATTTTTGGCATAAAAATGACAAGCTGAAACGTTAATATCTTGTGTTTCAAGCATGAGACCGCATAAATGATTCTCCTTTGTCCACTCAATCGCTTTATCTAATAAAGCCGTCCCGACACCATTTTTTCTATTTGCAACGTCAATGTCTTTAATCAGTGCGTATCCATTCCAATTAGAACGAAGCTTACTCCGGCCGACACAGTGGTTCTCTGTGTAATTAAAAAGACAACTTTATCCTCTTCTTCAATATAACTGACATCAATTTCTTCATCGTCATATTTTTTGACATAAGGTTCAGCAAATATCTCCTCTGTATATGTCCAAACATTTTTCAAATGAAGGGATGATTTTCCCTGAAACAACGAAAGGTTCGTTTGGTTTATTGAAGTCTTTCATATTGAATCGAGTCATTTTAGTTATCATAATAATCACCTTTCTGCATTTATTCACCTTGCTTTACATCTTTTTAACTGTGATTCGTGGCATTTCATGGATCCCGGTTTAAAACAAAAAAGATACCAACATCGATTGGTATTATCTATTCATTCGAGCTCTTACACCAACATCCTATTCCGGAGCTTCCAACCCAAACTTTGTCCATTCTTCTTTTGCCGGGCCATAAATACCTGGAACAGGTAAACCTGCCTGTCTCATAAGAACGGTCATTTGTCCCCGATGATGACTTTGATGTTGAATTAAAAACAGTAAAAGTGAACCATTTGGTAACTGCTGACCCATAAAGCTGATACGTTCTTCAAGTGTATCGTCAGTCCATTGCGTTTTTAACGCCTGCACGAACGCATTGCTTGCTTGATGATAGCCGTCAGCTATCAACTGGGCCGAAGCGGGAACAGGATAATCTTCAGCCGGGGCGCGAAACGTTAAATCTGTGTTTAATGTAATGATGCGAATAGCAGCAACAGTATGCCAAGCAATACGGCCTAAAGTCCAGTTCTGTGAAGTGATTTCTTGTTTTAGTGATTTATCAGTCAGAGTATTTAATAGTTTCTGTGTCGCATCGGCTTCGAACTCCCAAGATTTCAAAAAATGGTCTAAGGTTTGAAACATAAAAATCCTCCTTTTTTCCATGCGCCTCGCGTTCAATAATCATGCTCCGTTAAGTTAAAACTTTAAACAGACCTGTCTAATGACATTCTTAATAGAATGCCCGATCTGACAATAACATCCAAAACAAGAATCCGACAGATCACTCTATACTTCTTTTTCTTCAATCGATAAAAAGAAGTATAGCTGTTCAAACAGGCTAATAGTTTCGCTTTGCAAAAGTCGATATCGTCTTAGTGATTGAACCGGAGATAAAACAGCTCCCCGTCATCATAGCCACCCAAATCAAAAATGTCGGCTCGGCACCTATTACAATAAACATAAATATCAAGGACAAAATGAAAACAATAACAACCATCATCCATACTTTTTTGAAGATGAAATATCCTAAAATCCCCAACAGAAAAGAAGCTGCCGGAAGAATGATGAGAATGATATACGCAGGACTCAACAGCGGACTCATACAAACACCTCCTCATGATTTCAAAACGGGGAATTTCCTGTTTTGTTCAGCGCTTTGTCTAATATCAAGTGATATGAAGTAATTTTCTCCATCTCACCATTACGTTCTATTCCATTTATTACATATTACACCAATATACTCAATCATATATAGATATTTATTATTGCAGAAAAAAAGCAGCCTTCGGATAGTCTGCTTTTTTTCGTCCCCTAGTAAGTCCTGCCGCACCGACTTCAGCACACGCGATTTACCCATGTGATGTCTTCATGTTCTGTTCCTGCAGCGCTAATATTCTCATAATCGTATGCATGACGCCGCTTTCCTCATTTGATTTAATGACAAAATGCGCCGCATCTTTTATTTCGTCAATGGCGTTTTTGACCGCAAAGCTGTAGGATGCCGCTTCCATCAATTCTTTGTCATTGCGTCCGTCTCCGAACGCCATTGTTTCATCAGGCGAAACCCCTAACAATCGCTGCAGTTCCTTTACGGTTGTTCCTTTGTGTATTCCGATATTTGAAATGTCCATCCAGGTGTCTTCTGATGCTACGATATATAATTGATGAAAAAATTCATGCAGCTTTTCTTTCGTTTCCTGGCAGTTGGGTCGGGGTCATGAATCGTAATCTTGATAAAGTCGTCTTTTATCTCAGTGAAATCAGCTATTTTCGTTACATGAGCATAAGAGGCATTCACGAATTTCATTTCACTTTCAGACAGGTTCTCTTTCACCATCGCGCCTTTTTTGGTGCACGCAATAATGCTGTGCCCGCAGCTGATTTTTTCCAAAACCTTTATAATTGACAGTCCCGCTGCATTCCTGATCAAAGATTCATATACGAATTTGCCGTTCTTTTTCATACGCGTGGCACTGTCTCCTAAAATCCAAAAATCTTTCGCATCTTCTCCGAATAAAGCCTCCACCCTTTCACACTGCTTTCCGGTACAGAGGGCGAAAGCGACATGCTGTTCCGCCATTACTCGTTTAGTCTCTTCAAATAATGTTCGGTCAAAATCGCCTTGATTATTTAAAAATGTGCCGTCTAAATCCGTAATCACTAATTTAATCATCGTTCAGCACCTCCGCAGTTAAAACGTCTATTTCAGACAAACGGTTTTTCATCTTTGAGAATGGCATCAATCGCGTTTAAGACCCCTTCTTCATTGTTTGATTGCGTGATATGCACGGCTGCCTGCTTAATGCTTTCATGCGCATTGTCCATGGCGACTCCGTATTTCACGGCGGACACCATCTCCAAATCATTCCCGCTGTCTCCGAAGGCCGCGCATTCTTCCTCATTTATCCCCCATTGTTTCTGGAGAAGCTTCATCCCGCTTGCTTTATGAAGCCCCGGCATGATCAGATCTATGTCACCGTGCCCGCTTGATACAGGCGTGACGAAAGTTCCGATGGCGTTTTTCAAATGGCTCAGTAGTGCGGAACAATGTTCGGCGGGAAAGCTGATGGAAAATTTAAAAATGTCATCATCGATGTTTTCAAAATGCGGCACCCTTTTTAACACATGATAATACTTACCGGCATGCAGATATTCATCTTCACCGGCATTTTCATGAATATACGCGCTTTTTTTTCCGCAGACAATGACGTTTTTCACATCATACCGCTTTAAAGCATCGAATACCGCTTGTATTGTATCTTCAGACATTTTACCCGCGAATAATTCTTCTCCGGCATTCACGACAAAAGCGCCATTCTCAGCAACGAAAGCGATTTCACTTTCGATTTCCGGAAAGAAAGATTTCAGCTGGGCATATTGGTTGCCGCTTGCTACGGCAAATTTAATTCCCCGCGCTTTTAATTCACGATACTGGTTCATAAAACGCTCTTTGTTATATGCCATTTCATCATTCAGAAACGTCCCGTCCATATCAACGGCTATCAGCTTAACACCCATATTGTCCTCCTTTTTTCAGACCCTTGAAGAAATGATTCGAATAGCGTATGAACGAATTATAGCCGCAGTTTATTCGTCCCGTAAATCATTGGGTGAAGTCTTGTTCTGAATGACACAATAAGTGATTTGTCACGTAAATATAACGCTATGTTTCTTTTAAAATGATATGTTACGATTAGATGTACATTCACCATTCTCATGAAAAGGAGAATCCCCCTGCATGTTCACACACGAGATGATTGCTTCATTTAACGAGCTTGAAACTTCTTTATACAACTACATCTCTCAAAACAACGAGAAAGTCGTCTATATGCGGATCCGTGAGCTGGCAGATGAAACCCATGTATCTACGGCTTCTATTTTACGTTTCTGCAAAAAAATAAACTGTGAAGGGTTTTCGGAATTTAAGGTCAAGCTGAAAATGTATGCGGAGGCAAATAAAAAAACAAATGTAAAGAGCCCCCATCATTCCGTTGCCGAATTTTTTGAGAGAACAATGAGCGGGGGCATGGAAGAAAAGCTGAAGAAAGCCGCAGCCCTTGCGGCGGATGCAGAAAGCGTCATTTTTATCGGAGTGGGAAGTTCGGGAATTCTTGCCGAATACGGAGCCAGATATTTTTCATGCTTAGGGAAACTCTCCATGTACATTAAAGATCCTTACTTTCCGGTCCATTCCCATTTCCGCCAAAACAGCATAACAATCGCTCTGTCGGTTTCAGGTGAAGGCCGCTCTACGGTCACTCATCTGAATCAGCTGAAACAAGAAGGCAGCCGGGTCATCAGTATTACAAACCATAAACACTCGACCATCGCCAAAATGTCCGATGTAAATCTTTCATATTACGTGACGGAAGAATGGGTTGAAAATGCGAATATCACCACCCAAATCCCCGCCATGTACATACTTGAATCCATGGCACGCGAAGTATACAAGCTGAGAAAATAAACATTCATGCAAAATACCCCCCAGCAAGAGAACTGGGGGGCAGGAAAATCGATATGTTAAACAGCTTAGGCTGAACCAGAAACTTTAAACAGCCGAACAGCGGTTTTTCGTCCCGGAATTGGCTTCTTCTCTATTCGTTACAGCCAAAATGTTTCTCCGAGCGCTAATGCTTTCAGTTTTTCCGGAGGTAATGCAAGACGGTCCCATTCGCTGTGCAGTCTGCTTAATGCTTCCGGGCCTGTATCATCAGCAAGCCGGAATGCTCCGTAATGCATGGGAATGAAGCTGTCAGCCTTCAGCTCCAAAAACGCTTTCACGGCATCTTCCGGATTGATATGTGACACTTTCATAAACCATTCCGGTTCGTACGCGCCTATCGGCATCAGAGCCGCCTTAATATGAAACCTTTCTCCGATTTCTTTGAAGCCTTCAAAATAGCCTGTATCTCCTGCAAAATAGATGGATTCACCGTTTTCGCTTTCTATGACCCAGCCTCCCCAGTGAGAGGTATCGGTATCCCAAAGCGTTCTCCGTGTCCAGTGCTGGGCAGGCACAAATGATATGTTCACTCCCCGCATCTCGAAACGATCCCACCAATTCATTTCAAACACCTTTTTGCAGCCTTTTTTGATGAACAGCTTTTTCAGTCCCGCAGGCACGTAAAAATCCGGGTTTCCTCTCAGTTGTTTTATACTCGGAAAATCAAGATGGTCATAATGCCCGTGTGAAATGAGCACGGCATCAATCTCAGGCAGTTCGCTCAATTCGTATCCGGGATCTGTCAGCCGTTTTTGAAAGCCCATCCGCCGCGCCCATACAGGGTCGGTGATCATGTTAAGCCCTTGTATTTGGATCAGAAATGAAGAATGGCCGATCCATGTAATAGCCGTTTTTGTCCGATTGACGGCAACATCATGAACATCCCTGCCGGCCGCTTTCGGAATGTTCTCGCTTAAGTCTTTACTTTTCTCTCGTCGTTCCTTCATCCATTTCCACATGTCCCTGAATCCATGTTCATTCTTCACGCCATTCAAGTTTTCGTATCTTTTTCTCATGATCATTCTCCCTTGAAACGTGTATTTCGTTCGATTCATCGGACATTTATACAATGTCTGTAAAGGATGCCCGGCTTGCTGCGGCTAAATCTTGAGGCGCTAATTTCACCTGCAATCCGATTTTCCCCGCACTGACAATCATAAACTCCAGTGTTTCAGCGGATTTATCAATAAAAGTCGGAAACCATTTTTTCATGCCGATCGGAGAACAGCCTCCGCGCATATAGCCAGTGATTCTCAAAAGGTCCTTCATGGCAATCATTTCTATTTTCTTCTCACCTGCTGACTTTGCAGCCTTTTTCAGATTCAGTTCCTTTGCAACGGGAACAACAAAAACGTAATAACGCTCTGTCCCTGCCGATGTTACTAACGTTTTATAGACATTTTCGGCGGGATATCCGATTTTCTCCGAAACGGAAAGGCCGTCTGCAGGCTGTCCCCCATCTGTTTTGTAACTTAATAGCTCATAGGAAATATTTTGCTGTTCAATGATACGGACGGCATTTGTTTTAACTGTTTTTTTCGCCATGACGCTCCTCCGTTACCTGTATTTCTTTCTGTTTTATATGATCTATTTTAGCCGCTGCAATGAAGCTGTCAATTTGATGATGAAGGTTCATTTTTTGCTTCTCTCCTTCCTTCATAACCTATACGCATTAATTCCATAGTTATTATAAATTAGACACATTGAAATGAAAAGCGTACGATACATATAAAAGCAACAGTGAGAAAAGAGGGACATTCATGACGTTTATTCAGCCTCATACAAAGGCGTACAGAAAGGCCAGCTTGGCTCTGTTTATCAGCGGCTTTGTGACATTTGCCACGCTTTACACGACACAGCCGCTTTTGCCTTTGTTTTCGGAAGAGTTTCATATTTCCGCTGCGGCTGCCAGCTTAACTTTATCCATCTCAACAGCCGTTTTGGCATTTTCATTATTGGCCGCCGCTTCGTTATCTGACGGATTCGGCAGAAAAAAATTGATGGTGCTGTCGTTAACAGCCACTTCTGTTTTAGGCCTATTAACAGCGTTCAGTCCGGCTTTTGCGGCGCTTTTGGCGATGAGAGGTCTGCTCGGTATTTTTCTGGCAGGCGTTCCGGCTGTCGCTATGACATATGTCGGCGAGGAGTTTGATCCGAAGGGCCTCGGGAAAATGATGGGCCTGTATATCAGCGGCACAAGCATCGGGGGAATGAGCGGGAGGCTGTTAACTGGGCTTCTGACCGATTTATTCGGCTGGCGGCCGGCGCTTGCCATCATCGGCATTCTTTCTATAATATTAAGCTATTTGTTTTGGCGTTTTCTTCCGGCTCCGCGCCACTCATCTCAGCGGCATGCGGGCGTAAAAGCGGCATTTAAAGAATATGGAGCGGTCATACACCGCAAGCGGCTGCTTTTGTTAATATCTCTGGGATTTATATTAATGGGGAGTTTTGTCACCTTATATAACTATATCGGTTTTCATTTAATGGCTGCTCCTTATCATTTGTCGCAGACTGTGATCGGCTTTATTTTTATCGTCTATCTCGCGGGAACGTTCAGCTCTGTCTATATGGGGAAAAAAGCGGACCTTTTCGGAAGCTCAAAAATGATTAAGATTGCGATTTTGATTATGCTGGCCGGTGCAGCGGTGACACTTTTGCCCCAGCTTGTCCTTAAAATTGCGGGCATTGCCGTGTTTACCTTCGGCTTCTTCGGCGCACATTCAATTGCAAGCGCCTGGGTCGGCCGGGCAGCCGGTGATCATCGCGCGCAAGCTTCTTCATTATATCTGCTTGCATATTATATCGGTTCAAGTGCGGCTGGATCTTGCGGCGGTTTCTTTTGGACGCATTTTCATTGGATCGGCATCATTTCTTTTATTTCGGTTTTGCTGGTATTGTCTTATCCGGTTTTATTTATGGCGGAATTCAAAAAAAGAAAACATAACCGCCTGCATATAAATCAATAAAAATATTAAAGGTTTGTGTCTTTTGTCCGATAATAAAAATAAGGCCGGCACGATACTCCCTATAACTATTCCTTTTGATTCAGTAGATTTCAAATATCGTGCCGGCTTTCTTCAATTAAATAACAATCTTCATTTGCCTCACGCTTCTGTTACACACCTGCCCAAACATCTTTCGCATATCTTCCTTCCGCTTGCAGCTGTTCAAGCCAATTCAAGGAAACTTTTGAATCAGTGTTATGCACCTTTTCATACGCCTGAAGCAGTACGTTTTCCACAGCCGGAGCCATTTTGCTTCCGTCACCGCATATATAGAGATGGCCGCCTTGGCCAAGAAGCGCAATAATCTGTGCAGCCTCGCGAAGCAGGACATCCTGTACATATACTTTACAATCCTGATCTAACCTGGAATACGCCCGATGCACGGTAACAAGGCCGTTTTTCTCCGCCTGGTCGAATTCATCTTTGTACAGATCGTCTTCTTCAGGATGCCTGCAGCCGAAGTATAAATGAGCTTCGCCCAGGCTGTGACCGGACATTTTTTCGGCAGCCCGCGCCTGGATAAACCCCCTGAACGGCGCAATTCCGGTGCCCGCCCCGACCATAATGAGAGGTGTTTTCGTATTTTCAGGCAGTGAAAAACCGGACTGCGGTGAGCGGATGAAACATGCGGCATGATCGCCATTCTGTAATCCGGCTAAATAGTTCGAAGCCACGCCCCGGTATTCTCCCCGGCCGCTCCACGCCGGAGCAGTCACAACGCCGACTGTGATACTGAGCTCTCCGCTTTTTGCCTTCGGTGAGCTTGAGATTGAATAATAGCGCGCCTTCAATGACGGCAGAAGTTCTAAAAAGCGTGCAAACGGCAGTTCACAAGCCGGATATTCTTCCAGCAGATCCAGCATGGTCATTCGTTTTTTCAGCACGTTTTCTTTATATGCCGCGTCATCAGAATAAAGATGCTCCAATTCTTTTTGGTGCGGCGGGCATACGGCATGAGCCGCGAGTTCGCGAAGCTGGGCTCTCGTTGCCGGTTCCTGCAGTTCTACATATGACGCCAAAATCTCCGGCGCATTAACTGCCCGGTCCATTGGGAGATGAGGCAACTGCCGCCCCTTGATCTTAAAGGGCTGATTCGGATCAAGACCGAACCGGCGAATAACACGGCTGATCAGTTTCCCGCTGTTTTGCGGAAGCACCCCAAGATGGTCTCCTTCCTGATAAGTTTCTGATTCCGGAAGACGCAGCTCAATATGCCGGACTGAGCGCTTGCTGCTTTCGGTATGAAGCTCTTTGTTTGTAATCACTTCCGCCTCAAATGCTTTATACGTTTTGGCAATCGGCGTTTCAGCTGCTTCACTTACGTATTCTATTGATAACTGTGATTTATTCTGCTGTTTTGGAGCGGCTTCTATATGAAAAGCCTTGATGATGTCCTGCCAGAATGAGTCTTCCCAAGCTTCCTGACTGTACTCAAAATCATCGGCATTGTCGCCCTCTCCGAGAGAGGTCAGCCGTGCTGCCCCTTTTTCTTCAAGCACTTTGTCTATAAGGCGTGGGATCCTCTGGTAAGTGGCGGCCCAGTTGCGGTCTCCACAGCCGAAAACGGCGTAAGAAACACCCTTTAATTCCTGGTCTTCAAGGGTTTCCATCCATTTCACAAAACCCGCCGCATTATCAGGCGGCGCTCCGTTGTAAGAAGCCGTAACAATAACGACAGCGCCTTTTACAGGCAATTTCCCGGCATAATCATCGAGCGGGCCGGTTTCAGTTGAAAAACCTTTGCTTCTGCCGATGTCAGCCAGCTCTTCCGCGATCCCTTCCGCAGTTCCTAAATTTGATCCGTAAAGAATGAGAAGCGGAGTTCCGTGGGACGGTATTTCTTCCGTTTCTTCTTTGTGACCGCTGTTTTCAGCTTTATGGTTCTGTGCGGGCTGCTGATTGGACACGTCCTTGTTTTTCACACGGATTTTAAAATCACCAGGCTTAATGGTTAAAGCTTCTTTAATCGTAAGCTCATAATCCGTGTGATCAATCAGTTCAAAGTGTTTAAGGACAAGCCCGAGCACCATTGTCGCTTCCTGAAGGGCAAACTGCATCCCGATGCATGCGCGCTGTCCGTTTCCGAACGGCTTATACGCATCGGCCGGAATTGCCGCGGGATCACTGAACCTTTCCGGGCGGAATAACTCGGCATCTTCTCCCCACGCACTTTTATCCCGGTGCAGCTGCGGAGTCAGAATCGTCACCGGCTGTCCTTTCTCAATCGGATATTTTCCGCCGAGAACCGTATCTTCCTTCGCGTACAGGGAAAATGCCGGGGCAGTCGGATAAAGCCGCAATGTTTCGTTTAACACCATGCGGATATATGTCAGCTGCTGAATCTGCTTATATTCAGGTGTCTCTCCCGTCAGCACCCGTTCGGCTTCCTCAACGGCTTTTTCCAATTTATCTTTATTTTTCAGCAGGCAGTAAATCGCGAATGAAAGCAGTCCGCTTGTGGTTTCATGCCCGGCGATCAAAAAAGTAATGATTTGATAGCGGATATTTTCATCATCCAGCCTTTCACCCGTTACAGGATCTTTCGCTTCAAGCATCAATGATAAAAGGTCAGACAGATTCTCATCCGGATTTTCCCTCCGCTCAGCAATAATCCGGTCTACGAGTTCATTCATCACTTCAATATCCTGCTGGAACTGATGTCTCGTTTTGATCATCAGCTTGTCCTGCAGGCTGTGTCTTTGTGATTGGCGCATTGCCTCCTGCAGCGCACGAAGCATGCTCGTGATAAAAGGATGCTGTGTATCGCGGTAAAAGCTGTTAAAGCGGTAATGAAATCCGCACAGACCGATTGTATCCAGCGTCAGGCGCGTCATATCTTCAGCGACGTCAATTTCTTCGTTCGGATTTAATCTGCTCCACTTCTGCACGAGCTGCATGGCAATATCAAGCATCATTGAGTGATAGCCTTTCATTGCTTTCTGGCTGAAACTCGGCAGTAAAATCCGATGCGCTTTCTGCCAATTCTTTTCGTTTGTCCAGCTCGTAAATAATCCGTCACCGCCAAATTCACGGACTTTGAGCAAGGCTTTGCTGAGGTTTTTGTCAAATCGCTTTTCATCACAGACTTCTGCCGCAAGTTCACGGCCTGATACGAAAACCCCGACAGAGCTCGGAAATTCAAAACGAAAGATCGGGCCGTATTCTTCTGCAATTTTCCAAAGCGATTGTGAAAGTTTTTCTTTTTCCAGGTGAGGGAGATTTTTCAGTGGTCCGTATGTTTTCGGCTGCGGTATAGCGTTTAGCTGTTTCATATTGATCTTCCTTCCTTCTGCGAATAATTAATGAGTTCGGATGGCGTCCCAAGAGCATTGCTCCAATTCTTTCAGAAACGGTTTTGTGATCTCAACGCTTCCCGTCCGGACAAGCTGATAGAGTTTGAGATATGCCCCTAGCAAAATCGCCATCAGCACATCGGACGGCAGATTCCGGAGCACGCCTTCAGACTTGCCGCGCTGAAAAAAGACGTCAAGCATCTGTGTGATTTCATCAAGAAGCTTACGGCTCGTTTCATTCAGAAAGTAGGCGTCCTTATTCGTTTCAAGAAAAAACAATGCATACTCGCTTTCCTTCGTAAAATCAATCAGGCAGTAAAAAAGGTGATGGAACCCTTCTCTTACAGATATTTTCGAAAAATCAGTTTTGACTTTTTTCATAAAACGCTGCGCACTTTCCTGATACAGCACATTAACAAGCGTTTCTTTACTGTCAAAGTAACGGTAAATTGTGCCGGTTCCGACATCCGCCTGAGCAGCAATCATCGGAATCGTCGTTGCGTCAAATCCTCTCTCTGTAAACAAAGTAAGCGACGCTTTCATAATGAGTTCAACTTTGTTTGAAGCTGTCATCTAATCCCCCTTTTAAAATGTGCGGAATGAATATTCATTCCGTTTGTTCAAAAATAATGTACGGTCATCTGATCATTATTGTATAAGAAAAAAACTTTTTTTAATATAAAACATGTGTGAAATAGCCAAAAATAAGGAAATATGCCCAAATTATAAAAAAGAGCTGCCATGACTTAAGCAGCTCTTTTATTTCCCAAGAAATATTCTATTTAATGGCAGTAATAAAATGGAATGAATCTCTGCTGACAACTGAAATGTCTCTGAAATGCTGATCACGCAGCACCTGAATTACATCATTTTCGCTCATTCGTGAAGGCTTCAAAACCATATAAAAGGACCCGTCAATTTGAAGCACGCGGTACACTTCTTTACATGCTGTCCGGTAATCACTGACCGTTTCAGCAGTATGTAACGAGAAGACTTTATGAAAGCTGCGGTCGTCGAACGGAATGCTTTCAGGCCGCCCATGCTGAATGTTTCCGAGTCCGGCCTTTATGGCCGAACGGTTTGCGCGCTGTGTTTTCCGTATTTTACGTTTTGATGTTTCTATACTTTTAAGACTGCCCTTTTCAAGCTGTCCGATGATTTGTTTAAACATTGAGCCGTTTCCGGTTCCGATTTCCAGAATGCGGTCGTATTCCTGTATATCCATCATAATTTGCCGAATGACTGGTTGTGCCGGTTCTGATGTAGCAAAGTATTTCGCGCGCATTCGTTTTAATGCTGAAGATGTATGTTGCAACATTGTATAACACCCGCTTTTCTATTTCTGTGATTTATTATTCAGAAATAATATTACCTCCTATTAGTACGAGGTGCTAATTAGACGCACTTCTCTTCATAAATGTTTCGATTTAATTGAAATTTATATCGTTTTCATAAAAAAAAGACGGAAAACGTAGGTTTTCCGTCTGCTCTAGTACCAATAATACGGTGTTATATATCTTGTCTGCCGGGAAAGCGCCGCCATTCTCTGACGGCGATACGGGTTGCCGTAGCCGTGTTTAAATGAATGGGGCATTGACGCATACCCGTGTCCGATAGATGGAATTCTGTTCTGTCCGTCCTGCATGCTATCACCCGCTTACCGATTTATCTTTCTTTACCATGGTATGCAGGCCGTCTGCGCGGTGACAGCAAAATTCCAGCTAAACCTGGTCCTTCTCCATTGTGTAATGATTCAGCAGTTCAATTCTGAACATGATGATCTCCTCCTTTTTCTCCATTTTGGCTCTTTTTGTTCACTCAGTTCATATAAAAATGTTTCATCTGGCGTTCTTTCGCTTCATTGTAAAACTCTTCAACCTGCTGTTCTCGTTCATATTCTTCAGCACTTTTAAAACGCTTTGAAATGGTCAGTGTCAAAAAGAAGAGATTAATGGTCATTATCGCTCACCCCCTTTCAATATCCGCACAGGCGAAAATAACCCGCAGCAAACTTCATATGTGCTGCGGGCAGACTAAATCCGCAGACAAAAGAAGCAGGTGCTTCTTTCCCTGCGGGGAGCTGCGAATGTCCTGATACTCCGAAATTAACGTGCTTAACAGGCAGAGGTTAAGGAAGGACACGAACTCTTCCACAGGCTGAATCGGTTCAATTTTCGGTTTTGCTTGCCGTTTAACGTTGTCATGTGACTCAACCTCCCTTTGCTTTTTTTCTTACTTTGTAAGTATATCCACCGTCTTCCAATTTGTAAACATTATTTTCAAGATTTGGACGGAAAATGTGTTGGAATTCCGCTTCAATTGTCCATGTTTTCCGGCATCTTTCTTACCTCAGGAAACTCTTTTCATCCCTTGTTTATTCTGATCCTTTTTTGAATATGCAATAAAATAAATAAGGCCGACAAACACTGCGCCGCCGATCACATTCCCGATAAAAGCCGGAATGAGATTAAGAATCAGATCTCCCCATGAAAAAGAGCCTGCAAAAATCGCAGCCGGGATGATAAACATATTGGCGACAACGTGCTGAAAACCGATTGCGACAAACGCCATAATCGGAAACCATATACCCGCGATTTTACCGGCTCCGTCCTCTGCCCCGAAAGAAAGCCAGACGGCTAAACAGACAAGCCAGTTGCAGCCGATCGCCGACACAATGACTTTTCCAAACGGCATATCTAATTTGCCTTGTGCGACCGCAATCGTTTTTTCCAAATACGGCCCCGTTTCAGTTAATCCGACAACATGTCCGAAAAAGTAAGCGACAAACAGCGCGCCGACAAGATTCATTAACGTCACGATCATCCAATTTTTCACTAAAGAACCGGCGGATATTCTTCTGGAAAACAGCGCCATGGATACTGACATCATATTTCCCGTAATCAGCTCCGCGCCGGCAAGAACGACAAGCACCAGTCCGACGGGAAACACGGCCGCGCCGATTAAGCTTGACAGGCTGCCCCATTCTTTCGGAAGATCTCCGATGACACGGATATCAAGCAAATAACCGAGTGCGATAAACGCTCCTCCTAAAAATCCTAATACGATCAGCGCTGAAAGCGGTGATTGCACCTTTTTTACCCCTGATTCGACCGCAAGCTCCGCTATTTCGTCCGGTTTACGAAAAGCCATCATTAAACCCCTCCATTATCAATTCATCCGGCAGTTTTCAAAAGGAACTTAATAAAAAAGGCAGCATTCAAACAGCCCGTCTGAAACGGGTTTGAATGCTGCCTAACTTGTATGCATACCCATACAACAATATCAAGCAGAATGAAAATGTTAGCTATAGAACATGTACAGCTCATGCACACATTCCATAAAAAATCGTCCTTAAGCCACTGCTGGCAGTTCATATCATATCAAATGTGACAATTTCGTGTCAATTGAATTTTTTCAGCTTTTGATTTCTTCACGGCGCTCTTCAATTGTTCGGTCAAATACAAATACAGACACCGCAATATTCTCTTCGATCTTGATGTCTGAAAACAGATGCACGAGCTTTGCCCCGATGAGCTCTTCCATTCCTTCAGGCGTTTGTTTTGAATACAGCTCCTGAATTAAGCTGGTCCGCGCCGCGTGAACCATTTCTCTTCCTTCAGGGGTGCGTGCGATAAACTGCTCACTTGCGCTTAAATTGCCGTAAAGCGTAGATACCGCCATGTTATCCACAAAAACGGTGTGAATTCGTTCCGGCCCTTTTCCAAATAATTCTTTGCGTAATTTCCGGATAATATCGTTAAATTCATGAATTTTTTTAGACATATTGTCCCCTCCGATTTCAGCCTATGAAAGACATTCCCGGTTCCCCTTTGTACATTTCACTTGGTTAAAGTTTTCCTTTCGTATTGTATTATAATAAATATCACCTTATAATAAAAGCAGTGAAGATGGATTCGTAATAGGAAACGTGTTATGAGTCTATCGTTTTATACAGATAGGATTGGTCTGTTAGTAAGACTTGCTAGTGAACTATTCCGCCATGCGTATTTATACCGATCTCCGGACAGGAGGCCGGTATCTATGTGCATGGCTTTTTTTCGAGTTTAAAAGATGGAGGGGAATTGGAAGTGACAGACGTTCAGTCTATCCGTGTCACAGTTGACGGCACGGAGTATGAAGCACCAGAGGGGACTAAAATTTTAGATATTTTAAATCAAAACGGAATTGAGATTCCGCAAATATGCCATGTACCGGAAGTGGATCCGATTCAAACATGCGACACCTGTATTGTTGAAGTAAACGGAAAATTGCAGCGCTCTTGTTCCACCGCAGCAGAAAACGGAATGTCAATCTCGCTTACGTCAGGAAGGGTAAAAGAGGCTCAGACAGAGGCCATGGACCGCCTGCTCGAGAATCATCTGCTTTACTGTACAGTCTGCGATAACAATAACGGAAACTGCACGCTGCATAATACAGCGGAAATGATGGGAATTGAGCACCAGAAATATCCGTATACGCCGAAAGACGATTCAAAGTGCGCGGTGGATATGTCTCACCCGTTTTACCGCTATGATCCGAATCAATGTATCTCCTGCGGCCAATGTGTGGAAGTATGCCAAAACCTTCAGGTGAATGAGACCCTTTCCATTGATTGGGAGCGCGACCGCCCGCGGGTCATTTGGGACGAAGGCGTCGCCATTAATGAATCTTCTTGTGTCAGCTGCGGCCAGTGTGTCACTGTCTGCCCTTGTAACGCACTGATGGAAAAATCAATGCTTGGCCAGGCCGGATTTATGACCGGCATCAAAGAAGATGTCATGGAGCCGATGATTGATTTAGTCAAAAATGTGGAACCCGACTATACAAGCATCTTCGCCGTGTCAGAAGTGGAAGCGGCTATGCGCGATAAACGGACGAAAAAAACAAAAACAGTCTGCACGTTCTGCGGTGTCGGATGCTCTTTTGAAGTATGGACAAAAGGACGTGACATCCTGAAAATTCAGCCTGTTTCCGATGCTCCGGTTAATGCGATTTCCACTTGTGTCAAAGGTAAATTCGGCTGGGACTTTGTGAATTCGGAAGAACGGATTACAAAACCGCTCATCCGGAAAAACGGCGCATTTGTTGAATCGTCATGGGAAGAAGCCCTTGACCTTGTCGCTTCAAGACTCGGTTCGATCAAGGCTGAGCACGGCAGCGGTTCTGTCGGTTTTATTTCTTCTTCTAAAATTACGAATGAAGACAACTACGTCATCCAAAAATTAGCGCGCCAAGTATTTGAAACCAACAACGTGGATAACTGCTCACGCTACTGCCAGTCACCGGCAACGGACGGCTTATTCCGCACCGTCGGTATGGGCGGAGACGCCGGCACAATTAAAGATATCGCAAAAGCGGGCCTCGTGCTCATCGTCGGCGCTAATCCGGCGGAAGGACATCCCGTTCTGGCCACACGCGTGAAACGCGCGCATAAGCTGCACGGACAAAAATTAATTGTTGCCGATCTGCGTAGAAATGAAATGGCTGAACGGTCCGACCTCTTTATCAGCCCGAAACAAGGAACTGACCAAGTCTGGCTCATGGCAGTGACGAAATATATGATTGACCAAGGCTGGCACGATCAAGCGTTTATTGATGAGAATGTCAACTACTTTGAAGATTATAAAGAAACGCTGAAAAAGTATACATTAGACTATGCGGAGCGCATTACCGGACTATCTCAGGATACGATCATCCGCATTGCCGAAATGATTCGTGATGCAGACGGCACTTGCGTTCTTTGGGGCATGGGCGTTACTCAAAATACAGGCGGCTCTGATACATCAGCGGCGATTTCCAATCTGCTGCTAGCCACAGGGAACTACCGCCGCCCGGGTGCCGGAGCTTATCCGCTGCGGGGACATAATAACGTTCAAGGCGCTTGCGATATGGGAACTCTCCCGGGCTGGCTTCCGGGATATCAGCATATTACCGATGATGCGGCCCGTGCTAAATTCGAAAAAGCTTACGGTGTCGAGATTGACGGCAAGCCGGGTCTTGATAATATTGAAATGCTCCATGCGATTGAAGAAGGAAAGATGAAGGCGATGTATCTTGTCGGCGAAGACATGGCGCTCGTCGATTCAAACGCCAACCATGTTCATGACATTTTATCCAGCCTTGATTTCTTTGTTGTGCAGGATATTTTCCTTTCAAGAACGGCGCAATACGCGGATGTCATCCTGCCTGCGGTTCCTTCTCTTGAAAAAGACGGAACATTTACAAACACAGAGCGGCGTGTGCAAAGATTGTATCAGGCGCTTCCGACGCTTGGTGATGCAAAACCGGACTGGTGGATTATTCAGGAAGTCGCCAACCGTTTAGGCGCTGATTGGAATTACACGCATCCAAGCGATATTTTCTCAGAAATGGCGAGCCTTTCTCCGCTGTTCGGAAAAGCAAGCTACGACGTTCTTACCGGCTGGAACAGCTTCTTATGGGGAAGCTTTACGGGAGAAAGCACTCCGCTTCTTTATGAAGACGGCTTTAACTTCCCTGACAAAAAAGCCCGTTTTGCCCTGAGCGATTGGGTGGAGCCTGCCGTATTCCCTGAAGAATATGACTTGCACATTAATAACGGGCGGATGCTTGAACATTTCCACGAAGGAAATATGACAAACAAATCGAAAGGCATTCAGTCTAAAGTGCCGGACGTATTTGTTGAAGTATCGCCGGAGCTCGCGGCTGAACGCGGAATTTGCGACGGAACAATGATCCGCCTCGTCTCTCCTTTTGGAGCGGTTAAATTGAACGCGCTTGTAACAGACCGCGTCCGCGCAAATGAGCTTTATCTGCCGATGAACTCTACAGATAAAGATTCGGCGATTAATTTCCTGACCGGGCCAGCGTATGATTCACGGACACATACGCCTGCCTATAAGCAGACAAAAGTCCGCATGGAAGTGCTCGGTTCCTGTGATACTCCGCCGCTTCCGAAAACGAATCCGCGGAACAAAAAACGTCATCCGCAAAATGGTGTGGAAGCTCAGCGAAAATGGAACCGTCCGGGCTATGTGCACTTAACTGATTAAGGAAAGGAGGAAGCATTATGGCAAGCCCAATTACTGAAATTCAAAAAGAAACAAAAACGGAGGAACAGCTGAAAGCAGAAAAGCTGGAAGAGCTGAAGACGCTTCTCGCAGAAAATGAAGAAGCCGTCGCGAAAACGATGTCTATTATGGCGGAGCTGAATGGCTTGGGCATTTTTGATGCCGCCGGCTATATGCTCCAGGCGAAAGAGGAAATTGCCAAAATCGCACTCGGACAGATTTCCCGGGAACCTGTCACAAATCTCCTGAATACGATGATGGCAGCGGGAGGCGCGCTGTCAAAAGCTGATCCTGAATTTATGGGCAGACTTTTAGAAAGCGTCATGGCCGGAACGGATCAGGCGCAAAGCTTTTTAAAAGAAGACCGGAAAGTCAGTATGTTTGAACTGATGAAAGCCGCCGGTGATCCCGATATTAACCGCGCGCTCGGCTTCGGTCTGCAGTTTTTAAAAGGAATGGGAAAAGAATTACGGGAAACGCCGTCTGAGTAAGCAACGAAAAAGCCATTGTCTTTTGACAATGGCTTTTTTTATTCCTCGGCTTCTTCCAGCCTTTTTTTATAAATAAGTGAACGGTCCACGCAGAAATAAGCGCCCGCTAAAAATACACAATCCGTTACAAACATCAGCATTTTCTGGCCCGCCGTCAGCCCTTGTCCGGGAAGAACCGCGCCGATATAAATGAAGGTGCTGACTGCAAGCAGAATAAATGCGTAATGCTTAAAATCTTCTATTAATGATTTCAGTCTTTTCTTCTCCATATAAGGCCACCTGCCAGTTTTATAGTCTAACAACATTATAATATAAGCTGGCAGCCGACAGATAATGTAAATCTATCCAATTTTTATAAAAGTGAATCAAGCGCCTGTTTCACATCCGCCGTTAAATCCTCAGTATCCTCAATACCGACTGAGATCCGGACGAGCCCGTCTGTTATGCCAAGTGCAAGCCGGCGGTCGCGCGGGATTGAAGCATGCGTCATTCTGGACGGCACGGAGATTAAGCTTTCAACCGCTCCTAAGCTTTCCGCGATCGTAAACAGGTTCAATTTTTCTAAAAATGCGTCGACGCGTTCGCTGCTGCCGATATCAAAGGAAATCATTCCGCCGAAACCGGAGCTTTGCGCTTTTGTCAGCTCATGGCCCGGGTGTTTCGCTGATCCCGGATAGTAGAGCGTCTGAACGGCATCATGCGCTTCAAGCAGCTCGGCG
This sequence comes from Bacillus sp. SDLI1, assembly GCF_001553895.1. Lineage (NCBI taxonomy): Bacteria > Bacillati > Bacillota > Bacilli > Caryophanales > Bacillaceae > Bacillus > Bacillus sp. SDLI1. Next base: position 3,600,489 of record NZ_CP013950.1, on the reverse strand, counting down.
ATTTTTCCGGCGCTGTGATTGATGGCATCCATTCTGAGTCCCAGTGTTTTAATGCCTCTCATTAAAAGCCATGAATCCTGCGGTCCTAAAACGCCGCCTGTTGAGTTTTGCACGTAATGAAGCTTTTCACCGAGCTCTTTATCAGCCGTCACGACTAAGCCGCCGACGACATCGCTGTGGCCGCCGAGATATTTTGTCGCGCTGTGCAGCACGATGTCAGCGCCGAAGCTGAGCGGCTGCTGGAAATACGGCGTGTAAAACGTATTATCGACGATAAGCAATACGCCCGCTTCTTTTGCGATGTCAGACATCAGTTTGAGGTCAGTCACTTTCAAAAGCGGGTTTGTCGGCGTTTCGATATAAATGGCTTTCGTATTCGGACGGATGGCTTTTTGGACTTTTTCTTTGCTGCTCGTATCGACAAAGTCCGCTTCAATGCCGAAGCGGTTCAGCACGCCTGTCATCACCCGGTAAGTGCCGCCGTATACATCATCCGTCAAAATAACATGGTCGCCGCTGTCAAACAGCATCATGACGGCTGTAATCGCAGCCATACCAGAACCGAATGCATATCCCGCCGCGCCGCCTTCAAGCTCCGTAATTAAACTTTCAAGAGCCGTCCGCGTCGGATTGGCCGTTCTTGAATATTCATAGCCCGTGTGCTCGCCCGCTTTCGGCTGCTGGTACGTGCTTACTTGATAAATCGGTACGGAAACCGCTCCGGTCTTTTCATCTCCCGTAATTCCTCCGTGCACCATCAGCGTTTTTTTCTTCATCTTACTGACCTCCTTGGAAAATGTTTTTGCTTATATAACGATCGCTGCCATCTGGGAAAATGGTGACGATATTTGAGCCGGCGGGCGCTTTTTTCGCTTCTTCCAGCGCCGCATATAGAGCCGCCCCTGATGAGCTTCCGATTAAAAGGCCTTCTTTCTCGGCCGCTTCTCTGACAAACGAAAACGCCTTATCGTCTTCCACCGTGTAAATGGCGTCAAAATGGCTCTCTTCCATATAATCCGGGATAAACTCCATACCGATGCCTTCCGTTTTATGGGCGTGCGGTTCTCCGCCGTTCAGGATGGAGCCTTCCGGTTCAACGATTACCGTTTTGACGGCAGGATTTTTTTCTTTTAAATAAGCTGCCGTTCCGGCAAAGGTCCCGCCGGAACCCGCTCCGGCGACAAAGGTGTGGATATTGCCGCTGAGTGCGTTCCAAATTTCGGGACCGAGTGTTTTATAGTAAGTCAATGGATTTACTCGGTTTTTAAATTGCAGAACGGCATAAGAATTATTAATCTCTCTCTCCAGCTCAAGCGCTTTTCGGATGGCTCCCTGCATGCCTTCTTCTCTCGGCGTATGCACAATGTCCGCTCCGAGCGCTTTCATAATCTGCTGCTTTTCTCTGCTGAAATGCTCCGGGACGCAAAAAACGGCGCGAAGCCGGTGCTTTCTGGCGCACAGAGCGAGTCCGATTCCGGTGTTCCCGGCTGTCGCTTCAATGATAACGCCGCCCGGTTTCACCTTGCCCGTGCGAAGCGCATCTTCAATGAGCATCTCGCCCAGCCTGTCTTTAATGCTGCCGCCCGGATTCATCATCTCAAGCTTAGCATAAACCGCTGTTCCCTCCGGTATATCAAAATGCTTGAGACGGAGCAGCGGTGTATGTCCGATCAGTTCTGTAATATCTGTTATCACGTTCAATATGGTGTCCTCCCCCTGAAAGCGGAGGAGAACGAGAATCCCCCGCTTAGTGAATTCGTTTGATGACATTCAGGACAAGCTCAGTTGAATGAACGGCTGCCTGTTCTAAAAATTTATCAAATGAAACGTCAGATTCTTTTCCGGCAATATCAGATAGAGCTCTGATGACAACAAAAGGCGTCTGGAACTGGTGGCACACCTGCGCGACAGCTGCAGCTTCCATCTCAACCGCGTACAAATCCGCAAACTTGGCGCGTACGTCTTCAACCCGCTTCGGATCATTCATAAAAGAATCTCCAGTAGCGATTGTGCCTTTTGCGACTTGAATGCCGTTCAGTTCAGAAACCGCTTCCTCGGTAATGCTGATCAGCTTTTCATCAGCCTTGTATGCTGCCGGAAGACCCGGCACCTGTCCGTATTCATAGTCAAACGCCGTCACATCCACGTCATGATGGCGGACATCTGTTGAGATGACGACGTCTCCTACATTCAATGTATGATGAAACCCGCCCGCTGAGCCTGTGTTAATCACATAATCAGGTTTGAAACGGTCAAGCAGAAGCGTCGTGCTGATCGCCGCGTTGACTTTTCCGATGCCTGATTTCAGCAAGATAACTTCGACGCCTTCATAGCTGCCCGTCGTAAACTCACAGTGAGCGATCATTTCTTGTTTTGCGTCTTTCAGTTTGCTTCTTAAAATCGTAACTTCTTCTTCCATTGCTCCGATGACTGCCAGTTTCATTTATACACAATCCCTTCGATTTACCGTTTAATCGCCTCCATTATCCAGACAAAGTCGTTTTGCTGCGTAAATCTTGCGGCAAATCCCTCAGCTGAAAAGATGTTTTTCATTGTCCCGAGTGTCGGATAATGTTCCGTCTTTAAATCGTCCGCTAATTGGTGATAGCCGTTTCGGTTTGCTTTTCTGACGGCTTCCCCGTATGCTTCATGATCTTTAAAGACGGTATCGGCAAACACTATTTTATCATGCTTCTGAAGGATTGTGCCATATTGCTTTACAGCCGCTTGCTTTTCTTCATCGGTTAAATGATGAAATGCGTACGAGCTGACGATGGTATCTATTTGGAAAGGCGGAGCGGGAAACTCCAGAAAATCCCCGTCACTGAACACAGCTCTGTCAGAAAGCTTGTCAGCTGCCAGTTTTCTCATTGACGGAGACGGTTCTACACCAAACACTTTTTTGTTCGCGGCGGCTAATTTCGCCGTTAAATTCCCTGTGCCCGGTCCGAACTCTAAAACGTTAGAACCCGAAAGTGCGACGATGCTGTCAAGAATATTGTCATACCCTTTAAAAACATCAGCATATTGTTCGTCAGCTCCGTGCACCGTGGCGTCATAAGTCGCTGCCCAATCTTCAAATAAAGGAATAAATTCACGGCCCATATTTTTCACTCTCCATAATTTATAATTCCTATGAGTATAGTATGGATTAATCACGGAACAGTTCCTATCCTATCACAAAAAAGAGCGAAAGGGTACTAAAATACTTTGGGATTATTGCGCAATTACAGCAGAAAGGCTTATACTTTCATTGACTCAGAAGAAAAATCAGGAGGATCTATACTGATGAATTTTCAATTGGATTTAATTAAAGATAAAGTAGAATTTTTTGAAGCGGCATCTTTGCAGGAGCTGGAAAAGAAAATAAACGTACAGATTGAAAACAACCAGGCGATTATGCTTCGCGTCCGTTCTGTATCCCATCAGGTGACCGCCGTTGACGGCAGAATCCTTTACAGCGCGTCGGTGCATTTTTCAGCTGACGTATGACAGAAAAAAGCAGCTGAAGAGTCAGCTGCTTTTTTGCGGTTATTTTAAGGTTTCTACTTTTGTCGGCTTCCAGCCTTTTTTGTCTTCCCAAGTGATGGTGACCTGATACTTTTTGCCGTTCGTTTTGTCTAAAACTTTACCCTTCGCATCTTGCGGGCTTCCATTGTTTCCGAGCCACAGCACTGTCATGTGATCTTTTGACACGCCGGTTGCGTAAGAGATGGCGTCAAGCATTTCGGACCAGTCTTCGGAGCTTGAGTCATACGTCGCCGCATGTTCTCCCGTCTGCTTTGTGCCGACTGGTTTCCATTTTGAGTTAACAATTGTTTTATCGACATCGCTGGATGAGCCGCCCTCTGTTATTTTTGCTCCTTTAAAAGGGCCGCTTGAATCAGAGGCTTTTTTGCTGTCATCACTTTTTGATGAATCATCGTCTTTTTTGCTGTCAGAGTCTGAAGATGAATCGGATTTGTCCTTATCCTGTTTATCTTTTTTGTCATCGTCTGAGGCCGTATCTTTTTTGCTGTCTTTTATGTCCTCATCTGATGTCTGCTTCGTCTTGCCTGATGCAGGGGTTTCCTGCTTCTGGCTCACGTCGCTGGACGGACTGTTGATGAAGAGGCTGACTGCAACGACGACAATAAGAATAGATACGATAGCAATTAAAATGTTAAGCACCAGATTTGCTTTTCTGCGCTTATCACGGTTTTCAAAACGAGATTGTTTATTGCTCAATCATTCTGCACTCCTTTATCCCACTCTTGCTCAGCATATATTTTAACATGGGCTGAGCGGTTGTTCTATGTCTGATTTGTTTCATTTTCATGTACCTTTTTAACAATATCATAAAACACTGTATTTGTCAGAGCCTTATCTCCCGGCGTGTCCATGTGCAGCACAACGAGAGCGTATTTCGGCTTGTCCGCGGGAAAGTATCCCGCAAACCATTTGTTGTAAAGCGTCTGTTTATCTTTTGTAAACATTCCCGTCTGGGCCGTTCCGGATTTTCCCGCCACCGCATACGGCAGATCTTGAAATCTTCTGCCGGTTCCTTTCGGTGAAGTGACGACTTCTCTGAGAATTTTTTGAAGCTGCTGGGCCGTATATTTATCGATCGTTTTCCCCTTTAACGGCTGATCTTTGAATGACGCCATCGTCGTTCCGTTTTTGTATTCGATTTTGTCCGCGATTTTGACTTGTTTTTTTTCGCCGCCGCGCGCGATCGTCGCCATCATATTGGCGACTTCAAGCGGGGTGACTTTCACGTTTTTCTGTCCGATCGCCGTCTGGGCTACTGCTCTTTTGACGGTTTTATCTTTGGCATCTCCCCAAATGACGCCGCTTTTTTCATTATACAGCTGCCTGAATCCGTCTTCCCGGTACAGCTTGCCTTCCCAGCCCGCCCGCTGTGTGAGACCGAGTTTTTCCGCCATGTTTTCAATAGCGGAGTCATCTTTTTTGACCAATTTTTCCGCAAGGCTTGTAAACGTATAATTGCAGCTTTGGGCAAAGCTTTCTCCAAAATTGAGCGTGCCTTTGTCGTCACCCGGCTCTCCGTACAGATTGAGACTGCAGTTAAAGGATGTGCCCGGCTTCACTTCATTTTGTTCAATTGCGGCTGCGGCGACCACCGTTTTAAACACGGATCCCGGATAAATCGGCGTCAGCATGTAATTTTGCAGTGTCTGCTGCTTTGACATGTCGGCGTCAGGCTTTGAAACCATTCCGAGCACACTGCTTTTTTCAATGTCTAAAAGGACGGCTCCCCCCTTTTTTAACCCGCGGTCTTTCAATACATCTTCCATTGCTTTTTGAATATTGCGGTCGATGGAGGTTTTGACTTGCAGCGGATAAAACGCGTTTGCTTCTGCCGTATATTTGACGTCCATTCCGAATAAAGGGTTTCCCCTTCCGTCGACATGATACAAAAGTTTTGTGTCCTGATCCGCCAGCAAAAACTCATCAAACGTCCGTTCCATCCCGCTTGTCCCGATTTTTGCCGTGATCGGCAGTTCCTTACGGCCGGGATATTTCTTTTTCAAAAGCTCCGGGTCCTGATTTGTCGCGCCCAACAGATGAGCGGCTATGTTTGTTTCTTTGCTGTCTTTCATATATACGCCGTAAATGCCGGGATATTTCAAAGAATTGATATTTGACACGGATTGTTTCGTCAGATGTTTTATTTTTCTGCTGTTTAGGATCACCGGTTTTTTCGCTTCCGTGAGAAGCTGCCTGAGCTCATCCTGTTTCATCCCGAGAATGGCGGATACCCGGTCAATCGGCCAATCCTGCGTCACGAGAAAGGGAAACAGAACGACGGCAGGCTGCTTTTTTCCGGTCAGCTCTTTGCCGTTCCGATCAAGAAAAGAACCGCGTCCGTCTGAAATAAGGACTTCTTCAGTCCGCTGCTTGACGCTTTCCTGAATCAGATTAATATTAGATTTTGAAAAAGATTCTGTAAAAAACAGCTGAATTTCAGCCAGCCTGGCAAGCAAAAAGAAAAACACGAGCAGAAAACAAATCACGGCCGTTTTCAGCCTTTTTGATACGATCATAAAAAACACCTCATCCATATTTTGGACGAGGTGTTTCATTGTTAAACGGATCTTATGAAATTTTCACAATTTTCACGAGCATTTCTCCGCCCGGCGTCTGAACAGTCACTTCTTCGTCCACTTTTCTGCCGAGCAGGCTTTTGGCAATCGGCGAGTCGTTTGAGATTTTCCCTTCAAACGGATCAGCTTCAGCGCTTCCGACGATCGTGTAAGATTCTTCTTCACCGTCAGGCAATTCGATGAATGATACGGTTTTTCCCAAACCGACAACATTTGAACCGCCGTCGTCCTCGATGATTTTCGCATTGCGGATCATATTTTCAAGCGTCGTGATGCGCCCTTCCACAAATGCCTGTTCTTCTTTTGCAGAATCATACTCAGAGTTCTCTGACAGATCTCCGAAGCTTCTTGCGATTTTGATGCGTTCTACTACTTCTTTACGTTTAACCGTTTTCAATTGCTCTAATTCTTGTTCAAGTTTTTGTTTTCCTTCTTGAGTCATCGGAAAAACTTTTTCTTGTGCCATGTTCCTTCACTCCTTGGTGGTTGTCCCTCAACAATAACGTGTGATTATGTATGAGAGCATAAACGAAAAAATCAAGAATGAGAACACAGGGCAGTCCTCGTTCTTCTCTCCCATATAGGTACTGTTTATCTTAAACTGAATGTGTGTTTTCTGCAAATGTTTCGGTTTATAAACAGGGAAAGAAGGGAACTGTCTCATTCCCTTCCAGCCTATACATAATATGGTCTGAGTTATTTATGTCTATGCTATGGTATTACAAAATTGCATTTTGTTCAAGGATCGTTTGAATCTTCGTGACCATCAGATCGATCGCGACGTGGTTTTGGCCCCCTTCCGGAATAATGATGTCCGCGTAGCGTTTCGTCGGTTCAACAAACTGATTGTGCATCGGTCTGACGACGGATACATACTGCTCGATGACAGAATCAATAGAACGGCCTCTTTCGTTAATATCTCTCATAATCCGTCTGATGATACGGAGATCCGCGTCCGTGTCGACATAAAGTTTTATGTCCATGAGGTCGCGAAGCCTTTTATCTTCAAGAACGAGAATGCCTTCCAAAATAATGACATCCTTCGGCTCAACCGGAATGGTTTCCTCAGAACGCGTATGGAGTTTATAATCATAAATCGGCTTTTCTATCGGCCGGTAATTCAAAAGCTCTTGAATATGCTCGATTAAATAGTCATTATCAAATGCGAGCGGATGATCATAGTTTGTGTTGAGCCTTTCTTCAAACGGAAGATGGCTTTGGTCTTTATAATAAAGGTCTTGCTGGATCATTAAAATCGAGTGTCCTTTAAACTGTTCGTAAATGGAACGGGTGACGCTTGTTTTTCCTGATCCGGAACCTCCGGCGATGCCTATAACTACAGGACTCTTACCCATTGGGATTACTTCCCCTTTCTCATCATGTTGCTCGGATAAATCTTTTTGTCTACTTTAAATGTAACGATTTGCAGGGGATGGCGGGCAGCATCAAGCTCGTTTCCGTCTTCGTCCCAAATAGTGCCGATGGTGAATGTGAAATTGTCAATTTCAGGACCGAAAAATTCAACTTCGTCACCTTGTTTAAAGAAATTGCGCTGCTGGAGCGTCACCATTTGAGTTTCCTCGTTATATGCGAGCACGAGACCGGCAAAATCAAATGTTGTTTTCTTTCCGTGTTCGCCGAACATCTGCTCCTCAAAACCGGGCGTGCCTTCAAAGAAAGCAGGCGCAGTATCCCGGTTTGCACATTTGTCCAGCTCATCAAGCCATTCTTTTTGAATGACGAAGTTTTCAGGATCAGCGCAGTATGCGTCGATGACTTTGCGATACACGCTGACAACCGTCGCAACGTAATGAATCGATTTCATCCGGCCTTCAATTTTCAGACTGTCGATGCCCATCTCGATCATTTGCGGTATAGATTCAATCAATTTTAAATCTTTCGGGCTCATTGCAAACGGAGCGTCTTCTTCGTCATAGAGCGCGACCGCGTTTGCACCGTCTGTCTGATACAGGTCATAATCCCAGCGGCACGACTGACAGCAGCCTCCGCGGTTGGAATCACGGGCCGTCATGTGATTGCTCAGCACGCATCGGCCTGAATAAGCGATACACATGGCGCCATGGATAAAGGTTTCAATTTCAATATCCACCTTTTCCTTCATTTCTTTAATTTCCAGTCCGCTCGTTTCACGGGCAAGCACCACACGGTCAAGACCTTCTTCTTTCCAGAACTGCACCGCTTTCCAGTTGGAAAGGGACTGCTGTGTGCTGAGATGAATCTCTACGTCCGGGGCGACTCTCCGGCATGTTTCAATAATCAGCGGATCAGCGACGATAATTCCGGCAACTTTTGCGTCTCCCAACGCTTTTAAGTATTCTTCCAGACCGTCCATATTTTCATTATGGGCGAAAATGTTTGTTGTCACATATATTTTCGCCCCGTATTTTTTGGCAAATTCTACGCCCTCTGCAATTTCTTCTATAGAAAAGTTATCCGCATTAGAGCGGAGCCCGTATTCCTGTCCTCCGATAAAAACCGCGTCCGCCCCGTAATGAACGGCAATTTTTAATTTTTCAAGGTTTCCTGCCGGAGCAAGAAGTTCAGGTTTTTTCGTAATGACGCGTTTTCCGTTTACGACTTTGGAAATGGTTTGATTTACGGCTGTCATCCGTTGCACCCTCCTTTTTAATAGACCGTTTCTTTAAAGAAGAATCCTGTGTCGATGCTTCTGTTCACAGGCTGAATGCTTTCAATCCGCTCTATCCAGCTCTCTTTTTTCTCTTCGTATGTCTCGCGGCTTTCGATGCACAAATCGATTGCCTCTCTGTACATGCGGGTCACTTCGGTTAAGTATTCAGGAGACTTCAAAACTCCGTCGATTTTGAAAGAATCAATGCCGGCGTCTATCAGATCCTCTAATTCATCAATCATGCACACATCGTTCGGACTCATGATGTGCGTGCCGTTTTCGTCTTCAAAAATCGGGTATTTATTGCCCCGTTCTTTGTCATGCAGAAACATGCCCGCTTCTTTTTTCTTCTGTTCGATGTCCATGACTTTTCCCTGGTATTCGAAGTAATGGCCCACTAGTGAACGCTTAGATTGGAACATGCACGTCATGCCGTGGATTTGAATTTCAATTTCCACTTCGGCGTTTTCTTTTATGTCAATGACGCTGTCCATATTTAATTCCTTTGCCAGCACTGCGCGCCGTGCGCCTTTGCGTCCCCAGTAATTGCAGGAATAGTAGTTGGTTCCCGTTGTTTCCGTGCTCCAGTGCAGTTTGAGCCCGGGAGCCGCTTCACGCGCCGCCATTAAAACGGCCGGATCACCGAAAACAGCCGCATCCACGCCGGCTTCCTGCAAAAAGGCAAGATAGCCGTTCAGCTCGTCCACTTTTTCATTGTGAAAAATAGCATTGACGGCAGCGTACACTTTCGCGCCTTCCTGATGAGCTGTTTTTACGGCTTCTTTAATATCTTCTCTTGAAAATTCCCCGGCCAGTCTCAGGCCGTATCTTTGTTCTCCGACTAACAGCGCCGTTGCCCCCGCTTGAATGAGCGGAAGAATATCCTGTACGGAAGTCGGAGTCACCAAAAGTTCAGGTTTTTTCATGATCATTCACCTCTTCTTTTTACTGATGGCGATGCCGTCTCCGACCGGCAGTATGACCGTTTGATAGTCAGGCCGGTTCATCAGCCATTGGTTATATTGATCAATTTTTTCAACAAGCTTCCGTCTTCTTTTCGGCTCAATTTCCGAGTGATCTTGCGCCACCAGCCCTTTAAACAGAACATTGTCTGTGAAAATGACCCCATCCGGCGCAAGCATCGGTTCATAGAGCTCAAAAAAGTTCGTGTACTGGCCTTTTGCCGCATCGATAAAAATGGCATCATAAGGAGCCGTGACACGGACAGACTCAGAAAGTTCAATCGCATCCCCGTACAGTACGTGAATCCGATTTTCCATTTCAAAGTCTTTTATATTGTTCACAGCTTCTTCATAGCGTTTGTCGTCCCGTTCAATCGTGTAAATATCCGCATCCGGAAGTTCAAGCGCCATCCGTATAGCCGAATATCCGATTGCCGTGCCGATTTCCAAGATGTTTTTCGCCTGTTGAATCGACAGCATTTGAAGCAGCACTTCAATGCCCGCTTCTTCCATAATCGGAACATGGTGCTCTTTTGCATAGGCTTCAAGCTTTTTCACTTTATCAGGCCGAGGCTTCAGCATCGCGTTTATATACTCGTTTATTTGTTCATACCGATCATTCACGGCAAACAGCCTCCGTTCTAAAAAGGAGTGCCCCTGACGAATCCGCGGGGACACTCTCTTAAGACACTTCTTTATCCATAAGTAAACAACCCGATATATTTTATCATAAAACCTTTCAGAATGGAATAAAAGGAGAGCTTTTGCCCTCCTTTATTCACTGTCTTTTTTGGAAATATACTTTTCCTTCGCTTTATTATGATCTTTTAATGTTTTCGTGAATACGACCTCACCGTTAGATTTTGCCAGGAAATAGAGATAATCCGTTTTGTCAGGGTTAAGAGCCGCTTCCCACGATGAATCCCCGGCGTTTGCAATCGGTCCCGGCGGCAGCCCCTTATGTTTATACGTGTTAAACGGAGAATCAATTTTCAGGTCTTTGTAGAAGACCCGGCTCTTATGCCTGCCGGCCGCATATAATACCGTCGGGTCAGTCTGCAGCGGCATTTTTTCTGCAAGTCTGTTGTAAAAGACGCTTGCGATTTTGTGACGGTCGGCTTTGGCAGTGGCTTCCTCTTCGATAAGCGATGCCATCGTCAGGGCGTTATGGACGGAAAGTTTCTTTTTTCCCAGTTCAGATTTATATGTTTCGATTCGGGTGTTTGTTTCCTGAACCATTGCCGTCAAAATCTTATCAAGCGATGCATCCGGATCATTAAACGGATATGTGGCCGGATATAAATAGCCTTCGAGCGGATGCTTAAGCTTCTTGTTTGAAAGAGCATCCGTTATTGTATCAGGAAACTGTTTTTTCAGTTTGTCGATAAATGTTTTGTCGTCCAGTTTTGCCATGATCTCTTCTTTTGAATATGATGTTTCTTTTGCGATCGCGTCGGCAATCTGTGTCAGCTGTTTTCCTTCGGGAACGGTGATCTGAAAGGCATACCCCGCAGATCCCGCGGTCAGTTTTTTGATAATCGCATCCGCGTCCATTCCTTTATTCAGATGGTAAAATCCCGCCTGAAATCCGGAAGCACCTTTATACTTCACATACAGCTGAAATGCTTTTTTGCTTTTGATGACATGCTGATCCTCAAGAATTCCGGCGATTGCCGAAACCGAAGAACCGCTCGGAATATTAATATTAACTGTCGTTTTGCTGCCTTTGTCAACCGGGGACAGCAGAGATTTTCCATAGAAAAAAGCACCGCAAATGATGATGATCAGAGCGATCACGGAGGACAGTATTATCGTCGTTTTTTTGTTTTTGCGCAGAAATGAATGTTTAGTCTGATTGATATTCATACAAGTATTTTCCTCCCAACAGCTCTTATACTACATGATTCGCGGGCATTCGGCAATTTATTACAAAAAAAGCCGAAGCGGCATATGCGCTCCGGCTTTTTCTGTTCATTTTATTCTTCGTCTTCTTCCGCTAAAAACGTATTCAGCGTTTCTTCGATCATTTCCCACTCTTCATCAGTTTCAATCGGCATCAGTTCGCCGTCTTCGCCGTTTTCGTTCGGCTCGAAGCTTGAAGCGTGAATTTCGATTTCATCATCGTCTTGAGCATCAATCGGATAATAAAGAACGTAAGATTTGTTGAATGTGTCGTTTTCAAATGTAAACAGAACTTCGCAAAGCTGTTCGTTACCTTGATCATCGACAATTGTAATGTGTTTTTCGCCGTGTTCCATTTCTTTCACCTCTTAGTTTAAACTGTCCAGATATCCTTGAAGGATCATGACAGCCGCCATTTTATCAATGACTTTTTTTCGTTTTTGCCTGCTGACGTCAGCCGCGATCAGCATTTTTTCAGCCGCCATCGTCGTCAGACGCTCGTCCCACAGCACAACAGGGACATTGTACGCTGTTTCAAGCAGTTTCGCAAATGTTTGGCTGGCTTCGCCTCTCGGACCGATCGTCCCGTTCATGTTTTTCGGAAAACCGAGCACGACCTTCTCTACATTATAGTCTTTCATCAGCTCGGATAAACGGTCCAGACCGTAATCTCCTTCAGCTTCGTTTATTTTTATCGTCTCAATGCCCTGAGCGGTCCAGCCCATCTCATCGCTTAAAGCGACGCCGAGTGTTTTCGTTCCCAGATCAAGTCCCAATATTCTCATGAGTGTATTTACGCCTCTTTATGCTGTTCTAGATAGGATTTTACCAATTCCTCAATTAATTCGTCACGTTCCAATTTGCGAATTAAGTTTCGGGCGTCGCGATGCCTAGGAATGTATGCAGGGTCTCCAGACAGCAAGTATCCGACAATCTGGTTGATAGGATTGTACCCCTTTTCCTGAAGCGCATCATATACTGTAATCAGCACTTCTTCGACGTTTGTTTCAGCAGAATCATCGGAGAAATTAAATTTCATCGTTTTATCAAACGAGCTCACCGTTTTGCACCTCTTTCCCAAATTCGCAGGCAAAGTTCAGCCTGAGGTCCTCATCTTATCTTCATTCTACACTAGTTGAAAGGATTATAAAACGGATTTTATCCAATCTTCCGCAGATGCGAGCGCCTCTTCCAATTTCTCAGGCTGCTTTCCGCCGGCCTGCGCCATGTCCGGACGGCCTCCGCCTCCGCCTCCGCAGACTTCTGCCGCTTGTTTGACCATTTTGCCGGCGTGAAGGCCTTTTTCGATCAGGTCTTTTGTTACGCCCGCTGACAGGTTGACTTTGTCATTTTGCACGGCGCCGAGAATGATGACCGCAGAACCGAGCTTCGCCTTCAGGTCATCCACCATTGTGCGAAGGTGGTTCATGTCTTTCGCGTTTACTTTTTCAGCCAGCACTTTTACGCCGCCGATGTCTTTTACTTTAGACAGAATGGCTCCGGCTTCCACATTGCCGAGTTTGCTGAGCAATGATTCATTTTCTCTTTGCGCTTCTTTCAGCTCCGCTTGAAGAGACTGGATTCGCTTCGGCACGTCTTTTACATTTGATTTCAGCTCGTCCGCAGCGTGCTGCAGGAGGCTGAGCTGGCTGTTCATTTCCTGATAAGCGCCTTTTCCTGTCACGGCTTCAATTCTTCGCGTACCTGCGCCGATCCCTGATTCGGATACGATTTTAAACAGGCCGATTTCAGCCGTATTCGTAACATGGCATCCGCCGCAAAGCTCAATGCTGTAATCTCCGACTTGTACGACGCGGACGATATCGCCGTATTTCTCGCCGAACAGGGCCATTGCGCCCATTTCTTTTGCTTCATTGATCGGTTTCAGATCAATCGCTACCGGAATGCTCTCCCAGATTTTTTCGTTGACGATTCCTTCAATGCGTTCAAGTTCTTCTTTCGTCACTTGACCGAAATGAGAGAAGTCAAAACGCAGACGGTTTTCGGTAACGAGTGAGCCGGCTTGGTTGACATGTGTGCCGAGAACATCTTTCAGCGCCTGATGCAGAAGGTGGGTTGCCGTATGGTTTTTCACCACGCCGCTTCTCATTTGATCTTCAACTTCAGCCGTGACGCTTGCGCCTTTTTGAATCGTGCCGCTATCCACTGTGCCTTCGTGGACATGCTGGCCGTTCGGAGCTTTTTTCACGTCTTTAATGGTTACGACAGCCTGTGCGCTTCTCAGCACTCCTCTGTCACCGATCTGTCCGCCGCTTTCAGCATAGAAAGGCGTTTCATCAAGAAGAATCTGAACGGTATCCCCTTCATGCGCCTCGCTGATTAATTGCCCGTCATGAAGAAGCTCGATCACCTTCGCTTCAGCTTTTACGGAACTGTAGCCGACAAACGTGCTTTCTGCAGTAATGTCGCGCAATGCGCCGCCCTGCACCTGCATGCTTCCTACATCTTGGCGCGCATTTCTCGCCCGTTCACGCTGTTTTTCCATTTCGGCTTCAAAGCCTTTATGATCAACCTTCATTTGCTCATCTTCCGCGTATTCCTCCGTCAATTCAACAGGGAATCCGTACGTATCGTACAGTTTGAATACGTCTTTTCCGGAGATGATGCCGCTGCCTTTTTCCTTTTCTTTCTTTATTACGTCAGATAAAATGGCAAGACCTTCGTTCAATGTTTCATGGAAGCGCTCTTCCTCCGTTTTGATGACTTTGGCGATAAACTCTTGCTTTTCTTTCACCTCCGGATAGAAAGCGTCCATAATTCCAGCAACAGTCGGTACCAGCTCATACATAAACGGACGGCTGATACCGATTGTTTTCGCGTATCGCACAGCCCGGCGAAGGAGGCGTCTCAGAACATACCCGCGCCCTTCGTTTGACGGCAGAGCTCCGTCGCTTACCGCAAATGCGACCGTTCTGATATGATCGGCAATTACTTTAAAGGCTGTGTCCTTCACTGCATCCTTTCCGTAAGCATCTCCGGAAATGCGCTCTGCCGCTTCAATAATCGGCATAAACAAATCAGTGTCAAAGTTTGTCGGAACGTCTTGAATAACGGAGACCATCCGTTCAAGCCCCATGCCCGTATCAATGTTTTTCTTCGGAAGCGGTGTGTACGTGCCGTCCGGATTGTGGTTGAACTCTGAAAATACCAGGTTCCACACTTCAAGATAACGATCATTTTCGCCGCCCGGATATAATTCAGAATCTGACGGGTCATTGCCGTACTTCTCGCCGCGGTCATAGAAAATTTCCGTATTCGGTCCGCTCGGGCCTTCGCCGATATCCCAGAAGTTTCCTTCCAGGCGGATGATTCTTTCTTCCGGAACGCCGATTTTTTCCGCCCATAGCGTATAAGCTTCTTCATCCTCAGGGTGAACCGTTACAGACAGCAGCTTCGGATCAAAGCCGATCCACTTTTCGCTCGTTAAAAACTCCCATGCCCACGTGATGGCTTCTTCTTTAAAATAATCGCCGATGGAAAAGTTTCCGAGCATCTCAAAGAACGTATGGTGGCGCGCCGTTTTTCCCACATTTTCAATATCATTTGTGCGGATTGATTTTTGCGCGTTCACAATTCTCGGATTCTCCGGCACAACGCGGCCGTCAAAGTATTTTTTCAGCGTCGCAACGCCGCTGTTGATCCACAATAAAGACGGATCTTCATGCGGAACCAATGAGGCGCTCGGTTCAACGGCATGGCCTTTTTCTTTAAAAAAATCTAAAAACATTTGACGCACTTCAGCAGAAGTTAAGTGTTTCATCTATATTCCTCCTTATCACTACCCGAAATTCTCTTTCGCGACAGCAAAAAAGCCCTCTCCCTATGCAAACCATGCGTTCACACAGGGACGAGAGCTGTCTCGCGGTACCACCCTGATTACAGGCCGAAAAAGGCCCGTCACCTTTCATCCCGTAACGCAGGACTGCGGCAGCCTTTAACTGCACTCAGGATTAGCTTCGGCCGATCTTCTGCTGAAGCTCCTTTCAGCGTATCGGAGCTTCTCTCTTAAACAGGGCTTCGGCGTACTCATATCCGTCACTCGAGATTCGTATGTATTCTACTCGAAATTATAGACAAGCAGAACCCGAATGTCAATGTTCCGTCCTGATCCGCAAAAAGTGAATGGCCGTCACTTTTAAAACGGCTGCTGCAGGAACAGCGAGAATCATGCCGGGAATGCCCGCAAGCTCTCCTCCGGCAAGAAGTGCAAGCATAATCACGACGGGATGCATTCTGAGACTGCGCCCGACAATGAGCGGGCTCAAAATGTTTCCTTCTATAAATTGAAGAATAAAAATCGTGACGATTACGATGATCACAGCTTTAGCAGAAATCGCCAGCGAAAGGAGCAGCGCCGGAACAGCGCCGATAAACGGACCGAAATACGGTATGACATTCGTAATCCCGATGGCAAGACCTAAGATCAGCGGATAAGGAAGGCCGAACAGCCAGAAAGAAACGCCGGCTATTAATCCGAGCAAAAAACAAACGAGAACCTGCCCGCGGATATAGTCGCCGAGAGAGTCGTCCACATCCCGCAGAAATTCACTCCCCCTTTTCCTCCAAGACTTCGGCGTCAAATACCAGACCGTCTTTTTCATGACGTCTATATCCTTCACCATATAGAAAACGAGAAAAGGAATCGTCGCCGCGATCAGGATATAATCAAGCACGAAACGGATGCTTCTGATCGTGCTCTCAATCGTGCCGGCAAGAAACGTTTCTGTCTGCTGAATCATTTTATCCATCCGATGGTGCATGCCGTCAGGCCAATGATCCGTATGATTATGCAGATGCCTCAGCATGATGTTGTAGTTTTCAGCAAGACCGGGAATGCTCTCAGACAGATCCTGCAGCTGTTCAATTAAAACAGGAACCCCTTTATAAGCCCCCCAGCCGATTCCGCCGAAAAACAGGCAATAAATCAGAAGCAGGCTTAAAGTTCTAGGCATCCCTTTCTTATGAAGCCATTCAGTAATCGGAAGCAAAAGATAAGCAATAAATACTGCAATGAATATAGGAATAAAGAGAGATTTTATAACAAGCCATACGGGTGACCATAACATATCGAGCATACAAAAGACATACACTGTTAACAAAACGAGCAGACATACAGCCGTCCACATTAAGAGCTGCAGCGGTTTTTGAAGCATGATGTTTCACCTCTTGCTTTATCTTTTGACAGAAAGCCGGAATTATTCCCGTTTCCTAAAGTCCGCCTTATGTCGCAGACCTCATGACGGAATTAATTATCTGAAATTACTAAAAAGTTTGAATATATTTTCCGGAAATTTGTATAATCATCGTAACGTTAAAGAAATTTCCATAACTGTTAGTTAATATGACGCATGTTTTTCTAAGGAGGATGACCATGATCTCATTTCAGGATGTCAATAAGCACTACGGACAGTTCCACGTGCTGAAGAACATTAATCTGCACATTAAAAAAGGGGAAGTCGTCGTTGTCATCGGACCATCAGGATCCGGAAAAAGCACGCTTCTCCGCTGCATTAATCAGCTGGAAACGGTTGATGGAGGCGTTTTAACGGTAAACGGCGCCTCCATCCATGACAAAAAAACGGATATGAATAAAGTCCGCCGCAATATCGGCATGGTGTTTCAGCATTTTCATCTGTATCCGCATAAAACCGTTCTGCAAAACATTATGCTCGCGCCGATCAAAGTGCTCAGGCAATCAAAAGAAGAAGCAAAAGAAACGGCCTTATATTACCTGAAAAAAGTCGGCATACCCGACAAAGCGGACGCTTACCCTTCACAGCTTTCAGGCGGCCAGCAGCAGCGCGTCGCCATCGCCAGAGGACTTGCGATGAAGCCCGAGGTGATGCTGTTTGATGAACCGACATCCGCGCTTGATCCGGAAATGATCGGAGAAGTGCTGGATGTCATGAAAACACTCGCAAAGGAAGGCATGACCATGGTAGTCGTCACACATGAAATGGGATTCGCCAAAGAAGTGGCTGACCGCATCGTGTTTATCGACGGCGGTTCCATCTTAGAGGAAGCTGCACCGGCTGAGTTTTACGAAAGCCCGCGTGAAGAGAGGGCGCGTTTATTCTTAAGCCGTATTTTAAATCACTGAAAAGAAACGGGGGAACGCTTATGTCACGCGTAACAAAATGGTTATCTTTCGGATTGATCTCACTGCTGGCCGTCTTGATGCTGGCCGCCTGCGGAGGGAAAGAAACGTCCGGGGATTCAAAGGGCACGGGAAAAGACACGTTAGCTTCTATTAAAGACAGAGACAAAATCATCTTCGGCGTTAAAACGGATACGAGATTATTCGGACTGAAAAACCCAAGCTCCGGGGATATCGAAGGGTTTGATATTGATATCGCCAAACAGATTGCAAAAGATATTCTGGGAGATGAGAAAAAAGCGGAGTTTAAAGAAGTGACGTCAAAAACGAGAATTCCGATGCTGCAAAACGGCGATATCGACGCCATCACGGCCACGATGACGATAACGGATGAGCGGAAAAAAGAAGTTGATTTCTCAGACGTTTATTTTGAAGCCGGGCAGTCCCTCCTCGTCAAAAAAGGAAGCCGCATCAAAAGCACCGAAGACCTTGGAAAAAGCTCAAAAGTATTGGCGGTAAAAGGCTCCACTTCCTCACAGAACATCAGGGAAAAAACGCCTGACGCCTCAGTGCTGGAATTTGAAAATTACGCCGAAGCGTTCACTGCGCTTAAAGCGGGACAGGGAGATGCGCTCACAACGGATAATGCGATTTTATACGGCATGGCGGATGAAAATAAACAATATCAGCTGACAGGCGGCACATTCACCGATGAACCTTACGGAATCGCCGTTAAAAAAGGCCAATCCGGACTCGTCAAAGAAATCAACGCCTCTTTGAAAAAAATGAAAGCCGACGGCAGGTACGGAAAAATCTATAAAAAATGGATTAAAGAAGAACCGGCAAAATAGAATCGACCGCGGGATGAGCAGACATGCTCATCCCCGTTTTATAAGGAGTGACAAAACATGAACTTTACAATCTTAACGGAAAACTTCGATATGTACCTGGACGGTTTCCTGCACACATTGCTTGCGAGCTTCATCGCGCTGGCCGGCAGCTTCGCTCTTGGTGTTCTGATCGCAGTCATGAGAATCACGACGTTCAAACCCCTCCAATGGATCAGCACTGCGTATGTGGAATTTATCCGGAACATTCCGCTTCTCCTCATCACATTCGTTTTTTATTTCGGACTTCCGAACGCCGGATTGAGACTGGACGGCTTTCAGGCGGGAACGATCGCGCTTACGATTTATACGTCCGCCTTTATCGCAGAAGCCATAAGAGCCGGAATTCAGACTGTCTCCAAGGGACAGATGGAAGCGGCCAGATCGTCAGGCTTCACCTACAGTCAGGCGATGAGATACGTGATTCTCCCTCAGGCTGTTAAAATCGTGATTCCCCCGCTCGGAAACCAATTTCTCAACCTTGTCAAAAACTCATCAATTCTCGGAGTGGTGGCGGGACTGGATTTGATGTATCAGGCCGATCTCGTTTCTTCAAGCACTCTCGTCGTGTTTGATGTTTATATCTTTGCGGCGCTTTTTTATTTGATTTTAACGATACCGCTCAGCATCGGGGTTCATTATTTGGAAAGACGCCTCGGAAAAAGTGATTAAAGAAGGAGAGTGAAAAACATGGATTTTAGCGGCGCCTATACACCTGACCACCTGCTGTTTTTATGGAACGGCTTTTTGATCACGCTTTATGTTGCGTTTATTTCCATTGTCCTGAGTTTTATTTTCGGGCTTGCCGCCGGCACTTTGCGCTATGCGAAAATCCCTGCCGTCTCTGGCATTATAGCCGCCATTGTCGAAACCATCCGCAACCTGCCGCTGTTGTTAATCATTTTCTTTACGTTTTTTGCCCTTCCGGAAATCGGCATCAAACTGGAAATGACCGCAGCCGCCATCACAGCGCTGACGATTTTTGAATCAGCCATGCTGTCAGAAATCATCAGAAGCGGTTTGCAATCCGTTGAGAAAGGCCAGATTGAAGCGGCGCGTTCTTCAGGACTGACCTACACGCAGACTCTTTTTCTCGTCATCATGCCGCAGGCGCTCAGGCGAATGGCTCCTCCGATTGTGAGCCAATTTATTTCTTTATTAAAGGATACATCACTTGCGGTGGTCATCGCTCTGCCCGAGCTGATTCATAATGCGCAGATTTTAAACGGACAAAGCGCTGACGGGGGTTATTTTTTCCCGGTTTTTCTGCTGGCGGCCCTGATGTATTTTGCGGTCAATTACAGCTTATCTCTTCTAGCCAGGCGGCTGGAAGCGAGACAAACGTAAAAAGGATACTTCGAAGAAGTATCCTTTTTACTGCTTAGAACATTTTCATAACTCGTCTTCTCATCCGTTTCATACCTTTTTTATTCAGCATATCGGACTGAGAAGCCATACGATACATAACGGCTCCAGCTCCTAAAGCCAATAGAGAAGTCATTGTTCTGCCCATCGCGCGTATCTCCTTTCAACATTAAAAATTGATACTGCGTTCGTCTTCAGAAAACAAATCATCAAGACTGCTTAACGTGCCGTCTTCCTCTACTTGATGTGTCGCAATTTTGCCTTTGGCCACCGTCAGCTCTATGAAGCAGCCCCAGCAATAGTATTGGTTTACGCCGATTTTGCCGATATCTTTACTTTTGCAGTTCGGACATACAAGCACAGACTACACCTCTTATCCGTTCAGGACGATGCCGTCTTTCCCCGCTTCAATAAGCGTATCGGCAGCGCGCCGCACTTGGCGTCTGCCTGCCAGATCTGAAAAGAAGCCGTCCGAGAGTTCATATGCTACGATTATGCCCTTGTCCAAACAAAAGTATACATCTTCCAGCAAACCGAACATTTCACCATCAGGCGATTTCACCGGCTGCATCTTAATCTGTTCAAAGGTGAAACAGCTCTTCGGCAAAGGCTGCAAGTGAGCTTCGGCGGCAGCTACGGCTTCTTGTTCCATCTCTTTTATATCACTGGCTGCTAAAAAAAGATGGCGGTTGTGAAACAGGCGTTTCTGCTCAAGCACGAAACCGAGAAACCGGCCGTCAAGAGAGAAACACACATCCGATATCATCCCCAGGCTGCGCCGGGTGTGTTCGTCATATACGGTTCGTCCTTCAGCTGCATGGCATGTTCTCAAAGTGTGATCAACCACCTTTTGTTGAACACGTATAGGTTTTGCCAAGAAGCCGGGCGCCATACTTTGAAATGACTTCCACAGGCGAAAACCCGGCGCATGAACATACGCCGGGTTTTATTTACGCTTTTTCTTCCATAAAGTCAAAAGGCGTGATGCCTTCCATTCCGATATTTGCATCGTAAACACTGAACGGCAGCTCTTTTTGCAGGGCGGCCAGTTCTGCATCCATCTCTTCAGTCTGCTCTGTGAGCCTGTTTTTAAGTGACGTCTGTCTGACGGTGGCATCATTGTTTTTGACGCCCCATTCAAGCGCTTCTTCTTCTCCGCAAAGAATCAGAAATTTTTTGGCTCTTGTAATGGCGGTATAAAGGAGATTTCTCCTGAGCATTCGATAATAGCCTTTGACGACAGGCAGGACGACAATCGGAAATTCGCTGCCCTGCGACTTATGAATGGAACAGCAGTAAGCGTGGGTAAACTGGCTGAAATCCTTTTTTGTAAAGGTGATTTCGTTCCCGTCAAACGAGACGACGACCATGTCTTCTTTTTCCGTATTTTCTTTGGCATAAAAAATGGACACGATTTCGCCGATATCTCCGTTAAACACATTGTTTTCCGGCTGGTTGACAAGCTGTAATATTTTATCGCCCGTCCTGTAGACGACATCTCCGAATTTCAGCTCCCGCCTTTTTTCTTTCGGCGGATTCATGATGTCTTGAAGAAGCACGTTCAGTTCGTTAATTCCCGCTTTTCCCCTGTACATCGGCGCGAGCACTTGAATGTCTTTAGAAGTATACCCCTTTTTTAGCGCATTTGAGACGACTTGATCCACGACTTCTTTAATTTGTGAAGAATTACAGCGGATAAACGAGCGGTCCTTTGTCGGCGCGGTCAGCCCCTTGGGAAGCAGTCCCTTTTTCATATCATGGGCAAGTTCAACGATGGATGACCCTTCGGCCTGACGATAAATATCTGTCAGACGCACGGTCGGCAGCACCTCAGAAGCCAAAAGGTCTCTCAGCACCTGCCCGGGCCCTACGGAAGGAAGCTGGTCTTCATCACCGACGACGATAAGCTGAATGTGCTTAGGGAGCGCCTTAAAAAAATGGCTGGCGAGCCAAATATCGAGCATACTCGCTTCGTCTATAATAATCAGTTTCCCTTCAATCGGCTGATCTTCATTGTAGGTAAAGCCTTCAGCGCCATTCCAGCCGAGCAGCCTGTGAATCGTAACAGCCGGCAGACCCGTAGATTCGCTCATTCGCTTTGCGGCTCTTCCGGTCGGCGCGGCAAGCAGCACCGGAAATGCTTCATCTTTTTTATAATCACCGGGGTCAAGCGATACTCCGTGCAGTTCACTGTACAATTCGACGATGCCTTTGATAACGGTCGTTTTTCCCGTGCCCGGTCCCCCGGTCAGTAAAAGCATCGGTGAGGACAGCGCTTTTTGAATCGCATCCTTTTGGCTCGGAGCGTATTGTACATTCATCCGTTCTTCCAGTTCACCGAGCGCAAGAAGAAATTCCGATTCAGGAAACTGATCGGCATACTCCGTCTGGGCCGCAATGTCGAGCACGCGTTTTGCGACGTTTTGTTCCGCGTAAAACAAAGACGGAAAATAGCAGCGTTCTCCTTCTATGACGATGTCCTTACTCTCCCCGAGGGCGATGATGCCGTCAGCCGCATCCATTTCCGTGACGCGGCCGCCTTCAGCTGACTGATTCAGAAGCGTTTGCGTATTGATAATCAGCTGCTTTGTCTCTATGTACGTATGACCTTCTGAAAGACACGTTGATTCAATCGTATATAAGATAGCCGCTTTGACCCGCTCCGGGTGGTTTCCTGACAGCCCCATTTTCCCGCCCAGTTCGTCGGCTTTAACAAAACCGATGCCTTCCACGTCCTTTACAAGCTGATAAGGATTTTCCTGAATTTTCTCCAAGGTTTCCGTTTCGTATGCCTGATAAATTTTCATGGAAAGCTGAGGTCCGAAACCGTATTGGTTCAGAGAAATCATAATCTGTTCAAGCCCCTGATGCCGCTGCAGCTCTCCCGCCAGTTTGTCCGCTTTCTTTTTTGACATTTTCGGCACATCATAAAGCACCGATGCATCAGCCAGAATTTTATTGAGCGCGCCGTCTCCAAGCTTTTTGACGATTTCTTCCGCGGTTTTTTTTCCGATTCCTTCAAACAGATCACTTGATAAATAATGAATGATCCCTTCTTTTGTGGTCGGAATTTCTTTTTTAAAGTGTTCAGCCTGAAATTGCAGGCCGAACTTGGGGTGTGTGGCGGTTTTTCCGTAAAATGTGTAAGTCTCATCTTCTTGCAGCAGAGGGAAGTAGCCCGTTACGGATACGACCTTGTCTTCGATCGCCTCAGACGTTTCTGCAACCTTGACTTTCAGCACTGTATACAGGTTGGTGTCATTGTGGTAAATGACCGTATGAATGACGCCTTTTACATACGGCTGTTCCTCGATGTTCAGCTGATCCACGAGCCTTCCCTCCTTTTGTTATGACTGAGTGATAAGCTGTTTCGCATGAAGCGCGAGCATATGATCAGGCTGTATGCCGATTGCGCCTTCAAGCATCTCAAGCGCCTTTTCACGATTTTCTTTGTAAGCGTAAGCGACTCCGGCATTATAAAATGCGTCCGCATGGCTTGGGTCCTGTTCAATCACCGTCTCAAACTGCGCCAATGCTTCATCCAGCATTTCTTCGTTTGCGAGACACATTCCGAACTGGAAGCGCGCTTCCGTGTCATTTTCGTTTAATTCAACGGCCCGCTGCAAATACGGCAGCGCAAGCTTCGGCTGCTCTAATTTGACGAGAACGGTGCCGAGCATATAAAACAAGTCTCCGTTTTCCATTCCGGAGCGAAGCGCTTTTTCAAACATATCCTTCGCCTCGGAAAACGATTCCTTCATCACGTATACGTTTCCTGCTCCGTAATAAGCGGCCGCCGCTGAATTGTCCAATTCAAGCGCTCTGTTGTAAAATGCAAGCGCGCGTTCAAGTTCGTTCACTGAAGAAAGCAGATTTGCGAAGTTGATGTACGGCACCGGATCTTGGCCGTTTTCCTCAATCGCTTTCGTGAAAGCTTCTGCCGCTTTTTCAAAATCGCCCTCCTGCATGGCATCAATTCCGATTTTATTATAATCCATTTTTAACTTCCTTTCGCTAAAAAACCCCAACATGCGAGTTGAGGTTTTTTACATGTGTTATACGTACCACAATTTTGTTCCGTCTTTATAAACGTCATCTATCGTTCCGCCGCCGAGGCACTCTTCTCCGTCATAAAAAACAACGGCTTGTCCCGGCGTTACGGCGCGGACCTGCCCGTCAAAAATGATTTCCGCTTCATCGGCACCCGTCATTTTCACCGTTACTTTGTGATCTTCCTGACGGTAGCGGAATTTCGCCGTGCATGTCATTTCGCCGCCGTCCATCAGACCGGGACGCGTCCAGCTGACATTTGTCGCCGTGATCTTATCGGAATACAGAAGCGGATTGTGGAATCCCTGATCGACATACAGAATGTTTTTCTCGAGATCTTTACCGACAGCGAACCATGGCTCGCCGCTTCCGCCGATTCCTAAACCGTGGCGCTGTCCGATCGTATAATACATCAGTCCGTCATGACGCCCTTTTACTTCTCCGTCCATTGTCATCATATCGCCCGGCTGAGCAGGGAGATATTGGCTGAGAAACGTTTTGAAGTTGCGTTCGCCGATAAAGCAGATGCCCGTGCTGTCTTTTTTCGCAGCTGTCGCAAGTTCCGCTTCTTTGGCGATTTCCCGCACGCGGCTTTTTTGCAGATCACCGATCGGGAACATGACTTTGCTGAGCTGTTCCTGATTGAGCTGATTCAGAAAATAAGTCTGGTCCTTGTTTTCATCCAGACCGCGAAGCATGCGCACTGTACCTGTGCTTCTGTCCACACGGGCGTAATGGCCCGTCGCAAGGTAATCCGCGCCGAGTGATAAAGCATGATCCAAGAAAGCCTTAAACTTAATTTCTTTATTGCACATGACATCCGGATTAGGGGTTCTTCCGGCTTTATATTCATCAAGGAAATACTGAAATACCTTTTCCCAATATTGCTTTTCAAAATTGACGGCATAATACGGAATTCCGATTTGGTTGCAGACCCGGATGACGTCTTCATAATCTTCCGTCGCCGTGCAAAAACCGTTTTCGTCCGTATCATCCCAGTTTTTCATAAAGATTCCGATTACATCGTAGCCCTGCTCCTTCAGCAGAAGGGCCGCCACAGAAGAGTCCACTCCGCCGGACATGCCGACTACGACTCTTGTATTCTCCGGCCGTTTTTCCATTTGCATTCACTCCATTAAAAACGTAAGTCCGCCGTTTTAAGCAAGCCGTTTAACGACGTCGGCAAGCTTTTCGGCGGCTGTTTCGATTTGTTCCGCCGTATTGCCGAGGCCGAAGCTGAGACGGATTGACGAGGTCAGTCTGCCGCTTTCACTTCCGAACATGGCCGTAAGCACATGGGACGGAAGAACGGATCCCGCCGTACACGCGGATCCGCTGGAGACGGCAACGCCTTCCATGTCAAGATTGACCAGCAGCGCTTCCACCGGCACACCGGGAAAGTAAAGATTTAAAATATGAGGCAGGCAGTTCTCGGCATCTCCGTTCACCTCCGCTGTCACGCCGGCTTTTTCCAGCGTGCTCATGATGATGTTTTTAAACTCCTTAAACTTCGCTGTTTTCTCTTCCCGCTCACGGTTTGAAAGAACGACCGCTTCTTTTAAGCCGGCGATGCCCGGTACATTTTCCGTCCCCGCGCGGCGCTTTCGTTCCTGCTCTCCCCCGAGAAGAATCGGTGACAGCTTCACCTCTTGATTTACATATAAAAAGCCTGTCCCTTTTGGCCCGTTAAGCTTGTGACCGGAAACAGACAGCATGTCAATTCTGCTTTTTTTCACGTCAATCGGCATATAACCGAATGCCTGGACGGCATCTGTGTGAAAATAGGCCTGATGCCCGCTTAACAGCTCTCCGATTTCGTCAATCGGCTGAATGGTTCCGACTTCGTTATTGCCATACATGACGGTAACAAGGATTGTATCATCACGGAGCGCTTCTTTCACCTGATTTGCACTGATCCGTCCTGAAGGGCCGGGGATGAGGTATGTCACCTCAAAACCGTCTTCTTCCAGCTTTTCGCAAGCGTGCAGTACAGCATGATGCTCAACAGCGGTCGTAATGATATGCTTTCCTTCATTCTTCCGGGCGGCAGCCGTTCCGAAAATCGCTAAATTATCAGCCTCCGTGCCGCCGCTTGTGAAAATGATTTCCTGTTCTTTCGCACTGATTTCACGGGCGATGTCCGCTCTCGCTTCGTCGACCCATTTCCGGGACTCTCTTCCAAATGAATGGATGCTTGACGGGTTTCCGAAGCTGCCGAAGAAATGCGGCTTCATTTTTTCAAGCACACGCTCATCCATCGGGGAAGTCGCGGCGTGATCTAAATAAATCCGTTCCATTGTTTTTTACACCTCTGGTTTAAATATAGAACATATAGGCTTCCTGCTCGCCGTCCGTGTAGCTCGCAAGGTCTTCTAACGTCGTGCTGTCCAGCACGTCTTTTACGGCGTCGCGGATGCGGATCCACAGCTCCCGCTTGGCAGGCTCTTCATCCTCAAGAACTTCCACCGGGCTGATCGGTCCTTCCAGCACTCTGATAATATCTCCGGCCGTGATCTCTTCAGGCTGCCCGCCGAGCACATAACCCCCGTAAGCGCCTCTGATGCTTTTTACGAGTCCGGCGTTTCTAAGCGGTGATACAAGCTGTTCCAAGTAATGCTCAGAAAGGCTGTTTGTTTGGGCGATGCTTTTGAGCGACGTCGGACCGTCTCCGTGCTTTTTCGCCAATTCGATCATAATGGTGAGCCCGTATCTTCCCTTTGTCGATATTTTCAATATGAACACCCCAGTCAATTCTAATTGTTAATTTATACAAGTAAATGGATATGAATAATCTGTTTAGTATCTTATAGACCAACTGTTATTATAACATAACTTATCCTAATTTTCATTGAAACACGGGGCCTGCCGCAATTCGCTTTTCTAATCGTCCGTTTTCCGTTACCCTGTATATGTAAGGAGAGATGTTCATGAAACCACTGGCGTATCGGATGCGGCCTGCCAATATCGAAGACATTATCGGCCAGGAACATCTGGTCAAAGAAGATAAAATCATCGGCAGAATGGTGCGTGCAAAGCACTTATCCTCCATGATCCTGTACGGTCCGCCGGGCATCGGAAAAACGTCCATCGCCACGGCGATCGCAGGATCGACAAGCATCGCCTTCAGGAAATTGAATGCCGTCATTCATAATAAAAAAGACATGGAGATTGTCGTACAGGAAGCGAAAATGTCAGGCCAGGTCATTTTAATCCTTGATGAAGTGCACAGGCTTGATAAGGGGAAACAGGATTTTCTGCTGCCCTATTTAGAAAACGGCATGATTATTTTAATCGGCGCAACGACCGCCAATCCTTATCATGCCATTAACCCGGCGATCAGAAGCCGGACCCAGATATTCGAGCTCGAACCGTTAACACCCGATCTGATCAAGCAGGCATTGAAAAGAGCGCTTACAGATGAACACCGCGGACTCGGTTCCTACAGCGTTTCGGTGGACGGCGATGCGATGGATCATTTCGCGCAAGGGTGCGGAGGAGACGTCCGCTCCGCTTTGAACGCGCTGGAGCTTGCCGTGCTCTCCACAAAGGAATCAAGCGACGGCACGATCCGGATTACACGGGAAACAGCGGAGGAATGTCTGCAGAAAAAAAGCTATACCCATGATAAAGACGGAGATGCGCACTATGACGTCTTATCCGCGTTCCAAAAATCAATCCGGGGCTCTGACGCAAACGCAGCCCTTCATTATTTGGCCCGTCTGATCGAAGCCGGCGACCTTGAAAGCATATCAAGAAGGCTTCTCGTGATCGCCTATGAGGATATCGGCCTCGCAAGCCCGCAGGCAGGCCCCCGGGTGCTGAGCGCGATTCAGACCGCAGAACGGATCGGCTTTCCGGAAGCGAGAATTCCGCTGGCCAATGCGGTCATCGAATTATGCCTCTCGCCAAAATCAAACTCCGCCATCTCAGCCGTTGATGAGGCGCTTAAAGATATCAGAGCGGGTAAACTCGGCGATGTGCCGAAACATTTAAAAGACGCCCACTATAAAGGGGCCCAAGAGCTAGGACGCGGGATCGGCTATCAATATCCTCACGATTTCGAGAACGGATGGGTCGAACAGCAATATTTGCCCGATCCGTTAAAAAACAAGCAATACTATAAACCGAAACAAACGGGGAAATTTGAAGCCGCCATAAAGCAAGTGTATGAAAAACTGATGAAGAAAAAATAACCGGGCAAGGACACTCCATGTGTTCTTGTCTTTTTTGTTTGATACTGGCCAGACCGTCCGCACAGGCGGCGGATTCAAATAAAAAAACAGCCTTTCTTAATGAAGGCTGTTTTTCTTTTTATTTATCTTTAACCCGTTTAATCTTGATGTCCTTTAAGAGCTCCATCACGACATGCCCGCCCATAATCAGGCCGGCCACTGACGGAACCCAGGCGTTGGAAGACGGCGGCATTTGCGCTTTGCGGATTTTCGCTTCATCATTCCCGACTTCTTTTCTGACGTCTTCACGGATGACGATCGGGCTTTCATCAGAAAAAATGACCTGTACGCCTTTTTTAATGCCCTCTTTACGAAGCCTTGTGCGGACGACTTTGGCAATCGGATCAGTATGGGTTTTTGAAATATCAGCAATCTGAAAGCGTGTCGGGTCTGTTTTATTCGCCGCTCCCATGCTCGAAATCAGCGGAACATCCCGTTTCAGACATTCTTTCATCAGATGAATTTTATAATGAATCGTATCCGACGCGTCAATGACGTAATCGAGCGGATACTCAAAGAACTGCTCATATGTCTCTTCTGTATAAAACATTTTTAAGGCGACGACATCGCAATCCGGATTAATATCCGCGATCCGCGCTTTCATCAAGTCCGTTTTCGGCTGTCCCACCGTCGACAAGAGCGCATGCAGCTGGCGGTTTACGTTTGTAATGTCAACATCATCTTTATCGACAAGGACGATCCGTCCCACTCCGGACCTCGCCAGTGCTTCGGCTGCGAATGAACCGACTCCGCCGACGCCGAGAACGGCCACCGTGCTGTTTTTTAACGTGTCCAGCCCTTCTTTTCCAATCGCTAGCTCATTTCTGGAAAACTGATGTAACAAGAACCTCACTCCACATTCTGGTTTTATAAACTCGGCTTGTCAAAAAGCCGCTGGTTTCAGCGCACAAAAAATAAAGTCCCAATTGTGCCGTTGCAGCTTTCCTTCGTTTTGAACCCGCTCTCAGCAGGTGGGTGCCCTTTTTCAAATCTTGTAAGTCCTCTTTACCGAATGAAAAGAGGCATGTACGCCATTTAAAAATACGGGCTCCCAAAGCAAAAAAATGTTCGGTCAAAACTAGGTGTACAACTAACACATCAGGACTTTATTTAACTTGTCAAAATCATATCACAGCAGATTTTGATTTTCAAGAAACAAACTGCTGATCTTTACTGTTTCACTTTTCTTTTGACAGAAAGGTGAAGTTCTTCAAGCTGGGCGTCGCTCACTTCGCCGGGCGCTTCCGTAAGAAGGCAGCTTGCGCTTGCCGTTTTCGGGAAAGCGATCGTATCTCTTAAGTTTGTACGGCCTGCAAGAAGCATAACGATACGGTCCAGACCGAGCGCGATGCCGCCGTGCGGAGGAGCGCCGTATTCAAAGGCTTCAAGAAGGTATCCGAACTCCTCTTCCGCTTCTTCTTGTGTAAAGCCGAGAAGCCCGAACATTTTTTCCTGAACGTCCTTTTCAAAAATCCGGATGGAGCCTCCGCCGAGTTCATAACCGTTTAAGACAAGGTCGTAAGCCTGCGCCTTCATATCTTCAGGCGCTGTTTCAATCAGATCAAGGTCTTCACGGACAGGCATAGTAAACGGATGGTGAGCCGCATAGAAACGGCCTTCTTCCTCGTCATGCTCCAATAACGGCCAGTCCACAACCCACAGGAAGTTGAAGAGGCTTTCGTCAATCAGCCCGCGTTCTTTACCGAGCTTTAAGCGCAGCGCACCGAGGGATTGAGCCACAACCTCAAACTTATCAGCGCCGAACAGGAGCAGATCGCCTTCAGAAGCATCCAGCGCTTCAGCCAGTTTTGCCTGCTTCTCATCATCAAAGAATTTCGCAATCGGGCCTTTTACGCCGTCAGCTTCAACTTTGACCCAAGCGAGACCTTTCGCGCCGTAATTTCCGGCGAAAACGCCGAGCGCATCAATATCTTTTCTGGAGTAGTCGCCGGCAGCGCCTTTAACATTGATCGCTTTTACAACACCGCCGTTGGCTACAGCTGATGAGAACACCTTAAATTCAGTATCTTTCACAATGTCTGATACGTCCGTCAGCAGCATGCCGAAGCGTGTGTCAGGCTTGTCGGAACCGTAGCTGTTCATCGCTTCTTCATATGTCATTCGCGGAAGCGGCAGCGATACTTCGACGCCTTTTGTTTCGAGCACGACCTTCGCCATCATCTTTTCCGCCAGAGCCATGATGTCTTCTTGACTCATAAAGGACATTTCGATATCAATCTGCGTAAATTCCGGCTGGCGGTCGGCACGCAGGTCTTCATCGCGGA
Source organism: Bacillus sp. SDLI1 (assembly GCF_001553895.1). Lineage (NCBI taxonomy): Bacteria > Bacillati > Bacillota > Bacilli > Caryophanales > Bacillaceae > Bacillus > Bacillus sp. SDLI1. The sequence continues at coordinate 3,569,931 of NZ_CP013950.1, read as the reverse complement.
AACAGCGGGCCACTTGATAATACCGCTCAAAACCAGAAACCATCAGAAGCTGTTTAAAAATCTGCGGCGATTGCGGAAGAGCGTAAAATTCCCCTTCATGCACCCGGCTCGGCACCAAGTAATCACGGGCGCCTTCCGGAGAGCTTTTCGTTAAAATCGGGGTTTCAATATCAAGAAATCCGTTTTCATCCAAGAAATGGCGGATGGATTTTGTGACTTGATGGCGCATTTGCAATGTTTGAAACATCGCCGGGCGGCGCAAATCCAAATAGCGGTGTTTTAACCGGACGTCTTCAGAAACGTCAGCCGCCTGGTCACTGATCGGAAACGGCGGCGTTTTCGCCGTGCTGAGCACCGTCACTGCTTCGGCTTTAATTTCAATTTTACCGGTTTTCAGGTTAGGGTTCACCGTGCCTTCTTCACGGGCAGAAACCGTGCCTTCGATATCAAGCACATATTCGTTTCTGATTGCTTCTGCCGCGGCAAGGGCTTCTTTCGAGACGTCAGGATTGAACACGACTTGCACAATACCCGAACGGTCGCGCAAATCAATGAAAATCAAGCCGCCGAGATCGCGCCGTTTCTGCACCCACCCTTTCAGTTTGACAGTTTCGCCAATCGATTTTTCAGTTATCTCGCCACAATAATATGTTCTTCCAAACATAGCGTTCCTCTCCTTCACTGCTTTTGATCTGCCTTTAACACTTGTATCAGCTCGTCTAACACCACTTCACGCTGCTCGCCTGTTTCCGCATCTTTTACATTGATTTTATTTTGGGCAAGTTCATCTTCCCCTAAAATCGCGATAAAGCGTGCGCCGAGACGGTCAGCCGTTTTGAATTGGCCTTTCATTTTTTTGTTTTCATAATCGATTTCACTTGAGATGCCCGCTTCTCTCAGTTTGTACACGAGGGAAACGGAATAATCCTTCGCTTTTTCTCCGAGCGTCACGATATAGCAGTCAATCCCCTGATTGACGGGAAGCTCTGCTTTCTCAGCGTCAATGGCTGCCAGCAGACGTTCGATGCTCATCGCAAATCCGATACCCGGCGCTTCAGGTCCGCCGATCTGTTCAACAAGCCCGTCATAGCGGCCCCCTCCGGCAAGTGTTGTAATCGCTCCGAAACCTTCCGCGTTGCTCATGATTTCAAACGCGGTATGATTGTAGTAATCAAGTCCTCTGACAAGGTTCGGATCAATTTCAAACGGGATGCCGAGATCGTTTAAGTATTGTTTGACTTTCTCAAAATAAGCGGCTGATTCTTCATTTAAGTAATCAAGAATGGACGGTGCCGATTTCATCAGTTCATGTTCTCTGTCTTTCTTGCAATCAAGAATTCGGAGCGGGTTTGTGTGCAGGCGTGACTGGCAGTCTGAGCAAAATTCTCCGATGCGCGGTTCAAAATGTTTGACGAGTGCTTCACGGTAGGCTTTGCGGCTCTCCTGGTCACCGAGGCTGCTCAGCACAAGCTTGACATTTTTCAAACCGGCTTTACGGTAAATACTCATCGCAAGCGCAATGACTTCTGCATCCACAGCCGGATCTTTGGAGCCGATCGCTTCAATTCCGAATTGATAGAATTGGCGGAAGCGCCCCGTCTGCGGACGTTCATAACGGAACATCGGTCCGACATAATACAGCTTCGTCGGCTGCACCGGGTTCGCAAATAATTTATTTTCATTGAACGCGCGGACTGCGGCGGCTGTTCCTTCCGGCCGAAGCGTCAGGCTTCTCCCTTTACGGTCTTCAAACGTGTACATTTCTTTCTGCACGATATCTGTAGATTCACCGACGCCTCTTGCGAACAATTCCGTATGCTCGAAAATCGGCGTGCGGATTTCTTTATATTGATAAGTGCGGCATGTCTCTCTCATAATTTGTTCGACGAACTGCCATCTGTCTGATTCACCCGGCAGTATGTCCTGTGTGCCTCTTGGAATGTGATATGCCATGTAACAGGCCTCCTTAATGTCTTTCTTCAAATAAAAAAACCCCCGCTCCTACTATACATGTATAGTAGGGACGAGAGTTATACCCGTGGTGCCACCCTAGTTGGAATGCTGAAGCATCCCCGCTCTGACCGTTAACGCAGGTTCACGTCCGCTGCCTAATGACTCGCTAAAGCGTTCAGCAGGGAACCTCCGGAGTGTTGTTTCGAGAAAGATGCAGTGCGGATCCGCTTTCAGCCCGGGACGGTTCCTCTCTTCTCCATGCATTCTGACCTACTCTTCTCCATTATCGGTTCAAAATCGTTATTTTGACTTATGTACATCAATTTCTATTATAATAATGGGATTGCACTCCCCTGTCAAGTTTTATTCCGTCTGTTTTTCCTTGCGACTGCATCTTTCGATAAAAGACCGAACTCCGTCGCCGTCTCTTCAAGAAAACCCGCCTTCTCTTTATCGCTCTGATCACTGAAGTGCAGATTTCCTTCCGCATCGTGCAGGGCGCGTCCCATTTTTGGTTGATATTTCATGATTTGCACACCTTTTCGCTGTATTTACAACTAGTATAAACAAACCATTTTATTTTTATTTAACATTCAACAAGGAAAATACGATATTATACAAGAATGTATTTTAGTTAGTTCAGAAAGGAGGACAGCCATGAATAAGAAAACTCTTGCTCTTATTTTATGCGGCGTCATCATCACGGCACTTCTTCCGTCATTTCATACCGCAATCGCCGCTGAGGGAGAAGCGGTTATCGCGACAGACAAGATCAATGTCAGAGGCGGTCCCGGCCTGAGCTATGGAATAAAGGCTGAAGTGAAAAAAGGGGAAAGATACCCGATCACAAAAGAAGAGGGAGACTGGGTACAGCTTCAGCTGAGTCCCGGTAAGACCGGATGGGTCGTTTCCTGGCTGATATCAAAAACAGCCGGAGGAGCAGACCATTCATCCGCCACAAGCGGAACGGTCACTTCCAACGACCCTGATCTCCGCATCAGAAAAGGCCCGGGGACATCATATGAAGTCATCGGCAAACTTCCGCAAGGCGCACATGCTTCTGTGCTGGACAAGAACAGCGGCTGGGTGAATATTTCTTATCAAGGCACAAGCGGGTGGGTTTCTTCCGAATACGTCACCGCGGACAGCGGCGGATCGGATTCGAAAGCAACTTCGTCCCAAAACGGTTCAAAGAACGGGACGGTAGGCGTTTCTTCATTGAATGTCAGAAGTGCAGCGTCACATGATTCAGCGATTATCACTAAATTATCACGCGGAGCAAAGGTTTCCATCTTAAGCGAAGACCACGGCTGGCTGAAAATTGAAGCAAACGGGCAAAAAGGCTGGGCAGCAAGCCACTACATCATAAAGGATTCCGACTCATCGGACACCCCGTCCGAATCGGGAGACAGCTCTGAGGGCTCAGGCTCCTCGAAAAAAGCGTATATCGTTTACGGCGGCACCAACCTAAGAAGCTCAGCCTCGACTTCCGCTTCTATCGTAAAAAGAGCGGATAAAGGCGCAGCCTATCCGATTGTCGGTTCAAGCGGCAAGTGGTATGAAGTCCGGCTGGAAAACGGGCAAACGGCATATGTGGCAAACTGGGTCGTGCAAACGTCAAAAAGCGGTGAAGAAACAGGAGAAGCACCTTCTCCCAACACGTCAGGCGGCAGCGGATCGCTCAAAAACAAAACGATCGTCGTTGATCCCGGACACGGAGGAAAAGACAGCGGAACGATCGGCTACTCCGGAAAGTTTGAAAAAAACGTAACGATTAAAACAGCTAAGCTGTTAGCCGGAAAATTGAGAGCGGCCGGGGCAAACGTGTATATCACAAGGCAGGATGATACATTTATCAGCCTGCAGGCCAGGGTTTCAACGTCCCATTACCGGAATGCGGATGCCTTTATCAGCATCCACTATGACAGCTATGCCGATACGTCAACGAGAGGAAGCACGGCTTATTATTACAGTCCGTCTAAGGACCGCCAGCTTGCCTCAGACGTCCATTCTGAAGTAGTGAAGCGTTCACCTATTCCTGATCGCGGCGTTCTGTTTGGAGATTATTACGTCCTGAGGGAAAACAAACGGCCTGCCATGCTGTATGAGCTCGGCTATCTCAGTCAACCGCAAGAAGAAACAATCATACATAGCGGCTCTTACCAGGAAAAAGTGACAGACGGAATTGAAAGCGGATTGGAACATTATTTTCAATCATAAAAAAAGCTGCCGAACGGCAGCTTTTTTATTGTTTAGAATCCATAATCAATGTAACGGGCCCGGAATTCGTCAGCTGAACATCCATCATGGCCCCGAATATTCCCGTTTCAACTTTGACTCCCTTTTCCCGAAGAAGTTCGTTCCACTTTTCATAAAGGAGCAGAGCCTGATCCGGTTTGGCCGCATTCATAAAATTCGGACGTCTCCCTTTCTTCGTTTCGCCGTAAAGCGTAAACTGGGAAACTGATAAAATCTCTCCGCCCGTATCTAAAAGCGATAAATTCATCTTACCGCTTTCGTCCTCAAAAATCCGGAGATTCACGATTTTATCCGCCAAGTAAGCGGCATCTTCCTCTGTATCTTCATGAGTGACACCGACAAGCGCCATAATACCGGGTCCGATCCGGCCGGCGACAGCGCCGTCAACCGTCACACTCGCTTCTGTTACACGCTGAACAACTAATTTCATAGCAAGCTCCTTTTAGTTCATAACCCGTCGGACTGAATAGATGTCTCTGATCTGCTTAATCCGCTCGACCACTTTATGCAGATGATTGATGTTCTGAATAAAAATCGCCATATGAATCGTAGCGACTTTATTGCGGTCGGATTTGCCGGATACAGACGAGATGTTGGTTTTCGTTTCATTTACGGCCTGGAGCACTTCATTTAACAGCCCGAGACGGTCATACCCCAAAATCTCAATCTCAACGTTATATTCCTTGCGTCTTTGAACCTGTGATTCATGCTCCCATTCAACAGGGATCAGACGTTCCTGCGCTGCATTCGTTTTTACATTCGGACAGTCATCGCGGTGAACGGATACACCGCGGCCTTTTGTAATAAAACCGACAATATGGTCTCCGGGCACGGGATTACAGCATTTCGACAAACGGACGAGAAGGTTGTCGATGCCTTTCACGCGCACACCCGCTTCCCGTTTCCTTCCTTGCGGGTACTGTTTCGGCTCGGAAGCGACTTCCTGAACGATTTTTTCCTGCTCTTCCTGATCACGCTGCTTCCGTTCTTTTTCAGTGAGCCTGTTAGCCACCTGCAAAGCGGTAATGCCGTTATACCCGACAGCCGCGTACATATCCTCTTCATTTGAGAAATTAAACTTGTCGGCAACCTTTTGAAGGTTTTCGAGTGTTAAAACATCCTTCACTTCAAAATCAAGGTTTTTAATTTCTTTCTCGACAAGTTCACGGCCTTTTTCGACGTTTTCTTCACGGCGCTGTTTCTTAAAGAACTGGCGGATTTTGTGTTTGGCCTGCGACGTCTGAGCGAGTTTGACCCAGTCTTGGCTCGGTCCGTACGAATGCTTGGACGTCAGGATTTCAACGATGTCGCCCGTCCGGAGCTTATGGTCAAGCGTCACCATTTTCCCGTTCACTTTCGCTCCGATTGTTTTATTGCCGATTTCCGAGTGAATCCTGTAGGAAAAATCAATCGGCACAGAGCCTGACGGCAGTTCAATGACATCGCCTTTTGGCGTAAATACGTATACCATGTCAGAAAACAGATCGATTTTCAGCGATTCCATAAATTCTTCCGCGTCGGTAGACTCGTTTTGGAATTCCAGAATTTCGCGGAACCAGGACAGTTTTTTCTCAAATGTCGCTTCTTCGTTTGCAGCCTTGCCTTCTTTATATGCCCAGTGCGCGGCTACCCCGTATTCAGCGATCTCATGCATCTCAAATGTTCTGATCTGCACTTCCAGCGGATCACCTTTAGGCCCGATTACGGTCGTATGCAGGGACTGATACATATTCGGCTTAGGCATGGCAATATAATCCTTGAATCTGCCCGGCATCGGCTTCCAGCACGTATGAATAATGCCGAGTACGGCGTAACAGTCTTTAATGCTTCCGACAAGAATACGGACGGCAAGCAGATCATATATTTCATTGAACTGTTTATTTTGCAGCGCCATCTTGCGGTAAATGCTGTAGATGTGCTTCGGACGGCCTGAAAAGTCCGCTTTGATATTCACTTCTTCGACGCGTTTTTTCACTTCATTGACAACCTCTTCGACATAAAGTTCGCGTTCCGCGCGCTTTTTCTTCATGAGGTTGACGATTCTGTAGTATTGCTGAGGATTCAAATAACGGAGAGCGGTGTCTTCAAGCTCCCATTTAATTTTCGAAATCCCGAGCCGATGTGCCAGCGGAGCGAAAATTTCCAGCGTCTCATTTGAAATTCTCCGCTGCTTTTCCTGCGGAAGATGCTTTAACGTCCGCATATTATGAAGGCGATCCGCCAGCTTGATCAATATGACTCTGATATCCTGAGCCATAGCGACAAACATTTTTCGGTGGTTTTCCGCCTGCTGCTCTTCTTGAGATTTATACTTAATTTTACCGAGCTTCGTTACACCGTCGACAAGCATCGCCACTTCTTCAGAAAATGCTTCCTTCAGGTCATCGAGGGTGACATCCGTGTCTTCCACCACATCATGCAGAAAACCGCCCGCAATCGTGGAAGGGTCCATTTCCAGATCGACGAGGATTCCCGCCACCTGAATCGGATGAATGATGTACGGCTCACCTGATTTGCGGTACTGTTCGCGATGCGCGTCTTGCGCATACAGGTAAGCTTTCTCAACAAACGCAATCTGCTCCTCCGGCAGATACGTGCGCGCTTTATCTATTACTTGCTCGGCAGTCAATACTTGTTCGTTCGCCATGGAATCACCTTTTTTAAATGTAAACTGTATTAGTTTATTATCAAGAAAAAAACGAGAGATGTAAAGGGCAGAAGTTCAAAACACCTAAAGAATCTGTCAGGATGATGAAATAATAGGAAAAAAGCACCCTGACACGAGTGCTTTTTTCCATATGCGGTTAATATTTCATTAATGTTAAAATATCGTAATCGTCAAGCTTGTCTCTGCCGTCAAGGTAAGAAAGCTCGATTAAGAATGCAATACCGGCTACGACGCCGCCCAGTTCTTCGACAAGCTTAATCGTTGCTTCGATCGTGCCGCCTGTTGCAAGCAAGTCATCAGTAATCAGCACGCGCTGTCCCGGCAGGATCGCATCTTTATGAATCGTCAGTACGTCTTTTCCGTACTCCAAACCGTAATCGACTTTAATGACTTCACGCGGAAGTTTTCCTTCTTTCCGAACCGGCGCAAAACCGACTCCGAGAGCGTATGCAACCGGACAGCCGATAATAAAGCCGCGCGCTTCAGGTCCGACAACTAAGTCAATTTCTTTTTCTTTTGCATATTCAACAATTTGGTCAGTGGCGTAACGGTATACGTCGCCTTTGTCCATCAATGTCGTAATATCTTTAAATTGTACGCCTTCTTTCGGGTAATCGGGCACAATTGTTACGTATTTTTTAAGATCCATCTGTTCTATGTCCTCCTCGTACTTTCATAAGCCTCTGAACCTTGGTTCATCAGCTTATTCAGCCATTCCTTCAGCTCATGGGCCGCGGAATAATTGAGCTTCTGGTCTAATTCCATCAGCTGCTGTTTTACCTGGTAGGTTTGCGAATCTGCGAGGTCGCGTTTTTTCGCGCCGCTCACGACAGACAGCACACCATCTTCTATTTTAACAAAACCGAGATCAAAAAACACCTTTGTCATGAAATTGATTGTGTCAATTGACCATCCTTTGTGTCTCGCAAGCTCCGAACCATGCTTACTTAAGTCAAAATTGCCCCTTTTCAAGAGAAATGCGTAAAACCACTTGAAATCACTCCGCGATGGAAATGAGGACAGAAAATGTTCTTCATGATTGATAAAAACAAAATAAATCCGTTCCGGCTTCTTCCCGTCAAGCAAACGCTTGAGCCGCTCCTCTGACGGCGGCACATCCAGAAAGACGGCATACTTTCCGTCAAGCGGAAGAGCCTCCGCCTCGGATTCCGACGTGATCTGAGCCAGCTCGTCCGGCAGCTCTTCGCCACGGAGTTTTCGGACAGTTTTTTCGTTAAAACTGATGAGCACCCGTTTTTCCTTCGGCAGCGCAGCAACCGTATCTTCCCACGTCCGCTTGCCTCTGATATCAAAAAGCTGCCATTCCAGCACCGCAGCGTCTTTAATCATCAGCTGGGGTTTCTTTCTGTTGTTCCATTCATTAATAGACATTTCGCCGACAATGGAAATCGCTGATCCGGGAACAATTCCGGCTTCCAGCTCTCCTTGGTTAAAGCCGACGCAATCGAGAACGGCGGCATCATTTTTCACCGTCATTTTCACGTGATTTTTATTCGCTCCGATCAGGCGCACTTCATCAAGCACGGCGTTTTCCACCATGACATGCGGTTTAGGGTTAAGCATGCCGAACGGCGAGAGCATATTCAATTCTGTAATGCTTTCAACGGTTATGTCTTCGACGCCGCAGACAAGATCAATCTCCTGAATCGGGATAAAATCCTCTTCCGTAAGGGTTTCTTCAGCCAATTGATTCAGCCTGTCTCTTAAATCCGGCACATCTTCAGCCTTTAAAGTCATTCCTGCGGCCATCGGATGCCCGCCGAAATGAGGGAGAATGTCTCTGCACTGTGAAAGGCTCGTAAAAAGGTTGAAACCCCTGATGCTTCGCGCCGATCCTTTAGCGATTCCCTGCTCCTCATCTATCCCCAGCACGACAGCGGGGCGATAAAAACGTTCAGCGAGCTTCGATGCGACAATACCGACAACCCCCGGGTTCCAGCCGGCTTTTGCCACTACAATGGCAGACGGGTTTCCGCCTTGCTGCTGAACCATTTCAACAGCCTCTTCGGTCATGGTTTTCACCATTTTCTGGCGTTCCTTATTCAGCCGGTCAATATCCGAAGCCAATTCCTCCGCTTCAAACTGGTCTTCGGTCATCAGCAGATGCACGGCGGGATCAGCCTGTTCTATTCTTCCGACGGCATTCAGCCTCGGTGCAACCTGAAACCCGACCGTTTCCTCATCAGCTTGTCCGATATCCCCGCCGGAAAGCTTAATCAGAGCTTTGAGACCCGGCCGATTTGTCGTCCGAAGCTTTTCGATCCCAAGTGACGCAATTAATCTGTTTTCATCATGCAGCGGCACCAGATCCGCAACCGTACCGATGGCCGCTAAGTCCAGCATAGCTTCCGGCAAAGAACCCGTAAGCGCGTGGGCAAGCTTAAACGCCACACCGACGCCGGCCAATTCTTTAAACGGGTAGCTGCAGCCCGGCTGCTTCGGGTGGATGATCGCGAATACGTCGGGAAGCTCGGGTCCCGGCTCATGGTGGTCGGTAATAATGACGTCTAAGCCCAGCTCTTTTGCGACTTCAGCTTCATGGACGGCGGCGATTCCCGTATCCACTGTAATGATCAGCGAAAATCCCCGCTCTTTTATGGAGCGGAAAGCTTGTTCATTCGGGCCGTAGCCTTCTGTGAAACGGTCGGGAATATAAAAGTCAACGTCCGCCGACAGCTGTCTGAGTGCCGTCAGCATCACCGACGTGCTTGTAACGCCGTCTGCATCGTAATCTCCGTAAATCATAATCGGTTCCCCTTGAGAAACCGCCAGCTTTATCCGATCAACTGCTTCCCGCATTCCTTTTAATTCATACGGGTCATAAAAGTCTGCATCCTTTGTATGTAAAAAATGCCTTGCGCTTTCGGCAGTATCAAAACCTCTTTTTACAAGCAGCGATGCCACAAGAGGTGTTATGTCCAATTGTTCTGTGAGTGATTTGACCTTTTCCTGATCCGGCTGCTGGATTTCCCAGCGCATTTTTGACGCTAACATAAATTCACCCCTCAACCACCCTATTATACTAGAGCGGACTGAGGGGTTTCAAATGTTATTCTGATCCTTTTTTCTCTTCCAATATTTCTTCCGGCGGCGCGGCCGGTTTTCTGCCGTCCGGATCAGCCGGCAATTCAGCGGCGGATCTGTTTTCTTTCCGCAGCATTTTAATTTCCCGCTTCAGCTTCATCACTTGAAATATACCGGCTGAAAATACGATCAGCGCTCCCATTAACACAGAGCCCAAAATGACTAAAATCAGCGGCCATTCAGCGGTGCCGAACAGATAATCAACTTCAACCGCCCGCACGTTAATAACAGCAAAAATGGCGACAATCAGAGTAAATAGTAAAGCGAATATAATAGTCCATTGTTTATTCATACGTCAGCCCCCAATTATTAATTCTTATCTTTTCCCTCATTTTCCAGAGATTAAACCCCGGTCTCAGGAAATCCGGGCCGTTAACTGCTCACGGACCAGCCTTTTCAATCCGCTTCTTTCACCGGATAAGACGAGGGTGTCCCCTTCTTCAATCACAGTATCAATGCCGGGGCTCAGCTGTTTTTGCCGGTTTTTCTTAACGATCGCAATAATCTGGACGTTGTAATGCTTCTTGATATCCAAATCTCCGATTGTGCGGCTGACAGCCGGTGCGCGGGATTCGGCTTTAAACCACTCAATAACGAGATCATCAAGTGCAACTTCCACAGATTCCAGCGCTTTCGGCTTATACGTCATCCCGCCTAAAATAGCGGAAATCTGCCTCGCCTCTTCATCGTTAAATTCAACGGATGCCAAGCACTCGTCATAGTCTTTCTCATCGAAGTAATAGAGCTCTCTTCTGCCGTCATCATGAAGAATAATACTGATTTTATCATGATTTTTCGTAATGATTTCGACTTTCTGGCCGATGCCCGGAAGTTCCGACTCACGAACATTCATAAGAACCCTCCTACATGTTTTTACAATGATGATTGATTATGTAAGCGTATGTCATTATAGCAAATGCAGGTTTTAAGTTCAACGCAGCCTAAAAAACAGGCTGCCTTCTGCAAGACAGCCTGTTCCCATTTTACTCTTCGATTGATTTTTTCCCTTTAAATTCTTTTCCTTTCCATACAAGCCACAGCTGTGAAGCGATGTAAAGAGAAGAATAAACACCCGTCAATAAACCGACCAATAAGGCGACTGAGAAGTTCGTAATTGACGATGAGCCTAAAATAAGCAGCACGACGACTACAATCACAACGGTTAAGACCGTATTGATCGAGCGTGTAAAGGTTTGCTGCAAACTCAGATTCACAATGTGTTCCAGATCGGCAAATGACTTCGGCTTGCGTTTTTTCATCTGCTCGCGTATCCGGTCAAATGTAACGATCGTATCATTTATCGAGTAACCGATTATGGTGAGAATAGCGGCGATAAAGGTGACATCGACCTCCAGCCTTGTAATGCTGAAAAACGCGACGATAAAGAAAGCGTCATACAGCAGGGATACAATCGCGGCGACAGCCATTCTGTACTCGAAACGGATTGACACGTAAATAATGATGCCGATTGATGCAATGGCGACAGCATATAAGGCATTACGGGCGAGCTCTTTTCCGACTGTCGGCGATACCGTGCTGACATTCGGTTCAGCTCCGTATTTATCCTTAAAGTACGTTTTGATTTCAGCGATCTTTTCTTTAGATGGCTCTCCGACAAACCGGGCTGCGGCAACATGGTTCTCTTTACCCGAGAGCACGATGTTTTCCGGATCCATGCCGAGAGAGTCAAAGTCTTTTTCAACCTGCTGCGCCGTCAAAGCATGATTGCTCTGCACGTCAATCCGCGCACCGCTTGCAAAATCGATTCCCAGGTTGAGCTTAAAGACCAGCAGGATGATAATTCCCGCAATGGTCACAGCGCTTGAGAAAATAAAGAAGTATTTTCGTTTGCTCGTGAAATTCCATTTCTGGAATGACGTATGCGGTTCAGTATTTTCATCGGTCTTCTGAATATCCATAATGTGTTTTTTCTTGACGCCGAACCAGCCTTTTTTCCGATCAAGCCATCTGCTTTCCACAAGAAGGCCGAGCAGGAATCTTGAAAGGAAGACAGCTGTAATAAAGCTTGTCAGTATTGACAAGATCAGCATCGTCGCAAACCCTTTTACAGAGCTTGTCCCGAAAATAAAGAGCACGACCGCTGCGATGATCGTTGTGATATTCGCATCGAAGATCGTCGCAAATGACCGTCTGTTCCCTGAACGGAAAGCTGAGCGGACGGATTTGCCGAGTTTCAGCTCTTCTTTTATCCGTTCATAGGTGATAATGTTGGCGTCAACCGCCATCCCGACACCCAAAATGAGCGCCGCAATACCCGGCAAAGTCAGCACAGCCTGCATCCAGTCAAACACTTGCAGCGTAATATACACGTATACAGAAAGCGTAATGACCGCTATGAGTCCCGGCAGTCTGTAATAAAGCAGCATAAATAAGAAAACAATTGCAATCCCGATGATGCCAGCCTCGACCGTATCATGTAAAGCCTGCTGTCCGAATTGCGCCCCTACTGAAGTAGAGTATTTTTCGGTCAGTTTCACAGGCAGTGCGCCCGCGTTTAAAATATTGGCCAAGTCTTTTGCTTTTTGAACGGTGAACTGGCCTTCAATCGTGACATCCTTTGTATTTAATTCCTGGCTCACATTCGGAGCGGATACATATTTCGGATGTTTTTTGCCGACTTCTTTTTTAAATGAATCGCCTTTTTGATAATCGAGCCAGATGACGAGCTGATTATTAGGCGCCATTTTCTTAACCTTTTTCGTCACTTCACCGAACTTGTCCGCATCCTTCAGTTTCACGCTGACAATCGGTTCGTTCGTTGTCGGATCAAAAGTTTGTTTCGCGCCGTTTTCCACGAGATCAGAGCCGTTTAAAAGCTCTTTATCATTCGTGTCCCTGAATGAGAGCTGCGCTTCCGTTGAGAGAATTTCGCGCGCCCTGTTCTGATTCGTGACGCCCGCCAGCTGTACGCGGATGCGGTTGTTCCCTTCAATCTGAATGTTCGGCTCGCTTACGCCGAGAACGTTAGCCCGGCGGTTCAGCGCCTGCACCGTGCTGACGAGCACGTCTTTTGTAATTTTATCGCCTTTTTTGACGGGCTGCACGTCGTACAGTACTTCAAACCCGCCGCGTAAATCCAATCCTAACGTAATATTATTGGCAGCCGGTTTTGTAAAATACCCCAGCCCTGTGCCGATTAATAATACAATCAGGAAAAACGCAATCAAGCGTCCTTTTTTCATTATGTATTTCCTCCTTAAACCTATGCCGTCAAATCATTATCTCAGCAGTTCATCCAAAGCTTCCTGACCTTCATCGCTTTCCAGCCAATTAGACGACTTAAAAGCTTCAACGGTTGCATAGTTCATAAAATCGCCAATTTTAACTGATAAAATATCGCCGGCCAATTCATACAGCGGCATTTCCTTTTTCTGTTTCCACTTTTTATGTATTAGGTATGACCATAAACTCTCGTGTTCAACATCATCGTATCCAAGAATTTTGAACTCTTCAAGTTTACTGTACAAAAAAGGCCGCAAATGATCCTTATACATTTCGGCGGGATGCTTCTCCATGGGCGCTCGCTCCTTTTTCCCTTTTTCTCGAAGACTTGTCATGCTCGGACGACATCGGCGCATATCTTTATTGTATATGATTCCAGGTAGTTTGAGAAGGCAGGGGTTATAAAATGGCAAAACAGACTTTTTTAAGGGGCACTCTTATTCTCATCGCAGCGGGGATGATTACAAGAATGCTCGGCTTTGTCAATCGGGTGGTCATCGCCCGGTTTATCGGTGAAGAAGGTGTCGGATTGTACATGATGGCTGCCCCGACATTTTTCTTGGCCACCACTTTGACCCAATTCGGCCTCCCTGTTGCCATCAGCAAGCTCGTCGCTGAAGCAAGCGCCCGGGGGACCGGCAGAAAATGAAACACATTTTAGTGATGTCGCTTACCATCACCGGGATATTAAGTCTCATCTTCACGCCGCTGTTTTTATGCTTTGCGCCGATTATGGCGGAAACGATGCTGACTGATCAACGCACGGTTTACCCGCTTCTGGCGATTACGCCCGTCGTGCCGATTATCGCAATCTCCAGCGTGCTGCGCGGTTATTTTCAGGGCAGGCAGAATATGAACCCGCTGGCATTTTCCCAAGTGCTTGAGCAGATTGTGCGGATTTCACTTGTCGCGGTCTGCACGACAGTGTTTCTGCCGTACGGGATTGAATATGCCGCAGCCGGAGCCATGATTTCATCTGTCATCGGAGAGCTCGCCTCTCTTATTTATTTATTCATTTGTTTCAAAGCTAAAAAAACAATCAGAATCAGAAAACAATTTTTCAAATCGATTGCAAATGGAAAAGAGACCTTTCGTCAGCTGATGAGCGTATCGCTCCCGACAACCGGAAGCCGATTCATCGGAAACTTGTCTTGGTTTTTTGAGCCTATTGTCGTCGCGCAGAGCCTTGCAATTGCAGGAGTCGCCACCGCTGCTGCCACCAGCCAGTACGGGGAGCTGACCGGATTTGCCATGACGGTTTTGACGCTGCCCAGCTTTATAACCTATTCTCTGTCAACGGCCCTTGTTCCTGCGATTAGTGAAGGAATGGAGCAAAAAAAGCTGCAGGTTGTCGAATACCGTCTGGAACAGGCGATGAGGCTGTGTCTTTTAAGCGGGGGCATTTCGGTGGTTATTTTATTCTCTTTCGCTGATGAGCTGATGTCCGTCATGTACGGATCGACTAATGCGGCGGTTTTTATTAAAGTCATGGCGCCGTTTTTTCTGCTCTATTATTTTCAGGGGCCCCTTCAAGCGGTGCTGCAGGCGCTCAATTTAGCCGGAGCCGCCATGATGAACAGTTTTATCGGCGCCGCTGTTAAAACAGGCCTTATTTTTGTGCTGGCGACCAGGCCTTCTCTGGGCATTATGGGCGCGGCATTGGCGATTGTGACGGGAATGGTGCTCGTCACCCTTCTCCATGCAGCCACTGTAAGCAAAGTGCTTCCGATCAGCATTAAAATAAAAGAATACGCGCTCTGTTTTGCGGTCATATTCATCTGCGGTTATGTGAGCCGACTCATAAAGCGCGCCGTTCATTTTTCAGGGTCAGAGGCTGTTAATCTTACAGGCTGGATTGCCATGACCGTCATACTATACATTGTGCTTCTGCTGTTATTCAGGCTGATTAAAAGGGAGGAGCTGATCCGGATTCCGGTCATCGGACGGTTTGTGACGCGGTGAAACCGATTAAGGCTCTCCTTTTTCATCTTTAAGATCAATAAAAAAAGCCCCGTCCGTAAACGTGCAGAATGATATTTCCGAAAGATCCTGATATCCTCTTTTCGCTAAGTTTTTTTCGAGCCAGTGTTTATCTTTCCCGATTCTGTCCAGATGCTCGTTCTGAATGACCCCGTCAACGATAAGCGATGTTTCCATCTGCTTATCCTTATTGTTTTTCTTTTTGACGATTGACAGCTTTCCCGACGACTCTAATATGGCGTATGACACGTCAGAGATTCTCTCGATGTTATTTTCCCTCAGCTGCATAAGAAGATCATCAAAATTGTAGCGCTGCGACCTCATCGCACGTTCGTCGATTTTTCCCTGTTTAATGATAATAGTGGGTTTGCCGTCAAGCAGCTGCCGTATTTTTTGGCTTTTGAGCGAAATAAAAGCAAGGCTTACTTGAATAATCATTAAAATGACGATCGGCACAATGGTATGCAAAAGCTTATCTTCTACATTTTCAATTGCCAATACGGCAATCTCGGCAATCATAATGGAAACGACAAGGTCTAAAATGCTCAGTTCTCCGATTTCCCGTTTTCCCATCAGTCTGAAAATCACAAGAATGATAAAATAAAGCACTATCGTACGAAACGTAATAATGAAAATATCTCCCATATCGCACCTCCAACGTTCATAGCATTTACGATCCGCTCTGTTTTATGTAAGAAATGAACTGAACATGATGCTTTTACGTCTAATCCGAACATTCAGAGAATACATTTAGAAAAAGACGGGCTCCGGCTTGTCATATGTCAGGCCCAGAGCGGAGAGGAGATCAAAATGGAAGAAACAAAACAAGTGGGTAAAGGCGTCTTGTACGGCTTAGTGGCTATCTTTGCAGTGATGCTTCTTACGAGTCTGGCGATTTCACTGCTGCTGACGGTTACCTCAATGGAAGAGTCATCTTTCAGCTGGCTGGTCACCGCGCTTTCTTTTCTTTCTTTATTTGCCGGCGGTTTTATTTCCGGCGGCAAAGCAAAAGAAAAAGGCTGGATGATCGGAGCGTTAACCGCCGTTTGTTTCTCATTAATCATCTTGCTGTTTCAATATTTAGGGTTCGGAAAATCATTTACATCCGGTCAGCTTTTGTTTCATCTCGGCTTTTTGGGAGTCAGTATGCTGGGCGGGATTTTCGGAGTGAATTTGAAGGGCAGCAGATCAGCGTAATAAAAAAAGAGCGGATTCTCCGCTCTTTTTTAGTATGTATGAGCTTCGCTGTTATTCAGCAGAAGCTTCTCTGATTGCGCGGCGGTCAAATGTTAAACGGGTGTTATCACCTGTTTTAATGACGACCTTGCTTTCATCAATTGACTCAACAGTGCCGTGCAATCCTCCGATTGTCACCACTGAATCTCCTTTTTTCAGCTCTTCCTGCATCTGGCGTACGGCCTTCTGCTGCTTTTGCTGCGGACGGATGAGCAGGAAATAAAGCACTGCAAACATCAAAATAATAGGAACGATTGTGCCTAAAGTACCCATCTGTTTCCCTCCTTTCAAAAATGGTTTTTATTTAGAAGCTTTTCGCATTTGGCTTATTATAGCCGTAACGCTCAAAGAACTCTTCTCGGAAATCACCAAGACGATCCTCTCGGATAGCTTGTCTGACCTGCTCCATTAAGTGTAACAGAAAATGAAGGTTATGGTAAGTTGTTAATCGAATTCCAAACGTTTCATTGCAGCGGATCAAATGTCTGATGTAAGCACGGGAGTAATTTTTGCATGTATGACAGCTGCATTCTTCGTCAATCGGTCGGAAATCGCGCTCATATTTGGCGTTTTTCATGTTCAGGCGCCCTTCATTCGTAAACACCGTGCCGTTTCGGGCAATCCGGGTCGGCAGTACGCAGTCAAACATATCCACGCCGCGGATGGCACCGTCAATTAAGGCATCCGGTGAACCCACACCCATTAAATATCTCGGCTTGTCCTTCGGTAAAAGCGGAGTTGTAAACTCAAGCACTCTGTTCATGACGTGCTTCGGCTCGCCGACAGATAATCCGCCTATAGCATAACCCGGGAAATCAAGTGAAACCAAGTCTTTGGCACTTTGTGTCCGCAAATCTTCATACTCTCCGCCCTGTACGATTCCGAACAGTCCCTGCTCATCAGAGCGCCCGTGCGCCTCCAGACAGCGTTCCGCCCAGCGGCTGGTCCGTTCCACAGAGCGTTTCATGTAATCATACTCTGCCGGATACGGAGGACATTCATCAAACGCCATCATGATATCAGAACCGAGGGCGTTTTGAATTTCCATCGCTTTTTCCGGAGATAAAAACAGCTTGTCTCCGTTTAAGTGATTGCGGAAATGTACGCCTTCTTCTTCTATATTACGAAACTTGCTCAATGAAAAGACCTGAAAACCGCCGGAATCCGTTAAAATCGCGCGGTCCCAGTTCATAAACTGATGAAGCCCGCCCGCTTCTTTTACAATGTCATGTCCGGGGCGGAGCCATAAATGGTACGTATTGCTTAAAATAATACCCGCATCCATAGATTTCAGCTCGTCCGGAGACATCGTCTTTACCGTAGCAAGCGTGCCGACCGGCATAAATACAGGCGTCTCAAAGGAGCCGTGGGGCGTATGAACTCTGCCCAGACGCGCTCCCGTTTGTTTGCATTCCTTTATAAATTCATAACGTATCGGTTGTTCAGCCACTTTGTATGAGGCCTCCTGTCATTCAAATTAGATAATCAGCATGGCGTCGCCAAAGCTGAAGAAACGATATTCCTCTTCTACCGCATGACGGTAAGCGGAAAGAACATGCTCTCTGCCGGCAAGCGCAGAAACAAGCATGATAAGCGAAGATTTCGGCAGGTGAAAATTGGTGATCATGCCGTCAATCGCTTTAAATTCATATCCCGGATAAATGAAGATCGACGTCCAGCCGCTTGAAGCGGTAAATACGCCGTCATGCTCGCCGGCAATGGTTTCAAGGGTGCGCGTTGATGTCGTCCCGACCGACACGATGCGCCCTCCCGACTTTCTGATCTCGTTTAAAGAGGCGGCGGTTTCTTCCGTCATTTCATAAAATTCCGCGTGCATGTTATGCTCTTCCACATCATCCGCACTGACTGGGCGGAATGTGCCGAGTCCAACGTGCAGGGTGATAAATTCAATCCGCACACCCTTTTGCTTCAGCTCGTCCAGAATCTCTTCCGTAAAATGAAGTCCGGCAGTCGGAGCTGCGGCGGACCCGATTTCTTTTGAAAAGACGGTCTGATACCGTTCTTTATCATCAAGCTGTTCTTTAATGTAAGGAGGAAGCGGCATTTCACCGAGCGATTCAAGCACTTCGTAAAAAATCCCGTCATACCGGAATTCTATTTTCCGGCCGCCGTGATCAAGTTCCTCCGTGCAGACCGCTGTCAGCCGGCCGTCCCCAAATGTCAGGACCGTTCCTTTTTTTACGCGTTTCGCCGGCTTTACAAGCGTTTCCCATGTATCATTTTCTTCCTGTTTTAACAACAGGAGCTCCACTTTCGCTCCCGTATCTTCTTTTGTGCCGAATAATCTGGCAGGGAGCACGCGGGTATTGTTCAAGACGAGACAATCCCCTTCTTTAAAAAAGCTGACAATCTCTTTAAATGAACTGTCCGTCAGACCGCCCGTCTGTTTGTCAAGCACCATCAGCCGCGATGCGTCACGCTCTTTCAGCGGCACTTGGGCAATGAGGCGTTCAGGCAGTTCAAAATCAAATAAATCGACTTTCATCATTTCACCTTTATTCTGTCTATTGTTATTTCATTCTGCCGAAAAAATTGAGCAGGATGGATAGTATCACACTGATTACAATACAAGTAACAACGGGAAAGAAAAATGTGACATTTCCCTTTTTAACGAAAATATCTCCGGGCAGCCGTCCGACAAAGTGCCAGACTGCGCCGGCAATAAGCAAAACAGCACCGAGAACCATGAGAACCTTCGGAAAATCAGTCACAGGCGGGTGCCTCCAATCGAAAATGCTCATACACAGCCGGGGTCACGACCCGTCCCCTCGGCGTCCTCTGAAGAAATCCGATCTGCAGCAGATACGGTTCGTACACATCCTCTATTGTATGCGGTTCTTCGCCGATTGTCGCGGAAATCGTATCAAGGCCGACCGGACCGCCGCTGAATTTTTCAATCATGCCCATCAGCAGCTTGTGGTCAATATGATCAAGGCCGAGTGCATCGACTTGAAGACGTTCGAGCGCGTCGTGAGCGATTTCTTCCGTGATGCGGCTGTCGCCGAGCACCTGGGCAAAATCTCTCACCCTTCTGAGAAGCCGGTTTGCAACCCGCGGCGTTCCCCTTGACCGTCTGGCAATTTCCAGAGCCGGCGCTTCTTCGATATCCACTTCAAATACTTCAGCCGTTCGTGACACGATATCTGTCAGCTCTTCCTGCGTATAGTATTCAAGGCGCGACAGCACCCCGAACCGGTCTCTGAGCGGTGCGGTCAATAATCCCACCCTGGTCGTCGCTCCTACCAGCGTAAAAGGCGGAAGGTCAAGACGGACAGAGCGGGCGGACGGGCCTTTACCAATGACGATATCAAGGCAGAAATCCTCCATCGCCGGGTACAGCACTTCTTCAATTGAACGGTTCAGCCTGTGAATTTCGTCTATAAACAGCACATCTCCGGGTTCGAGCGCCGTCAGAATGGCTGCCAGGTCTCCCGGCCTTTCAATCGCCGGCCCTGACGTCGTCCGCATCTCCACACCCATCTCATTGGCCACGATCGACGCAAGCGTTGTTTTTCCGAGACCCGGAGGCCCGTATAAAAGAACGTGGTCAAGCGTTTCCTGCCTCATTTTCGCCGCATCGATAAACACGCGCAGATTTTCTTTCACCTTCTTTTGGCCGATGTACTGAGCGAGATTCTGCGGCCTGAGGCTTTGCTCGATTATTGATTCATGGCTGTCTGCTTCACTTGAAACGAGCCGTTCATCCATGAACATCACCTTACTTTAATAATTTTTGCAATGCTTTTTTCACATATTGATCTGTTGAAAGCGCCGTTTCCTCTTTTAGGTGAGGAAGCACTTTTTTAATTTCTTTTTCAGCGTAGCCGAGAACCCTGAGCGCTTCAAGCGCCTCGTCAAGCGCCGTTTCAGCCTCTTGTTTTTCAATGCGCGCTTCATGATTGAACAGGTTGTCAATCATTTCAGGCACGACATCGGCCAGTTTGCCTTTTAAATCAAGAATAATCTGCCGCGCCGTCTTTTTGCCCACACCCGGAAATTTCACCAAAAAGGCTTCATCTTCCTGTTCAATCGCTTCGATGACGGCTCCCGGATCACCGGAACCGAGAATGGCGAGCGCCCCTTTCGGCCCGATGCCGGTGACGTTCAGCAGCTTTGTGAAAAGCGCTTTTTCTTCCCTGGTTGAAAAGCCGTACAGAGAAAAGGCGTCTTCTTTTATATGATGATACGTAAAAATGGTCTCTTGATTGCTTACCTTATAAATAAACGGATTCGGAGTGAAGACCTGATAGCCGATTCCGCCGTTTTCAATCACGATGTATTGGGGAGATACGTAATCAATCGTCCCCTTCACGAATTCAATCACACCTATTCACCTCTTTGACTGCTTATCATTGTAACACAAAAACAGCCAAAGTCTTATAGAAAAGTTAACGTATGTTCGCTTTGACACCTTCCGTTCAGAAAAAAAAGACATGTGTCACATGTCTTGCGTCAAAGTCAGCCGCTGTAAGTCTTAATATGATCGATCACGCTCTCAAACTCCGCTTTTGTCCTGTACGGTATACCGTGTTCCAAATGCTTTTGCAACCGGCTTTCCAACCGCTCTAAATCAATTTGGAAGAAAGACTGGATCGGCTCCGACAGCGATCCGGGACGGCCGTGAAAAGTGGAAATCACCCCTCCGTCCGTGACACCGATATAACCGTTTACCTTACTGAGCGGAGAAATATCATCAACATGCTTACGGAAAAGAACGAAGCCTTTTTTCTGCTCAACGAGCGTCCAGCCGGCGTATGCGGCCCAAAAGTCTTCCATCGCCAAAACGGTTTCATCCGTATGTTCGATGCCGACATCACCGTCAAGATAGACCTTTTCCAGCTGGACGTGCACCCGAAGCGGCCCGTAATGCTCGACCTCTGCCCCGTATGCACCGTTTCCTCCGCAAATCAGGACTGCAGCTGATAAGATAAACATAAATAAAAGACGCCCACCGCAAATTCGTTTCACCAATAACACCTCTTTATTCAATCAAACTCTTGATGCTAGTTTGACCAAAGATGCCGGTGCTTAACCGTTTTCTTTCTTTTGACTGCTTCGCCGAAAAAAAGCAGCCCTCTAATAAAGGCTGCCCCGCTTTATTATGCCCGGCCGGCTGATATCAGTTTCATCTGTCCGGGCGTCAGTTTGAGTCGGTATCCTCTTACGGTCAAATACACAGTTTTTGTCCCGCGGCTTTTGTCGCACTCCGTTTTTTTCATCCCAGCCCCTCCGTTACGTTTTATTTTACTTTTATGTTAACAGCGCAATATAAAGAGCGTTTTAAGAATATGTAAAGAAATGATGAAAAAAATACTGCCGGATGAAATCATCCGGCAGTCCCGTCTAACGGCTGTTTTTGTTCATGTCTTGAAGCTTTGTAAAAGTGGCGTTATCAGTAAATACTTGAATTGCGCGGCCGTCCGCGAATTTTTTGGCTGCATGTTTGACATGTTGATCATCATTTTTCGTAAAAGGATGATTTGTTCTGACAGCAATGACGACTCTCGTGTCAGTCACGACGACCTGACTATCCTGTACGCCTTTTACTTTTTTCACGCGGTTTGCAATTTTTTCCGCCATTCTGATGTTTTCGGCATTGTCATACCCATTATAAGACATAGCGGCCGGCGGCGTATTGGCGTTGCGGCCGTTATATGTGCCGTCCGTTGTTAACGGAACCCCGTTATTCGGCGTGTTTCGGTAAGACACGTTTGTCGTATCCCGGCGCCCGTTTCGGTTTTCCATCATTTCGGAAACAGGTCCTTGATGGTCCATTCCGTACTGGCGTCTGCCGTTATCATTGTCATTTGAATAATACCCGACCGGACGTGTTGTCTGATTGTAGCGTCCGTCATTCATGGCATTATTTGCTCCGCATGCCGTTAAACTTGCAGTCACGGCTAAAACGCCTGCGATTGTCATCAGTTTTTTGCCCAATGGAAAAACCCCCCGTGGATTCATCGCTGTGTGAGCGTTTCCGCTCATGTTTAGGATGTGCGGCCGACGGCGGGTTTAAGCTTGTCAGTTATGTCCATTCTTCTTCGGACATAAAAAAAGGAACGACATACATCGTCCCGATACATTAGTCTTCATCTTCCTCCGGCCGTCCGAATACTTGATTTGGACTCGGCTGATTCGGCGCGGCATTGGGATTTGCTCCGCCGTAAGGCATAAAATATCCGGCACTTGCGCCCATATTCGGATATGGCTGCACAGGCATATTGGCGTGATGGTGATGTGAACCATGATGATGTGAACCGTGGTGGTGATGATGGTGATGATGCGAATCATTGCAGCCGCAATCATCGTCCTTAAATTTTCCATCGTGATGAGGCTCGTTTGCATAATGTGATGAATAGCCGCCGTAATACGGCATATGTCCGTATGGAGCACCGCCGAAACCAGATGCAAAACCATCAAAATGCTCTGCATTTTCATGGGCCTGGTTTTCATATTCACCGTAACCCGCTTGCGGCCCAAATCCCGGATGATGGAATCCGTACGGTAACGGCATCGGCATTACCGGAAAGCCTCCAAAACCTCCTCCAAAACCGCCGAAACCTCCGCCTACCGGGAAGCACGGATGGCATAATCCCGAACCCGGCAGCATCGGTGTCACCGGAACCGGACAAGGACAAGGCATGCACGGAATCGGGTAATGCATAAAAGGCGGTTCAACGGCCGGCATATTCGGAAATGGGACATTCGGGATGTTTGGCATGTTCGGCAGATGATAAGCTGCGTTTTCTTCTTCCATCTTTCCGGCTTGAGGCGCCTTTGGCATATTCGGGTAATTCGCGTTTTCCATGTTGATCATTTCCTCCTGTTGTGGAATGTTATTGTCATGCTCTTTTTCTTTCGGCTCGACAAAATGTGTCACCGGTTCCTCCGGCTTAGGAGGCGACCACGGCTGAAACAGCTGATTGGTCGGATAATACTGATTCATATCAGCTTCCGGCAGCACATTTTCATGCTTTTCAGGGATCGGCGGCACATACGGAATTGACGGCTTTGGTTCTTCCGGTATGGTGTCTTCGATATCCACAACTGATTTCGGTTTTTCTTTGGCATATGGATGCTCATGCTTATGCGCAGACGTTCCGAAGTTTGCCTTTGGTTCTTTTCTGACCGGAACGGCTTCTGAAGGCACCTTTATCTTCATTCCAGGCATAATTAAGTCTGGATTGCTCAGCTGATTATTCAATTTCTTTAATTCTTCAAAATCAACTCCGTATTTTTCAGCTATTTTCCAGAGCGAATCGCCTTTTTGAACGATATGAATTTTCAACGTTTTCCCCTCCTATGCACAAAACGTGAACGGTACATTTGTCATTACAATACGTTTCTTCACACTATATGCAGGCGAGCTGGGCATGATGATAAAAAATTTGGAAAGGAGGGGAGTTTTTTATTTTTACGTATGGCTCAGCATTCTGTTCAACGCACGAAGCGCTTCTGTCCGAACCGCTTCCGGAACCTTAATGACACCCTTCGGTTCGCCTTTTTCAAGCTGCTCAAGCGACCACAATAAATGCGGAAGGTCGATTCTGTTCATTGTCAGACACGGACACATATCCGGATTCAGTGATTCAATCTGTTTATCCGGGTGCGATTGAATGAGGCGCTGCACAAGATTCATTTCCGTGCCGACAGCCCACTTGCTTCCCGGCTCAGCCTGTTCAATCGTATCAATAATGTATTTGGTAGATCCGCTGTCATCACTTAGCGAGACCACTTCCCGCGAACATTCCGGGTGAACGATAATGCGGATGTCAGAATCCCGCTGCCGCAGCTGAGAAATATTTTCCGCTGTGAATTTTTCGTGTACGGAGCAATGTCCTTTCCAAAGGATGACCTTAATGTTTTCCGGGTGGTCAGTAAGCAATCGGTTCTGAGCCGGGTCCCATACAGCCATTTCTGTCAGCGGAATGCCGAGGTCATATGCTGTATTTCTGCCTAAATGCTGATCCGGCAAAAATAAAATTCTTTCCTTTTGTTTAAAAGCCCATTCCAGCACGCTCCGGGCATTCGAAGAAGTGACGGTCGCTCCGCCGTGCCGCCCGACGAATGCTTTAATTTCCGCCGTCGAGTTAACATATGTTAACGGAATGATGGTGTTACCGTACAGCTCCTGAAGCTCTTGCCATGCTTTATCCGTCTGCTGTATATCAGCCATATCAGCCATCGAACAGCCGGCGCGCATGTCGGGCAAAATGACGGTTTGGTTATCATCAGTCAGCATATCAGCCGTTTCCGCCATAAAATGCACGCCGCAAAACACAATATATTCCGCATCTTTATTTTTTTCGGCTACTTGGGCAAGCTGCAGGGAGTCACCGGCAGTATCGGCAAATTGTATCACTTCATCTTTTTGATAGTGATGTCCCGGAATGAACAGACGTTTTCCGAAGGACTGTTTAATCGCGGCGACCCGCTCCTCCATTTCTCCGGTGCTCAAGTTTTTATAATGGCTCGGCATCATTTCAGCTGATGCAGTTAATACGTCAAAGATAGACATTATGAAAAATCCCCCTGTTCCGCCGCCGCAACATCCATACTGATATCGGCGCTTTTTACTGAATGAGTCAGAAATCCGAGTGAAATATATTGTACGCCTGTTCCTCTATAAGCAGGCAATGTGTCGAGCGTTATGCCTCCGGATGCTTCCGTTTTGATATGGGCCGGTGTCATGGCTGCAAAACGCCGGACGGTCTCAGGCGGACAGTTGTCAAACATAATAACGTCTGCGCCCGCGTCTATTGCCTCCAGCAGCTGCTCTTCGGATTCGATTTCGACTTCTGCCGCAAGCATCTGCCCCGCCGCTTTTCTTGCCCGCTCCATGGCCGCCTTTATCGATCCGCAGGCGGCAATGTGATTATCTTTAATCATGATGCCGTCGTATAGGCCGAAGCGGTGATTACAGCCGCCGCCGATCCGGACGGCGTATTTTTCCAGCATCCTGAGCCCCGGTGTCGTTTTTCTCGTATCGCAAAGCTTAATGGACGGATCATCAAGACGCCTTTTGGCCTCATCCGTCATTGTCGCAATGCCTGACATTCTTTGTATAAGATTCAGGATGACACGCTCCCCCGTAAGAAGAGCCGCCGCCGGGCCTTCCATTTCAGCAAGCACGTCTCCTTTTTTCATCCGTTCTCCGTCTTTTTTCAGAGAGCGGACGCGGATATCGTTGTTTAAAAGCTTCCAGCCTTCTCGGATAACGGCTTCTCCGGCAAACACACCGTCTGTTTTTGCGATAATCTCCGCCTTACATTGCTGATCCGAAAAAATCGCTTGTGACGTTGCGTCACCCGTTCCGATATCTTCCTGAAAAAAATGTGTCAGCATTTGCTTCAGCTGCAGAATGTCCATAGTTCCCCAATCCCTTCGTTTTTTCTGATAACTGTTCCTGATGCTGAATGAATGATTTGTTTTCCATGCCACTCTTTCTCTGTCCCGGGAAAATCAGCGCGAAAATGGGCGCCTCTGCTTTCCTCCCGGATAAGAGCAGAAGATACGGCGAGTTGTGCGGTCTGCCATAAGCAGGACAGCTCGGCTTGTTCCGTTGTGATATCCTTCACATTCATATGATGAACAGGTACTTTGTTAAGCCAGGATGCCAGCGCCTGCATGTCTTCTTTATCTCTGACGATGCCCGCTCCGGCTGTCATTTTGGCTTGGAGCATGTGAAGCGTTGTGTCCGGCACTTGTAAGATGACGTCAGATTTTCTCGAAGCTTTTTTATATCTTCCGTTTAACGGCGTTTGAATGATATGTTCCGCACACCTTTGTCCGCTTGCCAAAGCTTCCAGCAGCGAGTTGCTCGCAAGCCGGTTTGCCCCGTGCAATCCTGTGCAGGCGGTCTCGCCTATGGCGTAGAGATCAGGCACAGACGTTTTCCCCCATGTATCGGTTTTTACTCCGCCCATTAAAAAATGCATCCCCGGGGCTACAGGAATTCCGCTTTCAATTTCTACGCCGGCTGTTTTACAAATTTCTGTTATGGTCGGAAAACGTTTGTTAAAATCGGCTATCCGGCTGCAATTCATGTAAACTGGATTTTCTTTCATTATTTCTTCGAAAATCGCCCGTGAAACGACATCCCTCGGCGCCAAATCTTCAAGCTCGTGTCTGCCCGTCATGATTCTGCGCCCTGAACGGTCCGTTAAATATCCGCCGTCCCCTCTCACAGCTTCAGAAATCAGCCCGTACACAGTCCCGTTTTTCACAAGAAGGGTCGGGTGAAACTGGGTGAACTCCATATCCGTGATCTCTGCTCCCGCACGTAAGGCAAGAGCGATGCCGTCTCCCGTTATGGCGGAATCATTTGTATGATACTGATACAGACTGCCGCACCCGCCTGAGGCAAGCACTACGCAATCCGCTCTTCTGCAAGAAACGGAGCCTGAAGCATCCTTTACGGAAACGCCCGCGCATCGTCCGTCTTCAATCAGCAGCTCAACAGCCGTTTCGTGTTCAATGATCCGTATGCCGTCCCTCAGCTGCCGAAGCAGATACTCAACCAAAATCCGCCCGGTCGCATCTCCCCCGGCATGCAGAATTCTTCTTTTAGAATGAGCGCCTTCCCTGCCGAGACAAAATGTTCCGTCTGATTTCGTATCAAATGGAAATTGACTTTCTATCAGCTGGTTTATCATGCTTTGTCCGCTTTGCAGCAAATCCCGCACGGCTGTCACGTCATTATGGCCGCAGCCCGCATACAGTGTATCGTTCACATGGGAGTCAATGGAGTCATCTTCTGCATATGAAACAGCAATCCCGCCTTGAGCATAATGCGAATTGCTGTTTGTTACGTTTCTTTTCGTTATGACGGTCACTTGGTATGACGGAGGAAATGCAGAAGCACAGGCAAGGGCCGCCGTCCCCGAACCAATGATGATAATTGTTTTTCCAGACATAATCACCCTCCTGTTATGTTTACACCTGTCTTGACACCTATATTTACACAAGGATAAAATAAACTCAAGCTTTTTTTAACATAAACGGATAGGAGACGGCCTGTATGATTTATCTTGATTATGCGGCGGGAGCGCCTTTAAGCCAAAAAGCCGCGGAAGTCTTTCAGCATCTCAGTACAGAAGTATTCGGAAATGCAAGCAGCCTTCATGATGCCGGAGGGAAAGCGGCGGATGTGCTGGAATATTGCAGACAGTCTGCAGGAAAATTGATCGGCGGGGCGGCAGACGGCATTTATTTTACAAGCGGCGGCACGGAAGCGAACATTCTGGCCGTCCAATCATTGCTGCATGGTCTTCCCCCTCACAAAAAACATTTTATTACGACTGCAATGGAACACCATTCGATCCATAATGCCGCGGCGTTTTTAACGGATCAGGGAATTGAAGTCACTGTCATTTACCCCGACAGAAACGGCCTTATAACCGAGGACATATTGGCGGCTCATATCCGTCCTGACACGGGGCTTGTTTCTATACAGCACGCCAATTCAGAAACCGGTCTCATCCAGCCATTGGATCGCCTGGCCGCTTTTCTTCACCATCGAAACATTTTGCTTCATTGCGATTGTGTTCAAAGTTTCGGCAAACTGCCGATTAATGCAGATCAGACGGGTATCGATGCCCTTTCCGTCTCCGGTCATAAAGTATACGGCCCGAAAGGCACCGGGGCTGTTTACATTCGGCCCGGCGTCAGCTGGAAGCCGGTTTATCCGCATACCGTGCATGAAAACGGGTTCAGGCCCGGTACCGTGAATGTACCGGCCATCGGCGCTTTTACCGCTGCTGCGGAGTATGCAGTGAAACACATGGCGGAACACCGTGAGCATGCAGACAGACTGAGGAAATATTTATATGAACAAATTCGGCTTCAGGGCCTCCCTATTTCATTTTCGGAGGAAGAAACCGGCGGTGAATGTCTGCCCCACATTGTCGGGTGTTTTTTTCACTCCTTTGAAGGACAATATGTTATGTTAGAATGTAATCGTAACGATATTTGCATCTCAACCGGGAGCGCATGTTCCGCCGGCAGTCACGGCCCTTCTTCAGCTATGAAGGCGCTGCGAAAAACCGAACGGGAAGCGCGGCAGTTTTTCCGGATCTCATTCGGAAATGAAACAACATGTGAACAGCTCGATATGCTGATACATACATTTACGGCGCTATGGGAGCAAAAGAAAGGAGAATCAGCAATTTGACAGAAGGAACAAAGCTTACGGGGGCGAAAAGACGCGACATGCTGCTTCAATGGCTGAAAGAAGCCGGCTCACCATTAACAGGGAGCGAATTGGCCAAAAAAGCAAATGTCTCAAGACAGGTGATCGTGCAGGATATATCCCTCTTGAAAGCAAAAAGCGAACCGATTATCGCAACGAGCCAAGGCTATTTATACATCAGCATGAATGCCGGCGGCGAAAAAAACGCCGAACGGATTGTCGCCTGCCTGCACGGCCCGGAGCGGACGGAAGAAGAGCTTGAACTCATCGTCGATGAAGGTGTCACCATAAAGGACGTCATCATTGAACACCCCGTATACGGCGATTTAACCGCTGCCATAAGAGTCAGCACACGGAAAGAAGTCAAACAATTCATGGATCACATTAACTCGACAAATGCCGCTTACCTTTCACAACTGACAGGAGGCGTGCATCTCCATACGTTAAGCGCGCCGACGAAAGAGCGGATTGATCAAGCCTGCCAAGCCTTGGACGACGCGGGTATATTAATAAAAGATTAAAAAAAAAAGCCCCCAGAAGGGCTTTTTTTATATCGAATAGGATTGATATGTTCCCAGAAGCTTGACCCGGCAGCCGAGGGCTTCCATCTCTTGAACGGCTCCGGGAATGAGCACCTGATCCATCGCCTGTTCAATATCAATGATAAAGAAATAGTTGCCGAGACCCGTTTTTGTCGGGCGCGATTCGATCTTTGATAAATTCAGGTTTCTCCATGAAAAAGCGGACAGCACCCTGTGCAGTGCGCCTGATTGGTCATCTTGGGGAAGCGTCACCATCATCGTCGTTTTCGATCTTGATGACAGTTTTGCATTCACTTCAAATGAGACGTCTTTTTCAGGCGAAAGAATGACGAATCTCGTGTGGTTATCCTGATAATCCTGAATATCCCGCTTCACGATGCTCAATCCGTATGTAGCAGCCGCCATTTCATTCGCAATCACGCCGATCGGAAGTTCCGGATGCTCACTCACATACTTAGCAGCCGCACCTGTTGACTTCGCATACTCATAAGGGACGGACGAAAAATGCCGATGAAGAAATTTGTGGCATTGCGCAATCGCATGTGAATGAGAAAAAATTTTCTCAAGCTTTTTCCACTCATTTTCTCTCGAAGGGTGAACGAGCAGGTGCTGGTAAATCGGCAGCGTCATTTCCCCCACAATCGCAAGAGGCTGCTCATGAATCAAATAGTCAATCGTTAAGTTAACCGAGCCCTCCAGCGCGTTTTCCAAAGGAACAAATGCAAGATCCACTTCTCCCGCAACCGCCGCATCCATGCACGCCGGTATTGTATGATAAGGTGCTTGTGTCACGCTGTTTTGAAAGCAGGAACTGACTGCTAGATGTGTAAATGTGGCTTCTGGCCCTAAATAACCGACTCTCATGTTTCTCTTCTCTCCTTACGCGCCTGACCCTAAGATCTCAACTTTTTCTATAAAATCAAATTTTCTCAGTTTATTCATTAACGTATGAATGTTTTCTTCCATTGCGGATGTGCTGATTGAGAGCGTGACATTCGCCCTGCCCTGAAGCGGAATCGACTGGTGAATGGAAAGCACGTTGCTTCCTGAGTCAGCCACCGCCTGCAAAAGCTGGGACAACGCGCCTGACCGATCCTCCAAATGAAAGAAAAGTGTGATTATTTGTTCTTTAACCATCGTGTAAAAAGGGAAAACCGCATCTCGGTATTTGTAAAAAGCGCTTCTGCTCAAATCAACTTTCTGCACGGCATCTGCAACCGATTCAGCCTTTTTTCTGTCCAGCAGTTTTTTGACTTCAAGGGTTTTCCGCATCGCATCAGGCAGAACGTCTTCACGCACTAAATAAAATGTCTCTTCTTTCACCTGCACCCCTCCCTCTTACATCAGAGAGCCTGCATCGCAAGCTCTCCGTCTTTTTAATCAATAAATTCAAATTCAAATTCCAGAAGCCGGATGATATCGCCATCTTTAGCCCCGCGTTCTCTGAGCGCTTCATCAACGCCCATTCCGCGCATCTGTCTTGCAAAACGCTTGACGGATTCGTCACGGGAGAAGTCAGTCATTTTAAAGAGGCGTTCCAGACTGTCACCTGAAAGCACAAACGCACCGTCCGGATCACGGGTAATGTTAAATGGAATTTCTTCATCTTCCATCGTGTACATCACGCGGTTTTCCGCCAGTTCTTCTTCATCATACAGCGGGAATTCAGGCGTTGTTTCCAGCTGGTTGGCGACTTCAAACAGAAGATCGCGGAGCCCTTCTCTCGTCACCGCGCTGATTGGGAAGACAGGATGGTCATCCTGAAGCTTTTCTTTAAACGCTTTAAGATTTTCAGCCGCTTCGGGCATGTCCATTTTATTCGCAACGATAATTTGCGGACGCTCCGTCAGCCTCAGATTATATTCACTGAGCTCCTGATTAATGGTCACATAATCCTCATACGGATCACGGCCTTCCATCGCTGACATGTCAATGACATGAACGATGACGCGCGTCCGTTCGATATGGCGGAGAAATTGGTGGCCTAAGCCGACGCCTTCGTGCGCTCCTTCAATCAGGCCGGGCAGATCCGCCATGACAAAGCTTCTTCCGTCATCCGTTTCCACCATGCCCAGATTCGGAACAAGCGTTGTAAAATGATAATCGGCGATTTTCGGCTTTGCCGATGAAACGACAGACAGAAGCGTAGATTTCCCGACGCTCGGGAAGCCGACGAGACCTACGTCTGCAAGCACCTTCAGTTCAAGCACGATATAGCGCTCTTTTCCGGGCTCTCCGTGCTCTGACAGCTGCGGTGCCGGGTTGGCCGGTGTCGCAAAGCGGGTATTCCCGCGTCCGCCGCGTCCGCCTTTTGCGATGACGGCGCGCTGTCCATGTTCAGTCAGATCGGCAATGACCTGTTTTGTATCGTCATCCGTAACGACTGTGCCGGGCGGAACTTTAACAACCATATCGTCCGCGTTTCTGCCGTGCTGGTTTTTAGACATGCCGTGCTCGCCGCGTATCGCTTTGAAATGGCGCTGGTACCGGAAGTCCATAAGCGTGCGCAATCCTTCATCAACCTCAAAGACGACGTCGCCTCCATTACCGCCGTCACCGCCGGCAGGCCCGCCTTTCGGCACATATTTTTCACGGCGGAACGCAACCATTCCGTTACCGCCGTCGCCGCCTTTTACATATACTTTCACCTGATCTACAAACATAATATCCTCCGTTCTAAACCGTAAAAAACCGCTAGTTCATTCCAATTTCGGCCACACATTCATGGCCGGTCAGCTCAAATTGCATGACATCAAAGTCCTCATACCGCGATTTGCGAAATTCATCAAACACATCTGCATTTGCAATCGTTCCATGAAAATCGAGATATACAATAAGCTGTCTGTCAGGGTGATCCGTCTGCAGCGATACGGTCAGATGATTTTCACTTTCATTGCTTACCGCCAGACCGAACAGATGAAACAGTTTTCTCATCAGGTTCGACAGCTTTTGATCATATGCCGATAAATCTTTAATTTCTCCGAGCACTTCGTATTCGAGCCTCATATAACGGGACTTCCAATTAAATGTAAGAAAGTCAAACGCCAAGTGCGGGGTTTTCAGGTTTGAGAGCTTTGACTCGTGCTTTGCATCTATGACCATTTCGTCGATTATTTCAACGACCCTGTCATACTTCTGCAAACTTAAGTTTCCTTTTATCAGCTGCAGCTTATTCATCCAATCATGACGGAAATGGCCCATTAATTGGATCAGCTCATTAATCAGAGCCGCATCGCTTACAGGTTCTTCTTGTTTCTTCGATACATCCTTCATTTTCGCACTCCCAATCGTTTAATTTCTTTTTAGGAGTCTTGATAAGTGTGTACTATGAATTATAACAGAGAAGGCTTTGTTAGAAAAACACTTGTTTTTCCTGGTTCATCATGTTCCTTTTTCGGATCGCATGCACTGCGGATGCCAGGCAGAAACATTTTTGGTATCACTGCTTGGGGAACATATCCAGTGGGTATGAGAAGCTGATGTCCTCATTCAAGGCGGGGTTCACTCACGCATCCTCTGCTTTTCATTCTTGATGTTACTCCGCTTACTGCAAAAAAAACTCCAGTCAACGACCGGAGTTTTTTGTGTCATTATTGAGCTACAGGATATACGCTCACTTTTTTGCGGTCACGGCCGAAACGTTCGAATTTAACAGTTCCGTCGATTTTAGCAAAAAGAGTGTCATCTCCTCCGCGGCCCACGTTTTCACCTGGGTAGATTTTCGTTCCGCGTTGACGGTAAAGGATAGATCCGCCTGTTACGAATTGACCGTCTGCACGTTTAGCGCCTAAACGTTTAGATTCAGAGTCACGTCCGTTCTTTGTAGAACCTACACCTTTTTTAGAAGCGAAAAACTGAAGATCTAATCTAAGCATGTAACTCACCTCCTATATTTGATTTGCAGTCAACCGTAAGTGTTCACTGTAATCCCGCTCGATCGTTTCAAGAGAAACAATCATGCCTTCAATCAGCAGCTGCGCTTTTTGCAAAGCTTCCTGATCAGCGGCTTCAGGGAATTCAAAGTAGAAATAACCCCCGTCCTCGCCTATATCAAGAATCGGTTCGAGAGGAGCCAGTGCGATAACCGCATTGACCGCCCCGAAAACGACAGCCGTAACCCCGGCGCAAACGAGATCTCGTCCATGTTCAGCAAAATCGGCATGTCCCGTCATTTCAAAGGACAAAATGCCCCCGTCATTTCGGGATCTTCGAATTGTTGCCTCAATCATGCTTACGCGTTGATTTTTTCGATTGTCAATTTAGTATAAGGCTGACGATGACCTTGTTTTTTATGAACATTTTTCTTTGCCTTGTAACGGAAAACAGTGATTTTTTTCGCACGGCCTTGTTTTTCAACTTTAGCTGTAACTGTCGCGCCTGCAACTGTTGGGTTGCCGACTTTCACGCTGTCTCCGCCAACAAACAATACGTCTTCAAACGTCACTGTTTCACCTGCTTCAGCAGCAAGTTTTTCGATGTAAACAGTTTGACCTTCTTCAACTTTGATTTGTTTTCCGCCTGTTTTAATGATTGCGTACATTCTCTGCACCTCCTATTAGACTAAGACTCGCCAGCAACAGGGGGCTTTAAAGCTCTTATCACCTGTCCCGAGCGGTTGTAGCATTGGTGCTACATCCATAACATTAAAAAATATATCAGAACCAAAGAGATATGTCAATCTATTTCTAGTAAGGCAGCAGCAGGTCTTCCATGGAGGAATCTGTCCGTTTATCAGCAAAATATGCATGAAGCACTTCATTTTCATCAAGCTGGCTGAGCTTCTCGCCGGCTTTTTCAATGATAATGGGATGCTTGCAGCCCCGTTTGAATTCGGCCATGACATGCTTTACTTTGGCATCGGCTGCGACAGTCAAAGGATGCAGCATGGCGACATCGCGGTTTTTACCGTAATATCTCTCTAAAAGAAACCTCAGCTGAATATAATGCCGCTTGCGGTATTCATCCCATAAAGAAGCGGCGAGAAAGACGAACAGCACCCATGCGCTGACCTGGAGGGGGACGGCCAGCACAATCCAGCAGCAGAGCAAAAGTGCAAAAACGGCTGATGTCTGCAGGCTGAGGAGATGCGCTTTTTGAAAAGCCATTTGTTTAGAGAAGTATAAAAACACAAACTTTCCGCCGTCAAGCGGCCAGATCGGCAAAAGATTGATGAAAAGAATGGAGAGATTATAAAAGGTAAACATCTCAAATGTCTGCTGACTTGTAAAGCCGGACATAAAAAGGAGCCAGGCTGCCGCCTGAAGCCACACATGCTGGAACGGGCCCGCCAGAATGACCGCGAATTCCTCTTTAAGCGGCCGGTTTCCGTGCTCCTCCACCTCAACCGTCCCGCCGAAAGGGAGCAGAAAGACGCGTTTAATGCGCCACGAAAAAAACACAGCCAGAGCAGCATGCCCCAGCTCATGAACGGATACGACCAGCAAAAGACACAGCAGCGCTTTAATGTGCCCCGTCAGAAGACCAAGCCCCATGATAATCCAAAGAAAAGGGTGGACATGAATTTTGAAGAGAAGGCTGAGCCATTTATTCATCAAATGTGATCACCTGAATCGGATCTATGAATTTATCGCCATCCTGAATCGCGAAATAATACTGTCCTTTACTTTTATCGTTAAGCTTGATCGAACCGATCTTTTTTCCTTTATCGACAAAGTCATACAATGATACGTCAACATCTTTGAGCCGGCCGTAAATGCTGCTTGTATTGTCGGCATGCTGCACCTTCACCGTCAGCCCTGTTTTTTTATCTTTGCTCACTTCCGTAATGTAGCCTTCTTTTACGCTGTCAATGGCTTCACTGGCTGTTTCAACAACGACGCCTTCTCCGTTATTCTGAAAGTTCTGCTGGATTTTCCCCGCGGCGGGAACGGCCATATCCTGGCTGACCGCTACCTGACCGTCCTTCTTTTTCGTTCCCGGGGTGAGAAAAGCGAGCGGGTTTCCGAATGAGGATACAAACCAATGATTCACGGCAGCAAACTGAAATTCTTTTTGAAAAGTTTGTGCAATCGCCGGTTTAATCTGACTCAGCGGCAGTTTGTCAGTTTTATAGGCGATAGCGGAAATCAGTACGAGACAGGCGGCCAGCAGGCATTTCAAAATAATAGAATGAGCGTTGATCAGCGGATGCCGTCCGTTAAATTCGGGCGGATGTTCCGTTTGATATTCATAGTCCGGAAGGAGCCTGTGCTTTTCCTGCTCCTTGACCGTCTGCCATGCGGGAGGCTTCTGCGGTCGGGCGTTTTGAACGAAAGTCCGTTTTGATTCAGGGCGCGGTTTTCTCCTTTTGGCCAGTCTTTTTCTAATTTCATCAGCTCTGTGACTCATCGCCATCATCCTTTGCAATCGTTGGGTTTGTACATCCTATGCCTTGTCCATTGCAAATATGCGCCCTGTTGAACAACAAAAAAGACCTGATAAGCTGGGCTTTATCAGATCTTTGTATTCCAGTATATTTATGAACGCACGCCGAAAAACGACTTGATTTTCGCCATCATCCCTTTTTGCTGCTCTTCAAGCACCTGCAAAGGAACGGATTCTCCCAAAATACGCCGGGCGATATTGCGGTAAGCAATGCTGGCGCGGTTTTTAGAATTCATGGCAATCGGTTCGCCGATATTTGAAGCTCTGATCACTTCATCATCGTCGGCAACGATTCCGAGGAGATCAATAGACAGATGATGAACAACCTCATCCACATCCATCGTGTCACCGTTTTTCATGAGGTGATTTCTGATGCGGTTGACGATGAGGCGCGGCGGTTCAATATCTTCCTGCTCTAAAAGTCCGATAATGCGGTCAGCATCCCGAACCGCTGATATTTCCGGCGTCGTCACCACAATCGCCTTATCAGCTCCGGAAACGGCATTTTTATAGCCTTGTTCAATTCCGGCCGGACAATCGATAATGACATAATCAAATTCCTGCTTGAGCTCCTGCACAAGCGATTTGATCTGCTCAGGGACAACAGCCGTTTTGTCGCTTGTCTGGGCAGCCGGCATTAAATGAAGCAGATCATCAAAACGTTTGTCCTTGACAAGCGCCTGATGCGTCTTGCATCTGCCTTCAATTACATCTACTAAGTCGTAAATAATTCTGTTTTCAAGACCCATTACGACATCAAGGTTGCGCAGTCCGATATCTGTGTCTACCAGACAGACGCGCTTCCCTAAAATGGCTAAGGCGGTACCGAGGTTTGCAGATGTTGTTGTTTTACCTACTCCGCCTTTTCCCGAAGTTATTACGATAGCCTCACCCAATTTCACATTCCTCCCTCAAGCCTTGTTAGATCAGGTCTTAAATGAGCCAATTGTTGAAGGCGTTCAATGACCATATTTCCGTCAGTATCTAAATAAGCACATTCCATGTCGTTCCCTTTTTGAATGTGGTCTGGGGAGCGATTTAACACATGATTGATCCTCAATTGTGTCGGCATCATTTCGGATGCGGCGATCACAGCCCGGTTATTTCCGTTATAACCCGCATGGGCAATCCCTTTTAATGAACCGAGAACAAATATATTTCCTCCGGCTTTGATCGTACCGCCGGGATTCACATCTCCGATTAAAAGCAAATCTCCCGTTACGTGAAGCACCTGACCTGAACGGACGATTTTAGAAACAGAAACAATTTCCTGCTCCTCTTTCATCCGCTGCGCTTCTTCTTTGGCGATGACTTCACTGTCAATTGAATGCACGACTAAATCTTTCTTTGACGCGATCAGATCAGTCAGCTGCTCTGCCTGTTCCTGATACAGATACCGATGCCCGAGTTTGATATGAACACTGATTTTTTGGCCTTTGCCATCAGTATATTGTTCAATCGACAGCATATTTTGAAGACCATCGAGAAGCTGATCAAAAGAACACGCATCATCCAGATGCAATGTTAAGCCGTTTTTTGTTCCTTTTATTGTTACATATTGCTGCTTTTTGGTCTTCATCAATGTTCACCTCAACAACATACTCTTTTCGTCAAAAAAAGATAAAATCCTTTTTACTCATCTCTTAATTCTTTCTTCAGACTTATATAAAACAGCCTAAAGGGCAGGACTAATATAATGGCTCCCGCAATATTCAGCACAGCGGTCGGCAAAAACCGCTGAATGACAAAATCGTTAAACGTCATTGCGCCGCTGCGGATTAACGTCTGAATGCCGTAAACGTAAAATTCAAGCAAACATACGCTCAGCACAGCGACCAGAATGACCATCAGGGCATTTGTCTGCAGCACTTTAAACGCTTTGGCCGCCAGGTAGCATAAACCGGCAAAACCAAACATATAAACGCCTAAAACACCCGTATAATTGATGTCATAAAGAAGTCCGAAAATGAGACCGTAGATCACCGCATGCTTTTGGTTGACATAAGCGGACATAAAAATCAGCGCAAGCAAAAGAAAATGCGGAACGACCTGCTGCTCGTCGGAAACGAAAGGAAAATGCACCAGATCTGTATAGATGCTTTCCGCACAAAAGACCAAAATCATAATCAAAGGGAGAAGGAAACGTTTCACGATCCTTCCTCCCCTGTTGCTACGCTTCGGTTGACGACGATGACATGGTCAAGATCATACAGGTCGGCAGCCGGTTTCACGTAAGCGATTTTCGTCAGGCCGTAAGCATCTGATTCGACATCGGTTACTTCGCCGACCGTCAGCCCTTGAGGAAATACGCCGCCCGTTCCGGAGGTCTCCACAAGGTCGCCTTTTTTCACTTCGCGTTTTTCATCCGGTTCAAGGATAGTCATTTTCAGGGTCTGTTTCTTTTTATCATACCCCTCAATTAAACCGTAGCCTTTGCTTCCCTTTTTACCGGAGATTTTGGTGGCCACTCTGTTATTGCGGTCAACATCGCTCAGCAGCTGAACGGCGGATGTGAAACTGTTGAGTCCGCTGCTTTTGATCTTCCCGACAAGCGCACCCTTTTCGTTTGTGACCGCCATGTCCTTGGCCACTTTCTGCTTCGTTCCCTTATTGATCATGATCTGCTTGTACCATTGATCAGGATTTCTGGCGATAACGGTCGCTAAAATCGGATCATAGTCGGAAATCGATTTGACATGTCCGAGTTCATCACGCAGCTTCTTGTTTTCATCTTTGAGTTCTTGGAGCTTCGCTTCATATTGTGTCTGTCCGTCCAGCTTTTGTCTCAAGCGTTCGTTTTCTTTGTACGTGTTTTTCAGGTCTTTTATGTCCCCGAAGAACCCTGCAAAATATTCGGCAGGCGTGTGAAAAATATTTTGAAATACTCCCGTCGTATCACCGATCAGCTTTTCAGGCCAGGTGGTATTACGGCCGTTCTTCAGCGAGAATCCAATCATAGCCACCAATATGATAATACACAGAAGTAATAGCATTAACCGTTTGTTCGGCATCGTGATACACCTCTTCTATTTAACTCCTGATTATCTTGTTTTTCCTTTGAAAAGATGGATGTGCTCCAGTGCTTTTCCAGTGCCGATCGCAACACAATCCAGCGGATCTTCAGCGATAAGTACAGGCATTTTCGTTTCGTCGCTGATAACTTTATCGAGATTGCGGAGCAGGGCGCCTCCCCCGGTTAACACAATACCTCTGTCCATAATGTCAGCCGCCAGCTCAGGCGGTGTTTTTTCAAGCGTGCTCTTCACCGCGTCAACGATTGAAAGAACTGTATCACGCAGGGCATTTGCAATTTCCGTTCCCGTAATTTCGATCGTTTTCGGCAGACCTGTCAGAAGGTCGCGGCCGCGGATTTCCATTGACGCATTTTCTTCACCGGTTTCTGCTGAACCGATTTCCATTTTAATGGCTTCCGCTGTACGGTCACCGATCATCAGATTATATGTTTTTCTGATATAGCTGATGATTGAGTCGTCCATTTCGTCACCGGCTACGCGGATTGACTGAGACGTGACAATGCCTCCTAAAGAAATGATCGCCACTTCAGTTGTTCCGCCGCCGATATCAACGACCATGCTGCCCGTAGGCTCCCATACAGGAAGATTCGCGCCGATTGCTGCCGCAAACGGTTCTTCAATCGGATAAGCGTCGCGTGCGCCCGCTTGTCTTGTCGCGTCAATGACCGCCCGTTCTTCAACGGCAGTAATACCTGACGGCACACACACCATAACGTACGGCTTTCTCGCAAATAACCCTTTATTTTTCACAGCCTGATTAATGTAGTATTTCATCATTGTCGCAGTTGTTTCATAATCAGCGATAACGCCGTCTTTCATCGGACGGAGCGCAACCACGTTGCCCGGAGTTCTTCCGATCATGTTTTTCGCATCGTTACCGACCGCCACGATCGATTTCGTATCCGTTTGCAGAGCAACGACTGACGGCTCTCTCACTACAATTCCTTTACCTTTAACAAACACAAGCGTATTCGCGGTTCCCAAATCTATACCAAGGTCTCTTGTACCAATTCCGAACATATGTATGTATCTTCCTTTCTTAAAGCAAAAATACCCTAAAGGGAAAAACTCATAAAATCTATTATATCTTAAATCAACGAAAAAAAAAGTGTTACAAATATCCTTTTTCCTTTAAACTCACAAATTTTTTGTCACCAATGACCAAATGATCGAGCAGCTCGATGCCGATTAAATTTCCGCACTCAAAAAGCCGCCTGGTTACTTCTATATCTTCCCTGCTCGGTGTAGGATCTCCTGAAGGATGATTGTGAACGCAAATGAAGGACGCGGCGGATCGTTTGAAAGCTTCTTTAAACACCTCCCGCGGGTGGACAATAGATGAATTCAGACTTCCGATAAAAACGGTGCGTTTATGAATGACTTGATTTTTAGTATTTAAATATAAACAGACAAAATGCTCCTGGGATAAAAAGCGCATGTCCTCCATCACATACTTCGCCCCGTCTTCGGGAGAACGGATGACCCGGTGCTCCCCGGCGGCAGTCTTATGAATACGGCTGCCCAGCTCAATTGCGGCAAGAATCTGAACGGCCTTCACCGTGCCGATTCCGGGAATGCTGGAAAGCTCCTGGGCAGAGGCGCCTTTTAACAGGCGCAGCCCGTCAAACGTCCGCAGCAGCCGGTGAGATAGGTTCATGACGGACTCGTGTTTCGTTCCCGTCCGCAGCAGGATGGCAAGCAGTTCATTGTTAGACAGATGTTCGGCTCCGAAGTGCAGAAGCCGCTCTCTCGGTTTTTCATTTTCGGGGAAATCTCTTAATTTTAACGGCAGATCACGGATGATCAACCCCTCCTTGTTCCCCTTCCCGGTTTGAACATCAAGCTTTTATATTAAATTCTTTCAGGGCTCTCATTGTTTTAGCGACAGGAAGCCCGACGACAGAATAGAAATCACCGTCTATTTTTTTCACTAAAAGCGCGCCTTTTCCTTGGATGCCGTATGCACCTGCTTTATCCATCGGTTCTTTAGTTTCAATGTAGAGCTGTATTTCGTCTTCACTGAGCGGCCAAAACGTGACTTCCGTCGTGTCACAGAACGTTTCTTTCCGGTCATGCGTCTGAATGCTGACCGCCGTAATGACTTGATGGCTTCGGCCGGAAAGCCTCCGCAGCATGCGTGCCGCTTCTTCTCTGTCACGCGGTTTGCCGAGGCACTCGCCGTCTATGCACACCATCGTGTCAGCGCCGATAACGGCTGCATCGGGATTTTCGGCCAATACAACACCGGCTTTTTGCTCGGCCAAACATTGGACGTTTTCTTCCGGCGAAAGGTTTCGATTTAATTTTTCATCTGTGCGGCTCGCAATAATGCTGTAAGGAATCTGAAGAAGATTAAGGAGTTCTTTTCTTCGCGGAGATTGTGATGCGAGTATTAAGCGTTTTGTCATGCTTGTCATCCTTTCAGGGTTTGCTTAAGAAAAAAAGATACTTGTCTATCCTACCAAATCAAACGGGCAACCACAATTTCAGAAAAATAACTTTTTGATGACAAAATAAAAAATCCCGCCGGATGACGGGAATTGAGAGATTATTATTTCACAACGCTTAGAAGCTTTTTTTGGGCTTTCCAGCCGGATTCGGAACCGGACGTTTCCAGTTCTTTCAGCGCTTGAAGCACGGCCTCTTTCTGCTTTTTGTCAGCGGCGTCTGCGCCGTCTGCGGCTTTCGCTGCTTCAGCCACATCCGCTTTTGAAATGTCTTTGCCCGTAATCGCTTTGGCCGAGAGCTCAGATGCTTGTTTAAAAGAGCCTTCCAACCCTGAATCGACCGCAAAGCTGAGCTCTTTTCCACCCCAAGCCTCAAAATCATGGTCTATCAGCGTCTGGCCCAATTGCTGTGATAAGCTTTTTTCCGCTGCAAGACCGGCGATCACGTATGTGTACCCGTCTTCTTTTGCCAGAGAGACAGCCGAGTATCCTTTTTCAGTCAGCTGGTCAACAAGCGTTTGCGCTCCTTTTTCTGATGAAAATTTTCCGGCCTGCACCGCAAATGTTTTATAGTTTCCGTCTGACTGTTCCGCGTTTCCTGTGCCATTTGTTTCTGATTTGTCTTTTGAAACGTCTCCCGCTTTCACCGTCTGTCCTTGTAAACCTTTGTCAGCGGATGCGGGGGCGGAGGCTTCTTTACTTCCCGACATATTTAAGGCGACAAGGCCGAGGCCGGTGCCTAAAACAGCCGCAACAGCAATTGTCGTGACCGCTTTTTTTACTGGAGAAGACGGCTGCTTCTTTTTCGGAAAATGAGGACCCGTGTTTTTCTTCTGGTATGGCGGGACGACTTTCGGATCGTCTTCAAATACCTCATGATTCTTCTCATCATCCCAATTGAAGTCTTCTTCTTTCGGATCTTCATGAGATGCTGCAATCTCCTGCTCCGCCTTCTTTGTTTCTTCCCAATTTGAAAATGTGACGGTTTTCTCCCCGCCTTCATTCACATCTTCTTGTCCATACATCGTTTCTTCTTTTCCGTTAATCGTTACTTTAAGGGCATCGTTTTTGGCTTTGCTGTTCTTTTTGCTTTTCCTTTTTTTCAACGTCTCTTCCCCCTTGCATTCGTCTTGGCCGTACCTTGAACTGATCATGGTTCACACTTTAGCATAGGCGTAAAAAAAAAGAACAAGACTTTTGTCGTCTTGTCCAAAAAACGTTCGCCAAATTTTTCAAGCCCCGCCTGAAGCGAGTGTGATGTAAAACGCGAACAGCTCTTCACCGTAAAAGTAACTTACAGCGCTCCCGGCTGCGATGGCCGGCGCAAACGGGAAAGGCTGCTTTTTACCAAGCCTGCCTCCCGCTGCGGCGCACATACCGTATACGGCTCCGATTATAACGGAAAGAAAGAATGCAATAAGGACAAGCTTCACGCCGAGCGCAAGTCCGATCACTCCAAACAGCTTCACATCACCTGCGCCGATGCCTCCTTTACTGACAAACATGATAAAAACAAGCAGAGCAAATCCGCAAACAGCTCCGGCAAACCCCGCATACCATGAACCCAGCGGAGAAAAAATACGGCCGGCGATAAAAAGCGGAAGAAAAAACAGCAGAACCTTGTCAGGAATCAGCATATATTGCAGATCCGTCACAGTCACAATCATCAGCAGGGACAAAAATAACAGCGCGATTAGCAGCTCTTTTGAGAAACCGAAATGGATACCGGCAGCCGTGAACAAACATGCCGTCCAGCATTCCGCCGCCGGATACATCACTGACAGCTTCTCACGGCAGTGTCTGCATCTCCCTCTTTGCAAGATATAGGAAACAACGGGCACAAGCTCCCCCCAAGAGAGCGGCAAGCCGCAGAACGAACAGGATGAGCGCGGCGAAATAACCGAGATTCGAAGCGGAATACGGCATGCGACTGTATAAAAAAAAGAACCGAAAATCAGACCGAGAACAAACAGAATGAAAAGCACTCAGACCACACCTTTTCTATCAATCTGGCTCAGATTGTAGCATAGAAAAATACCATGCCTGAAATGGCTGAAAATGTGTTTTCCTCATAAAAACACCCGGCAAAACTGTAAAATGGCTTGCCGGGTGTTCCAGGGGCTGTCAGATCAGCCGCTTTCTCATTTCTGAAATAAAGTATAAGGAACCGGTAATGATGATGACATCATCCGCCCCGTCTTTTTGTTCTATCCACTCTTTCACACTGTCCGGATTCTCATCAAAGCTCTTATCCGCAAGACTGCTTGCATTGTAAAGGTCTTCGGCGCTTGCGGCACGCGGAAAGTCAAATGACGCAAAATGAATGGAATCTGCTTCGGTTTCAAGCTTTTTAATCATTTCCTGATACGGTTTGTCTTTTAAAGCGCTGAATACGACATGGACGTTTTTATCGGCAAATCGCTGCCTGATCGTTTCTGTCAGCGTATTAACGCCTTCTTCATTATGGGCGCCGTCCGCAAACACTAAAGGGCGGCTTTGAAGCCGTTCAAACCGGCCCGGCCATGAAGCTTTTTTCAGACCGTTTCGCAATGCTTCTTCAGAAATGGCTGTGATTTTCAGGCGATTCAGCCATTCAGCAGCCAATATCGCCAAGGCCGCATTCTGCCTTTGATGAATGCCGATCAGCGACGTTTGAACGTCCTCATAACATTTCGTTTCCGTTTCCAGCGAAAAGCTTTCGCCGGACGGAAGCGCCGCACCATTAAACAGTCTGCATGTTTTATATAGCGACTGGCACGGAGCCTGCTTTTCTTCGGCCTCCGCTTCAATAACGCCGAGTGCTTCCGGCTGATTGACACCTGTAATGACCGGAATGGCATTTTTAATAATACCGGCTTTCTGCCCGGCGATCTCCTCGATGGTATTGCCTAAAATCGCCATATGGTCA
Organism: Bacillus sp. SDLI1; assembly: GCF_001553895.1. Taxonomy (NCBI): domain Bacteria; kingdom Bacillati; phylum Bacillota; class Bacilli; order Caryophanales; family Bacillaceae; genus Bacillus; species Bacillus sp. SDLI1. The sequence continues at coordinate 3,525,960 of NZ_CP013950.1, read as the reverse complement.
TGTCCGATGCTTGTAATGACCGACAAAAGCGGTTTCACAATATTGGTTGAATCGAATGTGCCGCCGAGCCCCGCTTCAAAAATGACAAAATCGATATCATCCCGCTTCGCAAAATATAAAAATGAACACGCTGTAATGATTTCAAATTCTGTCACCGTTCCGGCATCGGTTTTATCAATCTCATCGACTATCGGTTTGATTTCATTAACGAGCGCTCTCCATTCCTCATCAGAAATCGGCGTGTCGTTTACGCTGATACGCTCATTGAACGTAATGATGTAGGGAGATGTGAATGTGCCGACCGTATAACCGGCTTCTTGAAGCACGGAACGGATAAAAGAGACGGTGGAGCCTTTGCCGTTTGTGCCCGCCACATGAATGGCGCGAATATTCTTTTCCGGATGTTCTAATTTTTCCATCAGCCTTTCCATACGGAGAAGGCCAGGCTTAACGCCGAACTTGAGTCTGCCGTGAATCCAGCTGATCGCTTCTTTGTACGTATTAAACAATGAAATCCCCTCTTTTATACAACAAGGCGGTTTCTTAGGAAACCGCCCCGCTGTTTTATCAGCCTTTCAGCTCTGCGATCCGCTGCCGGACAGCTTCGCGTTTTGCCGTGTAGTCTTTCTCTTTTGCGCGTTCTTCTTCAATGACTTGCTCAGGAGCTTTTTTGATGAATCCTTCGTTGCCGAGTTTTTTCTGAACGCGTTCGACTTCTTTTGTCAGCTTGTCGAATTCTTTTTGCAGACGGGCGATTTCCTCATCAATGTTAATCAGCCCTTCAAGCGGCAGAATCACTTCTGCTCCGGTGACGACCGCTGTCATCGCTTTGTCTGCCGCGGTGATATCCGTCCCGATTTTCAGCGTGCTCGGATTCGTGAAACGCTCAACGTAAGAACGGTTCTTCTCAAGGCGTCCGGCAATATCTTCCGTAGATGTTTTAATGTAAAGTTCAACCTGTTTGCTCAACGGTGTGTTAACTTCGCTTCGGATATTGCGGACAGAACGGATTAATTCAACAAGCAGTTTCATATCCGCCGCTGCCTCTTTGTCCGTATGTTCCGGAACCGGAACAGGCCAAGAACTGATCGTGATTGACTCGCCTTCATGAGGAAGGTGCTGCCAGATCTCCTCTGTTAAGAACGGCATAAACGGGTGCAGAAGGCGCATCGTCTGGTCAAGCACGTAAGCAAGAACAGAGCGGGTTGTTTTCTTCGCCGCTTCATCTTCCCCGTACAGCGGAAGCTTCGCCATTTCGATATACCAGTCGCACACATCATCCCAGATAAAGTTGTACAGATGGCGTCCGACTTCACCGAATTCATAACGATCCGCAAGCTGGGTAACGTCTTCAATCGTTTCATTCAGTCTTGTCAGAATCCACTTATCAGCAACTGATTTTTCACCGGACAGATCAAGTTCGTCATACGTCATGCCGTCCATGTTCATTAAGGCAAAACGGGAAGCGTTCCAAATTTTATTTGCGAAATTCCACGTGGATTCCACTTTTTCATAGCTGAAACGGAGATCCTGTCCGGGTGAGCTTCCTGTTGCCAGGAAGTAGCGCAGTGAATCCGCTCCGTACTTGTCGATGACATCCATCGGATCAACGCCGTTCCCAAGGGATTTACTCATTTTTCTGCCCTGCTCGTCACGGATTAAGCCGTGGATCAGCACGTCTTTGAACGGGCGCTCGCCGGTAAACTCAAGACCTTGGAAAATCATCCGGGATACCCAGAAGAAGATGATGTCATACCCCGTCACAAGCACATCGGTTGAGTAATAACGCTTAAAGTCTTCAGCATTTTCATCAGGCCAGCCCATTGTAGAAAACGGCCACAGCGCGGAGCTGAACCATGTATCAAGCACGTCTGAATCCTGTTCCCAATTTTCGCTGTCCTCAGGCGCTTCAAGGCCGACATACACTTCTTTTGTTTCTTTATGATACCAAGCCGGGATGCGGTGGCCCCACCAAAGCTGACGGGAAATACACCAATCACGGATGTTTTCCATCCAGTGCAGGTACGTTTTCTCGAAACGGTCAGGAACGAAGTGAACTTTCTCTTCTTTGGACTGAAGGTCAACCGCCGCATCGGCCAGCGGCTGCATTTTGACAAACCATTGTGTGGACAGATACGGCTCAACAACGGCGCCGCTTCTCTCACTATGTCCGACAGAATGCATATGGTCTTCGATTTTAAAGAGAACGCCTGTCTCCTGAAGGTCTTTGACGAGTTTTTTGCGGCATTCAAACCGGTCCATGCCGTTATATTGCAGCGCTTTTTCATTCATTGTTCCGTCTTCATTCATGACGAGAATCCGTTCTAAATTGTGGCGGTTTCCGAGTTCAAAGTCATTCGGGTCATGGGCAGGCGTGATTTTAACGGCTCCTGATCCGAATTCCATGTCAACGTAATCATCGCCGACGATCGGAATTTCGCGGTTTGTAATCGGCAGAATCACCGTTTTGCCGATTAAGTGCTTGTAACGCTCATCTTCAGGATGAACCGCGACAGCCGTGTCGCCAAGCATCGTTTCCGGACGGGTGGTCGCGATTTCAATTGAGCCTGAACCGTCTGCTAACGGATAGCGCAAATGATAAAACGCGCCCTGTACGTCTTTGTAAATCACTTCAATATCGGACAAAGCCGTTTTTGTGGCAGGGTCCCAGTTGATGATATATTCGCCTCTGTAAATCAAACCTTTTTCGTACAATTTGACGAATACTTCACGCACGGCTTTGTTCAGTCCTTCATCAAGAGTGAAACGTTCGCGCGAATAATCGAGCCCGAGTCCCATTTTGGCCCATTGGCTGCGGATGAAATCAGCGTACTCTTCCTTCCACTTCCACGTTTCTTCAAGAAATTTTTCACGGCCAAGGTCATAGCGGCTTGTACCCTGTTCGCGGAGTTTCGCTTCGACTTTTGCCTGAGTGGCAATCCCGGCGTGATCCATGCCCGGAAGCCAGAGCACGTCATAGCCCTGCATGCGTTTCATACGCGTAACGATATCTTGCAGCGTCGTATCCCACGCATGACCGAGGTGCAGCCTGCCCGTCACGTTCGGCGGCGGAATGACGACAGAATATGGCTGTTTCGTTTGATCGCCGCCCGCTTCAAAATATTTTCCTTTCAGCCAAAAATCATAGCGGCCTTTTTCAATCGCAGACGGATCATATTTTGTCGGCATTGTTTGTTCGTTTGTATCCATGATAACCCTCCAGCATGTTTAGAAATGGCTGAGCAACTAAAAAAGAGCCTTCATCCTGATAAAGGACGAAAAGCTCTTTCGCGGTACCACCTTTTTTCATGAACAGATTTGTTCATGCACTTAAACGGATAACGGGTGCGGCCCGAATTTCTCTACTGTATGTTCAAGAAATTATGCTCCCGGGCGACCTTCCAATGAGACGGCATAAGAAGCCTTTCAGCACAGTAGCTTCTCTCTCTTCATGCGTCTTTCTTGTACTCTTCCCGTTCAAAGCAGGTGTATTTATATCAGCTCATGATCTTATTTATTATGTTCTTTATTATAGTAAAAGTGTTTTTGTTTCGTCAATCATCTTTTCCAAAAACCGCTGCCGTCATACATAAATGGGCATGCACCCCGCCCTTTCCCTCACATACGATACAAAGAAAGGCGAATGTAAGGAGGAATTGCCGTGAGAAAAAAATTCAATTCTTATTCGCTCCCCCCGTGGGCCAGACAGGTCCGCCTTGTATCAGCGCAAGTCATTATACCGATTACGATCTTTCAGGGGATCAGGACGATTTTCTTTCCGACGACTTTTGACGTCCTGCTGCTTGCCATCCTGCTGTTTTTAGCGTGCGCCCTGCATTTGGAATGGATATAAAAAAACGAGTCCCGCTATGAAGAGGACTCGTTTTCCGCCTTTCTTTTTTTCTCCTGCTCAATCTGATACATCTTCATGAGAAAAGGTTCAGCATTTTTCATCTGCCAAAACGCTCTTAATAACTGCGTGCACTCTTCTTTCTCAGAACCCCTTTGGCCGGTTTGATACCGTTTCAGCACTTTGTACATACCGCTCGGATAAGCCATATAGCTGAGAAACAGGCTGATTTCCGCTTCACGGAGGGGGAATGATTTGTGATACGTATAAAACCATTCAAGGCACTCCGGACACGCTTTCGGATAGCTTCTGAACATTCTGGAGTAAAAGCCGAGCAGATCATTTTGCGGAGGTCCGAGCCCGGCTTTCTCGAAATTTGTAAAAAAGCCCGTTCCCACATCATTATATAGAAAATGGCGGCTCGATAAGCTGCCGTGATTGATCACCGCTCTCGTTTTGTCATGATCCTTTGCCGCGTCAAACCATTCTTCCAGACGTTCAAGAGCAAAATTAACGGCTGAAACCGTTTCTGTAAGATACGTAACAGCCTGCAATTCAAAAGGAGAAAGGTACCACTCTTTTTCCGCCCGGTCGGCAAATTGTTCATAGACGAGCTTATCATTTTCCCAATCTCTTTTCGTCAGTTCATAAAAGCTGCTGATATCTTCAGTCCGGATTTGGATGTCCCGCACGGTCGCGGAATGGAGCTTCGCCACCTCTTTAAAAAGGTAAACATGTTTTTGATCCCGTTCTTCTTCCTGATCGTACTGAAGCCAGGGCATTAAATAATAAGACGCCTCCGTCCGGCTTCCCGCAAAAAAATCGCCTGCATGCGTGCGGTAGATCGGCACAAATGAACGGTAGCCTTTCTCCTCAATCTCAATCATATAGTCCGTAAATTCACTGCTGCGGGCCGGCTTGAGCTGTTTCAAAGCAAAAATGCCGTGGTTTGAGTAGACTTTCCATACATGCGGGCTGACAGGCTCAATATACTCGGCCTCCAGCCCGTATTCCTGAAGCACTGATTGGACTGCTTCCATTCCATTCACCACATTTTTACGGCCTCTTTGTGCTTACGCATGGCTGTTATTATATTCAGGTATATACAGAAGCTGACCTTCTTCCAGTTCGTCATCAAACGATAAAGCATTCGTTCTGATGAGCTGCTGGGATGTGATGTCATATCGTTCACACACCCGGTCGATTGTATCTTCCTGCTGCACGATGCAGATTTTCATTCTAGAAAACTTTTCTTCTTCTCTTGTAAATAATTTCGTCAAATAATGAGAGTTGTCATTTTCCTTCTGCTCCGTTTTCGATGCCGCTTCTTGATTCTCTCTTTCTGATTTAAGCGGCTCAGACGGCTCAGGTGCCGCTGGTTCCTCAGGAGGCAGTTTGGAAAACTGAAAGGACAAATCAAGAGGCTCCCCGGTTTCCTCCTCCGGCTGCGCCATCTTCCTCACCTCAACTTCAAATCCTTCATCAGCCTGAGCTTCTTCCTCAAGAAACTTAGGTGCGCTGTAAAATGCCTCTTCCCGCGGTTCCGGAACGAACTCGCGATAAGGGGGCGCCTGCTCTTCTTCAAAAACCGCAGGCTCATCTTCGGCTTCTTCCGCCTCCTCTTGATCACTCTGACGGAGAAGCGGTTCGGCCTCAGGCTGCTCTTCTTTTTGAAGGACGGGCTGTTCCTCAATCTCTGCTTTATCGGCATGCGGGGTCAGAGTAAAAGCAGGGGAAACCGGTTCAACATCATCTGCTGTTTCTTCAAGCATTTCCGCTGAATCATCCTCAGATACAGGTTCATTCCTCTCAGCCGCCATGATTGCAGGCTCCTCAAGCTCCTCAGCTTCTTCCGGCTCTTCCGGCTCTTCCGGCTCTTCCGGCTCTTCTTCCTCCAGGATGGCAGCGGGAGGGGGAGGCTCAGTATATGAGACAGGTTCCGGCACCTCTTCCAGCCTCAGAACAGGGGCAGTTTCTTCAGTTTCCTCAGCCTCCTCTTCTTCTTCCTCTTCCTCCTGCCTGAATATAGGCGGAGTCTCTTCCTCATTCTCCCCGGCTTCTTGCGCCGCTTCTTCTGATACAGCCAGGGGTTCTTCAGCTTCAGGCAGAGGTTCTTCAGGCCTCTGGCGTATCACTAATTCAGGTTCGTTGTCTTCCTCAGAGCGATGGTCAGCAAGATTGATCATTTCTTCTCTGGCAAATTCAGGCGCCACATACAGAGGGATCTCCGGCTCTTTTGGCTCGGATTCCTCAAGCAGCCCTTCAATTGCCAAATCAGCCTGAATGGTTAAAATCCTTGAATCCGTTAGCTGATAATCAAAGGCATCAATAAAAACGAAAACGTCATTGAGGTGGCTCACTTTATTTTTCGGAATCGTGATGTCCACCGGGAAGCAATGAAGGAGCTCGGCCGTGCCATCCTCCCTCGCCCTCACTTCCTCTACATGTCTCAGCTCTCTTCCAAGCTCTTCGAATTGACTGCTGTGATCTATGTTGTACTCGCCAGTAAGTTCTAATGATCCTTTAATTGAGACATAATCATTTACTTCCTGCACCCTGATATCAGGGTCTAATGAAATCGAAAGTAATTCAGAAACTTCCTGTCCTTTTTGGAAACAGATTGATTCTTCAACAGAAAATTGCAACCGGTGATTATGCGGCAAGTTCATATCCTCCTTTCATCTAATCCTTACAATTAGATGTCACTAAAGGTGTATGCCGCAATATGGATAAATATGATAAAGGAGGCATTGAAAAAAGCCGATACAAGACTTGCTTGCATCGGCTTTTCGGTATCAGCGGCTGATCGCCTGGAACACTTTCTCAGCGGCTTGAATGGTTTTTTCGATATCCTCCATTGTATGCGCAGTGGAGAGAAACAATCCTTCAAATTGAGACGGCGGCAGAAATACGCCTGCGTCAGCCATCCCTTTATAATATTTGGCGAACAGCTTTAAATCAGATGATTTGGCTGTTTCATAGTTAATGACAGGCTCGTTTGTGAAAAAGAATCCGATCATTGAACCGGCACGGTTAAATGTGTGCGGAATCCCATGTGCTTCAGCGGCTTTTGAAATGCCTTCTTCAAGCATATCGCCTTTTTTCACAAATTCTTGATAAGATTCAGGTGTGAGCTGCTGTAACGTCTCAAGTCCCGCTGTCATGGCAAGCGGATTTCCTGACAAGGTTCCCGCTTGGTAGATCGGACCGCTCGGAGCGATTCTTTCCATGATTTCGGCTTTGCCGCCATACGCACCGACAGGAAGACCGCCGCCGATGACTTTGCCGAGACACGTTAAATCAGGCGTCACGCCGAAATATCCTTGCGCACAGTTATAGTCCACGCGAAAACCGGTCATGACCTCATCAAAAATGAGCAGCGCGCCATATTGTTCCGTAATGTCACGAAGCCCTTGTAAAAACCCTTCCTGCGGCGGAACGACGCCCATATTGCCGGCTACCGGCTCAACAATGACTCCGGCGATATCTTCACCGTACTCCCGGAATGCGAGTGCAACGCTTTCCAAGTCGTTGTACGGAACGGTAATCGTATTCATCGCAATCCCTTCAGGTACGCCCGGGCTGTCCGGAAGACCGAGTGTCGCCACTCCGGATCCCGCTTTGATCAGCAGTGAATCACCGTGGCCGTGGTAACAGCCTTCAAATTTTAAAATTTTGTTGCGGCCGGTATATCCTCTTGCCAGACGAAGGGCGCTCATTGTCGCCTCTGTGCCGGAGCTGACCATCCGCACGATTTCAACAGACGGCACACGGTCAATGACTAATTTGGCCAGTTCGTTTTCCACTTCAGTGGATGCCCCGAAACTTGTCCCGTTTTCTGCTACTTTTTTCAGGCTTTCAACGACGCGGTCATTGGTATGGCCCAAAATGAGCGGTCCCCAGCTCAGCACATAGTCAATATATTCATTGCCGTCAATATCAAAAATTTTCGATCCTTTGCCGCGCTGCATAAAAACCGGATCCATATCAACTGATTTAAACGCGCGCACTGGACTGTTCACTCCGCCCGGCATCAGTTTCTGCGCTTCTTTAAAAGCGGCTTTTGATTTTTCATAGCTTCTCATCTGCCTCAGCTCCCGTCAAATGAAATCGTTACTCAGCAAGCCATTTTGCTGCGTCTTTTGCATGATACGTCATAATCAGATCAGCGCCTGCACGTTTCATGCTCGTTAAAATTTCAAGCACCATTTCTTTTTCTTTAATCCAGCCGTTCTGGGCTGCAGCTTTCACCATGGAATATTCCCCGCTCACATTATAAGCGACCAGCGGCAGGTGATGGCGGTTTTTCACATCACGCATAATATCTAAGTATGACATAGACGGTTTGACGATTAAAAAGTCAGCGCCTTCTGCGGCGTCTGATTCTGCCTCACGAAGCGCTTCCAGGCGGTTGGCCGGATCCATCTGATAAGTTTTTCGGTCGCCGAACTGCGGCGTGCTGTCAGCCGCGTCGCGGAACGGACCGTAAAATTCACTTGAATATTTCACTGCATAAGACATGATCGGAATATTTGTGAACCCTTCTTTGTCAAGCGCTTTTCTGATTACTGTGACGAAACCGTCCATCATATTTGAAGGAGCGATGATGTCAGCGCCTGCTTTAGCCTGGCTGACGGCTGTCTGAGCCAGCAGTTCAAGCGACTCGTCATTGAGGATTTCTCCGTCTCTCACGACGCCGCAATGGCCGTGGTCCGTGTATTCACAGAGACATGTATCAGCGATGGTGATCATTTCAGGATAATGCTTTTTAATTTCAGCAATCCCTTTTTGCACAATGCCGTGATCGTGAAAAGCCTGGGTTCCGCAGGCGTCTTTTTCTTCAGGCACGCCGAAAACGATGACCGATTTAATGCCGAGTGATATCAGCTCAGCCATCTCATCCTTCAATAAATCAAGGGATACATGGTAAACCCCCGGCATGGAAGGAACTTCTTTTTTTCCTTCAAGCCCTTCAACGACAAATAGAGGGTAAATAAAATCTGAAGGGTGAAGACGTGTTTCTCTTACTAAATCTCTCATCGCAGCGTTCGCGCGCAAACGGCGGTGTCTGTTAAATGTTTGATTCATCATTATCTATCCTTTCCCGACATGCTGCACATGACGTCCAGCATGCCTTCAATCGTATAAGTGTCCGGCACATGGGATGAGATCCCGTATTCCAATAGCGCTTTCTCTGTTAAAGGGCCGATGCTGATATAGCTCGCACCGCTGTTTTCCCACGCTTTTTCTCCGTTTCCGACTGCATGCATAAACGTATGCACCGCCGATGAACTGGTAAACGTAATAAAATCAAAATGAGAGCGGGATGCAGCCTGTCTCAGCTCGTCCATGCCTTTTTCATCCTGAATGGTATTGTATAACACCCATTCCCTTATTTGATAGCCAAGCGGCTCAAGCTCCGCTTTTATGACATCGCGTGATAAATTGCCCTTTATCACTGAAATGGGTTCGGCAGCTGATGCGTGCCGTTTTAATGTATCAGCCAGACATTCGGCCACATACTCGTCAGGCATCGCATCCGTCCCGGCTCCCCGCTCTTTCAAAGCGCGTGCAGTCTTTTCACCGACAGCTGCGATTTTTTTCCGTCCAGAAAGCGCAAGACCGTGCCGATCAAGGTAGGAAAAAAAGAACCGGACACCGTTTACGCTTGTAAACACAAGCCATCCCGGCTCAGAAAGGTCTTCCCGGAGACTTTCCGCGCATTCATCCGGGAGCGCTTCCTGAAAAGCAATCAGCGAAGCGGAAACAGCCGTTCCGCCGAGCGCCTCCACCTTTTTTCGAAACGGAGCGGCCTGTCTTTTGTTCCGGGTGACAAGCACGGTCTTTCCTTGTAAAGGAAGGTCATTTGCCATCCTGATCGAGCTCCTGTTTCACACTGTCGATTAAGGCTTTGGCTCCTTTTTCAGACATCATCGCCGCACAGCGTTTCCCGATTTCTTCCGGATCATGTCCCGCCGCTGTTTCTTTATAAATCGTCTTTCCGTCCGGAGACGCAACCAGACCGACCAGCTCAACTTCAGCCCTGTCATTGACGGACGCATACCCGGCAATCGGCACCTGGCAGCCGCCTTCCATCGCGTGTAAGAAAGCCCGTTCGGCTGCCACCGTGCGCTGCGTATACTCATCGGTGAATTGCGCAAACAGCTTCAAAAGCTCCTCATCCGACTCTCTGCATTCAATGGCAAGAGCGCCTTGGCCGACCGCAGGCAGACAGCGGTCCGGTTCGAGGAATTCAGATACGACATCATCTTTCCAGCCCATTCTTGAAAGACCCGCAGCAGCTAAAATAATCGCATCGTAATCCTCCGTCTCAAGCTTTTGAAGTCTCGTATCTATGTTTCCTCTGATCCACTTAATAGTAAGATCAGGACGCTCAGCAAGAATCTGGGCGCTTCTTCTTAAACTGCTGGTGCCGATAATGCCGCCTTCTTTTATGTCGTCCAGCTTTTGATGCCCTTTCGAAATCAGCGCATCACGCGGATCCTCACGTTTCGGTATGCAGCCGATGACAAGACCCTCAGGCAAAACAGCGGGCATGTCTTTCATGCTGTGGACCGCCATATCAATCTCCTGATGCAGCAGCGCCTGTTCAATCTCTTTGACAAACAAACCTTTGCCGCCCACTTTTGACAGTGTGACATCGAGGATGCGGTCGCCTTTTGTGACAATCTCCCGGATTTCAAAGTTATAGGAAGGATTCAATTCCTTCAGTTTGTTAATCACCCATTTTGTCTGGGTCATAGCCAGCTTGCTCCGTCTGGAACCTACCTTAATCGTTCTCATTTTCTTTCCTCCCGAATCTGTTTGGGCGCGTGACGTTAACTGAACCAATGGAATTGCGACAGGCTTCCGAGCAGGAAGTAATTAATCATCAGCACGAGAAAACATGCTGAATTCCATAACGCCGCCACTTTTCCCTGCAGTTCCTTAATCATTCTGATATATAAATAGTAGCTGTATAAAAGCAGCACAATAAACGAGCCGAGCACTTTTGAATCAAACCAGTACAGCGTTTCCAGAGACACATACGCCCAGATCACGCCTAATATCAGGCTTAACAGCAGCATCGGGACCCCGATAACATTTAAAACGTAAGCCATATAATCAAGTTTTGACAAATCTTCAATTCTCAACAGCCATTTTCCCCATTTTTTCTTCTTTAATAAAGAATATTGAAACTGATAAAGAAGCGAAAAGACAAAAGAAAGGGAAAATGCGCCGTATGAGAGAATCGCCATTGTAATATGAATGACCAAAAGCTCTGAGACCAGCTGGCCGGAAAAGGCGGCCGAATGCTGATCCGTCGGTGAAAATGTATGGATCGCAATCATCGAGAAACCGATGACATTCGTGAAAAACACGATAAAATCAACCCGCAGGATCTGCGTGACAACAAGTGAGAGCGTGACAAGCACCCACGCATAAAAGTAAAGGGCCTCTGTAATATTTAAGACCGGAAATCTGCCCGTCTGCCACATAAAGTAAGAAAGATAGACGGTTTGCAGAGTCCAGACAATAGAAAGCAACCAGAAGGCCATTTTCCCAGCCTTCCGGTTGTGTTGAAGAAAATCTATAAAGTAAAAAAGGACGCTTATTGCGTAAATCACAATTGTCGCTTCATTAAGCCTTGCCATTGCTGTATCAATCATACAGCGCTCACTCACTTACAAGCGGACGCAAGCCCGTTTTTGTTTCTGCCTTTTGAAGCGAATGAACCGTCTGGCGGTTATCCAGGCTTTTGTCCAGCTGACGGCCGGCTTCATCCTCAATATCGAAAATCTGCATAAACAGCTTCAGTTTTTCCTCAGAATCCGCTTCAGCCGCAAGCTCTTTCGCTTTCAGAATCGGATCGCGCAGCATTTGGTTAATGATGCTCTTCGTATGTTTGCTGAGAAGCTTTTTCTCTCTTACCGTCAGATGAGGCAGCTTGCGCTCAATGCTCTGCATCGTATCGGACTGGATAGACAGCGCCTTTTCACGAAGCGCCGAAATGACCGGCACAACGCCGAGCGTATTAAGCCACTGCTTAAACTCAACAATTGCCGCTTCAATGAACAGCTCGACTTTTTCAGCGGTTTCACGGCGTTCTTGTAAGTTGGCTTCAACGATTCCTTCAAGGTCGTCAATATCGTACAGAAAAACACCTTCAAGATCGTTCAGCGCAGGGTCAAGGTCTCTCGGAACAGCGATATCCACCATAAATAACGGGCGGCCCTTCCGCTGTCTGCCCGCTCTCTCCATCATATCTTTAGACACGACAAAATCACTTGCGCCTGTCGAGCTGATTAAAATATCAGCTTCAGCAAGTGCATGTTCAAGCTGGTTTAAGCTGCGCGCTTCTCCGGAAAAACGGTCAGCAAGTTCTTTTGCCTTTAAAAACGTTCTGTTGATAACCGTTACTTTTCCTATGCCCTGGCCGTGCAGGTTTTCTGCGGCAAGCTCGCCCATTTTTCCCGCACCGAGAATCAAAATGTGCTTATTTGACAGAGAGCCGAAGATTTTTTTCGCGAGTTCAACGGCCGCGTAACTGACGGATACGGCATTGGCGCCGATATCGGTTTCAGCATGCGTGCGTTTACCGACGGTCACCGCCTGTTTAAACAGCTCATTGAAAATGGTGCCGATTGTCTTTTCTGTCTGCGCCGTTTTAAAGCTCGAGCGGACCTGGCCGAGGATTTGCGTTTCTCCGATGACCATGGAATCCAAACCGCAGGCCACTCGGAATAAATGCTCAATCGCCGCGTCGCTCTCATAAAATTTCAGAAACGGAGACAGCTCTTCTTTCGGCAGAGAAAACCATTCGGATAAAAATGTCTTTATATAATAACGGCCGGTATGAAGCTGGTCGACCACCGCATATATTTCAGTGCGGTTGCAGGTTGACACGATAATGTTTTCAAGAACGCTTTTTTCTTCTTTTAAACGGAGCATCGCTTCTGCAAGCTCATCCGGCTGAAAACTTATTTTTTCGCGTATTTCAATAGGGGCGGATTTATAATCTACTCCCACAACAAGAATATGCATAGCCTTTCATGCACCCCCGTATATCACAAATTATTTATAATCATTCTAACATAGAATTTATTATTTATAATAATTATAACATAGTTTCTTCGTGAAAATGTGAACAGATTTCAAACATGTTATGCTATAGTATAAAAAGCTTCGTTTCCTCTGTAATCATCATACTAAAAATCCTTTACTGCGGGTAGGTGACAGGATGAAAAAAACATCAATTTTATTACCAGGACTTCTGCTTGCCGCTTCCTTATTCGCTTGGCTTCAGAGCGGACAGGTTCACCTGTTTGCAAATCAGGGAGAATGGCCGGTGCTCCTTATGCTTTTGGGCGGCGTACTCTTGTATCAGGGCAAAAAGGAAACTGCGGGATCTCACGTCCTAATCGGCATGCTTCTGTTCGGTATAGGTTTGCATTTTTTCGCCAAACCTGAGCTCTCATGGTGGCCGGGAGATTTTGAAATGCTGCTCTTTGTATTCGGGTTCTCCTTATTTGCGGCTGCCAGAAAAGAATATGTATACGAAGCGGCTGTCATGATTGGTTTTTCCCTCTTTTTATACTTCTTTAAACAAATTACGGCGTGGCTGGAGTCCGTCCACATTCCGACCGAACATTTCAAAACATACTGGCCGTATGTTTTCATCGGAATCAGCCTTTTATTATTGTTTATCAAGCGGAACAAAACTATACGATAAAACCCAAAACGCACTGCGTTTTGGGTTTTTCATTACCGGCTGATCATTTTTTTAATGGCTCCCCACGCCTCATCTTTGCCTTTTTTTGTTTCAGAGGAAAATAAAATCAGCTCATCTTCAGGGTCCATATCAAGCGTCTGCTTGACAACCTTTAAGTGCTTGTCCCATTTTCCTTTTGGAATTTTATCCGCTTTTGTTGCAATGACGATGACGGGAATGCCGTAATACTTCAGGAATTCATACATGTTCACGTCTTCAGCAGACGGCGCGTGTCTGAGGTCGACAATCTGCACGCAGGCTTTCAGCTCTTCACGGGTCGTCATATAAGTTTCAATCATTCTCCCCCATGCTTCCCGCTCGCTTTTAGAAACTTTCGCAAACCCGTACCCGGGAACGTCGACAAAATGCAATTCATCATTGATGATGTAAAAGTTTAAGGTTTGTGTTTTCCCCGGTTTTGATGACGTTCTGGCCAGGTTTTTCCGATTGATTAGTGAATTGATAAAAGATGATTTTCCTACATTCGATCTTCCCGCCAGCGCGATTTCCGGAAGCCCCCCATTAGGGTACTGCTCAGGTTTGACCGCACTGATCACGATTTCTGACTTTGTGACTTTCATTTCTTCTCTCCTACTAAGGCATGTTCCAAAACGTCATCGAGATGAGACACAAATATAAATTTCAGCCCTTCTCTGACGCTTTCAGGAATATCCTCTATATCTTTTTCGTTATCTTTAGGCGCAATAATCGTGGTCAGGCCCGCTCTGTGCGCGCCGAGCGCCTTTTCTTTCAGTCCGCCGATCGGAAGCACGCGGCCCCGCAGCGTGATTTCCCCGGTCATACCGACTTCGCGTTTTACCGCACGGTCCGTTAATGCCGATACGAGCGCAGTAGCCATCGTAATTCCCGCAGAAGGGCCGTCTTTAGGCACCGCTCCTTCAGGGACATGGATATGAATGTCATACTTCTCATGGAATTTCGGGTCGATACCGAGCTGCTCCGTTTTCGAGCGGACATAACTGAAAGCGGCCTGCGCGGATTCCCGCATGACATCTCCGAGCTTCCCGGTCAGAATCAGCTTTCCTTTTCCCGGTGACAGTGACACTTCGATTGAAAGCGTATCTCCGCCGACCGTCGTGTACGCCAGACCCGTGACAACTCCGACTTGATCCTCGGTTTCCGCCTGTCCGTATCTGAACATCCGTTTTCCGAGATAGTCGGGCAGATTTTTCTCTGTAACGGTAATGCGTTTTCTCTCTTCAGAAACAATGGCCTTTGCAGCCTTTCGGCAAATGGCGGCAATCTGGCGTTCAAGCGTTCTCACGCCGGCTTCCCTCGTATAGTAGCGGATGATATCGGTAATGGCCTGATCCCGAATCTGCAGGCTGCTCTTTGTGAGCCCGTGCTCTTTAATCTGTTTCGGAAGCAGGTGGTCCTTTACGATCTCCAGCTTTTCATTCTCAGTATAGCCTGACAGGCTGATAATCTCCATTCTGTCTCTGAGAGGGCCCGGTATGGAACCAAGGTTATTCGCAGTCGCGATAAAAAGCACTTTCGATAAATCGAACGTCTCTTCAATATAGTGGTCGCTGAATGTGCTGTTTTGTTCCGGATCCAGCACCTCAAGCATCGCCGAAGACGGATCGCCTCTGAAATCAGATGACATTTTATCAATCTCATCGAGGAGAAAGACCGGATTTTGTTTGCCGGCTTTTTTCATTCCCTGGATAATCCGGCCCGGCATCGCTCCGACGTATGTACGCCGGTGGCCGCGGATTTCAGATTCATCGCGCACTCCGCCCAGTGAAATTCTCACAAAACGGCGTCCCATGCTCGTACTGATTGATTTTGCAAGAGATGTTTTTCCGACTCCCGGTGGTCCGGCCAGACAAAGAATCGGCCCTTTCAGCGTTTTCGTCAGCTGTTTCACGGCCAGATACTCCAGTATCCGTTCTTTCACTTTCTCTAAACCGTGATGCTCTTTGTCTAAGATTTCTCCGGCTTTTTTAATATCCAGTTTATCTTCTGTTTCGTCCGACCACGGCAGGGCGATGAGCCAGTCAATATAGTTGCGGATAACAGAGCTTTCCGCTGAGCTTGACGGCACTTTTTCGTAACGGCTCAATTCCTTAAGCGCCGTTTCTTTGACACGCTCAGGCATGCCCGCTTCTTCTATCTTTTCCGTGAGCGACTGAACTTCGCCGGTTTTGCCTTCTTTGTCGCCAAGTTCCTTTTGGATGGCTTTCATCTGTTCACGCAAGTAGTATTCTTTTTGGGTGCGCTCCATCGAACGTTTGACGCGCTGGCCGATTTTTTTCTCAATCTCCAGCACTTCTTTTTCATTATTAATCGAACGGATGACCTTATTCAGACGTTCTTTAATATCCGCCGTCTCTAAAATGTCCTGCTTGTCCTTTAATTTCAGCGGGAGATGAGAAGCGACGATGTCCGCCATTCTGCCGGGCTCTTCAATATCAGTCACAGCCGCATACGTTTCTGCGGAGATTTTTTTTGAAATTTTTATGTACTGGTCAAAATGGTCCAGCAGCGTCCGCATAAGCGCCTCATCTTCTACGTCTTTCGAATCGTCCTCATGCATCAGCTGTATATCGACCGAAGTATAATCTTCTAGTTCGGTGTATTCAAGGATTTGCGCCCGCTGAATACCTTCTACAAGCACTCTGATCGTACCGTTGGGCAGCTTCAGCATCTGTTTGATTTTTGTATAAGTGCCGACGGTGAAAATGTCGTCTTCACCCGGTTCGTCTATCGAAATATCCTGCTGAGTGGCTAAAAAAATCATATGATCATGCATCATTGCCTGTTCAAGAGCCTGAACCGACTTGTCCCGGCCTACATCTAAATGTAAAACCATCGTCGGGTATACCAATAAACCTCTTAAAGGGAGGAGCGGGATGCTGCGTTTTGTATCTTCTGCCATATGACTGACACCTCCGTGACTTTAGTATGAACCATTATAATACAACTTTTTCATCGTTGTACAATTCCGGGATCGGGCTTTAATCGGCTTACCGCCTGCCCAGTATATAAAACAGTCTCTTCGTAGTATACCCTTTCTTTCTGTTCTGAAAAAGGAAAAGATGTCCTCCATAAAAAAACCCCATTATAAAAATGGGGTTTATACGGATTCTTTATTCATTTGGATATCAAACGGTTTTTGTTCTGAAGGTGGATCAACCAATATGACGTCAAGTACTTCCTGGAACGTTTTTACCGCTTTAATGGTGATTCCGTCTATTCGTTTCAGAATGGACTGCTGATTTTCGTAAGGGATAATGACGGTTTTAGCTCCAGCCTGTTTTGCGGCTTTAATTTTCGGAATGACGCCGCCGATCGGTTTGACAAGGCCCGTCAGGCTGATCTCTCCCGTCATCGCCACCGTATGGTCGATAGGGATGCGGTGAATCGCGGAAAAAATCCCCGCGGCCATCGCGATACCCGCTGACGGTCCGTCAATCGGGCCTCCGCCCGGAAAATTGACATGAATGTCATAGTCCGAAGGTTTGATGCCCATTGTGCGAAGAACCGTCAGAACATTTTCCACCGATCCCTTCGCCATGCTTTTGCGGCGGATCGACTTCGATTGGCTGCCGATGCTCTCTTCCTCTGCAATCCCCGTAATATTCAGGCTTCCTTTGTCCTGTGCAGGCGTGACATTCACTTCGATTTCCAGCAATGCGCCGCTGTTCGGCCCGTATACGGCAAGTCCGTTCACGATGCCGACTTGCGGTTCATCGGCGATTTTCTGCTCATTTTTAGGTGTGAGCTGACTTGAATGAACAACCCATTCTATATCTTCTGTCGTAATTTCGTTTCTGTCTTCGGTTACCGCCATACCGGCAGCAATCTGGATCATATTGACGGCTTCACGGCCGTTTCTCGTATATGCGGTCAGGACACCGAGAGCCTCATCAGAAATCTCTTTCTGAATTTTGTCGGCCGCTTTTTTCGCTACGGTCTTAAGCTCATCCTTTTCCAGCTCACGGAAAAACACTTCAAGACAGCGCGAACGGATGGCGGGCGGAATTTCAGTCGGCATTCTCGTCGTCGCTCCGATCAAGCGGAAATCCGCGGGAAGCCCGTTTTGAAAAATATCATGAATATGATTCGGGATTTGCGTATTTTCCTCACTGTAATACGCACTGTCTAAAAAGACTTTCCGATCTTCAAGCACCTTCAGCATTTTATTCATCTGAATCGGATGAAGCTCACCGATTTCATCAATAAATAGTACACCGCCGTGCGCATGAGTCACAGCCCCCTGCTTCGGCTGCGGAATGCCCGCCTGACCCATCGCTCCCGCTCCCTGATAAATCGGATCATGCACCGAACCGATAAGCGGATCGGCAATACCCCGTTCATCAAATCGCGCAGTCGTCGCATCAAGCTCAACAAAAACGGCCTGATTTTGAAATGGTGACTGTTTATGCTTTTTCGCTTCTTCCAATACCAGACGCGCCGCAGCCGTTTTGCCGACTCCGGGAGGCCCGTAAATGATCACGTGCTGCGGATTCGGACCGCAAAGCGCAGCTTTTAACGCTTTAATCCCATCCTCCTGGCCGACAATATCCTGAAAGCTTTTCGGCCGCACCTTTTCTGATAAAGGTTCTGACAAACTGATGGCGCGCATTTTGCGAAGCTGTTCCATTTCTTTTTTTGATTCTTTATCTATCGTCACTTTTTGTGTACGCTGGTTTTTGAGCAGATTCCAAAAATATAATCCGATGACTATCCCGAAAAACAGCTGTACAAATAATGCGATCCCTGTCCAACTCATGCTGGTCCCTCCTGAAAACGATTTATGTATCCAATTCATTCCTCTGTCCGCTAGTATCTCCCAGCAAAGCCCGGAATAAACATTTTCAGAAGGGTCAGGACAAGAAAAAAAACCTCCTGATCAATTCGAGTCAGGAGGTTTTGTCATGTTATGCTGATGTTTTATCTTGGCCGACAACTGTGCCGTCTTTTAATACAAGACGAGGCGCTTCACCGTCTGCGACTGTCGCTCCGGTAATGACACATTTTTCAATATCATCACGGGACGGCAGATCAAACATAACGTCAAGCATGATACCTTCAATGATAGAACGCAGGCCGCGTGCGCCTGTTTTACGCTCGATCGCTTTTTTCGCAATTTCAGATAATGCCTCGCCTTCAAATTCAAGCTCGACATCATCAAGTTCTAACATTTTCTTGTATTGTTTGACGAGTGCGTTTTTAGGTTTAGTCAGAATTTCAACCAGTGCCGTTTCATCAAGCTGCTCAAGGCTTGCAATAACAGGAAGACGGCCGATGAATTCAGGAATCAGACCGAAACGGAGCAAGTCTTCCGGAAGAACTTTAGAAAGCAGTTCTTCTTTTTCCAGGTCTGCCGCTTTATTATCTGAGCCGAAACCGATGACTTTTTGTCCGAGACGGCGTTTGATGATTTGTTCAATGCCGTCAAATGCACCGCCGCAAATGAACAGAATGTTCGTCGTATCGATCTGAATGAATTCCTGATGAGGATGTTTGCGTCCTCCTTGAGGCGGCACGCTTGCAACCGTTCCTTCAAGAATTTTCAGCAGCGCCTGCTGAACGCCTTCGCCTGATACGTCGCGTGTAATGGACGGGTTTTCAGATTTTCGCGCTACTTTATCGATTTCATCGATATAAATAATGCCTTTTTCTGCTTTTTCCACATCATAGTCTGCAGCCTGAATCAGCTTGAGGAGGATGTTTTCTACGTCCTCACCGACATATCCGGCTTCAGTCAGAGATGTAGCGTCCGCGATCGCAAACGGAACGTTCAGAATACGCGCAAGCGTCTGGGCGAGAAGTGTTTTCCCGCTTCCAGTCGGCCCGATTAATGAAATATTACTTTTAGAAAGCTCGACATCATCCACTTTACTGTTGGAGTTGATGCGTTTGTAATGGTTGTATACCGCAACCGCAAGTGATTTCTTCGCCTGATCCTGTCCGATGACATATTCATTCAGAATCTCACGGATTTCATGCGGCTTCGGAACGTCTTTAAATTCGACTTCTTCTTCTGTACCAAGCTCTTCCTCTACGATTTCTGTACAGAGCTCAATGCATTCGTCGCATATATATACACCCGGTCCTGCAACCAGCTTACGAACCTGATCTTGCGTTTTTCCGCAGAACGAGCATTTTAATTGTCCTTTTTCCTCGTTGAATTTAAACATTCTTTCACCCCTTAATCTTGTCTCACTTTTTCTTTTACCTGAAGGGCAAAAGAAAACGGTTCTTGCTACGATCGAGTATGTATTGCATTTTACCATACTTTCCAGTAAGACGGTAACAATGTGTTTCGCGCTTGCACATTCTATATGTATGACAAAAAACAGCCCGGCAATGACTATCTTGCCCCAAGAAAAAGAGTTATATCATAATTGTACAAAACAAGGCACGAAATAATCGCGCCCTGTTTCATTATGTCTATTATTATGAACCATATTAACGGTTTTCTACAAGAAAATCAATTGCTTTTCGAACTTTTAAATCTTCTTTCATCGCGTCAGTTGAACCGATTGCCTGCTTGATGTTTTCAACCGGCATGTTGTATGCTTCAGCCATTTTAGTGAGCTCAGCTTCAACTTCTTCGTCAGTCACTTCAAGGTTTTCAGCTTGAGCGATCGCTTCAAGAGTCAGGTTTGATTTTACGCGTTTTGCGGCATCTTCTTTCATTTGCTCTTTTAACGCGTTTTCATCTTGACCTGAGAATTGAGTGTAAAGCTCAAGGTTCATGCCTTGCATTTGCAGACGCTGTTCGAATTCTTTCAGCATGCGGTCAAGCTCAGTGTCGATCATCGCTTGAGGAACATCAGCTTCAGCATTTTCAGATGCTTTCAGCACAAGCTCTTCACGCAATTTAGCGTCAGCTTCGTTTTCTTTCGCTTCTTCAAGGCGTTTTTTTGTTTTCTCAGTTAATTCAGCAAGCGTTTCAACTTCTTCGTCAATGTCTTTTGCGAATTCGTCGTTAAGCTCAGGAAGCTCTTTCGCTTTGATTTCATGAATTTTCACTTTGAAGACAGCTGGTTTGCCTGCAAGATCTTCAGCGTGGTACTCTTCAGGGAATGTTACTTCAACATCCTTTTCAGCTCCTGCTTCAAGACCAGTCAGCTGCTCTTCGAAGCCCGGGATGAATGAACCTGATCCTACTTCAAGTGAGTAGTTCTCAGCTTTTCCGCCTTCAAATGCTTCTCCGTCAACAAAACCTTCGAAGTCAAGAACGACTGTATCGCCGTTTTCAACAGCGCCTTCTTCTTTTACGACAAGCTCAGCCTGACGCTCCTGAAGCGCTTTAAGTTCGTTTTGTACGTCTTCGTCAGTAACGGCAGTGTCATCTTTTTCGATTCCTAAGCCTTTGTAGTCGCCAAGTTTCACTTCCGGTTTTACAGTCACTTTTGCAGTGAAAATTAAGCTTTCGCCTTTTTCGATTTTTTCAACATCGATTTCAGGACGGTCTACAGGCTCAATGCCGGCTTCTTCAACCGCTTTAGGGTATTCTACAGGAAGTAAAATATCTAAAGCATCCTGGTAAAGAGCTTCAACGCCGAAACGCTGTTCGAATAAACCGCGTGGAACTTTCCCTTTGCGGAATCCAGGAATAGAAACCTGTTTTACTACTTTTTTAAATGCATCATCAAGAGCTGTTTTGAACGTTTCCGCATCAACTTCAACCGTTAATACGCCTTCGTTGCCTTCTTGTTTTTCCCATTTTACAGACATGTATTTCCCTCCAAAAATCTATTCAGGTTGTGTCGGTCTTCCATTCTAAAGCAATCCGCGGCTTTGTCAAAGAAAAAACCGCTTTGAATCAGAATCATTATGTAATGAACTGGCAGCCTGTCCAACCGTAATTCTCATTTCAGTTAAACCGCTATACATAAATACAACCACTATATTATAACATAACGCCTATCGCTTTCAACTATATGGCGTGATTTACAAATAAGAAATTTCTTCAATATCCTTAATCATCGTGCAGGCTTCTTCGAGTTCGCGGCTGTCAAACTCGTACATCATATGAAGTTCCTCCGGCTCAATGTCAATGCCGTGCATCTCGTAACCGACCTTATGAAGCGCCGCAGCCCATAAATCAGCGTTCAAAAGCTTCGGCATAAAAGGGTGCAGGACGTACAGATGCCTTCTCCACAGTTCCTCAACGGCGGCGTATAATGTAGGGTTTTCATTGCCCAGCGTTTCATCAAGCACCCGGAGAACGCGGTGCAAAATCGGCGCCGCATCAGGCTGAACGGTTTCACTCGGTATCGCGGTCATTGAATCGCCGAATTTTGTAATATGGACCGGTTTGCTGTAATCGTGCTCTGCCATCAGCGTCAAAATCATCGTCTTGATCAGCGGATGTGCGCCCGGATCTTGCAGAATCGTTTTTAACAGACCCGTGTATTTCGCAATATTGCGGTCTTTGAGAGAATGGATCAGGTTCATTTGTTCAGCGGGGCTGTTCAGCACTTTTTCCGCATCAAGAACGTCTTCATATTCCTCCTCCCACACCTCGTCCTGCTGATCGGGATCGGTCATTTTGCGGCTGAATTCGAGCAGCCGATAGAATTGCTCCGCACTTTCTGCGGGGAGCTGGTTTTCTTCCAGCACAGCTTCAATTGTGCTTTTGACTTCTTCATATTGTTTCAGCTGAATCAAAATGGTCATGTACACCTGCAGCACGGTAAAATAATGGCCGTACCCTTCGTTCAGCATTTTCTCACAAACTTGTTTTGCTTCTTCCAATTCCCCGAGCTCCAGAAAACAAATCGCCATGCCTAAATGGACGTCGGACTCGGTATCACCGTGGCTTACCGCCTCTGAAAACAGTTCGAGGGCCTCCTGGTACTGTTTATCCTTCATGGCGGCCATCCCTTTATCAACCAAGCGTTCTTTCAGACGGGGGAAAGGAATGATATCAGCTTTTTTCTTGTCATGCGTCATACTCTATTTCCTTTCAGGCGCTTATTTTGTTCAAGTGTATCAACACGCGTCATGAAACACAAGAAAGGATGACGCACATGGAAAAAAAAGCCGCCGGATAAATCCCGGGCGGCTTTTTTCAGGCTTGAAGCCAAGAACTTCTTTTCGATTCAAACTGCTGAATGTCGTCCTCCAGCAGGAGCGTTAATGAAATTTCGTCATAGCCGTTAATCAGCATTTCCTTCCAGTGCGGATCGACTTCAAATGAAATTTCTCTTCCTTCACTGTCATGGATGAGCTGGTTTTCCAAATCAACCGTCATGTGAAGAGACTGATTTTCATATTGACCGGCAAGTTTTTTCCATTGATCATACGGCATACGGATAGGAAGCATTCCGTTTTTAAAACAGTTTTGATGAAAAATATCGGCAAATGACGGAGCAATGATGATTTTGAATCCGTAATCATCCAGCGCCCAAGGAGCATGCTCACGGGATGATCCGCAGCCGAAATTCTCTCCGGCAATTAATATGGACGCGCCTTCATAGACTTTGCGGTTTAATTCAAATTCAGGATCAGGCTCACCGTTCTCAAGGTATCTCCAATCAAAAAACGCGAATCTGCCGTATCCGGTTCTTTCAATTCTTTTCAGAAACTGTTTCGGAATAATCTGGTCGGTGTCAACATTGATCCGGTTTAAGACGGCCGCTTTTCCGGTATGCGTTTTTAAAGGTTCCATCTTTTCGCACACTCCTTACACAACTGTTTTTTCTTGATAAAACTTTCTTACATCGACGAAATGCCCGTGAATGGCTGCCATTGCCGCCATTGCAGGACTGACAAGGTGTGTTCTCGCGCCTTTTCCCTGTCTGCCTTCGAAGTTGCGGTTGGAAGTGGAAGCGCATCGCTCCCCTTCAGGCACGACATCATTGTTCATACTGAGGCACATGCTGCAGCCTGATTCTCTCCATTCAAAGCCCGCTTCAAGAAACACATGGTGCAGCCCTTCTTCCTCCGCCTGCTGTTTCACGCTTTGAGAGCCCGGCACCACAATGGCTCTGACGCTGTCGGCGACTTTTCGGCCTTTGATCATATCAGCAGCCTGGCGAAGGTCGGTCATCCGCGAATTTGTACAGGAGCCGATAAACACATGCTCGACTTTAATATCTTCAACTTTTTGATTCGGTTCAATCCCCATGTATTCGTAGGCACGGATGGCTTCTTTTTTACCGTCTTCAGAATCAATGGTTTCCGGCGCAGGTATTTGGGCATCGACCGGAAGAACCATGCCTGGGTTGATGCCCCAAGTTACCATTGGAGAAATCTCGCTGCCGTCTAACACGATGGAATGATCGTATACGGCGCCCGGATCGGTTTTTAACGCTTCCCATTCTGCCGCGGCTTTTTCAAATTCCTCGCCTTTTGGCGCGTATTTACGGTTTTTACAGTATTCAATCGTCGTTTCATCAGGAGCGATCAGTCCCGCACGGGCTCCCGCTTCTATTGACATATTGCAGACCGTCATGCGTTCGTCCATAGACATGTTTCTGAATACTTCCCCGGTGTATTCAATGACATATCCGGTACCGAATCTCACCCCGTATTTTCCGATGACCGACAAGATGACATCCTTTGCGGTCACTCCTTTTTGGAGCGTTCCGTCAACGCGGATTTCAAGCGTTTTCGGCCGCTGCTGCCAGAGTGTCTGTGTGGAGAGAACATGCTCCACCTCACTTGTGCCGATACCGAAGGCAAGCGCCCCGAATGCGCCGTGAGTCGATGTATGACTGTCTCCGCAAACGATTGTTTTCCCCGGAAGTGTCAGACCAAGCTCAGGTCCGACTACGTGAACGATCCCCTGGTCTGCGCTGTGAAGATCCGCAAGACGGACGCCGAACTCCTCGCAATTTCTTTCAAGCGCGGTTACTTGGCGCTTTGCGACTTCATCTTTAATGTCAAAACGGTTGACGGTCGGAATATTGTGATCCATCGTCGCGAATGTATTCTGCGGCCGTCTGACTTTTCTTCCCTTCTGCCTTAATCCTTCAAACGCCTGAGGAGACGTCACCTCATGAATTAAGTGCAAATCAATATAGAGAAGGTCGGGTTTTCCTTCACCGCTTTTTACAACATGCCGATCCCAAATCTTTTCGATGATTGTTCGAGGCATCATCTTTGTTTCCTCCCTCTACCTATGAACTAAGACCGCTTTCTTTAAGCGTCATACTATAGATTTTGTATTCGCGCCGGCTATTGCGGCTTTTACTTTTTCAGTAATGTCATGCGTTCCGGCATATTGGCCGTCCCGGGCGATATCACGTGTACGGATGCCGTCTGCAAGCACCTTTGCGACCGCCTTTTCTACCGCCTGCGCTTCGTTTTCAAGCCCGAAAGATGTTCTCAAAAGCATCGCCGCTGATAAAATCGCCGCAAACGGATTGGCCATCCCTTTACCGGCAATGTCAGGCGCAGATCCATGCACCGGTTCAAACAAGTGAAGACCTGAACTTGATAGACTGGCTGACGGCAGCATGCCGAGCGAACCTGTCAGCATGGAGGCTTCATCACTTAAAATATCGCCGAACATGTTTTCAGTTACGATGACGTCAAACTGGTTCGGAGCATAGATGAGCTGCATCGCAGCATTATCGACAAGCATATGTTCAAGCGTCACATCAGGAAATTCTTTTGCGATTTCATCTGCCGTTTCACGCCACAGCCTGCTTGAGGAAAGCACATTCGCCTTATCAACTGACGTCACTTTTCCTTTTCTGCCGGCAGCCATTTTAAAGGCTTCTCTGACAACGCGTTCGATTTCTTCTTTCTTATAAAAGAGGGTATCGACCGCTTCTTTTTCTCCCGCTTCATTGACATACTGTCTGCTCGGCTCTCCGAAGTAAAGGCCGCCCGTCAGTTCCCTGACGATTACAAAGTCAACGCCGCTGATATATTCTTTTTTCAGGGGAGATGCCTCAGACAGGCTTTCAAATACGGTCACCGGACGCAGATTGGCAAACAGGCCGAGTTTTTTTCTGATGCCTAGCAGGCCTTTTTCCGGTCTGAGCTCCGGAGGATTTTGGTCCCATTTCGGTCCGCCGACTGCACCGAGCAGGATGGCGTCAGACCTCTCGCAAAGAGCCACCGTCTCCTCAGGAAGGGGGTTTTGATGGGCGTCAATAGCCGCTCCCCCGATCAGCCCGTTTTCAAATTCAAATTCATGTCCGAATTGTTCGGCAACGCTTTTCAATACAGCTGCCGCTGATTCCGCCACTTCCGGTCCGATTCCGTCACCGGGAAGCAAAGCAATACGTTTTTTCAAATCAAACGTTCTCCTTTCTATTACGAGCCGACCGCAGTCTGTCTCTTTAATCCGTCTATATTGCAATCCAGCACCAATTGCCGGTTCACAGCATTCAAATATGCTTTTGCAGAAGCTTCCAAAACATCATGCGCGATTCCCCGCCCTGATGATTCTTTTCCGTTCACGGTCACTCTGACATAAACTTGAGCCAGCGCGTCTTCACCTTTTCGGTTGGATTGAATGCGGTAATCCATCAGTTCAATATCTTTATTAATACAGCGACCGAGCGTGTTATAAACGGCTTCTATGCTGCCTGCCCCTGTTGCCGCCTCTTGCATCAGCTGTTCGTTTTCCTGATTTTTCAAAGAGACTGTTGCAGTGGGCACCTGAGACGTCCCGTAATGCACTTGCAGAGACAAAAATTCATAGCCGATTTTTTTGTCCGTCACTTTTTCTTCTAAAATAAGAGAAATCAAGTCATCATCGGTGATTTCTTTTTTCTTTTCGGTCAGTTCTTTAAACATCGTAAAATATTTATTGATTTCATCACTATCAAACTGGAATCCAAGCGTATTCAGGCGATCTTTGAACGCGTGGCGTCCGGAATGCTTTCCGAGCACGAGCGCATCCGCTGTCACACCGACAAGTTCCGGTGAAATAATTTCATATGTTGATTTTTCTTTCAGGAAACCGTCTTGGTGAATACCCGACTCATGGGCGAAAGCGTTATCTCCGACGATCGCTTTATTGCGGGGAACGGCCATGCCCGTCAGTTTGCTGACAAGATCACTCGTCCGCTTCAATTCATGAAGAGTGAGAGATGAATCAGCTTGATATGCGTCATTTCTGACATGAAGCGCAACGGCGATTTCTTCAAGCGCGGCGTTACCAGCTCTTTCTCCTATGCCGTTAATGGCGCATTCAATTTGATCAGCGCCGTTCTCAATTGCCGAAAGTGAGTTGGCAACCGCCATTCCGAGATCATCGTGGCAATGAGCTGAGAGCTTTACCCGGCTGATATTCGGAACGTGTTCCTTCATATATTTAAAGATGTTTCCGTATTCCGCCGGCGTCAGGTAGCCTACAGTGTCCGGCAGGTTGATGACGCTCGCGCCGGCATCAATCACTTCTTCTACGATTTCAGCCAAAAAAGGAAGTTCGGTGCGGCATGCGTCTTCTGCTGACCATTGAACGATCGGGAAGCGTTCTTTTGCATACTTCACCATTTCAACCGCTTTTTCCTTAACCTCTTCCCGCGTCATTTTCAGCTTATGCTTCAGATGAATGTCTGAGGTGGCGATAAAGATGTGAATCCGCGGGCTGGCCCCGTCTTTCAGCGCTTCCCAGGCTGCGTCGATGTCACCTTTGACAGAACGGGCAAGCCCTGTTACCGAACAATTTTTAATCGTTCTTGCGATTTCCTGCACGGCTAAAAAATCACCTCGGGATGAAGCGGGAAATCCCGCTTCAATAATGTCCACCCCGAGTCTTTCAAGCTGCTTGGCTATCGCCAGTTTCTCCCGCGCATTAAGGTTGACCCCGGGAGATTGTTCACCGTCACGAAGGGTCGTGTCGAAAACGTTAATTTTGCGCAACGGAGACCACCGCTTCCTTCTTTTTACCTTGTTTGACAAACGGCATCATTTCACGAAGCTGTCTGCCGACCTTTTCAATCTGATGCTCGTTTTCACTTGCATTGATCGCATTGAAGCGAGGACGGTTCACTTGGTTTTCCACGATCCATTCTTTTGCGAATGTACCGTTTTGAATATCCGTTAATACTTGTTTCATAGATTCTTTTACCTTCGCATCGACTACGCGCGGTCCTGATACAAAATCTCCCCATTGAGCCGTATCGGAGATAGAGTATCTCATGCCCGCCAAGCCTTCTTCATACATTAAGTCTACGATCAATTTCAGTTCGTGCAGACACTCGAAGTATGCGAGTTCAGGCTGGTATCCGGCTTCTGTCAGCGTTTCAAAACCTGCTTTGACAAGCGCTGTTAAACCTCCGCAGAGAACAGCCTGCTCACCGAACAGATCCGTTTCCGTTTCTTCCTTAAATGTTGTTTCAAGAACCCCGGCACGCGCCCCGCCGATTCCTTTTGCGTAAGCAAGAGCCGTGTCTTTCGCTTCGCCTGATACATCCTGATAGATGGCAAACAATGCCGGTACGCCTGCGCCTTGCTCATATGTTCTTCTGACAAGGTGTCCCGGTCCTTTAGGGGCGACAAGGAAGACATCTACATCAGCTGGAGGCACGATCTGATGGAAATGGACGTTAAATCCGTGTGCGAATACCAATGATTTGCCCGCCGTCAATTCATCTTTGATTTCAGCTTCATATACTTTTTGCTGCTGTTCATCCGGAAGAAGAACCATAATGATGTCAGCCTGGGCAGCCGCTTCTCTTACAGAAAATACTTGATGTCCGTCTTCTTGGGCCTGTGTAAATGATTTGCCTTGTCTGACGCCGACAATGACATCAATTCCGCTTTCTTTTAAGTTCAGCGCATGTGCGTGACCCTGTGAACCGTAACCGATAATCGCTACTTTTTTACCTGCCAATACGTTCTCTTTGATATCACCGTTATAATATACTTTTACCATTTTAATCTCTCCCTTTTTTGTGTTATACAATAGAAATTGTTTTATTGGATGACGCCTTTTGCTGGGTTCCCCTCGCAAAAGCCGTTGTGCCTGTTCTCGCGATTTCTTTAATGCCGTAAGGTTTGAGAAGCTCTATAAGGGCTTCGATTTTATCAGACTCGCCCGTGACCTGAACGACGATGCTGTCCTTTGAGACATCAACGACGGAAGCTCTGAACGGCTCAATGATTCCATTGATTTCCGTTCTGGTCGGCGGTGCAGAAACAACTTTAATCAGTGCAAGCTCACGCTGTACGATTGATTGGTTTGTAATATCCGTCACTTTCAGGACGTCAATTTGTTTGTTAAGCTGCTTTGTCAGCTGCTCAACGTCGTTTTCGCCTTCCACATGGACGACAAATGTAATCCTTGAAACACCGCTTGTTTCCGTATGGCCTACAGTAATGCTTTCGATATTATAGTGTCTTTTTGTAAACAGGCCGGTGATCCGGTTTAATACCCCCGAGCGGTTGACCACCGTTAATGTGATAATGCGTTTCAAGGTTTCACCCCCACCATTTCATGAAGTCCTTTACCCGGCGCAATCATCGGGAATACTTTTTCGCTTTTGGCGACCCGGACATCAATAACGGCCGGCTCTTTTGATGAAAGCGCCTTTTGCAGCTCTTTTTCCGCCTCTTCTTCTGATGTAATCCGGATGCCTTTAATGCCGTAGGCTTCTGACAATTTGACAAAGTCAGGCTGCGCTGAGAATTTGGATTCAGAGTAGCGTTCTTCATAGAAGATTTCCTGCCACTGTCTGACCATGCCCAGGCATCCATTGTTCAAAATAATCACTTTGACCGGAAGATTCAGCTGCCGGATGACATCTAACTCCTGCAGGGTCATCTGAAAACCGCCGTCTCCGAGGATGGCAACGACCGTGGCGTTACGATCAGCCAGCTGCGCTCCGATAGCCGCCGGAAGGCCGAAGCCCATTGTGCCGAGCCCTCCCGAGGTCACCCACTTATCAGCCTTTCGGAAAGGATAGAACTGAGCCGCCCACATCTGGTGCTGGCCGACATCCGTCGCCACAATCGCCTCTCCGTTTGTGAATTGGTGAATATACTCAATCAGCTTTTGGGGTTTTAAGCCCTCTTCACTGTCGTCTGTATACCAGAGCGGATATTCTTCTTTCCATTCGGAAAGCTGCTGTTTCCATTCATCTGACTGTCCCTGTTTTCCGTTTTGCTTCAATAGTTCCTGAAGGACGATTTTACTGTCGCCGACCACCGGGATCTGCGTTTCGATAATTTTTCCGATTTCAGCCGGATCAATATCGATGTGCGCCACTTTGGCCGATTTTGCAAAATGCTTCAGATTTCCTGTCACACGATCATCGAACCGAGCTCCGATGCTGATCAGCAAGTCACAGTGATAAAGCGCCATATTCGCTGTGTATGTGCCGTGCATTCCCGCCATCCCCAGAAAGAGAGGATGATCTGCCGGGAAACCGCCCAGACCGAGAAGCGTGTGGGCTACCGGTATTTGCTGCTGTTCGGCATAATTTTTTAAATCTTCTGAAGCTTTACCGTGCAAAACACCCGCTCCGGCTAAAATAACCGGCTTTTTCGCACTGCTGACAGCTTCTACGAGCTTTCGGATCTGCAGATAGTTAGGCTCTTTTACCAGCTGATAACCCGGAAGATTGATCTCATGATCATATCTGAATTCCCCTTCAAATGCTGCGACATCCTTCGGAATATCAATTAATACCGGACCCGGTCTTCCCGTCGTGGCGATATGGAAAGCCTCTTTGATCACACGGGGAAGATCTTCCGGACGGCGGACCTGATAGCTGTGTTTCGTAATCGGCATCGTAATTCCTAAAATGTCGGCTTCCTGGAAAGCGTCGCTGCCGATGACCGAAGTGGCCACCTGGCCTGTAAACACTACGAGCGGCAGTGAATCAATCATCGCGTCCGCAAGACCGGTCACTAAGTTTGTCGCTCCGGGTCCTGAAGTAGCGATGACAACCCCCGGCTTCCCTGAGACTCTCGCATACCCTTCGGCCGCATGAATCGCGCCTTGCTCGTGCCGGGGCAGGATGTGAACCAATCCTGATTGATAAAGCTTATCGTAAATCGGAAGAACGGCTCCCCCCGGATATCCGAAGATCATTTCGACTTTTTCTTTCTTTAATGATTCAATCAGCATCAGAGCCCCGTTCATTGTCTTTGTACAATCGGCAGACGTAGTATCCGCCTGTACATTTGTGCCCATTTTCAGTTCCTCCTTTTCAATGTTCCCTTCTAAAATCAAATTCATAAAACGCAGCGCCGGCTGACGCAAATAAAAAAGCCTTCCCACCCACATTCAGCCAAGCATTTCATGCGATAGCCAAAAGGGGCGAAAAGGCTTTGCTTTCCGCGGTACCACCCTTGTTTACGGTCATATGAAGACCGTCTCATGGATAAATTACTATCCGTTTTGATAACGAGTAAACGTTGCGTTCACTCGGCCGAGTCCTACTCTTCACATTTCAGACCGGCACTCTGAGGTGAGTTCACTTTGCTTTGTTTTTGCCGGCTCTCAGCGTTACCGGCTCTCTGTAAAAAACTTCTGCAAAGCTACTTATCCTCTTCTGCGCTTTTTATTATGGCAGCTCTTTTATTTAAAAAAAGAACCCTCATTTGTTTGTTTTTCAGTGTTTTATGATTTTTCTTTTTAGTGTGAATCATTTATTTATTTTTGTTTGAACTCATATTACGCCCGTTTGCAGACAGTGTCAACAGCATTTTTATAATTATTAGACAATTTAGATTAATCAATCTATTTTGTATACGCTTTCATTACTGGTACAAAGGGATCTGTAAATGTTAAAAGTTTTTATCATTTTTTTGTTAATCTCTCAAGATTACATGAAATTTTTCCGTTCTTATACGATTATGTCACATTTTATTACACAATTTTTCATGTTCTTTCCGGTCTGCTTGTCAGATATTCCGTTCAGATTGAACAGGCTCTTTATACAGACATACGCATACACTGTTCTTATCTCGTGAAGAAATGAGTGATGTCATGAATAAGATGTTATCAGGCATGCAAGGCCTGCCACCCGGATTTCCGCCTTTACCGGTTCTGCCGCCGCAGTCTTATTATCCTCCGGCACCGATGCATACAGCTCCGTTTCAGGGCGGCCCTTCTTTTCAGCAGGGATTTCCATCATCCGGATACGGACAGCAGACCCCGCAAAGCTCGCTGTCATTCGCCGGGCAGCAATTCGTCCCATACCCTTATACAAGCGGGTACTACGGTCAAACCTTCAGTGATGTCGGCGGAAGCCTCGGCGCAGGGTCCCATCCCGGCGCGCTCGGGGGCGGTTTCAGCGGCCATGCCGGAGGCTTCAGCGCTCCGAGCGGATTCAGATGATATAAAAACCGGTCTCCCACGGCCGGTTTTTTCTTACTTACAGTGTATAACAGTCATTCCATTGATTTATTTCCTGCTCCGTATCGTAATCAGCCTTTGAAACCTCAACAATGATTAAACCGCATTGAGTCATTAAAAATTGTTTCAGTTCCTCAAACAGCTCGTCTTTTCCGCAAAAGATCGTTTCTATCTTGTCATTTCTATATGCAAATGCGTACTTCAAAAGCTAATTCCTCCCGCTGTCTTTCTATCAAATATTAACAAAATTAAATAATAGAAATCAGATATTTTATCACTCAAGGGCGCCTTAAGTATCTTTATACATATATTTCTTACGGTAAATATTTCATTAAGTTTCATTTATATTAAAATTTCTTTACAATTTTCATTAAATACAGGACTTTTATTTCATAAAATAAAAAACAAATACAAAAAAACCTCAAACCCATTGTCAGGGCTTGAGGTTTTTTATTATACGTCCCAGGAGAGATTCGAACTCCCGACCGACGGCTTAGAAGGCCGTTGCTCTATCCGGCCTTTATCCTTTATATATCGCTATTCGTTTACATTCATGTATAACGGTCACTTTCCGAACTTTGACCGATTGACATAATTTCTATTATATTTGCTTACACTTTATAATTCAAGCATTCATATAGTAAAAAACAATCCTATTGAAAAGGCAATACAGTTGTACTTAAATCTGCTATATTAAAAGGTAAAGGTATTTATTTAAAGGAGTGATTCCATGAGAGATAACAAAGAATGTTGTCCCTATTGCAATGCTGATTTGAAAAGAGAACCTATTCCTAAAGAATCGCAGAAAGTATATGGATCTGCCCATTTCATACGAAAAATTGGTATCAATAGTATCGAAGGTGATCGGATTATTAAATGGAAATGTCCAGACTGTAATAAAGAATGGGATAGAGATTGATTATTTGTCCAACAAAAGCATAAATCAGATAAGGCTGGTTTTGATAATAAATAAAATCGATATTTCATTAATATAAAGGTGAACTTTTCCCCAATAAAAAATCTAAATCAGAACTAGGTTAGATGCAGGTTCAAAAATACATTCAGTTTACAAGTCAAAACAAAAGTAGAATGATAATTCATGAAAAGTCACATTGCGTGGAGAATCGGGTGTATACACCCATTTTTGTTAAAGGGAGTTTACTATCCAACGGCAACTTCTTCATTGTTTGCATCAACATTATTATCTATTTCTCTTCTGATTTTCAATTGAGTTACATGGTACCTTATATTGCGTAAGTGCTTTACAGATTGCATCATATTTAATTTAGAGAAAAATGGTAACCTTTCATGAAGCTCTCTATCACTAGAGTCAATAATTGCATAAACAACTTCAATCTCAGAAGGATCATAATGATCCTCACTAATGTATTCAACATAGCCCTCATTAATTTCTGATATTTTCTCTCTACTTGCTTTTCTAAAATCAACGTCTTGAAACAAACTCTCACTAGATACCCTACCTTGAGAAAACAAATGACTTAATGTTGAAGAGCTTTTCCAAGGTTTCACATGAATAAGATGTTTTTCATTACTCATTAAATCACATATTTCAATTTTACTTCCTTGGTACATAACATTTTTTGTATCGAGGGTAATCATATTTGTGACTTCTTGTCCAACTCTTAGATTATATTCCCCTTCTTTTTCCTCTTGTTTACAAGGAGGTAAGTCAATTGAAGAAGTTGGTATATTCCTAACATATTCTTCTACTGAAGTTGCAAAGTCATGATTTATCTTGAACCAAATTCCTACTGTTAGGACATATATTTCATCTTCATAAACTGTTTCAAATACTACACAGTCATATAGCTTCCATTTTGCTACTCTATTATCATTACTATTATCCCAAGTATAGACAGAGTGACATTTAAACTTTTCTAAATCAAATTCGTCAAATTTAGTGATGTAATCGAAATATTCTTCAATACTCAAGTCATTTATTTTATTACCATGCTCAGTAAATGAAAAACCTCCAATATCGTTCCAGTCAATAATTTCTGGTGGTGCTATATGCAATTTGTTCTCTTCTCGAACATTAATATTATCAATCAACTTCTGATCCAGTTCTCTCTTCAGAACGCTATCATTTACTATTTGTAAATTATCAACCCAGCTAAAATTCTCTCTATAACTATCACTGTTATACTTTTCTTTTAAAATGGTACATATTACTCCAAATTTCCTGAAGTCATCTTCAAAGTCATAACTGAACTGGACGGATTCTCTACCAGTAATTATTGTTCCAAAGTCCTCATTGGTCGGCTCGCCAGTAACCGATTTTAGAAAATCTTTAACAACATCGATTCCAAATGTATTAACATTTGTAGTTCTGCTGGTTTGTGTTCTTGAGTGTATTGTCATTTCACTTATAGTCGCTGTATCTATACTTCTCAATTTTTGAGGATCAACGCTGTTCAATACAACTTTTATTCCAAAATCCTTAACAATTGCCTCATCTTTCAATAAGTATCTTCCAAATCCAAAAGGGAATGCAAAAATACGATCATTACTTCTAACAAATAATATTGCTCTTGACGAGCTATTAAGTAACTCAGGCAAGTCACTATTTGAACCACTTTGCAATAGCTGTAACCATTGAGGGGAATTTTTTGAAGTGTATCCTACAACGATTATACCATTTAGGTTTAATTCTTCATTTAATTGATAATATTCTACTTCTATGTCTTCTCTGATTACATCTCTAAATTCATAGTATTCCTCTTTAATTAAATAACTTGTAATACTTAGCCTAGCCATCCTCTTCCCCTCCACAATACCTCAATATTCCGACTATTCTCATTATACCACAATCAGGAATTTTCCCCCTTAAGTTTCGACAGACAATTACAACTGCTTAAACTTAATACAATCACAAAGTAAGTCCAAAAAAGTAATCCGCCCTTCAAGAATGAAAACTGAAGCTATTTCATATTTAAACTTCCTTATACCTAAAGACGGAATTCCATTATGTCTCGATTTTTTGTGATGTGTGGCTTAAGCGACATAGGGTTCACCGCAAATGATCCACATGAAACTGTGGAAATTACGCCCCCATACCCTTCGAACTAAAAAAGACCCCATGGGAGTCCCTTATCAACAGACTGCATATGCTCTTTTATTAGTTTATCTAGTGTTGGTCTTGATAATCCTAGTTCCTTTGCTAACTGAGTCTTGGACACTTCTCGTTTCATATACCACTGATAATGCTTGCCGAAGTCTGGGATTGATACTTCTTTTCTTCCTTTATATTTCCCTTCGGCTTTGGCTATGGCAATACCTTCCCGCTGTCTCTCAAGCATATTTTCACGTTCAAAATCATTAATAGCACTAATCATCTTGAACATCAATCTACCTGTTGCAGTTGAGGATCAATATTCTCTTTAATCGATACTAATTGAACTCCTTTTGACTCTAATAGTTCGACTAGCTCTAACAAGTCTTTTGTGGATCGTGCTAATCTTGAGAAATCTGCAACATAGATTGTATCACCTTCTCTTGCAAAGTCTAACATCTCTTGTAGCTTTGGCCTGTCTGTATTTTTTGCTGAGACTTTCTCTTGATACTCCTTATCTATTTTGCATTTCTTTATTGCTTCAACTTGTCTTGCTTCGTTCTGTTCAACTGTTGATACTCTGATATACGCTATTGTTCATGTTCATCGTTCTTCCGTGCTTATCTGATGAATCAAAGATAGCATAATGTAAAATTAGGATCAATAACTTTATTTACATTATGTTAATCAATTATTTTATCAACTTCAAATTTACACCTCACTAATGTCCATCCGCTGTAAGCTTAAGGCACGCTCTAAATTTACAAATAGCTTATCGAAAACAACATAATAAAGGCAGCGGTATCTTTTCTTTGATATCACTTATAAGTCTACCCCTCTGCTATCGATATCATTATAGAACTTGAATAAGGTTTCACTGCAATTCTTATTACTTTACCATGCTAAATCATATTGATAATGTGAGTCGTGTCGGAAATTTACCGATTGTCAGTTTGTGAATGAGAGTGGTTTCTGTATCAAACCAAGACACCAACATACCCAATACCACAACTAGGCATGTATGCAACCATAAAAGACATCCAATTAATTTGGATGCCTTCTTATAACTATTTTACTTGTTCTTGTAGCACTTCTTTCAGCAATTCAATAGCACTTTCTTCACCTGGGTCATTTGTTCCCAGTTCACCTCGGAATGCTTTAGAGAGGATAGATTGCTTTAGTGCTTCAATATTCTCTTCTACGAGAATCATTTCTTTTTGTTTGCTTTCTAGTTCTCGATAATTATTAAGCCAGTTTGTAATTTCCATAACTTCTTCCTGCGAAGGTAAAGGAATCGGTAAAGAAGCCAGTTTTTGTGAGTTAATATTAGCTTGTCCAACCTGTTGGGTAACCATTGATAGAAGTATTTTGCGTCCTACATGGCTATTAATATAATGAGAAACGTAACTAGCTAAAAAATCTTTATAAAACAATCGAACTCTGATTAGATAAGATGCAAATGTAAATCTCTCTGAGACATCTTCTGTTATTACAGACGTTTTACCAACTAATTCATAACTATTTGTCCTATTAAATAATAAATCATTAGTTTGTAAATCATATTTTAAAACATCTTCATGATTGTTCGGGAGATACTTCAAGTTATTTAGTTCAAGATAACCATCAACAATATTCCCCATTCTTAATACTGGTGTTCCAGTTACGTCATCATTTGTTTTAGCAGATGTGCCATATGTAGATGCTTCAATTAGGTCATTTAAGCGCACCCACTTCCATTCTTTTGGCAATTTATATAGCTTTTCTAAAATACTTGAGTCTAATTGGTCTTTATACTTTGTTTTTGTTCCTTCTTTTAATAGATTTATTTGTTCAATCCATTCATTAGCCGTAGTTATATCGGCATTTTCCCCTCTCCACTTCCTCGTCAATTCCCCACGAAACGCCTTATCCAAAATAGCCGCTCGACGAAGTTCAAACGTTTCCTTCGCTTCCTCAATCAACTGCTTTGCTTCTTCAATTTTACTTAAAAGACGCTCCACTTTCTCAGCAATGCGTTTTTGTTCATTTAATGGCGGCAAGGGCATTTTAAAATAAGATAAATCATTTTTATTAAAACCCGACTGTGCAGAACGAGATATACCCATTAAAGGAATTTGAAAGTGTTCAGATTTCAATAGCCAAAATAAAAATTTCTTATCAACTTTTCCCTTTGGATAAACGACTTTTGCCAAAGCGACATTATAAGCACCACTTAGTCCTGTTAATATCCTTCCAATTGATGCACCATATCTTGCTATTAGAATATCTTCTTCTTTCATTTTTCTTAGCTTTTGAGTATTCGGGATATATGTCTTATATTTATCAGAAGAAAAGTCCCTAATTTGAACTAACCTAACGTATCCTTCTCTCTCTTCATCAACAAATTGGCTTTTTGGGGGCTGAGTGCCACCTTGTACATCAAATATGGAAGTGAATTTGAAATATACCCAGTTCTCAGGAACTTCATAAGTCTGCTCTTCCTTTGGAACTAAAGCTTCTTCTAACAACTCTTCAATGGTCTTTTTCTTCTTACTCACTTTGCGACCACCTCATCTTCTTCCACTGCTCGAAGTTCTTCTACTACTTCACTTAATAATTCCATCGCCTGCTGAAGTTTCACTATCGCTTCTTCTGCTGATGCAATTGGGTCTGGCAAGTTGTCGTATGAAGATAATGATTCATCTGCAATTAATCCTATATCTAAACTATCATCTTTTTTTGTGATATCTTCTCGTGTAAATACATTCCAACGCTCATCTTCTATTTTAGAACGGTCTTTAGCTACATATGCCTTCATGAAGTTTTCAAAATGAGCCATTGTTAGTTGATTACGTTTGCCAAATGAATTCATATTTGTCCGAAGATCATATACCCAGACATCTTTCGTGTTATCTTGGTCTGTTGTTCCTCTTGTAAAGAACAAGACATTTGTTTTTACACCTTGTGCGTAGAATATACCTGTTGGTAATCGTAAAATCGTGTGTAGATTACATTTGTTCATCAAGTCACGACGAATTTGTGCGCCAATACCGCTTTCGAACAACACGTTGTCGGGCAAGACAACCGCTGCTCTTGCATTTCCATCATCTTTTAAAGCGTTATAAATTAACTGCAAGAAATTCAACTGTTTGTTCGATGTTTCAAACGTTAAATCGTCACGGGATACCCGTTCCCCGCCTTTTTTTGTACCGAACGGCGGGTTTGTTAAAATAACATCAAAGTTCTTCATCCATTTCCCGTTACCCGATAAAGTATCGCCTTGTTCCAACCGTCCTTCGATATTATGAAGCAACGCATTCATGAGTGCCAGACGATGCGTATCTTTAACAAGTTCCATACCTACAAAAGCTTCTTTCTTTTGGAACTCGGCTTCTTGTGGTTCTATATCGAAGTAGTCATCTGTTTGATTCTTTAAATATTGGTCTGCAGCAATCATGAAACCGAATGTTCCAGCTGCAGGGTCAGCACACCGCTCACCAATTTTCGGGTCAATTAATTGAACCATCACATCAATTAATACACGAGGTGTGAAGTATTGCCCCGCTCCCGATTTCTTTTCACTGGCATTCTTCTCTAACAATCCTTCATAAAGATTGCCCAGTCCTTCTTCTTTTGCATTGTACCAATCAAGCGCATCAATCGATTTAATAATTTTCTCTAAGTTTTTCGGCTCAGCAATACTTGTAGAAGCATCACTGTATATTAGACGCAGCCGCTCATTTTCACTGCTTCCTAATTCAAGTAACAATCGCTGATAAAATGTCTTTAATCCCAAACCTTCTTTATCTAACAAATCATCCCAACGATATCCTTCTGGAATCACACCTTCTGTTTCTTGCTCCTTCATCATTTTGAGGAATAATAAGTAGGTTAACTCTGTTACATATTGCTGATAGGTAATCCCATCATCACGTAACACATTACATAAATTCCATAGTTTTTGAACGATTTCTTGGTTGTTCATTTATTTTCCTCCTGCTAACTCCGTGTATATTTTAATTTTGGATTCTCATTCAAACGTCATTAATGTGAAAATCAAAGGTAAAGTAACTTATCTATTATAACTTAAAAAGTGCCCCTATGAAGAGGCACATTGTTAACTAATATAAAGGTTCTCATTTATAGTGGTAACAACCGCATCAATATAGTCACCGAACTCCCGCTTCAGCAATTTATAGCCGCCCGGAGTTTTAAATGGTTCTTCCGAGAATGCCTCTTCTGCAGTTGGTGCTAATACAGGCACTTTAAGTAACTGTTTTTCAATTCTCTCTAACCACTTCTTCTGCCTTGGAGTCCAATCATGCAGTGAATACACTTTTTGCATCGCCTGTTTAATACGTGCTTCATGGGCAACTAGTGCTTCACCTAATGCAGCTTGGCGAATAAAGCTAATAATGTCTGCTGCAATGTCTTCATTTTTTGTCTGCTTCCAAGCTGTCTGCAAATGAGATTGCTTAAAGCCTTTCGTTTCTAGAATGGTAATAAGTTCTCGTAAATTCTGCCTTGTTAAATCTTTCGGTCGTGTGCAAATAAGATGAAGAGCGGGAATTTCATTAATATTTTCTTGGATAAAACGAACGAAACCTTCTAAATAATCTTCTGGTCTCTTGTTTCCTTCACCGTATCCCCGAACCACATCTGTTACTTCATCCTCTTTGTTGGAGATATATCGTTTCTCGCCTTTTACCCGATAGGCTTCCATATATTCAAATAACATGTTGTGCTGTTTTGCTTCTTGTGGCGTATACGTTTGAATTTCTTTCGCCCACTCATCCACATTTTTTCCATTCGACAATTCTTCAAACTTTTGTTTTCCTTCTTCATTCAGCCTTTGCTTGCGACGCTGAATTTTTGCTGCCAATTGGTCACGATAAAACGAAGCTTCATCTTCTACAGTAGCATTGGCAAGTGATTCATATAGTTCACCGATACTGTAATTTTGTTTCTTTACAACAGGTTTCATCTCTGTATAGCTTTGCAATTTATCGTAGATGCCCACTGCATCGTAAATGTTAAAATGTGTTTTTCCAATGTCGGGACAAAGACGGGTTGCACGTCCAAGCATTTGGTCATAAAGAATACGAGACTGTATACGCCGTAAGAATACTAGATTTGTTATTGGAGGAACGTCAATGCCTGTGGTGAGTAAATCAACCGTTACAACGACATTTGGCAGCCGCTCGTTCTTAAACCTTTTAATGGCATCTAATGGCTTATAGATATAGCCAGTAATTTTCATAATAGCATCATCTTCAATTTCATCGCCACGTTCTTTAAAGGCTTCCTTTAATAACCGAACAACTAAATCTGCGTGTTGGTCAGTGGCTGCAAAGATAAGAGTTTTCTCTTTTCCTGTCGGATCAATGTATTCAACCAGTTTGTTTAGAACCGCCCGATTAAAAGGTTCAGTAATTACCCGTTTATTAAACTGCTCAACCTCAAAATGAATGGTATCTTCCATTTTTTCTAGTTGAATCTCGCCTTTATCAACATCATACACTTCAACTTCTTCGTCTTTTTCAAGAGTAATGCCGACTTGTGAAAGTTCTGTCTTAAACAGATATGGTGGTTCATGGTCAACTAAGTAGCCATCCAGAACTGCTTCACTATAAGAATACTTAAAAATAGGCATACCAAAAATCTCTGTTGTATGAAGAGCTGGTGTTGCAGTAAGTCCTAAACATGCCGCATCAAAATAATCAATTACACGTCGATATTGGCTAATATAATCATTTTGGTCACGGAATTCCAATTCTTCCTCTGACATTTCTTTGTCACTTGTATAACCACGATGTGCTTCATCTACAATGATGAAATCATACTGCCCAACACTTG
Organism: Bacillus sp. SDLI1; assembly: GCF_001553895.1. Classification (NCBI taxonomy): domain Bacteria; kingdom Bacillati; phylum Bacillota; class Bacilli; order Caryophanales; family Bacillaceae; genus Bacillus; species Bacillus sp. SDLI1. The sequence goes on along the minus strand of NZ_CP013950.1, from coordinate 3,485,174 downwards.
GAAGCTTTTCGTTATCGCTATAGAAAAGTCTTCTGACCATACCCTGCACCGTCGCAATTTGCACCTTCGTTTCAACTTCTGGAGACATGTCTTCTAAAGACTTTACATCGTATATATCAGCAAATGAGTAGCCTTCAATTTTTGTATCCTTAAGTGCATCCTCTGTCTGTTTTCCTAACGAATTACGGTCTACAAGGAAAAGAATACGACGACATTTTTTGGACTTAATTAAGCGATACATGAGGGCGATAGCTGTACGAGTTTTCCCAGTTCCCGTTGCCATCGCAATAAGCATTCTTCGTTGCCCTTCTTTTAATCCCTCTTCAGCGGAAAGTACCGCTCTTTGCTGATAATGACGCAAACCAAACTTCGTAATATCCTCTTCTTCTAACCGTTTATTTGCATCCTTATCATCTTGACTAAGAAGCAGCTGCAAGTCATCAGGTGAATGCCAGCCTTCTAATGGGCGAGCATGTTCTAACGGTTTGCGTGAATCCCAAAACCAGATGCCCGACTCTTCTTGAAGTTGTCTCAAGTATGGTCGGCCGTTCGTTGCGTATAAAAACGGCACTTTATATTCACCTGTTGTAGGTGTGATGACTTCATCTTCGACTTGTGCCACATTTTTTGCATACACTTTTGTTTGACTTTCTAATGCGCCAGGAATCGTTTTCTTTTTTGCCTTAGCTTCAATAAAGCCAACAAGCTTTAAGCCAATAAACAACGCATAGTCAACCCTGCCGCCATTGACCTTCCATTCAGCAATTGCCATGTTTCGATTTTTCTCTGGCAGCGTTCCGTTCTTTTGATGATTGAGTACAGTTGTGTCTACTTCCCACCCAACAGCACGTAGTTTTCCATCAATAATCGTACGTGTTTCAGCTTCAGTTAATTGCTGTCGACACATAAAGTTTTTGGATATCTTTTTACGCTCGATTTTTACCTCTTCTTGTTCCACTTCCGCCTGTCGACGAATTGCCTCTAATTCTTCTTCAAGCTTTTTGACTTTCTCCTCATATTCTCGCTGAAGTGTTTCTGTACTCTGTTCTACTTGTTCTTGAGGTTCTACATACTCTGGTGCTTGAAAATCCCAATCACTATATACCTCCATGAACCAAATGGACAAGCGGAACGCTAATTGCAACAAAGCCTTTGCTTCTTCTACTTTTCCATAATCCGCTTCATGCATCGCTACATTCCCTTTGCGACGAAGAGCCTCTAATATATCAATTAATTCAGGCTCAAGTAACCTTTCCCGACGCAAAGTGTTAATGCGATCCACTTGTATTGTACCATATGCCTCTTTAATATTTTCAGCGGCAAGAATAAATTTAGTTAGTGTTTCAGCGAACAATCGCAGTTTCATTACTGTTGTATGGGGGTCATGATATACATTTCTCTCAGCTGTCTCTCCCAAATTAGCAAGTACATCCCATTTCCCTTGAAAAAATGAAAAGTTGCCACTCATTGTTATCACCGGTTTTCCTAAAAGGTTGTTTGTGTCTATTATACTATAATCATGCAAAAATTAGGAATAATATGTATCGCTTTTTTTCTACTCTGCTCCTTAGTTTAGGTTCATTCTTTAACCAAGTGAATAAAAGACGGGTTTTATTAGTTATTGTTTAAATATCGAGGCTACGACATCAGATTTGATCGATAAAAAGAAGAGCCTCAATTAAGAGACTCCTACAAAGTTTGTGCCTTTTATTGAATAATTGCCGCATCCGCTCCATATATAGATTCTGCAAATGTAACCTCTTAACTCCCAAGTCATAGCCAGCAAAGATATCTTAAAGTTCTTGTTGCAAGTAGAAGAGTCTAATAAATACTTCCTCTCCTCAGTGGCAAATCCAATCTTCTGTTTCTTGTATTCCTGAAGCCTTTGCTTGTGACGTTTCTCAGCCTTTTTCATGATATTTACCTTGCGATTTAACACATAGCAGCTTCATTTTCATTTTCTTTTGGTCACAACAAAAAACCTCCTATATCGAAAGTGATATAAGCCAATAACAGGTGTAATTTCTTACGTGACTGTTATAGTAACCGTTTCACTAAACAATATAGGAGGCTGATTTGACGGCTTTTTCAGCCGGTTTTATTATACGTCCCAGGAGAGATTCGAACTCCCGACCGACGGCTTAGAAGGCCGTTGCTCTATCCGGCTGAGCTACTGGGACATGAAAATCAAATCGTTCTGCTGATCATTTTACCATGATGTCAGCGAATTGACAATATGGTCATCAGATAAAAAAGGCCAGCGTCATCAGTTTTCACTCTGATGTCACCAGCTCTTTTTCTGTACGTCCCAGGAGAGATTCGAACTCCCGACCGACGGCTTAGAAGGCCGTTGCTCTATCCAGCTGAGCTACTGGGACAGGTTTTGCTTTATGTATCAGCGACAAGATTTATTATATACAGGTTCATGTCATAAGTCAATATTTTTTTAGAAACTTTTGATGGGGAAGAAAGAAATCTTCCCCATCAAATGTTAAAAGCTGATTGTATTCCGCAAGTCCTTCAATTCCTGACCCGTTTCGTCGTAAAACGTCACAGTGCCTTCACTTTCTGTAAGAGTAAGAATGGCATAGCTCTTCACATTGCGGACTCTCGGAAGGCGAATGCTGCCAGGGTTAATCAAAAGCTTGCCCCGAAGCACTTCACTCCCGGCAATATGCGAGTGGCCGAAGCAGACGATATCCGCTCCAAGCTCTTCCGCCCGGTAAAAAACAGTTAAAAGTGACTGTTTAATGCCGTGAAGATGTCCGTGTACGGCCAGGATTTTCTTTGAACCGGCGTCCAGCAGGAGCTCCTCCTGAAACCCGCCGCCAAAGTCGCAATTGCCTTTCACCGTGTGATACGGCACAAGCGCCGGGTGTGCGGCATCAAGCTCTGAATCACCGCAATGAATCATCAGATCCGCTTCGGCTTCGTGCCGCTTCGAGATCGTCTCCAATTCGTCTTCGAGGCCGTGACTGTCACTTATTATCAGCACTTTCATTGCATTACGCTCCCCCTTACGCGTCAAGCAGCTTTGACAGTTTCTTGAGCGCTTCCGCCCTGTGGCTGATTTTGTTTTTCTCAGCGCTTGTCAGCTGAGCCATTGTTTTATCTTTATCCTTTACAATAAAAATGGGATCATAGCCGAACCCGTTATCTCCTTCGGGTTCTTCTGCTATATATCCTTCAACATGACCTTCAACCGTTTTTGTTTCCTGCCCCGGCATGCTGACGGCAAGGGCGCAGCGGAAACGGGCCGTACGCTGCTCTTTTTCGATGCCTTTTAATTCTGACAGCACCTTGTCCATATTCGCCTTATCATCTTTTGCTTCGCCGGCATAACGGGCTGAATAAACGCCCGGTCTGCCTCCAAGGTTGTCCACTGATAAACCGGAGTCGTCTGCAATGACCATTTTGTTGACGGCTTTTGCCACGGCTTCCGCTTTTAAGATGGCGTTTTCTTCAAAGGTGTGTCCGGTTTCCTCAATTTCTTCCGTAAATCCGATTTCCGCCAAAGAAGAGACGCTGTAGCCTTTCGGTTCGAGTATTTCCTTAAATTCTTTTACTTTTCCCGGATTGTGTGTCGCAATAATAGCTTCTTTCACGCTGATCAGGCCTCTCTTTCTTTATTTCAGTTCAGGCAATGTTTCTCCCAGCACTTCTTTTTGCTTTTGAATAAGCGTCTGGATTCCTTTTTCGGCAAGGCTTAACAGTCCGTTTAAATCTTCACGGGAGAATGTAGCTTCTTCGCCCGTCCCTTGAAGCTCTACAAAACGTCCGCTTCCCGTCATGATGATATTCATGTCGACTTCAGCCGTTGAATCCTCTTCATAATTCAGATCCAAAAGCAGACCTTCTTCTTTATCCATCCCGACAGAAATGGCCGCAAGATAATCTGTCACGGGAGAAGTTTTGATAACGCCGCTTTTTACGAGTTTTCCGGCCGCAATGGCCATTGCCAAGAAGGCGCCGGTAATGGAAGCCGTTCTTGTTCCGCCGTCCGCCTGAATGACGTCACAGTCGATCCAGATCGTCCGTTCGCCGAGCTTTTCCAAATCAACGACGGCCCGAAGCGCACGCCCGATCAGACGCTGGATTTCCATCGTTCTGCCGGAGACCTTTCCTTTTGAAGATTCTCTTATCGTTCTTTGATTCGTGGCGCGGGGAAGCATGCTGTATTCCGCTGTGATCCAGCCTTTTCCTCCGCCGCGCAAAAATGGCGGCACCCGGTCTTCCACAGATGCATTACAGATAACCTTTGTATTTCCCGCTGTAATTAAAACAGAGCCCTCCGGGTGAGTGATAAAATCCAAATCAAATGTGATAGGGCGCAGCTCATCGTGCTGTCTTCCGTCGTGTCTCATATTTTACCTCCGATTATATGTACATAAACCTTTTGTTCCGGATTGTGAATAAAGAAAGAGGCAGCCCGGAACGCTAACCTCTTTTTTACTAGTATATCAAAAATCACAAATTAAAAACTACCCGTATTCACTTGTGACGGTCTCGAAACGGGTTTTGAAAGGGATTCACCCTTTTCATTCACCAGTTCTGATTTTCCGTTTACTTTTATAGAAACACTTTTTATCGACGGCTGTTCTGTTAATGTGAGAACGATGCTGTCCAGCACGCCCGATGATACCATTTTTGTTTTTTCATCGGCGCTTCCGTAAATAGAGCTGTTAAAGTCAAGTGTAACCCGGCCGTCTTTTACTTCCGGTTTGCTGAGCAGCTTAACATCGTTATTAAAGTCCGTCAAAAGCCCGCTTGCTTTGCCCGGCCCGTCGGCGAGCTGTTCAACGGCAGCGGTGATGTCATTTGTTTCCGAATTGTCAATCCGCTTTGTGACAGGCACGTAATATTCGCTCGTCTCTGTTTCCGCCAGATAGTATACAGTCAGCGGATGGGTGTCTGTCAGATCATTCACTCCGGCGGTTTCAATATTAATTCCGTCTTTTCTGCTTAAGTCGCCCGTAATCGGCGTGCCGCCTACAGGCATTTCTTTCAGTTCATGCCCGTTCATTCTGATTTTGACTTTATCTATGGAGCTGAATTGGGTAAGCGTCCATGTAATCGATTGCAGGATTTTTTGTTCGTCTTCTTTTTTATAGTTTTTAAATTCCTTCGAAAAATCAGCGACGGCGGTACCATCTTTTTTAATGTCAACATTTACCGTCGTATCAACAGGAAGCACCGCTCTGAATCCGTTCGGCAGGATTTCTGAGACAGGCCCCCCCTGAACCAAATACTCAAGGGCCTGCTTTGCGGTTCCCTCACTGTTCGGAAGAGGCAGTGTCTGTGCTGCGACATAGCCGTTTTTATCAATCAGATACAGCTCTCTCATGACTGTATTGGCCGGCTGGTCGGCTTTAGACGTGCCGTTTTTTTCTGATTGCTTTGATTTTGCCTGTATCCCCGCTTCACCCTTTACATATGAAATATCTTGAGGCGGGTCAATTTCCCCGGCTGTTTTATCGGATTGAAACAAACCGCATCCTGATAATACAAAAGCCGAAGTAAGACATGTTGCAGCAATGACTGCAGGTCCTTTTTTCAGCATACTTTTCCCTCCTAAGGCTGTTTGTACTATGATGTATACGAGCCCTGTCCGGGAAATAGACCGGGATGCGCAAAAAAACCCGCCGTAAACAGCGGGTTTTTTGATTTATTTTCTGATCGGCTCTTGAAGGGAGATGCTCTCGACATGGCCGATTTCATGGCCGAACCAGTCTTCGGCAATTTTTGCGAAGCCGTTCCGTTCTCCCGTTGTAAGAAACTGATACTCCGGTGCATGATTCGATTGGTTTAACAAACCTTTATAAGACAAGATGGTACTCACTTCTCTCGCTGTCTCGTCACCGGAGGAAATGATTTTCACATGATCTCCCATATAGTCCTGAATCGGTTCTTTCAAAATCGGATAATGCGTGCATCCTAGAATCAGGGTATCAATTGCTGTACCTTTTAAAGGCTCAAGTGATGCTTCGACTGCTTCCTCCGCCGATTCCTGCAGAAACCGTCCGCTTTCCACAAACGGCACCAGCAGCGGACAAGCCGTGTTCTCGACTTGAAGGTCTGCATTTAAACCGAGCAGCGCCTGCTCATACGCTCTGCTTTTAATGGTATTTATCGTGCCGATGACGCCGATATGCTGGTTTTTCGTCACCTTTATCGCCGTTCTCGCACCCGGCTGAATGACGCCGACAACCGGAATATCCGTTTTGCGCTGAATATCCTCCAAGGCAATGGCCGTGGCCGTGTTACAAGCGATCACGAGCATTTTGATATGGTGGTTTTCCAGCAGGTAATCGGTCATTTCCCACGTGTATTGAAGAACTTCTTCTTCAGGACGCGGGCCGTACGGGCAGCGTTTTGTATCTCCCACATAGATGATATTTTCCTTCGGTAGCTGTCTCATGATTTCCTTAGCAACGGTTAACCCGCCAACCCCGGAATCAATGACTCCTATCGGCTGTTCCAACAAAATCGCCTCATTTTCTTTTCATTTCATGCTGCAGTTTCAATAATGATTTTTCGAAGACGGCTGTTTCTTCTTCGGAAAATGTCTCAAACATATCCCGCAAATATGCCTGCCTTTTTAAAATCACTTCCTGAATAATGCGCTCTCCTTCAGCGAGAAGATGAATTCTGACGACCCGTCTGTCAGCAGGGTCTTTCACCCGTTCGACAAGCTTATTTTTTTCCATGCGGTCTATCAGATCCGTCGTCGTGCTGCAAGCCAAATACATTTTGCCTGATAATTCGCCTATTGTCATATCCCCCAATTCATAAAGCCATTGAAGGCCTACGAATTGCGGCGGTGTAATTGCATATTGGTTAAGGATTTCTCGTCCTTTTTGTTTAATGATCGCAGCGATATGGCGGAGTGATTTTTCGATATCCGCAACATGCTCTACAGATTTTGATGTCATTTGTCCATCCCTCACTCAAGGATCTTTCTGGGCTATTCACGCTCCGTGTCTATTTTCCTTCTTTTTTTAAGAAAATGCAAGACTGACGGAGAAAAAGGAAAAGCCGGGATTTTCATCGCATGCCTATCACCCCGGGCGCCAACACAAATAACCGGCTCCTTCTCGTAAAGAAGGAAAACCGGCAAGAATCAGAGCTCTAGCTCACCCATTCTAAGAAGCTCGACAACAGCTTGCGAACGCCCTTTCACACCTAACTTCTGCATGGCATTTGAAATGTGATTCCGTACAGTTTTTTCACTGATAAATAGCTCGCTTGCAATTTCTTTTGTTGTCTTGTCTTGAACGAGCAATTCGAATACTTCTCTTTCTCTTTTGGTCAGCAGCGGCTTTGATTGAAAATCTTTCTCCTTCAAGTATTGTAACCCTCCTTGCTAAGGTGAGAGCGAATCTGAAACGAATGGGTTTATATAGTCAAGATATCATATGTAAAAGCCGCTTCGGAGGTGACGTCACTTAAAGAAATAGTTATCCGTTCAGGCGAGCAGAATGCCTTTCTCCCGCTCCGTCCAGCTGACCGCTTTGCCGCTTGTCTTTGATACTTGTACCATAACGACGGAACCGGTAAAGCACGGCAGGCCTGACTCGTTTTCTCCAAGGTAATGAAGGGTGACGGACGCATTTCCGACAGAACTTGCTTTGACATAAATCCGCAGATTTTCATACGGCATCACCTGACGCATATAGTCACACTGCTGGCTTGCGACGACTGTCATCGTTTCCGTATTTTGCGCTTCCATGCCGCGCTGCTTAAAGTAGGCGATCCGGGCTTCTTCAAAATAGATGAAAGGGGTTACATTATTCATATGGCCGAACATATCCGTTTCTGAAAAGCGAACCGATACTTCAGTAAAGAAAGAAAACGACTGTCTCCATTCTTCAAACGGGATGTCAATGTATTGCGGTTGTTTCATCACCTTCAGCTCCTTATAAAAAAACCTCTCCCGTGCGGAAGAGGCTCTTTTTCTTTATCTTATACTCTGTCGCTTCCGAAGAAATTGCGGAATGCTTGTAAGTTGGTATCTCTGTTCAAAGCAGCGATTGAAGTCGTGAGCGGAATGCCTTTCGGGCAGGATTGAACACAGTTTTGTGAATTCCCGCAATCTCCGAGACCGCCGTCTGTCATTAAAGCTTCTAAACGTTCTGACTTGTTCATCGCGCCCGTCGGATGGGCATTAAATAGACGCACTTGCGACATCGGGGCAGGCCCCATGAACTTCGATTTGCTGTTGACATTAGGGCAGGCTTCAAGGCAGACGCCGCAGGTCATGCATTTAGACAACTCATATGCCCACTGGCGGCGTTTTTCCGGCATTCTCGGCCCCGGTCCCAAGTCGTAAGTCCCGTCTATCGGCACCCATGCTTTCACTTTTTTCAGTGAATCAAACATTCTGCTGCGGTCAACCTGAAGGTCACGGACAACCGGGAATGTTTTCATCGGCTTCAGACGGATCGGCTGTTCCAGCTTATCAATCAGCGCCGTACATGACTGGCGCGGTCTGCCGTTGATGACCATGGAGCAGGCGCCGCACACTTCCTCAAGACAGTTCATGTCCCATGCGACAGGAGTTGTTTTCTCCCCTTTTGCATTCACGGGATTTCTGCGGATTTCCATCAGGGCGGAAATCACGTTCAGATTCGGGCGGTAATTGATTTCAAATTCTTCATCGTATGGCGCGCTTTCAGGCGTATCCTGACGTGTAATGATAAACCGTATCTTTTTCTCACTCATGATTATTTCGCCACCTTCTTCTTCGAGTAGTCGCGTTTACGGGGCGCAATCAGTGATACATCGACATCCTGATATTCAAATTCCGGAGCTTCAAACGGACCGGCATGTTTAGCCATTGTCGTTTTGAGCCACTCATCGTCATTTCTTTCAGGGAAATCCGGTTTATAGTGCGCTCCCCGGCTTTCATTTCGGTTGTATGCGCCGAGCGTGATGACTCTGGCAAGCTGAAGCATATTGGAGAACTGGCGGGTGAACATCGCCCCTTGGTTGCTCCATTTTGTCGTATCATTAATATTGATTTTCTTAAAGCGTTCCATCAGCTCTTGGATTTTATCATCCGTTTTCAAAAGCTTGTCATTGTGGCGGACCACCGTTACGTTGGCCGTCATCCATTCTCCGAGTTCACGGTGAAGCACGTAGGCATTTTCATCGCCGTCCATCTTCATGATGTCTGCCCATTTTTCTTCTTCTTTTTTCACATAGGAATCAAATAATGAAGAAGACAGATCTTCAGCCGATGTTTCAAGTCCGGAAACATATTTCACCGCATTCGGACCGGCAACCATTCCTCCGTAGATGGCGGAAAGCAAAGAGTTTGCCCCTAAACGGTTTCCTCCGTGCATTGAATAATCACATTCACCCGCCGCGAACAGTCCGCGGATGCTTGTCATCTGATCATAATCAACCCACAGGCCGCCCATTGAATAGTGAACGGCAGGGAAAATTTTCATCGGAAGCTTGCGCGGGTCATCACCCATGAATTTTTCATAGATTTCGATAATGCCGCCGAGCTTAACGTCAAGCTCTTTCGGATCTTTGTGCGAAAGATCGAGATACACCATGTTTTCTCCATTGATGCCGAGCTTCTGGTTCACGCACACGTCAAAGATTTCGCGTGTCGCAATATCCCGCGGCACAAGGTTTCCGTAAGCCGGATATTTTTCCTCAAGGAAGTACCAAGGTTTTCCGTCTTTATACGTCCAGACTCTTCCGCCCTCGCCGCGCGCCGATTCACTCATCAGACGGAGTTTATCGTCTCCGGGAATGGCAGTCGGGTGAATTTGAATAAATTCTCCGTTAGCGTAGTAAGCGCCCTGCTGATAAACGATTGATGCGGCAGATCCCGTGTTGATCATGCTGTTTGTTGATTTGCCGAATACGATTCCGGGTCCTCCCGTCGCCATAATAACGGCGTCAGAACGGAATGACTCGATTTGCATATTGGTCAGATTTTGGGCTACGATACCGCGGCACGTGCGCTCATCGTCAAGAACGGCGCCGAGGAATTCCCAGCCTTCGTATTTTGTGACGAGACCCGCCACTTCATATCTGCGCACCTGCTCGTCCAGTGCGTAAAGAAGCTGCTGACCTGTCGTCGCTCCCGCGTATGCGGTTCTGTGATGCTGTGTACCCCCGAAACGGCGGAAGTCCAAGAGCCCTTCCGGCGTTCTGTTAAACATAACCCCCATGCGGTCCAATAAGTGGATAATGGACGGCGCCGCTTCACACATCGCTTTTACAGGCGGCTGGTTTGCTAAAAAGTCGCCTCCGTAAACCGTGTCATCAAAATGCTCAAACGGAGAGTCTCCTTCCCCTTTTGTGTTGACAGCTCCGTTTATCCCGCCCTGCGCGCAGACCGAGTGAGAGCGTTTGACCGGAACGATGGAAAACAATTTAACGGCCGTGCCTGATTCCGCTGCTTTAATTGTCGCCATGAGGCCGGCAAGACCCCCGCCGACTACGATAATGCTTGATTGACTCATGATAGCCCCTCTCCCTCTAGTAATCTAGTTCTCTTACACAAACGCAAAAATCGCTTTTAGACCCACGTATGAAAGCGCTAAAAATATAATCAGCGTCACGTAAGTCGAAATTCTTTGAGAACGCGGCGTGACCGTGATCCCCCATGTGACCGCAAAAGACCATAAGCCGTTTGAAAAGTGAAAAATGACTGATAAAACGCCTACAATATAAAATCCGAGCATAAACGGCGAGCTCAGAATATTCGCCATCATATCGAAGTTGACTTCAGCGCCCATCTGTGCGGCAATCCGCGTCTGCCACACATGCCAGCTGACGAAAATAAGGGTGAGAATACCGGTGACACGCTGAAGCACAAACATCCAGTTTCTGAAATAGCTGTAGTGGCCAGCGTTGTTTTTCGCAGTAAATGCTATGTACACACCGTAAACCGCATGATAAATTAAAGGTAAGAAAATAATAAAAATTTCTAACGCATACCTGAACGGCAGACTGTCCATAAAGCCGGCCGCCTTGTTAAACGCATCCGCTCCCCTTGCGGCAAATTGGTTGACGACTAAATGCTGGATCAAAAAGATGCCGACCGGAATCACACCGAGCAAGGAATGCAATCTTCGAAAATAAAACTCTCTGTTCCCAGACATTACTTTACCCCCTGTTTGATTTAAGTGCGAAATGTGCTAAAATCTCTGCCCCCACTTCGTTTCAATTGTAAGCACTTTATTAAAATTTATTGACAATTTCATTTTACTCCTCCCTCAAAAGGGCGTCAAGAAAACGTGTACATAAATTATAATTTTCGGAATTGATTATTTGACGTGAAAATTTTATTTTCCTGCAATACCTTTCTCACTTTTTTTCACGTGTTTTATAGGATCATCCTGTAATCCTCCCCCCTGTTTAAGCTATAATAAACGAAGGAGAGAGGGGAATACATAATATGAAGAATAATTATGAAGCAGCTTTAGAACCTTTAACTGAACTCGGCGTCAGCGCATACGGCTACGAATTAATCCGGGAAATCGTGCTTCCGGATATCCTCGGCCCGGAGCATTCATCCATGATGTATTGGGCGGGGAAACGCCTCGCCCGCAAATTTCCTCTTCAATCATGGGAAGAAATCCCCGCCTTTTTTGAAAAAGCCGGCTGGGGAACTTTGACAAACACAGGATCAAAAAAGCAAGAGCTGGAATTTGAACTGGAAGGACCGCTCGTTTCCAGCAGGCTCAAACACCAGAAAGAGCCTTGTTTTCAGCTTGAAGCCGGTTTTATAGCCGAACAGATTCAATTGATGAACGATCAAATTGCAGAATCTTATGAACAGGTCAAAAAGAGAGCGGATAAAGTCGTCCTGACCGTGAAATGGGATATGAAGGACCCTGTATAATTGAAAAAAGGCGGTGACTTAAAAGTCCCGCCTTTTTGCCTGCCCGTTTATACGGCAGACGGCTGTTTAGAAAGCTCAAACGCATCATGAAGCGCTTCGACGGCTTTCACCATATCATTTTCACTGACAACCGCTGATACTTTTATTTCAGATGTGCTGACCATTTTGACTTGTACATTTTTTTCCGCCAGTACGGCAAACATGTCCGCGGCGACGCCGGGATTAGAGACCATGCCTGATCCGACAATGGATACTTTCGCCAGCTTTCTTTCAGTTTCAATTTTTTCATAGTCAAGCGCGTTTTTATATTCTTCAAGCACAGCGACCGTTTGCGCGGAATCTTCCGTTTTCACTGAGAAAGAAATGTCTGCTTCCCCATTGTCCGCTTGTGTCTGAATAATGATGTCAACGTTGATGTTTCGTTTCGCCAGCGCAGTGAAGATTGTTGAAAGTGTTGTCAGCCCGCTTGTCAGGCCAGTAACGGACACCCTTGTAATCTGGTCTTCAAATGCAATTCCTCTGACGATTAAATTCTGCTCCATTGATGATTCCTCCTCAATTAATGTTCCAGCTTCATGTTCCGTGCTTGACCGCACTTCCAAAGGCACTTGGTAGTTTTTCGCGAACTCAACCGCCCGCGGGTGCAGAACACCCGCTCCGAGATTTGCAAGCTCCAGCATTTCATCGTAAGAAATTCCCGCCAGTTTTCTCGCTGACCGGACGTACCGCGGATCTGTCGTAAACACGCCCGGAACATCCGTGTAAATGTCGCATTTATCCGCTTTTAAAGCTGCGGCAAGAGCGACCGCCGTCGTATCGGAACCGCCCCGTCCGAGCGTCGTGATGCCGCCGTTTTCCGTTACTCCCTGAAAACCGGCGACAACTGTAATCCTGCCTTCTGCAAGCTGCGCCTGAATTGCGGTGATATCAATATCCGTAATTCTCGCATTGCCGTGGACAGCCTCCGTGCGGACACCCGCCTGCCAGCCCGTATAAGAGACGGCGTCATATCCTTTTTCCTGAAGCGCCATGGCCAAAAGCGAAATCGTGACCTGCTCTCCCGTAGACAGAAGCATATCCATCTCGCGTCTGCTTGGCTCAGATGTCATTTCCGCCGCCAAATTAACGAGCGCGTCGGTTGATTTTCCCATTGCCGAAACGACGACTACGACGTCATGGCCTTTTTTCTTTTCAGCAATGGCGCGATTTGCGGCATTTTGAATTTTTTCGGCAGAGCCGACGGAAGTGCCTCCGAATTTTTGTACGATAAGACCCATACTAGACCACCCTTTACATTTTGGTTCGTGCGGGTGAGGAGAAAAGAGCGTTGTGTCCACAATAAAAAAAGCAATGAGAGGAATAGCTCTCATTGCTTTTTCATATCATTACGATTGATTATGAACAACGAGATAGCCCTCCAAGAAAATGAATTCTTGACAGCTTTACATTTATTTAATGCAAAGCCAGCAAAGCACACCGATGGGATGTGTTTCACTTCGGCGAACTCCCCTTTCAGCCTTTTTCGCAGAATCCATCATTCTCCAAAGGCATACTATTGAAGTTCGCACCTCTATCTTCACCATATAACACGATCTTATGAAATTAGTTCACATTCTAGCAGACTTTTCAGAAAAGCACAATACTATTTTTTCAATTTTTCAAACAGCAGCTGAGCGGCCGCAGCCGGCACACCGGCTTTTTTGATATCGTCAAGACTTGCTTCCTTCATCTTTTTGACAGAACCGAAATGCTTTAAGAGCATTTTTTTGCGTTTTTCGCCGATCCCCGGGATATCATCCAATACGGATTGAAAGGCGCTTTTTCCCCGGATCTGTCTGTGAAAGCTGATCGCAAAACGGTGAACTTCATCCTGAATGCGCTGGAGCAGGTAAAATTCCTGGCTGTTCCGCTCCAGAAATACCGGTTCAAGCGGGTCGCCGATCAGAAGGTTGGATGTTCGGTGTTTGTCATCTTTCGCCAATCCCGCTACCGGGACATCAAGGCCGAGCTCATTCTCAAGCACGTCGCGCGCCGCGTTAATCTGCCCTTTTCCGCCGTCAATGATGATTAAATCCGGCAGCGGGAGATTTTCGCGGAGCACCCTCGAATATCTTCTTCTGACGACTTCTCTCATTGATCCGTAATCGTCAGGCCCTGTTACGGTTTTGATTTTATATTTGCGGTATTCCTTTTTATTCGGTTTTCCGTCAATAAAGACAATCATGGCCGATACAGGGTTTGTGCCTTGAATATTGGAGTTGTCAAACGCTTCAATCCGGTGCGGCGTGTAAATGTTCAATGCTTCGCCGAGCCGTTCGGCTGCTCCGATTGACCGTTCCTCATCCCGCTCGATTAATGAGAACTTTTCCCGCAGGGCGATTTTCGCGTTTTTGTGCGCAAGCAGAAGCAGTTCTTTTTTCGGGCCTTTTTTCGGCTGATGCACGGCGGTTTCCAAAAGCTCGCTGATCATGTCCCTGTCAACGCTGTCAGGCACCAGAATTTCCTTGGGCAGAAAGTGATTGTTTTTCGAATAGAACTGGCCGATGAAGGTCAGAAATTCTTCATCCGCTTCCTGGTACATCGGAAACATGCTGACATCGCGTTCGATCAGCTTTCCTTGGCGTATGAAAAAGACTTGAACGCACATCCAGCCTTTATCGTACGCATAAGCGAACACATCGCGGTCCAGAAGGTCATTCATGGTCATTTTCTGCTTTTCCATCGTCGATTCGATGTAAGCAAGCTGATCGCGGAATTCTTTAGCCCGTTCAAATTCAAGCTTTTCCGCCGCCTCTGCCATTTTCTCTTCAAGCTCTTTTTTGACCTCGTTATGTCCTCCCTTTAAAAAGCGGGTGATGTCTTCCACAAGCTCGCGGTTTGTCTCCTCAGAAATATCCTTTACACATGGAGCGAGGCATTGTCCGAGATGGTAATAGAGACAGACGCGGTCCGGAAGATTTGAGCACTTCCTGAGCGGATAAAGGCGGTCCAGCAGTTTTTTCGTTTCCCGCGCCGCCTGTACATTCGGGTACGGGCCGAAATAGCGCCCTTTGTCTTTTTTGACATTGCGGGTGACAATAAGCCGCGGATGGCGTTCATGGGTGATTTTAATAAAGGGATAGGTTTTATCATCTTTCAGCATGACATTGTATTTCGGATCGTATTTTTTAATCAGATTCATTTCCAAAATAAGCGCTTCAAGATTGGAGGAAGTCACGATATATTCAAAGTCCTCAATCTCCGTCACAAGCCTTTGGGTTTTTGCATCGTGAGAACCGGTGAAATAGGATCTCACCCTGTTTTTCAGCACTTTCGCTTTCCCCACGTAGATGACTGTTTTTTGACGGTCTTTCATTAAATAACAGCCCGGCTGATCGGGAAGGAGGGCCAGCTTTTCTTTCAGTTGTTTATTCATACGTTACCCTTCCTTACATTCATTTCTTGTGTCCATTCAGTGTATCACGAACATTTGTTTTTCTCCATTCTCAGCTTTTGGAAGATCAAAAAAGGCGATCCCTTTTAAAGGAATCGCCCTGCCGCAGCCGTAACGGAAACTTTCGGCTTACAGATGTTTGTTTACAAGCTCTTCAAGGGCTTCTTTCGGTTTGAAGCCGACAGATGTTTCAACCACTTCTCCGTCTTTTAACACAAGAAGTGTCGGGATGCTCATGACGCCGTATTTACCGGCAGTTTCTTGGTTTTCATCCACGTCGATTTTGACGATTTTCAGTTTGTCTCCCATTTCTTGATCAAGCTCTTCAAGAACGGGCGCGATCATTTTACAAGGTCCGCACCAAGGAGCCCAGAAATCAGCTAATACGACACCTTCACTTGTTTCAGCTGAGAACGATTGATCAGTTGCTTTTACGATAGCCATTTGTTATTCCTCCAATTGTCAAATGATGATTTTTAGTATAGCATCTCCCATTCGTTCATGCTAATTTAATGCTTATATTATTTTCTCCCGAACACGCCGAAAATAATCTTATTTATAGAATGTATGATAACCGGTCAGCAGGCGTTCAAAACTTAAGATGGACCCGCCGGCAGCGTGATTAATACAACCGCCATTGGAGGAAGCTCCGCCTCCAGGTTTCCGCCCTTCTGCGTAAACCCGGAAAACGGCTTCGGTTTGACGTTTTCAGGGCTGCTGAATGTATTGTGGGCATTCATTTTTTCAGCATGCAGAATCGTCGCGGAAGGCTTCCCTGTCTTTTTCATGCCCCGCAGTTCAATCTTCACGTCAGCTTTGTGCAGATGATCGATATTGCACATGCTGATATGGATGTCTCCGTTTTGCTGTTTGGAGGCGGAAATACTGACTTGCGGGAGCCTGCCGTCTTTCCATTCGTATCCGGCCGCTTTTGTTTCTGCGGCCAAAAGAGAAGCGTCCTGGTGAACCTTAAACATATCAAATACATGATATGTCGGCGTCAGCAGCATATTTTTCCCTTCTGTCAGGATCATTGCCTGAAGCACGTTGACGGTTTGCGCGATATTGGCCATCTGCACACGGTCTGCGTGCTGATGAAAAATGTGAAAATGCGTGGCGGCGACAAGTGCGTCGCGGATCGTATTTTGCTGATACAGAAAGCCAGGATTCGTGCCAGGCTCAGGGTCAAGCCACGTCCCCCATTCATCAATGATCAGACCGACTCTTTTTTCCGGATCGTATTGATCCATAATGGCGCTGTGCCTTGTAATCAATTCATTCATATGGGCCGCCTTTTTCATCGTGATGAACCATTCATCTTCCGTAAACTCCGTCGCTGATCCTTTTCCCTTCCAAAAGTCGCCCGGTATTGTGTAATAATGCAGGCTCAGCCCGTCCATGAGATCAGCGGCTTTTTTCATTAATGTTTCTGTCCAGCGGTAATCGTCGACATTCGCACCGCCGGCAATTTTATAGATTTCATTCCCGCTGTAATTGCGGACATAGGTTTGAAAGTTCCGGTAAAGATCGGCATAATACTCAGGATGCATGTTTCCGCCGCAGCCCCAGTTCTCATTTCCTATACCGAAATATTTGAGCTTCCACGGTTTTTCCCGCCCGTTTTCCTTTCTCCAGTCGGACATCGGTGTGCCCGCTTCAAACGTCATGTATTCAATCCAATCAGCCATTCCCTTAACCGTTCCGCTGCCGACGTTTCCGGCGATGTACGGTTCGCAGCCGAGCAGTTCACAAAGCATCATAAATTCGTGCGTGCCGAATTCGTTTGAATCAATCGTTCCGCCCCAATGGGTATTCAGCATGGTTTTGCGTTCTCCTACGCCGTTTGCCCAATGATATTCATCAGCAAAACAGCCGCCGGGCCATCTGAGAACGGGAATCTGGAGCTGTTTGAGGGCGGAGGCGACATCCGTCCTGATTCCGCCGGTATTCGGGATATCGGAGTCTTTTCCGACCCAGATGCCCTCATATATGCCTCTTCCTAAGTGTTCCGCGAAATGTCCGTATATGTTTTTGTTAATGGTTCCCCGTGTGATATCCGTTTGAATGACTGCCGTATTGTGAGACATACTTGATCATTCCTTTCTTAATAAGAATGAAAGCACTACAGCCAATCTATGTATCTGGGATATATGCTGAAAGGATAATTATGTAAGCGCTTTACAGAAAGCTTATTATATTGGTTCGTACATGTCAATCTATTATTTTGATAATAGATAATTTATACGAACCAATCATCACAAACCAAAACCCTCTGACAAATGAAGCCAGAGGGTTTTGGTTATGAATGAATATTGGCCTTTTTAAATTCCTGGGTCAGGAGCGGAACCACTTCGAACAAATCGCCGACAATTCCGTAGTCCGCTATTTTGAATATTTCCGCTTCCGGGTCTTTGTTGATGGCAACGATCACTTTACTGTTTGACATCCCCGCCAAGTGCTGAATCGCTCCGGAAATCCCGCAGGCAATATACAAATCAGGTGTAACGACTTTGCCCGTCTGGCCGATTTGAAGAGAATAGTCGCAATAGTCCGCGTCACACGCGCCACGCGAAGCGCCCACCGCTGCTCCCAGCACTTCGGCAAGTTCTTTTAACGGTTCAAACCCATCTTTGCTTTTTACACCGCGGCCGCCCGCAACGATGATTTTCGCTTCTGATAAATCCACGCCGTCCGCTGTTTTTTTAACTACTTCTTCAATGACCGTCCGCAAATCTGCCGGCGGGGCCGCAAGCTCTTCAATATCACCCGAGCGGCTTGCATCTCTTTCTAATGCCTGAATGTTATTCGGACGGATTGTCGCCAAGATGAAAGGATCGGTTGAAATCACCTGTTCAAAGGCTTTGCCGGAATAGATCGGTCTTGTAAAAACGATGTTGTCTCCGGTAACGCTTACATCCGTGCTGTCTGAAATCAACCCCGTTTCAAACCGGGCCGCAAGCTTCGGTGACAAATCTTTTCCCATAGAAGTATGGCCGAAAATAACCGCATCGGGCTTTTCATTTTCGATCAGATCTCCGAGAACCGCGGCGTATCCGTCCGCCGTATACTGAGAAAGCCCCGGTGCATCGGCCGTAAATACCTTGTCGGCTCCGTACTGAATGAGTTCTGATGCTGCATCAGCCGCGCCTTTTCCCAACAGCACGCCGATGACATCTCCTCCGCCGGAAATGGTTTTGCCTGCGGCTATGGCTTCAAAGGTGACGTTCCGTAAGGCGCCGTCACGAATTTCTCCGAGTACGATCACTTTTTTTCCCATTCTGACATCCCCCAGTTTCTTTAATATCGGTTTATACGACTTTGGCTTCTTTTCTCAGCAGTGAGACAAGCTCCTTCGCCTGCTCAGCGGCTTCTCCTTCGATCAGTTTGCCCGCTTCTTTTTGCGGCGGCAGAAAACGTTCGATCGTTTTGAGCTTCGGTGCAGCATCATCCTCATCAATTCCGAGGTCATCGAGCTCAAGCTCTTCCAGCGGTTTTTTCTTCGCCTTCATAATGCCCGGAAGCGACGGATAGCGCGGCTCGTTTAAGCCTTGCTGTGCCGTGATGACTAAAGGAAGTGAGGTTTTAATGACCTCGGTATCCCCTTCGTTGTCTTTCTCTGCCACAGCTTCATCACCGCTGATTGTCAGTTTTGTAATCGTGGTGACGCAAGGAATGTTCAGCAGCTCGGCAAGTCTTGGCGCCACTTGGCCGGAACCGCCGTCGATCGCGACATTTCCGCCGAGAATCAGATCATATTCCCGGTCCTTGAAATAGTGATATAAGATCGTGGAAATGGAGTATTGGTCGGGATCGCTCAGGTCATCCTCAATATTGATTAACACCGCCTGGTCGCACCCCATCGCAAGAGCAGTGCGGAGTTCTTTCTCCGCATCTTCTCCGCCGACGGTTACGGCGGTAACGGTTCCGCCATGCTCTTCTTTCAGCTGAATCGCTTCTTCAATGGCGTATTCATCATACGGATTAATGATAAACTCGGCTCCGTCCTCCTGAATCTTTCCTGCTTCAATGACGATTTTCTCTTCTGTGTCAAACGTCCGTTTCATCAGTACAAATAGATTCATATTCTTATCCCCTTTATCTTCGCCCACCGAATTGAGGCTTTCTTTTTTCGAGAAATGCCTGAATGCCTTCTTTTGCGTCTTCTGATGCAAATGCTTCCCCAAAGCGCTTTGCTTCGAGCTTTAAGCCGCCGTCATAAGAATAGACTTTGTTTGAATAAAGAAGCTCAAGCAGGGAAGCCATCGACTGCGGGCTTTTTTCCGCAAACTTGCCCGCTAGCGTTTTCGCCTTTTCCAGCAGCTCCTCTTCATTTTCGGCGCCTATTGTGACAAGCCCGAGGCTGAGCGCTTCTTCTCCGGTCACAGGTTCTGAAGTGCCGATCATCTCAAGCGCTTTCGCCGTTCCGACGTACCGGGGCAGACGCTGCGTCCCGGCAAAGCCCGGAATAATGCCGAGATTCAGCTCGGGCAGGCCGAGCTTTGCATCCAATGTGGCGATTCTGATATGGCAGGCCATGGCAAGCTCCAGACCGCCGCCGAGCGCAGCGCCGTGAATCGCCGCGATAACGGGCTTCGGAAACCCTTCAATTCTTTCCATCAGCTGCTGGCCTTTATCCGCCATGGCAGAAGATTGCTCAAGATCATCAAGCGACGTAAATTCCTTTATATCGGCGCCCGCCGAAAAAAATTTCCCCTCACCGCGAATGATGATGCTTCTGACGCTGTCATCTGTTTCACACCGGTCGAACAGACCGGATAATTCAGCTAAAACCGCGCCGGACAGCGCGTTGGCCGGCTGATGATTGATAGTGATCACCGCGACAGATTGTTCAACCGCCACTGAAAGACTGTTCATCCGTCAACCCCCTTTAGTTTTGATGAATCCCTGACACCAACAGTTCCAATACCTTGTCTGACAAATCCGGAAGATCATATTTCTGATCGTTCATCACCCATGTTGTCACTGTTTCATCTATCGTCCCGAATATCATCTGCCGGGCGAGGCGGACGTCGAGATTGTCTTTCCATTCGCCCGACTCGATTCCTTCGGTCAAAATGGTGTCCAGCATGTTTAAATAACCTTTTAAAATATCATTGATTTTCAGGCGCAGCTTGATATTCGACTGTCTGAGCTCAAGCTGGGTCACAATCGCGAGGTGGCGGTCATTGCCGAGCAGTGTGAAGTGCTGCTTAATGACGAGAGCGAGTTTTTCTTTTGCCGTCGTTTTTTCTTTCACTTCTTCTTCCATGCGTTCAATGAACTGGCCCATCTTTTCTTTAAAAAGAGAAATGAGTATATCCTCTTTGTTTTTGAAATATAAATAGATGGTGCCGTCCGCAACGCCGGCCTGCTTGGCGATTTTGGACACCTGTGATTGGTGATAGCCGTTTTCCGCTATGACTTCTACTGCTGCATCAATGATCTGCATATACTTTGGCCGTTTTTGGTTCAATGTCATCGTTCCTTCCTTCAATAAATGAATGACCATTCATTCATAACTTCATGATAAAAAGGATTCCCGGTTTTGTCAAGTTTTTCTTTTAAGGCACCTTGTTTACATGGGAAGCATCTTCCTCTTCGACCAGACGCCTTCTTAATATCTTTCCGACGGCCGTTTTCGGAAGCTCTTTTCTGAATTCGTACAGCTTCGGGACTTTGTACGGCGCAAGCCGCTCTCTGGCAAACGCATCAAGCTCATCGGCATCCGCTTCGGCGCCTTTTTTCAAAACGATAAATGCTTTCACCGTCTCCCCTCTATAGGAATCAGGCACGCCCGCTACGACGATTTCCTGAACGGCTTCATGCTCATACAGCGCCTCTTCCACCTCACGAGGGTAAATGTTGTATCCCCCGGCAATGATGATGTCTTTTTTCCTGTCGGCGATGTAGAAAAATCCTTCCTCATCCATATATCCCATGTCACCGGTAAACAGCCAGCCGTCTCTGATGACCCGGGCCGTCTCCTCCTGCCTGTTCCAATAACCTTTCATAACCTGCGGGCCTTTTACGATCAGCTCGCCGTGTTCATACGGCTCCGCAAGCCCGCCTTTTTCTTCTGAATAGATTCCGGCGTCGGTATTGGGCCAGGGACAGCCGATGCTGCCGGGCTTATTTTTTCCCCAAATGAAATTTGAATGGGTCACCGGTGATGCTTCGGATAATCCGTAGCCTTCCACAAGCTTTCCGCCGGTCACTTTTTCAAATTTCTGTTTGACTTCGACCGGCAGCGCCGCTGAACCGCTCGGACAGCTTTTTATGGAGGACAAATCATATTGATTCAGTTCCGGATGATGCAAAAGCCCAATGTAAATCGTCGGAGCTCCCGGAAAAACTGTCGGCTTTTGCCTGTCGATTGTTTTCAAGGTATCCAAGGGATTGAATTTAGGAAGCAGAATCATTTCACACCCCTGCATGATGGAGAAATTCAGCACGGCGGTTAATCCGTACACATGAAAAAAAGGTACGATGCCGAGCACTTTTTCGGCTCCCTTTTTCATTTTGTACATCCAGGCGGCGCCCATTTCTGTATTGGCCTGAATGTTTTTGTGCGTGAGCATGACGCCTTTCGGATAGCCGGTTGTTCCGCCCGTGTATTGAAGCACGGCGATGTCATGCTCAGGATCAATATCAAATTCCTCCGCCTTCTCCGCTTTTTCATTTTTTAAAATGTCCGCTAAGCTGTGAATCTGTTCATGTCCGTCATAATCGATATGCACCTGTTTTTTTTGCGTGAGTGTATAAAGCATATTTTTCGGAAACGGCAAAAAGTCTTTGATACTGGTTGTAATAATGCGTTCAACGATTGACAACGTTTTCATTTTTATCACCTTCGGAAACAGCATATCGAGGGTGATGATCACGCGCGGCGAACTGTCTTGCAGCTGATACTCAAGCTCGTGTTCCGTGTAGAGAGGATTGGTCTGAACGACTATGCCCCCGGCAAACAATACGCCGTAAAATGCGATGACCGACTGCGGACAATTGGGCAGCATAATGGCGGCTCTGTCGCCTTTTTTCAGGCCTGTTTTACGTAAAAAAGCGGCTAGCTTTAATGAATCTGTGAGAACGTCTTGGAATGTGAGTTTTTTTCCGAGAAAATAAATGGCGGTATGGTTCGGGAATTGAGCTGCGGAGTTTGTCAGATTGGATGGCAGGGTTTGACCGGTAAATTCAAGCTCATGCGGAATCTCTTCGGGATATTGAGAAAGCCATGGCTTTTCAGACTGCATAAAACCTCTCCCTTCTGTTTTCCTATACGCTATTATTATAGCAGAAGGCTGATTGGAATTGGAAAGCGTTTCATGTTATTTTCGGGTTCAGGAGGTGTTGAGTTTGCTGGAAACGATGCATTTTGAAGAGGGAGTTCCTATCCTGCGCCAGCTGCCGAAGCCGTTTACTTCAGCCGCCTTTTTGCTTCATCCCTTTGTCCGAATGCCGGATGGGTGGGAAAAGCAAAAGCGCAAGCGGCCTTTTGAGCATATTTATCCGAGTGATGAAGAAATCCTTGCGATGGGCAGACCCGTTTCCTGGAAAACCGCCATGACCGTCTGCGGACTGCGCTCTGAAAAAGAGACCGCGCTTGCGCTGATGACCGCTGTCATGGCACTTCGGGATGAATGTGCACAGCCTGAATCCGCCGAGCTGTTAAAACGGCTTCATCATCCCGATCTGTACTTGCCGAGCGATGATGTCACTTCGCCATTTTTAATACCGGGACTCTTGGACGTGTTTCGTTCAAAAGGCATTGAGCGCTGCACTTTTTATGAGCCGATCGAAGCGGAAGGCCTATTTTCGCTCAAGCAAACGTCGCCTTCGGATGTATGCGGACTGCTGCAGGCTGACATGATGATTGCCGATGTAAAGCGGCGCGCCGCTTTTATGAGTATGTACGATTCTTTCACAACACTCTTTCTCATGGAAGACCAAAACATGCTGTCTGTTATCCGCGCCATGAATTGGGAAGCCGTCATTTGCTCTGATACGATGTGCATCAATTGGTATTCTCAATAAAAAAGGCTGCCGATCTCAATTCGGCAGCCTTTTTTCCGTATTAAGATGTCATGACCAGATAAATAAGTCCGATGAACAGAAAAATTCCCGCTGCCGACAGCAGCACTTTCGCAAGCTTCTCCATTTTTCCCCGTCCCCTTAAATCCCGGCGGCCACCACAAATGACAGGCCGACTGAGATGACAAATGAAATAAAGCCGACAGCTCTGTTATCTTTTTCGATTTCTTTATCAATTTTAAACCGGGGCGTCAGAAATTCAAAGATAAAATAGCTGATTAAAAGCATAATAAATCCGTATACGCCCCAGCCGATCATTTGCAAAAGCGAATTATGCTGGGCGATGCTGTGCTGAAAGACATTCGCGATACCGAGAATTTTCCCTCCGGTCGCCATCGCCACCGCAAGATTGCCTTTTTGAATTTCCACCCAGTTTTTATAGGATGTCACCAATTCAAACACGGTCAGAAAAATGACGAGACACAAGACGGCCACACTGTAATAAGCCGCGATTTCAACAAGCTCATTTTCCCAAAAAGCATTCATGACGTTTTCTCCCTTTTTATTTTAGTTCGACAATCGTTACGCCTGATCCTCCTTCTCCCGCTTCCCCGAACCGCGAGCTTTTCACGCTGCGGTGGTTTTTCAGAAGATCCTGCACCCCTTTGCGGAGGGCACCCGTGCCTTTTCCGTGAATGATGGACACTCTCGGATAGCCGGCAAGCACCGCGTCATCTAAATATTTTTCGACGCGGCTGAGGGCGTTTTCGTAACGCTCCCCCCTGAGGTCAAGTTCAAGGGATACGTGATAATCCTTCCCTTTTACGGCGGTGATTGCTTTTTCTTTTTTCGGTTCAGGAGCCGATTTGAGAAACTCGAGATCTTTTTCCTTCACCTTCATTTTGAGGATGCCGATTTGGACGTTCCATTCTTTCTCGCCGGTTTTTTCAAGCAGCGCCCCTTTTTGTCCGAATGTGAGCACCTTTACTTCGTCGCCCGGCTTCAGCTCGCGTTTTTTCTCTGTTTTTCTTTCCGGCTGCTTTGATTTTTCAAAAGCCGGCATCGCGTCTCCGAGACGTTTTTTGGCATCAATCAGCTCGTGTTCCTTAAAGGATCTGTGTTCTTGCTTGATGGACCGGAGCTCGCGGATGATCTGTTCGGCTTCATTTGCGGCGGCTTCCAGTTTTTCCGCCGCTTTTTGTTCGGCTTCTTCCATCATTTTATCTTTTTGGGCGTTCAGCTCAATGATTTGCTGCTGAAGCTCTTTGTGCAGTTTTTCTGCTTCTTTTCTGATTGATTCGGTTTCAGAAAGCTCTTCATCCGCTCTTTTTTTGCTTTTTTCAAGCGATGCGATCATCAGATCGACTTCGTTGTGTTCGGCGGTCATTTCTGACTTCGCCTGGCCGATAATATGCTCCGGCAGGCCGAGGCGTCTTGAAATTTCAAATGCGTTGCTTCGGCCCGGTACTCCGATCAGGAGCCTATAGGTAGGCGAAAGCGTTTCAATGTCAAATTCAACGCTGGCATTCATGACGCCTTGCCGGTTATATCCGTATGCTTTCAGTTCCGGATAATGGGTTGTCGCAAGCACTCTGGCGTTTGTCCGGTGGACTTCGTCAAGAATGCTCATGGCAAGCGCCGCCCCTTCCTGCGGGTCTGTTCCGGCACCGAGTTCATCAAACAGCACAAGACTGTTTTCAGACACTTCTTTTAAAATACTGACGATATTGACCATGTGGGATGAAAATGTACTCAGACTTTGTTCGATCGACTGTTCATCTCCGATATCGGCAAACACATTGTCAAATACGGCGGCTTCCGATCCCTCATCAGCCGGTATGTGCAATCCTGCCTGCGCCATTATCGTCAGCAGCCCGAGTGTTTTTAACGTAACGGTTTTACCGCCCGTATTCGGGCCCGTGATGACGATCGTTGAATAATCTCCGCCCAGTTCAATATCGTTGGCGACGACTTGATCTTGGGGCAGCAGCGGATGGCGCGCTTTTTTGAGACGGATAAAGCCGTCTCCGTTCATGAATGGTTTTGTCGCCTTCATCGCTTTTGCGTATCTCGCTTTGGCGAAAATGAAATCCAATGTCTGCAGCACTTCTACATTTTTAGCGATTTCATGTGTGTGTTCAGCCGTATGCTCCGTCAGCATCCGGAGAATCCGTTCGATTTCCTGTTTTTCTTTTACCTTCGCCTGCTGAAGCGAGTTGTTCATATCTACGATCGCCTGAGGTTCAATAAAAAGCGTCGCACCGGATGAAGATGTATCATGCACGATTCCGCCGTAGCTTGATCTGTATTCCTGTTTGACCGGAATGACAAAGCGGTCATTCCGGATCGTAACGATGGTGTCAGACAGCATTTTTGAAGCGGAAGATGAACGCAGCATCGATTCAAGCCGGTCTCTCACTCTTGATTCAAGCGTCCTGAGCTGCGTCCGGATTCCTCTTAGGGCGGGAGATGCATGATCAAGCACTTCGCCGTGATCATCAATGCAGGAGTTAATCTCCCTTTCCAAATCGCCCAATGTAATCAGTTCTTCTGCATGGGCCTGTATCAGCGGAATGCTGACGCCGTCTTCTGTCATTTGGCTGATAAAGTGCTTCATTTGTTTAACGGCATACAGCAGCCCGGACAATTCGGTAAATTCCGCCGGAGTCAGCACACTGCCGATTTCCGCCCGCCGCAAAGCCGATCTTATATCGGTCAGCCCGCCGAACGGAGCATGGCCTCTTAAGCGCATGACCGCGGATGCTTCTTCGACTTCATCCAGCTGTTTTTGGATGTCGGCGAGATCCGTCAAAGGCTTCAGCTGCAGAAGCTTTTCCCGGCCGAGCGATGAGGCGGCATGAGCGGTAATCTGTTCTTTTACTTTATGAAATTCAAGTGATGATAACACTTTTTGCTGCACGGTTTTATGGTCCTCCTTACTTAATCATTGCGTGTCAGAAATGCTTTGACCTCATGTAACGGCCGGGCGTTTAACACATGCTTTGTTTCAGTCCAGCCTTTGCGCGCAGCGGTCACGCCCGTTTTCATGTCATCGAGCATCTCTATATTATGGGCATCCGTATTAATGACCAAAGTCACGCCTTTTTCGTTTGCTTTGATCAGATGCTCAGTCCGTAAATCGAGGCGCGCGGGGTTTGCATTCAGCTCAAGCGCCGTATTTGTTTTGGCTGCGAGCTCAATCAGCATGTCGATGTCGACTTCATAGCCGGCCCGTCTGCCGATCAGGCGGCCCGTCGGGTGGGCGATAATGTCCACGTGCTTATTCGTCAGCGCCTGTTCCAGCCGTTTCATAATGACATGCTCCGGCTGGCTGAAGCTTGAATGAATGGATGCGATGACAAGATCCATTTCAGACAGCACACTGTCATCATAATCAAGCGAACCGTCGGGGAGAATGTCCATTTCTACGCCTTTAAAAATATGAAAGTTTTCAAACTCAGCGTTTAACGCATCAATTTCTTCCGCTTGTTTTCTGAGCCGTTCGGCCGTTAACCCGTTGGCTACCTTTAAATATTGGGAATGGTCGGTGATCGCCATGTACTGATAGCCTTTTGCCATACACGCTTCTGCCATTTCCCTGATGGAAAAAGCGCCGTCACTCCAGGCTGAGTGCATGTGGAGATCGCCTTTTATCGCTTTTTGCTCCACAAGGTCTGTTTCTTCCAGGTACGTGTCGACCTCCTGCCCGCTTTCTCTGAGCTCCGGAGGAATAAACGGCAGACCGAAGTGGGCGTAAAAGGCTTCTTCACTCGGAAAAGTTTTGACTTCTCCCGTTTCTATGGTTTCTACCCCGTATTCGCTGATCCGTTCGCCGCGCTCTTTCGCCAGCTGGCGCATCTTAATGTTGTGATCTTTAGAGCCGGTAAAATGATGCAGTGTGGTCGCAAACTGCTCCTCTGTCACAAGCCGGAAATCCACACTCGTCTCATATTCAAAGGTCAGGATAACTGATACCTTTGTATCCCCGCTCGCTATCACGTCTTTTACGTTCGGCAGGGACAGAAGCTGATCTCTGACAGCCTTCGGATGATCTGTAGCAATAATGTAATCGAGATCTTTTACAGTCTCCCGCGCTCTTCTGAGACTGCCGGCCCGGGAATATTTCTGAATATCCGTCAGCCGGGCCAAATGTTCTTCAATGACTGAAGCAATGCTGAGCGCATAGCCTATTGGAAAACGTTCCGGCTGTTTTCCTGCTTCTCCGAGAGCCTGAAGGATTTTCTCCTCCGTTTTTTTTCCGAAACCGGCGAGCCCTTGCACCTTTTGCTGCTCGCATGCTTCTTTCAGCGATTCCGCATCATGAACGCCAAGCTCCTGATACAGCTTGGCGATTTTTTTGCCGCCGAGGCCCGGAAGCTTCAAAAGAGGAACCAAGCCTTCCGGGACTTCTTTCTGCAATTGGAGAAGCGTGCTGGACACACCTTCCTGCATATATTCACGAATGACGCCGTAGGTGCCTTTTCCGATTCCGGATAAAGACATCATGTCGTCGATTTCCGACAGGCTGCGGTCATCCTGCTCAAGCGCCGCTGCCGCTTTTCGGAAGGCTGATATTTTAAACGGGTTGTCCCCTTTCAGTTCCATATAGACCGCAATCGTTTCAAGCAGCCTGATGATATCTTTTTTATGCATACTGTTAACCCCCAGTCGTTTCCTGCTTTTCATCATACAAATTTTTCTTCTCCGGCACAACTGACGCAGAGCTTGAAAAAAACTTCTCCGGTCAAGAGAAGTTTTTTATGCCCCATACTGGGCCCACAGTTCTTGCAGAAGCCCTGACAGATACGGCGTATGATGCGTGATGATATTTGCAAGCGTCGATTGTGCGAGCATATCCTGAAGCGTGCTTACCGGCAGTACGGATGCGACGTATAACAGGATAAACGCAAATAAATAGACTTCCACAAACCCGAGCACCCCGCCAAGCAGTTTGTTGATCTGTTTTATGACCGGAATGCTTGCGATGATATTAAGCGCCGCTCCGATAATCCGAAGCAGAATCTTTGCAATGATAAACAAAATGACAAACGCGATCGCGTTGTAATAAGCGGTCTCTACGTTTCCTTTAATAAAAGAAAGAGCCGACTGCCCGCCGGAAAAATCAGGCGCGGGTATAAAACTTAAATGCGGGGCCAGATTTTTGTAAAAAAGCGCCGCAAACGCAATCGAGAGGATGAAACTCGTTAAATATATAAATTGGAGGATAAATCCTCTTTTCAATCCAAGCAATGTGCCCATCAAGAGCAAAACTAAGATGATGATATCTATCATATGGTGTTCATTCCTTTTCTTTAAGCTGCCGCTCCAGTAATTCATATTTTTCTTGCAGTTTCATATAATCATGCACGACATTGACCGCAGTCAAAACAGCGAGCTTATTTATATCAAGATATGGATTTTTCTCGTTGATTTCTCTCATTTTATCATCAACCATTCCGGCCACATGACGCATGTGCGCTTTGCTTTCTTCCCCGATAATGGTGAAGTGCTGGCCGTAAATGTTTACTGTCGTTTTGGTTTTTTTGCCGTCAGACAACGTTTCTCCTCCATTCCGCGAGAATCCTAGTTCCTATCATACCACGATTATCGATTGAATGGAAAGACGAGCCTCAGGCTGTTATGATACACTGGTATATACAGTGAAAAGTGCCAAAAAAGGAGATTATATCGTGTCCCATTCTGTTATAAAAGTATCCGCTTCCGCTATAGAACAAATGAAACAATCCTATGCCGGCTCCCTTACTCCGGCCGTTCCGCAGGGCGCCGTCTTCCAGGCTAAGCCGCCGGGCTGTACCATTACAGCCTACCGTTCGGGCAAGGTTCTCTTTCAAGGAAAAAATGCCGGCACAGAAGCGGCCCGCTGGGGAACGGCTGAGGCGCCGAAAGCAAAGAAAACCGTCAAAAAAGCGGCCGACCCGCTCTACGCTCCCCCGGCGGGCATTGCGTCCATGTCGGTAATCGGCTCAGATGAGGTCGGAACAGGCGATTACTTCGGGCCGATAACAGTTGCCTGCGCCTACGCCGACAAAACAAAGCTTTCTTTAATGAAAGAACTGGGCGTGAAGGATTCGAAAGATTTAAAAGATCCGCAGATTATCGAAATCGCCAAACTGTTAATTAAAACCATTCCTTACAGCCTGCTTGTGTTAAAAAACGAAAAATATAATCAGATGCAGGAAAAAGGCATGAGCCAGGGGAAAATGAAGGCGCTCCTTCATAATCAGGCGATTTCCAATCTGCTGAGGAAAATGAACGGCGTCAAACCGGAAGCGATTCTGATTGACCAATTTGCAGAGCCCGGCATTTATTTTAAGCATCTTTCCGGGCGGGATATCGTAAAAGAAAAAACGTTTTTCAGCACGAAGGCGGAAAGCATACATCTTTCCGTCGCCGCAGCCTCTATCATCGCGCGGTATTCTTTCTTAATTGAAATGGATAAGCTTTCCCGGGAAGCCGGGATGACGATTCCGAAAGGCGCGGGGCCGCACGTCGATGAAGCTGCCGCCAAGCTGATCATCAATAAAGGAGAAGATGCGCTCAGAACGTTCACCAAACTTCATTTTGCCAATACGCAAAAGGCGAAGCGCCTTGTTGAAAGGAAACGGCCACAATAAAAAAAGCTTGCAGAGTGATCTGCAAGCTTTTTCTTTATCCTCTTAATACGGCCTGATACGTTTCTTCCAGCGCTTTCAGCACGTTTTCGTGGACTTTTGTCACTTCTTCTTCTGTCAATGTTTGTTCAGGGTTGACATATTGAAGCGAGAAGGCGACGGATTTTTTGCCCTCTTCCATATGCTCACCTTCGTACACATCAAATACAGTGACTTCTTTCAATAGCGCGCCGCCGGCTTCCTTGATCACGGCTTCGAGCTGTCCGCTTGTGACGGTTTTATCTGCAACAAGCGCAATGTCGCGCGTGACGGACGGGTACTTCGGAATCGCCGTGTACACGACAGGTTCTGTTTCCTCGGTCAGAAGCGCGTGCAGATCAAGCTCGAACACATACGTTTCTTTGATATCCAGCTCTTTTTCCATTGCCGGGTGCACCTGTCCGATAAATCCGGCAAGTGAGCCGTTCAATAGAATGTTTGCGGTCCGGCCGGGATGCATGTTTTTGCGTTCTGACTGGACAAATTCAATCCGGTCTGACACATTCAACTGATGCAGCAGGCCTTCAACGATTCCTTTGACGACGAAGAAATCTACCGGCTTTTTCTCACCCTGCCATAGGTTTTTGCGCCATAATCCGGTTACGGCTCCGGCAACCCGTTCTTTTTCAACCGGTTTTGTGTTTTCTTCCTTCGTCAGAAATACAGAACCCGTTTCGTATAAAGCAACGGAATCAGTCTGTCTGGCCAGATTGTATGAAACGGCTTCAAGCAGATTCGGCACGAGGCTGTGTCTGAGAATGCTTCTTTCTTCGCTCATCGGCAGAGCAAGCATCGTATTGAATGATTTTTCGATCGCAAAAGCAGCCGCTTTTTTATCATTCGTCAATGAATATGTGGTCGCTTGTGAAAGACCCGCTCCTTCAAGGAAACGTCTCACTTTCCGGCGTTTTGCCTGATACGGGGTCAAGCCGCCTGTCGTGCCGGCCGTTTCCGGAAGCGTGGACGGAATATTGTCATACCCGTACAATCTCGCCGCTTCTTCAATCAGGTCTTCTTCGATTTTAATATCTCCGCGGCGCGACGGCACCGTTACGACGAGAACGTCTTTTGCTTCACCGACTGCAAAACCGAGGCGCTTGTAAATGCTGATGATTTCTTCTTTAGCGATTGTCATGCCGAGCACGGCGTTCACTTTTTCAACAGATACATGAATGTTGTTCGCTTCGATTTTCAGATGGTTTTCTTCAACCGTGCCTGAGAGCACTTCTCCGCCGGCATATGCCTGAATGAGGCTGCAGGCCCGTTCAGCCGCCAGCAGAACGCGTGCCGGGTCAATGCCTTTTTCATATCTGGCGCTCGCTTCGCTTCTCAGCCCGAGGTCTCTCGACGCTTTGCGGACGGTCTGTCCATCGAAATAAGCGGCTTCCAGTAAAATCGCGGTAGTGTCTTCACGGACTTCAGATTCAGCTCCGCCCATGACTCCCGCAACGGCTTGTGCTTTTTTTCCGTTTGTGATGACCAAATGGCTGCTTGACAGCTTGCGCTCCTGTTCATCCAGCGTCACGATGGTTTCGTTTTCCGCCGCTTTTCTGACGACGACCTCTTTTGAACCGAACCGATCGTAATCGAAAGCGTGAAGCGGCTGACCGTACTCAAGCAGGACGAAGTTTGTAATGTCCACGACGTTATTGTGCGGGCGGATGCCTGCATTCATCAGCTTCGTCTGCATCCACAGCGGAGACGGGCCGATTTTGACGTTTTTAATGATTTTTGCGGCATAATGCGGATTGGCCTGCGTATCTTCAATTTTGACGGAAACAGCGTCCGCCGCTTTTTCTGCCGCTTTTTCATATGAAGTCTCCGGAAGCTTTACCTCGGTGCCGAGAATAGCCGCAACTTCATAAGCCACGCCAAGCATGTTCATCGCGTCGGCGCGGTTCGGCGTTAAGCCCAATTCTAAAATCGCATCATCAAGCTGAAGGGATGCCATTGCGTCAGCTCCCGTTTCAGCATCATTCGGAAACACGAAAATGCCTTCCGCATATTCTTTCGCCACGAGCTTGCTTTCAATGCCGAGCTCCTGGAGAGAACAGATCATGCCGTGAGACGCTTCGCCGCGCAGCTTGGCTTTTTTAATTTTGAAATTGCCGGGAAGCACGGCGCCGACTGTTGCAACGGCAACCTTCTGTCCTTTATCAACATTCGGGGCGCCGCAGATAATCTGAACGGGTTCCTCCGCACCGATATCGACAAGGCATTTGTTGAGTTTGTCGGCATTCGGGTGCTGTTCACGCTCAAGCACGTGTCCGATGACAACGCCTTTTACGCCTTCCCCTTTATACTCGATACCCTCAACTTCAATACCGGCTCTCGTAATTTTTTCTGCAAGCACGGCCGGGTCGATTCCCTGCAAGTCAACGTAATCTTCTAACCATTTATATGAAACAAACATGTGTATCCTCCTCTTACGCCTGTTTAAACTGCGAAATGAATCTGACATCATTGGTATAGAAATGGCGGATATCTTCAATGCCGTATTTCAGCATTGCGATCCGTTCCACACCCATTCCGAAAGCAAAGCCCTGGTATTCCTCAGGATTGAATCCGGCCATTTTCAGCACGTTCGGGTGAATCATGCCGGCGCCGAGAATTTCGATCCAGCCCGTTTTTTTGCAGACGGAACAGCCTTGTCCGCCGCACTTAAAGCAGGTCACATCCACCTCGACAGAAGGTTCAGTGAATGGGAAAAAGCTCGGACGGAGCCTGATTTCACGGTCTTGGCCGAACATTTTTTTGGCGAC
Organism: Bacillus sp. SDLI1; assembly: GCF_001553895.1. Lineage (NCBI taxonomy): Bacteria > Bacillati > Bacillota > Bacilli > Caryophanales > Bacillaceae > Bacillus > Bacillus sp. SDLI1. The sequence goes on along the minus strand of NZ_CP013950.1, from coordinate 3,452,411 downwards.
CAATTCAAGCGTTCCTTTCAGATCGCTCATGCTGATTTTGCGATCTACGACGAGACCCTCAATCTGCATGAACTGGTGGGAATGTGTCGCGTCATCGTTGTCGCGGCGATACACTTTTCCGGGACAAATGATTTTGACGGGGCCTTTGCCTTTATGCTTTTCCATCGTGCGCGTCTGCACCGGTGACGTCTGCGTTCTCATCAGCATTTCTTCTGTAATGTAAAAGCTGTCCTGCATGTCGCGGGCCGGGTGCTCCTTCGGCAGATTCAGCGCCTCAAAGTTGTAATAATCCGTTTCCACTTCAGGACCTTCTTCGATGGTATACCCCATGCCGATAAATAAATCTTCAATTTCTTCAATAACGACCGTCAGCGGATGGCGCCCGCCGATGTTTACCTGACTGCCCGGCAATGTGACGTCAATCGTCTGGCTGCTGAGTTTTTTATTCATCTCTTCTTGTTCAAGCTGTTCATTTTTCGCCGTAATGGCTGCTGCAATGCGCTCTCTCACTTCATTGGCGAGCGCTCCCATTTTCGGGCGTTCTTCAGCGGACAGTTTGCCCATGCCGCGGAGAACTTCTGTAATCGGCCCTTTTTTTCCGAGATATTGCACCCGAATGTCGTTAACTTCTTTTAATGAACCTGCTGCTTCTACTTTTTCTGCAGCTTCCAGTTCGAGCTGTTTAAGCTTCTCTTCCATCATGCATCCTCCTTTTATGTAAACCAAACCGTTCTATGCCTTTTTCAGAAAACAAAAAAACCCGCCCCTTGAGAGAAGGGACGAGTTGTGGCCGCGGTACCACCCTTTTTAAGGCAGACTTCATCTGCCGAAGCTTCATTGACATAACGGAAACGATCGTTCCGGTTCACCTTTACGCGCGTTTAGCGCGGTCCCGGTGACAACTCGAGAGGTGAAAATCAATTTCTGTGCTGCGATAAAAATGCTTTCAGTCGGCGGCATTTTCTCCCTGGAAGGCAGCTTGTGCAAAAATTGACGTCCTCTGTCACGGTTTTTACATTATTGCTATCTATTATAGTGAAATTCGCGGCTTTGCGCAACCTATCCTCTGAGATGATAGACGAGGATGGCGGCCGCCACCGCCACATTCAGCGACTCCGCCTGTCCGTACAGCGGCACGTACAGGTTGAGATCCGTTTTTTGCAGAAGGCCGGCGTCCACTCCCGCCCCCTCGTTCCCGACGATTAACGCGAACGATTCTTCAGGCTTCACGCTTTGATAAGCCGCACCGTTTTCAAGCGCCGTGCCGTAGATCGCGATGCCTTGCGATTTCAGCTCATCGGTAAACTCGTGAAGCGGACGTTTCAAAATGGGAATATGAAAGTGAGATCCTTGGGCTGAACGCAGCGTTTTTCCGTTGTATGGATCTGCCGTTCCCTCACCAAGGACAACGGCGTCGATCCCCGCCGCATCTGCCGTTCTGATCATTGTTCCTAAATTCCCCGGATCCTGCACGGCATCAATCAGAAGCAGCCGCTTCAGCCGGTCAGGCTTTTCGTCCGGCATATGGCAGACTGCGGCGATCTGCTGCGGCGTTTCCGTTTCCGTCACGGCTGAAAACGCATCTTCGCTCAGCACATAGCACGGAATGCTCATGTCCAGATCGGCCGGGATGGCGCTCTCATCTTTTACGAGAATTTCTTTTACCGTTCCCTTTGACTTGAGCGCTTCTTCTGCCAGATGCTCTCCTTCTATCAGAAATGTATTCGTTTTATGTCTCTCTTTTTTTGTGTGAAGTTTTTTCCAGTCCTTCACTTTTTGGTTTTTTGCCGAGTCAATTCGTTTCACTTTATTTCTGCGCTCTCCTTTTTTCATGCATGTTGTTATTATATCTCAAGAACAGCACATAATAAACCGCGTGCGCGGTAAGAATATGCGTATCACATTCAGGAAAAAAGGAGCGGTTGTAATGGATCTTAATTTACGCAACGCCGTTATTGCCAATGTGACCGGCAATAATCAGGATCAGCTGGAGCATACTATCGTAGACGCCATCCAAAGCGGTGAAGAAAAAATGCTTCCGGGTCTCGGCGTCTTATTCGAAGTTCTTTGGCAGCATGCGTCAGACTCAGAAAAAAATGAAATGCTCAAAACACTTGAAGGCGGATTAAAACCTGCACACTAAGCATGAAACCGGGTGATGGCACACCCGGTTTTTTTTGTATAATAATGGCGAGGGGGATCGCCAATGCAGTTACAGCCGGAACTGGCAAAAAAATTGATTGCCGAAGTCAAACATATGTACAGCCGCGAAGTGATTATTGCCGATACAAAAGGAATGATCATCGCGGGCACCAACGAGGCGCGCGCCGGATGTTTTCATGAAGGAGCTCTGATCTGCGCGCGGGAAAAACGGAATGTCATCATTACGAAAGAAGATGAAAAACGGCTTGAGGGCGTAAAAGCAGGATTGAACCTCCCCGTTTTTTCGGGTCATGAGGTGATCGGAGTATTCGGTCTGACAGGAAACCCTGACGATATCCTGCCTTTCGGGGAATTGCTCAGAAAAATGACGGAACTTTTTATAAAAGAAACGCGCCACCTGGAAGAAGTGCAATGGCGTGAGAGAATGCTTGAATCCTTTATGGTGGATTGGCTGCAGTTAAAAGAATGGTCCCCGGGTTTTTTAGAAAAAGCAAAGCTCCTTGCAGCAGACCTTCATTCGCAACGCCGAATCATACTCATTCAAGGCCGTTATGAGCAATATGAAGCAGAAGAGCTCGGGCGCCTCTGGCAAAGTGAATACCCTGAAGACCTGTTTGTCCGCTGGGGAAATGAGCGTATTCTCATTAATCATGAGACAAACTCGGATTCTAGGGAGAGGCTCATCAAAAGAATCAACACTGTTTTTGGGCAGCCTGTCACGGCCGGCATCGGACGGATCGTTCCGGGAGAACGCCTGACGGAATCATACGGACAGGCGGAGAAAGCTCTTTCAGCGGGCGCTATTGACAAGCAGGCCGTCTTTGAAGAAGATTTAAAACTGGATATGTGTCTTGCCGATATTGCGCCCGGCACGCGGTCTGAATTTCCACGGCGGGTTCTCGAGCATGTGCTCGGCCGTGAAGAACTTCTGGATACGCTGCGCGCCTTTTTCGACCGGCAGTTATCGTTAAAGCGCACCGCTGATGACATGCATATTCATATTAATACGCTGCGCTACCGTCTTTCCAAACTGGAATCACTGACAAATATGAAGCTTGACCGCCCTGAAGACATAACGGCTTTTTATTTGGCGCTTCGCTTTTTAGATCAACATACAAAAAACACGTAATACCACCATCATTTTTCATACGTTTCTCCATAGTTTACGAAATCATTTTTCTTTACAATTAAATGAAAACGCTTTTCTATCGGGAGGTTGGGAGAATATGATTTCACGAGAGGCAAAGGAACAGTTCATCCGGGCGGTCGGGAAGGAGAATTATGATGATTCGGCGGCTGGCCGTCTTGTGTATTCGTACGATGCGGCCCCTCAGCTGCAAGCCATGCCGGATGCGGTAATCGCCCCCCACTGTGCGGATGACGTGTCCCGTATATTAACGATTTGCAGCAGGCATGACATTCCGATCGTGCCGAGGGGTTCAGGCACAAACTTATGCGGCGGCACATGTCCGTCTGAGGGCGGTCTTGTTCTTTTATTCAAACATATGAACCGAATTCTTGAAATTGATGAGGAAAATTTGACGGCAACCGTCCAGCCGGGCGTGATCACGCAAGATATGATTCATGCGGTTGAACGGAAAGGGTTATTTTATCCGCCTGATCCGAGCAGCATGAAAATATCGACGATCGGCGGAAATATTAATGAAAATTCCGGCGGACTGCGCGGCCTGAAGTACGGTGTCACCCGGGATTATGTCCTCGGCCTTGAAGCCGTCTTGGCTTCAGGCGATATCATCCGCACAGGGGGAAAGCTGACAAAGGATGTCGCCGGTTATGATCTGACCCGGCTTTTCGTCGGATCAGAAGGGACGCTCGGTGTTGTGACGGAAGCGACTTTAAAGCTTGTTCCGAAGCCGGAAACGAAAAAAACGCTGCTCGCACTCTATGAACATATTGAAGCGGCTGCAGAATCGGTTTCTGCCATCATCGCTGAAAAAATCATTCCGGCGACACTCGAATTTCTGGATCAGCCGACACTGCAGGTCATTGAAGATTACGCCAAGATCGGGCTTCCGACAGACGCAAAAGCCGTACTGCTGATCGAACAGGACGGTGACAGCGACACGGTCAGACGCGATATGGAAAAAATCGAAGCCATCTGTAAAAACGGAGCCGCCGTATCCGTCCAAACGGCTGAAACCGAGGAGGAAGCATTCGCCCTTACAGAGGCCAGACGGTCCGCACTATCAGCTCTCGCCAGACTGAAACCGACGACGATTCTGGAAGATGCAACCGTGCCGAGATCACAAATTGCCAATATGGTCAGAGCCATTAACGAGATTGCAGAAACATACGGCTTGTCCATATGCACATTCGGCCATGCAGGCGACGGCAACCTCCATCCGACGTGCACCACCGATATCCGAAATACAGAGGAGATGGAACGTGTCGAAAAAGCCTTTGCCGCCATTTTTGAGAAAGCGATTGAGCTGGGAGGAACGATAACGGGTGAACATGGGGTCGGCATCGTAAAAGCGCCGTATTTAGAAATGAAGCTGAAAACAGAAGGCATCATCGCCATGAAAGCGATCAAACAAGCGCTCGATCCCCAAAACCTGCTGAATCCGGGAAAGATATTCGCTAATTCGTCAAGGAAACGCGTGGTGGTGATGAAATGACAACGGCTAAAGAGCAGAAACAAATTCAAACAGAATTCAAAAACCGCATGGATGAAGGTGAATTGCTGAACTGTATGCGCTGCGGCTTCTGCCTTCCTTCCTGTCCGACCTATATCGAATCAGGATTTCAAGAATCCCATTCGCCGCGCGGCCGAATCGCCCTGATGAAAGCCGTCACAGACGGACTGATTGAGCCGGATGAAGATGTCGAGCGCTCACTTTCGCTGTGTCTCGGATGCCGGGCATGCGAGCCCGTTTGTCCGGCAGGAGTCAATTACGGACAGCTGCTTGAAGAAGCAAGGGATATCATTCATCAAAATAAAAAACACAAGCCGGGCGTGCGCCTCTTGCGGAAAGCGGCATTTACCGGGCTTTTCCCCCATCAAAACCGCATGCAGACAGCGGCGAATCTTCTTGGGATATACCAAAGATCAGGGCTGCAGACCGCCGTCAGAAAAACCGGTATGCTGCGCGTTTTGCCTGAGCATCTGCGTACAATGGAACAAGTGCTCCCGCCCGTTCCGAAATGGAAAGACATGAAAGAACGGCCGCGTTTTCTTCCCGCCTCGGGTCCCGTTCAAAAACGGGCCGCTTTTTTCTCGGGCTGTTTAATGGATACGATGTTTTTAGCAACAAATCATGCGACAACGGCGCTTTTACAGGCGGCCGGATGTGAGATCGCGGTTCCGGAAGGTCAGGCGTGCTGCGGCGCGCTTCACGGGCACAGCGGAGAAAAAGAGACGGGAAAAGAACTGGCCAAGCGGAATATCGCCGCTTTTGAAGCGCTTGACGCAGATTATATCATTACAAACGCCGGCGGATGCGGCGCCTTTCTTCAGGAATATCCGCATTTGCTGAAGGATGAACCTGAATGGGCGGACCGTGCCGAACAATTCGTCCGGAAGCTCAAAGACTTTTCATCCGTACTGGTTGAACTGAAATTCCATCAAAGGAACCTTCAGGCGCAATCCCCTCATATCGTCACATATCAGGACTCCTGCCATCTCCGCAATGTGATGCATACGTCAGAAGAACCGCGCATGCTTTTGAAAAGCATTAAAGGGGCCGAGTACAGAGAAATGGAAAAGGCCGACAGCTGCTGCGGGTCGGCGGGAATTTATAATATAACAGAGTCAGAGATGTCTATGAAAATATTAGACAGTAAGATGAAAGCCGCCGGAAAAACGGAGGCGGCCGTCATCGTGACAGCCAATCCCGGATGCCTTTTGCAAATGCAGCTCGGCATTTTGCGCGAAGGATTAACAGACCGTGTCCGCGCGGTACATTTGGCGGATTACCTTTTGGAAGCGGCGGATTTGTCATAAGATGAAAGCAGAGAGACCGATCGGCTCTCTGCTTTTTTATGATGCTGCAATGTTCGGACGGCCGCGGATTTATCCGGGTATTGAAGCTTCCAGTCTGGCACTCGGATCACGCCATACATTCGCCCATTTTTTCACAGCCGCCATGATAATCACAAGCCCGAGAATGAGCATGATAATGGATAAAACGCCATTCAGCACGTTGTATCCCGCCGCTTCAGGATTCAAATACACATACCGCACCATCCAATAACCCGCATAGTTGACGGTCACGTACAAATAAGCGAGAGGAATCAGGCACGTCAGCATATAGCGCCGCTTATCGGCTATCTTCAATACGACAGTCGCACCGATGATTAATCCGACAGACGCCATAAGCTGATTGGACACGCCGAACAGCGCCCAAATGGAGCTGATGTCGCCCGAATACAGAAGATAGCCCCACAGCAGGCAGGCGAGCGCGCTTGAGAAAATCGAGCCCGGCAGCCAGTCTGTTTTTTTCAGCGGCTTATACACCTCTCCGAAAAACTCCTGGATCAAGTAGCGGGCGACACGGGTTCCCGCATCAATCGCCGTTAAAATAAACACCGCTTCAAACATAATGACAAATTGAAAAAAGTATGAAGCCAAATGACTGAAAAACGGAATCTCCGTAAAGATATACGTCATTCCGACGGCAAGCGTAACAGCGCCGCCCGTTCTTCCTTCCAGACTGAGCCCGATTTCTTTACTCAATTCAGGCAGATGGACGACATTCATCCCAAGGGCGCGGAAAATTTCCGGCGCGCTGTTAATGGCAAAATAGTCCGCTGGCTCAAGTGCGGCGGCTGCTATGAGCGCCATAATCCCGACGAGACATTCAACAAGCATCGCTCCGAAAGCAACCGGCTTTATATCACTCCATTTATCCAGCATTTTCGGCGTTGTGCCGGAACCGACAAACGCATGAAAGCCTGAAATAGCGCCGCAGGCAATCGTTATTGAAATAAACGGCCAGACAGGTCCCGCGATCACCGGTCCGCCGCCGTGAATAAACTCCGTTACGGCCGGGAATTTAACGGCGGGATTGACGAAAAAGACGCCGGCGATCAAAGCGGCAAATACCCCGATTTTCATAAAACTGCTTAAATAGTCACGCGGGGCAAGCAAAAGCCAAACCGGAAGCGCCGCGGCAAAAAAAGCATAGACGGGAAGCGCCACCGCGAGTGTTTTCGCATCCAACGTCAGCATGTCGCCGACCCCCATCGCGATCGGAATCGTAATCCCTACCGCAAACGTTCCCCACGGGTTTTTCTCAAGTGCGTGCAGCACAACCATGGACAGCCCCGCCATCGTGATCGTAATGATAAACAGCATTGAAAGACCAGTGCAAAAGCCCGCCACCGGGCCGAGCTCATCTTTGGCGACTTCAGAAAGCGTTTTACCGTTTTTCCGCATGGATGCAAACAATACGACAATATCGTGTACGGCTCCTCCGATCACCGCCCCGATTAACAGCCATAAAAGCCCGGGCAGATAGCCGAATTGAGCTGCGAGAATCGGTCCGACAAGCGGGCCGGCAGCGGCGATTGCCGCGAAATGGTGGCCGAATGACACCCATTTATTCGTCGGCACATAATCTTTCCCATCCTCAAGCACATGGGCCGGAGTCGGTGTCTGATCATTGATTTTTAATACTTTGACCATCATAAAGGTACCGTAAAGCCGATAGGCGATCGCCAAAATACATATAGACGCTATGACGATTGTAATCGCATTCATTTAATCCCAGCCCCTTTTCTCTTTTTCTAAATATTATCACAATTATCAGATAACCGGAGGTGATTTTTGCGTAAAAAAAAGCCGGCGGCAAAGCCCGGCTTTTCGGAACATTATTTTCCTGATAAACGGATAACATTCCAGGACAGCGGCGTAAAATGAGCCGTTATCCCTTCAGCGTTTGCGGAAGACGTTCCGTTTGAGTGAGGCATAACTTCTTTTCTGTTTTTTTGATTGGTCGCTTTCATATCCTGATGCTCCAGCACGATATGCTCAATGATGCGGTAATCTTCAAACCCTCTCAGTTTGATCTCCGTTTCCATCGGTTCCTTGCTTTTGTTAACGGCAAAAATGGTCAGGGCTTCATCTTCTTCATGGTAAACAGCCGCGGCATCAACATACGGCACATCCGTAAAATCCGCTGAGTCGTATTTCGGGGAGGTAATCAGCAGCTTCATTGAAGTCCCTCTCCCGTAGACAGAGGCGTGCATGTAAGGATAAAAGATCGGCTGCCTCCATGCTTCTCCGCCCTTTTCAGTCATGATAGGCGCAATCACGTTGACAAGCTGGGCGAGACAGGCGATCTTTAGTCTGTCCGCATGCTGCAGCATCGTAATCAGCAATGAACCGATCAACAGCGCATCTTCAAAATTGTAGATGTCTTCCAGAATCGGCCGGGCCGTAATCCACGGCTCCACTTTTTTATCCGCTTCATTTGAGTGATACCACACATTCCACTCATCTAAAGAAAGGTGAATCGTTTTTTTGCTCCGTTTTTTCGCTTTCATATAATCACATACGGCTGTGACAGATTTGATAAAATGGTCTAAATCCATCGACTTCGCTAAATAGTTTTCAAGATCATTTTCATGGTTGCCGTAATACGTATGCAGTGAGATGTAATCCACATGCTCGTACGTATGCTCAAGCACCTCCGCCTCCCACTCGATGAAGGTCGGCATGCCGCTGTTTGAGCTTCCGCAAGCCACCAATTCGATTGTCGGGTCCGTCCATTTCATCACTTTCGCCGTTTCAGCGGCGAGCCGTCCGTATTCATGCGCCGTTTTGTGCCCGATCTGCCAAGGGCCGTCCATCTCATTTCCTAAGCACCACGTTTTTATGCCGTAAGGTTTTTCATAGCCGTGCGATTTTCGCAAGTCGCTCCAGTATGACCCTCCAGGATGGTTGCAGTACTCGACGAGGTTCCGGGCGGCATCGATGCCTCTCGTCCCTAGATTGACCGCCATATTCACTTCGGCGTTCACTTTTTTTGCCCACGTTAAAAATTCGTTCGTCCCGACTTCGTTCGTTTCTGTCGTCTGCCATGCCAGATCAAGCCTCCGCGGGCGGTCCTTCACCGGTCCGACGCCGTCTTCCCAATTGTAGCCTGAGAGAAAATTCCCTCCCGGATAGCGGATGAACGGCACCTGTAATTCTCTGATCAGCTTCTGCACGTCTGTTCTGAATCCGTCCTTGTCGGCTTTCGGGTGTCCGGGCTCATAAATGCCTTCATACACCGCCCGGCCCATATGTTCTATAAATGATCCGTACATCCGTTTGTCCACTTCACCGATGATGTATTCTTTATCTGCTGTAATTCCCGCTTTTTTCATTATGTTTCCTCCCTCTCTCTATCCCTTCACTCCGCCGACTGTCAGGCCGGAAATAAAGTATTTTTGGAAAAACAAGAATATGATAATCACCGGCAGTATCGCAAAAACGGAACCGGAGATCAGCATGTCATAGTTATTGCCGTACGGACTCAGCAGCCCTGACAGTCCGATTGGAAGCGTAAACATTTCTTTCGACCGAAGCACGATCAGCGGCCATAAAAAGTTATTCCAGCTGTTTAAAGATTGGAGAATGATCATTGCCCCAAATGCCGGTTTCATAAGCGGCGCCATAATTCTGAAGAAAATGCCGAATTCCGTGCAGCCGTCCATTCTCGCTGAATCGAGCAGATCCCTCGGGAGGCCGAGCGCGTATTGCCTGAAAAAGAATACGGCGACAGGCGACACAATAAACGGCAGAATCACTCCCGTATAAGAATCAATCAAATGAAGCCCCACCGTCAGTTTAAATAACGGAAGCATCATCACTTCAAGAGGCACCATCATAATGATCAGCACAAGAACGAAAATAACATTTCGGCCTTTAAACTCATACACACCGAGTCCGTAGCCGATCATTGAGGAAAAAAACAGCGTGAGAACCGTGGTGAGAACGCCGAGCAGCAGGCTGTTAAAAAACCATTTGAAATAAATGCTCCCCCCGTTGAACAAATACGTGTAGTTATCAAGGCTCATCACATCCGGATCAAGACGCAGATTCAGTCCGATGCGCATCAGCTCGGATGACGGCTTTAATGAACCGAGCAATAGGCAGATCATCGGAAAGATATACAGCAGGCTCAACATGATAAAAAACAAGGTAAACGCGACTCTGTACACGGAAAACATGTGATTGTTACGCACCACTTATCCCTCCCCTTTAAACGAACCGGACAGTTTCAGCGACACAAGGCTGACTAGTAAGATGACAAGCAAAAGGACAATTCCGATGGCGGCCCCGTACCCCATTTCGTTGTACGCAAGCCCCTGCTGATATAAATAACCGACAAGCGTGAGGCCGATATTGCCCGGGGAATTATTCTGCCAAAGCACATAGCTTTCCTCAAACATTCTGAAACCGCCGATCATACTGATCGTTAACACATAAACGGATACCGGCTTTAAAAACGGGAGGGTAATATGCCGGAACTTTTTCCACGTACTCGCCCCGTCAATTTCAGCCGCCTCATATAATTCTTTCGGCACGTTTTGCAATCCGGCCAGAAAATAAAGAATGTTAATGCCCATCCATCTCCATGACGCAAGCAGCACCATTAAAAACATGCCGGTTCCTTTGTTATTGAGCCAGTTTTGAGGCGATACGCCAAGCTTCATCATCAGCTCGTTTGCCAGCGACGTATTCATTTCTCCGAACATCAGCCGGAATATAATCCCCGCGACGATCGTCGATGTCAAAGCCGGTACGAACAGTGCCGATTTAAACACATTTCTGAATCTGACGAGCTTCGAATTCAGAATCACCGCCAAAAGAAGCGGCACCGGAATCAGCACGATCAGCGTCCAAAAGGTATATTCCAATGTATTAAACAGGGCGGTGTAAAAGGTTGGATTAAGAAGAGCGGTGTAATTGGAAAACCCGACAAATGCAGCTTCTCCCGGCAGTATCCGCTGAAAGCTCATGATAAACACGCTGATGATCGGATACAAAAAGAAAACGAGAAACGAAATGATAAAAGGCGCCGTAAAAAGATAAGGCGCCGCTTTTTTGGAATACAGCACATTGCGCCGGCGCGGCTTCTTCCGGGCTGCGGAAACGGTTTGCGCTGTCTCTGTCTTTACAGGTCTCATAAAAGCTCCCCCGCTTTCTCTGTTAAAATGGGCGGCTTCTTATTTTTCCAATTGCTGCGCCGCCTCGTCCAAGGCTTCCTTAGGTGTTTTTTCCTGCGTCTTCAGCGCATCGAACAGCACCTGTCTGACGACGAGATCAGCCGCTTTAGAGAAGTCTTCATGCAAATAAATCGGATTGATCTCATCTTTTACTTCAAGGAGCGTGGAAAAAATGGATGTACCGTTCCGGAAGAAATCCGTGTACTTATTTTTCTCCTTCAATTCTTTTGAATCCCACACGTCCCAGCGGAGCGGATCAAAGCCGAGCACCGTCCACAGCTTAATATTTCCTTCCTTTGAACCTTTCGCAAATCCGAGAAATTCTTTCGCGAGCTTCAGATGTTCAGCCTGTTTCGGTACGACGGTGGCTGTTCCGCCCAAGCCCGCTGATCTGTCGCCGCCTTCTTTCCAAGCCGGCATAGGGTAAATCGCCATTTTTCCTTTTAAATCAGGCATATAATCGATAAACCGTCCCATGTACCAGATGGGCATCAGCACTGACGCTGCCCCGCCCTGATTCATAAAACCGTAGTATTCTTCACTGTGATGGCCGCCGCCGGGAGCCGGCAGAAGGGTTTTATCATTTACCATGTCCTTTAAGTCATTTAATGTGTCTATATTCGTTTTATTGTCCAAAATCAACTTTCCGTTTTTGCTGAAGTAGCCTGATCCTTGCTGCGAAATCATGGAAAGAAATGTGGCGGAGTCATTTGTTTCAACCGTTCCCATCGGTTTTCCCGCGATTTCGCGCACTTTTTTCCCCGCCCGCCGGTAGTCCTCCCATGTCTTAATCGATGCGGGATCAACGCCCGCCTTTTTCATAATATCCATGTTGTAAAACATCACGGTCGTCCCTACATGTGTGTCAAGGCCGTACAGTCTGCCGTTTTTGCTGTATAAGGCCAGGCGCGCTTCCACAAACTTATCGCGGTCTTTTTCAATCAGCGGAGTCAGATCGGCAAGCGGGATATCCTTCCCCTTCAGAAAGTTCGAGAATCGGCTTAATTCCACGTCGGCTATATCAGGAAGCCCTTCGCCCGCGATCAGGGAAACGGATAGATTATCATGCATTTGTCCATAAGGATAAACAACGGTATTCAGCTTAATTTTGCGCTCCGGATATTTCTGATTCCAGTCTTTGGCCATTTCCTGATAAAACTGTTCGTGCAGTCCGTTAAACGTCCAAAATGTCAGCTCCGTTTCTCCCGCCCTGCCGGCAGTCCGTTCTTGTGAACAGCCGGCGGTAAACAATAAGATCATCATCAGCGCCAAACATACGGCGATCGTTTTTTTCATGTCATTGCCCCTTCCGCTTCAGGCCGTGCGGCGAATGATGTGCAAAGAGCGCTGCATTTTCATTTATGATGGTTAAGCCGGTATAACGGTCTCGCAGTGTGTGTGCGTGCTTAAGGGCGTCGCTGACAAGGTCCTGTTTTACACCGATTTCATCAAAACTGGCGGGACCTCCGGCAGATGTGAGCCACCCGGCAATTGTTTTGCCGTCAGGAAGCCCTTCATATGCTGATTGAACCGCCTCGCGAAAGTCCGGCGGAAGTTCTGCAAGCTTTTCGTGACAGGCCAGATCTTTGTAAATATCACTCAGCACCGCGCACGCGCAGCCCACCTTCGCACCGTGGAGAATCGGAGGCTGTTTCGTCTTCAGCAGTTCCATCTCAATCCAATGCGAGATGTGATGCTCTCCTCCTGAGGCGGGACGGGAGTGATCAAGGGCAAGCATGACAAGACCCGAAACGATCAGCGCTTCCATCAGGATGCGAATGCCGGCCTCTGTTCCCATGGCAATGTCAGCGCGGTGATCAATGCACTGCCAAAGCGCGTCTTTCACAAGTTTCGCGCCGGCTTCTGAGTACGGCTCATCTGCAAGCTTCCGGGAGATCTCCCAATCTGCCAGCGAAGTTATTTTTCCGAGCATGTCGCCGAAGCCCGCGGCTGTCATTGCGCGCGGCGCTTCTTTTAATAGATTCGTATCCGCAAATAAGGCGATCGGCGCTTTCGTCTGAATCGTCGTTTTGATGCCGTTTAATATGAGCGGCGCTCCAGCCGATGTAAATCCGTCGACTGAAGGAGCGGTGGGGAATGAGATAAACGGCAAACCGCGCTGGCAGGCAGCAAACCGCGTAATGTCGTGAATCGTTCCTGACCCGGCCGCAATGATGACATCCGTCTCTTCCGCGATATTGATCAGCGTATAGATCAGTGTCTTTTCATCAGCCGCCGCGGTTCCTGATTCATGCTCCGGAATGATGATCTTTGCCGCTTTGATTCCGCCGGCCTTCAATTCGTCCGCAAGCATCCCTCCCGCCGCTTCGTCAGTGTTCCGGTCACAGACGATCGCCGGATGTTTCCAGCATTTTTTTTGAAGAAATCTGAAAAGCTCTTCTTTTGCATCCGCTCCGATGATGATGTCTTCTATTTGAATAGGAGAGCGGCTGCCTCCTTCCTTATTAAACTCGGATTGAATGTCCGCCGGAGAAAGTTTCATAAAAGGATTCCCCCCTTCGCTAATTCTGTCAGGTCTTTCATAGAATCGAGCACGATGTCAGGCTCATAGAGACGGGTCTCCCCAAGTTTTGCCGATCCCGTCAGAACCAACACGCTTTTCATCCCGTACAGCCTTCCCATTGCGATATCTGATTCGAGGCTGTCTCCGATTATTGCGCATTCTCCCGGAGAAAGCCCGAGCGCTTCACATGCTGCCTCAGCCATCAGCCAAGACGGTTTGCCGACGACAAGCTCCGTTTTTACTCCGGCAGATGCCTCAATGGCCCCGATCATTCCTGCAACATCCATAGCATGGCCGCCTTCATTCGGAAACGAGCGGTCCCGGTTTGTGGCGATGATGCGCGCGCCGGAGGAAGCTGCCTGAAAAGCGAGATTCAGATCCTCATAGGTGACGGTTTCATGCAGAGAGATAACAAGCCAGTCTGCCGCCTGCGGTTTTGGCGCCATGGTGACACCCGCTAAAGCGAGTTCATCCGTCAGCCCTTTCTCTCCTAACACCCACACCTTTGACAAAGGATAATGCTTCTTTAAAAATGATGCCGTCACACTGGAGGACAGCACGATGCTCCGTTCATCCGTGCGGATACCGGCACCAAGCAGTTTCTTTTGGCACATGGCTCTTGATAGATTGCCGCGGTTGCTTAAAAAGACAACGGCTTTGCCCAGGGACTGAAGGGTATGAATGGCTTCTGTTGCGCCGTCAATCAGCTCCTGCCCCCTGAATACGGTTCCGTCTAAATCAATCAGAAACCCAGCTGCGTCAAGTTTGGCCATAATAAGCATTCGCCCCGTGTTTTCTGTAAAAATGCTTATCATGCAGCACTCTGTCTATCGGGCTGAGCTGTTTGTTCAGCATAAGCGAATGGTAGGCCATTTCCGCCACGGTTTCGAGCACTACAGCGTTATGCAGGGCATTCAGCGCGTCCGTTCCCCAGCAGAACGGACCGTGGCTGTGGACAAGAACACCCGGATTTTGTTCATACGATTCATTTTGAAAGGTTTCCGCTATAACTTTGCCTGTATGATATTCGTAATCTTTCACAATTTCTTCTTCATACATTTCCCTCGTACAGGGTATAGCGCTTTCAAAATAATCCGCGTGAGTCGTGCCGAGCGCGGGAATGTCTCTTCCTGACTGCGCCCAGCTCGTCGCCCAGCGAGAATGCGTATGAACGATTCCGCCGATAGCGGGAAAAGCTTTATACAGATAAAGATGGGTCGGCGTGTCAGAGGACGGCTTCAGCGAGCCTTCCAGAATCTCTCCGTCCTCATTCAGGACGACCAGTTTGTCTGCGGTCAGCTCACTGTAATCGACACCGCTCGGTTTAATGACGATTCTCCCGCTTTCTCTGTCAATGCCGCTGACATTTCCCCATGTAAACGTGACAAGATTATGTTCCTCAAGCTTCAGATTGGCGGCGAGCACTTCTTCTTTTAACGCTTCAAGCATGGCGGCTCTCCCCTTTCGCGAACTCACGGTTTTTAATGGCTTTCAGGCGTTTCATGACATTGTTTTCTTTGCCGAAGTAGTGAACGAGCTCTTTGTATTCCGCATATAAGCTGTCATAAATCTCAGCTCTCCCCCGATTCGGGACGTAAGAACCGTCTTTTAATTTCCCCATATGTGCGCAAGCCTCAGCAATATTGGAAAAACCCCCGTTTTCCCGTCCCGCAGCGAGCGCTCCGAAAATCGCGGAGCCCAGTGCCGGCGCCTGCGGAGACCCGGATAATTTAATATCCATATTTGTGACGTCTGCATAAATCTGCATGACAAACGGATTTTTTTCGGCGATTCCTCCGGCTGCGTAAAGCTCTTCGATCGGAACGCCGTTTTCCCGAAACGTTTCGATAATCATCCTCGTTCCGAACGCCGTCGCTTCAATCAATGCCCTGTAGATTTCTTCCGGTTTCGTGTGCAGCGTCATGCCGAGCATCATGCCCGTCAAATCGGCGTCCACCAAGGTTGACCGGTTTCCGTTCCACCAGTCAAGCGCGAGAAGACCGCTTTCCCCCGGAGCAAGCTCAGCTGCTTTTTCGCTTAAAAGCTCGTGAATATCAATCTGTTTTTCCTCGGCTTCCTTCTCATACTCTTTCGGAACGCATGTTTTAACAAACCATTCAAAATGGTCGCCGACACAGGACTGCCCCGCTTCATATCCCGCATATCCAGGCAAGATGCCGTTATTGACAACTCCGCACATACCGGGGACGATATGTTCTTCCTCGCCGAGCAGCACATGACAGGTGGACGTTCCCATGATCATCAGCATTTTCCCCGGCTCTGTAATGCCGACCGCTGGCACTGACACGTGAGCGTCAACATTGGCGACGGCAACGGCCGTCCCCGGCAAAAGCCCGGTCAGCTCCGCCATTTTTTCGGTCAGTCCTCCTGCCTTTTCTCCGACTGAATAAATGGTTCCGCTTAATTTATCATTTGTAATCGTTTTCATTAACGGGTTGAGCCTTTCGAAAAAATGATCAGACGGATATCCCGTCTCCTCATTCCAAATTGCTTTGTAGCCGGCCGTGCAGTTGCTCCGCTTCAATGAACCGCACAATTGATAGACGATCCAGTCTGCTGCTTCCACAATCCGATCTGCCGCCTCGTATATATGCGGCGCTTCTTCCGCAATTTGCATGATTTTCGGAATCATCCATTCGGAAGAAATTTTACCGCCGTATCTTTTGAGAAATTCTTCTTTTGTGTCTTCGGCAATCGCGTTCAAACGGTCTGCATGCTTTTGAGCCGCATGATGCTTCCACAGCTTCACATAACTGTGAGGCTCCCGTTCAAATTCCGGAAGCATACAAAGCGGCTGTCCCGCGCCGTCTACCGGCAAAATGGTGCAGGCCGTAAAATCAATTCCTATGCCGATCACATCTTTTGGATCAGCGCCCGATTGCTGAAGCAGGCTCGGAATCGCCGTTTCCAAAACTTCAATATAATCGGCGGGATCTTGAAGCGCCCAGTCACGAGGGAGCTTTTCCCCCGTTTTCGGCAGCGTACGGTCGATAACGGCATGAGTGTATTCTTTGACCGCGGATGCAATTTCTTCTCCTGTCCGGACATCGACAAGCACCGCCCTGCCGGACAATGTGCCGAAATCTACACCAATTGTATACGCCATATCAATTCCCTCCCAGCCGGTATAATACGTCATTCCACTTCAGCTCTTTTTTCAGCTCGCGTATTTCGGTATTTCGGGAAATAAAGATGCTTTCAATGCCTGCCATTTCAGCCCAGTCAAGCATCTGTTCAGCCGTAAGCCCAAAGGACATACAGGTATGATGGGCGCCTCCCGCCAAAATCCATGCTTCCGCAGCCGTTTTCAGCGATGGCTCAGGCTTCCACAGCACCCGCGCCACAGGCAGATTCGGCATGTCATGTTCAATTTCCCTGCCTTCCGCTTCATTCAGAATGAGACGGAACCGCCCTCCGATGTCAATGATACTTGCGATGATGGCTGAACCGCCGATTCCGTTAAACACCAATCGGGCGGGGTCTTCCTTTCCCCCGATTGAGAGAGGATGGACTTCGATTTTCGGTCGATCATGGGCAATCGTCGGGCATACTTCAAGCATATGTGATCCGAGAATCATCGCACGCCCCGGCTCAAAATGGTACGTGTAATCTTCCATGAAGGAGGTTTGTTTTCCGTCCGCCATTATTTTCATCATTCGCACCAAGGCAGCCGTTTTCCAATCGCCTTCGCCGGCAAATCCGTACCCTTTTTCCATGAGACGCTGAACGGCAAGCCCCGGAAGCTGCTTCATTCCGTGCAGCACTTCAAAGGAGGTCGAAAACGCTGTATATCCGCCCCTTTCGAGAAAAGCCGTTAACCCGAGCTCAATTTTCGCCTGTTCTTTAATGGAAGAAACTTTTGCTTCATCCTGTTTCGTTTCGTCGCTGATGACATACAATTTGTCGTATTCTTCATAAAGCGCTTCAATTTCTGCATCGGTGACATTGTTCATCACCTCGGTAAGATCGCCGATTCCGTATCCGTCAACCTGCCAGCCGAATTGAATGTGGGCGCCGACTTTGTCTCCGTCAGTCACGGCTACATTCCGCATGTTGTCGCCGAACCGGGCAACTTTAATATGCCTGCTTTCATTCCAAGCGGCAGCAGTATTCATCCATTGTGAAATGTCACGTTTAACTTCTTCGTCATCCCAATAACCTGCAATGACTTTTCTCGTCTGCCCCATTCTTGACTGGATATATCCGTATTCCCGGTCTCCGTGGGCGGATTGGTTGCTGTTCATAAAATCCATATCAATCGTTTCCCACGGAATGTCACGATGATATTGGGTATGCAGATGAAGCATCGGCTTTTGAAAGGCGGAAAGACCTTCAATCCACATTTTCGCCGGAGAAAATGTATGCATCCACGTGATGATCCCGGCGCAGTTTTCTTGATACTGCGCTTCCCGCAAAACCTCTCTGATTGTTTCAGATGACGTAACAACCGCTTTATGCCTGATCTTGTATCTTGATGACACTCCGCCGAGACCGTCACATATCCCTTTTGCGTGTTGATCGACAAGCTGTAGCGTTTCCTCTCCGTATAAGTGCTGGCTTCCCGTCACAAACCAAAATTCATATTCTTTGTTCTGAAGCACATTCATTTCCCCTTCCTGTCAAAATAAAGCGCTTGCATTTAAAAATATACGTATAAATTAAAATATTAAACTTTTAACCTTTTATTTGTACGAACAATTTTATTATAGTTAAGGAGGAATCAAACTGTCAATCTTTTATTGCAAGTAAAAAGCCGGACACACATGCCCGGCTGCTCAATTAATAGGATGGCCACCCTGAACTCCAATCGATATCATTGATGAGCATCTTCGGGATTCCGCTGTTTTCGGCATCATACGCATGGCGCACTAAAATATTTCCGTTCACAATGTCTTGGCCGCCCGGGCCTTTCCAGCGGTCATTGCCGGAATCAAGAATCGTCCCTCCGCCTTCTGACATGCTTTTCCCGCTTTTATCAAGATATGGACCGGTGATGCTTTTGGATCTTCCATAAGCAATTTTGTACGTACTATTCACCCCTGAACAGCATTTATCAAATGACACCATTAAGTAATAGTAGCCGTTCTGATAGGTGATGGCAGGCGCTTCCAAAGCTCCGCCGTTATTCGGTCTTGAGGCGATGGAATAAAGAGATCCGGTTGGTTTCATTGTGTTTTTATCGAGCTTTGTCAGCTTGATGCCGCTCCAAAAAGAACCGAAGGCAAGCCACGGATTTCCGTCTTTATCAATTGTCAGCTCCGGATCAATTGCATTGTAATGATCGGCGCTTGTCGAACGGATGACGAGCCCTTCGTCCTTCCAGTTTCCTGAACTGAGGTTTGCTGATGAAGCGAGACCGATCGCGGAAGTATTTTTGCCGAATGAAGAAACGGCATAGTACAGCCAATACTTTCCGTTATAAAATTGAACATCGGGGGCCCATTGATTCAGCCCGTAATTCGGCACGTAATTGCCCCACCAAGACAGCGGGGAAGTAAAAATTGATTTCTGAACGGTCCACACGCCGCCGCTGCCCGCCTTTAAGACGCGAAGCCCCCGCTCACCTTCCAAACCGGTTCCGAACGCGTACCACGTGTTTCCTTCTTTCGCCATTGTCGGATCGTGCAGCAATTCATTCGACGCACCCCAAAACGCGGCAGATACCGGGGACGAAGACAGCAGCAGCAGCCCGGCTGTGACGGCTGCACACGAAAAGCGGATCATGAGTTTGAATCTGTTTTTCATTTCATAACCCCTCCCTTTTTAAAAGCGCTTACAAAAATGTTCTGTAAGATTTTTCTATGTCTTTTCTTATTGTAGCCATTGTGATTATATTTGTACAGACAAAAAAAGAATCTGCTTTAAAAAAGCAGATTCTTCCGTATCTTTATTGATATGTAATACGGTCAACCGTTTCCCGGTCTAATTTTTTAATTACTTCTGTGATCAATTTTACCGTATTCTCATAATCATCCCGATGCAAAATAGCGGCATGAGTGTGAATGTAGCGTGTTGCGATCGTAATGGACAGCGCCGGCACTCCGTTTGCGGTTAAATGAATGGAACCTGAATCCGTGCCCCCTCCGGCAATGGAATCGAATTGATACGGAATTCCCGCTTCTTCCGCCGTGTTTACGACAAGGTCGCGCAGCCCTTTGTGAGAGACCATAGATGCGTCATACAGAATAATTTGCGGCCCTTCGCCGATTTTACTTTGCGCTTCTTTTTCAGAGATTCCCGGTGTATCTCCGGCAATTCCGACATCCACACCGAACGCGATATCAGGCTGGATGGTATGCGCCGCTGTTTTAGCCCCGCGCAGCCCGACTTCTTCCTGAACCGTTCCCACTCCGTATACTTCATTCGGATGATCACTGTTTTTCAGATTTTTTAATACATCGATGGCAATCGCACAGCCGATACGATTGTCCCATGCTTTCGCCAATAAATGTTTTTCATTGTTCATCACTGTAAATTCAAAATACGGCACAACCTGGTCACCCGGAAGAACGCCCCATTCCATTGCTTCTTCACGGCTGGACGCCCCGATATCGATGAACATCTCTTTGATATCGGCGGCTTTTTTTCTGGCGTCAGGCGGTAAAATATGCGGCGGCTTCGAACCGATGATTCCCGTGATGTCTCCTTTTTTTGTCACGACGGTGACGCGCTGGGCCAGCATCACCTGAGACCACCAGCCGCCGACCGTTTGGAAGCGGAGAAAGCCTTTATCAGTGATTTGCGTCACCATAAAACCGACTTCGTCTAAATGGCCTGAGATCATGATTTTCGGACCGTTTTCTTCACCGGTTTTTTTGGCGATTAAGCTTCCCAGCCGGTCGGTTGTGACCTCATCGGCAAATGGTTCTATGTATGATTTCATCACTTGTCTTACTTCTCTCTCATTTCCCGGTATCCCTTTTGCGTCCGTTAACGCTTTCAGCATGGTAAGCGTTTCATCTAATTTTGTCATCAATAAACCTCCTTTTTTTCACTACCCTTCTTATTATACAGAACCGATGCAGAAGCATACGATTAATTCGCCTGAAAAACGGGTAAATGTTTTTATCTATTTCTTTTAAAAAAATGAAACCTTTTGTTTTGTTTTTCGTATTACATCAGATCATGACAAAGGTGAGGAGGTGCCTTCACACAGATGGCCATTACAGTATTCAGGATTGTCTTGCTTGCACTTCTTATTTATTTTATTTACATGGCGGTCAAATTCTACGCAAACCCGAAGAGAAGGCTCAGACTGGCACAATCAAAAGAAAATTTTTATTTTATTGATGAACAGAAAAACACGCGAAAAAATCTCCAGCTTACTTATAAAGGAGTGCTCTTTGAAGGAGAGAAGCATATCCCTTCCAAAGACCATCCGCTGTTTATTCATACGATATTTGTATGGACTGAGACTCCGGAAAAGCTAAGCAGCTTTTCTGCAGATGATTTCGAAGAAGTTGAGAAAAAGGTATTGGAGCGGTACCCGAATTGCAAGATTGATTGGGACCAGCCCATTAAAAAAGCGAAAAAAGCAGGCGGGCGCTGAGCCCTCCTGCTTTTTATTTATCATTCAAATAGATCAGCACAAGGGCGGCTTCAACGAGAAAAAGCAGCGGCACCCCGTATAAAAAAGCTTTGTGCTTTGTCTTATGCCTGAAGGTGCGCATGCCGATCCATACGCCGAGTGAGCCAAACATGGCGGCTGTGAGCCATATCCGTTTCTCTGATATTCTCCATCTGTGCGCTTTCGCTCTTCTTTTATCAGCGCCCATGATCCAAAAGCCGTATCCGTTTATCAATACGGCATAAATGAAGAGAGCCATTAATTGTCACCCTTTACGTAAAAAAACCGCTCCCGGAAAGAGAGCGGCTTTTTTCAACTTACTTGTCTAACTGAGCTTTAGCAGCATCAGCAAGCTGATTGAAAGCAGTAAGATCGTTTACAGCAAGATCAGCAAGCATTTTGCGGTTTACTTCGATGCCTGAAAGCTTAAGACCGTGCATTAAACGGCTGTAAGAAAGACCGTTCATACGAGCAGCTGCGTTGATACGAGTGATCCAAAGCTTACGGAAGTCACGTTTTTTCTGACGACGGTCACGGAAAGCGTAGTTTCCAGATTTCATGACCTGCTGGTTTGCTACTTTGTATAATCTATGTTTTGAACCGAAATAACCTTTTGCTAATTTAAGAACCTTTTTACGACGCTGACGCGACACAGTTCCGCCTTTTACTCTTGGCATTATATTTCCCTCCTAATTGTTCCTTGTCCGATTACTTGATGTTAGCAAGCTGTTGTTTGATACGTTTGAAGTCTCCTGCGCTTACAATAGCACCCTTGCGAAGCTTACGCTTTTGCTTTTGGGATTTGTTGGCGAATAAGTGACTTGTATATGCATGAGAACGTTTTAACTTCCCAGAACCTGTCTTTTTAAAACGTTTAGCAGATCCGCGGTGAGTTTTCATTTTTGGCATGGGATTTCCTCCTTATTGCTTTTCGTTTTTCGGCGCGAGCATTAAGAACATGCTGCGGCCGTCCATTTTTGGTTTTGTTTCGACTGTCGCAACTTCCGCACATGCTTCAGAGAAACGGTCCAATACGCGCTGGCCGATTTCTTTATGAGTGATTGCGCGCCCTTTAAAGCGGATAGAAGCTTTCACTTTATCGCCTTTTTCAAGGAATTTAATCGCATTGCGCAATTTCGTGTTAAAGTCATGCTCATCGATTGTCGGACTTAATCTAACTTCTTTTAAGTTAATGATTTTTTGATTTTTGCGTGCTTCTTTGTCCTTTTTCTGCTGCTCGAATCGGAACTTACCGTAGTCCATAATGCGGCAGACAGGCGGTTTTGCATTCGCTGCAACTAACACAAGGTCAAGATTTGCGCGGCCGGCGATTTCAAGTGCTTCCTGACGGGACTTGATGCCGAGCTGATCGCCATTTTGTCCGATCAGACGAACTTCACGTGCACGGATACCCTCATTAACCAATTGATCTTTGCTAATAATGAGCCACCTCCATAGTTTCTTCGAATTGATTCACAACGCGTTTTGACTGCATTCTGCAGGCAAACAAAAAGTGCGGGCATGACAACACACCCACACTACGAACATCTGCATAAATAAAAATGTACGGTCAACCTGCCAACTACATGAATGTGTCAATCAGGTGAGAAGCGGGTGCCTCTGCTTGTGATTTATATTCAATTCAATAACTATTCTACACAATACCGGAACGTTAGTCAAGAATGACTTATCCGGATCAACTTTTTCATTTTAACACGGCACCGGGGGGAGCGCAAGGAAAAATGTGAAATTTCGTTCTTTGCCGTCCGCGGATGGGCCGGACAATAAAAAAACCCGGGTAAATGATCCGGGTTTATCCACCAATGAGCTGAACGAATACCGGGATGACCAGCACCGTCACCACTCCTACGACGACAACCGCGATACTTGCCATTGCCGCTTCTACTTCTCCCATCTCAATACCGACCGCAACACCGAGCGCGTGTCCGGATGTGCCGAGAGCCAGTCCTTTAGAGATCGGGTGTTTCACTTTAAACAGTTTTAAGAATAAAGCCCCGAGAGCATAGACAATGACGGCGTTGAAAATGACGGCGAAAGCGGTGATGTCGGTAATGCCGCCGATCCCTTTTGACAGCGGAAGGGCAATTGCCGTTGTCGCCGCCTGCGGAAGCATGCTTTTCATAACGGCCGCGTCAAGATGAATGCCTTTTGCGATCAGATAGACAATCGTGACTGAGCAGATAGAGCCGACAATGATAGAAGACATGATCTGCCACCAGTATTTTTTCAGCTTGTCACGCTGTTTGTATAAAGGAATGGCAAAAGCAATCGTCGCAGGCTCCAGGAAGAACTTAATAATGTCTCCGCCGCTTTTATAATCTTCATATGAAAAACCGCCGAGCTCCAGAAAAAGGATGCCAAGCACCATCGCGACAAACAGCGGGGTGAAGAGGAAAAATCCTTTCGTTTTTTTAAATAAATACGTACCGATGCCAAAGGCCGCAAGTGAAACGACAATACCGAAATATGGACTCATCCGATTTCCCTCCTAATGCTGCACAAGTTCATTTTCTTGATTGGAACGGCGCACCGTTTGTTTATCAGTCGGAGCTGCCTTCTGACGTTTTTGGCTGACTGACAGAATCAGCTGAGAAAAAAGGCCCGTCGCCCCTAACAGAATGATGGTGGCGAGTAAGATGACGAGTGCGATCTGCACGCCGTACTGCTGCATGACGCCAAGTGAATTCATCACGGAGATGCCCGACGGGACAAATAAAAATCCGATCAGTGACGTTAATGATGTTCCCAGCGTTTCTACTTGTTCAAGTTTTATCACTTTCAGGCATAAAAGGACAAATAATAGCACCAAACCTACTACGGAAGCGGGTATAGGAATGGGGACAATCGCTGCAATCCCATTAGATATGAGCATAATGCCGGCAAAAATAAATGCTTGTGTCAGAAATCCGTACACTTTTTTCGCACTCATTTTCTTCACCTCTTTCTCTAAGTTAGGTCCATTATAAAAGAGAAACCGATTTATTAAGCGCTTTCACCACAAACGGCAGAATATTCAATCTGAAATGCAAAAAACGGCTGCTGAAATGCAGAAAGCCGCCTCATATAATATGAAGCAGCTTTTTTAAGTCCTTTGCGTATGTACGGCTGACGGGAATTTTAGAGCCGTCTTTTAAAATCAGATTGTAGGTCGAATTAAACCACGGATGAATTTCCGTAATATGCTCCGTATTCACGATGAACGCGCGGTGCACTCTCAAGAAGCCCGTCTCAGGGAGCTTTTTCTCAATGACAGCCAAGGTTTCATGAACGGAATAAGACGCGGCAAACGTTTTGACGGAAACGTGCCCGTCCTCCATGCCCGCAAAAATAATATCCTTCGTATCTAAAATGACAATGGATTCGCCGGCGGATACCGCAAGCTTATGCGCTCCGGCTGCGGACGGCTGTTCTGAGACGGCTTCTGCCCTGTCCTGCTTCACTCTTTTAAACTTTCTGATTGTCTGGCGGACTCTTTCTTCATCAAAAGGCTTTGTTAAATAGTCGAGCGCATCGACTTCAAAGGCTTTTAATGCATATTGGTCATACGCCGTCGCAAAAACGACAGCCGGCGGATTTTTCATGTTTTTCAGCCGCTTGGCAATGTCAAATCCGTTTTCTCCTGACAAATCAACATCTAAAAACAGCAGATCCGGTTTTTGATCCATCATGCTGTCAAAAGCGGATTCAATATTTTCCGCCTCGTTTATATCATCTACTTCATTCGTCCGTTTCAGCAAATAAGCTAATTCATCCCTTGCCAGCATTTCATCATCAACGATTAACACCTTCAGCATGTTCTTCTCCTTTAGTCATCAGTTTCAAAGGCAGCTCAAATGATACGTCCGTACCTTTTTGGGGTTCACTTTCCAATCGCAGAGCGGCTTCAGGACCGAACAGCCCGATCAGCCGCTGATTTAAATTGTAAAGCGCGGTTCCCGTTCCTTCTTTAGACGGCAGCGGACGGTTTCCGAGAACGGACAGCAATTCCGGATCAATTCCCCGCCCATTGTCCCCCACCCGCATTAAAACCGACGGGCCGGCGGATACCACGCTGACATTGACGGCACAGCTGTCCTGCTTTCTTGAAAATGCATGGCGGAGCGCATTTTCGACGAGGATCTGCAGCACAAAAGGAGGAATTTCGATGTCCTCCAAACCGTTTTCAATTTCAAGGCTGATTTTATATTTCCCGGGAAAACGGGCCTGCTCCAATGACAAATATGCCTGCAGATGGTTCAGTTCTTTAGAAAGCGGGATGAGCAGCTGCCTGGCGCCCTGCAGGTTGGAACGGAAATAGACACTGAGCTGCAGCAGAAGCTTTCGGGTTTTTTCCACATCGGTACGGCAAAGAGCAGAAATCGTATTGATTGCATTAAACAGAAAATGCGGATTGACCTGTGCCTGAAGCGCCTTTATTTCTGCATCTTTCAGCAATTTGCTCTGCAGTTCCGCCTCGCCGAGTTCAAGCTGGGTGGAAAACAGCATGGCGAGCCCCTCTGCGAGTTCTTCTTCAACCCGGCTTAAACCTGACGGGCTTTTAAAGTACATTTTCAGCGTCCCGATTGTTTTGCCGTTTGACGTCAGCGGCAATACGATCGCCGCATGCAGCGGACAGGGATCGTGCGTGCATTCAATTTCTTCCTTTGATGTCGCTTTCATAATATGCCCCGTTTTAATGACGCGTTTTGACAATCCGGTGATCAGGCTTTCAGACGGAATATGATGATCGGCCCCCGCGCCGACGTGAGCTAAAATCTTTTCATTATCCGTAAGCGATACCGCGTCCGTTCCTGTTTGCCTGTGGATGATGGCAGCGACGCTTTTGCATGAGCTTTCATTCAGCCCCTGACGGAAAAACGGAAGCGTCTGGTCGGCAATCATCAGCACCCTGTGGGTTTCAAGAGCTCTTGCCCGTTCTTCCTTCCGGATCATCGATTGAATGATCGAAAGAAAAATAAAAGTCCCTGACCCGTTTACCACTATCATCGGGATGCCAATGATGCTCACTAGCGTCCAAGCGTCAGAAAACGGCTTGGCCATTAACAGAATGAGCAGCATTTGCAATGATTCCATCCCGAGCCCGACCAGCGCGGCCACTCGCGGTGTCGGCATTGCATAGCGCTTTCTGAAATACCGCCCGATCCAGCCGGATAAAACCCCCGCTAAAACGGATGAGACGGCACAGCTGACTGCGGTCGCGCCGCCTAGTGATAAACGATGCAGGCCGGACAGTATGCCGACACCGATCCCTACATACGGGCCGCCCAAGAGTCCGCCGATTTCAACACCCATAATCCGCGTGTTGGCAATTGAACCGGACGGATTAATTTGAAACACCCAGTCATTATTCATAATTGTATTCTGCTGAATTTCTATTCCCGTATAGTTGCTGATAATACTGAACAGCGAGAAAATTGAAATCAGCACCGCTTTGCCTTTATAGCTCTCAGGCTGCTGGAGCGCCTGTCTGAACAATCTGGTATGAGCCAGAACAAAGCCCAATATGACGATTATTCCGACTCTTTCCAGCATCATAATGATCAAATGCAGCATGCTTTTTCACCTGTTCTTTCAAATTTTATTTTATCACGTTTTAACGCTTGAGACAGAATATGACACAAATCTGCCTGTTTTTTTCAAATCATCTGAAAACAAATCTTTCGCAGTCTATGTATCTATTGTAGAATAAACGGGAGCCTTGCGGCAGAGAGTTTAAGAATATACCAAAGAGGAGAAGATCATGAAAGCCGTATTTTTTGATTTGGACGATACACTGTTATGGGATGAAAAGAGCGTCAGAACAACATTCAGGGAAACATGTTTACAAGCGGAAAAAAAATATGGCCTTGACCCGCACACTTTTGAAGAAGCGGTTCGGAAAGCGGCACGGGAATTGTATATGTCATACGAAACCTATCCTTATACGGTCATGATCGGCATTAATCCGTTTGAAGGGTTGTGGGCGAATTTTTCCGAGCCGGTCAGCGAAGGATTTAAACAGCTGAATCAGATTGCGCCGGAATACAGACGAAACGCCTGGACGAACGGCTTAAAAAGTGTCGGCATAGACGATGCGGCTTACGGCGAATATTTGGCGGAGTTTTTCGCGGCGGAACGCAGACAGCGCCCGTATGTGTATGATGAAACATTTGCGGTGCTTGATAAGCTGAAAGGTGTTTATGAACTGCTTCTGCTGACAAACGGCGATCCCAGCCTGCAGAAAGAAAAACTTGCCGGCGTTCCTGAGCTTGCGCCTTATTTTAATGAAATCGTCATCTCAGGCGCTTTCGGAAAAGGGAAACCCGATGCCTCCATATTTGAACATTGCCTCAGCCTCCTGAAGCTGAAAAAAGAAGATGCCATAATGGTCGGAGATAATCTCAACACTGATATTTTGGGAGCGAAACGGGCAGGCATCACGACGGTGTGGGTAAACCGGACGAATAAGAAAAATGAAACAGACATTACGCCTGATTATGTGATCAGCGATCTTCACGAGCTGTTTGCGATTATAGAGAAGCAGAAACAAAAATAAAAAAACCCCCCATTCATTCAGAATGGGGGGTTTTGTGTGTCTGGTTATTTTTTCGCTTCGGCTACAGCCTTTTTCACAAAATCGTCCAATGAAACGGTTTCGGATTTCTGCTCGCCGTATTTCCGGACGTTTACCGCCCCGTTTTCAGCTTCTTGGTCACCGACCACAAGCATGTACGGGATTTTTTGCATTTGCGCTTCACGGATTTTATAGCCGATTTTCTCGTCCCGGCTGTCAAGCTCGACACGCAGGCCTTCGCGCTGCAGGCGCTCCTGCACTTTTTTCGCGTAGTCAAGATGCACAGACGGTGATACAGGAATGACTTGGAATTGTACAGGCGCAAGCCATGTCGGAAGGGCGCCTTTGTGCTCTTCGATTAAGAAAGCAACGAAACGCTCCATCGTTGACACGACGCCGCGGTGAATAACGACTGGACGGTGCTGTTTGCCGTCTTCTCCGACGTAAGTGAGATCAAAGCGTTCCGGAAGAAGGAAGTCAAGCTGCACGGTTGACAATGTCTCTTCTTTGCCGATCGCCGTTTTCACCTGCACGTCAAGCTTAGGGCCGTAAAATGCCGCTTCGCCTTCCGCTTCATAGTAATCATGGCCGATTTCATCCATTGCCGCCTTCAGCATAGATTGCGCTTTATTCCACATCTCATCATCATCAAAATATTTTTCCGTATCTTCAGGATCGCGGTAAGACAGGCGGAATGTGTAATCACTCAGGCCGAAGTCTTCGTATACGTCTTGAATCAAACGGACCGTGCGGATGAATTCTTCTTTAATCTGATCCGGGCGGACGAAAATGTGTGCGTCATTTAACGTCATGCCGCGTACGCGCTGAAGACCTGAAAGCGCTCCTGACATTTCATAACGGTGCATCGTTCCGAGCTCGGCGATGCGGATCGGAAGCTCCCGGTAGCTGTGAATGTCCTGTTTGTAAATCATCATATGGTGAGGACAGTTCATCGGACGGAGCACAAGCGTTTCATTGTCCATTTCCATCGGCGGGAACATGCCGTCCTGATAATGTTCCCAGTGGCCTGATGTTTCGTACAGGTCTTTGCTTCCGAGAACAGGCGTATACACGTGTTCATAGCCGAGGCTCAGCTCTTTATCCACAATGTAGCGCTCGATCACGCGGCGGATGGTCGCGCCTTTCGGCAGCCAGAGCGGCAGGCCTTGTCCGACTTTTTGAGAGTTGGCGAACAATTTTAATTCTTTGCCCAGTTTTCTGTGGTCGCGTTCTTTCGCTTCTTCAAGCATGCGCAAATGCTCTTTCAGGTCATCCTTTTTAAAGAAAGCCGTGCCGTAAATGCGCTGAAGCATTTGGTTTTTGCTGTCGCCGCGCCAGTATGCGCCTGCAAGGCTGAGCAGCTTAAATTCTTTAATTTTTCCTGTAGACGGCACGTGCACGCCGCGGCAGAGGTCAAAAAATTCACCCTGCTCATAAATGGAGACCGTTTCTCCTTCTGGGATGGCATCCAGCAGTTCAAGCTTCAGATTATCGCCGATTTCCGCAAACATGGCTTTTGCTTCCTCACGGCTCACTTCTTTTCGGATGATCGGCAGATTTTCACCGACGATGCGTTTCATTTCTTTTTCAATCTTCGGAAGATCATCCGGCGTCAGCGCCTGCTCCATTTCAACGTCATAATAGAACCCGTTTTCAATAACGGGACCGACTCCGAATTTCACATCTTTATAAATGCGTTTAATCGCCTGAGCCAATAAATGCGCCGTGCTGTGACGCATGATATTCAGGCCTTCTTCTGTGCCTTCTGTAATAATTTCTACGGCACCGTCCTCTTGAATCGGCGTTCTTAAATCAATTTCCTGTCCGTTCAGTTTTCCGGCTAAAGACTTTTTCTTTAATCCCGGACTGATGGATGCCGCGATATCTTCTGTTGTTGTTCCTTTCGGAAATTCCTTTACCGCTCCGTCCGGAAATGTGATGTTGATCATATCTGACATCTTCGTCACTCCTTTTTTTATGCAAATCAAAAACCCCGCCCCCTATGAAAGGGACGAGGTTAAATAAACGGAATCGTGGTTCCACCCTTTTTTCCGCGCGGCCGGTTTTATCGGCACCTGCGGCTCTAAACTCTGTAACGGGAGTTCCCGTCAGCTATTACTGGCGCTTATTCCGGCGTTCACAGCTGAAGTTCAAAGGCGGTAAAGACAATGATCCATAGCTGGAAAGCTTTCAGCCTGGGCTCTCCTCTCTTATAAAGCCGGTATCAATGCTTCATGTCCTTATCAATACGTGTAGCAATCATTAATCTGTTATGTATTATAAAATGTCTGTGAGAAAAATGCAACTCGGTTTTCCGTCTGATTTCGCACAGACAGCCCCGCTGCTGCCGCAAGGCCGTCTGTGCAGCTACCCTTCCGTCTTTTCCGCCGCAAACGCGCCTAACGGAAAAAGACGCACCCGCTCCTGAAACACGTTTTGGATCGTTCTGGACATCATATGCTCCGGTTTGTCCGTATACAGTTCTACCGTCTCAGGCGCGATGGAGATCAGCGGCGCAAGCAGGTGGGAATCTATATACATCGGGTGCTCCCGCACAAACCGTCTGTCTATGTATTTTTTTTGTTCCCGTTCTGACACATAGCGCAGCTCCCACAGTGTAAAAGCCCGGTCATGTACGATATGGACTTTCTTCATCCGCGGCGGATTGGATGTCACGTAATCTCTCAAAGACTGGATAAAGTTTTGATATTCCTGTTCCATCCGATATTCATCTATCGCAGCCTCGGTGTATTCCCTGAGCCGCTCATAATACCTGCCGAGCCGGAACGTCTGAAACGAACGCACGGAAAAAACACCCGCATCAAGTGAAATCGTCCGGAGCGCTTCTGAAATAAACTGTGTGCGCGGCTCTTTCTTCGGCTCAAACGGATGATCATCAAGCTCTCCTTCCATAATGCTGTGTGCAAGCTGAAGGATTTGCTGCTGTTCATCCTGATCGGTGAAGCAGTATTCGTCTTCAATAAGCGAAAGCATATGCTCGTCTTCTTTACATTCTAAAAAAAATCTGACCAGGATCGGCTCAATAAAGCGCTGAACGCAAAAAGCCGATTCAGACCTTGCGATTCCGACTTTTTTTATGCCTTCACGGACAATAAAATGTCTCCGGTCGTCCGATTGCTGAATGAGATGTAAAAAAGCGGCGGTATCGTGGTCATCTTCAAAGATCACTTCAAGCATATTTGTCCCCCCTTACGGCATCTGTTACAAGTATATGGGGGATGTTTTTAAAATAGACGTAAAGGTTAGCTTTCACCGCCGAACAAATGGCGGACCTTCTTCTTAAAGATGAGGGGAAGCGATAAAAACACGATATAGAGACAGATCACTCCGAGCACGGTCAGCACATTTCCGGACATAAAGCTCGCGCCAAGCACATTCAGGACGATCGTCCCCGGAATGATTCCCGCTGCGGTCGCCAAAAAATACGTCATCGGCCTGACTTTCGAAAGGCCCGCGGCATAGCTGATCACATCAAAATTCACAGGCAGAATGCGAAGGATAAAAATATAAAAGAAGCCATTGGTTTTCATCTGCTTTTGAATGGCTTCCATTTTTCCGTGACGGCTTTTTTCTTTAAAGGCAAACAGCCCGGCCGCAAAAAAAGACGCGGCCGCAGCGCCCATTGAGCCCGCCAGCGTATACACGGTGCCGAAAAACGGTCCGAACGCCAATCCTCCGGCGACGGAAACGATTGATACGGGAAACAGCACAAAAGGCCTGACGATGGAAATTCCGATAAACACAAGCGGCGCAAAGACACCGAACGATAACACCCAAAGACGGATCTCCTTAGGCGACAGATTCAGATATTTGCGGTTTGCCCACAGCAAAAGGCCCGCTCCCGCCGCAGCCGCAGCCCATGTGACAGCCTTCTTATTCCTCATTCCCTCAAATCCTTCCCTTTGGACGCCGGCATTATGGACGGCGGCGGTTTTCCCCGTCAAGACGGACAGGCGAAGCCAAATATAAAATCCGCTCCATCAATCTTGCCGCTTTTACCTCTTCCTTTTCTCCCCGCTGTGAATACGTAAAATGATGCTTCAGCTCGTCAGGTGAAAAATTAGACGAGAAAAACGTGGGAAGCTGCTGGCTCATTCTGTGCTGAAGCACGGTGCCGATGACCTCATCCCTGACCCAGCTTGTCATTGACTCCGCTCCGATATCATCAAGCATCAGGACGGGCGTCGTTTTGACCATATTCAGTTTCTCCTCCAGCGACTGATCCTGGAGCGAGTTTTTCAGCTCTCTGACAAATTCGGGAACATATACGATCATTGATGAATACTCTTTTTCCGCCAGCTCATTGGCAATGGCGGCTAGAATAAATGTCTTTCCGATTCCGAATTTTCCGTACAGGTACAGCCCTTTGCCTTTGCCCGTTTCATTATAGCTCTTCAGAAAATCCGTCACATGCTGGAAGATGCCGAGTCTGCTCGGATCTGTAATGTCGATCTGCTGAAACGTCGCGCCGAGAAGATCCTTTTGGATATACATGCTCTTCATCAGGGACTTTTGTCTTTTCTGGCGGTCAAGCTTTCTCTTTTCCGGACATTCGTAATATTCAATATCAATAGAACGTCCGTTGATCACAAGCTTCGGATGATAGCCTTCAAGCAGGCTGTTCGTCTCGTTGTCTTTTGAACAGAAGGCGCACCGCTTGCTTTGCTGAACGTATTCGTACAGTTTATTTAACCCTCTGTCAATCATGCTTTGATTAATTGCATCTTTCTGTTCCTTCAAAAAAGCCTGGACGTCTTTGTCGGCCATGACTTGCTGCTGCATTCGTTCCAGGCGTTTTTGAAAGTCAGGTCTCTTCGTCACGCCTTCTAAGGATCGGCTGATCGGTTCCATTCAGAATCACCCCGCTTCTCTGTCTCAGTAGGCAGAGTATTTTTTCAGTTTTTTCATTTCTTCCATCATTTTTTTCTTCTGTTCTTCGAGATCCTCCTCGGAAAGAGCCGGCTGCTGTTCTGACTTCTTCCCGGTTTCTTCTTCTTTCATCCAATCAGGGCGCTTTTCTTCCCGGACGGTTTTTTTGCCGCGCGCCGCGCCGTTTGTTTTGCCGTCCGCCCAATCAAGATATTGCCTGTGCTCTTCTATTGCGAGCTTCATTGCTTCCCGGACCGTCTTTACTTTCTTTCTGGCCCAGTGAGCGGCGATTTTTTGAATATAGTTTTTGGACAGCTTCATATCCGTTTTCAGCATGACATAATAAATCAGCACATTGGTGACACCGGGCTCAAGCTTCTGTTCGAACATAATATCGGCGATGATCTGCAGGTCTGCTTTGGACGGCTCGGTCCCGTCCGCAATGTCCTGAAGAAGCTTTCTCGGTGATATGGTCTCAAGCTGTGCAATGAGTTCGGCATTCAATGAATCGTCCTTTTCCGTCTTGTTTTCCCGCAGACGGACAGGCTGTGTTTTATCAATCAGTTCCGGAAGCTTCCCGCTTCTTTCAATTTGATACCAGTCGCTGGCCGCTTTCCTCAGCGCTTCGGCCGTTATCGTATCCTGTTCATTAATTGCAGTCATGACGACGTGCTGCATGGAGATAGGATCTATTCCGTATAAATATGAAAGCTTTTTAATGCTCTCCCGCACGTCCTGCGTGATTGATTTGCGCGGTATCATCGTTTCTGACAGTCCCGCCATGAAAAGCTCAAAATCAAACACTTCCTCCGTCACCGTATAGGAAGGCGCTTGTCCGACAGACGCCGTCTCATAGTCCTCGGGGAGCTTCATCGCTTCTTCCATATCCGGCGTCATTTTCCATTCGCTCGGCTGAAAAGAGGCAAAGGCGTGATTAAACGGACGCGTAATTTCCCTTGCATCCGCGCCGACGGAAGGATGCGTGTAAAATTGTCTCAGCTGCTGGTATTTCGTTTTACCGACTCTGTTATAAAGAAAGACATTCAGCATGCCGTCTTCAAAAAAATCATTCGGTCTGAGCGGGGGCAGCAGCTCATAAATAAACATCCGTTCCTTTTGCTCGGACTCCCGGATATACACTTTCAGCAGCCCGATTCCTTCAAGCTTCCCCTGTTCATGATGAATCTTTTTTAAATTTGCCTGCATCATGCCCATCAGCTGTCTGTGCGTGGATTCAGCTCCCCACAAACGGTTCTGCTCAAGCTCACCCCATAAGGTCATATACAGGGAAAATGCAAATGAACCGATCAGCGGCTGGTACAGATGTGTCAAAACCTGTCTGTCGACATCCTGAAGAAGCGAACGGCTTTTGACCGTATAAGGATCTACAGGCAATACGTCATTCCAATAGTCAGCCATGATTCTCAAACCTTCCGATATGTTTCTACTCTCATTTTACACCGTTTCCGCCATCTATCAAATGCCAATTTTGCTCATGAGAAAAGAGCCAGACATCATCTCTTAGCTCTTTAGCGCTCTTTCTTTATTAAATCTTTCAATTCATCAATAAACACATTTATATCTTTAAACTGCCGGTAGACGGAGGCAAAGCGGACATAAGACACCTCATCTATTTTCGCCAGCCGGTCCATCACCATTTCTCCGACAAGTTCGCTTTTGACTTCAGATACGCCTTGGTTTCGCAGCTCTTTTTCAATGTCAAAGCACATGTCTTCAAGTGTTTTTAAAGGAACGGGCCTTTTTTCACAGGCTTTAATTAATCCGCGCAGCATTTTTTCACGGCTGAATTCTTCCCGGACGCCTTCTTTTTTCACGACGATCAGAGGCATCTCTTCAAACTTCTCAAATGTAGTGAAGCGGTAATGGCAGGCTTCGCACTCCCGCCTTCTGCGGATTGATTTCCCTTCGTCCGCAGGCCGTGAATCAAGTACGCGGGAACCGTTATGCTGGCATGAAGGACATTTCAATTGGATCAGCTCCCATCTGTTTCATTGCTGTAATGCGGTTCGCAAGCTTCCGGTAAATGCCCGCCAACGTATCTAGGATGAGCCTATTGTGTTGGGAGAGCCGATAGACCGGCCTTATCTTTCTCTATTTTACAAAAAAATCGCTTAAAGAAAAAGCAATGCTGTTTTTTTACATTAGAAAAGGAGCATCAGCTTCAAAGCGCGTAATGGCTTTTTCAGCTTAGCTCCCTTGTGTTTGCGTTTTGAAAATTACAGTACTTTCGCTTGTGCCTGTTTAATCTGTACAGGCCCCATTCCTCTCGGTATTTCAATGTTTTCTCTTGTATCTGCATGTAATGCGTCCGCAATGTAATCAGCAGCCACATTAGGATCCAGGTCTCCACAAGTATAAACATCAATGCTTGCATATCCGTGTTCAGGAAAACTGTGAATCGTTAAATGTGACTCAGAAATAATAACGACTCCGCTTACGCCTTGCGGTGCAAATTTGTGAAATGCGACCTCGCGCACTTCAGCTCCTGATTTCAAAGCAGCATTTACAAACGTTTTTTCAATAAAATCCATGTCATTGAGCTTATCAAAATCGCATCCCCACAGCTCGGAGATGACGTGACGCCCCATTGTTTCCATAATCATGGACCCCCCTTAACAAGAATTAAAAAAGTGAATTTCCGAGAACTGACCCGGCCATTTACCACGGGGGAAAGTTAGTCCGGAGAGGTCCTAACCCTTTAAGTAATTCCGAAGCAGTCACGAGCAAGAAGTTCACGAAAGATAGTATACTGTGTTTAAGTTTATTTTGCAAGGAGTGTTTTTTTGCAAATATGCCGTTAAGGGTTTTTTCTAACAAATGTCCATGATCTTTATTCTACACAGCTGACGGGTGTTTCATTCGCGCGGCGACGTGGCGGATAAGATCAACGACCCGGCAGGAATATCCCCATTCATTGTCATACCAGGCGAGCACCTTTACTTTTCGGTCTTCCATCACCATTGTCGTCAGCCCGTCAATGATCGCGGAGTGTGAATTCGTATTATAATCCGAAGAAACGAGCGGTTCATCCGAATAATCAAGAATGCCGTACATTGACGTCTTTGCGGCTCGTTGGAAAGCGGCATTCACTTGCTCGGCCGACACATCTGTTTTCAGGTCACAGACAAGGTCCACTAAGGACACGTTGGGGACAGGAACCCGCAGAGCCAGACCGTGAAGCTTTCCTTTCAGATGAGGCAGCACAAGCGACAGCGCTTTAGCCGCGCCTGTAGAAGTCGGAATGATGGATTCTCCGCACGCTCTCGCCCTCCGCAGATCTTTATGCGGATTGTCGATATTTTTTTGGTCATTCGTGTAAGCGTGAACGGTCGTCATCAGGCCGCTCTCAATCCCAAATTCCTGATCAAGCACTTTGACGACCGGTGCAAGACAGTTTGTCGTGCAGGATGCATTTGAAATAATCACATGTTCATCCGGATTGAACTTCTCTTCATTCACTCCCATGACAATGGTAACGTCTTCATTTTTACCCGGAGCCGTTAAAATAACCTTTTTCGCCCCTGCTTCAATATGGCTCATCGCTTTTTCTTTTGAATTAAATTTTCCCGTTGCCTCTATGACGATGTCTATTCCGCACTCTTTCCACGGTAGCTCTCTCGGGTCCCGCCGATTGAACAGCATAATATGTTTTCCGTTGACGATCAGACTGTCTTCGGCGGTCTCGACTTCTTGCTCGTATTTGCCGTGAATTGTGTCATACTTTATCAAATGAGCAAGCGTTTCCGGGGGATAGCTTGCATTAATGGCTGTTATTTGAATTTGATCATCTTCCATCGCTTTTCTGAACACCATTCTTCCGATTCTTCCAAACCCGTTGATTGCTACTTTTACCTTCATGCCCAGGTCACCCCTTTTTAATATGCCACTCTAATTTAATTTTAATTACATATAGTATAACACATTAAAAGAAATCCGCCAGTACAACTTGATAAAAATCCGCCCTTATACCGATCAATATGTTGTTCAATCGGTTTTTTTGCATATAAAATGATCTTTTTTCCATAAAAAAAGCAGGATCAGCATCTCTGGCTGCCTGCTTTTTTCTTATATTTGTTCCGGATCTTTAAATTTGTCATTTAAAATGCTGTCCTCTAATACGGATGACACCTCGCCGTACCGTTTGGAAATATGCATCGCGCCCCAGTCGCACAGCGCGTTTAAAATTCTTTCCAGGCTGTGCCCGTATTCACTCAATTCGTATTCCACTTTCGGCGGCACCTGATTGTACACGATCCGGTTGATGACGCCGTCAGCTTCCAATTCCCGCAATTGCTGTGTCAGCATCTTTTGGGTAATGTCCGGCATAAGCCGCTTCAATTCGCTTGTCCGCTTTTTTCCGCGCATCAGGTGGCAGAGGATCACACACTTCCATTTTCCGCCGATCACTTCAAGCGTCGCCTCTACAGATATATTATATTTTTTCTTCAGCAACGGTAATTCCTCCTCATCTATAGGAACTAAAAAGTGCCTATGGCACTTAAAAGTACGTTCTTTTCAATGACTCATCTATCGATCATAATGACATTTGCCGGCTGAAAAGGAATGTACTCTTATACTTATATCGTTTACCCGGCATCATTTCAACCATACATTTTCGTTCAAGGAGGAAAACAGATGTCTTCACATCGCCAAAGCTATTTACCAGCGCTGCTGGCATTAGCCGTCAGTGCTTTTGCGATCGGCACAACCGAATTTATCAGCGTCGGACTGCTGCCGCTTATATCTCATGATCTGCATATACCTGTGACAACGGCGGGACTTACCGTTTCCATGTATGCTCTGGGTGTGACATTCGGCGCCCCGGTTTTAACTTCTCTTACATCAGGCATGTCGCGGAAAACGCTGCTGCTCTGGGTGATGCTGATTTTTATCGCCGGAAATACACTTGCAGCGAGCGCTTCCTCAATCGGCGTCTTACTGGCAGCGCGGGTCATTT
Source organism: Bacillus sp. SDLI1 (assembly GCF_001553895.1). Taxonomy (NCBI): domain Bacteria; kingdom Bacillati; phylum Bacillota; class Bacilli; order Caryophanales; family Bacillaceae; genus Bacillus; species Bacillus sp. SDLI1. The sequence continues at coordinate 3,414,517 of NZ_CP013950.1, read as the reverse complement.
CGGCTTTTTCCCACGGCATTTTCATGTCAATCGGGGCAACAATCGCCGCCAATATCGTGCCGGAGCATAAAAGAGCAAGCGCGATTTCCATCATGTTCACGGGGCTGACGGTGGCTACAGTGACCGGTGTTCCGTTCGGCACCTATCTCGGCCAGCAATTCGGATGGAGAATCGCATTTGCCGTCATCGTCGCGGTAGGAATCATTGCATTCCTTACAAATGCGCTTCTCGTTCCGTCACATTTGCGCAAAGGAACGAAAACCGCATTTTCCGAACAGATCAAACTCGTCAAAAACGGCCGGCTGCTGCTTTTATTTATTATTACAGCGTTAGGCTACGGCGGAACGTTTGTCGTGTTTACGTATTTATCTCCGCTTCTTCAGGAAGTAACCGGTTTTCAGAAAGAAACCGTCGCGGCCATCCTGCTTGTTTACGGAATTGCGATTGCCATCGGAAACATGATCGGCGGCCGGTTATCAAATCGGAATCCGCTGAGAGCATTGTTTTACATGTTCATTGTCCAGGCGGCTGTGCTGTTTGTCCTGACTTTTACCGCGCCGTTTAAAACAGCCGGATTAATCACCATTATTTTTATGGGGCTGTTGGCGTTTATGAATGTGCCTGGGCTTCAGGTATATGTCGTGATGCTGAGTGAACGTTTTGCGCCAAGCGCCGTTGATACAGCATCAGCCTTAAACATCGCGGCATTTAATGCCGGAATCGCAATCGGTTCTTTTGCCGGCGGGATTATAACAGATTCAATCGGGATTATTCATACCGCTTGGATCGGGGCGTTAATGGTGCTCAGCGCGGTCGTGTTAACCGGATGGAGCAGAAAGCTTGAAAAGCGGGATCGCACTGTCCTTGAAAGGAGGTGAGTTTTTCTTCAGCGCATTTTAATTTTTTTAACAAACAATAGGAGGAACATATACATGACAACACATTTACAAGCAAAAGCAACATTGCATAACGGAGTAGAGATGCCTTGGTTCGGCATCGGAGTTTTCAAAGTAGAGGAAGGCGCGGAACTCGTCAACGCGGTGAAAACGGCATTGGTGCACGGCTATCGCAGTGTTGATACCGCCGCGATTTACGGAAATGAAGAGGGTGTCGGCGAAGGCATCCGCCAAGGATTGCAAGAAGCGGGATTAAAGCGTGAAGACATTTTTGTCACGTCAAAAGTGTGGAATGCCGATTTAGGGTATGAAGAAACGTTAAAAGCATTTGACACAAGCTTAGAAAAACTCGGTTTAGACTATTTAGATTTATATTTGATCCATTGGCCTGTCGAAGGAAAGTACATCGATGCGTGGCGGGCGCTCGAAACCCTCTACCGGGATGGACGGATTAAGGCGATCGGGGTCAGCAATTTCCAAATTCACCATCTGAAACATCTCATGAAAGAAACGGAAATCAAGCCGATGATTAACCAGGTGGAGTACCACCCCCGTCTGACACAGAAAGAACTGCACGCTTTCTGCGCCGAACAAAATATTCAGCTTGAAGCATGGTCGCCATTGATGCAAGGCCAGCTGCTTGATCATCCCGTCTTACAGGAAATCGCTGAGAAATACGGCAAATCAGCCGCTCAAGTGATTTTGCGCTGGGATTTGCAAAACGGCGTCATCACCATTCCGAAATCAACTAAAAAACACCGTATTGAAGAAAATGCAAATGTCTTCGATTTCGAACTGTCAGCTGACGATATGAAGCGGATTGATGATCTGAACGAAAATCTCCGTGTCGGCCCGGACCCTGACAATTTTGATTTTTAACCAGAAAAACACCGTTCGGTTTTCCGAACGGTGTTTCTTTATGTCCAGCTGCTCAATATTTCCTCCAGCTGATGCTTCGTATAGTCAAGACTGCCGCTGTTATCAATGACGGCGTCAGCTTTTTTTGTTTTGTCCGCTAAAGGCATTTGCGATGTTATCCGGCTCATCGCTTCTTCTTCTGTAAGTGAATTCCGCTTCATCAGCCGTTTGAGCTGGATGTCTGCCGGTACGGTGACGACGAGCACTTTGCCGACCAGATAGTCAAGCCCGCTTTCATACAAAAGCGGTATATCCAAAACGACGAACCGCTCTTTTCGCGCAACGGCTTCATCCCGCTGTTTCATCATTTCCGCACGCACTGCCGGATGAACGATCTGATTCAGCATCAGACGCTTCTGTTCGTCCGTAAAAACGATAGAACCGAGTTTTTTTCTGTCAATGCCGCCGTTTTCCAGCAGGATGTCTTTTCCGAACGCTTCAACGATCTGTCCGTAAGCCGGCATTCCTTTTTCCACCGCCTGCTTAGCGATGACATCCGCATCAATGACTGTTATTTTTTTGTCGATCAGCATGCGCGCTACCGTGCTTTTGCCGCTGGCGATGCCTCCCGTTAAACCGATGACCAAGCTCAAAAAGCCCACTCCTTCTTACATTTTCCAAATCCCGATGATAATCAGCAGGATCCCCGGCAAAAATGTCATTTTATCTATCCAATTACATCTTGAAAGAAAATGCCCGGCGTTGATGCCGAATGACACAAACAGCGAGCTCATCACCCCGACGGTCACGCTCATCATAACCGGAGAAAAACCAAGAATGGCCGCTCCCATGCCTGCGCCAAAGGCGTCAATAGATAAGGCGATACCGAGCAGAAGCGCTTCGACTCCGTTAATGGTTCCGGATTGATCAATATCTGCGCTGGTCGGCTTTTTCAAAATGTGAATCACGATGCCGAGCGATTTCACTTCAAGGTTTAGCAGTGTTTTTTCGTGTAATAAGTAATCCGGCTCTTTCGCCGGTTTAAAAAATTGATAGATGACCCATGCCCCGATTCCGATTAAGATCAGCCCGCCCAGTTTCTCCGTGACGGATACAGGGAAAATCTTTGTCAGAAAATGGCCGATCAGCATGGATATAAACATCACAGAGGCTGAACAGCAAGCGATCACGGCAATCGCTTTGAACGGGATTTTCATTTTTCTCAATCCATACGTAAACCCGACTGAAAAACTGTCCAAGCTGACAGCAAAAGCCAAAAGCAGCAAAGAAACAATCTCCATATCCGTTTCTCCCTTTCTCTTGATCGGCAATTGTGACATATGCCTATTGGGTGAATCACAATATATATATGGAGAAAGGTCATCAACTGTGTTAGAAAAAAGTCATTCTGCTGCCGCCTGCTTGAACAGCTTCAGTTTATGATTTTTTTTGGCATCGGGCGCAGAAATGCGTACCCCTTCCGCCGACTACGATTTTAGAAATCATCGTGCCGCACGTTTTGCACGGCTCATCCTTTTTGCCGTATACGTAATGTTTGAGCTGAAACATTCCGATTTCCCCTTGAGAATTGATATAAGACCGGACGGTGCTCCCGCCCGCGTCAATCGCTTCCTGAAGGGTGTCTTTAATTTCTGTATGAAGCTTTTTTATCTGTCCGTCAGACAGGCTGTTCGCTTTTGTCTCAGGGTGAATCCGCGCCCGGAATAAAGCTTCATCGACATAAATGTTGCCGAGGCCGACGACCGCTTTTTGATCGAGCAGGGCGGTTTTTACCGCGCGGTTCGTTTTTGCCAGCCGCTCTTTTAAATAGGCGGCGGTAAAGGCTTCATCATCTGGTTCGGGCCCGAGCTGTGAAAGCGGTAATGCATTCAGTTCCTCTCCCGGCGCAAATAAATGCATCGTGCCGAATTTCCGGACATCCCGGTAGCGGAGCTCTGTTCCGTCCGTCATGCGAAACACAACGTGAACATGTTTATCGTCAGGCTCATCGGCCTGATAAAGACCGTATTTCCCCTCCATCCGAAGATGGGACACCATGACATAATGATCCAGATGGAAAAGCAAAAACTTTCCCCTTCTTCCGATGGATCGAATGGTTTCTCCTGCAATCTGCCGCGCGAATTCCTCCGGCTCGGCGGGTTTTTTGATGATATTCGGCCACCTGATGTCCGCCGATTCAATCGTTTTTCCCTTCACAAGACCGGTCAGAGTGCGCCGGACCGTTTCAACTTCTGGTAATTCCGGCACAATCATCACTTCCTTTTTCTCTGTTTATTTATTTTGCATCGTACCAAGACGGTCCTGAAGCATAATCCGCCTTTAACGGCACGTCTAATGCCAAAGCATGCTCCATCACTTCAGGAACCAGCTTCTCTAATATTTCAATTTCTTCCTTAGGCGCTTCAAAAATCAATTCATCGTGCACCTGAAGCAGCAGTCTTGCCTTCAGTTTTTTCTCCTTCAGCTCAGCTGCCATATCAATCATGGCTTTTTTAATAATATCAGCGGCGCTGCCCTGAATCGGCGTATTCATAGCCGTCCGTTCCGCAAAGCTCCGCAGGTTGAAGTTACGGCTTGTCAGCTCAGGGATATAGCGGCGGCGCTGCATAAGAGTCGTCACATATCCTTTTTGTTTCGCTTCCTGCACCGATTCTTCCATATACGCCTTGACGCCCGGAAAGCTTTCTAAGTAGCGGTCAATAAAAGCGCCCGCTTCCTTCCGGGTAATGCCGAGGTTTTGAGACAGCCCGTAATCACTGATGCCGTAAACGATCCCGAAATTGACGGCCTTTGCCTGACGGCGCATCGCCTGTGTCACTTCATCCTCGCTGACATGAAACACATCCATTGCGGTTTTTGTGTGAATGTCCATATCATTCGTAAACGCCTCAATCAGATTTTCATCTTTTGAAATATGCGCAAGCACCCTTAACTCAATTTGTGAATAATCAGCGGCGAAAATAAGCCAGTCCGGTTCTGACGGAACGAAAGCCTGACGGATTTTCCGTCCTTCCTCCAGCCTGATCGGAATATTTTGCAGGTTCGGATCAGTTGAGCTGAGGCGCCCGGTTTGAGTCAATGCCTGATTGAATCGGGTATGCACCTTATGAGAATCCTTGCGTGTGACTTTCAGCAGCCCTTCAATATAAGTCGATTGGAGTTTGCCGATTTGTCTGTATTGCAGGATGTAGGCGACGATATCATGTTTGTCTGCGAGCTTCTCCAGCACATCGGCTGAAGTGGAATAGCCTGTTTTTGTTTTCTTTACTGGCGGCAGGCCGAGCTTTTCAAACAGAATGACGCCGAGCTGTTTTGGTGAATTGATGTTAAACGGTTCACCGGCGATGTCATGGATTTTTTCTTCATATTCTTTCAGCTTCGCGCCGAGCTCTTCGCCCATTCGCTTCAGTCTATCAACATCTACTTTGACGCCCATTGATTCCATTTCTCCGAGAATAAGCGCAAGCGGGAGTTCGAGATCTTCATATAATTCAAGCTGATTATTTTCTTCCAGCGCGTGCAGCAGTTTGTCCCGGAGGCTGTTAACGGCAGACGCTTTTCTCGCAAGATGATCGGCAAGCTCTTTTTCAGCCGGAACGGCGCGCTTTGCGCCTTTTCCGTAAACCGCTTCATCTTTTGAAACGATATTCAGGCCGTATTCTTTCGCTACGCTCGCGACATCGTCGTACGAATTGCCCGGGTTTATAATGTAGGCGGCAAGAAGCGCGTCAAATTCCGTTCCCTTCAGCTCAATTCCCTGCCAGCGCAAAGCGACGACGGAGCGTTTGCTGTCAAACACCCACTTTTTCTTCGATTCATCTTCAGCCCAGGATTTAAACGCTTCGGACTGGATGGCGGTTTCTTTCGGAATATAATAAAGGCCTGCTTCATTCACGATGGAAAAGCCGAGTATCGGTTCTTCGTGATAGTTATCACCGATTTGTTCGACGACTAAAGCGGACGGCGAAACGAGCATAGCTTCGGTGATTTCTTCGGCCGTTTCAACATTGATGTCCTCAAAATCTTCTTCCGCCGTTTCTCCGCTATCTTCACCGAGCCGCTCAAGCAGCGTGTTAAAACCGAGGTCTTTAAAAATGGCAACGACTTGTTCACGGTCGAACCCTTGATAATCTAAATCGTCAAGCTTGACTTCAATCGGCGCATTTGTCATAATCGTCGCCAGCTCTTTGCTCATCAGGGCTTGTTCTTTATATTCTTCGAGCTTTTCTTTTAATTTTTTCCCGCTGACTTCATCGATTGATTCAAGCAATTTCTCAACCGAATGGAACTGCTTCAAGAGCTTAATCGCCGTTTTTTCGCCGACGCCGGGAACACCCGGGATGTTATCGGATGAATCCCCCATTAATCCCTTCATATCAATGATTTGCAAAGGGGTCAGACCGTACTTTTCTTCGACGTGCTCCGGCGTGTAATCTTCCACGTCGGTAATGCCTTTTCTCGTAATGGCAACGGTCGTTTTCCCGGTTGCAAGCTGCGTTAAGTCTTTGTCTCCGGAAAATACCTTTACTTCAAAGCCGTCTTTCTCAGCAGATACGGCAAGCGTGCCGATAATATCATCCGCTTCATATTCAGGAAGCTCATAGCGGCTGATATTGTAAGCATCGAGGAGCTCACGGATGAACGGCATCTGTTCAGAAAGCTCCGGCGGCGTTTTTTGTCTTCCGCCTTTATATTCTTTAAACGTGCTGTGGCGGAAAGTCGTTTTTCCCGCATCAAAAGCCACCAGCATGTGGGTCGGTTTTTCATCCTCCAGCATTTTCATTAAAATCATCGCAAACCCGTATACGGCATTTGTATGAATGCCTTTTTCATTGCTTAGAAGCGGTAATGCAAAAAACGCCCGGTACGCCAGACTGTTTCCGTCGACAAGCACTAATTTTTTTCGTTCCGTCATTCAATATCCTCCTAAGAGCAAAAGCTCGTCATTCCTCTGTTTTTTAATCTCACAGCTTCTCTTATTTTAACAAAGTTCAATTTGAAAGGAAAATGAGCGGACCCCGTGAAAACGCAAAAAAGGACGGGAACAAGAAAACACGTTCCCGCCGTCAAAATTGGCTCCTTGGATGAAGGGGTTCTGTTACATCCTAACAAGATAGGTTTAACAGGTCATGAAGAAATTGTTAATCCTTTGTAAAGCTGATCACGCTGCCGGCGGCCGCTTCAGCGTCACAGTGAACACGGTTCCCTGTCCCGGCTCGCTTGTGACTTCGATTTTGCCTTCATGGGCTTCTATTAAGTGCTTTACGATGGCAAGACCGAGCCCGGTTCCTCCCGAGTTGCGGCTCCTGTCTTTATCCACGCGGTAGAATCTCTCAAATATCCGCGGAATCTCTTCCTTCTGAATGCCGATTCCCGTATCGGACACTTTGATATCGACAGCGGTTTCTTTCACATTTACCGAAATCGCCACCGTCCCTTTTTCAGGCGTGTAGGTTAAAGCGTTGTTCGCCAGATTCAGGAATACCTGCTTCAGCCTGTGCACATCACCCATCACAAAAATCGGCTCCTCCGGAAGGTCAAGCTGAAAACTGATGCCTTTTTCCTCAGCCTTATGCTGTAAAAGGGCTTCGATTTCATGGAGGATTTTTGCGGCGTCAAAGGATTCTACGCGCATCGTAAAGTTCTGCTGCTCCATTTTGGATAAATCCAATAAGTCCTGTACGAGAGATTGGAGCCGCTCACTTTCTTTCAGAATGATAGACAGAAAGTCTGAAAGTGCCTTTTCATCTTTCATCGCCCCGTCTAACAGCGTTTCCGTAAAGCCTTTAATCGAGGTGATCGGCGTTTTCAGTTCATGGGAAACATTGGCGACGAAGTCCTTCCTCATCTGCTCCAATTTTTTAATTTCCGTTATATCGTGAAAAACGAGAACAATGCCCTTCCATTCATCATCAGGACCCATGATCGGAACGCCGTCAACTTCAAAGTAGCGCCGCTCAATGTTGATGGGAAGTCTCAGCAGCTGGCATTTTTTCGTCTCCGTCATAAAAATATCTTCGACGAGCCGAATGATTTCCTCATGCTCAAACGCATCATGGTAAAGGCGGCGAAGCAGACGTTCAGGCTTTGTATGAAACTGCTTCGTGTACGATCGGTTCACGAGATTAATAAAACCTCTTCCGTCTATTAAAATCAAACCTGAACCGATATTTTCAATGACGGTTAACAGACGGTCGCGCTGCATATCCTGCGTTCTCGTCATTTCCATCAAATCGACCGCCAGACTGTTCATCGCACGCCCGAGACGGTCAGACCGCCTTGCATAACCGCTGTAGGAGCGGGCGTCATAATTGCCTTTGGACAGTTCCGTCGCCACCTTCGTCGCGGCGTCGATTGATTTTTTGTAACGGGACGTCATGTTTGTATAAAAGAAAACGATAATGATAAAAGCGGTACAAAGACTTGCTGCCAGCATACCCCACATTTCTCCGGTAATACTTGAACCGCCGCTGATTTCCGAGGAAACGAGCACATATCCCGCCGTTTGGCCGGCGTCATTTTTTACGGCAGCGCCGCGGATCATTTTGCTTCCCGCCTGTATGGCTGCCTCATTTTTATTGTGAGAAATGAACTCCTTTACGGCTGCATCATCAGCATGCCTGCCGGAATGATAAACGGCGTCACCCTTCTCATTGAGAACAGAGACGTTTATACCGAGGGTGCGGCCGGCGTCGCGGATCACCGTTTCATTGCTTTTATTGCCGATTCGGCCGGTATCAAGAAGGCCCGCTATGTATACCGATTCCTTTTTCAGCTGATCCGCCGTTCTGTCTTTAGCAGCTGAAGAAATAAGCTGCTGTAAAAAAAGGCCGAGAACACTGAAAACCAATATGATACATACAACAAGTAAAGCGAACAGACGCACACGGACTTTATTCATTCATTTTTGGCTCCTCCAGTTTATACCCCAAACCTCTGATTGTTTTAATATAGATGGGTTTTTTGGTATTTGATTCGATTTTGTCGCGCAGATGGCTGATATGAACGTCAACAATCCGAGTGTCCCCGGCAAAATCATAGTTCCAGACCGCGCTCAGCAGAAGATCTCTCGTCAGCACTCTTCCCTTGTGTTTTCCCAAATACAGAAGCAGTTCAAATTCTTTAGGCGTCAATTCCAGCTGTTCCGACTTAAAGTACGCTTCGTAATGCTCCGGAAGAATTTTCAGCTCGCCAATAAGGATCTGCCCGTCCTTTTCCTCTTCTCTGCCTTGTGACAGCGAAGAAATGTCAGCCCTTCTTAAAATGGCTTTCACCCGCGCAGTCACTTCCCTCGGACTGAACGGCTTTGTCATGTAATCATCCGCTCCGAGCTCCAGTCCCAGCACCTTATCAAACTCCTCATCTTTTGCTGTCAGCATCAAGATCGGAACCATCATTTTCTGCTGTCTGAGCTGTTTACAGACGTCGATTCCGTCCACTTTCGGCAGCATGACATCCAGTACGATTAAATCCGGATTTTCCTTCTCTGCCTGCTCCAGAGCCTCTTCGCCGTCTGATGCGGTAATGACATCATAGCCGGACCGTTCCAGATTGTACTGTAAAAGAGTAACGATAGATTGTTCATCATCTACAACTAAAATTTTTTTGTTCATGCTGCGCCCTCCGCTGTCTATTTTCCCCGACATCCAATTTTCTCTATTTTATGTGCTGCATATCACTTTATGATTTCATTTTATCTAATACTGCCCGTTCAGACAATTCGCCTTTTTGATCATTTTCAGAGAAAGGATCGTTCAGGGAAAAAGAAAACGCTTTCATTAATTGTAAAAAGAGGAAGGCTTCTGATTCGGAAGCCTTCCCTTTTTTCTTATGACAATACTTTCATCACGTTTTTGACAGATTCAACTGATTTACTCAGCTGTGCTTTTTCATAGTCTGTCAGTTCAAGCTCAATGATTTGCTCTAGGCCGTTTCCTCCGATAATCGTCGGTACGCCTAAGTAAATGCCTTCATGACCGTATTCGCCTTCTAAATAAGCGATGGTCGGAAGCACGCGGCGCTGATCTTTCAAAATGGCTTCTACCATTTCTGTCAGTGATGCAGCAGGCGCGTAGTAGGCGCTTCCGTTTCCGAGAAGGTTGACGATTTCCCCGCCGCCTTTTCTTGTGCGCTCTACAATCGCATCAAGACGGTCTTTCGGGATAAGCGTTTCGAGCGGAATGCCGCCCGCATAGGAATAACGGACGAGAGGAACCATGTCGTCACCGTGTCCTCCGAGAACAAAACCGGTCACGTCTTTTACTGACAGGTTTAATTCTTCAGCGACGAATGTTCTGAACCGCGCAGTGTCAAGCACTCCGGATTGTCCGATAACGCGTTCTTTCGGGAAGCCTGATTCTTTGTACACCGCATATGTCATCGCATCAACAGGGTTTGTTAATACGACGATAATGCAGTCAGGAGAATATTTCACGATCTCACGTGTGACGCTTCTCATGATTTTTTCGTTTGTAGATACGAGATCATCACGGCTCATGCCTGGTTTTCTTGCAATTCCGGCCGTGATGACGACGATATCAGAACCAGCTGTGTCCTCGTAGTTGGACGTGCCTGTGATTTTCGCGTCAAATCCTTGAACCGGACTTGCTTCGAGCATGTCAAGCGCTTTTCCTTTAGTCGGGTTTTCTAATTGAGGAATATCAACGAGCACAACATCCGCAAGCTCTTTTTGAGCTGTAAGGAAGGCTGTTGTCGCTCCCGTAAATCCTGCTCCGATAACAGAAACTTTACTGCGTGTTTTTCCCATGATTCTCTTCTCCTTTTTTGGCTTCATTAGAAGTCTGCTTTAGGTTCAGCCCATGTTTTTGATAAGCTCTTCACCGAACTCTGAACATTTCACTTCAGTTGCACCGTCCATTAATCTTGCAAAATCGTAAGTTACTACTTTTGAAGCAATCGTTTTTTCCATAGCTTTAATGACTAGGTCAGCCGCCTCATTCCAGTTCAGGTGTTCAAGAAGAAGCACTCCTGAAAGGATAACGGATGACGGGTTGACTTTGTCAAGGCCGGCATATTTAGGAGCCGTTCCGTGAGTCGCTTCGAAAATCGCATGCCCTGTTTCATAGTTGATGTTCGCTCCCGGCGCGATTCCGATTCCGCCTACCTGAGCGGCAAGCGCATCAGAGATATAGTCTCCGTTTAAGTTCATCGTCGCCACGACGTCGAATTCACTCGGACGGGTTAAGATCTGCTGAAGGAAAATATCAGCGATGCTGTCTTTGACGATGATTTTTCCTGCTGCTTCTGCTTCGCTCTGCGCTTTATCAGCCGCTTCTTTTCCGTCTTTTTCGACGATGCGGTCATATTCGGCCCAAGTGAATACTTTATCTCCGTATTCTCTTTCGGCAAGCTCATAGCCCCAGTTTTTAAATGCCCCTTCAGTGAACTTCATGATGTTTCCTTTGTGGACAAGCGTGACAGACTTGCGGCCGTTTTCGATCGCATACTCAATGGCAGCTCTGACTAAGCGGCTTGTTCCTTCTTCAGAAACAGGCTTTATGCCGATTCCTGATGTTTCAGGGAAACGGATTTTGTTAACGCCCATTTCATTTTGCAGGAAGCTGATCAGCTTTTCAACTTCTTCAGAACCTTTCGCATACTCAATTCCGGCGTAAATATCTTCCGTATTTTCGCGGAAAATGACCATATCCGTATCTTCAGGACGTTTGACCGGAGAAGGCACTCCAGTGAAATATCTGACAGGGCGCAGGCACGTAAACAAATCAAGCTCCTGTCTCAGCGCCACGTTCAGAGAACGGATACCGCCGCCGACCGGTGTCGTCAGAGGTCCTTTGATAGCGATGAAGTACTCTCTGATGTCTTCCAGCGTTTCGGCAGGAAGCCACTCACCTGTTTTATTATAAGCCTTTTCACCGGCATAAACTTCTTTCCACGTGATTTTTTTCTCGCCTTTATATGCTTTTTCAACAGCGGCTTCCAATACTTTAGAAGCGGCATTCCAAATATCAGGGCCTGTGCCGTCGCCTTCAATAAACGGGATAATCGGATTATTTGGTACGTTTAATACTCCATTAGAGACTGTAATTTTTTCACCTTGTGACACAATATTACCTCCCAGTATGTAATTCATATTTAGAAAACATTTTATTTTTCTTGTATAGAAAATAAAATGATTTTTCTCAAGATTCTATCAAAATTGTAAACCAACTTGGGCTTGATTAACAAGAGGCTAACGACATGAAAATCACCAGCCTCCCGTTTGATCAGGCTCTTTCGTCAATCGGAACAAAAGTCTGCTTATCCGGACCCGTGTATTCAGCGCGCGGGCGGATGAGGCGGTTATTATCGTATTGCTCAAGAATGTGCGCGATCCATCCGGACATTCTGCTGACCGCAAAGATCGGCGTGAACAGATCGTGGTCAATGCCGAGACTGTGGTACACAGATGCGGAATAGAAATCAACATTAGGCGGAAGTTTTTTCTCCGACGTCACAATTTCTTCGACACGGATTGACATGTCGTACCATTTGCTTTCACCCGTCAGATTCGTCAGGCGTTTGCTCATTTCTTTTAAATGTTTGGCGCGCGGATCCCCATGCTTATACACGCGGTGTCCGAAGCCCATCACTTTTTCCTTTTTCTCCATTTTGCTGCGGATATAAGGCTCGGCATTTTCCACTTCGCCGATCTCTGTCAGCATTTTCATGACGGCTTCATTGGCTCCGCCGTGAAGCGGTCCTTTTAATGCGCCGATGGCCGCCGTGATGCCTGAGTAAATATCGGATAAGGTGGCGACACATACTCTCGCCGTAAATGTTGATGCATTCAGCTCATGATCCGCATGAAGAATGAGCGCTTTGTTAAACGCTTCCACTTCGATCGGAGAAGGATCTTCACCGTTTAAGGTATAAAGGAAGTTCTCCGCAATACCGTACTCTTCCTTCGGTTCAACAGGATCAAGTCCTTTGCGGATTCTTGAGAAAGCGGCGACAATGCCCGGCACCTTCGCCTGCAGACGGATGGCTTTTCTGTAGTTCGCTTCCGGATTCATGACATCGGCTTCACTGTCAGTCAGACCGAGTAATGAAATTGCCGTCCGGAGCGCAGCCATTGGATGTACGTTATTGAGGGGATAGGATTTGAAGTGCTCAATGATTTCTTGTGGAACGGCAGCTTCTTTCGCAAGCTGTTTTTTCAGTTCAGCAAGCTCTGTTTTATTCGGCAGGCGCAGATGCCACAGCAAATAAATGATTTCTTCAAAACTTGCATTCTCTGTCAAATCGTCAATATCGTACCCTACATATGTAAGGGTATCGTCGATAATAGAGCTTACAGATGATGTTGTTGCTACAACCCCTTCAAGACCGCGTGTTGCTGTCATATTCAACCTCTCCTTTTCAATCAAAATTCCCCTTTAAAGAGTACATAAAACATACGGCTTACTTAAAATGATTCATGTAAACACTCCCTTTCCCCTTTAAGAAAATGCTTACATTTCATTGATTGCGGTTACATAACCGATATGCTTATAGAGGAACATAACAAATTCTTATAAGCTTATTTAAGTTTAAGCCTATTCTTATTATAAACAATAATCAGACATTTGTTAAATGTTTACCTATAATTTTTTTTCTTTCTCGCACATTTTCTTGATTTTACGCGGTTTTTTCCTCTTTTTCCGCAAAAAAAAAGCGGCTTTACGCCGCTTTTTTACTTTACGAAGTGAATATTTTTACGATCTGCATGGCCAGATAGGCAATTCCGGCGCCGATTAACGGACCGACGGCGACGCCGCCGAAAAGCGCGACGGCAAGTATCGTGCCGATCACCAGCGCCGTTGTAATATGAGGATCGTTTTCCAATAAGGTGAGACCGTTTTTGGCGATTAAGGCTACGGCGATTCCGGCGCCGAGAGCGATCCACGCATAATATGATTTCATCGCTTCTCCTAGCTGTTTAAAACCGATGTCACCTGTCGCAATCGGCACTAAAACAGCGATTGTAATGACGGTGACCCCCCAGTTGATTCCTTTTGACTGAATCACCGGGAACAATTTCTGATCAAGACCGACCGCTTTTATCACAATGAGAAAGCCGACGGCAAAAAGCAATGACTGGTTTTTGGCTATCAATGCGATGGCCAGCAATAATAGTAAAAATAAATTCGCCTGTGTAAACATCCTGAAAGCACCATCCTTCATCATAACTGTATTCATATCCTTTTTTTTGACGAATAAACTAATGTAATAGGACGTGCCGACCGAGAGGAGGATCGATGTGAATCCGCACTATGCAACTGTTTTTTTCCGCGCGCTGTTTGTACTAGCTGCGGCCGGCGGCGCTTTAGCGGCCGGTTACGCCTCATTCCCGTTAACTTATCCGTTTCTGATCGCCCTTATTCTGTCATCGGCGATCATTCCCGTCGTTGACTGGCTGGACAAACTGACGGGGCTGCCCCGATCAGTCAATACAGTCATTGTCCTGGTCTTCTTTTTGCTGATTCTTCTTGGCGCTGCGACTTTTCTCGTTGCGGAAATCATCTCGGGAACCGCCTATCTGGCCAAAACGCTCCCTCCCCATATCAGCGCCTTTATAACGTATTGCGAGGAGTTCTTCACTTCCCGCATTCAGCCATTGTACCACGAGCTGACCGTCTTATTTAACGGGCTGGAAACCAATCAGCAGGCATCCATCGTGACGCATATTCAGACCCTCGGTGATACAGCCGCTAAAAATGCGGGGCTGATGCTATCACATCTTTTAGAGCTGGTGCCGAAATGGATTGCCTTCCTTCCCAATACGGCTGCCGTCTTCGTATTCGCAATGCTGGCGACTTTTTTTATGACAAAGGACTGGCACAAGCTGAAAGCGATGCTTTATTCCATTCTTCCGGAACGCGTTTCGGCAAACGCCAAGGCCGTGTCGGGAGAACTGAAAAAAGCGATGGCCGGTTTCATTAAGGCGCAGGCCGTGCTCATCCTTTTTACGATGATCATTGTCTTTATCGGACTGTTTCTTTTAGGAATTGAGCATGCGGCGACCATTGCCTTTTTTATCGGCCTGGTGGATCTTCTCCCGTATCTCGGCGCCGGATCGGTATTTGTTCCCTGGATTATGTATTTGGCCATTGCCGGTCAGCTTCCCCAAGCGATCGGTCTCGGTATTTTATATATAGTGGTTCTCATTCAGCGCCAGCTGACGGAGCCGAAGATTTTAAGCAAGTCAATCGGGCTTGATCCGCTTGCGACCTTAATCGCCCTGTTTGCCGGTTTTAAGCTGTTCGGAATTTTAGGACTGGCTGCGGGGCCTGCGCTGCTCGTTTTCATTCAGGCCTTTATCACAACGGGCGCTTTAAAAGAAATATGGGCCTATATTACTGTCCAGTCCAAATAAAAACAGCAGCCCTGCAAGAAGGCTGCCGTTTTTATTTGATAATGATCCGCTTGTTTTTTGACATTCCTCTCAGCCATTTGAACAAAAGCGGCTTCATGCGGTTCCGAGTGAACGGAATCAGAAGACAAGCCCCTGCAATATCGGACAAAAAACCCGGAAGCATCAAAAGCAGGCCTCCGATAAAGACGCATATTCCATCAAGAAGCGCGTCCCCCGGCATGCTGCCGTGCTGAAGGTCGCGCATTACCCGATGATATACATCAATTCCCTGTCTTTTTGCCACCAAGGCGCCTAGCACGCCTGTCAAAATGATGAGAAGGACGGTCGGAAAAACGCCGAGCCATTTTCCCGCCAGCAGAAACAAGCCGATTTCAATTGCCGGACATACGATAAACAGTAAGAATAAAACTCTCATTTTTCTGCCCTCCTGTCCTTCTAAAAGCGCGTCACCGTCCGCATGGGAATAGGAAAATCAACCTAAAGACAAAAGAGAAGGGATAACCCCCCTCTCTTGTTTAAAGCTGTTTAAAGAACGCTTGCGCGGCCTTCATACACAGCGCCACGGGCAGCGTCAACTGTGATAACCTGTCCTTCTGTTAAAACTGAAGTTGCGTTCTCCAGACCGACGATAACCGGAATGCCCAAGCTTAAACCGACTACTGCGGCATGGCTTGTCAGTCCGCCTTCTTCCGTGATGAGCGCTGATGCTTTTTCAAGCGAAGCGATCATGTCACGGTCAGTGCTTGAAGCAACCAATACTGCGCCGTCTGTCATTTTTTGTTCAGCTTCCTTCGCATTTTTTGCAACAACAACCGGACCGAATGCTGATTTGCGTCCGATGCCTTGTCCTTTTGCGATAATGCTGCCGACAGTGTGAACTTTCATCAGATTCGTCGTACCTGATTCACCGACAGAACCGGCTGTAATGACAATCAAATCACCGTGTTTCACGATTCCGCTGTCAAGTGATTTTTGAACTGCATCTTCAAGCATTTCATCTGTAGAATTCGCGTTTTGGCCGCTTGCCGGGAAGACACCGAATACAAGGCCGAGTTTGCGTGATACAGACTCATTCACTGTAACGGCTACAATCGGAGCCTGCGGACGGTATTTCGCGATCATACGCGCCGTATGGCCGCTTTCTGTAGGCGTAACGATAGCTGCCGCGTTCAGATTGATTGCCGTGTGCGCAACGGATTGACCGATCGCATCAGTAATCGTCATGCCGACCTGGTCTCTGCGTTTAGACAGAATTTCTTTGTAGTTCAGAGATTCTTCCGTGCGTGTGGCGATGTTAAACATTGTTTGAACCGCCTCAACAGGATATTGTCCCGCAGCCGTCTCACCGGAAAGCATGATCGCATCTGTGCCGTCGAAAATAGCGTTGGCAACGTCACTTGCTTCAGCGCGTGTCGGACGTGGGTTGCGCTGCATGCTGTCAAGCATTTGAGTCGCGGTAATAACCGGTTTGCCGAGCGCGTTGCATTTTTTGATCATTTCTTTTTGCACGAGCGGCACTTCTTCAGCCGGAATCTCTACGCCGAGGTCTCCGCGCGCTACCATTAAGCCGTCAGATACTTCCAGGATCGCATCCAGATTGTCTACGCCTTCCTGGTTCTCAATTTTAGGGATGATTTGAATGTCAGACGCGTTATGCTCTTCAAGCAGTTCGCGGATTTCCAGAACATCCGTAGAGCGGCGTACAAATGACGCAGCGATGAAATCAACGCCTTGCTCGATACCGAAGACGATGTCTTTAGCGTCTTTTTCAGTAATTCCCGGAAGGTTGACGCTGACACCGGGAACGTTTACGCCTTTTTTATTTTTCAGCGTGCCGCTGTTTAAGATTTTTGTTTTGATTTCGTGTTTTTCCGGATTTGATTCAATCACTTCCAATCCGATTAAACCGTCATCCAGCAGGATGATAGATCCTGCTGACACGTCGTCTGCCAGGCCTTCATAAGAAACTGAGAATTTTTCAAGCGTTCCCAGTACCTGTTTTGTAGAAACGATAATTTCATTTCCCGCCTGAAGCTCAAGCGCGCCGTTTTCCATATCGTGCGTGCGGATTTCCGGACCTTTCGTATCGAGGAGAATCCCCACGTTTTTGCCGAGCTTTTTGCTTGCTTCTCTGATGTTTTTGATTCTTGCGCCGTGCTCTTCGAAATCACCGTGTGAAAAATTCAGACGAGCAACGTTCATACCCGCTTCCATCAATTTTGTCAGCATTTCTACACTTTCACTGGCCGGACCGATTGTACAAACGATTTTTGTTTTTTTCAACTCGTTCACTTCCTTCTGAAATCTTCAGCTTCTTCCGTCTTAAATAGACAGTTCTTTTGAAAGCTGATACATGTTTGGTTCAACAGTATGTTTTGATTCTAAAATTTCTATAATATCATGGTCTACAAGCTTGTTGTTTTGTATACCTACGCAGCGTCCGCCTTTTCCTTTAAGCAGAAGCTCAACCGCGTAAGCGCCGAGGCGGCTTGCAAGAACCCGGTCAGAAGCGCTTGGAGATCCGCCGCGCTGGATGTGCCCTAAAACGGATACCCGTGTTTCAAGGTTTGTTTCTTCTTCGATGCGTTTTCCGAATTCAACCCCGCTGCCTACCCCCTCAGCAACGATGATGATACTGTGTTTTTTGCCGCGGTCGTGCCCTCTCTTCAAACGGCCGATAATTTCCTCCATATCGTAGTCCGCTTCAGGGATTAAAATGGATTCCGCTCCGCCTGCAAGACCTGCCCATAAAGCAATGTCGCCTGCATGGCGTCCCATCACTTCAATTACGTATGTACGCTCATGCGACGTAGCTGTGTCACGGATTTTATCAATCGCATCAATTACGGTATTTAACGCCGTATCAAATCCGATCGTAAAATCAGTTCCCGGGATGTCATTATCTATCGTACCCGGTACACCTACACACGGAAACCCGTGTTCCGTTAATTTTTTCGCACCCATGTACGAACCGTCTCCGCCGATCACGACAAGACCTTCAATGCCGAGTCTCTTTAAATTTTCGATTCCTTTTTCACGGCCTTCAACTGTTTTGAATTCAGGACATCTGGCTGTATACAGCTTTGTTCCTCCGCGGTGGATGATGTCACCGACCGAACCAAGCTCCAGTTTCTCTATTTTTCCGTTGATTAATCCTGAATAACCGTTATAAATTCCGTAAACTTCTACATCGTGATAGATAGCTTTACGCACAACCGCTCGCACCGCTGCGTTCATCCCCGGGGAATCCCCGCCGCTCGTTAATACTCCTATACGCTTCATTTCCTATTCACCTCAGCAACATATATATGTTAAACATATCATGATCATTGCCCTAAAACAATGAAAAGGGACGCCTGAGCTCCCATGAAACCTTACCTATTATACAATTAAATAAACTGTTTTTAAATAAAATTTAAGGAATATCACAAAAAACACAAAAAATAAACGTGAGCCATAGGCTTCACGTCTATTCAGTTTGCCCCGATATATTGATCCTCAACCGAAACTTTTCCGATGGCTTTGTATTTTTCGTAGCGCTGTGAGATCAATTCTTCGGCGTTCAATGGAAGAAGAGATTTTAATGTTTCTTTAAGGATGCCGTCAATGTAGCCCGCCTGCTGCTTAATATCATGGTGAGCTCCGCCCTTCACTTCTTTAATCATATGATCTATAATTCCTAATTCTAATAAATCGGGCGCAGTAATCTTCATGGTTTCAGCCGCTTTTTTGGCAAGGCTGGAATCTTTCCACAAAATGGACGCGGCTCCTTCAGGAGAAATAACGGAATACGTCGAGTTCTCCAGCATCAGCATGCGGTTGCCCACACCTAATGCAAGCGCCCCTCCGCTGCCGCCTTCGCCGATGACGATACAAACGACAGGCACTGTCAGGCCGGCCATTTCGAACAGGTTCTTAGCAATGGCTTCACTTTGTCCCCGTTCCTCCGCCGCTTTGCCCGGATACGCTCCCTTCGTGTCGATGAAGCAGATAATCGGGCGGTTAAACTTATCCGCCTGCTTCATGAGGCGAAGCGCTTTACGGTAGCCCTCAGGGTGAGGCATTCCGAAATTGCGGACAAGGTTTTCTTTCGTGTCTTTTCCGCGCTGATGACCGATGACGGTAACCGGCATGCCGTGATATTTGGCAACTCCGCCGACAATCGCAGCATCGTCTCCGTATGTTCTGTCTCCGTGGCACTCAAAAAAGTCGGTAAACAGGTATTGAATGTAATCAAGGGTCGTCGGCCGTTCGGGAAGGCGTGCGATCTGCACTCTGTCCCAAGGCTTCAGGTTTTTATAAATTTCATCCTGGAGCTTGCTGAGCCGGTCTTCAAGCCTTGCGATTTCAGCGCTTAAATCCATCTCCGAATCTTGGGTGAATTTTTTCAGTTCGGCGATTTTTGTCTGCAGTTCAATCACCGGTTTTTCAAATTCTAATCTTGCAGCCACTCATGCTCACCTCCTGTTTGGTGCATGTCCAGCAGAAATGCGAGTTTGTCTTTCATGTCGTTTCTGTGAATCACCGCATCAAGCTGGCCGTGCTTTAATAAAAATTCCGCCGTCTGGAAATCCTCCGGCAGTTTTTCTCCGATCGTCTGTTCAATAATACGTCTTCCGGCAAATCCGATCAAGGCGCCCGGTTCAGCGAAATTATAATCACCGAGAGACGCGAAACTGGCCGATACGCCGCCAGTCGTCGGGTGGGTCATAACCGAAATAATCAGCCCCTGCTCTTCACTGAACAGTTTCAATGCAGAGCTTGTCTTCGCCATCTGCATAAGGCTTAAGACCCCTTCCTGCATACGTGCGCCGCCGGAAGCGGTAAAGATGATGAATGGGACTTTTTCCTCTTTCGCTTTTTCAATTGCCAGCGTGATTTTTTCGCCGACAACCGAGCCCATGCTGCCCATGCGGAATGTCGAATCCATGATCGCGATTACGGCAGGGAATCCGCTGATGGTCCCTTTTCCGGTAACAACCGCTTCATTCTGCGATGTTTTCTCACGGTCTTTTTCGATTTTTTCTAAGTATCCCGGGAAACCGAGCGGATTTTCAGATATCATTCCCTGGTTGAATTCTTCGAATGAATCTTCATCCAGGAGGATTTCAATGCGCTGCTTTGCATTCATCGGGAAATGGTGCCCGCAGTTCATGCAGACGCGCAGGTTTTTATCTAACTCTTTTGTGAGCATGATTTTTTTACATTTGGGGCACTTTGTCATAATGCCTTCCGGAACATCATGTTTTGCCTGCTCAGACGGCACGGAAGCATATTTTTTCTTTTTTGTGAATATATCCTTTAACAAATGATTACCTCCCTTTTGTGAAGGGTTCTCTTCACTGCATGTCTTCCGATTAGATAGACTTAATAATAACTTTACCGAAACTATTGTACTTTTTTTGTCAAACGGTGTCATCCTCCATTCGACATTTTTTGCTGAAAAGCAGGCGGAAACGGACGGATAACAGACCTTTAAAAGCGTTGCTCAGCCTTATCTGTCAGCGTTTTCAAAAGAAATAAAGATTCTGCTGAAATTTTTTTAAGACCTGCCCTTAAAAAAATGCCAGCAGTCCGTATATTGAACAGCAGCGCGTTGTTTTTCCCAACGCGCTGCCAATTCTTTTTGTGTTATTATTCACCGATGACCGTGAGCTGTCTTGTTTTTTCAGCCACTTCTTCAGGGTCGACCGTAATTCTGGCGACGCCCGTTTCCATCGCCGCTTTCGCAACGGCTTTCGCAACGGCAGGAGCCACGCGTTTGTCAAATGGAGCCGGGATGACATAATCCGCGCTTAATTCATCCTCTGAAACGAGGGAAGCGATCGCTTCAACCGCAGCTATTTTCATTTCTTCGTTGATGTGAGTCGCGCGAACGTCAAGCGCTCCGCGGAAGATTCCAGGGAATGCAAGTACGTTGTTGACCTGGTTCGGGAAGTCAGAACGGCCTGTTCCGATTACGCTTGCGCCGGCTGCGCGCGCGTCTTCAGGCATGATTTCCGGATTCGGGTTGGCCATTGCGAAAATAATCGGATCTTTCGCCATGCTTTCCACCATTTCTTTCGTCAGAGCGCCTTCGACTGATACGCCGATAAAGACGTCTGCATCTTTAATGACATCCTGCAGCGAACCGTCATTGCGGTCTTGGTTTGTAAACTTGGCCACTTCGTTTTTCACCGCATTCATGCCGGCAGGACGCCCTTCGTAAATGGCTCCTTTAGAGTCGCACATCACGATGTCGCGAACGCCGAAATGGTAAAGAAGCTTGATGATCGCGATGCCTGCTGCTCCCGCTCCGTTTGCCACAACTTTAATGGATGACATGGATTTTCCTGATAATTTCAGCGCGTTTACAAGTCCGGCTACAGTTACGATGGCAGTGCCGTGCTGATCATCGTGGAAAACCGGAATGTTTGTTTCTTTTTTCAGGCGCTCTTCAATGATAAAACAGTTCGGCGCCGCAATATCTTCAAGATTGACACCGCCGAATGTCGGTTCAAGCAGCTTCACCGTGTCGATGATTTTGTCCACGTCGTTTGTGTTGAGCGCGATCGGGAATGCGTCCACGCCCGCGAAGCTTTTGAACAGAACCGCTTTTCCTTCCATGACCGGAAGTGAAGCTTCAGGCCCGATATTTCCGAGACCGAGAACTGCTGATCCGTCTGTTACGACTGCTACCATGTTCCCCTTCATTGTATAATCATATACTTTATTTTTATCGTCATAAATCTCTTTACAAGGCTCAGCTACCCCCGGAGAGTAGGCAAGGCTTAAATCGTCCGCATTTCTGACTTCCACCTTTGCTTTTGATTCAAGCTTTCCTTGGTTTACTTTGTGTAAATGTAACGCTTCTTCTCTTAATGACATGCTAAACACTCCTTTTAAGTACTTTGTTACATATTCTGCCGCATAGACTGGTACAATCTCTGGAGGTGAAAAATTTCAGAATCTTTAAATAAGATAGCACAATTGTTTCAATTGTATAACAAAACCATTGTTGTTACCACTATTTTAACACGACGTTTTCGCGGCCCAGCAGCTCTTTTAAACGGTATAACGCCTGATGGTCCGCCTGAATATGAAAGGTGTCGGGCAGCCTGATGGTCTGCTTGTCTTTTTCATAATAAAGATAAACGCCGGTTTCCCCTTTATGCTCCAGTAAAATACGCTTCATCTTTTCCAAAAACTCCTGATTGTGCCGGCCGCCTTCGATTTTGATGTAAACAGACGGCGCTCTGCCTGTCTCTGTCTCCGTCTCCTCAAGGAGAGAGGCGGATGACATGATGAATTGTGTCTTCTCCTGCCGCTCTTCCATTTTTCCGGCGGCGAATAAAAGCGCGCCTTCTTTTAACAGCGGAGACAGCCTTCTGTATTGGTCAGGAAACACGACGGCTTCCATTTCTCCCGTTTCGTCGCTTAATGTGAGAAACGCCATATGCTGACCTGTCTTTGTCCGAATCGTTTTGATGCCTGCGAGCAAAGCGCCGATCGACAGCTGCCCCTTAGGCATCTGCCGCGCTTTTGCGATCGCTTGCGCACTCCGTTTTTTCAAGAGATCCCTGAAAGCGGACAAAGGATGGCTTGAGAAATAAACACCGAGAGCTTCTTTTTCAAACCGAAGCTTGTCCACGAGCGGAAATTCCTCAGCCTCTACATATTTTGGCTTAATGGAGAACGATTCTTCCAAAAACAATCCCATTTGATCATCATCTGCACGAAAAAGTTCAGCGTGCTCTAAAGCGACATCAACGGAGGCCAGCAAGGAGGCGCGGTTTTGATTGAATTCGTCCATGGCGCCAGAAAATATAAGGGCTTCGATTGTTTTCCGATTAACGCTTTTTGCAGGTACGCGAAAGCAGAAATCGAAAAGATCCTCGAACGGTTTATGTGTTCTTGCTTTATAAATATCTTTCACTGCCGAGACGCCTACGTTTTTCACGGCCCGCAAACTGTATCTGACGGCTCCGTTTTCCGGCGCAAACGGAAAACCGCTCTTGTTTATTGACGGCGGAAGAACTTGGATCCCGCTCCCCTTCGCTTCATGCAAATATTGCGATATTTTGTCCTCATTGCCGATGACGCTCGTCAAAAGACCGCACATAAAATATAAAGGATAGTGCGCTTTTAAATAGGCGAGCTGATAGCCGATCATGCTGTATGCGACAGCATGGCTTCTGTTAAATCCGTAGTTGGCGAATTTGACAATCAGATCGTAGACCTCGTTTGCAGTGACTACAGAATACTCCTTTTTTAAGCACCCTTCAACAAAATGGCTTCGCTCTCTGTCCAGAATGTCTTTTTGTTTTTTGCTGACAGCCCGTCTGAGCAGATCCGCTTCACCTAATGAAAACCCTGCCATCCGCGAGGCGATCATCATAATCTGCTCCTGATAGACGATGACGCCGTACGTGTCACTGAGAATATTTCTTACATCCTCATGCGGCACTTCCACACGCGCCCGCCCGTGCTTCCGATCGATAAATAATGGAATATTTTCCATCGGTCCCGGTCTGTAAAGCGCATTCACCGCGACAATATCTTCAAGCCTCGACGGCTTCAGTCGCTTCAGCACGCTCCTCATCCCTGATGATTCCAGCTGAAAAATGCCCGTCGTATCGCCGTTTGACAACAGGGAGAACGTTTTTTCATCCTGGTAAGAAATCTCGGAAAAATCAATTTTCGTATTCGTCTCTTTTTCAATCATCGTTTTAATGGATTCAATAAGCGTCAGGTTGCGCAAACCTAAAAAGTCCATTTTTAAAAGACCCAGATCTTCCAAGTGATCCATCGCATACTGCGTTAAATACACGCCGTCATGCCCTTCTTGAAGAGGGACAACTTCAGAAAGCGGATCTTTACTGAGAACAACGCCGGCCGCGTGTGTTGAC
The DNA here is from genome assembly GCF_001553895.1 of Bacillus sp. SDLI1. Classification (NCBI taxonomy): domain Bacteria; kingdom Bacillati; phylum Bacillota; class Bacilli; order Caryophanales; family Bacillaceae; genus Bacillus; species Bacillus sp. SDLI1. Next base: position 3,390,479 of record NZ_CP013950.1, on the reverse strand, counting down.
GTATGCCTCGGAAGACCTTCAATTTTCCTGGCGATCTGAAACACTTTATGAAGAACGGCGGATTCAGACAGCCGCCTGTTCAGCTGAGCGGACTGCCGCCTCGCTTCCTCAAGCGTCATTCCCGGCTTTGACGGAATCAGGCGGGCAAGCTGGTCAGCTTCTTTCGGATTGATCCCGAACACTCTTCCAGTGTCTCTTAACGCCGCCTTTGCGGCCAATGTTCCGAAGGTGATAATCTGGGCGACGTGCATGGCCCCGTACTTATTTTGTACATACTGAATGACCTCATCCCTTCTCGTATCTGGGAAATCGATATCAATATCGGGCATGCTGATCCTCTCAGGATTAAGAAACCTTTCAAACAGCAGAGAATGTTTCAGCGGATCCACGTCTGTAATGAAAAGAGAGTAAGCGACAAGCGAGCCTGCCGCAGATCCTCTTCCCGGGCCTGTCACAATGCCCTTTTCATGCGCGTACTTCATAAAGTCCCATACGATGAGAAAATAATCACTGAATTTCATGCGCCTGATGACGTCCAGCTCATATTCAAGCCGGCGCACGGCGCGCTCATCAGGAGTGCCGAAACGGAGACGCAGCCCCTCGTGACAGACTTCCGCCAAATAATCATCGGCTGATTTGCCGTCCGGCGCCGGAAAAGACGGAAGGCGTGTCTGTCCGAGGCTGACATCGACCCGGCATTGCCCGGCGATACGCGCGGATGCTTCAATCGCTTCCGGATGCCGCGTGTAAAGCTCCGCCATCTCTTCAGGCGGCCTCAAGTGTAAATCCGGCAGATTCCCGCTCTGATCCTCCCATTTCTCACCGGCTTTAATGGCGCACAGACAGCGGTACGCATCTTGATCTTCTTTCTTGATATAACGGACATCCCCCGCCGCGCAGACTGGGATTTCCGTCTCGGCTGACAGGCGGAGAATATCTTCCGATAACGTCTCATGACCTTTGAACGGCTGGTATCCTAAATAAAAACGGCCTTCTCCGAACAGTTCCCGGAATCCTTCGGCAGCTTTGACCGCTTCTTCAAATTTCCCGGCTTGCAGCAGACCTTCAATGTACCCGTTTTCACCGGGCGTAATGGCGATCAGCCCCTCATGATAGCTCTTCATCCATTTTCGCTTCATGCCGCCCTTTGCTATGGATTGCAGCGCACTTGAGATTTTCAGCAGGTTCTGATATCCGGTGTTTGTCTCCGCCAAAAGAACAAGCGGGTGTGCTTCAAGTTCCGTTTCGTCCGTGTATATAGAAGCGGTCAGACCGATAATCGGCTTTATTCCGTTTGACTTGCATGCTTTATAAAACTCAATGGCGCCGTACAGCACATTTTCGTCGGTCAGCGCCAATGAAGAATAACCGAGCTCCTTCGCTTGTGTAACAAGATCTTTTACAGAAGCGGCGCTGTTTAACAGGCTGTAGCCGCTATGTACTTGCAGATGAACAAAAGACAATGCCGCCACTCCTTTCCGTATACGTTCATTTTGCCTTTCTACATTATAAGACGGGTTTTCTTAAGAAACAAATGTTCTTTTTTGACTCATCATCATACTTGTCCGCTTTGCTCAATATGATAGAAAAGTGAGGTGGTGTATATATGGATCAGGAAGCCGGCTTTATGGCGAATTTTATCAGCAGTTATTTTATCGCCCTCGGCGTTTTGCTCGGCGGAGCGCTCATCGGCGGCGTCGGAGCTTATTTATCAGGCGAGCCTCCGCTGACGGCGATTACAAAATTGGCGAACAGGCTGAAGATCTGGGCGCTTGTCGCGGCCATCGGAGGAACATTTGACGCGGTATACAGTTTTGAGCGGGGGCTGTTTGAAGGCAACACGCGCGACATCTTCAAACAGCTTCTATTAATTATTTCAGCGATGGGCGGCGCGCAGACCGGCTGGCTGATTGTGTCATGGCTGGCTCAGGAGAATATGCCTTCATGAGAATTCCCGAGTATTATAAAAAACCGGGATGGCAGCGTTTTTTTGCGGGAATGATGTGCGGAGCCATCGTCAGCTGGCTGTTCTTTCTGTTTACATACGGAACGTTTCAGGAAGAACAGGTGACGTTAATTGAAAAACAGCGGGAGCACGCACGGGATTTGAAAAACCAGATCTCCATCTATCAGAAAGATCTTCATAAATTAAATGAGGATAATAAACAAAGACTGCTTATCCAAAGTGTTGATGTTAAGCTGATCAATGGGGAAAAATACAGAATCGCCCAGCCTGATAAGATGAAATTTGAAGAACAGGTGAAAGATGATATTTCTGAAGTCATCACAAAGGATATTGAGAGCGTGTATAAAACAAAGGAGCTTTTAAAACGGACGATTGAAAACAAGGTGTACACCATAAATGAAAAGGAATATAAAGCTCAAGTAAAGGAACTGACGATTTATACGAGATTGTCTGTCGAAATTCATATTTCTTTTGCGACGTAATTATGTCATTTTTAAAAAATTTCCATAGATCTGTCGCTTTTTTCTCCGCTTTTTTATAAACTGTAAATGAGACATTTTCAATGCTTCTGAAGGGAGGAAGGGAAAATGGAGGTTTTTAGTGAACGCCGCCTGGCAAAAGATCATGCAGACCGAATCAGAAAAGGCTATTCCGCATATGCAGAAACAGACACACTCGCTTCCCTCATAAAAAAAGAACTCCAAATCTGTAATCTCCGCGTCTACGAAGACCTGACTGAATTCGGCTGCTGGTTCATCCCCGTGACAGATGAACACTAAGAAAGAGGGTCTCCCCTCTACTTGTGTTCGTTACATATCTCTTCAAGATCAGCAAGAATCGGACCGGTTTCATCCCAGCTGAAGATGGATGCGCCGGCTGCAAGCGGATGTCCGCCGCCATTGTATTTCCGGGCAATTCCGTTGATGACCGGACCTTTTGAACGGAACCGGACTCTGATTTGGTCGTCTTCTTCTACGAAAAACACCCAAGCGCGAATACCGGAAATATTTCCGAGTGTTCCGACGAGCTGCGACGCTTCAGAAGCGGTGGTTCCATATGTCTCCAAAATGTCTTTTTTAATGAAAACGGAAGCGACGCCGTTTTCAGACAATGACACATTTTGATAAATAAAGCCATTCAGCTTCACCACATTTAATTTCGTTTCATACAATTGATTAAACAGCTCTGACGATGAAAATGGGAACTCAATGAGCTCTCCCGCGTATTTTAATGTCTTTTTTGTGGTGTTCGGGAATAAGAAGCGTCCCGTATCACCGACGATACCCGCGTAGATCAGCTCAGCTGCTTTCGTATTCAGCTTCCAGCCGTGCTGCTTTCCTTCCAGGTACAGCTCATAGATCATTTCGCTTACGGAGCTTGCATTCGTATCGACCCATAACAGATCGCCATACGGATCTTCATTTGGATGGTGGTCTATTTTCATGAGCTTTGCGCCGGAATGGTAGCGCTGATCGTCGATCCGTGCTTGGTTTGCGGTGTCGCACACGATGACAAGAGCATCTTTGTAGGCTTCGTCACCCACCTCATCGAGGGAATATAAGAAAGACAGGGACGGCTCAGGCTGTCCGACGGCAAAAATATTTTTTTCGGGATACGTTTCCCGCAGGATTTCCGTAAGGCCGCACTGTGATCCGTAAGCGTCCGGGTCAGGCCTCACATGTCTATGTAAGATAATGGTGTCATATAATGATATGGTTCTGATCAATTCGGATTTCATCGTTTTCTCCTTTTGTTTTTATTCATTTAATCATACTCTTTATCCGTGGAAAAGGAAAATCTTTCAGCAATGGTATAAACGGTTTTGCAAACTCATATAATGGAGGATTTCATTTATGCTGGTTTTTGTTTTTCTCATCGGGCTTTCTGCCTGCTTTTACGTGTATTACAAAGTAAAAGGCATCCAGACGAAACGGGCGCTGGAGAAGGAATGTTTTTCGGCTAAATCAAGTATGGCGTTAGGCGCGCTGGTGCTTTTGTACGGAGTAAACCAAATGATTCTGTTTCACTCCGTCCTGACCCTCGTCATCGGCGGCGTCTTCATTTTAATCGGAGCAGGCAGCGCATGGGCAGGGTATAAAGCCTATAAGCATTATGAACCCATCCATGCAAAAGAAGCGGAGAGAGACCACGCATAATGAATGTCAAGGGACCGAGATGCGTCCCTTAACTTCTCTCCATCAGCTGCACCATGAGCATCGCTTTTGAAACAATGCCGCTTTGGCTTGACACTTCCACTTCCATTTTTCCGAATTTCCGGCCCGCTTCTAAAATGCGCGGCTTCACTTCAATGACCGATTCCATCTGCACGGGCTTTAAGAAGAAAATCGTAATGCTTTCAATGACCAGCTCGCCGCGTTTGCGGGACCGTAAAAATCGGCTGGCGGCCTGAGTTAAAATCGTTGTAAACACCCCGTAAGAAATCGTCCCGAGCTGATTGGTCATCTGCGGCGTGACTTCATATTGATAAACGGCCGGCGTTTTGTCATCTTCCTCTTCTTTAAATCCCCTTGAAACGATATCATCAAGTTTTTCCCCGACCTGAGGCTGCTTTTGAATCATTTGCAGCGCTTTTAAGACGTCCTGACGGCTGATCATGCCGATCAGTCTGTGGTTCCCGTCTGTCACCGGGAGCACTTCGATTCCTTCCCAAACCATCATTTGAGCCGCTGAGGCGACAGACGTTTTCCCGATTACCGTGACAGGGTTTTTGGTCATTACTTTTTCAATCGGGACTGACCTGTCATGTCCGGCGATATCTTTCGGTGTGAGGATCCCGTGGATTTTCATCTGCTGATCGATAACCGGAAAGCGGCCGTGTCCGGTTTCATCGTTTTTTTCGTACCATTTCTCCAGTTTATCTTTAGGAGACAGCGTCACTGTCCGATCGGCGGGAGTCAAAATGTCCTCCACGAGCACAATCTCTTTTTTTATGAGCTGATCATAGATCGCCCGGTTGATCATCGCGGCTACCGTAAAGGTATCATAGCTTGTGGAGAGAATCGGAAGCTCAAGCATATCGGCCAGCTCGATAATGCTGTCATCGGTATTAAATCCTCCGGTTACCAAAACAGCCGCGCCCGCTTCAAGCGCCTGGCGGTGGGCATTGATTCTGTTTCCGACAATTAACAGGTTCCCCGCCGCCGTATAACGCATCATCGCGTCAAGCTCCATCGCCCCGATCACAAACTTATTCAGCGTTTTATGCAGACCGGCTTTTCCGCCGAGCACCTGGCCGTCTATCACGTTGACAACCTCGGCGTATGTCAGCTTTTCGATATTTTCCTTTTTCTTCTGTTCAATCCGGATGGTTCCCACACGTTCAATAGTGGAAACGAACCCTTTATTTTCGGCTTCCTTAATGGCTCTGTAAGCCGTTCCCTCACTGACTTTCATTTCTTTCGCAATTCTTCTGACCGAAATTTTTTCACCGACAGGAAGCGAATCTATGTACGATAGGATTTGTTCATGCTTTGTTGCCAAGCGTTTCACCTCTAAGGACAGTCTTCTGCTTTTATTATAAGGGCACGGGGGATTCATTCGCAATGAGACGCCCGAAAAAAGGCGTCATCACAAAAAGACCTTCTGAACGTTTGGTTCAGAAGGTCTTTGACACATATGTCAGGCAAGCTCAATGGTCTCGCCGACCGCCATGACTTTACCGACGCCTCCGGGCAGACTTTCAGCGAAAGCGTCAGGGTCCTGTTCAATGACGGGGAATGTATTGTAATGAACGGGAACGACCTGTTTCGCTCTCAGCCATTCAGCCGCGAGTTTCGCATCTTCAGGCCCCATGGTGAAATTATCACCGATCGGCAGAAACGCCAGGTCAATGTGATTCAGTTCCCCGATCAGTTTCATATCTGAGAACAGCGCCGTATCGCCGGCGTGGAAAATCGTTTTGCCGTCAATCGTTAATAAAATCCCGGCCGGCATCCCGGTGTATGTGATGGTTTTGTTTTCTGCATCAGTGACCGCCGATCCGTGGAACGCCTGTGTCAGTTTCACTTTGCCGAAATCAAATTGGCGCGCCCCGCCGATATGCATCGGGTGGACGTTTAACCCTTTAAAACCGAGATAAACGGCCAGTTCGTTCGGCGCAATAACGAGTGCGTCGTTTTGTTTGGCGATCTGCTCTGTATCTCCGACATGGTCATTGTGTCCGTGAGTAAGCAGAATGACATCCGCTTTCACTTCTTCCGGCTTCAGATTGGTCAGACTGTTTCCGGTTAGGAACGGATCAAAAATAATGTTATGGGTTTTCGTTTCCACTTGAATGACAGAATGTCCGTGATAAGTCACTTTCATCGTTTTCACCTCATAAAAAATTAATATTTATCAAGTTCCCTTTTTGACAAACGAAAAAACTTACAGGGATTGATGCCTGTTAATCACATTCAGCCCGCCAGTTGCTTCTATGACCGTCCCGGTGACAAGATCGGAATCCTCTTCACATAAGAAGGCGATGATTCTTGCAATGTCTTCTCCGGTTCCGGACCTCCCGATCGGCGTGTTTTCTTTCCCGATTTTCCGTCTTGCTTCTTCTATAGACGCTTCTTTCATATCTCCTACAATATCACCCGGGCAGACCATGTTGGCCGTGATGCCTGATTCGGCTTCTTCAATCGCGATTGTTTTCGTTAACGAAGCCAACCCGACTTTAGCCGCTCCGAAAGCGGAACGGTGAAGCCAGCCGGGGGCATGGTCTGCGCCTTGGAAGCCGTATGTAATAATCCGGCCGAAGCGCTGCTGTCTCATTACCGGGATAACCGCTTTAAACAGATGGAAAACGGCGCTTAAATTCCCTTCAAGCATGCCATACCATTCGTCATCGGAGTAATCGGCAAGCTTTTTGCGCTCAAATATGTACGGCCCGGCGTTGTTAATCAGTATGTCAATTCTTCCAAACCGCTGAAGGGCTGCATCGGCGATCCGCATGAGATCTTCTTTTCGGGTTACATCGCCCTTAACGAATTGCAATCTGTCATGGCACCGGGGATAATCAGCCTTCAGACAAGCGACGGCTTCTTCGTCCTGTCTGTAATTCACTGTGACCGAAAAGCCTTTTTCCAGCAGCATTTCAGTCACTTTTCGGCCCAATCCCTTCGTGCCGGCAGTGATTAGAGCATGTCGCACATTGAATACCCTCCCCAGGCAACGTTGCCGCTTCAATAAAATAAAGTCGTTTCTCCCTCTACTTTACTATAAACAAGCGGCAATATCACTTTTTTGCACTTCATCCGCACGAAAAAAGCCGTCTTTACAGACAGCTTAATTTTCTGAAGGGGCTGAGGCTTCCTCCAGACCGACATAACCGCTTTGGTATGCCTCTGAGATGAGCCGGGCCGTTTCTTCACTTTCTTTTTCATCATAGATGTAACGGTCTTGTTCTTTGCGCATTCCTTCTACCTCCCATCATTATAGATGTAGCGTGTCTGATATGACAGGAAAATATGAAGGAAATTTTAGCAAATTAAACGCCTGCGCAGGCTTTTGCTTTTACGAGCGCCTGTTTTACCTGCTGAAAACCCGTTCCGCCGGCGCTCATTCTTTTTTCAACCGCATGGTGCGGATCGAGCACGGTATAAATATCTTCTTCAAAGAGACGGCTGGCTTGAAGGAATTCTTCAAATGCCATATCACTTAAAAAGATTCCTTTTTCAATACAGCTGTACACAAGCTTGCCGACCACTTCGTGCGCTTCTCTGAACGGCATGCCTTTTTTGGCTAAATAATCGGCAAGTTCCGTCGCGTTTGAAAAATCTTGTTTTGTCGCCTGTTTCATAATGTCTTTGTTTACGGTCATCGTTTCAATCATGCCCGTAAAAATCTGAAGGCTTCCTTCAACGGTTTTCACCGTGTCAAACATGCCTTCTTTATCTTCCTGAAGGTCTTTGTTGTATGCGAGCGGGAGCCCTTTCATAATCGTGAAAAGCCCCATCATATCACCGTATACGCGTCCGGTTTTTCCGCGGATCAGCTCCGCCATGTCCGGGTTTTTCTTCTGCGGCATCATGCTGCTTCCCGTTGCGTACGTATCATCCAATTCAATGAATCTGAATTCCTGCGAGCACCATAGAATGATTTCTTCCGAGAAACGTGAAAGGTGCATCATCAGCATACTGCTGCTGCTTAAAAACTCGAGAATAAAATCTCTGTCGCTGACCCCGTCAAGACTGTTCTCATAAATGGAGTCAAAACCGAGCAGCTCCGCCGAATAGCTGCGGTCTATCGGAAACGTCGTTCCGGCAAGCGCCCCGCATCCGAGAGGCGATATGTTAATCCGCTTCAGCGCGTCACGGAAACGCTCTTTATCCCGTTCAAGCATCCAAAAATAGGCGAGCAGATGGTGGGCGAAAGAAATCGGCTGGGCCCGCTGCAAATGGGTGTACCCCGGCAGAATGGTCTCGACATTGGCCTCTGCTTTTTCGATCAGCGCTTTTTGGAACTGTTCAATCAGCCCGATGATATGGGAGACATGATCTTTCAAATATAGATGCATGTCTGTCGCCACTTGGTCGTTCCGGCTTCTGCCTGTATGGAGCTTTCCGCCGAGCGGTCCGATTTCTTCAATCAGCATTTTTTCAATGTTCAAATGAATATCTTCATAATCAACAGAGAATTCAAGCGTCCCTTCCTCTGCTTTTTGCAGGAGGGTCTGCAGCCCTTGACGGATGGCGCCTTCTTCTTCCTCCGTCAGAATGCCGCATTTTTTCAGCATTGCCGCATGAGCGAGAGACCCTGTAATATCCTCTTTGACTAAGTTTTGGTCGAATGTGATGGATGCACCGAACTCATCGACCCACTTTTCCGGTGTTTTTTGAAAACGGCCTCCCCAAAGCTTCTTCATGCTTCAATCTGCTCCTTCTTTTTCACAATGCTGTTTACTTTTGTCGGCAGTCCCCAAAGCTCGATAAAGCCGATTGCCGCATGATGGTCAAACGCATCGTCTTTTGTATATGTCGCCAGTTTTTCATCGTAGAGAGAATATTCCGACTTGCGTCCTTCTACAATGGCATGGCCTTTAAACAGCTTAACGCGCACAACGCCGGTGACGTGCTTTTGGGTTTCTTTCAGGAATGCAAGCAGCGCGTCTTTTAACGGTGAGAACCATAAACCGTTATAGATGATTTCAGACAGTTTTTGTTCAATTGCCGGCTTGAAGTGAGCCACTTCTTTCACTAAAGTCAGATCCTCAAGCTCTTTGTGAGCCGTAATCAAAGTCATTGCGCCCGGGCATTCATAAACTTCACGGGACTTAATGCCGACCAGGCGGTTTTCGATATGGTCAATCCGGCCGATGCCGTGTTTTCCGGCAGTCTCATTCAGCTTGAGAATCAAATCAGCAAGCGGGTAGGATACACCGTCGATTGAAACCGGCACACCGGCTTCAAATGCGATTTCGATGATTTCAGGAACGTCCGGCGTATTTTCAAGAGATGCTGTCAGGTCATATGCCCCTTCAGGCGGCGCCGCCCACGGGTCTTCTAATATACCGCATTCATTGGCGCGGCCCCACAGATTCTGGTCGATGGAATAAGGGCTGTCAAGATTGATCGGAATCGGTATGCCGCGGCTTGCGGCGTATTCAATTTCTTCTTCACGCGACCATTGCCACTCACGGACCGGAGCGATGACCTCCAAATCAGGGTTTAATGATTTAATGGATACTTCAAAACGAACCTGATCATTGCCTTTTCCTGTGCAGCCGTGCGCCACGGCCACTGCGTTTTCCTTTTCCGCGACTTCAACGAGTTTTTTCGCGATTAACGGGCGGGACAGTGCAGATACGAGCGGATACTTCCCTTCATACATTGTATGAGCCTGCATAGAAATAAGCGCGTACTCTTGGGCGAATTCTTCTTTTGCATCAATCACATACGAATTTACGGCGCCTACTTCCAGCGCTTTTTGCTGAACGAATGCCAAATCCTTTCCTTCCCCTACGTCTAAGCAGCATGCAATCACATCGTATCCCTGTTCTTGCAGCCATTTTATCGCTACAGAAGTATCAAGACCTCCTGAGTATGCCAATACAACTTTTTTCTGTTCTGCCATGTTAAAAGCTCCCTTTGTATAAAAATTAGTTTAAATTAATAAAAATGCATTTTGTATGTATACACTGTAACAAGTAAATTCTGTTTTTTCAAGCTTTTTATAAAAAAAACTCCACCCAATTTTTTGAGCGGAGCAAAGCCTTTTTATCCATTTATAAGTCTTTTCGGATCTCCCGGAGCACATGGGGCAGTTCAGGAATAATCAATTTCTTCATTGCAAGCTTGACGGCGCCTGAGGAGCCCGGCGTGCAGAAGACTGCGGTATTTTGGATCACACCCGCTGCCGCTCTGGACAAAATGGCGGCGGAACCGATGTCCTCCGTATAGCTCAGCATGCGGAACAGCTCGCCGAATCCCGGGAGCTCTTTTGAAAACAGCGGCGTGACCGCTTCAATGGTGACATCCCTTTCGGCAATGCCCGTTCCTCCGTTTAACAGCACCGCATCTGTATATTCATCCATACAGCCGGATAAAACGGCTTTCTGCAATTCACCTTTCTCATCTTTTACGATGTCATAAGCGACCGTCTCAAATCCCGCTTCCCTGATGAAATCCATCATGACGCGCCCGCTTTTATCGGTTTCTTTCGTTCTCGTGTCGCTGACTGTGATCACTTTGCAGCGCACCGATGACGGGGCTTCCTGTTTATGTTCATGCACACTCATTGTTTCACCTCATCATTTATGTACTAAGCATATCGTAACGTTTGGTGCTTCAGCATTCAATAGAAAAGCACATCCTTAAAGGATGTGCTTTTTTTCGATCATTATTGTGCAAGGCGGACAACGTCGCGCGCGATCATGACCTCTTCATCAGTCGGAATAATGATGACTTTGACAGGAGAGTGCGGGTAGCTGATAAACGCTTCCTCGCCGCGCACATTGTTCAGCGCAGGATCCCAATAAACGCCCATGAATTCTAAGCCGCGAAGCACGCGTTCTCTGACTTCAACGCTGTTTTCACCGATACCCGCAGTGAAAATAATCGCGTCAACGCCGCTCATTCTCGCTGCGTAAGAACCGATGTATTTATGGATTCTGCTTGCGAACACTTCAAGCGCCGTTTCCGCTCTTTCGTTGCCTTCTTTTGAAGCTTCTACGATATCGCGAAGGTCGCTTGAGAAACCGGATATGCCAAGCAGTCCGCTTTTTTTATTTAATGTATTTAATACTTCATCAGCCGTCTGATCCGTTTTTTCCATAATGTACGGAATCAATGCAGGGTCGATGTTTCCTGAACGCGTCCCCATCGCAACACCTGCAAGCGGTGTGAAGCCCATTGATGTATCAATTGATTTTCCGCCTTCTACGGCTGCGATACTTGCTCCGTTACCCAGGTGGCAGGAAATCAGGCGCAAGTCTTCAATCGGACGGCCAAGAAGCTCAGCTGCGCGCTGTGTCACGTATTTATGAGATGTGCCGTGGAAACCGTATTTGCGGATGCCGTATTTCTCGTAGTATTCATACGGAAGGCTGTACAAGTAAGATTGCTCAGGCATCGTTTGGTGGAACGCCGTATCAAATACTGCAACCGCAGGTACATCCGGAAGCACTTCTTTAAAGGCTTTAATGCCGACGATGTTAGCCGGGTTGTGAAGCGGCGCAAGTTCTGAAATCTCTTCAATCTCACGGGTTGTTTCATCCGTAAGCAAAACAGAATCGCTGAATTTTTCTCCGCCGTGAACAACACGGTGGCCGATTCCGTCAATTTCATTTAAATCCTTTATAATACCGAATTCAGTCAGCTTGTGAAGCAGCATCTTCACCGCGACCGCATGATCCGGAATATCTGTCACTTCTGTATTTTTTTCGCCGTTAACAGAGATTGTGAAAACGCTGTCGGCGATACCGATCCGTTCTACTAAACCTTTTGTTAGCACCTTTTCTGAAGGCATTTCGAATAGCTGAAATTTTAAAGATGAGCTTCCTGCGTTAATTGCAATAATTTTAGACATAAATGACGCTCCTATCAAAATTCTTCTTCGTTTGTTTCGTTCTTTTTTCCCAGACCGTAACTGCAGTCCAAAAAATATCTGACTTTTCCATTTAAACATTGTCAACTCAGCATTTCAAGTCAACATCCATATTGGCACCGCTTACAAAATGAAGTCATTATTTTCTGATAAATCTGCACTGTGCCAAATGGACGGCTCGGTCTTACGGAATGTTATGTTCTTTCCTTAAGTTGTGTCAGCACCCTGATATCCATTCATTTTCAAAAGCAAAAAGCAGTGCGGGATTTTGCGTCCCCACCCTGCTTTTTCGCCATTATTTTTCTTTTTGAATCCATTGATCCAATTTTGCCATCATCTCCCGCATCGCCTGCTGGTTCGCGAAGGAGGGAAGATTGGCCAGAAGCGTTTGTTTCGGCGGCTTTGCGCCATCGCCTTTTTTCTGCAAAATTAAAATGCTCTTTGCCTGCGCTTCGTCTTTAAACAGAGTAGCCGGCAGCTGAAGTAGGGCGTTGATATACACTTTTTCCGCAAAAAACCGCTTCAGTTTATCGCTTTGGGCGCTGTCAAACAGATGGTTCGGAATCATAAAAAATAAGTATCCGCCCGGTTTTGTATGCTTGACGCTCTGCTCAATGAATAAGTGGTGGGCAAATGAGTGGCCTTCATCCGCTTTCAGCTCAAACGCTTCTGCGCCTTCGTCATTCGGATAATAGCCGACCGGCAAATCGCAGATGACCGCATCAGCCGGTTCGATAAATAACGGCTGAAGACTGTCCTGGCAGAACAGCTCCATTTCTTTTTCCTGCAGATTCGCCTGGGCATAAGCGATCTTCAGAAGGACATCATCGATTTCAATGCCGAAGCTTTTTGCCGCTTTGTCAGAAAGCTGGTTTGCCGCGGTCAATAGAAGGTTTCCGGTGCCGCAGGCTGGGTCCAGCAATGTCAGGCCTTTTTGGCCGCCCGCAAATTTATTCACGAGGTAACTGATGAAAAGGCCGATCGTATCAGGCGTCATCTGTCTGTTCGGATGGGATTTATCTTTCAATCCTTTTAAAATGGCGAGCTGGAACGCCTTGCGGATCCATTCAGACTCCCATTGTTTGAAGTCTGCTTTCGCAAGCAGGCTTTTAAGCTCGCCGGTTTGTTTTTCCTGAAGCCGAAGCTGTTCGGCCGTTTCGAGAAAATACATCTCTCCCGCTTCCGCAAGCCCCTCAATATAAGAAATCTGAAGGCCTTCTGCTATCACTTGGGCGGCTTCATCTAAAAGTTCATAAATCTGACCGACATGGTCGTGTTGCATGCTGTTTCCTCCTTGCCATGAAAAGAGCTCCGCGGCAGCACCCGGAGCTCTTTTTCTCTCTTTACTTGATTAACGCTTTTGCAGCTTCGATAGGCTTTTCATAATTCGGGTGGTTTGTCGCTTCACTTACGTATTCCGCGTAAACGACTTTTCCGTCCTGATCAAGGACGAATACGGAACGCGCCAAAAGACGAAGTTCTTTGATGTGAACACCGAATGCTTCACCAAATGACATCTCTTTATGATCCGATAATGTTTCAACTTTATCAATTCCGTTCGCTCCGCACCAGCGCGCTTGTGCAAACGGAAGGTCGGCGCTGATTGTATAAACGTTCACATCACCGAGTTTTGCGGCTTCTTCGTTGAAGCGGCGTGTCTGCGCGTCACATACGCCTGTGTCAATGGAAGGAATAACGGATATGATCGTTACTTTCCCTTTCATATCTGCTAATGTCTTCTCTTCTAATCCGTTTGTCAGAACCGTGAAGTCAGGAGCTTGGTCCCCCGGTTTCACTTCTTGTCCGATCAGCGTCACGGCTCCGCCTTTAAATGTAATTTCAGCCATTCTGATTCCTCCCTTTATCTATGTATAGCTCTATCATAGTCGAGTTTTATGCAAACTGCAAAGGTTATGCCGCATCGTAAAAAAAGCTAACTGCGGGCGGCAGTTAACTTTTCTGTTATAAATCGATATCCGTTCTTTTTTGGTTCCGGCCTTTTTCATTCTTTTTAAACATATGCTGGATGCGTTCAATCGTTTGAGGCGCGGAGTCTAACAGTTTATCAATCAGATGGGTGTTTTCGTCTAAATGAAGCATGCGCACGCCGTTTGTTCCGACAATCAGAAACGCAATCGGCGTAATGGATACTCCGCCGCCGCTTCCGCCGCCGAACGGGAGCTTCTGCTCTTTTCTTTCATCATCATCGGTTCTTTTTTCAGCCGGCTTTCCTCCAAACTCGCTTCCGCCCGCCGCAAATCCGAAGCCGACCTTTGAAACCGTTAAGATTACGCTGCCGTCAGGCGTTTCAACAGGATCGCCGATGATTGTATTCACGTCAATCATTTCTTTTAAATTTTCCATAGCGGTTTTCATTAAACCTTGAATGGGATGGTCTGCCATATGCGCTCCTCCTTAAACTGATGAATCATTCTTTGAAGCAACCGGAACCGGCTGTTTCTTTCGTATGATAGAAAGTCCGTTCCGCCCGTATTTGAGCAATTTGAAAGCTGCACCTATAAGATGTCCAAAACGAAAAAAGAATATACACTGCAAATGCGTCTTGGATGCAGGCACTTGAAAAGACGGAATGACTTCGCACACCGGTTTATGTATGAAACGCAGATGATCATACAGCATCGCCGTAAGTCCTCCCTTTACGGCCCACAATCCGCCGGCGGCGATTCCCGTAACGGCGGCGTCCTTTATTCCGATAACCGTCACCCATTCGAACTTCGTCACGCGGACCCCCGCAAGAAATGAGGCGCCGATTTGACGCATTCTGACGACCTGCTGCAGAATCATTTCTATTCTGTGAATGGTCTGTTTGACATCTTCATATGTGATTTTTTTCTTCTCTTTGTGCTGACCCTTTATTTCAGATTTTGTGTCTTGCTTGACATCAATTGACGCATCTTCGCTGTTTACTTTAATAACGGGCAACGTTTTTTTAAAACGGATCAGCCCGTATAAGGCAGAGAGTTTAAACGTCATTTTGTCGTTATCTTTATCATGCAGATATTCGAAAGTCAGATGGATTTTCATCCTCATGAGCAGCCAGAACAAAATGAGAATGAGAATAACAGCTGCTGCGGCATATCCCATAAGCTTCACTTCCTTAGCTGCATTATCGCCAAAACGAAAAAAAATAAACCCGGATGTTTATCCGGGTTTAGTGCTTTTATTTGCGGTACAGTGCTTCGTGAATCACCGTTGTGTCGGCGATAAGATCATGAATTCCCTGCTTCTTAGGCGTAAACGCAATGACAATATAAAGAATCCAGATTTTATCGATATAACGCCCCACTGCTTCCCTGAAAATGACGGTGCCCCATGTCAGCGGTTTTCCGGGCGTCAAAGAAGTGACCTTTAACCCGAAGACCATTTTGCCGAGTGTCTGATGAAACCATTTTGTCATGAACACAAAATAGGCGAGGTAGACGATCAAAGTTGTGACGGAATAGGCTGAGATTGTAAACATTCCGCTTGTTTTCGGTAAATTCATCAGCGTGAACACCGGTGAAACGATGAGATGGTTAAGCCCCCAGATCACCAGCCAATCGAGAAGAAACGCCCAAAACCGGATCCAAAAGCCCGCGTAAGCCGGGTCGAGCGCCCCCTGTTGTTCGGCTTCCTCTTCTTTGCCGTGAAAGCCTTCGTAAGTTGCGTCCATTCTTTCTTCCCCCCTACTTTGCATAGAGATACATCATCCGCGGCGAACCGGATTGCGAAATGAGCTCTTTCATATTCAGAAAATCAATTTCGCTTTTAAACATTTTCGCTGCGCTCATGGAAAAGAGCGAACCTAATCCGAATCCTTCCTCATACGTGATGACTGAAGCGTTTTTCATATTTTTATGGTCCTTTTTCATCGCGCTGATCGTATCATCGTAAAAACCGAGATCATCAACGAGGCCGATTTTTTTCGCTTGTCTGCCGTCGTAAACACGGCCGTCGGCAATTTTTTTCACATCCGCTTTTGACATGTGCCGGCCTTTTGAAATGACATTGACAAATCCTTCATAAGAATCATTGACCATCGTCTGCATGATCCTTCTTTCTTCCTTCGTCATGTCGCGGGTCGGTGACATGATGTCTTTATGCGCACCGCTTTTAATGGTTTCAAACTTGATGCCGAGTTCATCAGCGAGCTTAGAATAATTGACGCTTTCCATGATGACGCCGAGTGAGCCGGTGAGCGTTTCCGGTGAAGCATAGATTTTATCAGCGGCCGTTGAGATGTAGTAGCCTCCCGATGCCGCCATCGAGCCCATGGATACATAAATCGGCTTCTTCGTTTCTTTCTTTAGTTCTTCCAATTTTTTATGTATTTCTGCGCTTTCGTACACGCCTCCGCCTGGGGAATTGATTTTCAGGACAATTCCTTTGACGCTTTTATCTTCTTTCGCACGCTCTATTTGTTTTAAAAATGATCTGTGATCATACCCGCCTGAGCTGAGCAGGCCTGCGGACTCCCCGTTATCCTCAATCGTGCCGTCCACTTCAAGCACGGCGATTTTACTGCCGGGACTTCCCTTATCAAGCGTCACTTCCTCTGTGTCATCTGTCAGGGATGCAAAGTCAGACTTTGTATCTCCGACATTTTTCAGCACCCCGACGGTCACACTTGCAATGACTGATACGCCGAAAATGCCGATGGCGATGACGAGCGCAATCCATCTTTTTGCATTCATTTGTTCTGCCTCCTTTTCTGTCACTATTCGTACGTTCTCCTGGAAAAAAAGATTCACTTTTTTCATGAAGCGCTTTCACTTAACGGATAAACAGGAAACATGTTACACTATTGCCACAGGTATTTTAACACAATATCTGATGGGAGAAAAACGTAAATATGACAGCAAAGGGGAATGGAGATATGACCGATCTTCGCCGCAATGTTTATTTTTTTCACAAACAAGACAACGAAACAAAAGAACAAGTCAGCTCTCTGAAGCAGCTTGCCAAATCGCACGGTTTTACAGTTGCGGCCCAACCGGAGGATGCCGGGATTATCGCCAGCATCGGCAGCGACGGCTCATTTCTGCAGGCCGTCAGAAAAACCGGATTCCGTGATGACTGCCTGTATGTCGGCATCGCTAAAAAAGGAAAAGCCCATTTGTACTGTGATTTTCACAGCGATGAGCCTGAAAAAATGGCGGACAGCATGACCGCGGAACAGCTTGAGGTCAGAAAATACCCGCTCATTCACGTAACGGTGGACGGCAGCAATCATTTTCACTGTTTAAACGAGGTTTCCATCCGTTCAAGCATTATTAAAACATTTGTGATGGATGTGTTAATTGATGATCTACACTTTGAGACCTTCAGGGGCGACGGCATGATCATTTCCACCCCGACAGGCAGCACCGCCTACAATAAATCCGTTTCAGGCGCTGTTGTTGATCCTTTGATTTCCTGCATGCAGGTATCCGAACTGGCCTCTTTAAATAACAACACATACCGCACCCTCGGATCTTCGTTTATTTTAAGCGCGGACCGGAAGCTGACACTGCAGGTGGTGCAGGACGGCAATGAGCATCCGATTATCGGGCTTGATAATGAAGCGCTCAGCACGAGAAATGTCAAAAAGGTTGAGATTACACTATCCGATAAAAAAATCAAAACGGTCAAACTGAAAGACAACTCTTTCTGGGAAAAAGTAAAGCGCTCATTTTTATCATAAAAAAAGAGGACGGGCATTAACGCCTGTCCTCTTTTTCATATACGATACGGCCGCCGACGATGGTTTTGACAGCTTCCAATTCATTAAGCTTTTTCGGGTCCGTTTTAAACGGATCGCCGCTGAGAACGGTAAAGTCGGCATCATAGCCGGAAGCTATCCGTCCGCGGCTATGTTCTTTATGGATGATTGCCGCGCTTCCCTCCGTGTAAAGCTGAATGGCTTCGTACACGGTCAGGCACTCTTTTTCATAATAGGCCGGACCTTCCGGATGCTGCTTGCTTGTACGGAGCACAGCCGATTGAATGCCCAGAATGGGATCTGCCGGTTCTATCGGGGCATCTGAACCTCCGGCGCACAGCAGCCCTTTCGACAGCAGGGTTTTCCAGGCAAAAGCCGTTTTCATCCGCTCTTCTCCGAGCCTGTCAATCACCCACGGAAAATCACTGGCCACAAAATGCGGCTGAAGATCAAGGCCGATCGGAAGCCGGGCGGCTCTTTCCATCAAACCGTGATCTAATACTTGCGCATGAATGAGCCTGTCTAGCTGTCCGGGCTTTGCCGGGTATCTTTCGATCACATCGAGCACCTTTTCAAATGCAAGGTCGCCAATCGCGTGCACGGCGATCTCCATCCCTTTCTGTCTCGCTTTATAAACAAGAGCGGCAAGGGTTTCGTCATCGTGCACCTGAACGCCGGAAACCGACGGATCATCATGATAAGGCTTTTTCAACAGAGCCGTTCTGCCGCCGAGCGCGCCGTCTGCGAAGATTTTCATCGCTCCGTATTCCAGATAAGGTCCCGTCGTTTTGTCCAGAGCACTCCACCTGTCGACGGCTTCGTGATGAACAAGCAGATGTGCCCGAAAAGGGAACAGCCCGCTGCCTGTTAACGACTCATACGCGGCAACGGGAACGGACGCGTCTCCGTAGTATGCCAGATCCTCGGAATGCCCGCCGGTCAGGCCTTTTGACCAGCAGTCCGTGATTGCCGTTTGAAGAGCGCGTTTGACATAGTGAAGCGAGACGGGCGGAAGAGCCTGAGTCACAAGCTCTTGGGCTTTATCCAGCAGAAGGCCTGTCGGACCGGCGCTGTCCCGGACGATAATCCCGCCGTTTGGATCAGGTGTACTGTTTGTAATCCCCGCCGCGCGCAATGCGGCCGAATTGACTGCAGCAGCGTGCCTGCATACCCGCTTCAGCAGGACGGGGCGATCGGGAAAGAGCGGGTCAAGGTCATGCTTCGTTACGTAAACCGGCTGTTCAAACAGATTTTCATCCCAGCCTTCGCCGATCAGCCATTCGCCATCTTCTAATTCACGCTCTGCTTCTTTTGCAGCCTGCAGTATCGCTTCTTTTGACGTCAGCTGTGACAAATCAAGGCGGAGCTGTTTTTCACCGTGTCCGATCAAATGCATGTGACTGTCTGTAAAACCGGGAAACATGACAGCCTCATGTAAGTCGATTTCCTCCGTATCAGATGATCCGTATGTCTCGCGGAGCTCCTGAAAGCTGCCCGTCTGTCTGATGATGCCGTCTTCGGTATAAACGGCTTCTGTGACATGGTTCTCGTCAAGCATTGTATAGATGGTGCCGCCGTGCCAAATCGCTTTCATCTCCCGCTCACCCTTTTTCTGTATTAAGCTTTTTTATCCGCCTTCAGCCGTTCTTCACGCTGTCTCAGCTCTACCCGTCTGATTTTTGCGGATGCCGTTTTCGGCAGGCTTTCGACAAATTCAATTTCTCTCGGATATTTATAAGGCGCCGTAATCGTTTTTACGTGGTTTTGCAGTTCTTTAACAAGTTCGTCACTGCGCTTTTCATCGTTTTGTAAAACGACATAAGCTTTGACGATTGAACCTCTGATTTCATCCGGGCTCGCCACGACGGCGCATTCTTTCACCTCCGGATGCTTCACGAGCGCATCTTCCACTTCAAAAGGCCCGATTGTATATCCGGAGCTGACGATAATGTCATCATTGCGGCTTTCAAACCAAAAGTAGCCGTCCTCGTCTTTTTTCGCGCGGTCGCCTGTCAAAAAGTAATCTCCGCGAATCTGCTTCTTCGTTCTTTCAGGGTCTTTATAATATTCCTTGAATAAGGCCGGTGTGCTCAAGTGCACGGCGATATCGCCCGTTTCACCTATTTCACATATTTCGCCTTCATCGTTTATAATTTCTACTTGATTTCCCGGTGTCGGTTTCCCCATGCTTCCGGGCTTAATATCCATATTCTTCAGGACGCCGACTAACAGAGTGCTCTCCGTTTGGCCGTAGCCGTCTCTCACTTTAATGCCGAAATGTTTCCGGAAGATGTCAATGACTTCCCGGTTTAAGGGTTCACCCGCAGAAACTGCGCTGTGAAGGGCGGAAAGGTCATACTTGTCCAATTCCTCCACCTTGGCCATCAGGCGGTATTCAGTCGGCGTACAGCAGAAGACATTGATCTGATGGCGCTCAAGCATCTCCAGATACGTCTTGGCGTCGAATCTGCCGTGATAAATAAATCCTGTTGCGCCGCTTCCCAGAACGGCAAGCAGCGGGCTCCACACCCATTTCTGCCAGCCGGGCGCCGCGGTGGCCCAGACTGTATCGTCTTCAGAAATATCCAGCCATGCACCGGCGGATGTTTTTAAATGGGCAAAAGCCCAGCCGTGTGTATGTACAACGCCTTTAGGCTGGCCGGTCGTTCCTGAAGTATAGGATAAAAACGCCATGTCCTCTCTGGTTGTATCAGCGGTTTGAAAACTGTCTCCGTCCGCTTCAATCGTTAAAAGGTTTTTCCAGCCGGCATCATTTTCACCAATGGCCAATGTCACGAGCTGATCAGTTTTCACCTCATCAAACGCGTTTATAAATGAAGGATAAACGATAACACCTTTCACTTCGGCGTGTTTGATGCGGTAGTCCAAATCTTTGGCGCGAAGCATCTCTGAGCAAGGAATGACGACCATCCCTGCTTTTAGGATCGCTAAATATACAGCATACGCTTCAAGCACTCTCGGAACCATGACAATCAGCTTATCGCCTTTTTCAAACCCGAGACCTTTCAGGCGGGCTCCGATTTTATTCGTTTCTTCCATCAGTTTTTCATATGTCCAGACTTTCTTGCTGCCTGTTTGATCCTCCCAAATAAGCGCGTTCTTCTCTTTGGAACGGCTGAACTTTTCGATTTCATTTACTAGGTTATAGTTCTTTGGGGCGATTAAATCTTCTCGTTTTAACACGAACAACTCCTCACTTTCTTTCCCTATTATACATAAACATAGGACGTTACAATAAAGATATGCATAAATTGCTTCATGCCTTCTAGCTTTATTCATGAAAAAAGAGCGGGGAATTCCCCGCTCTCTTAGCCATTATGTGAAGTTGTGATTAAAACTGCTGCTGGCTGCTTCCGCCCATGCTTTGCTGAGCAAAAGAGACAAGACGTTTTGTGATTTCTCCACCGACAGAACCGTTGGCGCGAGAAGTTGTTTCCGGTCCAAGGTTTACACCGAATTCAGAAGCGATTTCATACTTCATTTGGTCGATAGCTTGTGCAGCTCCTGGCACTAAAAGCTGGTTGCTGTTTCCGCTGTTTGATTGTTGTGACATGTGTATCACCTCCTTGTGAGTATAGAATGTGATAAAACACATGTCCTCATTCAAAAAAACTTTGGTAATTGTATACAGTTCTAAAACAGGCCGGCAAATTTATCGTGAGCTTCTTGTTCTGAGTAAACAGTAATGGTTTCAATACCGGCTGCCGCCTCTGCAATCAGCGGTTCAAAATCAACAAAGCTTTCGAAATGCTCGATTTTTTCTTTTTTCGGGCGTGTTTTCGGACTTGGCGGCGTAAAGATGGTGCAGCAGTCCTCAAACGGCTGAATGCTTGTTTCATAAGTGCCGATTTCTTTTGATTTCTCGATGATTTCTGTTTTGTCCATTCCGATCAGAGGACGCAAAATCGGCGTTGCCGTTACAGCATTGATCGCATACATGCTCTCAAGCGTTTGGCTTGCCACTTGGCCGAGGCTTTCCCCCGTAATGATCGCGAGCGCTTTTCGTTCTTCTCTGATTCTGTCCGCTATCTGCAGCATGAGACGCCGCGTCGCCGTCATCGTATAGTTTTCCGGAATTTGTTTTTGGATGAGCTCCTGCGTCTTTGTAAACGGTACGATATGAAGAGTCATACTGCCTCCGAACTTTGCGAGGCATCCCGCGAGATCCATGACTTTCTGCTTTGCCCGTTCGCTCGTATACGGCGGACTGAAGAAGTGCACGGCCTCCACTGATAATCCCCGTTTCATCGCGTAAAAACCGGCGACCGGACTGTCAAAACCGCCGGAAAGCATCAGCATCGCTTTACCCGCAGAACCGACGGGAAGGCCTCCGGCGCCTTTTTCGTTACGAATGGTCAGGAATGTCGCTTCCTCCCTGATTTCAATCCGAAGCGGAATATCGGGATTTTTCACATCGACGGTTAATCCATCCGTGTTTTTCAAAATATGGCCGCCGATCTCAGCGTTCATCGCGTTCGTATCTAATTCAAACTGCTTGTAAGCCCGTTTGGTCTCGACCTTAAACGTATTCCCCGGTTTATATTGGCCTTCCATCGCGGCTAATGCCGTTTTTTTAATCTCTTCAAGCTTGCTTTCGCATTTAATGGCGAGACTGAAGCTTTGAATGCCGAATATATTCTTTAATAAGGAACAAATTTCCTCCGGGTTTTCTCCATTAAGTGTAATTGACATCCGATCCCGGTTTGAAAAGTATTTTACCTTTTTATAATCCTTTAATACCAGGCGGATATTCTGTTTTAATCTCTCAATAAAACTGCGTCTGTTTTTTCCTTTTGTGGATATTTCACCAAAACGGATTAAAATATGATCGTAATTCATTTGCTACCTCATCATTTTTTTTAGTTTTTGAACAGCCGGCGCCAGCGCGGCCATAAACGGTTCTGTAATATCAGCCGTGTGGCTGAAGTTCAGGCTGACTCTGATGCTGCTTGCTGCAATCTGTTCGCCTTTATTCATTTGCAAAAGAACACGGCTCGGCTTGTGCTCTCTTGCCGAACATGCCGCGGTCGTTGAGACATATATTTCTTTTTCCTCAAGCATGTGCAGCAGCACTTCCGCCTTGACGCCCGGAACGGAAAAATTAATGATATGCGGGGCGCTGTTTTTTACGGGAGTGTTGATGACGATCCCGTCCGTCCCGCTCAGCCTTTCCATCAGCGCATTCTTAGCCGCCTCCATAGAGGAAAGCCGCTCATTCATGTCACGTGCAGAAAGATTGACCGCTTTCGCAAGGGAAACGGCGCCTGATGTATGTTCTGTCCCGGCACGGATGCCTTTTTGCTGGGAGCCGCCCGTCATAAGCGGAATGAGCCGCGTTCCCTTTTTGACGATAAGCGCCCCGGTTCCTTTTAAGCCGTGAAATTTATGTCCTGAAATGGTGCAAAGGTCGATACCCGCTTCTTCTATAGACAGCGGGACTTTATGAATGCCCTGTACATGATCAACATGAAACAGAATATTCCGGTGCTGTTTTAACAGCCCTCCGATTTCTTTTACGGGCTGAATGGAGCCGACTTCATTATTGACATGCATAACGCTGACGAGTATTGTGTCCGGCCTGATGGCCGCTTTTACATCTTCTAAAGAAACGAAGCCGTCTTGGTCGGCCGGAAGATATGTGACCTCAAAGCCAAACAGCTCTGTCAGCTGATCAAGCGTTTCCGTCACGGAAGGATGCTCAATCGCTGAAGCAATGATATGTTTTCCTTTACTCATGTTTGCCCAGGCGGCTCCCTTTAACGCAGCGTTGTTCGCTTCAGTCGCGCCTGATGTAAATACAATATCATAATTTTTTAAACGCAAGGTTTTTTTTATTTGCTGAGCGGCAGCTTCTAGGAGCTGTTCCGTCTCAGTTCCTAACCGGTGCAGGGACGAAGGATTGCCGAAATACCGGCTGCTCGTCTGTTTGTACACATCCAATACCTCTTCATACGGCTCGGTCGTTGAGCTGTTGTCTAAATATATCATTTTTTTTACTCCTTTTATGAAAACGGTACATCGTATGATATTTATGCTACCATAACAAAAGTAAATATAAATTCGCAATAAATCGAGTATTGACTTCTCTGTACATTGCCATATAATAAGTAATGTTCGTTTTGTTATATTGTCTGACAATTAATTGACAGAATATTTCAACATAGTATTTAGGAGGACTTTTATGAAACACTCACTACCTGTCAAAGATACCGTTATTATCGGTTTCATGCTTTTCGCACTTTTTTTCGGGGCAGGAAATATGATATATCCGCCGGAGCTTGGACAAGCAGCTGGGCATAATGTCTGGAAAGCGATGGGCGGTTTCTTACTGACCGGCGTTGGTCTGCCGCTTTTGGGTATCATCGCCATCGCATTAACGGGTAAAGATGCAAAAGGGCTTGCCGATAAAGCTCATCCGGTATTCGGCACTATTTTCACCGTTGTGCTTTATTTATCAATCGGACCGCTTTTTGCGATTCCGAGAACCGGAACCGTTTCATATGAAATCGGTGCAGTTCCGTTTTTACATGGCATTCCGCCAAGATTATCTTTATTTGTTTTCACGTTGATCTTTTTTTCCATTACGTATTATTTAGCTCTTAACCCGTCCAAAATCGTGGACAGAGTCGGAAAGATTTTGACTCCTATTAAATTCGGTATTATTTTAATCATCGTCGTAAAAGCCATTGTCACTCCGATGGGCGGGCTGGGCGCCGTACATCAGGCATATTCCGGAACGCCGGTATTCAAAGGATTTTTGGAAGGCTATAAAACAATGGATGCGCTCGCTTCAATCGTCTTCGGTGTTGTTGTCGTCAACGCTGTTAAAAGCAGGGGCGTCACCCAGCCTAAAGCGCTCGCGGCCGCTTGTATTAAAGCGGGTCTTATAGCTGCGGCAGGTTTGACATTCATTTATTTATCTTTGGCCTATTTGGGAGCGACAAGCACGGACGCTGTAGGGCCGCTCGGCGAAGGCGCAAAGATTTTATCAGCTTCATCTGATTACCTGTTCGGTTCACTGGGAAACATCGTTCTCGGTTCTGCCATCACCGTTGCGTGTTTAACGACAAGCATCGGGCTTGTTACATCTTGCGGCGAATATTTTTCAAAATTGATTCCCGCTTTATCATACAAAATGGTGGTTACGATTGTCACGCTCTTCAGCCTGGCGATTTCAAATATCGGGCTTGCTGAGATCATTGCATTTTCAGTTCCTATTTTATCAGCCATTTACCCGCTGGCGATTGTCATTATCGTCCTTTCCTTTATTGATAAAATCTTTAAGGAAAGACGGGAAGTTTATATCGCCTGCCTGATCGGAACGGGGCTCTTCAGCATTCTGGACGGCTTGAAGGCAGCCGGCATTCCGCTCGGATCATTAGATTCATTCTTAAACGCAAATCTTCCGCTTTACAGCATGGGAATCGGCTGGGTGCTTCCGGGCATTGCCGGAGCGATCATCGGCTGCATCATCACGTTTTTTACCAGTCCGCCCATCGAATTAAATAAAGCAAAATCGTAACATTCAGCGTCTGCGGCTTGACGATATCAGCCGCAGGCGCTTTTTATATTCCGTGAGAAACAAAAAAACTGCACCTCTGATGTACATCAGGGTGCAGTTTTTGCTTGCACGGCTATGAAGCGGATTGATCAGCTTTAATTTTTTTCACGGCGCCGGGAGCTGCTTTTTCAACAGCTTCTGCCGCCATCTCATAAGCTTCATTATAGCTGTAAGCGTAAAACAGCCGTTCAGCTTCTTTCAGCTGTTCAGATAAAATGTGATTCTGGCTTCGGAAGCGATTGCCGTACTGAATGATCCGCTCAATAAGCTTCACCTGAATGACAAGTTCCTTCGCCTCTTCGCTGACTTCTTCAACCATCTTTTCAGCTTCGGTGAGGTGTTTGGCGGCTTCCTCCATGTTCAGCGGCAGCTCTTCCAATTGGCTGACGGTTTCTTCTATATGATGATTCGCTGTCTCTAGCTTATTCTTGACCTGCTCGGGAATCCCCGGCACGTTGCTTTTTTGCAGCATTCTGGCCGTATCAGAAATGGTTTTCCGAAGATGCGTCAGCGTTTCCCGCGCCTGCAGTTCTTCTTTTCTGAGCGCCTGCAGATTTTCACGGTATTCAGCGTGCTCTTTCTGAGCCTCTTCCAGCTGTTTTTCGATGGCCTCGACTTCCTCAATCAGCAGTGAGTAAGCGACATGCTCACCGTCGAGTTTTTCTCTCGCCTGCTCAAGAAGCCGGCCGATCGTTTCCATCTGTTTTTCGAACGCGTGCTGTCTGCCGATTTCTCCTGCCGTCAGCTGATAGCTTTCCTTGACGAGCTCTGTTTCGGTTTTTGTGCGGTCTTTTTCGTCCTCAAGCTTCTCATACGCGATGATCAGTTCAGGCATTTTGCTTAAGACGGACTGACCGGCTTCCACTTCGCCTTCCAGCTGTTCATACATCGATTGAATGGTTTCATCAATCAGCTGAAGAATGGCGGACGCTTCGTCGACATCCAATTCTTCCAAAAGCGCATTTTCGGCCCGTTTCACTTGATTTGTGAGTGTCTCCAGCTCTTTTTCGATTTGAATATGCTCCAGTTTGTAGCCTTTTTCCGTCATTTCCCGGTAGCCGTCTTTCAGCTTGGCAATTTGGTTCGGCACGGTCTGTTTACAGTCCGCGAGCAGTTTCGGAACGTCATCTATGTATGTTTGAAGCTGATCCAGCCTGCGGTCCTGTTCAAGCAGCACTTTTCTCGCTTTGATGTAATTGCCGCCTTCCGTCTCTTCTTCAAACTCTTTTATGCCGCTCCAAATTTCATCGAGATCCGTCTCCAGGCTGTTATAAAGCTCACCGTAGAGATGGCTGTACGCCAGAAGGTTTTTCCGCGCTTTTGAATACCGCTCACGCACCTGTTCAATCTCTCCGCGGCTTTTTTCCTCGCTCGTCACAAGGTCGCTGATCTCACGCAGTATGCCTTCTATATTTGATTCAGCGGCGGTGAGGAGGTCGTCGATGTGGACAAGCACCTGATTCGCTTTTTTAAACCGGTATTTGTCGGCGTTCTCTTCGGCATCATAAAGGAGCTCTTCTACTTTCGGCAGATGGGCTGTGACAATTTCATCCCACTCCTCGCGCCATCTTTCAAAGAACTCTTCCGTCTCTCCGGTCATTTTCAAATGTTTGATCTTGGACATTTCTTCCACTATCGAACGGTTTAAAATTTCAATTTTCCATGACTCCAGCCGGTCAATTTCCGTATAAATTTTTTTCCTGAAAAAGTAGCCCGCCGCAAAGAGCGCGAGCAGTATAACCAATAATCCGATGACTAACTCCATAATGAGCCCCCTTGTTGTTCTCTTAATCTGTCAGGGTGTTTTATGTATTCAGAAAGATTTCAATATATGTATTGAGAAAATCTGTCGTTTTCATTGTTATTATGATACCATGTAACCAACATTTTTTGACCAGAAATCAAAAACTTTTTGCATAATTTCGGCAGGATTCTGCAATTTTTTAATGGAGTGACACAAATGGAAAAACGAGACGCTCATATCCACACGCCTTTTTGCCCTCACGGCTCGAAAGACACGCTGAAACAATATGTCGAAAAAGCTCTGGAAAAAGGCTTTGACTCGATCACATTTACAGAGCATGCCCCCCTTCCCCCGTCTTTTCAAGACCCTGTACCGCTTCAAGACAGCGCAATGGATCTCAGACAGATGGAGGTTTATTTGGAGCGGCTGTCACAGCTGAAAAAGGAATACAAGGGACAAATCAGCATTCTGACGGGGCTTGAAACCGATTTTATCACAGGGTATGAAGAAGAAACCGCGGCGTTTCTTAACACATACGGCCCCTCACTGGATGACGGCATTTTATCCGTTCATTTTTTGAAGGCCGGTCCGTCTTATATATGCCTTGATTTTGATGAGCATGCGTTTCAGCAGCTGGCCGCGCACTTCGGCAGCGTTGAAGCCGTATATGAGCAATACTATAAAACTGTGTATTCTTCCATTGTAACACCGCTCGGACCATTTAAGCCAAAACGGGTCGGCCATATCACGCTCGTCAAAAAATTCGCGCGCCTTTTCCCTTATAGCATGTCCTCTCAAATAAGAGAGCTTGCGGCCCGCTGTCTTGACGCCGTGAAAAAGCACGGAATGGAGCTGGATGTGAATACATCCGGACTCAGAAAGAAGTTTGCCGGGGAAGTATATATAGAGGATTGGATGGCTGAGACGGCGAAGCAAAAAAAAATCCCGCTCATATTCGGGTCGGATGCCCATCAAGCGGAAGATGTCGGCAGTTCCTATGAAACGTACAAAAGCATCGTCACTTCATAAGCGCCGCATCGGGACGGCGGAACACGCTTTCGATCCAAATCTTCACCTCTTCAAAATACCTTTTATAAAAGTACGGCTCATGAGGCTGCATATAGAGCACCTCCGTAATATATTGAGGCTGGAGATACGGCATCATTAAGAGGGATTTCAATTGCAGAATAAAATGCGGCACGGGCAGCGTCAGCCGTTTGTGGCGTGACTGCCCTTCTTCAATCACCAGCTGGAAAATATATTTTTCTTTCATTAAGTAAGTAGACATAATTTCCCTGATAAGCACAGAATCAATCGTCACTTCCCGATACACAAAACGTGTTAATTGACGATGATCGTGCTGATAGGATAAAATATCGAAAATCACCCGCAGGATGCGTTCCTGCGCGTCTTCACCGTTCACACTGCCGGCGGCTTTTTCCAGCGCTTCAGTATAGCCTTCGTAAAACTCGGAAACTAAATGTTCCATTAATCCGCCTTTCCCTTTAAAATAGTAGGAGATGTGCGCAACATTTACATCAGCTGACTTTGCGATTTCACGGACGGACGTGCCGGAATAGCCTTTTTGGTTAAACAGCAGGACAGCGGCGTTAATAATTTTGTCTTTGGTGCTTACTTTCATACGGCTCACCCCTTTATGTGTTAACAATTCAAGCAGAAGGGCGCTGTTCCTGTAAGAACTTCTCGACAAATGCCGGCAGAACGGCCGGAACTTTGTTTGATATTATAGAAAAAGTGAGGGTTTTCCATGTTTCATGTCGAAAAACAGTCCGGAGATAAAGAAAAAAGTTATCAGCTTCTGCTTAAACAGCTCGAAGCCATGACAGAAGATGAAACGGATGCGATCGCAAATTACGCGAATGCGTCAGCGCTTTTATACCATTCATTACATGAGGTCAATTGGGCGGGGTTTTACTTCGCTAAAGAGGGCGAGCTTGTACTCGGACCGTTTCAAGGACTTCCTGCCTGTGTGCGCATTCCGTTCGGCAAAGGCGTATGCGGCACTGCCTACTCCAATGGCGCCGTGCAGCGGATTGCCGATGTGAATGCGTTCCCGGGACACATTGCCTGTGACGCGGCTTCCCAGTCAGAAATCGTCCTCCCGATCCGCGTAAACGGAGAAGTGATCGGTGTGCTGGACATTGACAGCCCCGTGAAAAACCGTTTTGATGAAACGGACGAAACCTATTTAGCAAAGTTTGTTGAAACGCTTGAAAAACGATTAGGATAAAAAAAGGAGTTCGGCCCGCAGGCCGGCTCCTTTTTTACGTCGCCGTGCTGTTTTGATGGATGATCAGCCGGTTTTTACCGCTCCGTTTGGCGATATAAAGCGCCTCGTCCGCTTGCTGAACGAGCATTTTCAACGGCTTAGGGCCAGTCTTTGACCAGCAGGAAACGCCGCAGGAAATCGTTACGCGCGGCTCGGTGTTTTCCCGGATGGCGCGGACGAGCCTTTTGGCAATGCACTCTCCGGATGACACGTTGATGTTCGGCAGATAGACAGCCAGCTCTTCGCCTCCCCATCTCGCGGCAACATCGTGCTCCCGGATATGGTTTTTCATAACGGAGGCCACCTGAATGAGGATCGAATCTCCCGTTTGATGTCCGTATGTATCATTAATGTGTTTGAAATTATCGATATCAACGAGGATAAATACACCCCGTTTATGGATTTTCATGCTGTATTGAATTTTCTCATCCAAATAGGTTCTTGAATACAGCTCCGTCAGCTGGTCTGTCTGAACAAGATGCTCAAGCCTGTCGCGAAGCATGGAGTTCGTTACAGCCAATGTCGCATGGTGAATGAGCGCCTGAAAAAGCTTATACATTTCAAACGTAAAAGCATACAAATCCTTTTTCAATAAAATCGCGAAACCGAAGACGGTGTCATTTTCGATCATCGGCACCGCCATCAGTGAACCATAGCCATTTTCGCCAAATACGGTCTTTCCGCTGCCGATAAATACACCCTTTTCTCCCTCGAACAGCTTTTCTTTCACAATGCTGATATACGGGTTGGCGCGTTCTGTCTTAAAAAAGGCGGTATGTCCGGGAAGCAGATTTTGCGTCTCAAAATGATCAATATGAAAAAAAGCCACTTCTTCGGCGTAAAACGATTGGGTCATGATGGCGGCGAGCTCCCGCATCGTATCAGTGAGCCTGAGACGCTGATTCAGCTGGCGCGATGTTTCATTAATGAGCTCCAGATTCGCAATGCTTTTTTTCGATTGCTCATACAGCTGCGCATTTTCAAATGCTTTTCCCGCTGCGCCCGTAAGCAGCAGCATTTCACTCAGCGTGCTGCACGAGAGCGCGGCGTCCTGCATTCCCTCCGTCTTCAGAACCCCGTAAGTCCCCTGCTGGCCTTTGATCGGCAGGTAAGCAGATGACCTGCCTTTCCTGAGCATTCTGCCTGATAAAAACACCTGCAGCGCAAACTGATCGGCGTCTTCTCCGTCCATATGCAATTCTTTTGCGGGGAGCTGTCTGTCCGTATCCTGGTCCTGCGAGATGAACAGTGAAAAACGGAAAGACTGGAAAGCCTTCCTCAAACTCGCCTGCAGCTTTTCCAATACTTCATCCTGATCTAAAAGCGAATGGAACATTTCTGTCATTCTGTGGATTTTCCGCTGATGCTTTGTTTTGTCAAACAGCCCGCTCTGTCTCACAGATTGATTGATAAATTGAGTAACGAGCTCAGGCAATGATTCCGGGATCGGCAGCCCGCCTTCCGTGCGCAGATAAAACGATCTGCCGGACGTCTGATTCCTGATCATAAAACGGCCGTCACTCTCTTTCAGCGGAGCATAATTCGGTTCCTCTTCTGTTTTTATGGTGAAACGTGCGGATTCAGCCGGTGAAAGGGTCAATGAAAGAGATGTAAAGCAGGATTCTAGAGCTGAGGCCAGCCATAACAGCGAGTCGGATAATGAGACGGATTCAGATTTCGTTAAGAAAAAAGAAAGCATTTTCTGATGAAAGGCCGTCACTTCATCGATTGTTTGTTTTTTCATTTTTATCACCTAAACATGTACTACTCATTTTTGTACATTATATCATAAACCGGCAGTCTTCATGGAGAAATGGTTGACGGCGGCGGAGAAAAATCATATAATGTTCTTTGTGTGAAATATTGCAGCCTTTTTGTTCAGCTTCTGTGTTTGCATTTTGTTCCTTAGCTGTAAGGTGTATCGTGTAACTCTCTGCTGCTGGAGCGAGGATACATGAAAACAAAATGTGCACGGTCGGATCGAACAGACGGTTTTTATTTTCCACAAAATAAAACCAAAGGAGGAGTCACATTATGGCTCGCTATACAGGTCCATCATGGAAACTGTCCCGCCGCTTAGGAATCTCTCTTAGCGGTACAGGTAAAGAATTAGAAAAACGCCCTTACGCACCAGGTCCCCACGGTCCGGGACAGCGTAAAAAACTATCAGAATACGGTTTGCAATTGCAAGAAAAGCAAAAACTTCGTCACATGTACGGTGTAAACGAACGTCAATTCCGCACATTGTTTGACAAAGCTGCAAAAATGACTGGTAAACACGGCGAAAACTTCATGATTCTTTTAGATGCACGTCTTGATAACGTTGTGTACAAGCTTGGTCTTGCGCGCACTCGCCGTCAGGCACGCCAATTAGTTAACCACGGTCACATCCTTGTTGACGGAAGCCGCGTTGACATTCCGTCTTACCAAGTAAAACCTGGTCAAACAATCGGTGTTCGCGAAAAATCAAGAAACCTTTCAATCATCAAAGAATCTGTAGAAGTAAACAACTTCGTTCCTGAGTACCTTACTTTCGATGCTGAAAAGCTTGAAGGTACATTCACTCGTCTTCCAGAGCGCTCAGAGCTTGCTCCGGAAATTAACGAAGCGCTTATCGTTGAGTTCTACTCTCGTTAAGTAAAATGCTCTTTAAAGAGCATTGGATTAAACCCTAGAAACGTTGTTATATCAACATTTCTAGGGTTTTTCTTTTGGGCTGTCAGAATGGTGGACAGATGCCCCCCTCTCTTTATTAAAAAAAGCCCCTGTCCGGGGCTTTTTTATGTGCCAACTGGCTTTTCAGCTACATGTACATTAGAAAACCCCATAATGCCTGCAACAGATAATGCCGCAAAAAGAATTCTCTTTTTCATCAAATTCCTGCCGCAAACGCAGAAATGAGTTTGTTATTTTTTCTGACACACCATAAGCATTTGACAGGCAGGAGCGATTTTTTACATAATGAATCATCATACCTTATAAAAAGGAGAGACGGAATGAACAGCATCCCCTCTATCGTCAGCAATCACAAAACCTATTTTGCAGCGGGACATACGAGACCGCTTGAATCGAGACTGAACATTTTGCAGAAGCTGAAACAAGCCGTCAAAACTCATGAAGCCGATCTCATAGCCGCTCTCTACCAGGATCTCCACAAATCTGAGCAAGAAGCGTACTCAACAGAAATCGGAATCATCTTGGAGGAAATCAGCTTTGTGATGAAGCGGCTGGGAAAATGGATCAAACCGAAACGAGTCAAAACACCACTGACTCACCTAGGCTCGAAAAGCATCATCATCCCTGAGCCATATGGAACCGTTTTGGTGATTGCGCCTTGGAATTATCCCTTGCAGCTGGCGCTTTCACCCTTGATTGGAGCCATTGCGGCCGGAAACACAGTCATTCTTAAACCGTCAGAATATACGCCGGCGGTTTCCGCTGTTCTTTCCAAACTCATCAGCAGCGTTTTTCCGACCGATTATGTCGCTATGGCGGAGGGCGGGCCCGACGTCAGCACGGTGTTATTACAGCAGCCCTTTGACTATATTTTCTTCACAGGAAGCGTTGCCGTGGGAAAAATCGTCATGGAGGCCGCCGCCAAACAATTAATTCCCGTTACCTTGGAGCTCGGCGGCAAAAGTCCCTGCATTGTCCATAAGGATGCTGATATACAGCTTGCCGCCAAACGCATCGTCTTCGGGAAATTTACAAATGCAGGGCAAACCTGCATCGCACCGGATTATTTATTTGTCCACCAAGATATCAAAACGAAGCTCACAGAAGAAATAAAGCGTGCGATCAGTGAATTTTACGGCCCTCAGCCTGAACAAAATCCGCAGTACGGCAAAATCGTCAGTGAACGCCACTATCAGCGGCTGCTCAGCTTTCTGAATGATGGCGTCCCGCTTACAGGCGGACAATTTAATCCTGATCACCATAAAATAGCGCCGACGATTCTAGATCAAGTGAAGGATGACTCTCCAGTGATGCAGGAGGAGATTTTCGGGCCGATTCTTCCGCTGTTTACATACAGCGATATCGATGAAGTCATCGAGAAAGTCCAATCACGCCCAAAGCCGCTCGCTCTTTATGTCTTCACAACAAACAAAGGAATCGAGCGAACTGTTTTAGAGAATCTGTCATTTGGCGGCGGCTGTGTCAATGATACGTTAATGCACGTCGCGACACCGTATTTGCCATTCGGCGGCGTCGGAGAAAGCGGCATCGGCAGCTATCACGGATTTGACAGCTTTAACGCATTTACGCACAAAAAAAGCGTCGTCAAACAAACGAACCGCTTCGACTTCGCTTTCCGTTATCCTTCTTCCAAAAACGGGCTGCGAATGATTCGGAAAATACTTAAATAAAAAAGCGCAGAGTATCTGCGCTTTTTATAAATCCTCTATACACCAATTAATCGGTTCGTCTCCTAAATTAAACCTATTTTTAAAAGTTCAAATCGAGGTCTAATAGTAAAAATGAACCAATCCAACTGTAGGAAAGGTTAATCCTCATCACTCTGGTGAGTCCTATAATAATTCTCAGCAGTATAGATATTCCATTCCCAAAAACTTGATCCCTGAGATAAAATATACCTATCTAAGAATATCTCAAAATTAAGTTGCATTGGTTCATACTCAACAAATCTGAGGAACCATAAATAGTTTGGATCTGTGGACATTTTGGTTTTGTCAATTAACAAATAACATCCGTCTAACAGATGTGCGACAGGAATAAACTGAGGCTCTAAAAAACCATTTTGCATATACTTTTCAATCTCTTCTAAATTAAGAATATGCAAACCCCCACCTACATTCTCACCGTAAATCAACAAATCAAATATTCTGGCTCCGTTATGCAATTTTAAAAAGGTTTTATAATCTTCAGGAAGTGAGACTTTTATTTTCTTCTCAAAACTCTCAATCTCCAGATCTGTTGCGCCTTTAGAGAAAGTACATTCTGTTTCTAAAAGAGTTCCTTCATTTCCCAAAATATTCAAGCGGCCTTTTTCATCAATTAATTCTTTTAGACCTTGGAGCGTTTTTTCAACAAAAACTGCCATTGAGCCACCTCTTAGTTATTAATATTTATCCCATCAAGGATTTAATAGGTTTTGGTGCATGTCACGAGGGAGAGGATACAAATTATTAAAGTTATTTTTTCCCCCATACTTTAGCGGAAGCACATGGTGAATATCGAATGAACTCCAATTCCACTTCGGATCACCGTATGTGTCGATATACTTCTTTATATAGTTACCTTGATCCGTTCTGCTATCCCATTTAGTTCTTTTATCGACAGGTACAACCGGGAAATTTGCTTTAGCCGGTAAAGGCATTGTTTTTTTGCTGTGAGTATTTATTATCTCTGGATACAGCATTGCTATTTTATTCGCAAGAGCAGGAGCCAACGTTCCAGCGGAAGTATCAGGAAGTGAACCTTTCCAGCCGGCTACCGAAGTATGTTGGGACATAAAAAACTTTGTCTTTTTAGGATAATACGACTTTGAATATGATTTACCTGCTTTAATATCCTTCCCTAAAAATTCTCTGTTATGGAGAAAAACCCTTCCATATTTTCCGCTATAAGTGTTACTTACATATAATCGTTTGTTCCTCCTCCCCACCGCTTCTTTCCGGGTGCCTCCTATTGTGGTACTTTAAACAGATCGTTTTATGATTATCAAGATCAAAGCTAGGTTTGGATCCTCCCCTAAAGCAATGCTATGGTGAACCGTATTCGCTTCCGTTATCAATCCACGAGGACGGCACTCACAACACAAATAGCCGTCCCTAATCAGAACGACTTTTCTTACTCGCTTCCAGCGTGCTGTATTATAGATTTTGTCTAATTCGTCACGTTGCCTTGCCATGCTTATTCCTTTTCTGATTTACCTGAACAGACTACACACGATAAACAGAAGCACGTGAGCGAAATAAACCATGACGTCTCAAATCGATGCGCATAAATTGTTTCCATGCATGCTCTATCAACATAAAAAAGCTTCTATGGATAGCCGTTTGGGCGTTGACATCCTTTCAGCCGCCCAGCTTAGATTCTTTCCTCATTCCTCAAAGGCTTGACTAATTGTCTCCATGTACTCCCTCCAATATATTCTTTCTAAACCGCCCCCGTCCTCAGACTGTTAACCGCCATTCGTATTTCCGAGATTTATTGGAAGCAGTTTACAGAGAATATAAAAAAGCAGGCTTAAACACCTGCTTTCCCAGTTAGCTATTAGGCAAGTCGATTTTTGTTGGGCTGCTTGTCCAAGGTTTACCCATCGGCTTTTTATGTGCTTTATCTTCAAAAAATTGAGTTGTAGTATATTGATACCATGAGTTAGTCATTGCACCTTTTTCATACAAATCATATTTGTAATAAGCATCAGGGATTCGTTCTTTAGTCCAGTAAGCAAACAAGACACCTGCAGCCTTAGCACCCCAACCAAGCCCAGGAATTGTTCCAAATAAAGATCCCACTAAGGTGATTGCATTTTTAGACTCTTTTGTATGGCCAGACACCGTTCCAACATACTTATATCCTGCCTTTGGTTTCGCGGCCATTGTTGTGAATGTATCTGTCGCTGATGAATTTTGAGTGCCATTTGCTATCTCTGCTTTCTTTTCATCAAAATCATAGTTCAAACCTTTTTGTACTTCACCGTCAACTTTAACAGTATGATCTTTTGCATTAAGCACAGCTTTGTGTTTCTCACCTTGTTTAGCGTATTGAATCTCCACTAGTTTACCGTCATCCTTAATTACTTCACTTGTGATTTTAAAATCCTTATTTAACTGTTCATAGGAAGGTGCTTGAATGCTTTTAGCAAACGCAGAACTTGTTGGTAAAACTGTACCTGAAGCGATTGACGCAGCCAAAACCCCGGTCAAAATTTTTTTCCTGTTCACTTACTAATCCCCCTTAACGCACCCTAAGAATCAGCCCGACTGACTAACTGTTTGACTTTATACGCGATAACAGCAAGATAAATCACGATAATACAAATCAACGCACCTGTTCCAAAATTAGTTTGCGAAAATAAGTAAACACTTACCCCACCAAAAATAATGTACATAATAATGTCAAAGATAATTTTCTTATTAGTCATTTTGATTTCTCCAATCTGCATAATTCCGGGTGCTTGTTTTTAAGTACACCCACATTTTATAAAACATGAAATATTTTGTCTACTTACAACTTTCTAACAATTTGTTTTTTCTTGTACTAGCTGTAAAGATACTGATTTATAAAAAACATGTTAACACATTATTAGAGGCGGAAAAATGGTAGAGCATAATAAATGATTCTTATTAACTACATGGAAACAAAATCAGTAAATACCAATGACTGATTTACCGGAAGCAAAAAAGCATCTCTATTCAAGATGCTCCTCAATGTGTAACTTTTTAATCCAATGTTGCAATGCATCATATATTTCTCCTGCTGCTACTACGCTTTTATCATTCAGTTTGCCATTGTCCTTCAAAATTTTAAAACATTTATAAATTCTAAGGACTTCGGCAACAAACAAAACATCGTTAATTTTATTGAGT
This sequence comes from Bacillus sp. SDLI1, assembly GCF_001553895.1. Taxonomy (NCBI): domain Bacteria; kingdom Bacillati; phylum Bacillota; class Bacilli; order Caryophanales; family Bacillaceae; genus Bacillus; species Bacillus sp. SDLI1. The sequence goes on along the minus strand of NZ_CP013950.1, from coordinate 3,353,593 downwards.
GTATGTCTTACTTCATTGTAAGTGTCAAAGCTAAGTTTGGGTTTTATTTCTAAATAAGTTGATACACTTAATTTGTCTTCTGCCCGCTCCCTAATTGATCTAATTTGTTGCGGACTAATCTTTTTTATATTTTCCGTTATTTCCATGTATAGGAATGACTTTATAAATTTCTTGGCTAATTCCTCTTCTTCCTTCTTAACTCTCTCGGCATCCGCATTGGCCTTTTCAATTTGAAGCTTTGCACCTCTCATTGAGCCTAAATAAGCAACACGAGCTGTAATAATTCCGACTAAAATTGTCACCAAGCCGTTTATTATAGCAACTATTATATCTGTGCTCATAATATCATCTCCTCCCTGATATTATCGGTAAAAGAGTATGATAATGGAACCATTCACGAATTTTGTCGAACGATTTACCGGACGCAGTTTACAGAGAACATAAAAAAGCCCTCCCGAAGGAGCGCAATTCAAACTAATAATTATTTTTTAATGTTGCCGTTCCTCTACCGAAATCGTATTTTTCATTACATTGCTTACAGTAACAATTAATCTCGATACTTCTGGAACTGGGAATATTTTCTTTTCCGTAAACTACTTGCCCACTTCCACAAGGGCATTTATATTCTTCTCTTATCACATCGCCGATCCCGGCACGTTTCATCCTTTGCCACCCCCATTTCCCCGCCTTTTGGGAAATGCCCTCAGATTGAAACCTATGCATTTATATAAGCATTTCTTTGCCGCTTTCGGGAAACAAAAAACGGGCACCAATCAGAGCACAGTAAATCTGTACAATGATCAGTGTCCGCAGGCTTTCCGTCTTGGACTTATTTAATTAAATCTTCTCCCAGTTCAGATTAAGAACTGGTTAGAATAAACTCAATAAATTTAGTGATTAAATATAGTTTTCTTTGAAAGAACGAACTTTTCCGTACTGAATGATTGGTTATCTTGTTTCCATTTCACTTGAACCGTTATCTTAGATCTTTTTAGATCAGATTCTTCTAAGCGTTCTAAAAATGAAAATGATTTTTCTTTAGCTGATCCGTCGCTAGAGGTGCCACCTGAATAATCTTTCATAGGGATATCGCTGTTAAAATCTGAAGAATCAAGAAGTGTTTTATTATCTTTCATTATTGTTATGGATTCTATATAAGTTTTATCAGTTTTATCTTTATCGCCAATCCAAAGGATCTCCCCACTGAACTCCTTTGGAGCATCTTCATTCTTTTTAAAGACCACCTCCCAGTTATGATCCTTACTTTTACCTTCCCAGTTAGGATATTCGAGATTGTAATGGTTATAGATTTTTAATGAAAAAAACACTAGGAAAATGATCACCAAAGCAGAAACTGTAAATAAAACGGGCCTTTTATACTCGTCCTTCATAAACAACCTCCAAAAAATGTATTGATTTCCCTTTAAAAGTAATTAATATATAATAGTACCATAAATACAAAAAAGGAGAAACAAATGAAAAAAGTTGCAATGAGTCTTTTAGTAACATCAGTTTTGAGTTTTACTTTTCTTAATAATGCTCAAGCAGTTGAAGCCACAAATGAGAATTTAACAGTTAAACAAGGGGAAACTGAAGTACAAAAGTACTTAAAATCATTCTGATCATAACAAAAATTGAACGAGTTGCTGATGCATGACTGGTTCTTTTTTTTCTAAAAAAAATTAGAGATGAGTTATTGAATACTATCTATTATGATGTAGAAAGAGGAATATTCTGTGTGCAAATATTCTTTTTGGTGCTTTCAAACCAGTCTGTTTGAGTGAGATTTAACGTATAGTATGCTGCAATCCAAATTAATTATCATTCGTATAGTACTTGCCATTGGCGAGATAGTGATTTTATATTACGGAATCACGAAGAAATAGAGAAAGCAGGGACTCATCCTGCTTTCCCTATTTCTTCTATTGCATACTGCACATGGCTTTTTTTCTGCTGATAAGACGCTCCCTATTTTCACGCTATTTCCTCCTCAGCGCCAACAGGCTTTCCGTCTTGGACTTATATTCAATAAGACAATTCACCTCCATCCCATTTAATGCGGGTGACCTTACCCTGATTTGTATCTTTGTTTCCCTGTATGTGGGCAGCGGAACCTTCCTTGCAAGAGAATAAAAAAAGCACCCAATCCGGGTGCTTCATACATTAAAATCCTCGTCCTTCCTTCTTTCATCACACCATACTGAGCTGCGGTTCGAATAATTCATAGTGAATCGATTCCGGCGGTGCATTGAATTCGGAAATCAGCTTTTTCATTGCCTTAATGAATGATGGTGATCCGCATAGATAAAAATCAGCATCTTTTTCTGTCATCACTTCTTCTAACAGCTGTTTGTCAATCCGGCCTTCCCGAAAATGAATGTTTTCTGAGCGGTCTTGTTCGGACGGGTCGCTGTAAATAAAGACGGTGGCAACGGATGAGTGTTCAGCGGCTTCTTCAGCTTCATGCCGCAGCGCATGATACTCGCCGCTCCTTGCCGCATGGATAAAGAGAACATTTCGCTGCGGCTGGGTTTTGGCAACCGTCTTTAACATGCTGATCATCGGGGTAATTCCGACACCGGCACTGATGAGAACCAGATTCTTTTTGGAATCAGGGTCTAATACGAAGTCTCCGGCCGGAGCGCTGATCTCAATTGAATCCTTTTCGTGTAATTGGTCATGCAGATATGAGGAAACAACCCCTTCTTTTTTAACGGAAATCCGGTAATAATCCTTACCGGACACATCGGACAAGCTGTACTGGCGGATATGTGTATAACCCGTATCCGGAATGTATACTTTTACACTGATATATTGTCCCGCTTTGAATTCGGGGAGAACTTGTCCGTCTTCCGGTTTTAAATAAAAAGACATGATCTCTTTGCTTTCTTTTACTTTTTTATCAATTTTAAACGCCTTATAGTCTTTCCAGCCGCCTTTTTGTGTTTCCGCTTGTTCATACATTTCCTTCTCAATACCGATAAATGCGTCTGCAATGACGCCGTATGCTTTTTCCCATGCCTGAATGACCTCAGGGGAAGCCCCGTCTTTTAACACATCCTTTATCGCGATTAACAAGTACTTGCCAACGATTGGATAATGCTCGGGCTTAACTCCGATACTCCGGTGTTTTTGACTGATTTGTTTAACGACGGGAACGATGTTTTCCAAGCGGTCAATATTGGCGGCGGCCGCGATCACAGCATTCGACAAAGCTGTACGCTGGGTTTTTTTCTTTTGATTCGTCTGATTAAAGACATTCAGCAGCTCAGGGTGATGCTGAAACAGCAGGTCATAAAATCGTCCTGTGATTTCTTCACCGTGCTCTTCCAAGACCGGCACTGTGCTTTTAACGATTTCAATTGTTTTTTCATCGAGCATTCAGAAATCCCTCCAAAGATGTCAGCATCTCGTTGAACTGAGAAAAGAATTATGTTGAATTCTTTTTTATAAATTTCCCTGATTAAAAAGCATTAACCATCCCAATTTAAAGCGAATTCAGGAAAAACCATACAGATACTATCCGCTCCTTATTGCAAACTGCAAAAATGTGGACTTGCCGTGGTGTACTTGTCCGATGCAAAATCCCCCTTGTCAGCATTTAATAAAGTACGGGAGGTGAGATGAATGGGTAAAAAATCGAAAGTATATTACTGTGACCCTAAGTATATTGTGACTGACACGTATACTGACAAAGAAGTGGTTTACGTCCATCCCATCAAACACATTAAAAGAGAGCATATCCGTTATGTTCCCCGCCACGTATATCAAGAAGAAACAATTCATGAGGTTATTGATCCGGGCGATCCCGGGAAATGCGGATGTAAAAAGCATAAAAAAAGACACAAAAAGTAATCGGTTCGATTTCTTGCCTTATCTCAGGTTAAACACGCAAGTTTCAGCAGGCCTCCGTACCTTTTGGCTCCTCTTTTTCAGAGGGGTCTTTTTTATGCTTTATCTCCAAGCAAATACGTTGAGAGAGAGCGATCTGCCTGATATCCTTGTCATATACAAACTACACAGGAGGCATGACATATGAGCAAAAAAATCGCAGTTCTGATAACAGACCAATTCGAGGATATTGAATATACAAGCCCGGCAGAAGCATTTAAAGAAGCAGGCCACAGCGTGGTGACAATAGATTTGGAAGCAGGGAAAGAAGTGACGGGCAAGCACGGTGAGAAAGTTAAGATCGATCAAGCGATTTCAGACGCAGACGCCAAGGAATTCGATGCGTTATTAATCCCTGGAGGCTTTTCACCGGATCTGCTTCGCGGAGATGATCGCCCGGGTGAATTTACTAAAGCATTCGTGGAAAATCAGAAACCCGTTTTTGCGATCTGCCACGGCCCGCAGCTGCTGATTGATACCGACCTTCTGAAAGGGAAAGATATCACGGGATACCGCAGCATCCGCAAAGACTTAATCAATGCCGGCGCCAATTATAAAGATGAAGAAGTCGTTGTCAGCCATAACATCGTAACAAGCAGAACACCTGACGATTTGGAAGCCTTTAATCGCGAATCATTGAATCTGCTGAAATAAGCAAATAAAAATGCACAGACCAGTTCAGTCTGTGCATTTTTTTATGGGTTTATAAAGAAACACCAATAGTTAGACCTATTCTCTTCCTCATCCATAATAAGTAAAATAAAGAGTGGGTTTTTCAACACTCGACGGGAGGTTCGCTTATGTGGATAATCATTTTTCTGCTTATCATTTTAATCGGTTTTACCGGAAATATCGTCTCGCTTTTAAGAGCGCAACGGCGTGCATCTCAAAGAATGATTGAGCTTTTAGAAGAGAAAAGCCGAAAATAACCTTTCAGTTCTGTTTCATCCGTAATAATAATAAAAATTTCGGCAGATTTCCTGAAAGATGATTTGATGCCCTGTCTCGTTCGGATGAAGGCCTTCTGACATGCACATTTTACGGAAAGCGGGATTATACGGGTCGATGAGATCTGTATCAAATAGGTCGGCATACGGTACAGAAAGCAGGGTACAGGCTTCTTTCTGGGCTTTCACATAGTCAGCCAGCTTCAAACCCAGTTTATTTTTATCAGTATCACGGCGGACGATTTTTCCATTTGACATTTTCGCTTGTTTCGTCGGGGTTACTGCAATGATGCTCGTGCCTTTATTTCTGCTGCGGAGCTGCTGAATGACTTGGCAGAAACCTCCGTAAAATGAAGTGATATCTTTTTCATCTGTGCCGATGGGGATGTGGCCGCACCAATCATCATCTGTTCCCTGCACGATAATGACATCTTGTCCCGACGTTTTAAGCGATTGCTGATAAATGTTATCGTTTCCGTTGTTGCTCATATTGACGCCGCTGACAGACAGATTGGTGATTTCGGCGTTTGTCCGGTCTTTCAGAATGTCACCAAAGCTGTATTTCGCACGCAGCCCCCGGGCGACGCTGTCACCTAAGATCGCGATTTTCGAAGCCTTCCGCAGCCTGCTTATGCTGATGAAGTCAACGCTGATATGCCCGCTGTCCGTGATATGCAAAAGCTTGCTGCTGATATCCTGCGAATAGATTGTTTTTCCTTCAGAGTCTTGATACATTTCCTCATTCAGCTTCATTCGGCGTCATCCCTTCCTGTTTTACCCTACGGCATGTTGTTCAAAAATCAAAAACGGACACGAACAAACAGCGTCATGTTGTCAGTTCAGTGTCCGCAGGTAATACTGGAGTTTTTATGCAGTCCCTTTATTGCCATTATAGCAGATCATCTATCATCGTTTCTACAGTCAGCATTTAAAACAGCGTTTGCGGGAAGAGCGGCGTTTCTTTTGGGACCGTCTTGTGCGATGTGTCCGTTTTTTGCTGCGTGAGCGGTGTGTCCGGTGTGTCCGTTTTTTGCTGCGTGAGCGGTGTGTCCGGTGCGTCCGTTTTTTGCTGCGCGAACGGTGTGTCCGGTGCGTCCGTTTTTTACTGCGTGAACGGTGTGTCCGGTGCGTCCGTTTTTGGCTGCGTGAACGATGTGTCCGGCGTGTCCGTTTTTTGCTGCGTGAACGGCGCTTGCTTTTTCCAGAAACCGGTTCTTGGTGCAAATACTCCCCTAAACCTTCTCTATGAGCAACGGCGACTCCATGTTCAATTTCTTTAACAGAAATAGCGTTCAATCGTATTCACCTCCCTCTTTCTTTACACCATAACGTATGAAATGAACGCCTCTCTTGTATAAGCTTCTCTCTCAATCCGTGATAGAAATAGTCATTTACATAACAAAAAGACCCGTATAAACGGGCCTTTCTGGTTAAAACGCAAAATACAAGAACTGATTTATTTCTTCCTTTCACTCTCCGGCTCGGCATGAATCATCACCTGTGCTTGTTTAAATTCATCCGTAATATCCCTTTCAATGCGGTCACACAAGTCATGCACATCTTTAATCGTCACGTGAGACGCCACGACCATGTGAAAATCAATATACTCCTGCGGGCCGGACCGCCTTGTGCGAAAATCGTGAATTTCAATAAATTCGTGATGGAATGTTTCGATAATCTTTAAAATTGTTTTTTCTTCCTCTGCTGACAAACGGGTGTCAATCAGCGGCGGAAATGCTTCTTTCATTAACTTAAACGCTTCATATATGATATACACCGCCAGCACCATACCTATGATCGGATCAAGTATGTACCACTTCGTTAATGTAACGACCAAAAGGCTTGCCGCTACGCCTAATGAGGTGTACACGTCAGTCAGTAAGTGCAGGGCATTTGATTTCATTGCCACGGAATTAACCTTTACAGCTTCTCTTTTTACTAATTTCGAGACGATCAAATTAATGAGAGCTCCCGCAAGCATCACAACGATTCCCAATACCGGCAGATGAACAGGCTCCGGGTTTACCAGTTTTTGAACGCATTCATATATCATCCAAATCCCCGCCGCAAAAATCAGCATTGTTTCGATCGTTCCGGACAGATTCTCGACCTTTCCATGGCCGTACGGATGCCCTGTATCAGCCGGCTTTTTTGAAATCCTGACGGAAATAAAAGCGATGAAGGCGGCGATCAGATCTAAAAAAGAATGAATGGCTTCGGAAAGTATTGCGACAGACCCGGTTACCATGCCTACCGCTATTTTGAGCATGACGACCAGAGAATTGCTTATCACTGATAAAAAAGCGATTTTAGAGGTGTTTTCCACCATGATCCTCCTCATTTTGACTTCTTGAATTTATCGTACCAAACGGCATCCGTGTGGGTCTACGGCAACGTTTTTCACAAGAGCCATACAAGTAACTCGCCCTAAAATAAGTTGGAAAGCGGAAACACAAGCGAATCGTTCTTTCAGCACTCAAGTCCCATTGACAACATACAACCGCTTACATTATAGTAGTTTCATGAATAACCACTATGGAGGATGTTTATGGAGGACGTTCTGAAAGAACTGCAGAAATTCGGATTTTCTCAATACGAATGCAAAGCATATATCGGCTTGTTGAAACACTCGCCTGTTACCGGATATGAAATCAGTAAAAGGTCAGGCGTCCCCCGCTCAATGATCTATGAAGTATTGGGTAAATTAGTTGATAAAGGCGCTGTCCATATTGTGCCGTCTGATCCGGTTACATATGCCCCGCTGGCCGGAAAGGAATTAATCGACCGGCTGCGGCATGACTTCGAGAGCTCCTTCGGCTATCTTGAAGAGAAATTATTGGCGCTTGAAAGCGAGCAGGAGATGAATGTCATCCGCCGCATCAGCACAAATGATCATGTCATCAATGAATTGAAGGATATGATTGAAAAAGCCGAGGAAGAATTGTGGCTGTCTGTCTGGGAACAGCAGATTCCCTTTATTCAAGAGGCCGTTAACAAACGCGCCGCCGAAAAATTGCCCGTCTTTTCGATTGTGTTCGGCCCTCCGGAAGTGAAGCTCGGAAATACGACACATCATAATATGTCTCCTGAAGTGGCGGAAAAACGCATGGGCGGAAGATTAACGATAGCAGCACGGGATAATAAAGAAGTCTTAATCGCCAATTTTTCCCCGCAGACGAATGCCTGGGCCATTAAAACAGAAGATCCCGCTCTCGTTCTCGTGGCCATGGAATATATGAGGCATGACCTGATGTTTGCGGAGCTTGTGAAAGAAGTCGGAGCTGAAAAAGTTGAAGGTCTGATGAAACAAAACCATTCTTTATTTCATGTCGTCACCGGAAATCGGTTCATTTAAATGTGAACCGTATTTTCTTTGATTTTTTCATTAGTCGTTATCATTATAATCTCTAAGGAAGGAGTATAAAAATGATTCAGACAGAAGTGCAAAAAACAGCCGTTTCCCGGGAAATGAACGATACGTTTTTACAGGGGGTGCGGGATTGTGTGCCTACACTGCTGGGCTATATGAGTGTCGGTTTTGCTTTTGGCATTGTTGGCGTTGCCTCACACCTCAGTATTCTTGAAATTTGTTTGTTATCCTTGCTGGTCTATGCCGGCGCCGCCCAATTTATTATTTGCTCACTCCTTGTTTCCGGGAGTCCGACTTCCGCCATTATTTTAACGACGTTCATCGTCAATCTGCGGCACCTGCTCCTGAGTCTGACCATCGCGCCTTATTTCACAAAATACTCTTTGGTGAAGAATATCGGCTTCGGTGCTTTGCTTACTGATGAATCTTTCGGGGTAGCGGTGAACAAGGCGGTTCAGAACGGCAAGCTGTACGATAAGTGGATGAACGGCCTCAATATAACCGCCTATGCGTGCTGGATTATTTCTTGTGTGATGGGCGGGCTTCTCGGACAATGGATATCTGATCCTTACGCCCTCGGTCTGGACTTTGCTTTGCCCGCTATGTTTGCGGCGCTTTTGGTGCTGCAATTGCAGTCGTCCGCGTCGGAAAAGCTGAAACACAGCCTCTCCCTTATTCTCTATATGATCATTTTTATGATCTTGTTATCGTATTTCGTCCCGTCACACATCGCGGTCATCGTCTCAACCGTAATTGTGGCAACAATCGGGGTGGTGACGGACAAATGAGCATCAGCACGCAAATGATCTGGATTATACTCGGCTGCATGATTGTTACGCTTGTGCCGCGCATTGTTCCGTTTATATTTGTCCGGAACATTCAGATGCCGGAATTGGCTTTAAAGTGGCTCTCCTTTATTCCGCTTTGCATTTTGACCGCCTTGGTAACGGAAAGCATGATCGTAAAAACAAACAGCACTTTGACCTTTGATTGGAAAGCAATGATCGTCCTCATCCCGACATTGCTTTGCGCGATGCGGACGAAAAGCTTATCCATCACGGTCATTACAGGCGTCGTGCTGATGGCCGCCGTCAGACTGATATGGTGACAAACAAAAGCCTCCATCCCTTGGGAATGGAGGCTTTTGTTTTATGAGGTCGGATTTTCTTCTTCCGCCTCAGTTTCTTCGGCTTTGACTTCGGCGTTCATGCTTTGCTGCTGTTCCCAATGATCCCGCTGCAATCTTTCTTTCGCAATGGTAAACATGAAATTCACGGCGCAGCGCCCCTTCCCTGTTTTGCTTATACTATGTACTGTACTCATTTCCCGGTGCAGTATTCGCAAAACATAAAAAAAGCAGCCTGCCGCATTGAGCGGCCGGACTGCTCTTTATTTTCAGTATGTGATCAAGAAGTATTTTTTCTTTCCGCGGCGCAGTACGGTAAATTGATCTTCGATGCGGTCTTCCGCCGTCAGCAGATGACCGATATCCGTCTGGCGCTCTCCGTTAATGTAAACAGCCCCGTTTTGAATGTCTTCGCGGGCCTGCCGTTTTGAAGGCGACAACTTAGATTCCACAAGCACGTCTACTAAAGACAGTTCTTCAGAGCGGTCTTTTTCAAGTGAAGGCACGTCTTTAAAACCTACCTTGACGTCTTGAGCGGAAAGCTCTTTAATATTGCCGCTGAACAGCGCCTGAGAAATATGAACGGCCTGCTCAAACGCTTCACGGCCGTGTACAAGTACAGTCACTTCTTCAGCAAGGCGTTTCTGCGCTTCCCTTTTCTCTGGAGCCGTCTCGGCTTTTTCAGCATAAGCTTCAATTTCCTCTTTTGATAAGAAAGTAAAGTATTTTAAATATTTGACGACGTCACGGTCATCTGTATTGATCCAGAATTGGTAGAATTCATACGGCGATGTCTTTTCTTTATCAAGCCAAATCGCGCCGCCTTCTGTTTTGCCGAATTTCGTGCCGTCAGCTTTTGTGACGAGCGGAATGGTAAGGCCGAACGCTTTCGCCCCTTCTTCTTCCGATTTTCTGATCAGTTCAAGACCTGCCGTGATGTTGCCCCACTGGTCACTGCCTCCGATTTGGAGTTTGCAGTTCTTTTCTCTGTACAGATTCAGAAAATCGTAGGATTGCAGGATCATGTAGCTGAATTCCGTGTAAGAAATTCCGGTTTCAATTCTTGAGCTTACAGTATCTTTCGCAAGCATGTAGTTGATTCCGAAGTTCTTTCCGACGTCGCGGAGAAAATCAATGATGCTCATTTTTCCGATCCAGTCAAAGTTGTTCGCTATGACGGCTGGGTTTTCTCCTGCATCGAAATCTAAAAATCGGGAAAGCTGATTTTTAATTTTTTGCGACCATTCGACAACGATATCCTGAGTATTTAACGTACGCTCCGCTTTTTTACCGCTCGGATCGCCGATCAGCCCCGTCGCTCCGCCTACAAGCGCAATCGGATGGTGGCCTGCAAGCTGGAAACGGCGCAGTGTCAATATCGGCAGAAGGTGACCGATGTGCAGGCTGTCCGCCGTCGGGTCGAACCCTGAGTATAAACGGATTTTTTCTTCGTTCAGCTGTTTATTCAGTCCTTCTTCATCCGTCATTTGCTGGATTAAGCCGCGGAATGATAAATCTTCTAATAAGTTAGTCATTTTGTCTGCTCCTTTGTTTATGGAAATAAAAAACGCCCCTTCGTTTAAAACGAAGGGACGATATAATCGCGGTACCACCCTACTAATAAAAGCATAAAAAAGCTTTTATCACTCTTTTTGATAACGGACCGTGTCCGTTCTTCCACTACTGAAAGCCTTGGAAGGGCTTTGTTCGCAAAAGCGGTTCATGAGTGTATTCGGCATATCTTATGTGCTGATTTTCACCGGCCATCAGCTCTCTGGAACAATCAGATATCCTACTTGTCTCAATCAAAACCTTTTCGTATGAAGCTTACTCATTTTTAACATAAATAAGATGTCATGTCAACGCCGTCTCTTTAATCTTCCATTGTGGACAGGTCGCCTGCCGGCAGGTCCAGCTCCCACGCCTTCAGCACACGTCTCATGATTTTTCCGCTCCGTGTTTTCGGAAGTTTATCTTTGAATTCAATTTCCCGCGGTGCGGCATGGGCGGCCAGCCCTTGTTTTACAAAAAGGCGAATGTCCTCCTTCAGCTGATCGGATGGCTCATGCCCTTCTCTAAGCGCGATAAATGCTTTAATAATTTCTCCCCGGACAGGGTCCGGCTTTCCGATAACACCGGCTTCGGCAATCGCCGGATGTTCCACAAGTTTGCTTTCGACTTCAAACGGGCCGACGCGCTCGCCGGATGTCATGATGACATCATCGACTCTGCCTTGGAACCAAAAATAACCGTCTTCATCCATATAAGCTGAATCTCCGGAAACATACCAGCCGCCCGGCATGAAATAAGATTCATATTTTTCTTTGTTATTCCAAATGGAATCCATCATGGACGGCCAGCCCTTTTTAATGGCGAGGTTCCCCATTCGGTACGGCGGAAGCTCATTCCCTTGGTTGTCAACGATCGCCGCTTCCACTCCCGGAATCGGTTTCCCCATTGAACCCGGCTTGATCTCCATGCACGGATAATTGCAGATAAGCTGCCCGCCTGTTTCCGTCATCCACCACGTATCGTGAATGCGCTTGCCGAATACTTTATGTCCCCACTTAATGACCTCCGGGTTTAAAGGTTCTCCGACACTCAGGACGTGACGAAGTGAAGTAAGATCAAATTTGGACGCCATTTCATCTCCGGCGCCCATAAGCATTCTGAAAGCCGTCGGAGCGCTGTACCAGACGCTGACACCAAGCTTTTCAATCGTGCCGTACCAGTTTTCCGGACTGAATCTGCCGCCGACGATCACATTCGCCGCTCCGTTCAGCCACGGCGCAAAAATCCCGTACACCGTCCCGGTCACCCAGCCCGGGTCCGCCGTGCACCAATATATATCGTCCTCTTTAAGATCAAGCACCCACTTGCCGGTCTGGTATTGCTGAATCATGGCTTCATGAACGTGAAGCACACCTTTAGGCGTTCCTGTTGATCCTGATGTATAGTGAAGCAGGTATCCGTCTCTTCTGTCCATCCATTCAATATCAAGTCTCGTGCTTTCTCCTTCAGCCGCTTTATCATAATGGATGATTTTATCTCCGATTTCTTTACTGCCGCCGACAATGAAGATATGCTCCAGGTCGGGCAGGCTGTCCGCCGGAATCCGTTCAGCCAGTTCAGGTGTTGTTACGACAACCTTGGCCTGGCTGTTCAACAGGCGGTCTTTGACGGCGCCTTCCATAAACGCTTCAAATAAAGGGCCGGCAATCGCACCGATTTTAATTGCGCCGAGCATGATAAAATAAAGCTCCGGCGAACGCGGCATGAAAATGAAAACGCGGTCCCCTTTTTCTACGTTTCCATACCGTCTCAGCACATTTCCCGCCCGGTTCGATTCCTCCATCATTTCTTTAAACGTGTATTTTTCTTCCCGGTTTGCGTCCTTGTAATACAACGCTACTTTGTTTTTGCGAAATGATTCGGCATGACGGTCAATCGCTTCGTACGCGGCATTCAGCTTTCCGGTCTGATGCCAGAAAAACTCCGTCTCGACTTCTTTCCAATCGAAGCTGCGGTATGTTTCCTCATAATTTTGCAGATGATAATTCCCCTTTTCCGCTGGCAACGTTTTCAAATTCATGCAACATCCCCCTTTGCTTATCTATAGACTAATTATAGTAGATGTTCACAGTTTTCTCAATTTTTAAAATATAAATTGCCGTACTATTGAAAACGCTTTATATTTTGTTATGCTTAAAGGAGATGTGTTTTTATTAAGAACCGACAGGCGGTGAATCAGTGAAACATCATAAAACGTACCATTCTTCATCTATTCAGACAGCAGCCGGCCCTCTTTTGATAGAAGGGCCTGTTCCTCCAGAGGACTTAGCACAGTATGAGTTTCATGAAGGCCTGACAGCCTTTCGCCTTCCTCATGAACAGCACAAAGCGTTAGTCGAAATAGCCGGGCTTCCCGAAGGGCGGATCATCATCGCCAGGGACGGAGAGACGATTATCGGCTATGTGACGTATTTATATCCTGATCCGCTTGAACGGTGGTCTGACGGAAATATGGAAGATCTCCTTGAACTCGGGGCGATCGAGGTCGCTCCCGGCTACAGAGGCTGTTCTGTCGGAAAAACTTTGCTGACTGTCAGCATGATGGATGAACAGATGGAACGGTACATCATCATGACGACAGAATATTACTGGCATTGGGATTTAAAAGGGATGAAAAAAGACGTGTGGGAGTACAGAAAGATCATGGAAAAGATGATGAATGCCGGAGGTCTTGTCTGGTTTGCAACGGATGAACCGGAAATCAGCTCTCATCCGGCCAATTGTCTGATGGCCCGCATCGGCAGGCACGTCAGTCAGGCGTCAATTGAACAGTTCGACAGACTTCGTTTTTATCAGCGATTTATGTATTGACTGACATACAAAGGGGATAAAAAGATGATTGCAGAACAAATCATGAAACGGGACGTCATCACCGTCACAAAAAACGACTCCATAGAAACAGCCGTACATAAAATGAAGGCATATCATATCCGCCATCTCCCTGTCATCGACGAAGAACTGCACGTTGCCGGCATCGTCACAGACAGAGACATTAAACAGGCGGGCCCGGGCAGCTTTGAACAAGAAGACCGCGTCGCGTTTCTGACAAACAAAGTGGAAACCATTATGAAACGGAATGTCATCTGCGCCCATCCGCTTGATTTCGTAGAGGAAATATCGGCTTCTTTCTATGAGCATGGCATCGGATGTCTGCCGATTACGGTAAATCATAAGCTGACGGGCATTTTAACCAAAACCGATGTACTCCGGACCTTTGTCAGCCTGACAGGCGCAGCCCAGCCGGGATCACAAGTGGAAATTCTGGTGACGGATATGACCAAAAGCCTTGCTGATCTCAGCTGCATGTGCCGCGATCTTCAGCTGCAAATCTTGAGCGTGCTCGTCTATCCCCATGATTCCGCCGGAGCAAATATACTCGTCTTCCGGGTGAAGACGATGAATCCGCTCCCTTTTATCCGCAGCGTTCATGAAGCCGGGTATAATGTCTTATGGCCGAAACAATTGAGGGATCAGTTATGAGAGACAGCGTTTTTGTTTACTCGCCTTCTTATCAGACGTATCAATTTCATCAGGATCACCCGTTTAATCAGCAGCGAGTGCTTTTGACATACGAGCTGCTTCAGGCGGCGGACGCGTTTGAAGAGGGAGATATCGCCGCTCCGCGCATGGCTTCTAAAGAAGAGCTGGCACTCGTTCATACAGAGGATTACATACAGGCGGTTGAACTAGCGGGGGCGGGCCGGCTTCCTGCCGCAGAAGGAGAAAGCTACGGGCTAGGAACGGAAGACACCCCAGTTTTTGCCGGCATGCATGAAGCCGCGTCGCTTCTGGTGGGCGGCACTTTAACAGCGGCAGATTATGTCATGACGGGACAGGCGAGGCATGCCTGCAATTTAGGCGGGGGCCTTCACCACGGCTTCCGCGGCAGGGCATCGGGCTTTTGTATTTATAATGACAGCGCCGTGGCCATCCAATACATTCAGAAAAACTACGGGGCAAAGGTGTTATACATTGATACCGACGCTCATCACGGCGACGGCGTTCAATTTACGTTTTACGACAGGTCAGATGTCTGCACAGTTTCATTTCACGAAACCGGGCGTTATTTATTTCCCGGGACGGGACAGGTACTGGAAAAAGGAAGCGGGCAAGGCTACGGCTATTCTTTTAACATTCCGCTGGACGCTTTCACAGAGGACGATTCCTTTCTTCACGCTTACAAAACGGCCGCTTCAGAAATCGCGGCTTTTTTTAAGCCGGATGTAATCCTGACACAGAACGGAGCGGACGCCCATTATTACGACCCATTGACACACCTGTCCACTACCATCTCCATCTATCAGGAGATCCCCCGGCTCGCTCACTCATTAGCGCATCAACATTGCAGCGGCAGATGGATCGCGGTCGGCGGAGGCGGATACGATATTTGGCGAGTCGTCCCGAGAGCATGGAGCCGCATATGGCTTGAGATGAAAGGGATTGATCCCGGGGAGCGCATACCGCAGGAGTGGATTCATAAATGGCAGAAACACTCGCCCTATACCCTGCCCGCGTTTTGGAGTGACCCTGAACAATTATATCCTCCGATTCCCCGAAAAGAAGAAATATCAGAAAAAAACGCCCAAACCGTGGAAAAAGCGCTTTTTGCCATCCGGTCTGAACAGAGGTATAAAACAAAATAAAAAAACGACCCTTACGAGGAGGTCGTTTTTTTTATGACAATTTCCACACGGCGGTTCTCATTCATATGACCGGGGCTTTTGTTGTCCTTCACAGGTTTCGTATCCGCGTATCCGACTGAAATAAACCGTTTTGTGGAAAAGTCTTCTTTCGCGGTAAAATACCGGATCACACTCGCCGCTCTTGCAGACGATAGCTCCCAGTTCGACGGGAATTGATAGGTGGAAATCCGGCGGCTGTCCGTATGGCCTTCCACTTGAATGTCATTCGGAATTGTTTTCAAAAGCACTGCGATCTGATGCAGGACTGGCTCGGCGTTTTTCAGCACATCCGCTTTTCCTGTCTGAAACAGAACGGCCTCCTGCAGCACAAGAACCACTCCGCGCTCATCGCGCTTCGCCGTTAATTTGGAACTCAAATGGTGCGATTTTATGTATGTTTTCACGTTCTGCAGCAGCAAATCCTGTTCTTTATTTTCGTTTGCTTTGTCTGATGACGCCGGTTCACCTCCGCTGCCGTTTGTATGAATCGATGAAACGGCTGATTGAAATTTTTCCGCGTCTATTTGCGACATGGAAAAAAGCAATATAAAGAACACAAGAATGAGCGTGATCAAGTCAGCGAACGTCACCATCCATCTTGGTGAACCGCCGGAATGTTCCGGTTTGTTTCTTCTTTCAAAACGCTCTCTTCTAAGCTTCATGGACAGCGCCCTTTTTCTTGTTCGCAGGCTGCTCTTTACGCCAGTCTTCTCTTGAGCTGAAAACGACGAGCTGACTTTCGAGGTTGCGGGGATTTTTTCCCGATTGGATGCCGACAACCCCTTCGATCATAACCTGTTTGATGAAAATTTCACTTTCCGTTTTTTCTTCAAGCTTTGCCGCGATAGGGATAAACACGAGATTGGCAAGCAGCGCGCCGTACAGCGTCGTCAATAGCGCAACAGCCATGTTCGGCCCGAGGGTATGCGGGTCATTTAAATTTTTAAGCATGAGCACGAGTCCGACAAGCGTCCCGATCATTCCCCAGGCGGGCGCGAAATCACCAGCTTTTTCAAAAACGCGTCTTCCTTTTCTGTGTCGTTCTTCCATCGCGGCGATCTCAGAATCCATCACCAGCCGGATCGTTTCTTCGTCCCAGCCGTCAATCGCAAGCAAAAGCCCTTTTTTCAAAAACGGATCCTTAATCTCGCGCGCCCGGTCCTCCAGAGACAACAGCCCCTGTCTTCGCGCCTGCTCCGCAAGGCTGACGAATACTCTGACAAGGTCCTTCACATTGTCATCCTGACGGGAAAATACCTGTTTTAAAACAGAAGGGGTTTTCTTTAAATCCCGAGGCGGAAAGCTGATAAAGACCGCCGCGGCAAGGCCGCCTGTGACGATTAAAAAAGAAGTCAGATCTAAAAATGAACTGATTCCCGCAAGTCCCGTTCCTGAGAGAATTCCGATTGCGACAATAATACATCCTAACATAAATCCAACGGGTGTCAGATAATCAAAACGTTTCATATCTTCTCCTTACTCAAGTAAAAAAGCAAGATTCCACTCCTCAGAGTGAAGCTTGCTTTTCCGTTTTTTTATGACTTTGTTGATTGTCTTAATTCGATGCGGTGAGGCAGCTCAACGATATGCTCTTCAACCGGCTCTTTGTTCATCAGTTTTGTCAAAAGCCTCATCGCCACGGCTCCGATATCGTAAGTAGGCTGCACGACTGTGGAAAGCTGAGGGCGGACCATCAGGCTCAATCTCGTATTGTCAAAACCGATAATATCAAGATCGTCAGGAATCGACAGACCTTGATCCTGAGCCGCATGAATAATGCCGAGCGCCATTTCATCCGTTGCAGAAAGGATTGCCGTCGGCTTCCGCTCAAGGCCCATTAAGCTTTGAAGCGCCTCCATTCCGGAATCATAGGTGTAATCGCCTTCCGCTACGAACTGCTCATTAAACGGGATGCCCGCTTCTTCAAGCGCCCGTCTGTACCCTTGCAGTTTTTTCGAGCGGTTGATCGGCTCTGCCATCGGTCCGGAGACAAATGCGATATCGCGATGCCCTTTTTCAATGTAAAGCTTAACGGCATCATAAATCGCCTGTTCATAATCAATGGCGACAGAAGGCGTCTCACCCTGTTCTTCCACTGATGCCGCCAATACGATCGGCACAGGAGAGCGCTTAAATTCTTCGACATGCTCGTCCGTAATGTTTCCGCCCATAAATACGATACCGTCCACTTGTTTGCCGAGCATCGTGTTTAACAGGTGCAGTTCCTTCTCGAGATTTTGGTCCGAGTTGCTTAAAATAATATTATATTTGTACATCGTCGCGATATCTTCAATTCCCCGGGCAAGTTCCGAGTAGAAAATGCTTGAGATATCAGGGATGATGACGCCGACCGTTGTCGTTTTTTTGCTTGCCAGTCCTCTTGCCACCGCGTTCGGGCGGTAGCCGAGCCGGTCAATGGCTTCCAATACTTTTTTTCTGGTCGTCGGTTTTACATTCGGATTGCCGTTTACGACGCGGGAAACAGTCGCCATGCTGACATTTGCTTCTCTGGCCACGTCGTATATCGTAATGTTGCTCACTGAAACCACTCCTTTTACTGGATACACTTATCCTTATCTATAGCATAAACACTTTATGTAAAGAAATGTCGTGCGTTTTCGCATTCTGTCGTTTATGGTTGTAAGCGTAAGTCAGTAGTGTACATTATTTTTCATTATTCATCAAATTTAAATACTTCTCATGAAATTATACACGTTTTTCCCAGTGATGAAAACGTTCACTTCCATTTTATAATTAAATAAAATGAAGAAACGAAAAAGGGCCGCACGAGGCGGCCCTTAAAGAACGGAACACTTTATTATGCTTTTACTTTCACCATCGGCTTTAATTCGTTCAGCCATTTCTCGAATTCAGGTATATCCATCTGCTGCGCAGAGTCTGAAAGGGCAACGGAAGGATCAGGGTGAACTTCGGCCATCACGCCGTCAGCGCCGATCGCAAGCGCTGCTTTTGCTGTCGGAAGCAGGAGATCGCGGCGGCCTGTTGAATGTGTGACGTCAACAAACACCGGCAAGTGAGTTTCCTGTTTCAAAATCGGCACGGCAGAAATGTCAAGCGTGTTTCTCGTTGCTGTTTCGTACGTTCTGATTCCGCGCTCACAAAGAATGATTTGGTCGTTTCCTTGTGACATGATGTATTCAGCTGCATTGATGAACTCTGAAATCGTTGCGGCAAGACCGCGTTTTAGCAATACCGGCTTTTTAACCGAACCGGCGGCTTTCAGTAATTCAAAGTTTTGCATGTTACGTGCGCCGATCTGAATGACGTCAATGTAATCAATCGCTTGCTCAATGTGGGCAGGCGTAACGATTTCACTGATCACCGCGAGGTCATATTCATCAGCGACGCGTTTGAGGATTTGCAGGCCTTCTACGCCGAGACCTTGGAAATCATACGGGCTTGTGCGGGGTTTGAACGCACCTCCGCGCAGGATTTTAATGCCTTGTTTTTTCGCAGCGGCCGCTACTTCCGCAACCTGCTCATAGCTTTCTACGGCACAAGGGCCGACGATGAATCTCTGATCGCCGTCACCGACTTTTTCGCCTTTAATGTCAACGATCGTATCTTCTGCTTTTTTCTTCCGGGAGACGAGCAACGCTTTGCTGTGATCCTCTTCTTGAAGCTCAAGGCCGGCTTTGAAAATTTCTTTGAAAATATGCTGGATTGTTGAGTTTTCAAACGGGCCGTCATTGCTTTCAATAATGCGGTTAAGCATTGTACGCTCTCTGACGGGGTCAAATCGGTTGACACCCTGTGCTTCTTTGGCTTTACCGATTTCTTTTACAACGGCTCCGCGTTCATTGATTAATTTAAGGATTTGTAAGTTTAGTGCGTCTGCCTGCTGTCTTAGGCTCTCTAATTCCTTGTTGCTCATCTTTTTCATCCCTTCTATGCTATGTTTTATTTTAATGGTTAACATGCATCTTACTACAGTTATGCGAAAATAGGAATATGAAACAATAAATTTCTTCACATTTTACTTTATCACAAAAACGCTTTTAAGCTTTCATGCGTTGAAGTAGTGTATATTGATATCCTACATGATATGGCTGAAATGATCAATAGTTTTTTTCAAAAAAAACCGCCGGTATCATCCGGCGGTCAGTAAATTATGAAAGGTGCTGCTCTATTGCGTTTTTTGTGATTTGGGAATGAGACGCATGCCATTTCACTTCGCCGTTTGTAATGACGAATACTTGCGGGCTTTCATGTTTCACACCGTAGGTCTCGGCGATATAGTTTGAAAGCGGCCGGCTGTCCTGCACCTGCAGATAATAAGAAGGCACTTCTGAATGCTCTGATGCAAACGCGTCAAACTCCTGAAACGCCGCTTGGCTGATCGGGCAGGTTGTGCTGTGTTTCAAAAACACGAACGTGCTTTCTTTCTCAGCGGCATTTTTGAACTCTTCTTCTGACGATATCAGCTGCTTTGTCATGTCTGTTATCTCTCCTTATTGAAGATCAGCGATTTGCCTGACCGGCTTTTTCCCCTGCATCTTCCGCTTCGGCTTTGATGCTTTGGGCCGTGTCCTGCATTTCGCTTCTCGTCTCTTCGGCTTTCTCGGTTAGTGTGCTCTTAGAACGGTCTTTTAAATCCTTCACTTTATTCATAATCTGGCCTGACTGATCAGCTACCAGCTGGGTGATGTTAGATGTTTTGTCCTTGGCGATGCTGACATATTGAGAGCCTTTTTCTTTCGCGTCGGCCGTCATTCTGTCCGTCTTATCCTTCAATGCGGAAGCCTGGCTGCCGAGATCGTCGCGCAGCTCCTTGCCTGATTTAGGCGCCAGAAACAAAGCCGTTGTCGCGCCGATAATCCCCCCGATCAGCGTTCCGATTAAAAAATCCTTACTATTGATTCCATCTTTGCTCATTATGATTCCTCCTTAGTGGATTTTTCTTATGATTAAAGCGATGTTTTTTTCTTTTGCTTCCACTTGTCCCATATTTCCATAGCGGCCTGGCTCCAGGTGACAACCTGACTGATCTTATCCTGGTTCTCTCTGACAGAGGCCGAAACGGAACCGGCTGCCTGCTTTATGGATGTATTAAACTGCTGGACGGAAGTTCCCACTTCCTGCACAGCATGGACAACCGTATTTAATTTCTGTGATTTTTCCTGAATGTCTTCCGCGAGACGGTTTGTCTTATGTAACAGCTCGGTTGTCTCTGCGGTAATGCCCTTCATCTGCCCTTCAAGGCCGTCTAAAGTCGACGCTACGTTTGTTAAGGTCATCTGCACAGACTTTAATGTTTTGGACAGATAAATGACGAGGATGAGAAATGCTACGGCAATGAGTGCGACGCTTAAGTAAAGAATGATAATCATCTAATACCTCCTTATTGCAGGATATAATGGTATATACCCAATTATTAAAATGATAAACATATATGAAAGGGGCTGTATGTATACTATTTCTCCGTTTATCGGTAAATCCCTTTGCAGCACGCACAAAAAAGCAGTGAGAGCCCCACTGCTTTTTTGTTACGCTATGACGTTTTCATAGGCCCTCATATATTTTTGAATGTCTCCGGCGCCCATAAAGATCAGCACTGCGTCTTTATGCGCTTTTAACACGGATGTGTCATTCTCTTCAATGAGTTCTGCGTTATCGATTTTTTCCTGCAGATCCGTGATGGTGAGTTTGCCGACGTTCTCGCGGGCAGAGCCGAAAATGTCGCACAGATACACACGATCGGCCGCGCTCAAGCTTTCTGCAAATTCATCAAGGAATGATTGCGTCCGTGTAAACGTATGCGGCTGGAATACCGCGATGATTTCACGTTCCGGATATTTTTGGCGCGCCGCCTCAATGGTGACTTTAATTTCAGTCGGATGGTGGGCGTAGTCGTCTATCAGCACCTGGCTGCCGATCACTTTTTCATTGAATCTGCGTTTGACGCCGCCGAATGATTCAAGTCCGCGTTTAATCATGTTCACGTCTATCTCTTCATAGTGGCAGAGCGCAATGACCGCTAATGAATTGAGGACATTGTGATGGCCGTATGCCGGGATGTAGAACGTATCGTAAAACGTATTGCGGACAAAGACGTCAAATGTCGTGCCTTCCGTATTTTTTACGATGTTTCTCGCTTGAAAATCGTTTTCTTCTCCCGTTCCGTAATAAACGACAGGCACATTGGCGTGAATTTTCGGCAGATACTCGTCATCACCGCAGGCAATGATGCCTTTGTTGACTTGAAGCGCCATGTTTTGGAAAGCATCAAACACATCGTCAATGTTGGCGAAATAATCAGGGTGATCAAAATCAATGTTCGTCATGATCGCATAATCAGGCTGATAGCTTAAGAAATGACGGCGGTACTCGCAGGCTTCAAATACAAAGTATTCGCTGCTTTCATTTCCTCTGCCCGTCCCGTCTCCGATAAGAAACGAAGTCGGCTTCGCCTGCTGCATCACATGTGCCAAGAGCCCCGTAGTGGACGTCTTGCCGTGTGCGCCCGTAACCGCGACACTTGTATATTTTTTCATATATTCAGCTAAAAATTTATGATATCTGATAACAGGAATTCCTTCAGCGAGCGCCTTTGCGATTTCCGGATGAGAATCAGGGAATGCGTTTCCGGCGATTACCGTTAAGCCCGGTTTGATGTTATCGGGGCTGAACGGATAGATCGGGATATTTCTTTTTTCAAGGGCAGCCTGAGTAAAAATCTGCTTCTCGATATCCGATCCCTGCACCTGATACCCTGTATCATGCAGGATTTGAGCAAGCGGGCTCATACCTGTCCCTTTTATTCCAACAAAATGATAAACAGTCATAATCGTACCTCCAACAAACGTCTATCTGTTCCCCAGTATATGACGCTCATTTCATTTTGCGACCGCCGCGGGCGAAAAGCCCGCACAGCGGCGCTTCCATTTATTTTTACGTTATCGTCAGTATCTGTAACTTTCTTTTTGATTAAACCTGCCGCATGATATTTCAGCGCGTGACAGTGATGCTGTTTGATGGTCCATCCATTATCATACCATGTTTGTGAGAAAAATGAACGATATTCTTATTCTTGAGTAATGTCAGCAGCCGTAATCAGCACTTCGCGGGGTTTGCTGCCCTTTGCTTCTGAGATCATGCCTTCAGCTTCCATCATGTCAATCAGCCTCGCCGCACGGTTATAGCCGATCCTGAACCTTCTTTGAAGGCTGGAGGTGCTGGCGCTGTTTTGCTCCACGACAAATTGGCACGCCTCAGGAAACAGCTCGTCCTCTTCCTTGAGGGCAGTTCCCTGCCTGATCAGTTCTTCCTGTTCAAACAAATAAGAAGGCGGGAGCTGCTTTCTGACATGAGAGACGACGCGGTCGATCTCGCTGTCTGACACAAAGTTGCCCTGCAGACGCACCGGTTTTCCGGTACCGTTTTCCCAGTAAAGCATGTCGCCTTTTCCGAGCAGCTTTTCCGCCCCCGCCATGTCGATAATCGTTCTGGAATCGACCTGACTTGAGACGGAGAATGCGATCCTCGTCGGGATGTTCGCCTTGATCATGCCGGTAATGACATCGACAGACGGACGCTGTGTCGCGACGAGGAGATGAATGCCGCAGGCTCTCGCTTTCTGCGCGATTCTGGCAATGCTTTCTTCCACATCGTTCGGCGCGACCATCATTAAATCGGCAAGCTCATCAATAACCACTACGAGGTACGGGAGCTTTTCGCCTGTCTTATGATCGGCCGTTAATTCATTAAAGCGGCCGATATCTCTCACACCTGAATGAGCAAACAGTTCATACCGCCGTTCCATCTCTTCCACAACCCATTTTAACGCCGCGGTTGCGGCTTTGGCGTCCGTGATGACGGGGCTGACTAAATGCGGAATTTTGTTATAAGGCGCAAGCTCGACCATTTTCGGATCAATCAAAAGCACTTTGACCTCGCTCGGATCTGCCTTATAAAGCAGACTGACCAAAATGGTATTGATGCAGACGCTTTTTCCCGATCCTGTCGCACCCGCAATCAAGCCGTGCGGCATTTTTTTCAAATCAATGACGACCGGATTGCCGGAAATATCGACACCGAGCGCGGCTGTAAGCGGAGACGGATTCGTCCTGAAAGCGGCGCTTCTGATCATCTGCCGTAAATCAACGACCTTGCTTACGCGGTTCGGAACTTCAATACCGATCGTGTTTTTGCCGGGGATCGGCGCCTCAATCCGAATATCCTTGGCAGATAAACTCAGCTTTATATCATCTGCTAAGTTTGTAATTTTGTTTACTTTCACTCCGGGCTCAGGATGCACTTCAAAACGTGTGACGGACGGGCCTTGTGTGACATGAACGACTTGGGCGCGCACATTAAAGTTTTTCAGCGTAACGTTTAAAAGCTCGCGCTGTTCTTCAATCCACGATTGGTCGTCATGTCTTTGCGCCGGCGGTACGTCCAGAAGCGACAGATTCGGAAAGACATAGCTCGCTCCGCCCTCTGGCGTCTTCGTCTGCTTGTGTTTATCGCTTTTAAGCATCATGACGTTAAACGGTACATTGCGCTCTTTCGGCCGCTCCGCTTTTTTCACAGTCTGAGGCTGTCCGGGATACTCCGTTTTTTCTTCGGCAGGCCGGGACGGGGCATCGGCCGTCTCGATGCTTGCAGGTTCAGGCTCGGGGTCTGAATGCCGCTCTGCTTCATTGTACTCAGGCTGAGCATCTGCTTCCTGTTTCGCGTCGGTTTCTCCTGATTCAGGCTTGTCTTCAGACTGCGGCTGAACTTCCTCATCGTATCCGGGTTCTGTGTATGTATACACCGGTTCTTCTGCGGTTTCAAAAGGCGGTGCTTTTTCCGGCTCAGGCTCCTGATGTTCCTCCTGCGGCGCCGCTTGTTCCTCTGTGTTGTCAGCCGTTCGGGATGCTTCATACTCAGACTCTATTATAGGCTGCGGGCGGGTTTGTTCATGCTCCTGTTCTTCTGTAAAGCCGGCAGACTCTGCGCTTTCCGTGTGCTCCCGCTCTTCAGTCTGCTGCGGTTCTGCTGCTGCAAACACTTGCTCTTTTGCATTCTCAGCCTCGGTGTGAAGCTCCTCTTTTTTAACAGCCGGGATTTCTTCCGTTTCTTGTTTCGCAAACGGTTCTGGCCGGTCATTCGTCTGTTTTGTTATGCCGGATGTTGTGAAGACGGGCTCTTTTTCCGTTTCCTGACCGGCTTTTGGCGAAACAAATTGCTCCTCTGACAGCAATGTTACGTTCTCTTCACGCCGCTTTTCGGAAATAGGCGCTTTTTTTATGCTGTGCTGAGATTGAAAGCCGTAAACCGGTGAAGGAATCGATGACGGTTTAAAGGGCTTTTTCACCGTATCAGGCTCTTTATGTGTATGCTGTTTCCGCTCGGTTTGCTCCTGCCCGGCGGCATAACCCCGGGACGGCTGGCGGCGTTCGTGCCTTTCCCGCTGTCTTTGGTTTTGCTCCGTTCGCTTATAGCCGTCCGGAACGACGGGGAAGCGGAAATTCCCTTTCGGATATTCGTAATATATTTTAGGATCTTCCATGCGCGTTAATTTGCCTTCTGGCTGATCCGGTATCTGCTGTTTCGGGATTTGGGCATGCGCGTTCGGTTCACGTTCATGCTCTTCTTCTTTTTCACCTAAAAATAAGTCAAAAAATTTATTCAGCCAACTCATGTTTAATCACTCTCTAACTCCCTTTTTAGTAGTCTGGGACGATATTTAGTATACCATTGCCGGGCGGCTCAGAAAAGATTAAGCTTCTAACTGAAGAAAGCCGTTAAGCAGGCCTGCTTAACGGCTTTCTCTCACATCATTCGATTCTGTGCGCTTATTTATGGGAGTTAGAATTGAAATGCTTCGCCGGCCTCGCGGCTGTCTTCAAGAACAAGAATCCCTTTTTCCGCCGGCGCATCCGGCAAAGCGAGTTCTTTCGCGGAGCAGATCATGCCGCTTGACGGAACGCCTCTTAATTCAGCGTCTTTAATCACAAGTCCGCTCGGCATTACCGCGCCGACTTTAGCGACGACGACTTTTTGTCCTTTGTCCACATTCGGCGCGCCGCAAACGATTTGAAGGGTTTCCTCTCCCACATTCACTTGGCAGATATTCAGTTTATCCGCATTCGGATGTTTTTCTTTCGATTCAACGTGACCGACAACAAATTTCGGAGAAAGGTCAACCGTCAGCGTTTCTGAAACGCCGTTTCTGTTCAGTATTTCATTCACATCCTGAACGAATGTCTCAGACAAAGCGACGGGGCCGTTGTCCTCAATCTGTAAGTAAGAAGACACGTTAAAAATGTTAAAGCCCGTCGTTTCTTTTGTTTCTTTGTTAAAGATTCTGACGACATCGCCTTCTCTTTCATAGCCGATTTCTTCGCGTGCCGCATCTTTAAGAGAGATCAGAAGCGTATCTCCCACACCTTCTTTATTGTAAAAAGCGTTCATAAGAAAAATCCTTTCTAATCCTTTTTCGGCCGGCTTTTCGCCATGATAAACACAGGTTCCAGTCTGCCTTCATTATACAGAAATGAAAGGGCCGTAATCGGCACCGTGCCGCTTGCAAAGAAGCTCATGGACATTTGCCCTAAAATATCATAACCCGATTCATTTCGAATGTCAGCAAGTATTAATACATCTTGATGCGGGACGGAAATCGCCAATTCGCCTTCAGCGGCCTGCTTGTATTCATGAAGAATCGAATCATTGAGAATCCGGCTGGCGTCATAGCCGTCATTCGCCCTGAAAAAATAAAAATAATTGTCCGCAACCGTATCCTGTTTCACAACCGAAGGAAGAGAGCGGAGATTGAATGACGCCGTCTCCCTGATCCGTTCTTTTGTCCAGTTTTCTTTCTCGAGCATACGGCTGTCAATTAAGCGGTACGTCTTACCGAGGTCAAGCGCGTAGTAGATTCTCGTTTCGGCCGTATGGTCATCATACACGAGCGGAATGCCGTCGCTCGTTTGATCGGGAAATGATGTGGAGCGGATGACCGGATAGATTCCGGCTTCCTTTCCGGACATCTCCTGTCCGCTTCCTCCCATCGCCTCCATCGCTTCAGACACATAGTAGACGATCTCGTCGATCGCTTCTTCTTTTTTCGTCTCCCACTTGGCGATGATCGGCGGAAGTTCTAATGTGATGCCTTTTTTGGTCGTTTGATCCTCAACACGGAGGGTGTCTTTTTCTCTGTCAAAAAAGAAGGATCGGTTCTCGTGCTGCAGGCGCTGTTTTAATAAATCCGCCAGCTTCCTTGACGTCATTTTCAAAGCCCGTGGCCTCCTTTATGCTTTAGCAAGGGAATCGGTTAAAAATTGCTCAATTTCTTCTTTTGTTTTACGGTCTTTGCTGACGAAGCGGTTCACTTCTTTTCCTCCGTTAAACACAACAAAGCTCGGAATGCCGTAAATTTCCCATTCCGCGCATGTATCAATAAATTGATCGCGGTCTACGTAGTAATAAGTGAATTCAGGAAAGTCCGCTTCCAGCTCAGGGAGAAACGGCTCCACAAAGCGGCAGTCCGGGCACCAATCCGCTGAAAACATAAATACCGCCCAATCGTCTTGTACCGCTTTTTGCAATTCTTCCGTGCTTTCAATCTTTTTCATTGTTATTCCTCCATCTGGATTATGAGTTTTTATATGCTGATGTTTGTCCAATTGGATCATACCAGACTGTTTACGGCAAGACCAACTATATGCAATATCATTATCATATTTCATTTGCATTATCAAGCAAGTTTCGTTTACCATTTTGCTTGTAGCCGTACGAAAATCTGAATATGTACATAAGGAGGGGCAAAAGATGCAGTTTGTCGTGTATTTAGCGGGTGAAATCCACAGTGATTGGCGGGATGAAATCAAACAAAAAGCAACAGCGCTGGACCTGCCGATTACGTTTGTCGGCCCGATGGAAAACCATGAACGCTCAGACAATATCGGAGAAGAGATTATGGGCGTGCAGCCCGATTCTGTTTTAAAAGACGCCAGAGCTTCCGATATCAACAATTTCCGTACAGAGGTGCTGATGGAAAAAGCCGATTTTGTGATCGCCCTGTTTGGCGAGAAATATAAACAGTGGAATACCGCGATGGATGCTTCTTATGCCATCGCAAAAGGAAAGCCGCTCATTCTCATCCGTCCGAAAGAACTTCATCATCCGCTGAAAGAGCTTTCCGGAAAAGCGAATATCACGGTCGAAACCGTCAATCAAGCGATGAAAGCACTCTCTTATTTATTTGAAACAGAATAAGCAGGCCGCCTTTATGCGGTCCTGCTTACCTATTTACAATAGAATGGTATCAAATCTTACTTTTCAGACTTTTTTCTCGAATCCAAAAGAATTTGTCCGCAATAAATTATTCCCACAGCCCTCTTTTTCTTCACTTCATTCATAAATTATTTTACTCAACCTCAAACGAACTATATATTTGTTTTCTTTATATGTAAGGAAGGAGAGCGAAATCTGCGCAATAACGGATACATATGCTGCTCGTTGAAATTGATTAAAACCAAAAAGTGGGATACTGCCGATTATTTCGCAAGTTATTAATAATAACTGCTACCGCAACAATAATTACAGATCCCACAAAAACCGGAAAAGCTAAATAGCTCCAAGCATACGCCCCTTGAATAACTACAATAGGGTCCGCTCCAGCAGGTGGATGAGTAGTCTTTGTAACCGCCATAAAAAATATAGCTAGCCCCACTCCTAAAGCCAATGTCCAGGGATGAGAACCAAGAAGATTATATATAACAAGTCCAGTCAATGTCGAGATGAAGTGTCCGCCAATAATATTTCTAGGTTGTGATAAAGGGGCATTCCACGCTCCGAAAGCCAGTACACAACTTGCCCCAAAAGGCGCCATCAGCCACAGAGATCCAGTTTTATAGGTTATCAATGACAAGATTAAAATTGTTATAAAACCACCTAATAAGCCTGTTGAAGCATCTTTAACATTTACTTTTAAAGGACTTTTTCCTCCTCCTTTCATTTTTTTGAAATAATATCCTTTTTTACTTTGTGGATTTTCTGCTGTTTGCTCAATCTTCAATATAACCCCTCCTTTTCACTAAGTTTAAAACAATTAAAATAACCTGTCAATTTAATTTTAAAGGGTTATAAATCTGAAATTATAATCCTTCTCTCTTTCAAAGATCGTTCTTCTATTCAAAAATGATCTTTTAAGAACGCTTGAAATATCATTTTCCTGTTTGTTACTTTAACCTTTTTTATAATTCAACTGGGTTTTAGCAGCAAATTGGTTGTTTTATGAGCGACATTTTAATTTTCCGTAAAAGCCGTTAAGTTACTTATTGATTGTTTTTTCTAAAAAAGACAAACAACCTTACTCAAAAGAATATTGAAATAAGGCTGTTCATTAACTTTTTATTTATATGTGATTATTCAAAATTAAAGTAAAGTGCAAGATGATTTCGACAATACAATAAAGAAAATTTGTTCTATGTTTTTTTAAGATGACGGGAAACCTTTTCTCTGTTACCACATATCTTCATTGAACACCATTTTCTCCTTCCAGTGTTATCAATGAATAATAAAACACATTCCTCATTAGCACATCGCTTAATTAAATTAATCTTTTTTGTATATATTAGCGATAAGCCATCATAAGCAATGAGCGAAATAATTGCATCATCAATATTTCCAATTGGAATACGAGCAAGTTTAGTATCGAGAATCTTATATGTAAATGGAGCCAATTCAATCTTTTTTTCTAAAAAAGTAATAAAAAATTCTCCAGGTTCTTCACCATCTGCAATTTTCTCGAAGTTTTCTCTTAGTGTTGATCGTAACTCAAGTATTTTTTCAACCATCACAGTAGTCAGTTCATCTTGGGCTTTTTTTAATGTTAATTGATTGAAAAAAGGGGTTCCTTTCCCCATTAACCTTAACCATTCTAAAAGATCCTCTTTTGACTTTAACAAATTATGACGTTTACCATAACTCACCACCTCAGTATTAACCAGATCAAGAGGAAGATTGTTAGAGATGAGAGGAAATTTTATGTTTGTCTTTTTTGTCATAATCATACCTCCTTGCAGAACAAATAAAAAATGCAAATGTCACTCGACTTTGTGAAATAGCTACTCTTCAAACCGATAATAACATATATGATTAACTATAAGTAAAGTTAATCATTTAGATATTGAAGCTATCTGCAGATCCTACGTAATGAAGTTACACAGTATCTGCATTGTAGTAACCGTTTACCAGTGATTATGTTTAAATTCAGCATATTAATTTTTAGACTAAGTTTCTCGATAAACATAGACTATAATCTAAAAAGATAAATAAAGTAAGGAATCGTGATAATTAACTATAAGAAACAAGGAAATATATACTCGTATTTATGATGTGTTATTCTAAGAAAGATTCCGAAAACCACCAAGAATATCACTTTTATACGGAATCAAAGAGCATTCTCCTTAATTTATATTTAACAGGAGAAGGTTTCCTTGAGGCCAATAGAAAAAACATTCAAGGAATATTTTCACCATTTCATTTCACTATATTATTGACTCTTTTCTCCATAGAAAAAACACCTTCAAGTTGTCTTATAGATATCATATACCTATATTCAACAGAAAGGTGTTTTTGATTTGTCCAAATTGTTTTGGAAAAGTATTATATCGACGGTTTAAAAGTCTAGTTTAAGGTTTATAGTAGCTTCTGATCCTCATTTAAGTAATCTGTTTTAAATAATTAACTGATTCTTCGTTTTTACCTTAAGTGCCAAAACGTACTCCTGTAATGGATTTCTATAAAAGAAATGATACTCTGCTTCTTTATTACAAATTGAGCATTGATCTTTGGAATTTTTAACTCTTTGTACATGAGGAGTATCTAATATGCATACTATGTCTTTCACATGAGATTTACATACTTTAACCATATAAATCCTCCGAAATAAAATCAACTATCAATTTCAAGTTAATGCTTGCAACATGTTTTTTGATTTAAAACGTTACCTTCCAGATCAAATTCCGGCATTCTATTAACACCAATCCATGAATTTAACATAAAACCCCACAATGAAATTCCCTCTAATGCCTTACGAATAACCACTTCACGTCTAAATTCATTTTGGTCCTCTTCTAAGTGCTCCAATCCTAAAATTGAATGATGTTCGTCCGCTTCAACATGGACAGTGAAGTAAGGATCATTCGCCCCCAATTCCTCTAACTTTTCTGACATTTTAATAAAAAAGTGATTTGAGCATCTTTCTATTCCAGAATTCAAACATGCCAACCATTTCGAACGATCTTGTTCAATAGCCAACTGATAAACTAGATTAACACAAGCATTTGTAGCATTACTAGGTATATGTCTATCTATGTTTCAACATCCATTGCATTAGCATTTCATGATGGTCTGCTTCTCCATAAATATGTAATGCATAGAAAGGCATCATGTGATTTTCTTTAAGTGATGTAAGTCCCAGCATAACGCCCATAACTTTCGGAAAAGTGGCTGAATGATACCAGAGTTGAGTAACAACTGATTTTAAGTCCTTTACATGCTGTACATTTTCTAACCATTTGAAAAACGGTTCATTTAGAATTTCTTCTGATGCTTTAATAATAGGATCTGCAACCCATGAATGCTGTTTTCTTACTCTTTCTAGTTCTTCCTCTGATACTACATGATACTTTTCACTAGTTAATTCCATTACTTAATCACTCCTGTATTTTTAATAGGATTATATCCATAATAAGTAATATTATGTATATATTCCCTTAAAAAGATAATAATTCATATAACCATAACCTGTCAATTATTTTTTGAAAGGTTAATTTAAAATAAATTCAGATTACAGACTTATTATTCATTCAATCATTTAAAAATCGCAGTCTTCAGGAGGACTAGTAGTATTGAAGTAGCTTAGATTAAGGAAGTCAGATGAACTTATAGTCATTAAGACTTCAGCAGGATTACCTGTAATATTAGAGTTACACTAGGTACAATTCTAAAATTTCAAATAGGGGTACAGTCAGGAAAATGCGGATTTACAACGCTAAGCCCATTTCCCCGACTATTCCCCCAGTTTTAACAACGTTAAGAAAGTTTCAAGGGTCTTAAAGAATCTAACGAGACCATTTTCTCCGAATTAAAATGGTATTCTCCAAGTAAATTAATATGTTCCCAACCTAGAGGTGACATATGGTGCAATAATTCTTCATTAAAACTACCTGACCGTTTTTGATATTCAACTGCCTTTGTTAGATGTAAAGTATTCCAGATACTGATGGCATTGATAATGATGTTTAAGGCACTGGCTCTTTGCAATTGATGCTGTATGGTTCGTTCCCTAAGCTCTCCTTGTTTTCCGAAGAAAATAGCTCTTGCCAGTCCATTCATGGCTTCTCCTTTATTCAATCCTTTTTGTATTTTTCTTCTTAATGATTCATCCGAAATATAATTCAAAATAAAGATCGTTTTTTCTATTCGGCCCATCTCACGTAAGGCTGTAGCCAAGCTGTTTTGTCTTGAATAAGAACCTAATTTCCCCATAATAAGGGATGCTGAAACTGTTCCTTCCCTTATAGAATGAGCTAATCGCAAAACATCCTCATAATTCTCTTTAATGACCTTTGTATTTATTTGTCCACGTAAAATGACTTCTAATTTTGGATACTCACTTGCCTTATCTATTGTAAATAATTTCGAGTCTGATAAAT
Source organism: Bacillus sp. SDLI1 (assembly GCF_001553895.1). Classification (NCBI taxonomy): domain Bacteria; kingdom Bacillati; phylum Bacillota; class Bacilli; order Caryophanales; family Bacillaceae; genus Bacillus; species Bacillus sp. SDLI1. The sequence continues at coordinate 3,321,329 of NZ_CP013950.1, read as the reverse complement.
CTCGTATTCTTGGAGCAAATTTAAATCCTAATAAATGGGTCAGTCCGAATATTTGGTCTGTGTAACCAGCCGTGTCTGTATAATGCTCTACTATATTTAGATCCGTCTCATGGTGTAACAAACCATCCAAAACATGAATCGCATCCCTTGAATTAGTATGAATAATCTTTGTGTAATAAGAAGAAAATTGATCACTTGTAAAACGATAGATGGTGGCTCCTTTTCCAGTTCCATAATGTGGGTTTGCATCTGCATGTAGCGATGAAACGCCTATCTGCATTCTCATACCATCGGACGAGGATGTTGTACCGTCTCCCCAATAGGAGGACAATTGCAATTTGTGATGAAAATTTACTAATACGGCTTGGGCTTTATTCATTGCATCTTCATACATGCGCCATTGTGATACATTGGCCAATTGCTTATATGTAAGTCCGGGTGTTGCTTCAGCCATTTTGCTTAAACCAATATTCATTCCCATTCCTAAAAGAGCAGCCATAATAATAATTGTTTCTTCTTTATCCGGTTTTCGATTATTGGAAGCATGAATAAATTGCTCATGAAATCCTGTTATATAAGCAATATCCATCAGTAAATCGGTTAATTTTATTCTTGGTAGCATCTGATACAGGCTTGCACTAAATTTTTTTGCTTCTTCTGGAACATCTTTTTCTAAGCGTTCAATTGACAGCTTTCCTTTTTCAAGAGAAACCCCGTCTAACTTGTTGGAATTGGTAGCTAACCACTTTAACCTTTTGTTAAGGCTGCTGGTTCTCTCCGTCATATAATCCTCGAATGATAAACTAACTGATAATCTTGTATTCTCCTTCGTTTGATTCCATGTATCTTCTGAAAACAAATATTCTTCAAAGTCTCTATATTGTCTGCTGCCAACAATGGAAACATCTCCTGCCCTAACATGCTCCCGAAGTTCTGTTAAAACAGCCATTTCATAGTAATGACGATTGATTGTTGTACCATCATCCTCGTATAAATGCTTTTTCCAACGTTTTGAAATAAAATCCACAGGTGAGTTATCAGGCACTTTTCGCTTTCCGGATTCGTTCATTCCACGGATAATCTCAACAGCTTGTAAAAGTGGCTCATTTGCTTTTGTAGAATGAAATTCCAATACCCTTAATAGCGTTGGCGTATATTTTCTAAGTGAATAAAATCGTTTTTGCAGTAAGTCTAAATAATCATAGTCGTCAGGGCGTGCAAGCTCCTGAGCTTCTTCGACCGAAGAGACAAAAGAATTCCATTCGATAACGGATTCTAAAACCTCAAAAACGTCTAATTTTTCCTTTTTTGCTTTGATTAAAGCTTGTCCGATGTTCGTAAAGTGTATAACTTTCTCATTCAGCTTTTTACCGTTTTGTTTCTGAATTTCCTCTTGAGCCTTACGGCCTTTTGATAACAGACTAAGTATTTGTCTATCATGAATTTCAAAAGCTTTATCCGTTAACTCTTGAGTAAGATGTAATAAATAGACGGTTAATATCGAATATCGCTTATTTTCTTGAAAGTCACGGAATGCATATGGCTCATATCTTGAGCCTAAGCGAGATAGTTGAAACAGGCGATTGCGATGCAAATGACTAATTTGTACCGTTTCTAATTCCATTCCTCGTATGTATTCGAGTCGTTCTATTACTTTTAGAAATGTTTCGGGTGAAGGATGACCCGGCGGTTCCTTTAACCAACCCAATATCGTTTTATTGGATTCGGATGGATGCTGCGAAGTAATGATCTCTTCAAGCTTTCCTTTTTGTTCATTTGTAAGAGATTGACTAACAGTATTAAACAGTTTCTTTTCAGCCATTGCCCTTGCCTCCCACACCATTCTTTCAAGTGTAGTAATAGCAGGCAGTATGATTTTGTTTTTTCTTAGAAAATCTATACATTCATGTAGTAGATGTATGGCATCGCCATTTTCAAAAGCTAATTGATGAAGATGCTTAAATGCTATTCGATATTCTCTTAGAGTAAAAGTTACAAAGTCGTATTCACTTCGAAGTTCTTTCAAATGATCCCAAAGTGTATTTTCTCTTTGAGGATAAAGACTAATCGAAGATGGAGTGGCGCCGATTTGTTTCGATATATAATGTATGACTGATTCCGGGATGCTTTTGATATGAGTGTATGGCCAACCGGGATACCGAAGAACAGCTAATTGAACAGCAAACCCTAAACGGTTTTCTTCTCTCCTTCGCTTATTAACTATTTCTAAATCCCGTTTGGAAAAAGTGAAGTAGGTCCCCAATATCCATTCATCTTCAGGGATTTGCATAAAATCCTGCCTCTGTTCCAGTGTAAGCAATTCTCTACCTCTCGCAATTTTCATTCAGTATCATCCCATTTCCATAATTATTCAGTTAATTAGTTCAATTATATATCAATAGAGTGTACTCTATTGATACAAGTATAGTAGACTGATAAAATCATAGTTAAGAGTGTCTCATAAGACTTGTCTCAAAAACGAGGTGAAATTTTGCAGAAAATCGGTTATGTACGCGTCAGTTCGACTAGCCAAAATCCTTCAAGGCAATTTCGGCAATTGAACGAAATTGGAATGGATATTATTTATGAAGAAAAAATTTCAGGAGCCACAAAAGATCGTGAACAACTTCAAAAAATGTTAGAGGATTTACAGGAAGGTGACATTATTTATGTTACAGATTTAACTCGGATCACTCGAAGTACGCAAGATTTATTTGAATTGATTGATTTAATACGAAATAAAAAGGCAAGCTTAAAATCACTTAAGGATACATGGCTAGATTTATCAGAAGATAATCCATATAGCCAATTCTTAATTACGGTAATGGCTGGTGTTAACCAATTAGAGCGAGACCTTATTCGTATGCGTCAGCGTGAAGGAATTGAGCTCGCAAAGAAAGAAGGGAAGTTTAAAGGACGGTTAAAGAAATATCATAAAAATCACGCAGGAATGAATTATGCAGTAAAGCTATATAAAGAAGGAAATATGACTGTAAATCAAATTTGTGAAATTACAAATGTATCTAGAGCTTCTTTATATAGAAAGCTATCGGAAGGAAAAAAATAAGCATTCATTACTTATATTAAAAATTTCCGGGGATTGTGAAACAACGTACCTAGCCAAGCAGGCTATTTCTATAAGGAAGTATCAATATTTGTTTATCTAACTAGGCACGATCATCAAAGGGTTCCGAGTACATTTTAACGGAGATATACGCTAAACTCAGATTTAAAGCAAGGCTGTATTTTTCGAGAACACTTTTAAAAAACAACCTTAGTCACAAAGGAAGGTTGTTTTTATAAAGTCATGGTCTAATTAAAACAATTGCTGTCCCAAGAGCATACTTGAGACTGAAAAGGCACCAGCAGGTGGTAAAACATTAGTATATATGGGAGGTCCCAAACGGGTTGTAAAGGTTGTAGCAATCCAATTTCCGTATTCACCAGCCAGCAAAGAGGGAGGTTTCATTATAAACCGTCCACTTAAAATGAAATGCCGAATGCTTATAGCGGTCTCATCAATTATTGTCAAGTTGCCAAAAAAGGAGGCATATGGTGAATCGAAACTTATTTGTTTAGCGCTTTCGTCCCAATACCCATTAATCGGAATAGGTATACCACGAAAATTAACTGTACCTACTACTTTGTTGTCTACAATGGAATCAATGGTAAGTATACCTCTAATAATGGATCTCCCCGCAATAGAAGCATCAATCCCCCATACGGATGGAAAGGGGATACTAACTTTGGCTGTCTTTGGAATTTTCAAAATTAACCTCTCCTTGATTATTTTATGTATGGATTGAGTTGTATTTAATCATAATCCTGTAGTAATGATACAGTATATGCACAGAGAATCACTTAGGTGTTTTGTTAAGAAAGAAGCATCAATAATCAATCAGCCTACTGTCTAGATGAACAATAGTTTGCCTGACCCACGAAAAATATGGAACATTAATTGCTGCTCATACATATGGTCTCGTATTTGGAAAATTTCTTAGCTTTAAAATAAATCATCTGATTCAATGAAATGTAATGCCTATCATCACCTATTTTTATATGTATCTCAGACGAATTCCTATACCTCCGTTACTCTTCGATCATATTTTATTTGTACGAGGTGGTGTAAAATGTTTAAATTATATTTAGATCCTGGTCACGGGAGAATGGACCCAGGAGCTATTGGCAATGGGATGCAGGAAAAAGAAATTACCTTAAATATTTCCCATAGCATCCGAAATCTCTTGGAAAACCATTATGAAGACCTGCAAATTAAAATGAGTAGAACAGCAGATATTACGCGCAGCTTGAAAGAACGTACAGATGATGCGAATGCTTTCGGTACGGGGGCCAAAGGATGGATTTGTGGAAGAAGTGGGAGTCAATGTGGCGTTAATTCGGAAACGAATCAAATCAACCAGCATGGTTTATGAAACGAAAAAAGTAGGCGTTCGCACGAAAACAACCGTTGCAATTCTTTACATGCGTGACATTGTTGATCCTAAGATTGTTCAAGATGTAAAGAATAAATTAGATGATCTTCACATTGACGGAGCGTTTAGCGCCACTCAGCTAGAAGAATTAATGGAACCGACAAATCGTTTGCTTTTACCATAAGGTTGATAAATCAACTGTTTGAACGCATAAAAGTAAACAACTATTTTTATGCATTTGGCGAAAATCTAAAAAATGGGGTTGCCAGCAAGATTTCTTCAGGAGGCTCTCTTGTGCTAAACAGCCAGGCCAAGTACCTTATTTCACGATAACGGTTGATCAATTCCAGCACTTCTCCGACTTTGTTTTCCTTCATCAATCTCTCGCTGAACAAAATGGCAGAGATTTGTCCCAAGTTTAAGCGTTGTTGTGATGTACTGTACAAATCATTTGCCGCCTCCGTAAACGAGGAACCTTCGCCTTTGCCCACCCAAACCGGGGGCTGCTCCGCTTTTTGCTGTCCCTCCAGCTTGGCCACTGTCGAGAAATCAAGCAATTGCAAATACATGGTGTATTGGCCATCGACATAGTCTATTCCAACAGCCGTAGCATAGTTCATGTTTTGCACTTCATATCTGCTCCAGCAACCGGTAAGGGTGAGAAGAAGGAAAAGTGCAACCATACTTTTATATCTCCTCATTTATGCCTGTCCCCTTGCCTTGTAGAATCTCGTGTCTTCAACATGTCCGGTCGAGTGTTTCGCCATGGCCAAGGTAATCGAAACAAAGCGTTGGCCAAGTCTTTAAATGGAGGTGATATTGGGGCCAAGTAAGGCAAGCCGCATGAACGCAATGAGGCTAAATGGCTGAGCACAATAAATAATCCAAGAAAGAAGCCATAAATGCCAAGCGTGGCAGACAGAATGAAAAGAAAAAAGCGTAAGGTACTAATCGTTCCAGCCAATGATAGGCTCGATAAAGTTGAACCAAAGATTTGTGTAATTGCTCCGATGACAACGATACCTGGGGATAAGAATCCAGCACGAATGGCCGCATCCCCCAGGATAAGTCCTCCTACAACCGTTACCGTGGAGCCGACCGCAGAAGGCAATCGGATACCAGCTTCCCGCAGGATTTCTAAGAAGAGAAGTGCAATAAACATTTCAACTGCCACATCAAAAGGGATTCCCAACCGGTTAATCCCCAAAGTGGCAAGTAGATAATAGGGCAGCTGATCTTGATGATAGGAAAGAATGGCAACAAAAAATGCAGGAAGCAGTAGCGATACGGACAAGCCAAGTAAACGAAGCGTTTGACCAAATGTAGCTGCCAAAGCAGTAAAGTGGATATCTTCGGGTGCTTTCACAAGCAAAAATAAATTGGCAGGCGCAATCAACGCAGCCGGTGTACCATCCACAATCAACGCTACACGCCCATTGAGCATACAGTTCACGGTAAAGTCTGCTCTGCCTGTATACCCCATCAAAGGAAACAACCTGCCCAAGGAATCCCTTTAATCAAATGCTTACCATTATTTAAAGTCTCCTTTAATGAAAAGTTATAAGAGCTATTGCTGTCAACGAGAAATAGAAGAAATGATGGGGATATGGAAAAGGGGTTATTATCGAAAAAATGGAGCTATACGTCAAAAATAATTTAGATTTAAATTTCCCAAAAATCATTGAATAAAAAATTCTCCATAAAGCAAAATAAAAGAGTAAAAAAAAATTCAAGAAGGAGGAAATTATCATGACAGTAATAAATGACGTTAAAACAGCTCTAGCAGGATTGAAAAGTGCTCAAGCAAGTTTTGAAACATTTGCTCTTAGTACAGATAATCAACAAGCTAAGCAACTTTACCAAGATGCAGCTAAGCAAACCCAATCCGTTGTAGACAGCATTGAACCACGTGTTCAACAAATCGAACAAGAAGAACCTCAATACAAACAACAGTAATTAGTAAGGCGAAAAAAGGTTGGCCTCTTAACCAACCTTTTTTCAGCTGTTCAAATAATGGAAAAACATGGAGGTGATTTTTTTGAAAGATAAAATAACCACATTGAAAAACCTACTTTTTATTATAATGGTCATTGGTTTCGCATCAGGATGTAATGGTAATCAAAATGAATTTATTCAAGGTAATAGTACTTTTGGTATTTCACAAGTACATACAAGTAAGCCAATTGATCAATCCGTTGCCAATCATGCGAAAGAAAAGATAATTGCCAAGGAAGATATTACAGACGTAAAAGCTGTGAATACTGATAAAGAGCTTATGGCAGCGATTAAAGTTGAGAATTTTGATCGATTTCGATTAAAGAGTATCGAGAAGTCAGTAAAATCCGACTTAGAAAAAAAATATCCCGACTATAAAGTTTTTGTTTCGACTGATAAAAAAATATTCTGGGAACTTGAAAAGGTCGAGCAAAGACTGAAAAAAAACGATATGAATAAGAAGAACTTAAAAAATGATTTGAACAAACTGAAAAGTCTTATGAAGGAACAAACCTAAAGAGGAAGGATCGAGTTATGTCTAACAATCAAAAGAAACAACTTACTCCTGTGCAACAGGAATATCAAAAATTGCAAAAACAACGAGAGATCAAAAGACCGGTTGTTAAAAATTGTATTAAGGCCTTTTTAACCGGTGGACTTATTTGTTTGATTGGTCAGCTTATTTCAGACTTTTACATTTATTATTTCGATTTTACTGAGCAAACGGCCGGAAATCCGACGGTGGGTACGTTAATTTTTATTACAATGCTTCTTACTGGTTTTGGCGTATATGATCGAATGGCCCAATTTGGTGGGGCTGGAACAGCTGTACCTGTAACAGGTTTTGGCAATGCGGTTATATCGCCTGCCATTGAGCATCGAACCGAAGGATTTGTACTGGGCGTAGGTGGCAACATGTTTAAATTAGCGGGGGCGGTTATTTTATTTGGTGTTTTTTCTGCTTTTGTCATTGCCTTAATTAAAACCACTTTAATCCAGTGGGGTGGTTTATAATGCTAGCAGGTCATCGTACATGGATCTTCGAACAAAAGCCTGTCATTATCTCCACTGGAACCGTTGGTGGACCATTTGAAGCCAATGGTGCTATCCCAGATGATTTCGATACTCTTCATGCTGATTTATGGCTTGGGCAGGATTCCTATGAGAAAGCACATAAAATCCTTTTTGAAGAGGCTTGCCAAAAAGCCATGGAAAAAGGGGGCATACAAAAGGATCAAGTTCAATTTATCCTAGCTGGGGACTTAATCAATCAAATCACCCCAACAAGTTTCGCTAGCAGAACGATTGGAGCGCCTTATTTTGGCTTATTCGGTGCTTGCTCTACCTCGATGGAAGGACTGGCTCTAGGTGCTTATATTGTAAATACAAAAGGAGCGAAATATTTGTTAACAGGAGCTTCCAGTCATGATACAGCTGTTGAAAAACAATTTCGGTATCCAACTGAGTATGGTGGACAAAAGCCACCTACGGCACAATGGACGGTTACTGGTGCAGGTGCAGCCCTATTAAGTGATTCTGGGGAAGGACCTCATGTCACATCTGCCACAATTGGTCGTGTAATCGATATGGGATTGACAGATCCATTTAACATGGGAGGAGCTATGGCGCCAGCTGCGGTTGATACCATTGAAGCCCATTTAAAGGAACGAAATGTTGAGCCATCTTATTACGATTTAATTGTAACCGGTGACCTTGGCCAAATCGGACAGGAAGTGTCCATGGATCTATTTAAAAAGCATGGAACTCCTATTAGTGAAGAACAATACCAAGATTGTGGCCTTATGATTTATCGGGAAGGACAACCCGTTCTTGCAGGGGCAAGCGGTGCAGGCTGTTCAGCAACGGTAGTTTATGGGCATTTATTAAACCGCATGAAAAATGGTGAATTTAAACGCATGTTAGTTGTGGCTACAGGTGCTTTGCTTTCACCGTTGTCCTTTCAGCAAAATGAAACAATTCCTTGTATCGCCCATGCAGTGTCAATTGAATACGGAGGTGAACAATTAACATGATCTATTTTTGGGCTTTTGTCGTAGGCGGTTTAATTTGTATCATTGGGCAAATTATGTTTGATGTATTTAAATTGACACCAGGTCATACCTTAAGTGCTCTTGTAGTGATTGGGGCGCTTTTAGATGGATTTGGACTATACGAGCCTTTGATTGATTTTGCTGGGGCAGGGGCTACCGTTCCGATTACAAATTTTGGGAATTCTCTTGTTCATGGTGCGATGCAGGAAGCAGAAAAACATGGGTTAGTTGGTGTACTGACAGGAATGTTTGAAGTAACTAGTTCTGGTATTACAGCTTCCATTGTTTTCGGCATGATAGGAGCTTTAATTTTTAAGCCAAAAGGATAAGGAGAATTAGGATGACAGTAGGATCAGATGTTAAACAGTGTTTTGCCAGTCTAAAAGGGGTAGAAGCAAGTCTCTCAAGTTTAGCATTACGGACTCTTGATGATGAATCGAAGCGAACTTTGCATGAGGCTATGATGGTAGTACACGAAGTAACAAAAGATTTAAAAAAAAGAGTAGGAGAACTAGAAGGAGAGGAACTTCAGTACAAAGGTTTCTAGAAAAACTATATTTACAGGAGGTGTAAGCAGTGCCTGAATGGTTAGATATAGCTGTACGCTCAGTATTATTTGTTGCTGTTTTATTTTTCATTACAAAATGGTTAGGGAAAAAGCAAATTTCCGAACTAACTTTCTTTGAATATGTCACCGGTATTTCTATTGGGAATATTGGTGCAGAAGTGGCTATAGGACTTGAACGGAACATTTTTCACGGAATTATTGGAATTGTCATTTTTGCGGCTATTCCCTTTTTCGCTGGTTTAATTTCATTAAAAAGTAAACGTTTTCGAAATTTTGTAGAAGGAAAAGCAACTGTATTTATCAAAGATGGGAAGATTATGGAAGATAATTTAAAAAAGGAAAGATATACGACAGATGAACTGTTAGATCTCCTTCGCAGGAAGGATGTCTTTCAAGTCTCTGATGTAGAATTTGCTGCTTTAGAGGCAACAGGTGATTTATCTGTGATGCTAAAGAAAGAAAATCAACCTTTAACAGCAAAGGATATAAACTTGAAGGTTGCTTCAATCAAGGAGCCTCAGACCATTATTATGGATGGTACAATAATGGATGAACCACTAGCCACGATTGGACGAAGTCGGGCTTGGCTACAAACTGAATTAGAAAAACTAGGGGTAACGATTGAAAATGTATTTCTGGGACAGGTTAATTCTTACGGAGAGTTAACGATTGATCTGTTTGACGATAAATTACAAGTCGCACCCCCACAAGAAAGACCCTTAATTCTTTCAACCTTGAAAAAATGTCAAGCAGACTTAGAACTATTTGCTCTTGGAACGGAATCAAAAGACGCCAAACAAATGTATAGGTTAAACAGTGAAAAATTACAAGAAGCCATTGATAAAGTGACCCCTATTTTAAAAGGATAAGGATTTAGCTTAGATTCATACATGACGAAAAAAAGATACCATTTTTAATTGAAATAAGTTTAAAAACCTTAGTCCAATTTCGGACTAAGGTGAATTTTTTTACGAGGTGTTAGAAGTGTCTATTTTTTTAGTTAAAGTTATTTTTATCTATATTGTGTTTATTGTAGCAGTAAATATTTTAGGGAAATCAGCTCTAGCCCAACTTACCCCTCATGATTTTGGAGCGATTCTTTTTTTATCTTAATCGAAAGTTAAAGGAAAGTAGATATCCTTTACCTGAGCTGTTGTCTAATTTAAGAACAACAGGATATCCGGATATTCACGATAATGAATATGCGATTTTGGAAGCAACAGGTGAAATTAGCATTTTTCCAAGAAAAGAATTAGTTCCTATTACTCCAAAAGATTTACATATGAAAGTGGAATACCGCGGATTACCCATAGCCGTTGTCATTGAAGGGAAAGTGCAAAAGCGTAAATTAAAATTTATCAACAAAAATGAAAAGTGGTTAAAGGAAGAACTAAAGGCAAAGGGATATCTTCAAATCAAAGATTTTTTTTATGCTGCTGTTAGAGATACCGATCATTCATTAACCATTAACAAAAAAGATGTTAACGACTAATTTTAAGACGATTTCCCTCCCAATATAAATTAATGTTTTCTCTTATTTACTTCTTATTGCATTTACCACTTTCATTTTCCAAATTTATAAAAAATTATACCTATATTTAGGAATTTACCAGATGGTAATTTTCAAAATCACTAAGTCTCTAGTTAGGACAGTGCCCAGATCATTACGCCTTTCTTGATGTCAGAACTTTCCCAACCTTAATTCTCTTTTTTTCGTTCTTAATATCTTATACAAGTTCTTATAAAGGTAGTCCATAATATATAACAGACAATCCCTTCATATTCCATACGTATACTGGTTACATAGTTTGGACATGTTAAGAGTAACAGAAGGAGGGATTCCAGTTGGAGTGGATTTTTTATCTATACCTGTTAAATACGTTCTTTATCTTATTCATAGCAATTTGGGAAGTTCGTCGGCCTGCCAAGGCTTTGAATTGGATAATAATCGTCCTTTTTTTACCTGTCATTGGTTTCTGGCTATATCTTAGCATATCAAACCCTAAGTTTATTCATCGAAAAAGATTGACCTGTTCTAAAAATGAATCTAACAAATTACCTGAGACATTCGGTGCTTCAGCATCGGTAATTGCCAATGCTTTACGGCATTTCACTGTGAATGGGCTTCGAATGGGCCAAGTCCAAGTGTTTAACAATGGGATAGCAAAATATGATCAACTCCTTGTATCCCTGCAAAAAGCCCAAGAAACCATTGATCTGGAATATTTCATCTATCGGAACGACCAAATTGGTAATCGAATCACAGAACTGCTAATCGAAAAAGCATTAAATGGAGTGCAGGTTCGTTTTATGAGAGATAGCTTGGGGAGTTATAAATTCCCGCGTGAAAAAATCCGGCAGATGGTTGAAGCAGGGATAGAATGCAGGACAATATTTCCTCTGCGATTTCCCTGGATTTTGTCCAATTGGAATTATCGGGATCATTGTAAGATTGTGACGATTGACAGAAAGGAATCCTTTACTGGCGGTATGAACGTTGGGTATGAATATACAGGATTAAAGCCAGACGTAGGATTTTGGAGGGACACTCATTTGCAAATTATAGGGGAAGCAACAGGCGACTTGCAGACTGTTTTTGATGTTCATTGGGAAATCGCTGTGCCGGAAAGGATAAAATCAAAAACAAATTTGAAAACAAAATCAGAGGTAACGAAAATCAATTCAATCGGCAGAGCAGATCATTCCAAATGGTCAGCCGAATTGGGATCAGAGTTGAGCACCCTTGATGATAAAGAAATGGACATATCCGGAAAAACTAGGACATTGCATAAAGCGTATATCCATACGTTGGAAGGAAACCCTGGAATTCCTACCCCAGTCATTCGGCAAGCTTACTTTATATGTATAACACAGGCGACCAAGACTATTGATTTAACAACACCCTATTTTGTACCAGAAACGGATATTATCATGGCATTAAAGACAGCAGTAACTCGTGGTGTCCGTGTAAGATTGCTGGTTCCTCGCCACAATAATCAAAAAATCGTGGGTCTTGCAAGCCGTACTTATTACGGAGAACTTATAGAAGCTGGAGTTCAAATCTACCAGTACGACAAAGGAATGATACATGCGAAGGTGTTGACCATCGATGAGGAGATTGCTGCCGTAGGCTCAGCAAACTATGATATGAGAAGTTTTCGCCTGAATTATGAGGTGTGTCAAGTCGTGTACAGTGCTGATGTGGCAAGGGAACTCACAGAGCAGTTCGAGAGGGATCTTACTGATTCTGTACCATTAAGAATTGAAGACTTGGTGCAACGATCCCTGACCGAGCGCATTGTTGAACAGGGTGCTCGCGTGCTTTCTCCATTATTATAAGTTGAAAAAACCGGTATTATTTATCTTTCTGATTTTAATTAGCTTACATGTTGTAATATAAATATTTTAAAACATGAGGATTTTTGAAATCGAGTGAAATATAAAATGGAGGAATAAATTTTGGGTGAAGTTTTTTTGGGTTTACTGACAATCAAAGTCATAGTAGGTTTTGCAACTTTATTTTTTATCATTATCATAACAGGCAGAACATCCATCTATCAGTTAAACCCCGTTTCACTTAGTTTTTGTGTTAGTACTTGGAGATTTTTTAGGAAATAACATTTATGAAGATAAGGTAGGGATTTTTCATTTTTTATATGCCATCGGATTGTGGACGTTTCTTATGTTGGGAATAGAGTTTATGACTCTAAAAAATAAATCGACACGTTCTCTCTTATTAGGCAATCCTAACATCATCATTCGAGATGGTGTTATGGACAGAAAGTTACTTACAAAGAACAAATTGGATGTAAATCAAGTATTGAGTATACTCCGTCAAAATAATGTCTTTTCAGTTCGCGAAGTCAAATACGGTATATTGGAAGCTAATGGGCAAATAAGTTTATTATTAAAATCCAAGTATCAAAAACCAGATCTCAATCTTCCAGAAAGTCCAGTAGACCTCCCAACATCGTTAATTATAGATGGGGAAATTTTATGGGATAATTTACATGAACTCGGATTTGATCAACAGTGGTTAGATAACCAATTAACTACCAATGGATATGATAATGTAAAGCGTATACTTTACGCAGATTGGCGAGAGAGTGAAGGCATACATGTAAGTCCTAAATAAAATTTGTTAGGATAAGAGCACATCAATTTTCTTGGTGAATATAAACTTTAGTCTTCAACAATCAGGCGCTTTAATGAAGTAACTAAAGCCTAATTTTTCACTTATAACACCGAGAAATTAGACTTTTTATATTTTGGTTTCCTTAACGTTGTAAATCCGCATTTTCCTGACGCTACCCCAAATAGCGGGAATTTTATATGTTTTAACTTTTTTATATAAAAAAGCTGGTGAATCGAACCTCTTTACGTTCAATTCACCAGCCATTCATGTAAGTAAGGTATTTCATTTATTCTCTCTGAAAAGTTTTAGGTAGTCCATCTCAAAAATAATTGATTTAGATGTTCATCATGATACCCAATACACAACCTGTTCAGCACTTCTTGTGACACTATGTTTATCAGTGCAATAAAGGTTCGAGATTGTTTATTTTTGATAATAATCTGAGAAGCAATATGTGTTACATATTTCTATTTTAAATATGCTTTACTTTTATATTCAAAACAAATAATTGTCTACATAATTCCACTTAAAACAGAATTTAGACAAAGCAGTCAATAAGTATTCAAGAGTCCTTATTAACTGCTTTTTTTACACATTTTCTCTGATCGTTTCGACCGTCTGTTTGTCACTCGCCATGACCAGCTTAATGAGCATTTCTTTCGCCGCGGCATAATCATCGACATGGATGATAGCGGCATTTGTATGAATGTATCTTGAACAAATGCCGATGACGGCAGACGGAACCCCGCTGTTTGATATGTGGACCCGTCCGGCATCCGTTCCCCCGCCTGAAGCGAAATATTGATAAGGGATATTGTGCGTTTCCGCCATATCAAGGACGAACTCTCTCATCCCGCGGTGCATGACCGTCGTTCTGTCGAGAATGCGGAGCAGCACCCCCTCGCCGAGACGGCCGAACAGCTCCTTATCGCCGCTCATATCATTTGCCGGGCTGGCATCAAGCGCGAAGAAGAGATCAGGCTGAATCATATTGGCCGCTGTCTGCGCCCCTCTCAAGCCGACTTCCTCCTGTACGGTGGCCCCGGCGTACAGATTGTTCGGCAGGTCTTTTCCGTGCAGCTCTTTTAATAATTCAATGCTTAACCCGCAGCCGTAGCGGTTATCCCACGCTTTGGACAATATTTTCTTCTCGTTGGCCATCGGGGTGAACGGGCAGACCGGCACGACCTGCTGTCCCGGTCTGATCCCCATTTTGACCGCGTCCTCTCTGTCATCGGCACCGATATCAATCATCATATTTTTGATCTCCATCGGCTTTGCGCGCTGGGCATCCGTTAAAATGTGGGGCGGGATGCTTGAGATGACGCCGATGACCGGTCCGTTATCCGTCTGCACCTCGACGCGCTGGGCAAGCAGCACCTGACTCCACCAGCCGCCGAGCGTCTGAAATCTCAGCATGCCGTTATCCGTAATCTGCGTTACCATAAATCCGACTTCATCCATATGGCCGGCTACCATAACGGTCGGCGCATCTTCAGCGCCGCGCCTTACTCCGAAAACACTTCCGAGTCTGTCCTGCACGATGTCATCCGCATATTTCGCAAGCTCCCGTTTCATAAAGGAGCGGACCTGATGTTCATTTCCCGGTGCGCCGGGAAGCTGCGTCAGCGTCCGGAAAAGCGTTTTCGTTTCCTCATTCATATTTTCCCCTCATTTCTATGTAATGCTTTTATTTTATTAGAAAAACAACCGTTTTCCAAGCGCTCAGATTGAATGGGCTGTAAAACCGCCGCTTTACTTAACACCGTCTGGCATCTTCTGTATAATAAAAACTACGACATAATTGGAGGTGCTTCATATTGAAATTACGTCATTTTCTCTTAGGTGCAGGAGTCGGATTATGCGCTGCCATCGCAGTGAAAAAGTATGCGATGAAACCTTATATCTCTTCAGAAAAAGCGCTCCGTATCGTGAAAGCGGCTTTTAAACAGCGCGGGCCGATAGACGGATCATGGATTTACACAGAGCCCGAGCCCTACCAGGTAAACGGAGAAACCATCCAAGTATACAAAACCGGCGTGACACGTTCGGCATTCGGCGAACTGGAGCAATATGAAGTTATGGTCAATGCAAAAACAGGCCAGATTGTCGATGTCATTGATTCTGTCGCCTCATAATTCGGACAAGCAAAAAATAAAGCCCAAAACCATCAACGTTTTGGGCTTTATTCGGTTACATCGGCCGAATTCGTTTATATACGGGGTGCCACATCGCGTCCTGCACCGCTTGGATCAGATCCTCGGGTTCCGTTTCCGCTACACCGTCCTGAATGGCTGCTTTCGCTACGGCTACCGCCACGGTTGCCGATACCGTCCTGAGATCCTCCACTTTCGGAAGCATCGGCGCACCGGGCTTGCCGACGTCCACCATACCGGCGATGGCATTCGCGCAGGCAACGAACATATTGTCCGTAATGAGCCTTGCTTTCGTCACAATCGTTCCGAGCCCGAGTCCCGGGAATACGAGCGCGTTATTCGCCTGTCCGATATGGTAGGTAACGCCGTTATACGCGACAGGCGGGAATGGACTTCCCGTAGTGACAAGCGCGCGGCCTTCCGTCCATTTAATTAAATCTTCAGGTTTTGCTTCTGATAATGTCGTCGGGTTTGACATCGGCAAAATAGCGGGCCGTTTGACATGCGAGGCCATTTCTTTGACGATTTCTTCCGTAAATGCGCCTGATACGGTGGATGTGCCGATCAGAATCGTCGGCTTGGCCTGACGCACCGTCTCCGCCAGATCAATTGATCCGCCTTCACCGCTGCGGCCGTACTCTTTCACTTCATCAGCAGGGCGAGCGTACGGAACCTGAAAATCACGCAAGTCCTTCATATCATCCGTTAACAATCCGTTTCTGTCGATACACCAAAAATGGCTGTAGGATTCTTCTTCGCTTAATCCGTCATGCACCATGGCTTCGCGCAGCTGCTCAGCAATTCCGATACCGGCCGTTCCCGCGCCGAAGACGACGACTTTATGCTCTTTTAAAGGCACTTTTGATGCTTTCGCACACGCTAAAACAGCTGCAAGCGATACCGCGCCCGTTCCTTGAATGTCATCGTTAAACGTACAGACTTTATCTTTATACCGTTTTAATATGCCGCGGGCGTTAGCCGTACCGAAATCCTCCCAATGAAGCAGCGCATTCGGGAATGTTTCCCGGGCAAGCGAGACATACTCATCAATAAAGCGGTCATATTTCTCGCCGCGTACTCTTGAATGCTGGTTTCCGACGTAAAGCGGGTCATTTAAGAGGCTTTCCTGATTTGTCCCCGCGTCCAATACAACCGCAAGCACTCGTGACGGATCAATTCCGGCCGCCGCCGTATACACCGCGAGTTTTCCGACAGAAATGGCGATGCCGCCGACGCCCCAATCACCGATTCCCAGAATGCCCTCGGCATCTGTCGCAACGATTAAATCAATGTTTTCATTTTTTCCGAACTGCTGAAATGCGGCGCGCATTCCCTCAGGATCATCTATCGACAAATACAGACCGCGGGGTTTTCTGTACTCATGGCTGTAACGCTGGATCGCGGTGCCGACTGTCGGCGTATATACGATCGGCAGCATTTCGCCTAAATGATCATTTAGCAGCCTGTAAAATAATGTTTCATTCCGGTCATGGAGAGCAGTCAAGTACACATTTTTGCTCAGCTCATCAGGCTGCGAACTGAACTGTTCGTAAGCCCGCTTCACCTGCTCTTCGATTGTCAATACCTTCGGCGGCAGAAATCCCTCGAGTCCGAGTTCCTTTCTTTCCTCTTGTGTAAAGGCCACCCCTTTATTTAAAAAAGGAGTAGAAAGAACTTCTAATCCGCGCAGAGTTGTTTTGATTTCTCCATCTGTTGTCACTTGAAATTGATTCACCTGTCTCTTCCTTTCAAAGCAATTTGTCTTAGGTTTGCTTTTATTCCCGAGATTCATACAGGTAAATCATTTGATTCCGCTTATTTTCTCTCCCGTTTGACAGACGCGGCCACTTCGCCGTCTTCGCCCCATTTTACGGCTCTGTAAATCGCGTCGTGATAGAAAATCAGCCAGGCGTCTTTCTCTGCCGCGAACGCCTGCCATTTTTGCTTTTGCGGAATGGAGGTCATCGGATAGTCATCATATGCCAGCACCCATAACGGATTTTTATGCGCATTTGTCGGCATCAGGTCGGCAAAATGCACAGCCGTTTCCCCTCCGTCTTCTACCACAATGACACTGTGTCCGTCACTGTGGCCGCCGGTGTGGTGCATCGCAATGCCTTCTGTGAGCTCATACGCGTTCTCAAAGGTTTCGACCTGATCTTGTACAGCCTCCCAATTTTCTCTCCAATATGTATTTTTCGATCTGATATTAGGGTTTCTCATTTCTTGCCACTCTGTCGCAGAAGTGATAATGCGGGCGTTCGGGAAAACAGAGACAAGCTCCTCTCCGCGGTATTCCGTCAGGCCGCATGCATGGTCAAAATGAAGATGGGTCATTGCCGCAATATGAATGTCTTCACAGGAAAGCCCGAGTTCACTCAGAGATTTTTTCAGATTGGACTCCTGCGTTACACCGTAATTCCTTTTCTGCTTATCGGAGAATTTCCCTCTGCCGATCCCCGCGTCAACCAAAATATTCAGGCCGTTTTTTCTGATCAGAATCGGGTCTGTTCTTAATTCAATCTGGTTTTTGTCGTTTACAGGGTATTTTCTCGACCATAAAGGCTTCGGGACAACGCCGAACATCGCTCCTCCGTCCATATGCGTTACACCGCCGTCCAGCCATGTTAATGAAATATTCCCAATATTCAATGTCTCCATCTTGATCCCTCCTGATGTAATGGTAGCAAATGGCGGCATAAAAAAACAGACTCCCGCATCAGAGTCTGTCTTTTGTTCTCCATTCAACTTCAGCCCGGTAAATCGGCTGGCCGAGCGCGGAGAATTTTTCTTCGTATTCTGTCATAATATTGCCTTTCGGATCGCTGTTGTGCAGATCGAGACTGACTTCCTTCAGAAGCAGGCCGTATTCAGAAAAACTTTTCAAAGAGTATTCAAACAACCCGCGGTTATCGGTTTTGAAATGAATCTCACCCGTTTCGCCCATGACTTCTTCGTATTTTTTCAAGAACGCTTTAAAGGTTAAACGGCGTTTTTCGTGACGGTTTTTAGGCCAAGGGTCAGAAAAGTTTAAATATACGCGCTTGATTTCTCCCCGTTCAAATACGTCATTCAGTGTTTCCGCGTCTATATTTAACAAACGGACATTGTGAGCCCCGCTGTCCTTTACTTTTTGGACGGCAGTGACGATGACGCTTTTAAACAGCTCAATTCCGATATAGTTGATATCCGGATTTTGCTTGGCCATTCCTGAAATGAACTGCCCTTTTCCCGTACCGACTTCAATATGGATCGGGTTGTCATTGCCAAAGACCGTGTTCCAACGCCCTTTAAACTGAGCCGGATCACTGATGGCGATGTCAGCGTTCTCTGCCAGAAAATCATTCGCCCAAGGTTTATGGCGCATTCTCATATGATTGACACCTCTATCTATAATTTCGAGTAACAACATACCATGAAACAAAAAGAGCCGCAAGCGCCTTTTAAAGGCTCCGGCTGCATAAAAAAAGAGGCTCCCCGGTCCGGAACACTCATGTGATGCATAAAACCGCACCGCTTTGCACAATGTATGACACAGAAAGGATGTGTATATGAATCATGGGCTTAACAAGCGAACATCAGGTCCGGTTATTAAAGGACATACTGGCCGACCACCAATTGGATTGCTGCGGCACGGTTGCCGAGTATGAACAGCTCGAGCGCGTCATCAAATCACTGATGGCTAACACCGGGCTTGATTCAAATATAAAAAACGTGCTCGAGGATGTATACCGCTACAGCCAGTCAGGCATCACGGCCGATTCCATCGACACGCATATTCAGGAGCACCAAAACCATTTGTCCCAATGGGTGGAGCAGATGGATTCGTACTCCTGACTACTTGACAATCCGCTTCATCAGGGCATGAAGCTCTTCCATAGCATCATGGTACGCTTTGTCGTTCCCTTTTGATTTGTGCCAGGCGATGAAGGTGATGGTCTCTGATAACATGTACCACGCCATCCGCAGCCGAAGCCCTTCCGTGAGCTTCATGCCGTACATCCCAAGCCAGCTGTCCCACGCTGGCTCTTCGACGTAATGATACAATAAAGGGCCGAGATCCATGGCCGGATCAGCTATCATCGCGCCGTCCCAATCTATTAAATACAGCTGGTCGTCTTCAGACAAAAGCCAGTTATTATGATTCACATCACAATGGCAAACGACTTTTTCACCGAATTGCACCTGATCCACATGAGCTTCCAAATAAGCAAGGCCTTCCTGAATAAGCGGCGAAAATTGCCGCACAGCAAAGACGGCCTGCTTCAGCTGCGACAAAAGAGCGCCCGGATCGAGCGGTTCTTTCCCCAATCTTTTCAGCATGTCAAGCAAGGCTTTCGATGTGTGGATTTTGCGGAGCAGCTCAGCCACCGGGCGTCCGCTCATATCCTTCGGCTTCAGCTCTCTGCCCGTCATCCAATGCTGAGCCGTAATAACGTCTCCGTTTTCCATCCGTTTCGTCCAAACCAGCTTCGGAACAATGCCTTCGGCGGATAACACGGCTAAAAAGGGCGAGCTATTACGTTTTAAAAAAAGCTGTTGGCCGTTATGTTTCGCATAATATGCATCTCCTGTAGCTCCTCCGGCGGGGAAGATCTCCCAATCGCTACCTAGTAATTGTCCCAACCAGTTCATATCAATGTTCAACCCATCATTTCTTAAAATATTTTAGAATAGGCCTCCAGCCTTTCTCTATTGGCGGAGCGGCCTGTCATAAACAATTTCATGAGAATAAAAAAGACAGCTATTGAGAGTCTCATATGCTAATCAATAGCCGTCCTATAAATTTTAGCGCTACAGCACAAACTTCGTCAAGCAAAACTAGCAAGAACACCTGTGAATTCTGAAGATTTATGCCGCGAACCTCTCTTTGCCGTGAAACATTTGACGGGTTTCATTTGTTTATTATGTTCTTATTTTCAACGGCGCACCGCCCGGCATAAGCCGAAACGGCGTCGTTCCGATCAGCTCGCCGTCAGCGTGAAACGGAATTTTCCCATCTGTTTCAAAAACGAATTCCTTCCCCTTTATCATCGTCACTCCGTCCATTTTGATATGCCGGCCGAAGCTCATCGCCCATAAAAAACGATACAGCGAGAAAAAGGACAGGTTTTCTGCGATGACAATATCAAAATGGTTTTGACGGGGATTTGCTGAAGGCGCCGCTTTCATGCCGCCTCCGTAATAAGGGTGATTAGCCGCAATGACAAACCAGACATTGCGGAATTCACGCCTCTGGCCGTCTGCCGTGCAAACAAATCTGAACGGCTGAAACCCCGAGGCCGTATGTAAATGCGCGAGCGGGTAAATCACAAATCCGAGACGCAAAAACCGAAGAACGCGCGAAAACGGAAAATTCGCGGCTGCTTTCAAAACTGAGGCATCGAAGCCGACAGACAGGTGGTTAATAAAATAAAGTGATTGCGCTTTGTCATGAAAAAAGTTGATGTTTCCCGCAAAAAATTTCCGTGTGAGCGGGCGGTGCAGACTTTTGATTTCTTGGAGAAGCGCCGACTTCTTAATACCGAGCCCTTTGGAAAAGTCATTGTACGAACCGGCAGGCACAAAGGTCAGCTCAATCTGATCCGTTCCTTTCAGTCCGTTAATGACTTCATGCATCGTCCCGTCACCGCCGATGACGAACAGCCGCTTAAGCTTATGATCCTGCATCATTGAAATCTGTCTCGCCAGCACCTCCGCATGTCCGGGATGCCCGGTCAAAAAAGAGCGGTGGCTGACCCCTCGCCTGGTCAGCTCTTTTTGAACTGATTTCCAGACACGCCGGCCCCGCCCGCCTCCTGAGACCGGATTAATAATAAAAAACCATTGACTCATCGTTTGTTTTCACCTGCTTCATAGATGAAGAGACAGCCGGCAAACGTCCGTTTTAATCAAGCCATTCCTGTCTCCGGCTTGAATCGCTCAAGCCGTAAGACAAAAGAGCCTTCGCCGCCTTCAGCTGGTGGTGCTTGATCGGCGCCGTATTTTTCTGCTGCTTTTCCAGCCACTCTGCGGCAGTCCGTTTATCAGCTATTTCCAGCCCATACGGCGGCTCCGGGTAATCAATATAAGACGTTCTGCTGAGCAAAAGCTTCCGCACGGGAATGTCGGCCTGCTTTTCTTTTACGATTTGCGAAACGACCGAGCCTGTCCGGTGCAGGCTGAGAGACGGATTCAATACTTGGCGCGTGCTGCCGGAGCCCCTTTCTTCCCAAAAACGGTGTTTTGATCCGATATATACGCTGTCCTCTTCCGCTTCCATAAAAGCGGCGCAGAAAATCTCCAGCGGCGAGATGATGATCATACTCAGTTCGACGGACGCCTGCTGAATTTGGAGAACCGGATGATACATCACAAAATAGGAATCGGGCAGCTTTTGAGCCAGCATTTTTAACATCCTGTCCCTTTTGACCGCCTGCGAAAGCTCAGACTTTTGAGAAAGCGTGGAGCTCGCCCATTTTAATTGAAAGTCATACAGCTGATCTTTGAAAAAAGGCGCGAGCTCAGATTTTTGAGACGGAAGATTCCCGAACAGCGCCTCTTCTCCCTCCGGCTCATCAAACCATTGGTGCCTCTTTTCATTTATATCGGCCGTATTTTCTTCTTTTCTCTTTTTTAAAGAAAATTTTTTCCTGGCCGGCGCTTGATCGGTTTCCCCGCCTGCAGCCGTTTCCGTTTCTTTTTCTTCCGTCATCCGGTCAAACGCTTCAAGAAGCGCCTCCCAGCGTTCTTTCTTCAGCCGGATAAACTGGTTCATATAATGATATGGATCAAGTTCATATCTGGATATGCAGTCGTGAATTTTGATGATCTGTGCCATGTGATTTCTCCACTCCGAATATTTGTTTATGTCAATTGAAACTGTGCGATTTCTTCGTATTTAGGCGACCGGTCAAGATGGGTCTGAAACAGGGAAAACCGGCTGACGGCACTTTGCACCCTGCCGCTTTCAAACGGCACATCGTCAGGAAACGGCTGGTCTCCCGCCCACTTCCGCGCCATCGTCATATGAGGGTGATACGGCCGTTTTTCCACTTGAAAACCGACTTTCAAAACAGCCTGTTTTGTTTTTTCCCGCAAATCAAAGAGCAGTTCATTCCGTTCGGGCTCAAGGTGAAGCACTCTCGGCTGTCTGCGGTCGCCGAAAATATCCAGATGCTGAAACTGTACGGTAAACGGCTGCGCTGCCGACGCCGCATCTGCGAGAAGAGACGATAATTTCGCAAGCCGGTCTTCATCCGCGGCTCCTAGAAAAATGAGCGTAATATGATAGTCATGCGGGTGCACCCATTTTTTGAATGATAACGCCGGCTCCTTTTTGGCTGCTTCCCAAATCGGTTCAGCAATGTCAGCCGGAATCGGAATGCCGATAAAATAATGCGGCAATGAAGCTTTCATACGAGGATCTCCCCCTCTTTGGTTATGGTGTTATTATAAAACGGATAAGCGGAGAGGAGAACCCTGTCCGCTCATTATGATAGGATATTATGTACTGAACGTTTTATACAGAAAGGAATGAGCCGGCCTTGAAAATCGTAAACACCACGGCGGAGCTGATCGGCGGCACACCGATCGTAAAGCTCAATCGCCTTCAGCCAGAACATGCAGCACAGGTCTATTTAAAATTAGAATCGTTTAACCCGAGCGGCAGTGTCAAAGACAGAGCGGCTTACAATATGATCATTGAAGCGGAAAACAGCGGGCATTTAAAACCCGGCTCTGTCATCATTGAACCGACAAGCGGCAACACGGGCATCGGCCTGGCGATGAACGCGGCGGCGCGCGGCTACAAGGCAATCCTCGTCATGCCTGACACGATGACGAAAGAACGCATCAACCTCCTGAAAGCGTACGGCGCGGAGGTTGTGTTAACACCGGGGGCGGAAAGAATGCCCGGCAGCATCAAAAAAGCGAAAGAACTCGCCGAACAGATTCCGGGAAGTTTTATCCCGATGCAATTCGATAACGGCGCAAATCCAGATGCCCACCGAAAAACGACCGCCATTGAAATCTATCAGGCCGTTCAGCAGCTCAACAGACCGCTCGGTGCTTTTGTGGCAACGGCGGGAACGGGCGGAACCATTACCGGAACCGGAGAAACGCTGAAGGAGCTTTTCCCGGATATGATTGTTCATGTCGCCGAGCCTGCGGGATCTCCCGTCCTGTCTGGCGGAAAACCCGGCGCTCATAAGCTTGTCGGGACAAGCCCCGGATTTATTCCCGGCATACTGAATCAGGACGTTTACGATGAAATCATGAAAATATCTGATGAAGATGCGTATACGACAACACGGCGTCTGGCCCGGGAAGAAGGTATACTCGTCGGCCCGTCTTCAGGCGCCGCCTGCTTCGCCGCCATTGAAATCGCAAAACGCCTCCCTTCCGAACAGATCGTCATCTGTATGACGGCCGATACGGGAGAACGTTATTTATCAACGGATTTATGGTCATTTGAATGATAAAAAGGGATGCCGCTTTCGGCGTCCCTTTTTATTATCACTTGGCAAGCTCATAAATGGCTTCGGCGTATAAAGCGGTTGACCGGAGAAGGTCATCGATTTCGATGTACTCATCCTTTTGATGCGCGCTGTCAGGCCGGCCGGGGAACAGCGGCCCGAACGCGACGCCCGCCGAAAGGGATCTCGCATACGTTCCTCCGCCGATTGAAATCAGATCCGCTTTCTTTCCCGTCTGTCCTTCGTAAACCTTTTGAAGCGTCTTTACGAGCGGATGATCGGCAGAAACGTGGTGCGGTTTGCTGTCTTTAAATTCTTCAAGCCGGAATTCAGCAGCGGACATAAAGGCATCACGAACCGCTTGGCTGTCCGAAGTGACGGGATAACGGATGTTGATGCCGAGTTCTCCGCCCTTACCCTTTCTGTATGTAAAGGTGCCGACATTCAATGTAAGCTCTCCGCTGATGTCATCCCTGCAATCAATCTTCAGCTTTTTGCCCCGTGTATCATTTGAAAAATAGTCACTGACAGTTTTGACAAAGTGTTTTCCGGCTTCATCCAGTTCCATTCCGTTAAGGCATTCAGCAAGCTTTAAGCCGGCATTGACACCATTATTCGGTTCCATCGCGTGGCATGATTTTCCGAACACCCGAAGCGTCAGTTTTCCGTTTTCCGAAACCGCTTCACCTTGTGTTTTTGACTGCTCCAGCCAGTTGCTGAAATATGCGTGCACGGCACCCAGACCGTCCCCTTCAATGACCGCTTCAGCCGCATCCGGCACCATGTTCAAGCGCAGCCCTGAACGGAATGACAGAAGCCCGTTTTTTGCGTCTTTGTCAGAAGTTCTTTTTGCAATACGCAGTGACGCATCTATCATTCCTTTTTCCGCGTTAATGATCGGAAAATCGGCGTCAGGGGCAAATCCGATGTCAGGCATTTTTTCGTGTTTGAAATAGTGGTCCACACATCTCCAATCACTCTCTTCATCTGTTCCGATGATGATTCTCACGCGTTTGGATAAAGGGAGCTGCATGTCTTTGACGATTTTCAGCGCGTAAAACGCCGCCATTGTCGGCCCTTTATCATCAATGGCGCCTCTGGCATATATCCGGCCGTCCCTGATTTCGGCTGAAAACGGATCGCTCGTCCAGCCGTCTCCGGGCGGAACGACATCGACGTGGCACAGAACGCCGACAATTTCGTCACCCGTTCCCCACTCAATATGGCCCGCATAGCCGTCAAGATTTTTGACGGTGAAGCCTTCTTTTTCGCCGAATTCCAGCAGTGAAGTCAGGCTGGCATTGACGCCTTCCCCAAACGGCCGGCCGGGGCCGGCTGTTGATTCGTCCATCACGCTGTTGATCTGTAAAAATTTCTGCGTGTCTCGGATGAGATCTTCTTTGTTTCGGATAACTTCAACTTCCCAGTTCATCACAAATCCCCTTTCTTGATAAAGACTTGCAAAATGTTCATAAAACGAATAATATAGATGATGTTTTGAAAAAATGTTCGTCATTGGAGGTACTTATGTTTCATCTCGACAAGCATCAAACGACAATAAAAAGAGAAATTACCGCAGGACTGACCACCTTCTTTACAATGGTGTATATCATTGTCGTCAACCCGGTGATCCTTTCAAATGCGGGAATTCCGTTTGACCAGGTGTTCACCGCCACGATTATCGCTTCCATTGTCGGAACTTTATGGATGGCTCTCGCTGCGAATTTTCCGATTGCCATTGCCCCCGGCATGGGCTTAAACGCGTATCTCGCCTTTCATGTCGTCGGCGCAGGCAGCGGCATTTCGTATCAGACGGCTTTCAGCGCCGTATTTATCGCGGGAGTCATCTTTATCATTTTATCGTTAACGCCTTTAAGAAAACAACTAATAGAAGCCATTCCGGGCAATTTAAAATACGGAATTACGACCGGCATCGGCTTATTTATCGCGTTTATCGGCTTGCGCCAATCCGGTATCATCACGGCTGATAAATCTAATTTAGTCGCACTCGGCGATCTTCATTCGCCTGCCGTCATTTTAACGCTTATCGGGCTTATCATCAGTATCGTGCTGATGGTGCTCAATGTAAACGGAGCTCTGTTCATCGGAATGGCGCTGACCGCTGTCATTGCCTTTTTGACCGGTCAGATTCATTTTACAAAAGGGTTCATGTCCTTTCCGCACCTGCCTGAGGGACTTTTAATAACAAATCCGTTCGGAGCCCTCGGGGATGTCGTGCACCACGGTCTGTACGCCGTTGTGTTTTCTTTTCTTCTCGTTACGATTTTTGACACGACCGGCACCATGATCGGTGTCGCCGAACAGGCGGGATTGATCAAAAACAATCAGCTGCCGAATGCGAGAAGAGCGCTGTTGGCTGATTCGACCGCTACGACGGTCGGAAGCATTTTCGGCACCAGCCCGACGACCGCGTTCGTTGAATCTTCAGCAGGGGTGGCCGCCGGCGGAAGAACGGGCCTGACGGCGCTGACGATTGCCGTTATGTTTGCCGTTTCCATGTTTTTCAGTCCGCTTGTCAGCGTCTTATCAGAAGTGTCAGCCATTACGTCACCGGCTCTGGTTATTGTCGGCAGCCTGATGATGGGGGCGGTGTCGAATATCCGCTGGAATGAGCTTGATGAAGCATTCCCGGCCTTTCTCGTCATTTTGGCGATGCCTTTGACATCCAGTATTTCAACCGGAATCGCGCTCGGCTTCATTTCATACCCGCTTGTGAAGCTCGCTAAGAAAAAATGGCGCGAAATCCATCCTTTAGTCATCATCTTTGCGGTGCTGTTTTTTATTCAGCTTTTTATTTTGAACGGACATTAAAAAAATCCCTTTCCTTTTTCGGAAAGGGATTTTTCACATATAAAGAGCGGAAAAAACCGCCGCAATGAGGCACCATCCGGAACCGATGATTTGAATGAAGGTTAATACGCTGTTTCTCGCCCGGAAATAGTCATCACTGTCTTTTTTGATACCGCTTAAAACCGGTTTGTCCGTGATCCGGTCAAAGAGAAGCGACGCGGCGTATCGGCTGACCAGTGTAAATAAAATGAGGGCTGCCGGCTTCAGCAAAAGCGGAAGAACGAGAATAAGAGCCGTAAAAGCCGCGGTTAAAAGGTAAAGCTGCCGGAGATACCCGCCGTTTCGGATCAGCACTTTAAAAAATAATTCTTTCCACGCCGTATACGCCGACCGTTTTGTAAAGATGTGCTTTGAGCCGGGATATAAAAACGGCTTGCTCCGCCCTTTCTTTTTCACATTCGGCAGCTGCACATCATGGCTGAGCATCAAAACAGAAGCGGTGAATGAAAGCTTTCGCCTGTTCTCCTCAAGCACTTCTTCCTCAAAAGCTGATAAGGACTCCGCTTCTTTCCAAGTCAAAAGGGCGGAACAGATGAACAATATACATCCTGCCGGCCAAAGCCAGTACCACTCCGCGGCAAACCGGATCATGAAACACGCGCCCGCCAACAGAACCGCCGCTTTCAGCCAGCCTGCCGCCTGATTTCCGAATGTCTGCCGTCTGATTTTTCTTTGCCGATGCACTGCCAATATCGCAGCATGAAAGCCGGACAGACAGCAAAAAATGCCGAAATATGCCGAAAAGGTGCAGTCACCGTACTGTCGCCATAAGGGAAATAACAGCACGGCAAGCACGCCCCATTTGATAAGTGAAAGGAACATCGAATACAAAAGCGCGTACCGTTTCAGCTTTTTCATCAGATATTTTGTATGCACCAAAAACACATGATCCGCTTCCAGCAAAAAGGTATGAATAAAACCGGTGCATAACAGCAGGACACTGAAGACATACAACCAGCCCCAGCCTAATACTCCTGCCGCTCCATTAAGAAGCCCCCTTCCGTTCAGCCATTCAGCATATTGATAAACGGCAAATGCGGCAGCAGGAAGAACGATATACAGCGCGACCGTCCAATCAATGACCGTCTGAAACACCTTCCATTGATACCGCCAAAAATGAAACATCCTTTGAAAAAACAAAGCCCGCCCGGTCATCGCTGACTGCTCCGAACCGCTGAATAAAAGCAATCTAACAATGAACGGCTCCCCGTTTTTTCTTGAAGCTCCGCTAACGTGCCTTGAAGAAGCAGAGCGCCTTGATCCAGCAAATAAAACCGGTCGCAGATTTTTTCGGCGGTATCCAAAACATGGGTGCACATCAGAATACCCGCGCCCCTTTCTTTCTCAGCAATCAGCATGTCGGTAAACAGCTTCGTTGAGATCGGATCAAGTCCGATAAACGGCTCATCAATGATGTAAATATCCGGCTTCGCCAAAAACGCCTGTATGAGCATCAATTTTTGCTGCATCCCTTTTGAAAAACCGGAAGGCAACTCATGTTTTACCGCCGTCAATGAAAATTCATCAAGCAGACGCCCGGCCCGCTCACGGCACTCTCCGGCTTCTATCCCCCGCAATGACCCTGTGAGTTCAAGATGCTCCCAAAGCGTCAGTTCTTCATAAAAACTCGGACGCTCCGGTATGTAAGCATAGGATGAATCATTCCATTCAATTCCGCCTTCTATATCCCTGCACAGCCCGAGAATCGCCTTAATCACCGTACTTTTCCCCGCTCCGTTTGCCCCGATTAACCCGGCAATTTCCCCCGCGCTGACCGACAGAGATACATTTGAGATCACCTTCGGCCTGTCAGCATAACCGGCGCAGACGATGTTTGCATTCAATAAGTCTCCCAAGCTTCTCCCTCCCCCGTTTTCATACGGACACGTATAAAAAAAGTTTCAGTTACCATAATAATAAAAGCGGGCCGGGCATAGTAATGCACCAAGGCACTCCCAATTGGTAAAAATTATCTGCGTTTATTCCTAGATTCATGTCCGCCATATCGTGTATAATGGAGGCAGTTAAAAGAGAAAAAACAGAATGTCTGCCTTTGTTGCTTATTCGTACGAAGTTTTAGAGTCGAAAGTTGTGGTATATCAAGTCCTTCCGATCTTATGATAAGGAGTGGTTTTTTGAAACCTTCAACAAATCGTATGCTGACTCGGATTAAATCAGTTTACATGTTCATCCAGGAAAAAGGTCTTGTGACGACACAGGAACTGGTTGATGAATTCGGCATTACACCTAGAACCATTCAGCGAGACTTAAATGTGTTAGCATACAATGATCTTGTTCATAGTCCTAGCCGAGGCAAGTGGGAGACAACACGAAAAAAAGTAAAAATTACATCTTAAGCGAACAATTACATAAGGCCCTTTTCAGCCTGACATGCTGCAAGGCAAAGCAGCGTCTTTGCCTTGTTGTTTTTTTGTTCCTCTATATAAAAAGCCCAAAACAAATCTGTTTTGGGCTTTTCTGATATCGATTACACTTCAGTATCTTTCAGCGCTGCGAGCTCTTCTTCAGTCAGCTCGCGAAACTCTCCCGGCTTAAGCTCCGGATCAAGAGAAACAGCCCCCATCGAAAGCCGTTTTAAATAAGACACTTCATTTCCGACAGCCTTTGCCATCAGCTTCACCTGATGATATTTGCCTTCTGTAATGGTCAAATGAATGGCCGTTCCATCCGGGCTTTCAGTAATGGCTTCAACGGCTGCCGGCTTCGTCTTATAGCCCCCTTCAATGACGACGCCTTTTTCCAGATTGATGATGTCTTCCGGTGACAGAGGTGAGGTTAACCGGACCTCGTATGTTTTAGGCACGTGCTTTTTCGGAGAAAGCAGACGATGAGCGAGCTGCCCGTCATTGGTCAGAAGCAGAAATCCTTCGGTATCCTTATCAAGACGTCCCGCCGGAAACGGTTCGAATCTCTGTTCTTCAGGCGTCAGCAGATCAACCACCGTTTGCTGGCGGCTGTCTTCTGTAGCGGACAGCACTCCTTGCGGCTTATTCATCATGACATAAATAAATTCCCGATAGTCTGCCGGCTCTCCGTATACCGTGATGTCCTGTTTATCCGGATCGACATGGGTTTTCACATCTTTCGCCGGCTCTCCGTCAATCATGACAGCCCCTGCCTTGACGATTTTTTTCACATCTTTTCTTGAGCCGAATCCGCTGTTTGAAAGCAGCTTATCAAGTCTCATCCTGATCCTCTCCTTTAAAAAGAAAAGCCCGCAATAAGCGGACTGTTCATTATTCCTCAATGGGCGGAATGCCTGCCTCTTCTTAAAATCCGCGGCAGACGGTTTCCAAACATTTTCTGCAAAAATCCGATTCGGTACGCGGCAAACATGTACACCGCACCGCCGACAGCGGCACAGACAAAGACGACAATCGCCGCATGCAGCTGGCCGCTTTGGTACGTTACGAAGAAACTGAGCAGCCATTGAGTCAGCTTGACCGCGACTCCCATTACAACGGATAAGACCGCAATTAAAATGACCCGCCTCATAAGCACCGTATACGAATAGCCCGCATGGCGCTTAATCATAATAAAACCGTACAGAAGAGAAGCGATATAACCGAGCGCCGTTGCCAATATGGCGCCGTCTCCCTGAAACAGTTTGATCAGCGGCACGTTCAGCACCACTTTTATAATGACGCCGATGAAAAGGCTCACAACCGCAAATTTCTGCTTATTAATCCCTTGCAGGATCGCGGCGTTTACTGTAAACAGAGAAAACAAAATCGCGACAGGCGCGTACCAGAACAAAATATCCTGTCCGATATCCGGACGAAGGCTTTCAGAACCGTAGAAGAACGTATAGGCCGGCCCTGATAACACCGACATCCCGACAACGGCGGGGATAACCAGAAACAAAATGATCTGCATCGTCTGGTTAATCTGCTGGTTCAAAAGCTTATAATTCCTGCTCGTAAATGATTCGGTTATCGTCGGGATCAGCGTCAGACCGAAAGCGGTCGCCAGAGAAACCGGAATCATGACAAGCTTCGGTACATAGAGGGTGACAATCGCCAGCATGTCCTGGCTGATGTCCTTATGGCCCGCCGCAATCATCGCTTTATTAAACGTATTTGTATCGATATAAGAATACAAAGGAATCGCCAGTCCGACAAAAACGTAAGGAGCGGCATAGCTGAAAAGCTCAATGAACATTTTTTTATAGCTTAAGTTCGCTGACGGGACGAGGTTCGGCTTCATCGCCAGAAGATCGCCTTTCCGCTTATTCCAGTAAATATAAAGGACGACAAGCCCTCCGAATGATCCGATCAGCGCTGCGAAAGTCGCATATCCGACTGCGATGACAAGGCCGCCGTTAATCACTCTTAAAATCAAATATGTCGCGCCCAATAAGAAGATGATCCGGGCAAGCTGTTCCACAACCTGAGAAACGGCTGTCGGCCCCATCATCTGGTGGCCTTGGAAAAAACCGCGTACAAGACTCATAATCGGCACAACCAAAAGTGCCAGACTGACCATCCGGATGACATAAACGACGTGGTCAATCGTAAGCCCGTTGTTACTTGCGCCGCCGAGAGATGTTTCCGCAAAAAACGGCGCCGAAATATAAAGAATCGAAAAAGCGATCATCCCGGTAACGAGCATAACCGACATTCCCGCTCTCAGCATCCGCCTGCTCGTCTCATAGTCTCCTTTGGAATTATATTTCGAGACAAACTTTGAAACCGCGGCGGGAAATCCCATCGTGGCAATGTTTAAAAACAGTGTATATTGATTATATCCGTATTGAAACAAAGCTCCGCCCGTCGCTCCGACCATCGCTCCGAACGGGATCAGATAAATCATCCCTAAAATCCGCGATATATAGGTGCCGAGCGTCAGCACGAACGTGCCCCTTAACAATTTGCTTGACATGTTTCCTCATCACCATTTTCTACGAAGATTCAACTTTTCTATTTTAACACAATTGGGCAAATAGACGGTAATAATTACAGCGGGAAACTTTTTGGGAAACTTTAAAAACACAAAACACGTTTATGGAATCCCTTTCTTTCGCTATAATAGCAGGAAGCGGACATTTCCGCCTATTATACGCGAAAAAGAAAGTTGTTGATGAAATATGAAACATTATGACGTGATTGTGATCGGCGGCGGCCCGTCCGGTTTAATGGCTGCCATTGCCGCAGGTGAAGAAGGGGCAGATGTTCTATTAATTGATAAAGGAAACAAGCTGGGACGGAAGCTGGCGATTTCCGGCGGCGGGCGCTGCAACGTGACCAACCGCCTCCCTGTTGAAGAGATTATCAAACACATTCCCGGCAACGGCCGCTTTTTATACAGCGCATTTTCCGAATTTAATAATGAAGATATCATCGCCTTTTTTGAAAACCTCGGCATTCAGCTGAAAGAAGAAGACCACGGGCGCATGTTCCCGGTGACGGACAAAGCGCAAAGCGTTGTCGATGCGCTTTTGAACCGTTTAAAAGAACTGAATGTCACCATCCGCACAAATGAAAAAATCAAAGAAGTGCGGTACGAGAACGGCAGGACAGCGGGCATTACGACAAACAATGACGAACACATTAACGCACGCGCCGTCATTGTCGCGGTCGGCGGAAAATCAGTCCCGCATACCGGCAGCACCGGAGACGGCTATGCATGGGCGGAAGCGGCCGGCCACACCGTAACTGAACTCTTTCCGACAGAAGTGCCGGTTACGTCGTCAGAGCCGTTTATTAAGCAAAAAACCCTTCAGGGGCTGTCTCTTAGAAACACGGCCGTCAGCGTCCTGAATAAAAAAGGCAAACCTGTCGTCACACATGTGATGGACATGCTGTTTACCCATTTCGGCTTGTCAGGCCCCGCCATTCTCCGCTGCAGCCAGTTTGTCGTCAAAGAACTGAAAAAGCAGCCAGAGGTCAAACTCCGCATCGATCTGTTTCCCGGCATCACCGAGGAAGAGTTATTTCAGCGGATGCACAAGGAGCTGAAAGACGCGCCGAAAAAAGCGCTCAAAAACGCGCTCAGACCATGGATGCAGGAACGGTACCTGCTTTTCCTTCTGGAGCGGAACGGCCTTGATCCTCAGATCAGCTTTACGGAGCTGCCGAAGGATCAATTCAGGGCGTTTGTCAAAGACTGCAAACAATTTACGGTTTCAGCAGACGGAACGCTTTCTTTGGACAAAGCGTTTGTCACGGGCGGCGGTGTTTCCGTAAAAGAGATTGAACCGAAACAAATGGCGTCTAAAAAAATGGAGGGCTTATATTTTTGTGGGGAAATCCTTGACATTCACGGCTACACCGGAGGCTATAATATCACGTCAGCCCTTGTTACGGGACGTCTCGCCGGCTTGAATGCAGGACGTTACTCACACTCGCTGTAAAATGGTTTTAAGCACATTAACCTGAGCGCCCCACCAAAAACATGATAGAGTTTTCTGCGTTTTGTTTCACCTGATTGAGGGAATAGGAAGAAAAGGATGATCTGCAATCGTACGATCATACTAAAGCAAATGGCGTATTGAAAAAATAGTCAGAGGGTGAGAACGTTTGAAGAAAAAGAATATCTCCAGTGTTTTTTGGATTGTGATCGTTATCACAGCCGCTGCGGTTTTATGGGGAGTTATTTCACCTGATAGCCTGCAGCAAGTGACAGATACGGCACAACGTTTTGTTACGGATTCTTTCGGCTGGTATTATCTGCTGGCCGTTTCAATATTTGTCGGTTTCTGTCTCTTTCTCATCGTGAGTCCGATCGGCAAAATAAAACTCGGAAAACCCGGGGAAAAACCGGAATTCGGCTTATTATCATGGTTTGCCATGCTATTCAGCGCAGGCATGGGAATCGGCCTTGTATTTTACGGGGCTGCGGAACCGATCAGCCATTACACGATCAGCTCTCCCTCAGGTGAAACAGAAACGCCCCAAGCTTTTCGTGATGCGCTCCGGTATACGTTTTTCCATTGGGGGCTGCACGCTTGGGCCATATACGCCGTCGTCGCTTTATGTATCGCATATTTTCAATTCAGAAAAGATGCCCCCGGTTTGATCAGCAGCACACTGACACCGATTTTAGGCGATAAAGTGAACGGTCCGATCGGCAAGACGATTGACTGTATCGCCGTATTTGCAACGGTTGTCGGTGTGGCGACAAGCTTGGGGCTCGGCGCGACTCAGATCAACGGCGGTCTGCATTATTTATTCGGCATTCCGAAGACATTTTCCATTCAGCTGATCTTGATCGTTGTCGTGACCGTGCTTTTCTTAATTTCTGCGTGGAGCGGAATCGGCAAGGGAATTAAATACTTAAGCAATACCAACATGGTGCTCGCGGGTATATTAATGCTTTTCATGCTCATTGCAGGCCCGACGGTGCTGATTATGAACTCATTTACCGATTCTATCGGGCAGTACATCCAAAATATCGTGCAGATGAGCTTCCGTTTGTCACCGAATGATCCCCAAAAACGCGAATGGATTAACAGCTGGACCATTTTCTATTGGGCCTGGTGGATTTCCTGGTCTCCGTTTGTCGGCATTTTTATCGCCCGTGTATCAAGGGGCCGGACCATCCGGGAATTTTTAATCGGTGTGTTAGTGACACCTTGTATATTGGCCTTTTTATGGTTTGCGATTTTCGGCGTATCTGCAATGGATCTTCAGCAGAAAGGCGTCTTCAATGTCGCCGGATTGTCGGCGGATACGATGCTGTTCGGCGCTCTCAGCCACTATCCGCTCACAATGGTGACATCCGTGTTGACGCTTGTTCTGATCGCTGTATTTTTTATTACATCAGCCGATTCAGCGACATTTGTGCTTGGAATGCAGACGACTCACGGCTCGTTGGACCCTTCAAACCAGGTGAAAGTCACTTGGGGCATTATCCAGTCTGCCGTGGCAGCGGTTTTATTATATTCCGGCGGCCTTGCCGCACTGCAAAACACAGCCATTCTCGCTGCGGTTCCGTTTTCAGTCGTGATCCTTCTGATGATCGTGTCTCTGTACAAGTCATTAGCGAGTGAAAGAAAAGGAATCAAACAAGCGGAGAAATACCAAAAGCCGAGAAGTCCCCGCGTCAAAAAAGCATAATGCACAGTGAAGCCCGGCCATTCGTCCGGGCTTCTTTATTTCCGATATAAAATGAGAGCGGAAAAACAATAAAGCTGCTCCCCTTCCGGATCACAGGCTGCCGCTACCGTATATTTGATATCAACGAGCTGTTCTTCAGAAATCCCCTTTAAAAATGAATTGACTTCAGTCTGCAAATCCTTCTCATGCTCCTGATCAAACACAGCTATCTTCAGCACGTCATCCTCTCCTTTCCCTATCAATTTATTCCGGCAGAAATGAATTATGATAGGGAATAAACAAGTTTTTATTTTTTACTGATCTTTACTAAAAACAACCGAAAATCGTTATTGAAAACGCTTGCAAAAATGTGACGGAGCTGATAGACGAACTCCAAATTCCGCTTGATGAATATCCTAGGAGATGCGCAGAACAAATCAAAAATTGGGAAACGATGAAAGACGGCATCACCAACAATCAAAACCTGACGCATGAACGCTCGAAAGAATATGGTTCGAGAATGATAGAAGATGGAGACGGGGCATCCGTTTATGTTCGGCGGCAATGTGCTGAATACGGGGCTGATAGAATCTGCAGGCGAAAGCGATCGCAGAAGTGCCGTGCGCCGCCGTCAAAAATCAAATGATGCCGTGCTATTCAGGCGAACTTCCGGAACAGCTCGCGGCGCTCAACAGAACGAACATCAACACACAGCTTTTAACCATTGAAGCGGCCGTCACTTTAAAAAAGGAAGCTGTCTATCAGGCGGCGATGCTTGATCCGCATACGAACGCCGAGCTTTCCATAAATGACATCATATCTTTGTGCGATGACTTATTTGAAGCGCACAAAGACTGGCTTCCGGCTTATCACTAATCATTCGCGATCCGGCCCTTGAGGGGGGCCGGACGCTTTATATGTTCAGCACCAGTTTGACCGTCTGTAAGGTGTGTCCTTTAAAGTCTTCTTCAAATTCACATACCCATTGAAATCCTTTAGCCTGATAAAAGGACAAGGCGGGGCGGTTCTCTTTTTCTGCATGGACATAAAGCTCTTTTATCCCGCCGGACTGTCTGATGCACTCTTTAAGAAGTGCCGTGCCTATCCCGCTTCCCTGGCAATCCGGATCAATATAAATGGCGGCGAGCTCCGCTTTCCCGTCTTTTTGAACCGGGGTGGCATTTGCAAAACCGAGATGTCTTCCCTCTTTTTCTTCTGCCACAAGGAACAGTGAATGACGAAGCCGGCGTTCCATCATCTCATCATGATAGGCAGATTCGAGAAACTGATCCTGAATGTGTCTGGGGATAATCCCTTCATACGTATGATGCCAGCTTCGTTCCGCGATTTGCCGGACCTGTTTGATATCACTTGCTTTCATAGCGCGTATGACCGGTTTCACCTGATCGCCTCCCGTTTTTTCTATAAAAAAAGAAGAAAAGACGTACATCCCTTTTCTTCTTTCACTTCACAACGTTATTTCTTCGGTTTTGTTTCGCCTTCCCATTCCAGCATTCCGCCTTCAACATTAACCGTACGGAAGCCCTGCTCATGTAAATACATACAAACGTTCATGCTTCTTTTTCCGGAACGGCAGATAAATACATATTCCTTGTCCTTGTCTAACGCATCCATCTTTTCTGGGATGTCCTCCATGCGGATATGAACAGCTTGCGGAATCATTCCTTCGGCTACTTCTTCATCTTCTCTGACATCAATCAGATACAGCTCTTCTCCAGCTTTTAATTTTTCTTCAAGTGCGGCTGTGCTGATTTCATTTATTTTCAATATGTGACACTCCCATTCATCTTTATGATGTTAAGTATACCAAAGCCCGCAGTGCAATTTCTATGATAGAGGCCTGATAAAAAAGCCCCTCTCAGTAGGAGAGGGGCTTCGTCCGGTCAGTTTGCCACGATATTGACAAGCTTGCCCGGTACGGCAATGATTTTTCGGATCGTTTTTCCTTCAAGCTGCTCTTTTACTTTTTCGTCAGCTTGTGCGAGCTGTTCTAATGCTGCTTTATCAGCATCAGCCGGAACCATTAATTTCGCTTTTACTTTTCCGTTCAGCTGGACGACGATTTCCACTTCATCATCCACCAGTTTTGATTCGTCATAAGCAGGCCAGGCTTCGTATGCAATCGAACCTTCGTGGCCGAGTTTTTCCCACAGTTCTTCCGCCAAATGCGGTGCAACAGGAGAAAGCAGCTTCACAAAGCCTTCGACATATTCTCTCGGAAGTTCATTCGCTTTGTAGGCTTCATTAATGAAGACCATCAGCTGAGAGATGCCCGTATTAAAGCGAAGCGCTTCGAAGTTTTCTGTCACTTTCATAACCGTTTCATGATAGACGCGCTCAAGAGTTTCGCCCGCGCCTTCTGTCACTTTGCCCGTCAGCTCGCCGTTTTCCTCGATAAACAAACGCCATACACGGTCAAGGAAGCGGCGCGCTCCGTCAAGACCTGATTCAGACCAGGCGATAGAGGCGTCAAGCGGCCCCATAAACATTTCGTACAGGCGGAGCGTATCTGCTCCGTGAGACGCCACAATTTCATCCGGATTAACGACGTTTCCGCGGGATTTACTCATTTTTTCATTATTTTCCCCGAGAATCATTCCTTGGTTATACAGCTTTTGGAACGGTTCTTTCGTCGGTACGACACCGATATCATAGAGGAATTTATGCCAGAAACGCGCGTACAGAAGGTGAAGCACGGCATGCTCCGCTCCTCCGATGTAAATATCGACAGGCAGCCATTTATCCAGTTTCTCAGGTGAAGCGAGCTGATCCGGATTTTTCGGGTCGATAAAGCGAAGGAAATACCAGCAGCTTCCCGCCCATTGCGGCATCGTGTTCGTTTCTCTTCTGCCCTTTCTGCCCGTTTCAGGATCAGTGACCTCTACCCACTCTTTAATGTTGGCAAGCGGTGATTCACCTGTTCCGCTCGGTTTGATCTCATCGGTTTTCGGCAGAATCAGCGGCAGCTCTTCTGCCGGAACGGCTGTTGAAGTGCCGTCTTCCCAATGAATGACCGGAATCGGCTCGCCCCAATAGCGCTGGCGGCTGAACAGCCAATCACGCAGACGGTATGTCACTTTTTTCTCACCGTTTTTCGTTTCTTCAAGCCAGGCAATCATTTTTTCAATCGCTTCCGCTTGATTCAGTCCGTTCAGAAAGCCGGAATTGATATGTTCTCCGTCTCCCGTGTACGCTTCCTCTTCCGTGTTTCCGCCTTTTACGACTTCTTTGACAGGCAGGCTGAACACTTTGGCGAATTCAAAATCGCGTTCATCATGCGCCGGCACGGCCATTACAGCACCCGTTCCGTAAGAAGCGAGGACATAATCAGCTATCCAGATCGGCAGCTTTTCCCCGTTTGCCGGGTTTACCGCATATGCGCCCGTGAAGACGCCTGTTTTTGTTTTCGCAAGATCCGTCCGTTCCAGGTCACTTTTCGCCTGAACTTCTTTAATATAAGCGTCTACCGCTTCTTTTTGTTCAGCCGTCGTGATGGCCTCCACAAGCTCATGCTCTGGAGCCAGCACGGCATAAGCCGCGCCGAACAGCGTGTCCGGTCTTGTCGTAAACACCGTGAATGTGTCGTCAGTGCCGTCGATCGCGAAATGGACGTTTGCGCCTTCTGAGCGTCCGATCCAGTTGCGCTGCATGTCTTTAATGCTTTCAGGCCAGTCAAGCTCTTCTAAATCTTCAAGAAGCCTGTCCGCATAAGCGGTGATTTTCAGCATCCATTGTCTCATCGGGCGGCGTTCAACCGGATGGCCGCCCCGCTCGCTTTTGCCGTCAATGACTTCTTCGTTCGCAAGCACCGTTCCGAGTGCCGGGCACCAGTTGACCGGCACTTCGTCTACATAAGCGAGACCTTTTTCATACAGCTTGGTGAAGATCCACTGCGTCCACTTGTAGTAGTCGGGATCAGTCGTATTGATTTCACGATCCCAATCATATGAAAAACCGAGCGATTGGATCTGGCGGCGGAAATTATCGATATTGTGTTTCGTAAACTCAGCCGGATCATTCCCCGTGTCAAGCGCGTATTGCTCGGCGGGAAGCCCGAACGCGTCCCATCCCATCGGATGAAGCACATTATACCCTTGCATGCGTCTCATGCGTGAAAGAATGTCGGTTGCCGTATAGCCTTCCGGATGCCCGACATGAAGGCCGGCTCCTGAAGGATACGGGAACATGTCAAGCGCGTAAAACTTCGGCTTGTCACTCTCTTCGCTGACGGCGAACGTTTTATGCTCCAACCAGTAATTCTGCCATTTCTTTTCTATTTTTTCGTGCTGAAAACTCAACGCAAAAACCTCCTTCTGATTGAATACGGCGTATGTAGTCCAAGTATTGACGGGATAAGGAAGATGATATTCAGATTATTCTAAAACTAAAAAAAACTCCCTCATCCCAAAAAGGGACGAGAGATTTTTGTTTCCCGCGGTACCACCCTCGTTAGCGCGGTTTTAAGCCGCACTCACTTGATACTTTTAACGCAGTTATGCGTCAGCGGTTTTGCCGCTGCAACTCTGAGGCGAGTTCGGAAACAGACTTGATTGACTTGCACCGGCCGTCAACTCTCTGACTGCAAAATCTGCTTCTTACTGCTCCTCTTCACTGTTCTTATCGCTACCGTAATCTTACCTGTATTTTATAGAATTCTGTTCATAAGTGCAAGCAGGTTTGTATACAATGGGAATGTACCCAGAACGGGTCATGAGCGGGGATATTATTTTGATGGAGGATTTTTTTGCTGGTGTGGTTTTGCTTCGGCCGAATCACTGTTTTGTTCTCTGACAAAATCAAAGCTCCTGAGAACAGCTTCTCCGCCGTAGCCTGCGATTATGGATAAGATGACGAGTTGAATTCCTGAATCGGGGTCAGCGGATAAGACAAGTAAGATGGAAGCAGCCATTCCGATAAAACCATCTTCCAAAAAACCGAGATAGATAAACCGCTTTGTCATTCTGGGTTTCTCCAGCCTGCCTCTCTTTTTCACATGACCGAGAACCCCCATGATTCCTCCAATTACACAAGCAATAATTACCTGATGCAGCATCTTCATCACCTTCCTAAAGCCCTTATTTAGTAAAGCGACTTCAGGCCATCCAGCCCCCTTACGAATACGATGATTTTCGATATCTACATACCGGCGAATGAGCAGGAAAGTAAAAAGCTTGTTTCTTCCATTATATGTGAACACATGATCGGTAAGCTTGATGCATTAGATTCATTTTTCACCCAGTGACAATGACCTAGTCACTTACTTAGCGATGATGTGCCTCCCCTTATATATTCAGTGTATATGAGGACAAGCCCGAATGACAAATTGCAAACTGCGGCTGCTTGAAACAGAACATGTGTTATGCTACGGTTACTGTAGATTCATTTAAAAAGGGGAGAAACAATGGCTGAAAAAGTGCACAGCTTTACGGCCAAAAGGGGGTTTTATATGGCTGACTCAAATGTATTCGGAAAACTGGAGCAGCTGGAGCTTATCAAAAAGGCGCTTGATCACGCACGCATCGGCGTGGTGATTACAGACCCCTCTCTTGAGGACAATCCCATCATTTATACGAATCAGGGATTTATGGATATGACAGGCTATTCTTCCGAAGAGATATTAGGTAAGAACTGCAGATTTCTGCAAGGAAAAGAAACCGACCGAAAACAAGTCGCGAAAATAAGAAAAGGCCTAAAACATAAAGAAAAGATCACGGTGCGGCTGAAAAATGTCAAAAAAGACGGCACCCCGTTTTGGAATGAACTCAATATTGATCCTCTTTATGTTGAAGACAAGCTCTATTTTGTCGGTTTTCAAAAAGACATCACAGAGCAGAAAAAGTACGAAAAGCTTCTTGAGGATTCCCTCGGAGAAATTGCGACGCTGTCAACGCCGATCGTTCCGATTCGAAACGGGATCTCCGCCATGCCGTTAGTGGGGAATTTAACAGAAGAACGATTTGATTCCATCGTGACAACTTTGACAGACATATTAACCGCATCTAAAGATGATTACTTAATTATAGACTTATCAGGTTTAGCTGAGGTAAACGAACAGACCGCAGACCGGATTTTCAAATTGCATCATCTGCTTAATTTAATCGGCACAGAATTGATCATCACCGGGATCAAGCCTTCCCTCGCCATGAGAATGAATCAGCTTGATGCAAGCTTTACTTCATTAAAGACATATTTAAATGTTAAGGACGCCGTCAACGTGCTTCCGGTCTTATAAACAAAAAATCCCGCCGAAACAGCGGGATTTTTTATGTCGTCATCGCACTTGAACGTTTTGTTTATTAACGGTTTTCAGACGTTTGTCATACAGCACCGTCGCTAGGATGCTGACGACAAGAAGCGCCATCAGGATCAAGAGCAGCACGCTCATGCCGTATTGATCAACCAGCACGCCGCCAAGGAGCGGCCCGATCATTCTGCCGCCCGTCGCCGCACTGTTGACGAACCCTTGGTAAAACCCTTCTTTCCCCTTAGGCGCAAGCTGATCGGCAATAGTAGGCACGGCAGGCCAGACAAGCATTTCTCCGATCGTTAAAATCACCATCGCGGTAAGGTACATCGGAAAGTGCTTGGCGCCAAGGAGCACGCCGAACGAGACGATAAAAATACAAAAGCCGATGACCATCTGCGTTTTTAACGCACCGGACCATTTTTTCAGAACAGCACCTATAAGCGGCTGTCCGGCGACAATCAGGATTCCGTTTACGGTCCAGAGCACACTGTATAATGAAAGCGGCATACCGATGCTTTGAGTATGTGACGCAACGGTTGTGGACCACTGCGAATAGGCAATCCACCCGAGAACATACCCGCCGCTCAGTATAAGAAGCGCCGTGAATTTCGTTCTGCTGCTGACAGGCTCATAGTCCAGTACAGAGACCTGGCCCGCATTTCCGGTTTTAATATTTCGAAACCCGAAAAATACGATAAGGAAAAACAGCACATACAGCAAAGCATTGGCTAAAAACACGTACGTAAACGAGTACGCCGCAACCATTCCGCCGAGTGCCGAACCGACCGCGACACCTGCGTTCTGAGCTACATAAATTGCATTAAAAGCTTTCCGTCCGCCCTCTTTCCAGACTGCTCCCGCCATGGCGTAGCTGGCCGGAAACACGATGCCGGAACCGAACCCGACAATGACGAGCAGCCAAATATAAACGGGCCACTGGTGAAACAGAACGAGTCCGAGAAGACTTGCCAAGGTGATGATAATGCCCAGCATAATGGATTTGAATCCGCCGATTTTATCAAACAAAAATCCGCCGCATAAATTCCCCGCCACACTGGCTCCGGAATTCAGCATCAGCACAATCCCCGCGACAGTCAGCGATTTTCCTAAATGATTATGAATATAGATCGTATTCAGCGGCCACAAAAAAGATGCGCCCGTCACATTGATAAACATTCCGATAATTAATATCTTCAAAGCGCGCGGCATACCGATCCCCCTTTCTCTATAAAAAACCCCATGAAAAAACGGAAACCGCAAGCTGCAGCTCCGTATCGATCACGTTATCATAGCAGATTCATTTTATCGCCGCGGACGCCTTTTTACAACATCAGAATCTGAAAAAAATAATGCCGGAATGTTGAAAAAATTACAAATGATCGGCTTCACAAACATAAGCGGGCTTTATGCTCTTTTCCTCAGAAGCCAAAACGGAATATACAGAATGAAAAAGCTCAGCACAATCGCCGCTTCCATTGAAAGAAGATACCACGGCCAAGGGCCGAGAACATTCAGAAGCGAAGCGGTCTTCGGTTTTTTCATTAAATAGAGGTAGTTTGCATTCTGCACACGGTCAATCAAAAAGACACACGCCCCGTACAGATTTACGATCAGCAATGACACCCAGAGCGCGCGCACCGACGGTCTGTACTTTTGGGCACCGGCCATAAACAGACAGGCTAGAAACACACAGCCGTGCGAGATGAAAAATACGATGTACCGAAAATGAGGGAAAGAATACGCCTCTAAATCAGGTGTGGCCATCGCTTGTATGGCGCTGCCCAAACCGGCAAAATAGAGAAAGGCGAACAGCTTTTTGCTTTTTGTCATGACCATCAGCATTGCCAAATAGACGGAAAGGTCGCTCAGCTGCAGCGGCAGAGATGTTTTCAGCGACCAGACATGTTGGCTAAGCAGCCATATATGATAGCTGATCTGCGACACGGCTAGAAG
This sequence comes from Bacillus sp. SDLI1, assembly GCF_001553895.1. Classification (NCBI taxonomy): domain Bacteria; kingdom Bacillati; phylum Bacillota; class Bacilli; order Caryophanales; family Bacillaceae; genus Bacillus; species Bacillus sp. SDLI1. The sequence continues at coordinate 3,278,386 of NZ_CP013950.1, read as the reverse complement.
AATGAACAGCACATATCGGAAAACGCGATTCGGCCGGCCGTGATGGAGCTTTTTCCGGAATACGATCACGCCCGCCCCCAGCAATCCGATGATCAGCAGCGTGAAAATGTGTTCCCTGGAAAAAAGATGAAAAGCCCCTGTTTCAGATTTCAATTGAAAATACTTCTGCATAAGGCTCCCCCGCGTGAAAAAATGACGTATGTCTATTCTTTTAAAAATCGCTTTTTTCTATTCATGCAGAAAAAAGCCCCGCTGTGCGGGGCTCCTCAACTTGTTTACAATGCGGACCGAATGACCTTTTTATAATAAAGCACCGACAGCATGCCGAAAATGGAGTACAGCAGCGTGTACAGCGCCATGACGATAATCATCGGCGTCCATACTTCCGTTCCGAACAAAAACCATCCTGACTGAACAGCAAAATAGCTGTGGAACAGCCCGAGAACGAGCGGAATGCCGAAATGATACGCCTGCTTCCGGCGGATGCCTTTCAGCAGATCTCCCGTTGTGAAGCCGAGCTTCCGCAATATCGTGTAATCAGCTTTCTCATCCTCACACTCGCCCATTTGTTTAAAATAAAGGATACAGCCCGAGGTGATCAGAAAAGTTAAGCCTAAAAACCCGACAATAAACATGATCAGCCCCATATTTTTCTTTTGGGTGTCAGCCGTTTCAAACTGTGAAAGGGCGCCGTCTGAATAATGCCGCGTCTGAAACAGGTCATCAGCTTTTTGGACGTCCTCTTCATGTTTGAGTGTAATGCCGAAAAACCGATTTGATTTTCCCTGAATGGACGGGTCGATATCTTTCTCGATCCTGTCAAATACGTGCTGTGTGACGATCACGGTCGGCAGCCCCCCGCTTGTAAATGGATATGACAGGAGGAAGTCGTTCTTCAAGCCCTTATACGCCAGCGGTATTTTATCCGTTTTGCCGTTTATATCAATGGCACCTGACGTTTTCAAATCGAGAAATTTTCTCATCATATCATTATATCCGGTCAACACGGCTTCTTCGTCGGAGAGTGACACGCCTTCTGCGTCTTTCTCGCTTATAATCGGCAGCGCCAAGCTGGACGGGTCTTGTTGAAAGTTTTTCATATCGCCGTTTATGATGTTCTTCATATTGACACCGGCTTGAATGGTCTTTATTGTTTTCACTTTATGTTCAATTCCGTTTTTCTTCAATAAAGCGGTAAATGAGTCAGTCTCCTTTTGGTTATCAAACGCAAAGTCCGCGGCTGTATTTTGCTCAGCAGATTTTTCCGCGGAATAGTACGAGATATAGCTTAAAGACAGCAAACCGATGGACAGCGCCGACAGCGTCGTAATAATTGTCAGCAGGACGGCGTTAGACTTCATCCGGAACATAATGGATGACAAAGACAGCACTTCACTTACATTCAGATACCCGCCTTTTGATTTCCGGATGAGGTTTGCCAGAAAGCTGACTGAACCTTTAAAAAACAGATACGTTCCGATAATGACCGATCCGAGAATAAACACCATTGCCGAAAACAGTTCATTCATGGTTGTAAAACTGCCTCCGAATAAATCTGCGGACACGGCATAGCCGGCGATAATGGCCGCGATACCGATGACGCCGATTGTCATCTGCACCCAAGAGAGCCGCCTTATGCCGCTTTCTGACGATGACGCGGTTTTAAATAAAGACAAAATGCTTTGCCGTTTAATAAATAAGTAATTCATCATCATAATCAGCACATAAATGGCCCCGAACACAATTAACGTCTGAACGAGCGCCTTGCTTGAAAAAAACAGTGAGACAGAGGCTTTCACACCGACTGTATGAAACAGCATCATCATACATAATTTCGAGAGAGAAAAGCCGGCAAAAATACCGATCCAAATCGATCCGAAATACAAAATGAAGTTTTCTGTGCTGAGTATGCGGAAAATGTGCATTTTCGTCATGCCGATTAATCGGAATAAGCCGATTTCCCGGCCGCGGCGTTTGATAAAAATGGTGTTGGCGTATAAAAGAAATACCGACACGATCGCCACAAGCAGTATGGAGGCGGCCCGGATTGCCGCCGCTCCTTTTATGGAGCTTTTCATTTCATCAAGCGCCGGATCGTATTGCATCGTGACAAACGCGAAATAAAGGGCGGCGCTGAACACCAGCGCAAACACGTAAAGGTAATAGTTTTTCATATTCTTTTTCAGGTTCTGGAAGATCAAATGATGAATGCTCATGCCTGAACTCCGCCCAATACACCTTGCGTTTTCATAATATCCTGAAAAAAGTCCGGTCTGTCCTGGCCGCCTTTATTCAGCTGTGTATACACGCGGCCGTCTTTAATGAAAACCACACGTCCGGAATAGCTGGCGGCAACCGGATCATGCGTCACCATCACAATGGTGGCGCGGCGCTTCTGATTCAAACGGCTGAGTTTATTCAGCAAATCCGAAGCGGCTTTGGAATCAAGCGCTCCCGTCGGCTCATCAGCAAAAATAATCCCCGGCTCGTGAATAACAGCTCTCGCGGCAGACGTCCGCTGTTTTTGTCCGCCGGAAATTTCACTCGGATACTTATCTCTCAACTCATAGATGCCAAGCTCCTCTGCCGTCTCGGCAAAACGCCGGTCCGCCTCTTTTTTAGGCATTTTCGTAATGGATAACGGCAGGAGTATGTTTTCTTTCACGGTCAGCGTATCCAATAAATTATAATCCTGAAAGATAAAGCCGAGGTGCCGTTTTCTGAATTCGGCAAGCTGTTTTTCTTTCATGGATGTGATCTCCGTCTCATTCAGTCTGATCGTGCCCGCGCTCACTTTATCAATGGAAGAAAGCACATTCAAAAGAGTGGTTTTCCCTGATCCTGACGGGCCCATAATGCTGACGAATTCCCCTTTTTGGATCTGAAGATCAATTCCTTTCAGCACCTCCTGCTTATTCAGCTTATTTCCGTAGTTTTTTCGAATATTGCCTGCTTCTAAGATCATTACGTTACGATTCTCCTTTTACATTGGTTATCTTCATTTTAAAAACAAAAGCCGTTTTTTTCGTTTGATTAAGCGAACAAAAGAGAAAAGCATGTGACACTTTTGTCACACGCTGAACATGCTGACGGCGTCGTTTTGTTTCGGAAATACCAAGGTAAAAACCGTGCCTCGTTTCGGCTCTGATCGTACGCTGATCTGGATGTGAAGCGGAGCCGCAGCTTTTTGAGCCAAATACAGGCCCATTCCCGTTGACGCGTGATCACGGCTCATCCGCGTGGAGGTAAACCCCTTTTCAAAAATGCGCGGAAGATCTTTAGGCTTGATGCCGATGCCGCGGTCTTTGATATCCACATGCACCCGGCCGTTTAGTTCATAGCTTTTTACGGTTATATCATCCGCTTCACTGTATTTGACGGCATTGCTTAACAGCTGTCTGATGATGAAAGAAAGCCATTTTCCGTCACTGAGAACGTCCGGTGCCTCAAGCTGTATGTCAAACCCGATTCCTTTTTGTATACACCATGATTGCAGATTTTTAATTTCTTTGAAAACGAGCGGGCGGAGCTGAATGCGCTGGAACGATAAATCATTTTCGATAAAAGACAATCGTTTCTGATGAAGCTGCTGGTCGAGGAGATGGTGAATCCGCAGCCATTCATAATGCAAAGGGGCTTTCAGCGGCTGTTCATCAAGGCGCTCGATCATGAGATGCATCGCTGTCAGCGGTGTTTTGACTTCGTGAATCCACGACATCAGCTCATCCTTCTCATGCTCTGACGCCGCCTGCATATGAAGTGAGCTATTTCTTAATCGCTCTGTTTGTTCTTCAATACTTTCTTCAATAATCGACTCAAACGGACTGTCGGGCGTTTTAAGACCGGAAATATCTAAATCAGCGTCCCAATCTTTTAAGCTTTTATAAAAAGCGGTCTCTTTCTGATAGCGGAACAAGAGAAAAACGAGAAAGGCGAGAAGTGACAAATAAATAAAATACAGCGCCGATAAAAACGGAATGGACGGATCAATATATGCCGCAAAAAGGATCACGGCCTGCTGAAAAAGAAACATCGCGATCCAGCTTTTTCTTTCGAGCAGAAATGATTTAATCATAAAGACCGTCTTCCTCCTTCGCGATATACCCCTGTCCCACCTTGGTTTCAATCATTTTCCCGATACCTAGATGATCGAGCTTTTTCCGCAGCCGGTTGACATTCACCGTCAGCGTATTATCACTGACGAAACGCTCATCATTCCATAGGCTTCTGATGAGTTCTTCGCGGCTGACGATTTTATTTTTCTGCTCGGCCAGCAGCTTTAAAATCAGCATTTCGTTTTTGGTCAGTTCGACCGAACCGTTTTTATGGCTGACTGTGCCGGTTTCTGTGTCAATGACCGCCCCGCACCATCTTTTCATCAGCGCCGGTTCTGTGCCGTATTGGTGCACGCGGCGGAATACCGCCTGGATTTTCGCGATTAACACATCAAAATGAAAAGGCTTCTGTATAAAATCATCCGCCCCAAGCTGCATCGACATGACCATATCCGCGGGATGATCGCGCGAGGACAAAAACAGAATCGGTACGTTTGATTGAGAGCGTATCATTCTGCACCAGTGAAAGCCGTCAAATTTCGGCAGCTGCACATCAATGATTACCAAATCAGGCTTGATTTCTGCAAACTCCTGAATGACCCGGCTGAAATCCTTTATTCCGTGCACCGCAAATGACCAGCCTGTTAATCTTTCTTTCATCTCGTGAAACAAAGTGTTATCATCTTCTATTAACAAAATGTGAAACATGGTATCCGCCCTTTTCTGATAGATAGAGGAAAAACCGGCTGATGTCCAGCCGGCTTTTTTCCTTTACAGTTCTCTTCTTAATGCAGTCAGAACGTTGGTTTTTGTCGCTTTGCGGGCCGGATTCATACCGGAAATCACCGCGACCCCCGCACAAATGACCACTGCGATCACAACGAGGCTGAGCGGGATATAAGAGAAGGTATAATGAAGATCTTCAGCTCCGGTATTTCCCCCTACCGCCTTCAAGATAACCGGCACAGCCAGATTGACGGCAAAACTCACTCCGTAGGAAATGATAATACCAATGACAGAACCTAATATTCCGATATAGGCGCTTTCCATCAAAAACATTCTGCGGATGATGGACGGGCTTGCGCCGATCGCTTTCATAATCCCGATTTCCTGCGTTCTTTCCGTAACCGCCATCGTCATCGTATTGAAAATACCGATGGCAGAAATGACGACGGCGATAAAGCCGACAAAGATCAGACCGATTTTAAAGACGAGGAAAAACGTGTTGACGCCTTGCAGCTCGGTTGTGACGGACATGACTTGATAACCGTCATCACTCAAATCATTTGTTAACTGTTCAACATTGTCAAATTTGTCAGCGTAGACTTTTATGCTTTTTTCAGCATTTCCGCCTTTAAAATCTAAGAATTTCGAAAAATCCTTTTTGAATTGATCACTGATAAAAATATTTGTGTCCTCCATCCAATCTTGGGACGGTTTTTTTGTAATCCCGACAATTTTAAAGTCGTATGTTTTGGTTCCTTCCGTTTTTCCGCTATCATTGTTCGTTTTAGAAATGCTCAGCTGTATGGTTTTATTCAGCAGATCCTTCGTATAGCCTTTTGGCTTTTTCACATCCGAGACATCGTCTTGATGATCCTTTAAGTCCTTGTTGTAAGCCTCAGCTTCTTTTTTCGTCCATAGGTTTTTCGCGAAATCATAACCGACCACAATTTCATTTTCTGATTTAGCTACTCTTCCCTGATCAAGCTCCATATTGGCTTTTACTTCATCTTTCATGTTCGTTAACACGACCGTTGAACCTTCGTTTGTCCTGTTATCCAAAGACGCTTTATTCGGTTCATATACTTCGGTTCTTTCAACGACAGACTTGACATTCTTATATTTTTCCAAGTCTGATTTCTTCACGGCTTTTCCGTTCTCCTGGCCGAGCACTCTTATTTCCGTTACGATCTGTTGACTCATGGTTATGTCTGTTATCGTTTTTTGTATGCCGAATCCGACGGAGGCCAGCACAACCAAAAATGCACATGCCATCGTTGTTGCAAGCACAGTCATGAAAACACGCAGGCGGTTTTTCTTCATATTTCTTCTAATAAAGTGAACCTGATCCTTAAATCTCAACAGTAACGCCCCCTTTTAATACGCCGTCATGCAGCTGGAATTTTGAGTGTGCAATCGAAGCGACTTCATCGTCATGCGTGATGATGACAAAAGTAATCCCGCGCTCCCGGTTCAACTGCTGAATTAATGCCAGCACCTCAAGCTCCGTTTCCGAATCAAGGCTTCCCGTCGGCTCATCTGCTAAAATGATCGACGGATTTAAAATCAGCGCTCTTGCGATACTGACACGCTGCTGCTGGCCGCCCGACAGCTCATTCGGATAATGATTCGCATGATTCTCAAGTCCGACCCGTTTCAGCATGTCTGCGACTTTCTGCTTCCGTTCAGATGGTTTAACTCCTTTTAAGGCAAGCGGCATTTCAACATTTTCATAGGTTGTCAGACTCGGAATGAGCTGGAAGCTTTGAAAAATAAAGCCGAAATGCCCGAGGCGGAACTGAGCCCACTCCTTTTCACTGAAGCCCGTCACATCAGTGCCGTTAATGACGATACGCCCCTTCGTCGGCGCTATGTAGCCGGAAATTAAATTCAGAAGCGTCGATTTTCCGGAACCGCTTCGCCCGACGATACAGGCGATTTCCCCTTTTTCAACCGTCAAAGAGACGTCCTTCAGCACCGGAACCTGACTCTCTCTGCCTTTCCTGCCGATTTTAAATGAATGATCGATATGCTGTACCTCTATCACGTACACCACTCCCCTTTATATTTGTTTCGTTTTTTTATAGATGAAGTAATAACTGATGAAAAACCCGATCACCGCGCCGATCAGCATGCCGAATATGTAACCGGTATATGAACCGTTACCGTTATAAGCATATCCGCATACACCCGCACTTCCCAGCATACTAAGCGCCATGACCAGCCCTTGGATCATGCGTTCTGTATGTTTGTTTAAGATAAAATGTCCGCTTCGCTCACTCGGCATTTTCAGGAAATTCACATAGCCGAAAAGATAGAAACAAAATCCCATTAAGGCAGGTATAAGCAAGGCATGTTTCGTGTAATACATCCATGGTGTATGGATGTAAGCGGCAGGCATGAAATAGATCAGAAATCCACTCCAAGGAAAATGAATATTCTGCACAGACTGGCTGCCAAAAAGGAACTCAGCATTTAACAGGTAAATGATCAAGACAACGATCGGAAAAACGGAAACCATGAACGCTGTGATCAGCTGTGCTGCTAAATTGCCTGTTATCGTGCCGGCGGCTGTCACTAATGCATAAATCATCAAGCTGATGACCAGCATCCCGGCGCTGAATGAGTGAAAATGATCTACAGCGTCAGGTTTAAGCGCAAGAAACAATATGTCAGATAATCCGTAAGAAACAAGCTGCGAGACGGCTAACACGGCTGCTCCCAACAAAAACTTAGTATGGAATATCCGGCTTCTCGAATACGGCAGACTCAATGTGAACATGTTTTCAGCCCGTCCCGCTCTTGTCAGAAAAAGCCCCATCATAACCGGAGGAATGAAGTGCAGCCCAATCAAATTCTGATTGCTGTAATTCATGCTGAATGTACAAACTGAACCTGAATATTGATGAAGCGCACCCAAACAATCTTTATAGTGAAAATACTCATTTATAATTGCCAAAGGGCCTAATATAGATAAGAACCCCGCTGTAAGCAGCAGCAGCGTCTGCCGCTGCTTCCATTCTTTATAAAGCAAACCGTTAATCGGCACCTTGCCTTCCCCCAAACTACACATTTTCATACAAACTTACATATGCTTTGTTTTCCTGTAAACCGTAAAATAAGTGATAAAAAAACCAATCACAGCGCCGAAGAACATGCCGGCTAAATAGCCGAACATCGTGTTTGTGACTCCATATCCGAATAATCCAAACCCCATAACGGCAAACACAATCACCAAAATCTGCACCGGGCGGTCCAATTTTCTCCAAAGAAAGAATCTGCCGTTCCGTTCATTCGGATGTTTCAGAAAGCTGACATAACCGATCAGATAAAAGACGAGGCTCATCACTGCCGGAATTATTAAGACTAAATCTCTTTCTCTGATCCAGTCGTTAAACACATATCCAATAGGAGTTATAAATACAAAAAGACGAGATTCGATATAGCTGCTGATGAAAGAGAATTGATTTCCCACACTAATATCGAAAACAACCTCCAGATTCGCGGCCGGCAGACCAATGAGTAAAAAGGGCAGAACCGTTACTGTAAACGCCGTTAACAGCTGGGCGAATATATGTCCCGTTAATGCGCCGGCTGCCATTAACAGGGCGTAAGCCATAAAACTGATCACAATCACTCCGATTGAAACATGATCAAAATCGTACGTATGGCTCGGTTTCAGCAAAGATATGAGCAATGACGCCGCTCCGTAGCCTATCGCCTGAGAAACAATAATGACTGCCGCGCCCAGCCAGAATTTAGTCTGAAAGATTTGGCCTCTGCTGTAAGGCATGCTTAACAAGGCGTCCATCGTTCCCTTTGTCCGTTCCAAGCCCAATAAGCAGACAGCAATGACGACACTCACAACCCAGCTGAGGGAAAGAAGCGATCCATTCGTATAACTCAACGTAAATTCACAATCTTGAAGTACTTGGTTATTCAAACATCCTTGATATGTTGAGTAGTTGTTATAAACCATAAAAGGGTTTGCCGCTATTAAAAAAATACCGCTCAACAAAAACAGCCACTGATTTTTCTTCCATTCTGTGTACAATAATCCCCGCGGTATCATTCCGATCCTCCTCTCTTACACATGCTTCGTTTTTTTATAAATCACAAAATAACTGACTAAAAATCCGATCGCTCCTCCGACAAGCATCCCGACTACATATCCTGTCATTGTATGGCCCGTCGAGTACCCCGCGAGACTAAAACCGAGAACGCCGATCATGATCACCACAATCTGAACGGGGCGGTCAAGCTGTCTCCAGAGGAAAAAACGGCCGTTCCGTTCCGCCGGCTGTCTGACATAGCAAAAGTACCCAATCGCATAAAATACAATGCTCATCACTGCCGGGATGAGTAATATATACTTGCTGGCAGATACCCAATCCGTATTAACATACATGATCGGAATCAGATATTGAAACGAATCGTTTAGGTAAGCATTGACTGACGGCATCAGCTCATGCATGCCGACCCCGAAGATGACTTCCGCATTTGTCAGCGGCAACGAAATAATCAGGTAAGGCGCTATCGACACAGTAAACGCCGTTAACAGCTGGGCGAACGTATTGCCCGTTAAGCAGCCTGCACTCGCGACCAATGCAAAAGCCAAAATACTCACAATGATCTCACCGACGCTGTAATGATGGAAGAAATATACGCGCTCAGGCTTTAACAGAAGGATGAGCAGCTCAGCCAGCCCGTAGCCGATGACTTGGAATCCGGCAATGACCGCCGCTCCAAGCCAAAATTTGGTGTGAAACATCTGAGCGCGGGAATAAGGCAGACTGAAAAGCGCATCAATCGTTCCTTTCGTACGCTCCAGTCCGAATAAGCAAACCGCCAAAATCACAGCGGGCGCCCAGTTAAAGTTCAGCATTCCGCTATCCAAAGAATTCACATAAAACTTACAATATGCTCCGTGGGTATCCAGACAGCCTTGGTAGACCAGATAGGTATTTAATACTTCAAACGGATTAACTGCCGCTAAAAAAATGCCGACCATCACCAGAACAGTTCGATTCTGCATCCATTCTCTGTACATCAATCCCCTGTCTACCATCTCCGGTTCCCCCCAAACTTCGCGATGAAGACTTCTTCTAAATTCACAGGAAGTTCGTTCCATACTTTCGGCCGCAGCTCTTGCAGAAATTCCTTTTTCTTCTCATCGTTTTTCGGAATCAGCACTGTATAAAATACACCGGCATGGTCGAGAATCGGTATGTTTTGTTCTCTGATCATCAAGTTGACATCCTCTTCAAACGCCATTTGGATTTTTATGTATTCTTCCTTCATATCATCCAAATCCATCACATTCGTCAGCTGGCTGCCTTCCAAAAATCCGATCCGGTTGCACATTCGCTCAATATCTTCTAAACGATGTGAGGTAATCAGGATGCTCGTTTCCCGTTCAGCGACTTCGTCCACCATAAGCTGAAGCACGTCATGACGTGTTACGGCGTCAATGCCGTCCGTCGGTTCATCCAAAAGAATCAGTGCCGGTCGTGAAGCAAAGGCAAGGACGAGCGCGAGCTGTTTTTTCAGCCCTGTTGATAGTTCACGGTATTTCTTCGTTTCCGGAATATTGTACCTGTTCATCAGCTCATTGGCGTAAGTCACATCAAAATTCGGATAGATTCTGCTTACAATCGCAACAAGCTGTTTATATGTATATTTGTCATAAAAAGGATTTTCAACAGGCATATAAATGATATTCTGTTTTACTTTTGGGTGCCGCTTTATTTCCACCTGATTAAATAAAACCGTCCCTTGGTCCGGCAGGAGAATCTGCTGAATGAGCCGGAGCAGCGTTGTTTTCCCTGATCCGTTTCGGCCTAGCAGCCCGAAAATTTCTCCTTTTCCGATAGTAAGTGAAATGTCTTTGAGCACTTCTTTACCGTCAATTGTTTTTGAGAGATTACGCAATTCAATCATGACCCGTGCCTCCTTTCACATCAGCGCTGATTTCCTTTATCCATTCCTGCAGCTTCTCCAGCTCAACTCCCGCGTAATGGGCATCGATGATGAGCTGTTTCAATTGCTCTTTTATCATCGTCATCTTCCCTTCAACCAATGTCTTTTTTGCATTCTCCGATATATACGTTCCTCTTCCCCGCAGCGTTTCAATGACGCCATCGCGTTCAAGCTCCTTGTACGCTTTGCTGACGGTATTCGGATTGGCGATAATGATCGTTGCCAATTCTCTGACAGAAGGAAGTTTATCCCCCGGCTTCATGATCCCTTTCAAACAAAGCTCTTTCAATTGCTGTATGATTTGCTCATAAATCGGAGTTGAGCTTCTCGGGTCGATTTGAATCATTTACTTCCCTTCTTTCTTTTACGAGCTGCTCGATTTCTTTAAATGTTCTGCCACTGAAAACCGATGACGACAAGAATGACAAACAGACTGCTGGCCAAAAACGAAGCGGCGATAATAAGGGGCACATCTTGTTTTACGGATCTTTTGTTTTTCATGAAAGCTCTCCTTTCCTTTGCTCAGCATTTATATGTCGTTTTTATTTTTTTGAGTGTTTGTAGTGTATTACGTCAAGTAGTACACATAATACAATAAACACACTCCGCCTTATTGTCAATTCTTTTTTGAAAAGAAATACAAAAAAACCCGCCGGGATTCCGGCAGGGTTTTTTGCACCATCTGAGACAGCGCGGTCAGTAATCGAAATTACGCTGCAACATCATATTGTTTTGTAAAGTCTGCAGCTGCAGCCTCATTCGGTAAAGCTGCTCTCTCTGCTGATCATTCGCAGATAATGACAGCTTGTTTAATTCATTCACCGCGTTTTCAAGCATCATTTGCGCTTCACTGTACTCATTATCATTATAATGCTCTTGTTTTGAAGCTGTTACAAATTGCTCATTCGCAAATTCATACGCCTGTTCGCTTCTTTGGAGATGTTCATCTACTGATTGTCTTGTTGCCATAAACAGGTCCTCCTATTGATAATGTCATATCAATAGTATTTCTAATTCCAAACGAATTCTCACATGAAATATCAGGTAATTCAGTTACACGACAGAGAAAGTATAAAATACGATCAAATGTATAATTTAATCAAGACAGAATGAAATCTTTTTAAATACTCGCCTTTTTAGGACGCTGCACTTTAACGAGCATAACTCGATTGATATGGTGCCTTATTTTTTTACATTTATCGCAAGTTTCCCCTCGACATATTCGCCCTATTTTGTAAAACACCCAGAATTCATTTCGAATTTCAGCACCAACCATAAAATCAAGACAGTTTTAACACTTTGTTTTACTCTTCTTTACCCAAAATTGAAACACCTTTAAATTTTTTCAATAAACCATTCAAAAGGGAATGAAATTTAGAAGAATTAAGATAATAATATGTTTTATTTTGATGTCTCGTACTCTCAACTAAACCTTGCAATGTCAAAATTCTCATATGGTGTGAAATCGTTGCGTTGGTTAAATTTAGCTGTTCAGCAATCTCATTAGCATACATTTTTTTATGACTAAGCAAGATTAATATCTTGAACTTACTTTTATCTGATAAAAGCTTCAAAAAATCAATGATGTGATTCATCTCTGCTTTCTCTAATGTATTTTCAAAAATTTGATCAACTTTATAACCAAGTCCAACATAAATGTTATCTTCACTTTTCGTAATAGTTGCAGTATAAGGTAAAAGTGTTGGATATATATTAATATAATCACAAGATAAGTATTCCTTACCTTTTAACGTACTGATTATCTTTTTTGGAAAATCCATATTGATGTTTTTTAATTGATTCATCCACTCATCTCTAAATTTAATTAAATTATAAATCGCCTTGTTAAGATAACCATTCACCAACATTAATTTGTTGCAAAATTGATCTACATAAGTTTTAGGAGATTTCATTACCTTAAATATGATCCACTTGTATTCGGGCTTTATATTAAGATTATTAAGCAGCTCAAATAAACTTTCCCTATCATTTAAATACTGTTGGGCAGATGTTTCGGTTTTAAGCTCTCCTTGTAAATAAAGTAGAGACTCTAAAATATTTTTTCTTATCTCTTCTTCTGTAGCTCCAGACAAATGATCAATAATTTCAAAAAAATCTTTCGTATAGATCTGTGGGATTTTAAAAAAAGCTGTCGCTAAACAAAAAATATTTGCATTCCTAACATCTTCGTATTCACTAAAGCTGCCAAAATAAAAATTTAAAAACTCACTATCCAGCTCTTTTATTTTTTTAAGATCATCTAGTAATAAAAAATATTCATTATCTAAATTCAAACCCATCTTTGAAGTATAATCTTTGAAGAATTCTTCGTGTTTTAGGAATAGAATAGAGGATATCTTATCAAAAAAATCTGAAACACTGTCATTAATTATTAAATGCACTTCTAAACACCCCATAAAGTCATTTTTTCACTGATGAAAACGTTTTACCTTCTTCCCGCAAGACATATTACATTTTTATTAATCTTATCAATCAAAAGAGAGATTTCATAGAATATTCATTTTCTGTTTTAAGGTTTTTTGCATTGCACTTCGTAATATAAATGCTTCGGATACCCGTGCTGAGCATGATCCTGATTTTAAATTAATCTCCTGCGGTTTGGTCCCCCTGTAAGAACCCTTATTCATCTCCCAGTTAGTTTACAGGTATATTTCAATTTCAGTTTCTTGAAAATAAGTTTTTAAACAAGTGGATAAAAAAACAAACTATGAATAATATTGACACTCCTTTAAATTATATTTATCATATTTTTAGATTGATATCGAATATTAAATTAGATTTATATCTAAAGGAGCTGTACGTATATTGAATTTCAAAAAATTAATTATGTTATCTGCATTATTATTAGGTACATTCATTTCGGTAATGGACACCACTATAGTAAATATAGCCTTACCTAAGATGCTGGATTATTTTTCAAGTAACCTTTCTCAAGTAGCTTGGGTGGCTACAGGTTATACTTTAGCTTTTGCAGTATTATTAGTAGGTGCCTCAAAACTGGCAGACCATTTTGGAAGAAAAAAAGCTTTTATATTTGGATTAGCACTTTTTATTTTGACGTCGGTTATTGCCTGTTTGAGCACTTCAATTGAAATGCTTATCACAATTAGAGTGATTCAGGGATTATCTGCTGCTTTCATTGTGCCAGTTACAATGCCTATTGCTTTGGCCATCGTTCCTCAAAATAAAAAAGGATTGATCATTGGAGTTTGGGGGGCTTTCTCAGGATTAGCAGCTACTTTAGGACCTGTACTTGGAGGATTATTAACTGAAAATTTTAATTGGCAAGCTATCTTTTTCATAAATATTCCTTTAGGTCTGATTTCTCTTTTTTTAGCAGCATTTTTTATTACTGAGAGTTATGATGAAACAGTGAGCAAAAAAATTGATTACATGGGGATTCTTATTTTATCCGGAGCTCTCTTCTGTTTAACCTTTGGCTTTGCGAAAGTATCTGACTTAGGCTGGTCATCATCATTAATTATCACTCTATTTGTAATCTCTGTATTATTATTCTGTTTGTTTTTCTTTATTGAATCTAAAATTAAACACCCGATGATTCCCTTATCCATGCTGAAGATACGTACGTTTAGTTTCAGTTCATTCACCCTCTTTATGCAAGGCCTTGGATTAACAAGCGGTACCCTTATTATTACTTTACTCCTCACGAATTTAATGGGGAAAACTGAATTAAAAGCGGGGTTAATTGTTTCTACATTGGCTCTATCATCTATGTTTACCTCTGTCCTTTCCGGAAAGCTCTCTGATAAACTTGGGGGAATTTGGCTTTCGGGTCTAGGAATGCTCGGTTTAACAATCACAACATATTTATATGGATACATACGATACGACAGTTCTATAACAACAGTAATTATTCTATTATGTTTGACCGGCTTAGCCTTAGGGCTTGTAATAGGTCCGGCTATGAGTTCAGGGATACGGCTTATTCCTCCTGAAAAAGTAGGAATTGCATCCGGTATTCTTAATATGATGAGAACAGTTGGGCAGGCACTAGGCATTGCGATACTTACATCTGTGCTTACAATGAATATAAATGATCAGACAGTTTCCGCCAAAAAGGAAGCCATTAAAATTGTAGAAAACGACCAGGTTTTTGATAACAATGCAAAAAAAGAGATAATAACCCACTTAAAGCATTCTGACAGTAAAGGTTTCGATCGAAAAAAAAGTATTGCTACATTAGACAAAAAAGAGGATGAAATTCTCTCAGTGACTCCTGATCCATATAAGGAAAAAGTCCAAAGAAGCTTCGATATTCAAAAGAAGGAAGTTATCGCTATCCAGAAAAAAATTTCAAATATATATAATGAAAAAATGAGTGACAGTTTTAATGTTACTTTCAAAGCAGGCAGTTTAATTCTTATATTAGGAATTATTTTTGCACTGTTCAGTGATATATCTCCTAAAAGATTAAAACAACAACAGAAAAGCCAGGTAGATATTACGTCTTGACCGTTCCATAATTGTTTCATTGTTCCGCTTTGTCATTCATGCTACAATTTTAGGATGCATCTGATGTGAGGGAGGCTTTTTGAACATTGAACGAGAATAACCCTTTTCCTTATTCAAATACGGAAAAACGGTACCATACATTAAATTATCATCTGCGGGAGCATTTCGGACATAAAGTATTTAAAGTCGCGCTTGACGGCGGTTTTGACTGTCCGAATCGGGACGGCACGGTCGCACACGGCGGCTGCACGTTCTGCAGCGCTGCGGGATCCGGCGATTTTGCCGGCAACCGGGCCGATGACTTAATCACGCAATTTCACGATATCAAAAACCGCATGCACGAAAAGTGGAAAGACGGCAAATATATCGCATATTTTCAAGCGTTCACGAATACGCATGCTCCGGTAGAGGAGCTGCGTGAGAAATTTGAATCCGTACTCAAGCTTGACGGCGTTGTCGGCATGTCTATCGCAACCCGTCCGGACTGCCTGCCCGATGATGTGGTGGAATATTTAGCCGAACTGAATGAGCGGACATATTTGTGGGTTGAGCTCGGGCTGCAGACCGTACATGAGCGGACCGCCCTTCTGATCAACCGCGCCCATGATTTTGACTGCTATGTTGAGGGCGTCAATAAGCTGAGAAAACACGGCATCCGCGTTTGTTCCCATATCATTAACGGGCTTCCGCTCGAAAACAGGGACATGATGATGGAAACGGCCAAAGCGGTTGCCGATTTGGATGTTCAAGGCATCAAAATTCACCTGCTTCATTTATTAAAAGGCACACCGATGGTGAAGCAGTATGAAAAAGGAAAGCTCGAATTTCTTTCTCAGGAAGAATATGTCCAGCTTGTATGTGATCAGCTCGAAATCATTCCCCCGGAAATGATCGTTCACCGCATTACGGGAGACGGGCCGATTGAATTAATGGTCGGGCCGATGTGGAGCGTCAACAAATGGGAAGTACTGGGCGCCATTCAAAAAGAGCTGGAAGCACGCGGAAGCTATCAAGGAAAGCTTTTCAGGAAAATCGGGGAGGAGACTGCCCTATGACCTTGATGCATATCCTCCCTTTCAGTAAAGAATTGCTGAAGTCAGCCGCACAAGAAGGAGATATCACGGTCGACGCGACGATGGGCAACGGACATGATACATATTTTCTGGCAGGCCTTGTCGGTGAGACAGGACATGTTCATGCCTTTGATATTCAAGCGGACGCACTCGCCAAAACGAAGGAGCGGCTCGGTGCCGCCTTCAGCCCGCGCGTCACGCTTCACCATAAGAGCCATGATCAAATCAAGGCCTCTCTGCCCAAGGAAGCGCACGGGCATGTGGCTTGTGCGGTGTTTAATCTCGGCTATCTGCCCGGCGGCGATAAAAGCATTACGACAAACGGCCGCTCAACCATTTCTGCCATCGAACAGCTCCTTGAGCTGCTGAAGGAAAACGGGCTGATCGTTCTCGTTGTCTACCACGGGCATCCTGAAGGCAAGACGGAAAAGAATGCGCTTCTAAAGTATTGCGAAAACCTAGATCAGGAAAAGGCGCGCGTGCTGAGCTACGGCTTTCTCAATCAGCGAAACGATCCGCCGTTTATTATAGCGATTGAAAAGAAATCTGCCGCCAAATAAAGAATCGGCCTGTCATAAGCGGGCCGATTCTTTTTGTGAATGGTGTTTACATTTTTTCGAAAGTCCATTACCATGAATAATGGAAAAAAGCACATATTTAAATGTAACATCCGGGAGGAGCAGCAGTTTGAATATTCTTCGCATCATATTTTCCAGTGTTCCCTATGTCATGTTCGTCATCATCTTATCAAGACATTTAGGATTTGAATTCGCGAAAACCTACTATTGGTGGTTTGCCGCATTTTTCGTCATCGGGCTGATCGGCAAATTTGCAATGCACCTTGCGGCAAAAAAGAAGCCATTTAAAAAAGAGACAGCGTAAATCGCATGTCTCTTTTTATTTACTGCTTTTGCAGCGCGTTACGTGTATACGCGGGATTGTTTGTAAATACCCCATCTACTTTTTGTTTCAGCATAATCGGCGTCAGAGCCCGCTCATCTTCCTTATCAAAAAAGACGTGAACCTTCATCTTATTGTGGTGGATACGTTTTACGGCGGCTTCATTTGTTAATTTAGCATTAAGGCCGACTGTATCAGCATATGTTCTGATGGCTTGCAGCTGCTTATCATTTATGTTCTCAGCCTCTTTATCTTTTAATAACCGAACAAGAGGGACGTTTTTATTCATAGATCGAACTTTCTTTAAGCTCTTCTCGCTAAAGGATTCAATGACCGCTTTATGACTGGAAATCAACTTATATTTTTGTAATATGTCAATCAGCTTCTTTTCCATCACCAGGCTGCCGTTGCTTTCTCTTGTCTCAATATAGTAATTGGCAGTTTGTCCGAATTTCTCTATGATTTCTTCAATCGTTAAAATCTTTTCTCCTTTTCCGGCATTCAGTTTTTTGATCTCAGCCAAAGACAGATCCTCTGTCAATCCTTTACCATCAGTTGTCCGATCGACCGTTTTATCATGAATTGCAATCAGATGGCCATCCTTTGTCTCCCTTAAGTCTATCTCAATATAGTCTGCTTTGTCTTTAATGGCACGTGCATAGGATAAAGCAGTATGTTCCGGTTCAATCGCAGAAGAGCCCCTGTGAGCTATTAATACGGGATGATAGCCGGCGGAAGCATGTATGACGGAGCAGCCGCCCGTCATGGAAATTAATCCTATGATGACTAAATACTTTAATTTTTTCATAAAATTAAAATATCATATTATGCCTGCGCAAACAATGTTTCATTCTTCACATAAGAATAAAAAAACCGCACCTTCATGAGAAAGGCGCAGTTCACCCATTACGAACTTTTCGTCCAAGCCATCTTTTGAAATTTGCGGTAGGCTCTTCCGTTGATATAAAAGAAAAATGACGTTTTGCCGCTTGCTCTGATCAGCTTTCGCGCGAGGCGGCCCATTTCTTTTTGGCTGGCGACTTTGTCATCGGATAAATAGACGCCGAGCAGCCCCCTGTTAATCAGCCGGTGGAAGTTTTCATGCGGAATGCCGTGCAGATGTTCATCCGCTTTTTCAATAAAATGCTTCAGTCTCTGCATCATTTCTTCATGAGACTGATAATACGTGCAGAAATTCAAATCGCCTTCAAGCAGATCCTCTTCCTGGTCAATTAAATAATCGAGCAGAATGTGCAGGCCTTGTATGTACGGAAAATAACTGCTGCGGATTTTCTCAGCGGTATGTTCGTTAAAATCTGGCTGGAATGAGTAAGCAACGAGACAGAAAATGCCTAACGTCGAGCCGGCGCAGGCCGAGAACTCAAACCATTCCATTTCCGGAAGCTTTGACTGATACTGCTCAAACCAGCTTTTAAGCCTCGGAACGCGTTCATGTTCTACGACATGCTTATGAACCTGAAGATCGCAATAATAATCGCACAGCTCAAGCAGATAAGGTTTAATAAGGCTGTAGTGTTCTATTGACCCAAGCACCCGCTGGCATGTTTTGACCAGCTCATGAAGATAACCGCCGTCATCCTGCTCCTCTCTGTACTGATAGTACGGCTGCACCTCTGCACCCACCGTCAGCGCGTCACGCATGGAAAGGTGAAGCATGCGGAAATCCTCCGGGTCAAGCGATGTGCTGCGGTCGCACAGATTGTCCAGATAATCACTGATCGTCTGATACGCAATGATAAATTGCACGCACTTCTCTTTTTGCTCTCCCGACAGCAGAGCTAAAATGCCGCCGCCTTCACAATGAAACGATTTATCACGGATACTTGCGGCCGCCTGCTGCCGCAGCTCGGTATTTTTAATGGAATCTGATTTTTCCCGCCACATATTCAATTCCTGATGAACGAGCGGAAAAATTTCCCGATACACTTTTGCCATAAGGTTAAAAGGATGTTCCGGTACTGTCAACATATGCACCCCCAGCGAATTCAAATATACTGATCTGTAAAGGCTTTCGCCGCCTTAAACACAGCTTCTCTTTCCGGTTCATTAAAAATTTCATGATAAAGCCCTTCCCACTCCCGGTAAGACTTATTATGGGAAGCCACACCGGCAAACCATTTGCGGACTTTCATTTTATCGACGATTTTGTCATCACCGCCCTGCATAAGCAAAAGCGGCACCTTTAAAAACGCATCGGTCGGCACCATAGCGGCATCAATCGTTTTTATAAGCTCTCTGTACCATCTTACAGATACTTTCGTGACATATAAACAATCGTTTTGATCCGCTTCAATCATATCCGCATTCCTTGTCGCCATATCAGGTGATAAACCGGAGTCCACTCTGATGGACGGAGCGAGGACATTCAGCCCTTTAGACGCAAAATCAAGCACTTTATTGACTTTTATTTGCAGCCCGAGACAAGGTGATGATAAAATGAGTGCCGTAATGCGGGGATTTCTCTGCTGCTTAAACCATTCTATCGCAATCAGTCCGCCCATGCTGTGGCCCAGAAGGAAAACGGGTGCTTCAAGCATTCTCGCTTGATCAATCCAAATATCTACTTCATCAATGTATTCTTGGAAAGAGCGAATATGCCCTCTGGCGCGGGTGGATGTTCCCTGACCCGGCAAATCGCCCATCACCACGTTATATCCGGAAGATCTCCACATTTCAACGAGCCATTTATAACGCCCGTGATATTCGCTTGCCCCGTGGATGATGACAATAGTACCGACGGGCCTGTCTGCTTTCCAAGTCCACATGCAGTTCACCTCTTACATAAATTTAAAGAAAGAAGGATGAGACATGATAATCTACCCTTATAAACAATTTACGCCGGATATACATCCTGATGCGTTTATCGCGGATAACGCCGTCATTACGGGTGACGTCGTTATCGGAGAACAATCAAGCATTTGGTTCTCAGCCGTCATCCGCGGGGATGTTGCGCCGACAAGGATCGGAAAAAGAGTCAGCATACAAGACTTGAGCTGTCTGCATCAAAGTCCCGGCCGCCCGCTTCTTATTGAAGATGACGTCACGATCGGCCATCAGGTTACACTGCACAGCGCAGTCATCAGAAAGAATGCTTTAATCGGTATGGGCTCCGTCATTCTGGACGGGGCGGAAATCGGAGAAGGCGCGTTTATCGGCGCCGGAAGTCTCGTTCCTCCGGGCAAAACCATTCCTCCCGGCTGTCTTGCGTTCGGCCGGCCCGCAAAGGTCATCCGCCGGCTGACAGAAGAAGACATACGGGACATGGAAAGAATCAGAACGGAATATGTTGAAAAAGGCCGATACTATAAAACACTGCAAGAGAAATAAAAAAGATCAGCTTTGTTTTACTACTGTACCATTTTTCAAAATATTATTTAAGTAATAACCATTTGCGTTCCGCTGATTGTCAGGAAACAGTAGCAAATTGTTCAGGAATTTGTTTTATTCTTCCCCCTTTTACCCGATCCTATGAAAAAAGAGCCCATTTCAGCGGGCTCTTTTTTTACGCTTTTTCGGCGAATGTCTGTCCGTTTTCCAGGTTTATGTGTTTTCTTTTGTGGAAGCCTTTCCCGTAATAGGCTGCTAATAAAATGCCGAACCAGACAGGGCCGATGATGACAGCCACCCTGGTTTCTGCATCAAAAGCCATCAGCACAACGACAAATGCGAGAAAAGCCAGTGAGATGTATGAGGAAAAAGGGTATAAAGGCATTTTATATTTCAGTTTTTTCCGTTCTTCCGGCTGTAAACTTTTACGGTATTTCATTTGGGAAAGCAAAATAATCGACCATGTCCAAATTGCTCCGAACGTCGCAATGCTTGTCACCCACGTAAACACTTTCGCCGGCACCACGTAGTTCAGCAGAACGCCGATGCATAACGCACCCGCTGAAACTAATACCGCTTTTCCCGGCACGCCGCCTTTTGTAACCGTGCCGTAGGCTTTCGGGGCTTCATTTTGCTCCGCGAGATTAAACAGCATGCGTCCCGTGCTGAAGATCCCGCTGTTGCAGGAAGAAAGAGCCGCCGTCAAAACGACAAAATTAATGATTCCGGCCGCTGCGGGTATTCCGATTTTTTCAAATGTCAAAACAAACGGACTTCCGCCTGAACCGATTTCCTGCCACGGATAAATTGACATAATGACAAATAAAGCTCCGACGTAAAAAATGAGAATGCGCCAAAAAACAGTATCAATGGCCCGCGCCAATGATTTTTCCGGATTTTTGACCTCACCGGCTGTGACACCGATCAGCTCAATTCCGAGATATGCAAACATGACCATTTGCAGCGACAGCAGCACCCCTTTAATCCCATTCGGGAAAAAGCCGCCGTTGCTCCATAAATTGCTGATTCCAAGCGCGACGCCTCCGTTTCCGAGACCGAATACGATCATCACCAGACCGATCGCAATCATTGACAGAATCGCCAAGACTTTAATGAGCGCAAACCAGAATTCAAGTTCACCATACGCTTTGACCGCCAGAAAGTTGACAGCTGTCATAATGACGAGTGCACAAAGCGCCCAGATCCATGACGGCACGTCAGGGAACCAGTAGCCCATATAAATGCCGACCGCGGTGATTTCCGCCATACAGGTCACGACCCATAAAAACCAATAATTCCAGCCTGTTAAAAAACCGGCCAGCGGTCCGAGATAATCTCTGGCATAGCGGCTGAATGAGCCGGCAACAGGCTTTTGAATCGCCATTTCCCCTAATGCCCGCATAATAAAAAACATAATCAGCCCGCTGCAGGCGTAAGCGGCTAAAATCCCCGGTCCTGCAAGCTTTATGGCAGAAGCTGACCCGAGAAACAGTCCGACCCCTATCGCGGCGCCCAAAGACATAAGCGAGATATGCCTCTCTTCCAAACCGCGGTGAAGCGTTTTTCCTTTGTTTTGCATAACTCTCCCCCCTGATTTTGACAGAAAAGTAACAAACCGAGACGAAATAGCCAGAAAGCACTTTCCGGCATCTGCCCGATTAGTCCTATTATAACCTTTTTCTGAATATTGCGTAATACTTTACTGAAAACATAGCGGAATAGACGGTTTACATAAAACAATAGAAAAAAAGGCTTTCGATAACATCGAAAGCCTTTTGGATTAAACGAAAATGACTTCTTTCGGCTGATGATTCAGCTCTTCCGGCACCAGTCTTTTTTCGACATTGATGCTGTGCCAGATCATAAAGATCAGCACGGTCCAGATTTTGCGGCTGTTGTCCGCTCTGTCTGCGCAATGATCTTCCAGAAGCTGAAGGACATAATCCTTTTCAATATAAGCGTCTGTTTCACTTTCACGAATGATGTTGCGCACCCATTCGTTCATTTCATTTTTCAGCCAGTGTCGGATCGGCACAGGGAAACCGAGTTTTTTGCGGTTCAGCACATGATCAGGCACAACTCCTTCAGCAGCTTTACGCAGAAGGTATTTCGTCGTACCGTTTTTCGTTTTCAGTTCATCCGGAATTTTAGAAGCCACGTCAAACACGACTTTATCAAGGAACGGCACGCGCAGCTCCAATGAATTGGCCATCGTCATTTTGTCAGCCTTTAACAGGATGTCGCCGCGCATCCACGTGTGAATGTCGACATACTGCATTTTATTAATGTCGCTGTATGAACGGCTTTCCGTAAAGTACGGCTTCGTAACATCACGGTATGAAAGCTCAGGGTTGTAATGTTTGAGCAGCTGTTTTTTCACAGGCTCTTCAAAAATCTTCGCATTCCCGATATAACGGTCCTCAAGCGGTGTGCAGCCGCGGACTAAGAGGCTTTTTCCTCTCATTCCTTCCGGCATGACGGACGCCACATGAAGAAGCATTTTTTTCAGACCGGACGGAATGCGTTCAAACGGTTTAAGCGACAGCGGTTCGCGGTAAATATTGTACCCGCCGAACAGCTCGTCCGCGCCTTCCCCGGATAACGCAACCGTTACATGCTTTTTCGCTTCTTTCGCGACAAAGTACAAAGGAATCGCCGCCGGATCTGCAAGCGGGTCATCAAAGTGCCAGACGATTTTCGGAAGCTCGTTCATATACTCCTCAGGAGAAATGACTTTGCTGATATTTTCAATCCCGAGCGCGGCAGCCGTTTCCTTCGCTACGTCAACCTCACTGAAGCCCTGCTGCTCAAAACCGACGGAAAATGTTTTAAGGCTCGGGTGAAATTCTTTCGCAACTGAGACGATAAAAGAAGAGTCGATACCGCCGGATAGAAACGAACCGACAGGAACGTCACTTCTCATGTGAACTTTGACAGAGTCAAAGATTGCGTCTCTGACTTCTTTCACCAATTTATCTTCATCAGACTGAACAGGCTTGAAGTTCGCTTTGAAATATGTTTTAAACGCGATATCGCCTTCCGGGCGGATCGTAAACTGGCTGCCCGGCTCGACTTTTTTCACTTCAGCGTCAAGCGTGCTCGGTTCAGGAACGAATTGGAAAGACATATATTGCTGTAAAGAAGCTGTATCAAGATCAATGCCGTTTTGAGCGGCCATTAAACTTTTTCTTTCAGATGCAAAATATACTTTGTCCCCGATGGTTGTGTAATACAGCGGCTTAATGCCGAACGGGTCTCTCGCGCCGTACATAACGCGGTCAGCTTTGTTCCAGATTAAAAACGCAAACATTCCGCGAAGCTTTGAAGCGGCTTCTTCTTTATAATGACGGTATGTCGCAAGGAGCACTTCAGTATCGGAATCTGTATTGAAAGTGTAGCCTTTCGCTTCAAGCTCTTCTCTCAATTCAATGTAGTTATAGATTTCGCCGTTAAAAATGATCCAATATTTTTCGTCTTCATATGATAAAGGCTGTCCGCCGTTTTCTACGTCAATAATACTGAGCCGTCTGAAGCCGAATCCGACGTGCTCGTCATGATAATACCCATCGCTGTCAGGACCGCGGTGAACGATCATTTGGTTCATTTGTTTGATTAGCTCTTCTTGATCTGCGGTTTGAGTTAATGGATGCTTATTAAAAACACCGACAAATCCACACATAGTATAGCCTCCATAAGTGTAATTTTCTAATTGGACCCCCTTTTTATAGACGCTGTGTTACGCCATTGGTTTCACGCTATGTAAAAATAAGCATGGCAGCATCTGCAAAAAGGGAAAGCCGCTTAAGTAAGCGGCTATAAAATTATTCTCCTAGTGCTTCTTTGCGAAGCGCATCCGCCTTGTCAGTACGCTCCCAAGGAAGATCCACATCATGACGTCCGAAGTGGCCGTAAGCAGCAGTCTGCTTATAGATCGGGCGGCGCAGATCAAGCATTTTAATAATGCCGGCAGGTCTCAGGTCGAAGTTATTCCGTACGACTTCGATCAGTTTTTCTTCAGAAGCTTTTCCTGTATCAAATGTATTGATGGAAATAGAAACAGGCTGTGCCACGCCGATTGCGTATGCAAGCTGCACTTCACAAGAATCAGCAAGGCCTGCTGCCACGATGTTTTTCGCTACGTATCTCGCAGCGTATGCCGCAGAACGGTCTACCTTCGTCGCATCCTTACCGGAGAATGCGCCGCCGCCGTGGCGTGCATATCCGCCGTATGTGTCAACGATGATTTTACGGCCGGTAAGACCCGCGTCACCTTGAGGTCCGCCGATTACGAAACGTCCCGTAGGGTTGATGAAGTATTTTGTTTCTTCATCGATCAGTTCCTCAGGCACGACAGGATTAATGACATGCTCTTTCAGATTGCGCTGAATCTGCTCAAGCGTAATTTCCGGGTGGTGCTGAGTTGAAATAACGATCGCGTCGATGCGGACCGGCTTGTTGTTTTCATCATATTCAACGGTAACTTGCGTTTTGCCGTCAGGGCGAAGATACGGAAGAATGTCTTCTTTGCGGACTTCGCTCAAACGGCGGGCTAATTTATGCGCCAAAGAGATCGGAAGCGGCATAAGCTCTTTCGTTTCGTTACACGCATAACCGAACATCAGGCCTTGGTCTCCCGCTCCGATTGCTTCGATTTCAGCATCGCTCATTGTGCCTTCACGCGCTTCAAGAGCCTGATCGACACCCATTGCGATATCCGCAGACTGTTCATCAATTGATGTTAAAACAGCGCAAGTCTCCGCATCAAATCCGTATTTGGCGCGTGTGTAGCCGATTTCTTTAATCGTTTCACGGACTGTTTTCGGAATGTCAACGTATGTTGATGTAGTAATCTCTCCGCTTACCAGCACAAGTCCTGTCGTTACAGATGTTTCGCAGGCCACGCGCGCGTTCGGGTCATTTTTTAAAATCTCATCTAAGATACTGTCAGAAATTTGGTCACAGATTTTGTCCGGATGACCCTCAGTAACAGATTCAGATGTAAATAGTCGACGGTTTTTACTCATTCACTTTTCCTCCTGAAAAAAGATCTTTTGCAAGACCTTCTCATATGATACGGAACTCGCTCCCTCTTAATACAATGTCATACTATATCAGAGAATGTTAATTGGCATATTTTATGAAATAAAAAAACCTTTTCCACTCGAGGAAAGGGTTTGGTCTGTGTGCCTTTCACTCTTATCGCTCAAGGAAAATATTAAACCTTGCATCAGGTTAGCACCTTGGTTTCCCACAGTGTTTTCACCTGCTTTTTTACAGAGAAACCGGTTGCTGGGCTTCATCGGGCCTGTCCCTCCGCCAGCTCGGGATAAGAGTATCCGCTCAATGAAATATCTTATCGTAAAAGGGCGGAAAGTGTCAATATGAATTAAAGCGATTACGCGCCTTTATTTCGGGAAGCAATGGAAAAACACAAACAAAAAACCGCAAATAGTATAGACTATTTTCAGATATATGTTATACTAATTCCACATTCAGCGAAATACAAATAAACCGGCAAAGGAAGGTTTTTATGAAATTAGTTGATTTAACCGCAGATCTTCAAGCATTACTTGCAAGTCCGAATGTGCATCATAATTTATCGGCTCCAAAACTTACCGAAAAAGTGATCAGCCGAAATGAAGGAACGCTGACATCAACGGGCGCCGTACGCGCCACCACCGGCGCATATACAGGCCGGTCACCTAAAGATAAATTTATCGTCCGTGAACAAAGCACAGAAAATCAAATTGATTGGGGCGCGGTGAATCAGCCCATTTCTGAAGAGGCATTTGAAAAGCTGTACGCCAAAGTCGTCAGCTACTTAAAACAGCGGGATGAACTGTTTGTGTTTGAAGGATTCGCGGGAGCGGATGAAAAATACAGACTCCCGATTACAGTCGTAAATGAATTTGCGTGGCACAATTTATTCGCGCGCCAGCTGTTTATCAGACCGGAGACGGATGAAAGAGACAGGCAAGCGCAGCCTTTCACCATTCTCTCAGCTCCGCATTTTAAAGCAGATCCCGAGACAGACGGCACGCATTCGGAAACATTTATCATTGTCTCTTTCGAAAAGCGCGTCATTTTAATCGGCGGCACCGAATACGCCGGAGAAATGAAAAAATCAATATTCTCCATTATGAACTTCCTGCTTCCGCAGCAGGATATACTGCCGATGCACTGCTCAGCCAACGTCGGTGAAAAAGGTGATGTCGCCTTGTTTTTCGGCCTTTCCGGCACAGGGAAAACGACGCTTTCAGCCGATGCGGACCGCAAACTGATCGGCGATGACGAGCACGGCTGGTCAGATTCCGGCGTTTTCAACATTGAAGGCGGATGTTACGCTAAATGTATCAATCTGAGCGAGGAAAAAGAACCGCAGATTTTTCGTGCGATCCGCTTCGGGTCTGTTCTTGAGAATGTCGTGCTTGATGAAAAAACGGGTGAAGCGGATTACGACAATTCCTTCTACACGGAAAACACAAGAGCCGCATATCCGATTGAGATGATCGGCAATATCGTGCAGCCGAGCATTGCCGGCCATCCGCAGGCGATCGTCTTTTTAACGGCGGACGCATTCGGCGTGCTCCCTCCGATCAGCAAACTGACGAAGGAACAGGCGATGTATCACTTCTTAAGCGGGTACACCAGTAAACTCGCGGGAACCGAGCGCGGCGTGACATCTCCGCAAACGACTTTCTCGACGTGCTTCGGTTCACCGTTCCTTCCGCTTCCGGCGCATGTATATGCCGAAATGCTCGGGCATAAAATCGACGAACACGGCGTTCAAGTCTTCCTGGTCAACACAGGCTGGACCGGCGGAGGGTACGGAGTCGGAGAACGGATGAAACTTTCGTATACAAGAGCGATGGTCAAGGCCGCTATTGAAGGCAGACTGAACCAGACTGACATGACGGCAGACAGCATTTTCGGCCTGCGCAGTCCCGTTCATGTTCCGGGCGTTCCGGATGAAGTTCTTCAGCCTGAAAACACATGGAGCGATAAACAGGCATACAACGAAAAAGCGCTGTTTTTAGCCAATGAGTTTAAAGAAAACTTTAAAAAGTTTTCCCATGCGGACTCGATTGCCAAAGCCGGCGGACCTCTCGTGTAATCAAAAAAGCCAAGGGCGTTTATGCCCTCGGCTTTTGTTTTTTCAGTTTGTCGAATGAAGCGACGTGAGTCTGTATGTAATGCTTGTCCGGCCGTTCGCCCATTCGAGCTTTTGGACCTCGCCGGTGCCGGATTTCTCGCCGGTTTTCGTTTTGCGCACGTCCATCGGAATATCAAGAGGATAGACGCGGTAGCCCTCTTTCTCCAATAAAAAGATATTTTCCTCTATCCGTTTTTCATTGCCTTTTGTCACAATCATGGTATTAAATTCAACAGGCATTCCCAAAATGAAAATCCCCTTTCATTCTCTTATTCTTTATTATCATATCATAAATCAGGCATCTTACCGTGTCTTCATCCATTCCGCCAGCCGCCGGACAATGCGTCTGTTTTCCTGCGGCGGAAAATAATGCGTAAAACCGCTGTAATACCAGGTTTCCACCGGTTTCCCCGCCTCTTTCAGCTTGTCCTCGATCATCCGGGCGTGTTCGATCGAAACATTCTTATCATTCTCTCCATGGATGAGAAGTACAGGGGCCTGAATGCGGTCTGCGTTTTCAAACGGCGAACGCCATCTGTATTCATCCGGCACCTTTTTCGGCGTGCCGCCGATCACCCGCTTCATCATCCGCCGCATATCCTTCCGCTCTTCATAAGTAAGCACCATATCGCTCACACCGCCCCATGATACGAGCGAAGCCGCTTGATGCCCCATTTCAATCGCGGTCAAAAGCCCCATGATTCCGCCCCGGGAAAAACCGAAAATATGCACCCGCCCTTCCCTGACGTTCGGATGCTCCCGAAGCAGGCGGAAAGCGGAAAACGCGTCCTCTCTGTCCTCTCCCGCAAAATCTTCATTTCCCTCGCCGCCCTGGTTGCCTCTGTAATAAGGCGCAAACACGACAAAGCCTTGGGAAGCGAATTGAACGATTCTTCCGGGGCGTACCATGCCGACATTTTTTATGCCGCCGCGCAAATATAAAAAACCGTCATATGTTCCCGGCTCAGCAGGCTCGGCAAGGAGCCCCTTTACCTTCAGCCCTTCTGACTCATAGCATACCTCAAAGAGGCGGACATGCGGACTCGGAGACGGGAACCTTTTCTTTTCTGCCAGCAAAACAATGAGCCTCCTTATATCATCAGTTTTTTTATTCTTTCCCAACGTGAATATGGGCACTCACACATTTTTTATACCCATCATACGATATGTAAAGCAGAAAAGGTTATTTTAACGCTTAAAACAAGGAGGTTACACCGTGAACAAATGGCTCAAAACGGGCTGCGTTTTTGTCATATGCGCCTTTTTCCTGCTCATTCTTCCGGCCTGCAGACAGGAAGAAAGTCTGACGAAGGTAAAGGTGGCGGAAGTCACACACTCCATCTTCTATACGCCTCTGTATGTCGCTGAAGCAAAAGGTTTCTTTAAAAAAGAAGGGCTCCAAGTGTCACTTCAAACAACATGGGGCGGAGACAAAACGATGACATCGCTTTTGTCAAACGGGTCTGATATCGCGCTGGTCGGTTCTGAAACATCCATTTACGTGGAAGCGCAGGGAGCAAAAGATCCGGTCATCAACTTCGCGCAGCTGACACAGACGGACGGCACATTTCTCGTGTCACGGAAGGATGAGAAATCATTCAAATGGAGCGATTTAAAAGGAAAAACATTTCTCGGCCAGCGAAAAGGCGGCATGCCCCAAATGGCCGGTGAGTACGCCCTGAAAAAGAATCACATAGAACCGAAAAAAGACATTAACCTCGTTCAAAACATTGATTTCGCCAATATTTCCAACGCATTCGCATCCGGAACGGGTGATTATGTGCAGCTGTTTGAACCGACGGCATCCCAATTTGAAAAAGAAGGCATCGGCCATATCGTCGCATCCTTCGGAGAAGCTTCCGGCCAAGTGCCTTACACAACTTTTATGGCAAAAGAAAGCTATTTAAAAAACAATGAAAAAACGGCGGAAAAATTCACCCGCGCCATTTACCGCGCCCAGCAATGGGTGGAAAGCCACCCGGCCAAAGACATCGCAAAAACGATTCAAAAGGAATTTGCCGATACCGACCCGGCCATTATTGAAGCATCAATAGAACGCTATAAAAAACAAAAATCATTCTCTTCAAACCCTGTTCTGCAAGAGGATGAATGGGAACAGCTCCAATCGATTATGGATGAAGCCGGAGAGCTCCCGAAACATATTCCGTACAGCAAACTCGTCAACACAAAAATCGCCAAAAAAGCCACCTCAGAACAATAGGAGGAACATGAATGTCTTTTTTACAAGTGGATCATGTGACACATACTTATTTCTCGCTGAAAGAAAGAACAACCGCCGTGAAAGATATACATTTTCATATTGAAAAAGGGGATTTCATCTCCTTTCTCGGGCCGAGCGGATGCGGAAAAACCACCCTCCTGTCCATTCTGGCCGGCCTTATCGCCCCCGCTCAAGGCCGAGTGCTGATTGAAGGAAGCGTGCCGAACCATAAAGAACACCAAATCGGCTATATGCTTCAGCAGGATTATTTATTTCCTTGGAAATCAATTGAGGAAAACGTCCTGCTCGGTTTACACATTTCCAAAACATTAACAGAAGAAAAAAGGGCTGAAGTTCTCAGCCTTCTGCCTAAACTCGGATTAATCGGCGTCGAAAACAAATATCCGAAAGAGCTGTCAGGCGGAATGCGGCAGCGGGCTGCACTTGCCCGAACGCTTGCGCCGGACCCGGGACTGCTGCTTCTGGATGAGCCGTTTTCCGCGCTGGACTTTCAAACGAAGCTTTCTTTAGAAAACCTTGTCTTCAAAACATTAAAAGATTTTCAAAAAACCGCCGTGCTCGTCACCCACGATATCGGTGAAGCCATCGCCATGAGCGATACGATCTATTTATTTTCGAATCAGCCGGGCACCATCCATCAAATCTTCACCGTGCCCAAGGAGCTCGCGGCCTTAGATCCGTTTGACGCGCGTCAGGACCCGGCCTTTCAGCCGCTGTTTCAAACGATATGGAAGGAGCTGAACTCCCTTGAAAAACAGCAGCGGCACGATTGAACAGCTTCATCAGGAGTTTAAGAAAAATCATCAAAAAGAAAAACGCCGGATCCGTGCGTATCAGGCCGCTATTTTCATCGTATTTTTTGCCGGGTGGGAAATATCGAGCAAGGCAGGCTGGATCGATCCGTTAATCTTCAGCTCACCCTCTGCCGTTTGCCGGCTCTTGGCGGAAAAGATCGCGGACGGATCTCTTGCGGCCCACATCGGCGTTACATTAGGAGAAACCGTTCTGGGCTTTTTGCTCGGCACACTTCTCGGCACATGCCTCGCCGCTCTGTTATGGTGGTCAAACAGGCTCGCCCGTGTGTTAGACCCGTACCTCGTCATTTTAAACGCGATGCCGAAAGTCGCACTCGGGCCGATTCTTATCGTCGCACTCGGGCCGAGTTTCACAAGCATCGTAGCCATGGGTGCAGTCATCAGTGTCATTATCACGACGATCGTCGTCTTTACGGCTTTTCAGGAAGTGGATGAGAATTATATTAAGGTCATGAAAACCTTCGGAGCGAAAAGGCGCATCATATTTAAAGAAGTCATTTTGCCGGCGTGCTCCCCCGCGATTGTTTCTGCGCTTAAAGTGAATGTCGGTTTATCCTGGGTCGGGGTCATTGTCGGCGAGTTTCTTGTGTCCGAAAAGGGCCTGGGCTACATGATCATTTACGGCTTCCAAGTCTTCAATTTCACTCTGGTGTTCTTAAGCCTTCTGATCATCGCGGTTTTTGCGACACTGATGTATCAGGGAGTCGAATGGTTAGAAAGAAAATGGACGAAAGGAAAAATATAAAAAAGACCCGTGCGATATCGCCGGGTCTCCGTTTTTATGATTGAAATACGCCGTCCTCTTTCAGCTTTTTCAGGCTGATCGGAAGCACTGAATCTTTCATGATGAAACTGAACTTTTTATTTCTCGGGAGATTCTCCGGCAGTTCGCTGAACAGCACCGGCCCCTTCGTTTCAAAATAATCAGCCTGTTTTTCAAGCCTTTCAATATCGGCAAAATATATATTCTTAATGATTATCTTTTCCCTGCCGAGAACTTTATACTGTCCGACGTACTGAAGGTGTCTTACTGCAGCGCCGGTTTCTTCTTTCACCTCGCGCAGTGCCGCTTCCTCCGCACATTCCATCGGCTCCACTTTTCCGCCCGGAAATTCAAACCCCCGGTCTTCATGCTCAGTCAAAAGCCATTTATCGCCATATCGGCATATGACCCATACGTGCTTCGGGCTGTCTGAAAAAGGCTGGTGTTCAAAGGAGAGCTGAACAGTATTCTGATAATAGTCTTTAAACTCGTACATGTTTATCCCTCTAATCCGTTCCTTCATATCTTCCATACATCATACCACAGTTGCGTTTGTTCGGAAGCCCTTTATCAAAAATTCAGAGGAAAACCATCATACCCGCTAGTATAGCCTCGTTTGAAGCAAATGTTACGGTTTGCGCTTGAATTTATTTTTCAAGGTGTCCAAAAGATCGACGAGCACCTGCGGAACCGGGATGCCCAGCGAGCTTGCCGTGATCACAATCTGTACCGATTCGTATAAGATATAAAACATGATAGCCAAATTACGGATAGCGCCTTCGGTATAAAGCAGCTGATCAAAAAAATGGCAAACTGAGACTAATGCCAGGGTCACAATTTTTTTGACCAGCCGCGCAAAAAGCCTTTTTGGGCTCAGCTGATGCAAAAGAGACTCTTTTAAGCTTGTACTGATAAATTCGATCGCCATGACCGATAGCAAAATCAGAAACGAATACTGAAAACCGCCAAAGAAAAATCCCGCTGCCGACACAACCACTGCAAAAAACGAAAAGATGCCAAAGTCTCTGCCCATATGATCCAACATCCTTTCACAGAAACGGCCTTACATTATTCTATGAAAAGTGAACGGAACGGTCTGGATTTTTCAGAAAAATGGACAACATCTCTTCGGCAGCCAAATAAAAGACCGGACGCTCTAAAGCCCCGGTCTTCCCTTGTTAATTATCCCAAATACGCTTTGAGCATCCAGTTATGTTTTTCGATATTCTGGTGAATGGCCAGCAGCATATCGCCGGTCGTTTCATCCCCGACCTCATCTGCGAGATCCATTCCGCTTTTCAGCTCTTCTGCAATGACAGTGAAATCATCATAAATGTTCTGTACCATTTGTTCTGCGCTCTCATTGCCTTCCGCTTCTTTTATAGAAGCAGTCTTCAATGATTCCGTCATGGTGCCGATCGGCTTGCCGTTTAATGCCAGCAGACGCTCTGCAAGGTCATCAATATATGTAGCCGTTTCGTTATACAGCTCTTCGAATTTCTCATGCAATGTGAAAAAGTCCTTCCCTTTAACGTACCAATGATAGTTATGTAATTTCACATACATGACCGTCCAGTTTGCAACTTGTTTATTAACTGCTTCCAATAGTTTTTCTGACATGCCAATCTTCCTCCTTTGGTTTACTATTGATATACCCTATATATCGTGTGTTAAAACATAAATTTTTAGCCCTTGGTTTTCCATATGGAAAATATGTTATGATTTGTTAAAAAGGAGGGATTTCATGCTGCTTCTTCTGAGTCTTGGCTTTCTTATCGTGCTTGCCGTGCTGCTTTTATCCATCTGGTCGACTGTAAGAGCCTATAACGTAAAGCATACGATCGATCCGCCGCAGGACACATCAAACGGATTGACGGATAAAAACAAACCTTAATGATGTTGTGCCTTTTCCTCATGGCCGGAGGAATCATCGGCAGCTTCAGCATCCCCGACACGCACTTTTACAGTCGGCATATTGTGCTGCTGTTTTGCCGTTACGTGGGATTGAACGGTATACACACCTTCTCCATCGAATTCAGTCCGCAGATGATACGCCCCTTTTTCCTCCTTGGCCTTGATTGTTTTGCCGCTGCCTTTTTTTCCTTCTTTCCATACTTCAAACATGACTTCATCCGCATCCGTGACCCGCTTACCGC
This sequence comes from Bacillus sp. SDLI1, assembly GCF_001553895.1. Classification (NCBI taxonomy): domain Bacteria; kingdom Bacillati; phylum Bacillota; class Bacilli; order Caryophanales; family Bacillaceae; genus Bacillus; species Bacillus sp. SDLI1. The sequence goes on along the minus strand of NZ_CP013950.1, from coordinate 3,244,685 downwards.
CGTAAAAAACCTCCGCCTTGTATTCTGCTTTTTCATGCGGCTCTGCCGTTTCCGGTCCGGTAAGCTTGACTTCAAGCGCTTTCGGCTCTTCATCCGCGGAGGTTTTGTCCGCATTGCCTCCGCAAGAAGATAAAAGAAATACCATACCGCACATACCCGCCAATACAGCCCGTTTCATTCCATCACTCCTTCATGTTTGCTTCTATTTTAGCAAACGCTTACACATAAGGTGTGACATTTTTTAGAAATATGTAAAAAAGCCTTTTTGCATGACAGCAAAAAGGCCTGTTTTTTATCCGAATACTTTCAGCAAATCTTCTTTATCCTGTGACAGCCAGAAACGCATCAGGCGTTTCGCGCCTTCCAAATCATGAAGTTTCGCCTGGCCGCACTGTTTTTCATTGGCTGCCGGGATCTCCGTAATATCGATGGCTTCTTTCAGCGTAGCGTCAAGCAGGTCGACAATTTCTTCCGCTGTCGGCTCGCCGCTCACAACAAGATAATAGCCTGTCTGGCAGCCCATCGGTGAAATATCTATGATGTCGAAGTGATCGTATTTCTCAGAATGTGTGCGAATCGTAAACGCAAGCAAGTGCTCAAGCGTATGAATCGTATCCGGCTTCATCGCCTGTTTGTTCGGCTGGCAGAAGCGGATGTCAAACTTATTCACGACGCCGTCTGTTCCGACTTTATGCACTCCGCAATGTCTTACATACGGAGCCACAACCGCGTTATGGTCAAGCTCAAAGCTTTCTACTGAAGGCATAATAGCACTCCCTTTTTTCAGAATATGCATCCATTATAACACAGTTTTCCGATAAGAATTGCGGCGGAAGCTTTTCAATCTGAAATTTTTTTTCTATACTGGCATTAGAAAGGTGGTTTTTTTGATGAAAACCATAATGATTGCGTTAATCCGCGGATACCAGAAGTTCATCTCTCCGCTGACGCCGCCGTCATGCCGCTTCTATCCGACATGTTCTCAGTACGGAATCGAAGCCGTCAGGACTCACGGCGCATTAAAAGGCGGATGGCTGACCTTGAAGCGAATCTTAAAGTGCCATCCGTTTCATCCGGGCGGGGTTGATCCCGTACCGGAAAAAAAACAAAAGCATTAGTCCATATGCTGGTAGCCGTCGATCACCAGATCAAGTTTACCGGTTTCAGGATCAATCACCAGACCATGCACCGGCACATTGTCAGGGAAAAGCGGATGGTGTTTAATGACGTTTACGCTGTCTGTCACACTCGCTTCTACAGAATCAAAGCTTTTCAGCCATTGATCAAGATCAACACCTGAGTGCTTCAGCATGTCAATCCGCTCTTTCGGAATACCGCGGTCAATAATTTTACCGAGCATATCCTCGCTGTTGATTTTGCTCATGCCGCAATCATGATGGCCGATCACGCAGACTTCATCAGCGTTTAATTCATATACGGCCACTAAAAGGCTGCGCATGATGCTTCCGAACGGGTGGGCGACAAGCGCGCCGGCACTTTTAATAATTTTCACATCACCGTTTCGCATGTTCATTGCATGGGGAAGCAATTCAACAAGACGTGTGTCCATGCAGGATAAAATCGCCATCTTTTTATCCGGGAATTTAGATGTTTGGTATTTTTCATAATCTTTGTTTTTAGTGAACTGCTCATTAAAATTCATGATATCGTTTAGAAGACTCATCGTGGTGTTTCCTTTCTGCTTTTTTATTCACAATATAACATAAGGCGGGCCATTTCGTCACTACCCGCACCTGATCACAAAGTAACAGACGGCCCAATAAATAAGACAAACCCCCCTCGGGCTTGTCTTATTTCCCCATATTGTATTTTTTGTTGAACTGTTCGACTCTCCCGCCCTTTTCGTTGAACTTTTGGCGGCCTGTATAAAACGGATGCGTATCTGAGCTGACTTCTACTTTAATCAGCGGGTATGTTTTTCCGTCCTCCCACTCTGCCGTTTCCTCTGACGTTTTCGTTGAATGGCTTAAAAACCGGTAGCCGCTGTTCACATCTTGAAAAATCACTTGATGGTTATCCGGATGAATATCTTTTTTCATGCTGATCTCCCTTTCTCAAATCGTAATAATTACGTTTTATTCTAAACCTTAAATAGGCGCTTGTCAATCATATATGCCCCGATCCCTTGATTTCTAAACCCTGTCCATATATGGAATCAGAAGAATAATCTAATGGCTTCAGCAAATAATATAACCACATTACATAAAACGGTAATAAGAAAGGCGGTTTATGACGTGGATGATTTAGTGTTAGCCAGAAGCCTGTTCGGGACAACCATGGGCTTTCATATTATTTTCGCGACGCTTGGTGTCGGGTTGCCTCTGATGATTTTAATGGCTGAATTGATTTATCAAAAAACCAAAGATCCTCATTATGCCATTATGGCGAAAAGGTGGACAAAGGCGCAGGCGGTCCTGCTTGGCGTGGCGATACCGACCGGAACGATCGCGGGTACACAGCTTGCTCTTTTGTGGCCCGGATTCATGGAAGTCATCGGCAGAGTGATGTCACTCCCGTTTCAAATTGAAATTTATGCTTTCTTTATCGAAGCGCTGTTTATGTCCATTTATGTCTATGCCGCTGACCGGCTGACTCCGGCGATGCGCATCATTGCGGTTATTTTCGTTTTGATCGGCGCCGCGGCATCTGCCGTCTTAATTACAAATGTTCACGCATTTGAAGGAACGCCGGCCGGCTTTAAAATTTTAAACGGCAAAATCACTGACGTCGAACCGTGGGCCGCATTTTTTAATCCAAGCTTTTTCACCACCGCGGGCCATGTCGTTCTGACGGCTTTCATGACCGGTGCATTTATCGTCGCCTCTGTAGCGGCTTATAAAATGCTGAGAACGAGAAAACAGGAGCAGATATACCGGTTTCACCGAAAAGCGCTGCTGCTCGCTTTAACGATCGGCGGAATCTTTTCCATTATTGCTTCTTTAAACGGACACGAATCTGCTCAGCTTCTTTACGAATACCAGCCTGAAAAGCTTGCGGGCGCAGAAGGGCTGTTCGAAACAAGATCACACGCTCCGCTTGCGATCGGCGGTTTTACCGATGCAAAAGAAGAAAAAGTAAAATGGGCAATAGAAGTGCCGTGGGCTTTAAGCTTTTTGGCTGCAAACAGCTTTGATACCGTCGTTAAAGGGTTGAACGCGTTTCCGAAAGACGAGTGGCCGCCTTTATTCATCCATACACTGTTTAACGGAATGGTCGGCATCGGAATGCTGCTCATTTTGTACTCCATCATCGGCATCGTATGGAGAAAAATCTTAAAGAAAGACAGCTTTCCGACTTGGCTTTTGATTTTATTTTTAAGTGCAGGACCGCTCAGTCTGATCGGAATTGAATTCGGGTGGATATTCGCTTGTACGGGACGGCAGCCATGGGTGATTTATCATCTGCTGAAAACATCAGATGTCGTTACCACAACCGGTTCAATCGGCTTGCTGTTCATCCTGTTTACGGTGGTTTACGCCATTTTGGCGGCCGCAGTCATTTATGTGCTGCTTTATTATTTCCGCAAACATCCCGTTGAGGAGGATGTAAAAGCGGCGGAATCTTAACAAAGAAAGGGCTGAATTGAAATGGACATTACCATGGACGCTCTCATCGCGATATCAATCGTATGGGGCTTCGTGTTTATCTACGCGGTCATGGCAACGATGGACTTCGGAGCCGGCTTTTGGTCGATGATTTATTTAAATAAAGAACAAACAAAGGCGACAAACATCGCCAACCGTTATTTGTCCCCGACATGGGAAGTGACCAATGTCTTTATCGTCGCGATCGTTGTCGCCCTTTTCAGCTTCTTTCCCGGGGCAACCTTCGTGCTGGGTACCGTTTTATTGATTCCGGGGAGTATCATTCTGCTGCTTTTAGCGATCCGCAGCGGCTTTCTCGTCTTCTCCAATACGGCGAAAGAAAGAAAAATCATGCGATATATCTCCGGAATTTCAGGTTTCATTATTCCTGCCGTGCTGATTTTGGTCCTTCCGGTTACACACGGGGGATTTATCGAGAAGACGGGCGGAGTGTATCACTTAAATTTGGCAAGTGTCTTTACAAGCCTGAATGCGTATACATTTATCGGCTTTGCCATTTTAACCACTTTGTTTTTATCTTCGCTGCTTCTGGCCGACTTTTCAAATGTTGCGGAAGAGGAGCATGCGTACCGCATCTACAGACGGAGCTCTTTAATAACAGGCCCGCTGTCTCTTCTTTTTGCCATCTTCATTATGGTGACATTACGCTCTGAAGCCGGCTGGCTGTATACGGGGATGATGAAAGACAAGACATGGCTCATCCTGTCTGTCATTACATTTATTATTGCCGGTGTGGCCCTGTTTCTGCCAAATAAACGCTTCGGCCAGAACATCGGCAAACCGAGAATCGCCATGATCGCCATTGCGCTGCAGTATTTTCTGGCAAGCTATGCGTACGGACGCGCTCACCTTCCTTATATGATTTATCCCGATATTACGGTCATGTCGGGATTTACGGAGCCGGCAACCTTCAGGGCGCTGTTTATGACGTATATCGTCGCTTTCATTATTTTGTTTCCCGGGTTTTATTTCTTCTGGAAGCTCTTTATGAAAGACAGACGTTATATCCGCCAGGAGGAATAACAGAAATCAGAGCGGTTCATACTAATGGCGTACCTTTTATCATGGAGGGAGAGTCAGCATGGATCATCAAAAAATACTGTGTGAAGTCAATAACTGCTCTTATTGGGGCAAAGGAAACAAATGCACGGCCGACGCGATTTATGTTGTCAGCCATACAGGCGAAACCGCTGAAAAAAGTGAAGAAACCGATTGCAAAACCTTTAAACCGTATGATTTATAAAAAAAGAGCTGTTTTTATACAGCTCTTTTTCATTTCCGCGCCGATGAGAAGCATGGCAGAAACGGCAAATTGGCGGCGGCAGACGGTACAATCAGTATCGCATTCATGACATGCACAGAATTTTTTATCAAGATGTACATGTTTGCCTCAGCCAGAAAGCAACGCCTGTGATGTTAAGCTGAGACTGCTTGAAAAAAATCATCACATTCGCCTGTTAAAAAAACCGGCTTTTTCAGCCGGTTCAAACGGGGAAGGGGTGATGTTGAACAGTTTCAATATAACAGCAGCTTACAGTGTGCTCAACTTACTGAAATAAAGTTTTATCAGCTGTTTGTTGTGAAAACGTCCATTTGGGTGACGTATTTTCTCATTACTTCCTGATTCACGCTGACACCCAGTCCGGGACCGTCCGGAACAGAGATAAATCCCTCTTCGATACGGATGTCAGGAGTGACGATATCCTCCTCCCAGTATCGGTCTGATGAGGAAATGTCACCCGGTATCGTAAATTGCGGCAGCGAAGCAAGCGCGACTGTCTGCGCTCTTGAAATACCGGTTTCGAACATTCCGCCGCACCATACCGGCATGTGATGCTCTCTGCATAAATCATGTATTTTTAAAGCTTCTGTCAGGCCTCCTACACGCGCCGGTTTTATGTTAATGATTTTACAGCTTCCAAGCTCAATCGCCCGCCTCGCGTCATCAAATGAGCATATACTTTCATCAAGACATATCGCCGTTCTCAAATGTTTTTGCAGGTGGCGGTGATCGACAATATCATCTGCCTGAAGCGGCTGTTCTATCATCATTAATTGGAACTCATCCAATTCTTTCAGCCTGCTGATGTCTTTCAGTTCATATGCCGAGTTGGCATCCGCCATCAGCGGTAAGTTCGGGAAACGGCTGCGGATGGCTCTGACCAAATCAACGTCACGGCCGGGCTGAATTTTTATTTTTATACGTTGATAACCTTCTTTTACGTATTGCTCAATTTCCCGAAGCATCACATCATCCGAAGCAAGACCAACTACGACCCCGGCGGGCACTTTATCTCTTTTGCCCCCTAAGGCTTCTGCGAGAGATATCCCCTTTTTCTTGGCATATAGATCCCACACGGCTGATTCGAGCCCCGCTTTTGCCATGCGGTTTCCTTTGAAACGCGCGAGACTGTCAGGCACTTCTGACGGATGGAAAAACTCGCGGCCTACGATATTTGGGATGAAAAAATCTCTCAGCATATGCGCGCATGTCTGAATCGTTTCTTCTGTATACCAAGGAGAAGAAAACGCCGATACCTCCCCCCAGCCGGTTCTGCCGGTTTCATCGATCGCCTCCACGATCAAAAATTTGCGGTCCTGCAGCGTTTCAATACTTGTTTTAAACGGTTTTTTCAGCCTCATACTTACATGATAAAGGGTGATTTTTTCTATCTTAATCATGACAATTCTCCTTTACGAAGCTCATTCAGCCGATGTCTCATCAGTTTATTGGACGCATTCCGCGGGAGCTCGTCAACCGCGAAAAAAGCAGCCGGTATTTTATATTTTGCAAGGCGTTCACGGCAAAAGGCGGCCAGCTCTTCTGCACTGACAGAAGAAGTCAGCACGAGAAAGGCATGCGGCACTTTCCCCCACTTTGGATCTTCGGCTCCTGAAACACCTGCTTCCGCTACAGCCGGATGGGCAAGCAGCGCCGCTTCCACTTCAGCCGGATAGATGTTCTCTCCGCCTGAAATGATGAGGTCCGACCGTCTGTCCAGCACATATAAAAACCCTTCGTCATCTAAATAGCCAAGATCACCCGTTTTAAACCAGCCATTATGAAAAGCGGCCTGATTCGCTTCATCACGATGATAGTACCCTTTCATCACATTCGGGCCTTTTACCGTGATTTCACCGTGTTCAAACGGCGTACAGCGATTTCCTTCTTTTTCAATTCTGATCTCGCATGAAAACAGCGGTTTACCGGCCGAGCCGAGCTTTTCCATGCTGAATTCAGGTGACAGCGTGACAATCTGTGAGCAGGTTTCGGTCAAGCCGTAAGACTGGAAGACCGGAAATTGCTTTCTTCGGCATTCTTCAAGGAGCGGCAGCGGGGCCGGCCCTCCGCCAAGCAGAATACACCGCAATGATTCCGGACATTGTTCGGTTTCCGCAAGCAGGCCTGAAAGCATTGTCTGCACCGCTGATATGATCGTGACCCGGTGGGAGCTGATGCTGGCAAGCACATCAGTAACTGAAAATTTTCGGTGCAGCACGACGGGCATACCGTAAATGACCGACTTAAACAGTGCAGACAGGCCGCTGATATGAAACAGCGGCAGCGCAATAAGCCAGCGGTCCCGCTCCGTGACCCCCAGATTCAGCGCAGACGATACAGCGCTGGAATAATGGTTTCCGAAGGTCTGCTGCACCCCCTTCGGCCTTCCCGTTGTTCCTGACGTATACATAAGAGTCGCTGTATCATCAAGCGTTACATAAGCTTCCGGCTCCAAGTCACCCGCCTTTTCAGCCTGCAGCTCGTCCACATCTGCGACAGCGACTGCAGATTCATAATCTTCGCGGCAAAAACCGTCTTCCGTCAATAAAAGCTTCGCCTCTGAATCTTCGAGCTGAAACAGCCGTTCCTGTTTTGAGAGCTTCGTATTTAACAGCACCGCTTCCGCTCCTAATAAGAAGCAGGCGTGGACGGCATAAACCATTTCCGGTCGGTTAGAAAGCAAAATCGCGACACGGTCTCCTTTTTTAAGCTTGCAGTATTCGGACAGCCTCGCGGCCATTTGTTCAGAAGCATGATACAATTCTCTGAATGTCATCTGTTTGTTTTCAAATATGAGAGCGATTCTCTCAGGTGTCAGCTGAGCCCTTTGAATGAGCCAATTTGGCTGTTCTGTCAGCATGTTATCATCTCCGAGGTAAAAGTACTGTGTTTGAAAAGAAAACAGCTTGGACCAGAGCGGCTCAAGCTGTTTCGTAGTGTCATCTGATCACGGAAAACGAGGGAACTGACCGAAATCCGGACTGCGTTTTTCTTTAAAGGAATCGCGGCCTTCTTTCGCTTCGTCTGTCGTGTAATAAAGAAGTGTTGCATCTCCCGCAAATTGCTGAATTCCGGCGAGACCGTCTGTATCTGCGTTAAATGCCGCTTTAAGGAAACGAAGGGCTGTAGGGCTTTTCTCAAGCATTTCCTCACACCATTTAATAGTTTCTTCTTCAAGTTTCTCTAATGGGACAACCGTATTGACAAGACCCATGTCGAGCGCTTCCTGCGCATTGTATTGACGGCACAGATACCAGATTTCACGGGCTTTCTTATGTCCGACGATACGCGCCAGGTAACCTGAGCCGTAACCGGCATCAAAGCTTCCCACTTTCGGTCCGGTTTGGCCGAAAATCGCGTTATCAGCCGCAATCGTTAAATCACAGACGATATGAAGCACATGGCCTCCGCCGATGGCATAGCCTGATACCATCGCTACGACCGGTTTAGGAATAACGCGGATCAAACGCTGAAGATCAAGCACGTTCAGACGCGGGATCTGATCGTCTCCGACATATCCGCCGTGACCGCGGACTTTTTGGTCTCCGCCTGAACAGAATGCTTTATCTCCCGCTCCCGCAAGAACGATGACACCAATATTGGAGTCATCACGCGCACGAGCAAACGCGTCAATCATTTCTGATACCGTCTTAGGAGTAAATGCGTTATGTACCTCCGGGCGGTTAATTGTTATTTTTGCAATACCGTTATACGTCTCGTACAGGATTTCATCGTACTGACGTTCACTTTTCCATTCTGCAGCCATTGATATGACCTCCTTCATTTTTGCCTGAGTCCGGCCGAAAAGCTATTTTCTTTATGCTTTACAAGCCGTATAAAAACTCACTTACTATCTTACCAAAAATTCGCGGCTGTTCCACATGTACCGTGTGCCCCGCCTGTTTGACAACCTCTATTTTACTTGATGGGAGCAGGTTATGCACCTTTTGATTAATCACGCAAAACTTTTCGTCCCATTCACCGCATATGAGCAGAACGGGCGCCTTGATGCGGTCTAAAGCATCCCACCAGGAAGGCTGCGAACCCGTCCCCATTCCGAGCAGACTGCCTGCAAGTCCGGACGGATTATTTTTCAGCCTGCCGGCACGGATGGACGCCTTTACGCTGTCCGGCAGAGAAAGCTGTGTGGCAAACAACGGAATGCCCTCCCAATAATCGACAAACGATGTTATGCCTTCCTTCAATATAAAGTCAGCAAGCTTCCGGTCTGACTGAATCCGCTTTTTGCGTTCCTGAAGCGTGCTGAGACCCGGAGTAGAGCTTTCCAAAACAAGCGCTGACACCCGATGCGGAAATGCCTGTGCAAAGGAATACGCAAGTCTTCCCCCCATAGAATAACCAATAAGTTTCACTTTGTGAAGTTTTAATTGATCAAAAACGGCGGCAAGGTCCGCAACCTGCCGGCCCGTACTGTACCTTGCCGCTTGCACAGGCGCGTCTGTCTCCCCATGACCCAGGCAGTCAATCAGCACCATTCGCTTGCCGGGAAACATCTCGCGCAGAAACATCCATGATTCTTTACTGCCCGTAAATCCGTGCAGACAAACAATTGCTTCAGACGAGCGGTCACCGGTATCATTCACCCGGTAGCACACGCCGTCAGCCATTTTGACAGTTACAGTCTCCATTCTTTTTTCACTTCCCGCACTGCGGCCTGCAGCAGATCGCGATGGAATTGAACTCTTGATGTCCGATCTGTTTTCAGCTCGATAATATGAAGTCCGGGCTTGTCCGCCTGCGGCTGATACGCATCCTTAAATGCTTCCCATGTCTCAGGGCAAGTATACGTCCCGCCATACAGCGCTGCGGCATGCCGGAAATCAAGGCCCGTCGGCGTACCGAACAGTTCTTCAAAATGAGTTTTATCAGATGCCTGCGGCAAAAATGAGAAAATCCCGCCGCCATCATTATTTATTAAAATAACGGTAAGCGGAATTCCAAGTTTTTTAGCCGCTAACAGCCCGTTTAAATCATGGTAAAACGATAAATCTCCAATCACAAGCGTGACGGGAGCTTTTGTTCCCTCACATACGCCCATAGCCGAGGAGACAACTCCGTCAATTCCGTTAGCGCCGCGGTTGGCATAGACGCGGAAGGAACGATCTTGCTTTTCAAAGAAAGTATCCACATCGCGAATCGGCATGCTGTTGCCGACAAAAATCGAACTGTCTTCAGGAACAAGGTGCTGAAGGTGGCGATATACATTTCCTTCGAATGACAAATTATCCATGCCCGCATGCTGTAAATGGCCGCGGAACCGTTCATTGACAAACTGCCATTTTTCCAGCCATCCGGACGGCCGTCTTCCCGTTTCAACTGAACGGACCGCTTCCAAAAACACCGACGGATGGCAATGAATCATATGCGCGCCGGCCTGAGTGGGATCTCTCCACCCTCCGTCTTCATCGACGATAAACTGCTCAATGGCCGGATCATCCCTGAGCCATACAAAGAGCGGTTTGGAAACCGGCATCGGACCGAAGCGAATCACAGCTTCGGGACGCAGCACTTCTTTTATCTCCTCATCTCTTAAGAACGAGTCATAAGCATCAATGATCAGCGCCTTATCATGCTTTCCGTTTCGCAGATTTGAAAGCGGATCAGCCAAAATCGGGAATTGAAGCATCTCGGCAAGCGCGAGGATCTGCTGTTTTTCTGCTTCTCCGTGAATTTCGCCGCAAACGATCATACCCTTTTCGGTATTCACAAGACGCTCTGTAATATGACGCAATGAGGCCGGATCGGCAGACTGAATCCCTGTTGTGACAGAGACATGCCGATCTGCTCTCATTCTTTCAAAAGGCCGGGCTGACAAATCAGGCATCAAAGGCTCCCTGAGCGGCACATTGACATGCACCGGTCCCATCGGCTGCTTCCCCGCTTCACTTGCGGCTCTGCCGGCCAAAGTTCTGATATAACTCAGCATTTGAGGATTTTCCTCGGGAAGAGCCGAGTCTGTGAAAAACTTAACAAAGTTACCGAACAGAAAATGCTGGTTAATCGCCTGAGGCGCCCCTACTTCCCTTAATTCATGGGGCCGGTCAGCAGTCAGGACAATGAGAGGCACTCTTGAATAATGAGCCTCAATCACGGCCGGATAGAAGTTAGCCGCTGCCGTTCCTGACGTACAAATCAGCATGACCGGACGCTGACGGGCTTTTGCAAGGCCGAGTGCGAAAAAACCTGCGGATCGTTCATCAATTTGTATATGGACTTGAATATCCGGGTGGGCTGCTGCCAAAACCGCCAGCGGAGTCGACCTTGATCCGGGACAAACGACCGCGTCGGTTACACCCGAAAGAGCGAATTCATCAATAAAGCTTCCGATATAATGTGTAATCGGGTTTGTCAAAGCCTTTCACCTCCTAAAGCAGAGATCATCGGCTTTAGTTTAATTTGTGTTTCTTCATATTCTGATTGCGGATCTGAATCTTCAACAATGCCGCAGCCTGCGAAAAGGCGCGCCCTTTTGTCTTCAATCAATCCTGATCGGATGGCCACGACAAATTCTCCGTTTTCCCTGCCGTCCATCCAGCCGATCGGCGCCGCGTACCACCCGCGTGTCATCGGTTCAATTTCAGCGATAACATCAACAGCTTTCTGCTGGGGCGCTCCGCCCAATGCCGGTGTGGGATGCAGCTTTTCAATTAAATCAAACAGCGAAGCGGACGTTTTAAGGCGGCCGGTGATCGGTGTATACAGATGCTGCACACTTTTTGTTTTATATAATTGCGGACCTGCAGGCTTTTTCACATCACTGCAGCTCGATAAAAAAGCATCGTTTATCATCTGAACCACAAAATCATGCTCCGCCAGGTTTTTTTCGTCATGCAGCAATTCTTCGCCGAGACGGTCATCTTCTTCCTGACTTTCTCCGCGCTTAATTGAACCTGCCAGACAAGAGGACATGACGTCTTTGCCGGATTTTTTGATCAGCCGTTCCGGTGAAGCGCCGACAAAGCATTTATTTCCCTGCTCAATCGCAAAAACATAGCTTGTCGTTTGATCTGTCAAAAGCTTGCGGATAACGCTTTCTGCCGGAATTGGCCCGCCATATGACAAAACGACTTCCCTTGCCAGCACGACTTTATCATACTGATTTGCTTTCATATCATTTGTTGCTGTTTTAATGGCGTCAAGCCAGTTTTCTACATCAAGTTCTTCCGCTTTTGTTAAATCAGGATATTCCTCATATGTCATTGAAGAAACTGTAAAAGCTTCAGAAAAAGATTTCAAACGTTTCAGCACATCTTCTGCCTGATTGCCGTCTGCCGCCCATTGATTGACGGTTAAATAATCACCATCCGCCGTCTGTGTCAGCATGAGTGAGGGAATAAAGAACAGTCCTTCTTCGAACCCATCCCATTCGTCTCCTCTTTCTTCAGCGGGATTAAATGAAAAACCGCCGAATAAGACAGGGCCGACCGCGGTATGCGCCGCCTCTTCTTCTTCATGAATATGATAAGCCGTCTTTTTAAAGCGCTCCCATTGTTCAAAAACGTCTTGATAACGTTTTTCGTTTTTTTCATTCGATTGGAACAGCGCTTCTGTGCCAAGACCGACTATTGTTAATTCACTACCGGGTTCTGACCAAAAAAATCGTTTGCCTTTATATTTTTTTGCTCCGTCTTTGAAAAATGATAGAGGGTCTAAAGACGCAATACGTCTTGAATAGCTCAATAAGACAGCATGGTTGACTTGTTTGGCTTTATGTAATGCATGATCTGCTTCCTCTCGGAACGTATGCTGCACCGTTGTCACCATGAGACATTCCTCCATAATCCGTTAAATGCTTTTAATACAATACACCTGTGATGACTTTGTGTCAAACACACAGATTTGCGCACGACAAAATGCCTGCATTTCTTATTATAAACCTTTTTGCGCAAATGAATAAAGAAACAAACTTGAATTTTCTTTCCCCACTCTCGGCAATCACTGTATCCTTTACTTTACTGTGGGAAAACGACCATTTTTATCCACCATTTTTCTGCACAAAAACGTTCATACTAACAGTCATAAGCATCACATAGAAACGAGGGAATGATGTGCTTACAAACGAACAGATCACACACTTGAAAAAAGAACTCGAAGAAGCCAAACATGATATCTTAAGCCGTTTTAAAGAAAATGACCAATTTCAATTAACAGATGAATTCCCGTATCAGTCATCCGGCGAATTGTCTTCCTATGACAATCATCCCGGCGATCAGGCGACTGAATTATACGAGCGTGAAAAAGATCTGGCGCTCCTCGACCATGAACGGGAGCATCTTCGCGACATTGATTACTCCCTGAAACAAATTGAAAACGGCACATACGGTATTTGTGAAGTCAGCGGCAAGGAAATCCCTTATGACAGACTGGAAGCTCTGCCGACGGCTACCACCTTGGCGGAATATTCCTCTCAGGATGCCGTTTCTAAAGACAGGCCGATTGAAGAGGAAACACCGTTCGGACAGTTTGAATTTGATGATGATGAATCAATACGGCCGCCTTACGATAGTGAAGACTCATATCAGGATGTAGAGGAATACGGAAACTCAGAAACACCTCAAGATTTAGAGGTTCCGCCTCTCAGCTACAACGATATGACAATGAACTCAGAAGAAAACATCGGCTATGTTGAGGATTATGAAAATTTTATCGCCACAGATATTACCGGAAAAAACATTTCCGTGTATCCAAGCAGAGACCACGAAAAATATGAACAGGAACTGGACGAAGAAGGAATTATGACGACTTTCGGCGATCTTCATGCTGACTAAAACCCCGGCTTACCGGGGTTTTTACATTTGTTGTATTTTTGCAATGGAAACTCATACACTTAATGGTGCATGGCTCTCAAAAAGGTTTGACCTTTCCAAAATCGGGAATGACATTGAACAATGGAGGGAAGAGATGAAAAAGAAGTATATCGGTGCGATCATTGTATTTATCATTACATATGCCCTGTTTTCCTTAGCGGGGTTTCTCTTTCCCGTAGATCGGGAATGGTACGACGCGCTTCAAAAACCTGACTGGACGCCGAGCGGATCAGTGATAGGCATCATATGGGCGGTTTTGTTTGCGCTTATCTCCCTGTCAGCAGCCTTGGTATACGTAAAGTTCTCATGTAAAGAATCCAAAGCTTTCTGGTTGATGCTTCTCATCAATTATATCGCGAATCAAGGCTTCAGCTTTTTTCAATTCACACAGAAAAATTTGCTTGCCGCATCTATCGATTGCCTGCTTGTAGCCGTTACAACACTCATTCTATTGATGATTGCCGGTAAATACAGCAAAGCTTCAGCCTGGCTTTTGGTTCCTTATTTATTATGGAGCGCTTTTGCCACATACCTGTCTTTTACCATTTACACTATGAACTCATAATAAAAAACCTTGCATACTATGCAAGGTTTTTTAATGACCCGTACGGGATTCGAACCCGTGTTACCGCCGTGAAAGGGCGGTGTCTTAACCGCTTGACCAACGGGCCTTATGGCGGAGAAGGAGGGATTTGAACCCTCGCGCCGCTTACACGACCTACACCCTTAGCAGGGGCGCCTCTTCAGCCACTTGAGTACTTCTCCATATGGCTCCACAGGCAGGATTCGAACCTGCGACCGATCGGTTAACAGCCGATAGCTCTACCACTGAGCTACTGTGGAAAATTATCATGGTGGGCCTGAGTGGACTCGAACCACCGACCTCACGCTTATCAGGCGTGCGCTCTAACCAGCTGAGCTACAGGCCCACGACAATATAAAAATGGAG
>NZ_CP013950.1:2235000-3225000 GCF_001553895.1 Bacillus sp. SDLI1 | reverse complement strand
CGGGAACGTATTCACCGCGGCATGCTGATCCGCGATTACTAGCGATTCCAGCTTCACGCAGTCGAGTTGCAGACTGCGATCCGAACTGAGAACAGATTTGTGGGATTGGCTTAACCTCGCGGTTTCGCTGCCCTTTGTTCTGTCCATTGTAGCACGTGTGTAGCCCAGGTCATAAGGGGCATGATGATTTGACGTCATCCCCACCTTCCTCCGGTTTGTCACCGGCAGTCACCTTAGAGTGCCCAACTGAATGCTGGCAACTAAGATCAAGGGTTGCGCTCGTTGCGGGACTTAACCCAACATCTCACGACACGAGCTGACGACAACCATGCACCACCTGTCACTCTGCCCCCGAAGGGGACGTCCTATCTCTAGGATTGTCAGAGGATGTCAAGACCTGGTAAGGTTCTTCGCGTTGCTTCGAATTAAACCACATGCTCCACCGCTTGTGCGGGCCCCCGTCAATTCCTTTGAGTTTCAGTCTTGCGACCGTACTCCCCAGGCGGAGTGCTTAATGCGTTAGCTGCAGCACTAAGGGGCGGAAACCCCCTAACACTTAGCACTCATCGTTTACGGCGTGGACTACCAGGGTATCTAATCCTGTTCGCTCCCCACGCTTTCGCTCCTCAGCGTCAGTTACAGACCAGAGAGTCGCCTTCGCCACTGGTGTTCCTCCACATCTCTACGCATTTCACCGCTACACGTGGAATTCCACTCTCCTCTTCTGCACTCAAGTTCCCCAGTTTCCAATGACCCTCCCCGGTTGAGCCGGGGGCTTTCACATCAGACTTAAGAAACCGCCTGCGAGCCCTTTACGCCCAATAATTCCGGACAACGCTTGCCACCTACGTATTACCGCGGCTGCTGGCACGTAGTTAGCCGTGGCTTTCTGGTTAGGTACCGTCAAGGTGCCGCCCTATTTGAACGGCACTTGTTCTTCCCTAACAACAGAGCTTTACGATCCGAAAACCTTCATCACTCACGCGGCGTTGCTCCGTCAGACTTTCGTCCATTGCGGAAGATTCCCTACTGCTGCCTCCCGTAGGAGTCTGGGCCGTGTCTCAGTCCCAGTGTGGCCGATCACCCTCTCAGGTCGGCTACGCATCGTCGCCTTGGTGAGCCGTTACCTCACCAACTAGCTAATGCGCCGCGGGTCCATCTGTAAGTGGTAGCCGAAGCCACCTTTTATGTCTGAACCATGCGGTTCAAACAACCATCCGGTATTAGCCCCGGTTTCCCGGAGTTATCCCAGTCTTACAGGCAGGTTACCCACGTGTTACTCACCCGTCCGCCGCTAACATCAGGGAGCAAGCTCCCATCTGTCCGCTCGACTTGCATGTATTAGGCACGCCGCCAGCGTTCGTCCTGAGCCAGGATCAAACTCTCCGATAAGTAGTTTGACTGACTACGCACATCGCTGTGCGATTTATTTAAAACTTTGAATTAACAGGTACGTTTTGTCTTGTTTAGTTTTCAAAGATCATTACCGCTTGTTGAAGCAGCTTTATTAGCTTACCACTCAGCTTCTTTTATGTCAACAACTTTTTTCAAATCGTTTTCGAAGCTTTTTGTTTTGTCTGCTGTTCATCAGCGACGTTTAATAATATAACACCCTTTTAAAAGTATGACAATAGTTTTTTTAAAAAAAGTCCCTGTTTATTTTCATTCATACTTATTTCAGTTTCTCTTCTATAGAAAGAATGCTGTCTTGTGGTTTGGTATATTTTCTTGTATAGTAAGATTGAACTAAATACTTGATGACCACAAGGGGAGCATTAAAGCTGAGAGTGAACGTTTTGTTCTGACCCTTTGAACCTGTTAGTTAACGCTGGCGTAGGGATGTGGCAAAGCCAAATGAATTGCAGTTTTGTAAGCAGTGCGCGGACCTTTTCCCATCCTTCCCCGCGCTGCTTTTTTGTTTATCCTTGATACGGTTGTCTGACCAGGGGGAAAACTATGAATCATTCAACACAGCTTGTGCGCTTAATAGAAATAGCGATTATGACCGGAGCGGCCGTCATTCTGGACATTGTGTCAGGTATGTTTCTCCGGATGCCACAAGGCGGATCAGTCTCTATTATGATGATTCCGATTTTTTTGATTTCATTCCGCTGGGGAGTGAAGGCCGGGCTTACGACAGGCTTTTTAACAGGGATTGTCCAGATCGCCATCGGCAATTTGTTTTTGCAGCACCCGGTGCAGCTATTTCTTGATTATATCGCGGCGTTTGCAGTTCTCGGTTTCAGCGGCTTGTTTGCTTCCGGTGTCCGTGAAACGGCATTGGCTAAAAAAAGAGGCGCATTAACGGTGTATGTGATAAGCGGCGTTTTTATCGGCAGTGTGCTGCGGTATGCGGCACATGTGATCTCCGGAGCGGTCTTTTTCGGAAGCTATGCTCCGAAGGGCACTCCGGTCTGGATTTATTCGCTCGTCTACAACGCGACCTATATGATTCCTTCTTTTATCCTTTCGGCCATTGTCCTTATCTTATTATTCATGACGGCGCCGCGGCTTCTTGAAACCAAGCGGGCAAATTGAAACAGCAGGCGGGTTATGCCTGCTGTTTTTTTATCCAGAGCTGCGTTCTTCTTTCGAATCGCCCAGTTCTTTTGTAAGTTCATTTATGCTTTGTTTTATGTTTCCTTTGCCTGAAAAATTCTCAATGATCTCTTTTACATTGATTCCGGAAGATGCTTTTAAACTTTCCTGAAGACCGGCCATTAAATTGGTTGCATAGCCCGTGACTTTATTGGCTCCGCCGTTTTCACCGCTTCCTCCCGTATCAACGACAGTTATTTTATCAATGTTGGAAAGAGGCGCCGAGACTTGCTTCGCATACTCAGGCAGCATTTTCACAATCATATCGAGGATTGCGGCCTGCCCGTATTTTTCGAAGGCTTCAGCAATTTTCTCTTTAGCTTCCGCTTCCGCAAGACCTTTCAGGGCGGGTGACTTCCGCTTCGGTTTCTCCTCTCGCCTTTTCAGCCTCCGCTTTAGCAAGACCGTCAATTCTCACGCGTTCAGCTTCCGCTTTGGCCATCGCTTCAATACTATACTGTTCGGCATCTGCTTCTGCGAGCTGCTTCGCCTTTGCAGCTGCGGCCGCTTGTTCTACCGAATAACGGTCGGCATCGGCCTTTTTCTTCACTTCAGAGTCATACTGGCGCTCACGGCGGAGAATTTCTTTTTCTTCCAATTCAATCTGCTTTTGCCGCTCAATAATTTTAATCTGCATTTCCTGCTCTGTCACCTGCTGGCGGGCTTTTGCTGTTTCGAGGTCATATGCCTGGTCGGCATTGGCTTTTGCTGTGTCCTGCTCTCTTCTGTATTCCGCCATTTTCAGCTGATTGATTTTTTCCGCTTCAGCTATTTCAGTCGCCCGCTCCAGCTCTGATTTTTTTGCGTCTTTATCAGCCGCCGCGCGTTTAATTCTCGTCTCTTTATCCGCTTCTGCCGTGGCTATGTCCGCATCCCGCTTGACTTGGGCGATTCGCGGCTTACCTAATGATTCTAGATAGCCATTTTTATCGCGGACATCTTTAATCGTAAAGGAAACGATCATCAGTCCCATTTTGGCAAGATCCTGAGACGCAACCCGCTGGACTTCCTGAGAAAACTTTTCCCTGTTTTTATAAATTTCTTCAACGGTCATGGAGCCTAGGATGGAACGCAGATGGCCCTCCAGCACCTCACGCGCCTCCTGCTCGCGGTCCTCCTTAGACTTCCCTAAAAATTGTTCAGCTGCTGTTGCGATTTCCCCGATGGAGCCGCCGATTTTTATAATGGCGGTTCCGTCGGCCATTACCGGCACCCCTTGTTCTGTATAAACTTCAGGTGTAGAGACATCAAGCTTGCTTGAAAGTAAACTGAGAGGTTCCGCCTGCTGGAACACCGGAAGCACGAACGTTCCCCCGCCCCGGACGATTTTCAGACGATTTCCGCCTTCATCAATGTGGACGTTCTTATTGCCCAAATAGCTTCCGGTTACGATAAGGGCTTCGTCAGGCCCCGCCGTCCGGTACTTCGTAATAAATACAGCAATAAGTGCGATGAGTAAAAAGAATACGATTCCGATAACGATGATAATCGGCATAGTCATAACAGTTCCCCCTTAGATATCAGATTGGTTCATGCGGCGTCACAAAAAGCACTCCGTCTTTCACGTCAATCACTAATACGGCCGTTCCGTACTGAATCTGTTCTTGATCAAAGCTGACCGCAGATTTAGAAATAGCGCCTCCGATTCCCTCTATGATCACTTCCCCATAGCCGTCTTTCGGAACGGAAGTAATAACCCTGCCGATTCTGCCCTTTAAATCCGACTCCCGGTATACGAGCGATTCTTCCGCTGATGAAAGCGGTACAAGGACAAAGAAGTGAAGCAGGCTGACCAAAAAAACTGAAAGCACAAATGAAAGTAATGCAATGACAGGATTTGAAAGCGGAGTTGCGATTTCGCCGATGTAACCTGAGGCTGAAAAGATGGTCAAAAACGACAAAATCAACGTTGGATTTACGAATGAAACAGGAATGGCTTCCGAGACGCCGTGAAACACATCTTGAAAAAACAGAATCAAAAGCGTGAGGCTCCCCGCAATAATCAGTGTGTAAAGATAGATCGTTTCAAGCGGCAGATGAAATACGACCACATTCTTTCCTCCTTTCGGCCTGGATGTCGGAGTGTTACTTTATATACGGTTGCAAAGGAAAATGGTTTCAATTTTCTGATAAGAAAGGCTGATTACATGATTATCCAATCCGGATATGATATGTTTACTCCAAAGGAGGAGATAGGATGAGCATTTTTAATGAAGCCAGACAGCAGACTTGGGAAGAACTGAAAGGACTCTCTGATGAGGAATTCAACCAAAAGCCCGCGGCTGATGAGTGGAGCGTGCGCGAAGTCCTTGACCATTTAAAGAAAATTGACGAATCAGCGCAGGCCCTTTTATCAAAGCAGGCAAAAGACGCACCGTTAAAAGAAATAGAAGAAAAACCGATGGAGTTTATAGAGGACAGAACAACTAAACATCCGGCACCGTCACAGCTTGAACCTGAGCAAAACCGAATATCAGTCATCGAAGCGAAACAAGAATTAGATACAGCAAGACAGCAGCTGACCGCCGTTATTTCATCATTAAACGAGGAAGACTTTGAACGTGTGCTTCCGCATCCCGTTTTTCAAGAACTGACGATCCGCCAGTGGATTGATTTTATCGGTCATCATGAAAAGCGCCACATCAATCAAATAAAAGAAATTAAACAAAAAATCGAGAAGGTCTGACTCAGACCTTCTCGATTTTTTTCTTGACGCGTTTCGGTTCATAGGAATGGATGGCGACCGAATCACCCGTGCATATGTCTCCCGGCCGTTCAACAATACAGACAATTCCTCTTCTGCCCATTGCGTGCCTCACAAATGCCGCAGCGAGTTTTGGCTGATCCGGGTAAAAGGATTGAATGATTTCTCCCGGCTGAATGCACGGATCATTTTCTCCCTCGCACAACAGAGACGCACCGCTTGGAAATATCATTCTGCTTCCTTCTTTAAGCGGCGTCAGTGCAGAAAAACCGCTGATTGCGATATTAGCGCCGAGCCATTCTGGAAAGATATGAGAAACCCCCATCGCCGCCGCAATCTCATCACATTCCTCCATGGACACGATTGAAATTTGTCTCCGGTTAAAAATTTCCGTCCCTCTTTGATACATCGGCTCCCGCGCACCGGCTTTTTTTGTCAGTCCGAAATGAAGGTCACCTGGAAACCCGCCGTATTCCGCACGAAGCTTGTCCATCTTTTTGGTAACAAATTGTTCCGTATCTACTATATATACGCCTTCCGCCTTTGCTGTTATGCACTTCCACATCACCCGTCACCGCCTTTTTCTTGACATTATCCTTAAAAAACCCCGCTCTGTAAAGGAGCGGGGTTCAATTATTATACCGTTTTCGGCGTTAAGTCAAAGCAGCGTTTGTAAATCCAGTTGTATGCTTTCTCATTCAAGTCTCTTGGATTTCCGAAGGTTTGCGGATCTTTCATGGCTTCTTTTGATAAGCGCTCAATCATGTCCGGAGACACACCTTGTTCTTCTAAGCTCGGCACCTCTAAATCTTTTACAAGGTCATACATCCAATTGACGGACGCTTTGGCCGCTTCTTCGGTTGTCATGTTGCTTGTATCGATTCCGAATGCTTTGGCGATGCGGGCAAATTTTTCCGGATATCCCTTCCAGTTGTATTCCATTACCGGCCCCATCATAGCTGCGACGCATTGCCCGTGAGCGACAGGGATGATGCCGCCGAGTGTCTGGCTCATTGCATGCGCAGCGCCAGCGGATTCACTGCCGTATGAAAGTCCGGCAAGCATCGCCGCCTGTGCCATGCCGTATCTCGCTTCCAAATCCTCTCCATCCGCGAACGCACGCTTAATATAATGCGCCGCATATTCAATAGCCATTAAAGCCACGGCATCAGTGATCGGCTGCGCGAATTTCATCGTATAGCACTCAATGGCGTGCGCGAGAGCATCGATACCTGTCATGGCCGTCACATGCGGAGGCATGGACGTATGCAGCTCAGGATCAATGACTGTTAAATGCGCGGCGATAAGCGGTCCGCCCGTATTGAATTTAAATTCTCTTTCCTCGTCTGTAATGACCGCCCATTGCGTAACCTCTGAACCCGTTCCGGCAGTTGTCGGGATCGTTGTCAGCGGAGGAATACGGTTTTCCAGCGGCTTTTTGCCTTCCGCGGCTTCATAATCAAGCACGCTACCTTCGTGTGTCGCTTCTACTCCGATCGCTTTCGCCGTATCCATAGAGCTTCCGCCGCCGACAGCCACAAGGCCGTTGCAGCTTTCTTTTTTATACAGTTCAGATCCTTCGTTCACAAGACGTACAGGCGGGTTCGGCTCCACTTTGTTAAACAGGACGACTTCGATGCCTGCTTCCTGTAAGGATTCAATAACCGGGTTTGCCACTCCCGCATTATAAATTCCCGGGTCTGTTACGAGCAGCGCTTTTGTGACGCCAAGCGATCTGACTTCTTTTCCCGCATGCTGAATCGCGCCGATTCCGTGCTTAATAACTGTCGGGATTTCGAATGTATGGAATTTATGCATGCTTTCTACTTTCATATTTAATGTCATATTATATCTCCTCCTCGTTATGCTTGAAACCAGTTAACAGGTGCAGGTTTCGTGTTGCGGTAAATATGTTTGACTTCCGTGTATTCTTCCAGACCGATTTTGCCGAGTTCGCGGCCGAAGCCTGATTGTTTGTACCCGCCCCACGGCGCTTGCGCGAAATACGGATGAAAATCATTGATCCAAACCGTACCCATCCGCAGTTTTGCGGCTACGCGTTCGCATTTTTCAATATCCTTTGACCATACCGCTCCGGCCAGCCCGTAAATGGTATCGTTGGCGAGTCTGACCACTTCTTCTTCAGAAGAGAATGACTCGACTGTTAAAACGGGGCCGAAGATTTCCTCTTGGACAATTCTCATGTCAGACTTGCAGTTTGAGAAAATAGTAGGTTCATAGAAGAAACCGTTTTGAAGGGCGGGATCATCAGGACGTTTGCCGCCTGTTTCCAGCTTTGCCCCTTCTTCGATTCCGATTTCTACGTATTTTTCAACTTTGGCCCGATGCTCGGCGGAAATCAGCGGACCGCTTTCCGTATCTTCATGAAAACCGTTTCCTAATTTGATGCGTTTCGTGCGCTTGATCAGCTCGGCTAAAAATTCATCATGAATGGCTTCGTCCACTAAAAGGCGCGAGCCTGCCGAACAAACTTGGCCGGCATGAAAAAACACGGCGTTGAGCGCTTGATCTGCGGCTGTTTCGAGATCTGCATCTTGAAATACGATATTCGGATTTTTGCCGCCAAGCTCAAGGGCAATCTTTTTCACATTGCCGCTTGCCGCCTGCATGATTTTTTTGCCTGTTTCAATTCCGCCCGTAAAGGACACCAAATCGACGTCAAGGTTTCTCGCCAGCTCATCCCCGACAGAAGCGCCCGGTCCAAGCACAAGATTGGCGGCTCCTTTCGGAATACCGGCTTCTTCTATTAATTGAAAGACTTTAATGGTTGTCAGCGGAGTTATCTCGCTCGGCTTTAAAACGATCGTGTTTCCGGCCGCAAGAGCGGGAGCGATTTTCCAGCTCGCCTGAAGGAGCGGATAGTTCCACGGCGTAATTTGTCCGCATACGCCGATTGGCTCTCTGACGATTTTACTAACGGAATCAGGAATCGGAGATGAGATGACCTCGCCTCCGTCTTTATCCGCCAAACCGGCATAATACTGAAATACATTTGCGATATCATCCATGTCGGCTTTGCTTTCTTCAATGGTTTTCCCTGTATCCAGCGATTCCAGCTCAGCTAATTCGTTCAGATCTCGTCTGATTAATTCCGCAATTTTCAGAACAAATTGACCGCGCTCAAGTCCGGAAAGCACCGGCCACTCCCCTTCATCAAATGCTTTTCTGGCTGCGGCGATGGCTTTCACCGCATCGTCCCGGTCTCCTTCGCATACTGTTGCAATTTCTTCCTGATTAAATGGATTGATGATACGGCGGGTCTGTTTTTTTTCTGCACTGATCCATTCGCCGCCAATATAAAGCGTTTTGCTCATAAGAGTCCTCCTTACCGAAAAGTAAGTTTGTTAAATAAAAATTTAATGTTTTTAACAATGTTAATTTAACACATGTTTTTTAACCTGTCAAAACCTTGTTTGTCCGCTTAGGTTTTGACATTTCGCCATGATTCGTTAAGATTAAGAACATAAAGAAATGACTTAATCAATTTAATCTTCAAGAGGAAAAGAGGGACAGTATGGATGAGAATCCAGAATTTGCAGCTATAGAACAAGCAAGGGATCTTGTCATTGATTCCATTGCTGAGACAATGGATCTGTACGGAATCACCCGGAGTGTCGGAATTTTATACGGAACAATGTATATGAGGGATGAAATGACGCTTGATGAAATGCGTGAGGAACTGCAGATGAGCAAACCGAGTATGAGCACAGGCGTCAAAAAGCTGCAGGATTTAAATGTAGTCAAAAAAACCTTCCACCGCGGCACGCGGAAGCATACATTTGTAGCGGAAAAGGATTTCTTTACGTTTTTCACGAATTTCTTCCCGCCGAAATGGGATCGGGAAGTTCAGGTGAATTTGTCCGCCATCGTACAGGCCCAGGCGGATTTGCAGGCCGTTTTGCTGGCAGAAGAAGGAAGCGCGGAATTACAGGAAGAAGCGCGGCAGTTATATGATCAGCTTGAAAGCTCGAAGGCCTATTATCATTGGCTGAAGCGGCTCGCCGATTCAGTCCGGAGCGGAGAGATTTTTAACTTTATTCCGATAGAAACAGACGAAAAAACGCCTGAATCGTAATCAGGCGTTTTTTCTTCGTCATTTTTCGACGTGATTTGATTGTTTTCGAGGAAATATAGGAACATAACCCCATTTACTTCCATTAAAATTGATGGTAAATTTTTATAGGTACGGTCGTTCTTTTTTAAGAACGATCGACAAATTTTTTTAAGGGGGATTTTGATATGAAACAAAAGTTTTTCTCAACTGTCATGGCAAGTTTATTCGGCTTGGTTTTACTGCTTTCTCTGCCGACAGCGTCATTCGCCGCTGAATCAGGTTCAACCGTTCACGAGCCGGAAATGTCCACAAAGGCGACCGCTACCTTATTTGCAAAATACACAGGTGCCAGCCAGCAGGAATGGTCATTTTCTGATATCGAATTGACGTACCGCCCGAACACGATTCTGAGCTTAGGCGTTATGGAATTTACCCTTCCTAGCGGATTTGCGGCTACAACAAAGGATACAATCAACGGACACGCTTTGCGTGAAAGACAGATTCTGAATAACGGCAAAACAGTCAGACTTCCGTTAAACATTGATTTGCTCGGCGCGGCGGAATTTAAGCTTTCTCTTAATAATAAAACGCTGCCTGCTGCAGGTACATATAAGTTCCGTGCAGAAAATAAATCATTGAGCATCGGCTCTAAATTCTATGCTGAGGACACAATTGTTGTTCAAAAACGCAGCACACCGCCGACACAGCCTTGCAACTGCAAATAATTGCGAAAAACGGACCGGCACAAGCCCACCGCTTGTCAGCCGGTCTTTTTTTGTGCCGTTTTTTCTTCCGGCTCTCACATTGACAAACCTTTGAAACAGGAGTACATTCTTGTTTGTTGTATTTGGAGTGACAAAAACAGTTTCTTAAGGAGTTATGAGGATTGGGAAAAATCAAAAATAAACAATTTGCCGTCATCGGACTCGGCCGTTTCGGCGGAAGCATCTGCAAAGAGCTTTTTAAAATGGGGCATGAGGTGCTGGCCGTCGATATCAGCGAAGAGCGGGTCAACGCATACTCCTCTTATGCCACTCATGCCGTGCGGGCAAATGCGACGGAAGAAAGCGAACTTCAATCGCTCGGCATCAGAAATTTTGAATATGTCATCGTGGCAATCGGCGCCAACATTCAGGCGAGCACGCTGACGACGCTGTTATTGAAAGAACTGAACATCCCTAACATTTGGGTGAAGGCGCAAAATTATTATCATCACAAAGTGCTTGAGAAAATCGGCGCTGATCGTGTTATTCACCCGGAAAAGGATATGGGCGTGAGGATTGCGCAAAGCCTGTCGGATGAAAACGTCTTAAATTATATTGATCTGTCAGATGAATATAGCATCGTAGAACTGTCAGCCACGAAAAAACTCCATTTAAAAACCATTCTTGACCTCGGCGTCCGTGCCAGATTCGGCTGCACCATTCTCGCCGTGAAACATAATGGAGACATTCAGCTGTCCCCTTCTCCGGAGACTGTCGTCCATGAATGTGACTGCCTTGTGCTGATGGGGCATAAACGTGATATTAAAAGATTTGAAACAGAGGGAATGTAAAAAAAGCCGGCTGCGGCCGGCTTTTGTGATGCTTATGTTTCTTCATTTAACTGGACGGCGGTTTGGTCAACCCAGCCGATCAGCTTGTCTTTCACCTGAAATTGATACCAGACGGATCCGCCGTTTTGCTTCTCAGAGACAACTTTAATATGCTGGCCGGTAAACTTTTGCGCCGATGCCAGTTTAATAGAATGCTGCTCTTTCGACGGCTTGGACCAAACATCTTCCATGGCGTAGTCTTTGATGGCGCCTTTCTTATCAACTGCTTTAAGAGAGGCATTGATTTTGTCAAATTCATTCAGGTTATAGGTTTCTATGACATCTTTAATTTTTTCCGCATAGTCGGGATCTGTGGCATAGCCGGATTTTTGAAGGGCTGCCGCAGCTGATTTATAATCGTCCGCTTCTATGACGGGTTTATACTTCTTTTTATTCCAAGACGTTCCTTTGACAAATAATTTGGCGTGGTCATCCATGGATTCAAAAAACGTGTTGTACTTACGGAATTTTGCCCGAATCGTTTTTCGTTTCCCTTTTTCAAATTCATCTGTTTTCATCGTGACGTGTTTTCCTTTATAATCACCTTTTACACCGAACAGGTTGCGCGCTTTTCCAGCAAGCTCACTGTTCCCCCAATCCGATTCGAGAATGGCCTGTGCAAGGGTGATGCTCGGAAGGACATGATATTTCTCATATAAAATCTGAGCATGCCCGGAAAGGCTGTCAATAAAGACCTGCTGCCCGTCCACCTCTTCAGGCGGTTTTTCTTCCGTCGCTATGAATTTCGAAAACACCATTGATACCAGAAATAATCCGAATATAAGAGATACAGCAAAAAGGCATCCAAGCACCCTTTTGGTCTTTGCTTTCTTTTTCATATCAACCTTCCTTTAATTCCGGAATCACTAGATTTATAATTTTACTGGTCATTGATGAAAATTTCAATAAAATAGGGAAAAAGACGGAGAAAGAACATGTGTGCAAACAAAAAACCCCTCAAAGAGGAGTCTTTTTTTATGCCATGCTCAGCTGAGGACCGAACAATTCAAATTGAACGGAATCAGATTTAAACCCGAGTGCAAGAATCATATCTTTCATTTGCGTCATAAACGGTGCTGAACCGCACAAGTAAAATTCAGTATCTTGATTCAGATGCAGCTGCTCTAAGAAGCTTTGATCAATCCGGCCGCTGTAAAAAGGCTTGTCCCCTGAGCGGTCTTGTTCCGACGGTTCACTGTATACATAAATGACGTTAATATTCGGATCGCCTGCCGCAGCTTGCTCGACTTCTTTGCGGAACGCGGCGTACTCTCCGTTTTTCGCGGCATGAATAAAAGTAATAGAACGCTCCGGCTGTTTTTCGGCGGCTGTTTTCAGCATGCTCATCATCGGCGTGATTCCGGAACCGGCACTGAGAAGGACAGCCGGTTTTTCGGCGGAAGACAGTTTGAAATCCCCGGCGGGTGCGCTGACTTCAAGTTTATCTCCTTCTTGAACTTCATTGTGGAGATGAGAAGAAACCGCTCCGTCCTTTTTCACGGAAATCCGATATTCGCCTTTTCGGGCAGCATCAGACAGGCTGTATTGGCGAATGTGCGTATAAGGAGAATCTGCAATCCGCACTTTAATGCTGATATATTGCCCCGCTTCAAATTCAGGAAGCGCAGAGCCGTCGCTCGGTTTGATATAAAATGATGTGATGTCTTTGCTTTCTTCGGTTTTCTTTATCACCGTAAATTCTTTATATCCCTGCCATCCGGCCTCATTGTACATATCTTTTTCAATGCCGATGAAAGCCTCTGCAATAACACCGTAAGCTTTTTCCCATGCTCCCATAATGTCAGGAGTTGCGGCATCCTGAAGCACATCCTTGATCGCCAGAAGCAGATATTTTCCGACAATCGGATAATGCTCCGGCTTTACCCCGATGCTTGTGTGTTTATGGCCGATCTGTCTGACCGCCGGAATGATTTGTTCTAATTGATCAATATTCGCCGCAGCCGCAATGACTGCATTTGCCAATGCTGCGCGCTGCGTCTGTTTCTTTTGGTTCGTTTGGTTAAACATATTTAACAGTTCGGGATGATCTTGAAACATCAGGTTATAAAAGCGTCCTGTGATGTTTTCTCCATGTGTTTTCAATACGGGTACTGTGCTTTTGATGATGTCTATTGTTCTCTCATCCAGCATGTTAATCCTCAACCCTTCTAAAGATGTATTTTTAATATATCTTTATAGTAAGAGATATTTCGAATAAAAGATATATCTTAAATGAATCTTTAGAAAAGTCGTCACAATATTGTGTTCAGTTTGGAATCATTGGTTTTTATTCCCTTTTTCACCTATTGGAACCGGGACACATATTGTAGAAATTATACGTTTACACATGAAAGCAGGGGATTGTATGGTTTCTTATATGGATTACACGTCTCCGAATACACAGTTCACATATGATGTGAATGAGAGCCGTTTTTTCACTAAAGATCATCGGAACTTTATTAATGTATTGGGGATTAAACAGTTAAACACGCTTGAAAATATTTCATTACTGGATATCTTTTTGAGCAAGACAAATGTGATTGAACCGCATACCCATCAAAATGCCGCTGAATTGGTGTACTGTATTTCGGGTTCCGCAACCGTGTCGATGCTGAATCCGTTCACCCGGAAAATACGAAATTACCCGCTCACCCCCGGGCAAGTGGCAAATATTCCGCAGGGGTGGTGGCATTATGAGATCGCGACTTCAGATAATACCCATCTTTTGGCCATATTTGACGCCCATACGCCTGAAGTGATTTACGGCTCGGATATTCTCCGCCTCACGCCGCCCGAGATCATGGCGCATACGTACTGTCTGAATGAACAGGAATGGGAAAAAGCTGTTTCACCGATCCGCAAATCAACTGTGATAGGTCCCGATAAATACTGCGGGCAGTCTGAAAATACGGGTATTCACGATATGAATAAACCTTATCAGCCAAATACGCATTATCCGAATGATCCGTATCGGCATTATGATCCGCCGTTATATTGGGGGTATTAAACGGAGAGCAGGAGCGGCATTAAAAAAAGCCCCTCATGAAAGAGGGGCTCTTAATCATTACGGTCCGGTTCCGCAGCTTACTTTGTACTCACCTTCGGGCAATTTTTTTGAATCACATATTTCTGAAGCAGACGTGAAGACCACAGAGAAAGAGCGGGGAGCGCTGTTAAAAGAAGTGCCACTGCGCTGAAAGAGTTAGTAGAAGATAGATTTTCCTCTTATTCCTTTCATTTAGTTGTTAGAAATGAAGCAGAACACAGAGGCTGCTGCAGAGGATTAAAAACTTATAAAGGTATGGAAGCCAAGGGGCTCGCCCCCCTGATCTCTACGCTGCCAGTGTGGAGATGATAGGGTTTGCTGACCAGTCTTTCTGATAAAATATCTTCTGTTTGGCGAAAAATGAACAAGTTGGTCCCAAATAGGATTGTAAATTAAAGTTAATTTCCCACTAGACCTGCCATCAAAACGCCCATCACAATCAAGAATAATAGTAAAAGTAAACAAAGTGCCAGGATAACAAAAGAAATATTCTTTGCAATTCCTTTAGGTGATTTGATTGCCAGAATACTCCCCACGACAATTCCTAGAATTCCAAGCGCCCAATGAATATGAGGCAGAAAGCACAATGTGAATAAAAGAATGATAAGCGACACGATCCCAAAATACTTTCTCATTTCTCTCCTTTCTATTTTCCCTCCATTAAATTGATAAATTGAAAAGAAAATTGAACTTATAAATATTGAGTGCCATATTTTTTAAATATTAGCATAGAATTATCGTTCGAGCTTTATGGCGACGGATACATACGCAAGGTTATCTGCGCAGTTCATTATGGAAACACCTACGGAAGGAATTTCGTGTGAAGGACTTAAAGGGGGATAGATGGCTTATTGTATTTGATTCTCTTTTTCCCTTGAGACTTATGAAGTTGGGAGATGATCAAATGACTGATTTTGAACGAAAAGTTATTATATGTCCCGCTTTGAGAAAAACCCCTCCATTGAACAATTGAAAGGAAAAAACAGGTGGATGTTTTGAAACTAATGAAGAAAACTAAAAAAGCCTTTTCCGAAGAAAAGGCTTTATACGTTCAAGTTTGAAGGCGGTCAGAAGCTACTTTGATTGTATCCTGTGCTTGTTTTTCTACCGAGTTCATACCCAACCCACATACTAAAGTCAATGTCAGACCCAGGACGATGAAGATGCTCTTTTTAAAATTCATACAGGCACTCTCCTTCTTAGGTTTGATTACGATCAGATGAAACTTGATATGATCCATCAAATGAAACAGCTGATGCCGTTAGACCGACCCCTGACATTAAAACGACAGCCGATACAATGATAAATACGCCTTTTCTAAAATTCATACAGGCATTCTCCCCTCTGAATTTGTTTTTGTGTTTGAATCATTTTTCGATGATAAAAATAAGATTTGTCATATTGTTTTGACTCTGCATAAACAGCAGCCGTATCAAGAGCAATATCTTCTACATACGAATAGTTTTTATTTTTCTCAAGGTAATCAATTGTTTTTTTGATTCCCATTTGGTCTATTGCATTAATATATAAAGCATCCAAATATTTTTGCAGAGATTCAAACAGCTTATCCCCGTGATATATCGCTGATGAAAGTCCCTTTTTGCTGATTTGAATCGCCTCGCTTGTTTTCCCTTGTTTAAATAGAAGTTTTGCGTATGTAAACAAGGAATGCGGGAGGTTACCCAATTTATACTTTTCAGATATCTCCGCTGCTTTTTTTAAGTAGATTTCAGCTTTACTATACTCTTCTAGGTCTCCGTAATTCTTTCCTATGTTGTAATAAGCAGAACTGAGCAGCCTTTCATTATTGTTTACTTGTTTCGACAACTCTAAAGCTTTTTCTAAATGCGGCAAACTTTTTTCAAAGCGTTTAAAGTCAACATAATTCCCCGATATGACGAATAGACATTGAATTTTCCGGACTTTATACAACTCATACTGATCGTAAATATCGAGCGCTTGCTTTACGTGATGCATGGAGACGTGGCTTTGTTTCATACCGTAATATGCTTCAGCCAATTTAAAATGAAACTCCGCTCTCTCAATTTCATCATGCACATGAACAAGTTGTTTTTCAGCCTCTCTATAAAAGCCGATCGCCTTTACATACTGCTTTTGATCAAATTCATACATGCCGCGGAAAAATAAAGAGTAATAGCACAGCAGGCCGGAAATTCCTTTATTTGATGCTTCGATTTTTTCCAGCAGCTCGTCAATTGTCGGTCTCACGCGGGTCGTCACCGGTTCTAAATAATCCAGCATGAGCTGATGGCGGAATTTCATGAGGGTGTAGTAAATCAGTAAATACTCGTCTTCTTCCATCTCATTTATTTCCTGCTCCACCTCCGCCTTCAAAATTTCCGCATCCGGAACACTGAACTGACGTATCATTTTGTACCATTCATTAATTTTAACGCCTACCTCCGATGATGGTAAAACAGAACTCACAAGGCCACTCCTCCTTTTATATAATATTCTAACATTTCCATAATATGTTTAGTAAAATAAATGCAGTTTTTTGCGGTCTGCCGGAAAATGATCATAGTTTTATTGAATAAAGGAAACATTATTTCTATACCATTAGACTTATTACAGATTACTTATTTTCACTTAAATGTTGGAAATGGCCATTCAATTTGCGATAATAAAACTAATGTATAGGGAATATAAATGGGAGGGATTAAGGATGTGTCATTTAAAATGAGCATTACTTTATCACTCAAATGTTTTAAGCTCTATGAAAGTGTGTACTTTGGAATAGGTTTATAAGTAGACTCTCTTCAAGTCTACTTTATTTTTTCTCATAAATAAACGAGGTGAAAATCAATGGATGGTATAAAATTTTTGGAAAATGTGTCTCGACTCGGAGTAATCATTTTGGTGTTCTCCGGATATGCTATTTATTGGAAATTAGGTAAAGCAAAAAGAGAGCGAGGGCTTACAAAATTTGAAGCTTGTCTTAGGTTCTCTGTCATGTTTGGCATAATAGCATGGGGTCTTTCGTTTCTTGCTTTGAATTTGTGGTCCTAATCTTTTTTGTCGATATTTGACTTATCCTGTCTAAACAGATTAAAACCAGATAAATATACCCTCCTTTGGTAAAAAATGTGTTACTATGTAGTTGCTTGTACAATTTTCCAAAAGGGGGAGTTATAATGTTGAAAAGATTTCTTTTTCTGGCGTCGGTTTTCTTTCTTGCTATTGCGACAATAGCACCAGCAGCTTCAGCAGCACAGTTGAATCCTAAGGACGGTTTAGATGGCTTAACTGAAGAACAAATTGAAAAATCTGTTGCAGAAGTTGAGCACATCTTTACTAAAATTCTAGTTTTTGATAAAGAGACCGGCTATACAGTCAAAGAAGATGAGCTTGAAAAGTCTCCTTATCCTCCAGCTCAAAAAGAGGGCATGATCGCTTTCGCTAATTATATGAATAAGGAATATAATTATACGGATGCCCAAATCAGTAGTGTTCAAGGATGTTTAGAGGATGCACTTAACTTAAGTAAAGGTGCTTTGAATCAAGTTCAAAGAGCAATTGAAAAGGGCGAGTGGCTGACTGTTGTAGGATTTCTAGGAACTATAGGTTTAGCAATTTCCCCACCAGCAGTATTTGCATTCTTCCTGCTATGTGGTGCTCCAGTAGCAAAGATTGCTCCGCAAGAAAATTGATAAACAACAAAGCCGCCTTTAAAGGCGGCTTCTTCAATCCTAATTGAAGGCGAAAAGCAACTAAACTTCCTCAAAATAAATTTTTCGTCCCCAAATTGTCCCCAATTGCTTTTTGGGGCTATTGGCTCTGTTCCAGACAAATAAAAAAACCCTTATAGAATAAGGGTTTAAAGGTATGGAGCCAAGGGGGCTCGAACCCCTGACCTCTACGCTGCCAGCGTAGCGCTCTCCCAGCTGAGCTATGGCCCCGTGCGGTAACGTCATGTTTTATTATAGACGAGTTTCCTTCGAATTTCAAGCCGAAAATTCAGTTTGCTTACATTTTTCTGAGACGTTTTTCAAACATAGAAAAGACCCTCCGGGGGCCTCTTCGTTTATCGCACGAGCATGATTAAAATGATGCCGAGGATGACACGGTAAATGGCGAACGGGACAAGCTTAATCCGATTAATAAGCCGAAGAAAAAATTTGACGACTAAGAGAGCGACGACAAAGGCGCAGATAAAACCGACAAGAAAAAATGGAATCATGTCAGGAGAAAGACTGCTCCAGTATTTCACCAGCTTCAGAAGGCTTGCACCCGCCATAATCGGAATGGCCATGATAAATGTAAAGTCTGCGGCTGCCCGATGATTCAAGCCGAGAATGACACCTCCGGCAATCGTTGAGCCTGATCGGGAAAAGCCGGGCCACAAGGCGAGACATTGGAATAAACCGACACAGAAAGCCTGTTTGTAGGTGATTCTGTCTACCGTATTGATCGTATCTTTTCTTTTATTGACCCAGTCCGCAATCAGCATAAGCACGGCTCCGGCAATTAGTCCGTAAGCGACCGTTCTGACGGAGAATAGATAGCGGTCAATGAAATCCTCAAATAAAAAGCCGAGCACTGCGGCCGGAACAAGACCGACAGCGATTTGCGCGATGGTCAGCCTGTATCCTTTCTGCTGGTCGCGCGTCACGTTTTTTTTGAGGCCGAGTAAATTTAATATCCGATCCTTAAACACAATGGCCACTGCCAGGATCGAACCGAGCTGGATCACCACTTTGAAGGAATTGGCGGCTTCAGGATTCATCAGGCTTCCGGATTTCAGCCAGATGTCATCCGCTATGATCATATGTCCCGTGGAAGAAACCGGCGCGTATTCCGTCAGCCCTTCCACGATCCCCAAAACGGCTGCTGTGAACATCTCCCATAGTGTCATCCTATTCTTCCCTTCATTTATCATTTACAAAAGAGAAGCTCTCCTCTGAAGGAAAGCCTGTCTTATAATAAATATCATGTCGGTTCCGATTTTATGACTTCGATACGGCATCATTTTTTTCTTCTTCATATAAATGCGAGCGCATTTTGAACCAATCAAACAGATGGGTCGTGACCACTTTGATGACCGCGTAGCCCGGGATGGCTAAAATAATGCCGACAACCCCGAACAGCTTTCCGGCGGTTAAAAGAACAAAGATGATGGTAATCGGGTGAATGTGAAGATTTTTCCCCATGATCTGCGGCGAAATTAATTTTCCTTCCACGAGCTGGACAACGGTCCATACAATCGCAAGCTTCAGCAGCATAAGAGGCGAAGTGACCAAAGCGATAATAATCGCCGGCGTGATGGCAATGGTCGGCCCTAAATACGGAACAACGCTCGTACAAGCGGCAATGACCGCAAGCAGTGACGCATAATCAAGTCCGATAATCAGATAGCCGATAAATAATAAAAACCCGATGCAGAAGCTGACGATGACCTGTCCTCTGATATAGGAGCTTAATCTGTGGTTCATTTCACTCAGCATCGTATACGTTTGTTCTTTCAGACGGGTGGGCACAAATTTCAAGATATAGATTGGCAGTTTTTTGCCGTCTTTCAGCAAATAGAACAAAATAAACGGCACGGTCACAATTGAAATAATCACTTCCGTCAGCGCACCGATAAAATTCCCGACTCCGGTAAATGTGCTGTTTGCAATTGTCGCCGCCTGCGCCGATACTTTATTGGCAAGATCGGAAATGTTGATATTCATCGTCTTTTGCGCCTGATTTACAAAATCGCTTCCGATCAGGCTTTTCGTCTGATCTTCAACGATGTCCACATATTTTGGCAGGTTGTCGATCAGGCTCATGATCTGTTCCTTTAAAAACGGAATAATAGAAACGATCGTAATCGTAATCAGCCCTATAATAATGAGGTAAAGGAGCAGGATGGAATAGACTCTTTTCACTCTTATTTTTTCCAATATATCTACGATCGGATTAAGCAGATAATAAACAATTCCTGTCAAAATAACGGGGAGTGCAATCGTTTTGAGCAGGACGATAATGGGTGTGAAAATAAATGATGTCTTCATAAAGACAAGGATATTGAGACCGATGAGCAGCAATACAAGCAAAAACAAGACAAATTTATTGTCTAAGAAAAACTGTTTAAATCTGCCGCCCCATGTTTGCAATGTTTCCACTATTGTTCCTCCATCATATGTATTTTACTTAAATTGTACACTATCGTTCCTATAATGAAAAATAATAACCGGTCTCTATGGGAATTTTTCCTATACTTTTGGCGGACAGCCTTTTTTCCATTTATGTTTCTTTGAAAAACAGCTATAATGTAAGCCAATACATAGAAGGAGCGATAGCAATGATTCGATTTGCAACAGTCGGAACGAATTGGATTACAGAACGATTTCTGGAGGCGGCTTCTGCTATTGATGATTTTCAATTAACGGCGGTTTATTCCAGAACTGAGGAACGCGCTGCGGAATTTGCCGGCAAGCACGGTGCAGCTCATTATTTCACCAGCCTGAGAGAATTGGCGGAAAGCGAAGCCTATGATGCGGTGTATCTCGCCAGCCCGAATGCATGCCATAAGGAGCAGGCAATCCTTTTTATGGAACACGGCAAGCATGTGCTGTGCGAAAAACCGTTTGCGTCTAACGCAAGGGAAACGGAAGACATGATTCACGCAGCCAAAGCAAACGGCGTTCTCTTGATGGAGGCCATGAAAACGACGTTTTTGCCGAACTTCAGCATGCTTCAAAACCACTTACATAAAATCGGGCCGATCAGGAGATTCACAGCAAGCTACTGCCAATATTCATCACGATATGATGCATATAAAAACGGAACGGTGCTTAATGCGTTTAAGCCTGAATTATCGAACGGTTCGTTAATGGACATCGGCGTATACTGCATTTATCCGGCCGTCGTCCTGTTCGGCAAACCGAAAAACGTCATTGCGACCGGTCATAAACTAGCATCCGGCGTTGACGGCGAGGGCACGGTTATTTTGTCATACGACGGGTTTGAAGCGGTACTGATGCATTCAAAAATATCAAATTCGTTTGCCCCGGCGGAAATACAGGGTGAAGACGGCACAATCGTGCTGGACAGCATTCACGGACCGGAGCGGGCGGAAATCCGCTATCGTGACGGACGGATGGAGGACATTTCCGTTCCTGATCTGAAACCGGCGATGTATTATGAAACGGCTGAATTCATCAGCCTTCTTCGGAACGGACAGCAGGAGTCTTCCGAAAATACCTTTGAACGCTCTTTCATTACGGCAAGCATTATGGAAGAAGCGAGAAAACAAATCGGAATTGTCTTTCCCGCCGATCAAAACTAAAAACATCCGCCCGGGTTTCGGGCGGATGTTTTTTATTTGGACGCTAACAGGTCAGCGAACGCTTTTGCATAGTGCGGAAGGTCGGGCGGGCGGCGGCTTGATACAATATGGCCGTCAGTTACGACAGCTTCATCCAGCCACTGTGCCCCGGCATTTGTCATGTCGTCTTTGATGCCGGGCGTGCTCGTTACTTTTTTTCCTGCGAGAATTCCGGCAGATATGAGCACCCAGCCTGCGTGGCAGATCTGGCCGATCGGCTTTTTCTGCTCGTTCATCGTACGGATGATGTCCAAAACTTCCGGATATCTTCTCAGTTTGTCAGGAGCCCAGCCGCCAGGCACGAGCACGGCATCATACTCCTGAATAATCAGGCTCTTAAAATCGTAATCCGCCGTCGCGGGCACGCCGTATTTTCCTTTGTATGAACGGCCGGCTTCTTCTCCTATTAAATGGACGATCGCGCCTTCCTCCCTCATCCGGTAGACGGGATACCAAAGCTCTAAGTCTTCAAAGTCGTCACTGACAAGCGCTATGACTTTCTTGCCTTCTAATCTCATCACTGCCACTCCCTTCTTTTTTTCAAGTGTATCGCTTTTTTCAGCTGAGGAAAAGAAACAGCTCGTTACAGCTGTTCTTCGTCTTCAGACTGAATCGTAAATTTCCGTGTGACCTGCTGCAGTTCTTCGGCCATGTTCGCAAGCGTTTCAGCAGAGGAACTGATTTCTTCCATGGAGGCCAGTTGCTCTTCGGCTGACGCGGCGATGTCTTGAATGCCGGCGGACCCTTCTTTGGCGACTGAGGTAATGTGCTCCACCGCGTTTGTCACGTTTTGCGACCCGGCCGCAAGCTGCTCAAGCGTTCCGTTCATATGCTGCAAAGCGCCTGAAATCTGAGTCGTCATTCCCGAGATTTTTTTGAAGCTTTCGGCCGTTTGGTCCGTAATATCGAGGCCTTCTTTCACGTCTTGATTCACCGCTTGGAATACAGAAAGCGATGTGGCGATTTCTTTGACGATTTCCTGAATCAGCGTTTCGATTTCCTTGGCGGAGTCGGCTGATTGTACGGCAAGCTTTCTCACTTCTTCCGCAACGACGGAGAAACCGCGCCCGTATTCGCCGGCTCTGGCCGCTTCGATAGCCGCGTTTAGAGCAAGCAGGTTTGTTTGATCGGCAATGCCGTTAATGACGTTCAGAATGCTCTTAATGTCATGCGACTTCGTTTCCAGCCCTTTTACGACCGCTTCCGCCTGCTGTACGGAACGATCAATTGTTTTCATCTGGCCGACCGTTTTCGCCACTAATTTTTCTCCGCTTCCGGCCGTATCAGAGGTTTGAATGGCCGATTCGGTAATTTCCGCCGATACATTCGCCGTCTCAGCAATGCCCGTATTCATTTGGGACAGGTGATCAGCACTTTCTTCCAATTTCTCGCTTTGTAATTCGTTTCCGTTTGAGAATTGCTCAATCGCCAGTGTGATATGCTCGGTCGCCTTGCTTGTCTGACCGGCAGATGCCGTCAGCTCTTCGGATGAAGAAGCGACATGTTCGACGGATGATTGAATGACACCGATGACAGACCTGAGTGATGCCGACATCTCATTGAAACTTTGACTGAGCTGACCGAATTCATTTTTCGACCTGATGTTAATAACTTCGGTTAAATCGCCGTCACTGATTTTAGCTGATGTCGAGACAAGTTTTTTGAGCGGTTTTGAAATCGAGCGAACGATAAAGAAGATTAAAATCCCGCCGACGATAAGAGAAACCGCAAGAATGATCAGCGCCATTTCCATGACAGGCGCGGCTGCGTCATGTATCTCACTGACAAAGAATGTGCCGGCGATTTTCCAGCCCGTCAGTTTATTTGTCGTGAAGGCCATTTTCTTTTGCTGTCCTTCAAACGTGTATTCAAACGATCCGCTTGATTTAGAAAATACTTCTTTCGTCCACTCTCCGGAGCCTTCCGTTCCCGCTTTGATGGTCGGATGGGCAATGTATTTTTTATCTCCCGTTGTAATGAAAGCAAATCCTTTATGACCGATCTGTACGCGTTCGGAAGCGTTCAAAAGGTCGCCCAGTTTAATATCCAGCGCTACAACGCCTGAGCCGTCTTTTGTCTGCTGGGCAATCGTAACGACCGTTTGTCCGGTTGCAGCGTCCTTATAAGGATCGGTAAACACCGGCTGTCCGCTTTTTTCTACCGCTTTTGTATACCACTCGCGCGTGAGCGGATTGAAATCGGACGGCACGTCAGCGGACGGATATTTCACAAACGCTTTGTCGGCGGACGCGGCATACATTGATGTGATATCGTCATTTACGGTGACATACTGCTTCATATTTTCAAGCAGGTCGGATTTATTTTTTTTGTTCATTTTTTCCTTTGTGATTGATTCACTGTAATAGTCAAGTGCTTTCAGCTTGCCTTTGAGCATGTTTTCCAGCACGCTGTTCAGTTCGCTGACATTTCCTTGAGCGCTCCGGGTCAGTTCGTTTTCTAATGTACTCCCTGCCGTTTGGTAGCTGAAGTAGGCAAGTATGCCGACCGGAAGCACCAATACGGCTAAAAATGCCGTGATAAGCGGCTTGCTGATGGATGGCTGTTTGATCCAATGTATCAGTTGTTTCATTTTTTTCGTCTCCTTCTTTGAAAAGCTAAATTTATTATCGACAGCTAGGATAAAAGATTTATTAAAAAAACTAAAAAAAACACCCAAACAGCACATTTGGGTGTTCTATGACCTATTATTCTATTTTAAATTGTTTCGTCATATCACGTAATTCTTCCGCCATCTGGGATAACGTTTCTGAAGACGAACTGATTTCTTCCATGGAAGCCAGCTGTTCTTCGGCGGAGGCCGCGATATCCTGAATGCTGGCTGAACTTTCTTTTGCGATGGACGCGATTTGCTCAGAAGCTCCTGAAATCTGCTGCGAACCGGCTGTCAGCTGTTCTACTGTCGCATTCATGTTTTGAATTTCTCCGGCGATCTGGTTCGTCATTTCCGAAATCCGCCTGAAGCTCGTTTCGGTCTGATTCGTAATATCCAGCCCGCTCTCCACCTCTTTGTTGACGGATTGGAACATGCCAAGAGATGTATTGATTTCGTTGACGATTTCTATAATTAAGCTTTCGATTTCTTTCGCTGAATCGGCAGACTGCACCGCAAGTTTTCTCACTTCTTCTGCGACGACGGAGAAGCCCCGGCCGTATTCACCGGCACGCGCGGCTTCAATTGCGGCGTTCAGCGCAAGAAGATTTGTCTGATCGGCGATTCCGTTAATGACACGGAGAATGTTTGTAATGTCTTTTGATTTTGTTTCAAGCCCGCGCACCACTTGTTCAGCTTCTTTCACTGACCGGTCAATGACGTTCATTTGACCGACCGTCTGGTGGACGAGCTTTCCGCCTGAATTGGCGACTTCCGCTGATGTGACGGAGGATTCGGTAATGACGGCAGATGCTTTCGCCATATCTTTGAGTCCGCTGTTCATTTGGTAAATATGTTCCGCGGCGCTTTCAATTTTTTCACTTTGGCTTTCATTTCCGTTAGAAAATTGTTCGATTGCCAGTGTGATATGTTCGGTTGCCTTGCTTGTCTGCTCCGCTGAAGCCGTCAGCTCCTCTGAGGAAGACGCGACGTTATTCACGGAATCCTGAATGGCATGGATTAAAGACCGAAGTGAAGCTGCCATATTGTTAAAGCTTTTGCCAAGCTCGCCTAATTCGTCTTTTGACTGAATCTCGATCGTTTCGGTTAAATCGCCTTCACTGATCTGTTTCGATGATGTCACAAGCTGCTTGAGCGGTTTTGTGATTGAACGGATAATCAGCACCATGACGACGGTTCCGATGACAATTGCTAACAACAGAACGAGCAGGGACAGATGAAGGACCGGCAGCGCCGCTTCATGAATCTCGTCCACATACATCGTTCCGCTGATTTTCCAGCCTGTCAGCTCGTTCGTATCATAAGCCATTTTCTTTTCCTGGCCGTCGTATTTGTATTGAAAATCACCTTTTTTGCTGCTGTACAGCTGTTCAGCCCAATCTCCGTCTAATGCTGTGCCTGACGTGCGGTTCGGGTGAACGACCACTTTTTTGTCTTTCGTCAGGATGAAAGCGTAGCCGGATTTTCCGATTTTCACTTTCTTTGTCGTTTTCAGAAGTTCTTCGATTTTCATATTGATGGCGACGACCCCTGAGCCGTCTTTCGTCTGCTGAACGATCGTCACGACCATCGTATTGGTGGAAGCCGTGCGGTAAGGATCTGTTACAACAACTTTCCCTTTGTTTTCCATGGCTTTTTTATACCAGTCTCTTTCAAGCGGATTATATCCTTTAGGCATCTGCAGATCGGGATACCGTGTGAAATGGCCTTCCGTGTCACTCGTATAGATGGATTCCACATCTTTATTGATCTTCATATACTCTGTGAATTTATCGATAATTTGCGATTGATTTTTCGGCTTGTACCGATCCTTGGTGAGCCAATCGCTGAAATATGCCGTTCCGTCTTCCTTCTGGCTGATGCTGGTATTGATCATATTATTAATCTGCTGCACATTATCTAATGCGCTTCCCATCACCTGCTTGTCAAGCGTGCTTACCGCCGATTGATATGCGATAAAAGCCAGCGTTGAAATCGGCAGAATAAGAATGGCCAAAAAAGAAATGAGCAGTTTTCTTGTAAGCGATCTCTGCTTGATGATTTGCATGATTTTTTTCATCTGCTATATCTCCTCTTACGTGTTTACCCTTCATATCGGCTATTATGGGTAAATATACATATCTAAAAAGAAGAAATATAACAAAACATACTTTTTACCTATTACAAAAGTAGTCTTTTAGACTTAATTAAAAACTTATTTTAAAGCGTTTTGTCAGCTCGCGTAATTCTTCAGCCATTTTTTCCAGCGTGACGGCGGATGAACTGATCTCTTCCATAGAGGCGAGCTGCTCTTCAGCAGAAGCCGCAATATCCTGAATGCCGGCCGCGCTTTGTCTGGAGACGGCCGCGATATCCTCTGAAGCGTTCGATACTTCCTGAGATCCGGCGGAAAGCTGTTCTACGGTTGCATTCATATTTTGCAGTTCACCGGCAATCTGATTTGTTTTGACAGAAATGTCCCGGAAGCTTTTTTCCGTTTCGTCCGTCAGCTGAAGTCCGCTTTTCACCTCGTGATTGACGGACTCCAGCATTCCGAGCGATGTATGAATTTCTTTAACGATTTCATGGATTAAGGTTTCGATTTCTTTTGCTGAATCGGCTGATTGGACGGCAAGCTTTCTCACTTCTTCGGCAACGACTGAAAAACCGCGTCCGTACTCTCCCGCTCTTGCCGCTTCAATGGCTGCATTTAAAGCGAGAAGATTCGTTTGATCGGCAATGCCGTTAATGACGCGCAAAATGCTGGTGATGTCCTGCGATTTGTGCTCAAGCCCCTTTACGACTTGTTCCGCTTTACTCACAGATTGGTCAATGGTATCCATCTGGCCTGCTGTTTTCTTAACAAGCCGCTCTCCGGCACCGGATATCTCTGCCGATTCAATAGAAGTTTCCGTCACAACGGCTGCCGCTTCCGCCAGATCGCTGAGCCCGTCTTTCATGTCATTCACTTGGGCTGTCGCTTTTTCAATGCTCTCACTTTGGTCTTCCGTTCCATTAGAAAACTGTTCAATCGCAAGGGTGATATGTTCCGTTGCTTTGCTCGTCTGCTCGGCGGAAGCCGTCAGCTCCTCTGAGGAGGAAGCGACATGTTCAACAGAGTCCTGAATTCCCTGAATAAGCGTCCGGAGTGAATCTGTCATATGATTAAAACTTTTACTGAGCACGCCAAGCTCATCTTGAGAGCTGACTTGAATGGTTTCCGTCAGATCTCCGCTTCTGATTTTTTCCGCTGACGCTGCGAGACGTTTTAACGGTTTTGTAATAGAGCGGATGACAAAATAAATGAAAACCATTCCTGCGGCAACCGCTATGGCCAAAATGATAATGGCTGTGATCAAAACCGGTCTTGCCGCATCCTTGATTTCATCAACAGACATGGTTCCGCTGATCTTCCAGCCTGTCGCCTCATTGGTGACATACGCCATTTTTTTCGCTTTTCCGTTCATCGTATATTCAAAATCGCCTTTTTCCCCGCTGTATAATGTATCAACCCATTTTCCAGATACCGCCGCGCCGGATTTTTCATTGCTGTAGGCAACGGCTTTTTTATTTTTGCTGAGGATAAAGGCATATCCTTCTTTTCCGATATTGACTTCTTTTGTCATCGTAATGAGATCGTCGATTTTAATATCAATGGCGACGACCCCTGATCCGTCCTGAGCCGCACGGGCCATGGTGACGACCATCTTTTTGTTTGAAATGGACTGATAAGGGTCCGTGATGATGGTCTGCCCTTTGTTCTCCATGGCTTCTTGATACCAGTTTCTCTCAAGCGGATTGAAATCAGCCGGCATATCGGCATGAGGATAACGTGTAAACGTGCCATCCTTGCTGCTTGAAAATACGGCGGCAGCTTTATCATTGCTTTCTATGAACTGCTTGAATCTTTCTTTCATTTCCGTTTGGTTTTTTTCTTTAAATTTTGCGCTTGTCGCCCATTCGCTGAAATATGCTGAGCTTTTTGTAAACGTCCCGATCCGGTCATCAATCATATTGTTTAAGATTTGCACATTCCCTTCGGCGCTTTCCATCATTTGATTTTCAACGGATGAGGCAGCCGAACGATAGGCGCTGGCAGCCAGCACTGCTACCGGAATGATTAAGATCAGTAAAAATGAAATGATGAGTTTTCTGGCTATTGATTTTTTTGCGATGTTTTTTGCTGTTTTTTTCAATTTTGTAAACCTCTTTCAATCATTTACTGTTTATATCGGCAATCTCCCTTTTTATTACATTG
Source organism: Bacillus sp. SDLI1 (assembly GCF_001553895.1). Classification (NCBI taxonomy): domain Bacteria; kingdom Bacillati; phylum Bacillota; class Bacilli; order Caryophanales; family Bacillaceae; genus Bacillus; species Bacillus sp. SDLI1. The sequence goes on along the minus strand of NZ_CP013950.1, from coordinate 3,196,781 downwards.
AAAATTTAGTCATAAATGAAAAATAGTTCTATATGCTCTTTTTGTAAGTAAGACTTTTTATTTAATTTTCTCGAAGAAACCATAAAAAAAGACGCCTTCCATCCGGAAAGCGTCCTTTTTTACTAGTTGATTTTAAATTGTTTTGTTAATTCCCGCAGTTCTTCGGCCATTTGCGCCAAAGTGTCGGCGGATGTGCTGATTTCTTCCATAGATGCAAGCTGTTCTTCTGCGGATGCGGCAATATCCTGAATGCTTGCTGCGCTTTCCCGTGAAACGTCCGCAATATCGGTTACCGCGGCTGAGACGTGCTGAGAGCTGTCTGACAGCTGTTCAACCGTGCCGTTCATGGATTGCAGCTTCTCGGCGATGTCGTTTGTCATGCCGAAGATATTCTGGAAGCTTTCTTTCGTTCGATCCGTCACCGCAAGTCCTGATTGCACTTCTTCATTAACGGATGTAAACATGTGAAGCGAAGTATTAATTTCAGCCGTGATTTCCTGAATGAGTTTTTCAATCTCTTTTGCAGAACCGGCGGATTGGACGGCAAGCTTTCTCACTTCTTCGGCTACCACTGAGAAGCCCCGCCCGTATTCACCGGCTCTTGCCGCTTCAATGGCTGCATTTAATGCAAGCAGGTTTGTCTGATCGGCAATGCCGTTGATGACTCTTAAAATATGAGCGATGTCTTTTGATTTGGCCTCAAGACCTTTTACAACAGCTTCCGCCTGCTGGACGGATTGATTGATGAGATTCATCTGCCCGACGGTTTGCTGCACATATTCTTCCCCGGTGCCGGCAGCTTCTTTCGATTGTTTAGATGCTTCCGTAATGGATGATGATGTGCGGGAAACGGCGGCGAGCCCGTCATTTATATGATTCAGCTTGGCTGAGCTTGAATCGACTTTTTCACTCTGCTCTTCGTTTCCGTTTGAAAACTGCTCAATCGCCATCGTAATATGCTCCGTCGCTTTGCTTGTCTGCGAAGCTGAAGCGGTCAGCTCTTCTGATGACGCGGCCACGTTGTCGACTGAGTTTTGGATCGCGCTGATCAGTCCGCGCAGAGATTCTCCCATTTCATTAAAGCTTGCACCCAGTTCGCCCAGTTCATCTTTCGAGCGGATCTCAATGGTTTCAGTCAGGTCTCCGCCGCTGATTTGTTTAGACGAGCGGACAAGGCGTTTCAGCGGTGTTGTAATGGATCTGACAATAAACAGAATTAAAATTCCTCCGATGATAATGGATGCTGCAAGGACGATCATTCCCATCGTCAGCACCGGTTGTGAGGCGTCTTTAATTTCGGTGAGCTCCATGCTCCCCTCTATTTTCCAGCCGGTCAGTTTATTTGTCGTAAACGCCATTTTTTTATTTTCATCACCAAGCTTGTATGAAATCATTCCGCTTTCTTTGCTGTATACCTCATTCAGCCACGGGGTTGAGACTTTATCGCCCGGTTTGTGGTCTTTATGCGCGACATAGGTTTTATTTTTAGATGTAATAAACATGAAGCCTTTTTGGCCGATTTTGATTCCCTGCATTCGCTTCAGCAGCTGGTCAATCGTAATATCCATGGCCACTACTCCTGTTCCGTCCTGCATCTGCTTTGCCACGGTGACGACCATGCTGCCGTCGCTTGCTGCGGTGTAAGGGTCGGTGACAACGAGCGTGCCGCCGGCCTTTACAGCGTCTTTATACCATGGGCGTGTTCTCGGATCGTAATCAGCCGGAGTATTTTCCTTCGGCGCCTGTGTGTAGCTGCCGTCTTCCGTTCCTCCGTAAATGCGGGCTACGTCCTTATGAATAGACGTGTATTGCCCGAACTTTTCTTTAAGAGCGGACATGTTTTTCTTTGAGAATGATGACCCTTTTAAGGTTTCACTGAAAAATTCAATCGCCTTTGCTTTTGCGCCGATATCATTTGTAATCGTTGTGTTAAAAGATTCGATGTTGTTTTTCGCGTTGCCTGAAATCTGATCATCCAGCGAATTGCTCGCCGTATGGTACGAACTGAATTGTAACACGAGAATCGGTATGATTAAGATCAAGATAAATGAAATGATTAATTTACGTGAAATCGAAGCCTTCGTGCACCAATTGATGAATTTTTTCATATTAAGCTGCTCCTTCATGTGTGATACCTTATATATCGGCTCAATTTTCACATTTTGTTAACATTTCCTCCTTTTTCATGACTTGATTTTCATTGCCCAAGCTTCCTGCATATCTTATAAAAAAAGATAGGGGGGGCGGCAGATGATTATCATTTCCGGCCAAGTGCTTCGGCCCCAGGACATTGCTAATTGGCAAACGGAAGAAAGCCTTGTTCCGTATCTAAATGAACTGACCCATTCTCCCGTACAATTTGATTACGGATCGATTGCTGAACTGATGTTTGAAGCACGGGTGCGGCGCCATATTGTGGAAGCCGCAAGAGAACTGCACGGATCAGGCGCAAAATTTGCAACGTTCGCCAAAACATACGGAAATACGGCTTATTGGAGACTGACGCCGGAAGGAGCCCTGGAGCTGAAGTACAGAATTCCCGCTTCAAAAGCGATTCGGGATATTGTTGAAAACGGGGCGTTTTATGCATTTGAATGCGCGACGGCCATTGTTGTGATTTATTATCTGGCCGTTTTAAAGACAATCGGTGAAGAGCGGTTTGACCGCCGTTTCCCGGATATTACTTTGTATGACTGGCACTATGAGCATCTGCCGATCTACACGGAAACCGGCAGCCACTTTTTAAGGGGAGATTGTTTATATTTTAAAAATCCTGATTTTAATCCTGCAAAGGCCCAGTGGCGGGGAGAAAATGTCATTGTGATGGGGAATGACCGATATTTCGCCCACGGTCTCGGGATTCTGACCGCTGAACAGATTATCCAGAAATTGAATTCTTTAAGAAAAAGAGATGCCGTGCAGTCAGCTTATCTGCTTTCTCAGGCGACAAGGCTTGATGCGCCCGCGCTTTATCAGATGATGCATTAAAACAATCCCATCGTCTGTCAATGTGACGATGGGATGTGAAATGCTTTTCTTTTTCGGTAAAAAGCCGTCGTGCCGAGCGCTTGGTTTGCCGCCCATTCAAACTTCTCTAAATCATGGCGGGTGACGGCTCTGTCCCATCTGCTCCATTTAATGGCCCGGACAAAGTAATACCCTTTAATCGGCGCCATGGTGACTTTGGAATGCGGAAAATCTTCAAAAACAAACTCAATATTTCCTCTTTTTTTATAGGACATTTGAAGAATCTTCATCTTCCATCACCTCACAGCATCTTGATTATGATCGGCACAAGCGGTCCAAAACAGCTTTCACATCTGTCGGCCCTTCAAGTTTCGCGGCGGACTGGCCCGCCCATAAAGACATGTACTCCGCATCTCCCGATTGAGCCGCATGCCCGCGCATCGGCTTTGTGAGCGTATTATGCAGCGGATAAGGCAGCGTATTCCCCTCGTCAGCTTCATATGTTTTCATGAACTGATTCACGATTCCGCGCGCCTGTTTTCCCGAAAACAAGGTGGTCAGCCGTGTGTCGGCTCCTTTTGATTCGGCAATGGCTTTTTGATATGCCGGTGAAGCGCTGCTTTCTTCACAAAGGAGAAACGGCGTGCCGACTTGAACGCCGTCCGCACCTAAACATCGGGCCGCCTGCACCCCGCGGCGGTCAAAAATGCCGCCTGCCGCAATGACCGGGATATTCAGCGCGTCTTTTGCCTGCGGAATGAGCGCCATAAGACCGAGAGCCGGTTCTCCTTTAACCGGCAGAAACGATCCGCGATGTCCCCCGGCTTCTATTCCTTGAAGGATAACGGCGTCCATTCCCCGCTCTTCAAAAGCCTTCGCCTCCTCCGGCGTTGTCGCCGTGCCGAACAGGAAGCAGCCGTTTTTCTTCAGCTTTTCCGCCGTTTCTTCCGGCGGCAGGCCGAAGGTGAATGAGCACGCTTTGACCCCGTAACGGATCAGAAGGTCCGCTTTTTCTTCAAAATCGTTCCACTCTTCTTTCAGATCGGAGAACGGCTTGGCGTCTTTTGCCCTTGGGATGCGCGCTTTCCATTGTTCAATCAGTTCCTCCTCAGGCATCTGCCTTTCTTCCGGGACGAACAGATTCACTTGAAAGGAGCGGTCGGTCAGGTCTTTCATCTCGATAAGCTGTTTTTCAAGCGCCGGCGGGCTGACGTATCCTGAAGCGAGGCTTCCGAGCGCCCCTTCATTTGATACCGCCGCAGCCAGGCGCGGCGTGACAAGCCCTCCGGCCATCGGCGCCTGAATGACCGGCTTTGTTAATGATAAGGCGTCCATCCACTCACTCATTTGCGGATGCCTCCGTTTCAGCGTGGATTTTGATATAACATGTTCTGTTTCTCGGACCGTCAAATTCGCAAAAATAAATGCCCTGCCACGTTCCGAGGATCAGGCGCCCGCCTTCTATGATGACATGCTGGGATGCGCCCGTTGTACTCGCCTTCATATGTGCCGCCGTATTTCCCTCCATATGCCGGTCCAGTTCGTGCTCCCACGGATACACTTCGTCAAACCTGCGGAGCATATCCCTTTTTACATCCGGGTCGGCATTTTCATTGATGGTAATGCCGGCGGTAGTATGGGGACAGTATATGAGCGCCAAACCGTTTTTCACGCCGGTTTCGCGGAGAAACGCTTCCGCTTCATGTGTGATGTCGATCATTTCATCCCGTCTGTTTGTTTGAATCTGCAATTGTTTCAGCATATGAATGCCTCCTCTCTTTTTCTCTTCCTTTCCCATATTCGTTTCTGTATTTGTCTTTTCCTGTCGGATCGCGATGATAAACGCAGATCATAAAAAACTTCAGCCCAAAAACTGAAGTTTTTTACCATATATATACGCGGGCCTCATAAGGCTTTAAAAGGAAGGATGTCACATGCCGATGCGGCGGTGTTTCCATGTTTGCGAGCACGAGCGCATCGGCAGCAAGCGGATAACCGGGATGCCTGTATAATGCGGGAGTTTTAGACAGATTGGTGATGATCAGGGCGGTTTCCGTTCCGTTTTTTCTTAGGTAGGCATAAATCTGCCGGTCTTTTGGAAGCAGCAATTCATAAGTTCCGCTGATCAATACGTCATGTTCTTTTCTGAGGGCGATCAGCCGTTTGTAGAAATGGTATACAGATGTTTCATCCTTCATTTGCGATGCAGCATTCAGCCATGTGTGATTCGGATTCACCCCGAGCCACGGAGAAACATCAGAAAACCCGCCGTTCGCCGTCCCGCTCCATTGCATCGGTGTCCGTGAATGATCCCGGCCCTTCTTCCAGATCGTCTTCATCACTTTTTCATGCGGAACGCCGCGGGACGTCTCTTTTTCATACAGCTGTTTGATTGTGACGTCGTCGTAATCTTCAATGGATGGGAACGAAACATTGGTCATGCCGAGCTCCTGTCCCTGGTAAATAAACGGCGTGCCTTTCATCAGCATATACATCGCGGCAAGTGCCTTAGCGCTTTCTGTCAAAAACCGTTCGTCACCCCATACCGAAACGGATCGGGGCTGGTCGTGATTTTCCATAAATAACGCATTCCAGCCCTTTCCTTCAAGGCTGTTCTGCCATTCGGACAAAACGCGCTTAAGCGCCGGGATGCAAATGCTTTGATCATCATCCGTATCCCAAAGACCGAGGTGTTCAAATTGAAAAATCATATGGAAGACGCCGTTTTCTTCACCGGCCCAATCAGCCGCCTCCCAAGCCGTCACCCCGTTCGCCTCGCCGACCGTCATGATCGGATAATGTGAAAATGTTTCCCGCTTCAGCTCTTTTAAGAGATCCACAATGCCTTCTGTATTCATATGATACGGGAAGGACGGGACATACGGGAGACCGTCCGGATTCGGCATGTCAGGGAGCCCTTCTTTTTTCTTGATGTGAGAAATGGCATCCACCCGGAAGCCGTCAATTCCTTTATCAAGCCACCAGCGGATCATCTCATAAACGGACTGCCTCATCGTTTCGTTTTCCCAATTTAAATCAGGCTGTTTTTTATCAAACAGGTGAAGGTAATACTGGTTTGTCTTTTGATCATATTCCCACGCCGATCCGCCGAAAATGCTTTCCCAATTGTTCGGCTCTTTGCCGTTTTTTCCGTCTCTCCAGATGTACCAGTCCCGTTTTTCGGAATCTTTCGCTGAGCGCGATTCGATAAACCAAGGATGTTCATCACTCGTATGGTTGACGACGAGGTCTATAATCAGCTTCATGCCGAGCGCATGGATATCCGCGAGGAGCCGGTCAAAATCCTCCATCGTCCCGAATTCTTCGGCGATTTGTTTGTAGTTTCGAATATCGTAGCCGTTGTCGGCGCCCGGCGAGTCAAAAACGGGGCAAAGCCAGATCACATCAGCCCCCAACTCTTTTATGTAATGAAGCTTTGCTCTGATGCCGTTTATGTCGCCGATTCCGTCCCCGTTCGAATCCATAAAGCTGCGGGGATAAATTTGATAGACGGACGCCGTTTTCCACCAATCCGTTTTCATACCGTTCACTCCTTTCTCTACAGCATATGAAGGAGCGGGATGAAGAAGCATTTTTTTCGCAAAAAAAGCCTCATTGCAAAAGCAGGAGGCTCAGAAATCGGTTTTTTTAATTTCAACAAAGCGGATATGGTGGTCTTCTGCTTCAAGCACCTTGAATTCGCATCCTTCAGCATGAAACACATCACCGTTTTTCAGCTCCATTTTTTGTGTGAGGAGCCAGCCCGCAATCGTGTCTATGTCTTCATTTTCGATCGCGATATCAAGAAGATCATTCACCTCTTCTATCAGCGCTTTTCCGTCCATCACATAATGATGCTCGCCTTTTTTGACGATGTGGGGCATTTCGTCCTGGTCATATTCATCCCGGATTTCGCCGACGATTTCCTCCAATATGTCTTCGACGGTCACAAGTCCCGCCGTACCGCCGTATTCGTCAACAAGAATCGCCATATGAATCCGCTCCTTCTGCATGCGGATTAACAGCTCCTGGACAGGGATGCTTTCAATGACTCTGATGACCGGACGCATCATTTCTTTTAACTCGATGGAGCGGCCGAGAAAATACGCTTTAAATAAATCCTTGTTGTTAATAATGCCGAGAATGTGGTCTTTATCTTCCTTAATGACCGGATATCGCGTATACCGCTCGTTGATGATCAGGTGCATAGCTTCATCAGCTGACTGCTCGAGCGAGATGGCGGCGATTTCGGTGCGCGGCACCATGATTTCTCTGGCGACACGGTTATCGAATTCAAATATTTTGTTGACGTAACGAAATTCGGATTGATTGATTTGACCTTTTTTATAGCTTTCAGACAAAATCAGCCGCAATTCCTCTTCACTGACCACGACTTCATGTTCTTTCACCGAATGAAATCCGAACAGCTTGACCAAAAATCCGGCTGAGCCGTTTAACAGCTTGATAAACGGATACATCACTTTATAAAAGAGAATGAGCGGTTTCGCCGTCCACAGACTGACGGCTTCAGCTTTTTGAATGGATATCGTTTTCGGCGCAAGCTCGCCGATGACGACGTGCAGATACGTAACAGCGATAAACGCCGCAATAAACGTGACGACGTGCGTAATGGATGACGGCATTCCGATCAGACTGAAAACAGGATGAAGAAGCCGCTGAATTGTCGGTTCGCCGAGCCAGCCGAGTCCGAGCGCCGTAATCGTAATGCCGAGCTGGCACGCTGATAAATACTCGTCGAGATTTGTAATCACCCTGTGCGCCGCAAGCGCCCGGCTGTCACCGGTTTCAACCAGCTCTGCAATTTTTGAACCGCGGATTTTGACAATCGCAAATTCCGCAGCGACAAAGATGGCCGTTAATCCGATTAACAGCAAAATGAGAATCAGTTTTAATATAAGCAAAAAAACCCCTACCGCAAACGGTAAGGGGCCACCTCCTTCGTGTTAATTCTCATCACGACCATTTAAGAAAATCATCACAAAACGAAGCAGCTCGAATAATGAAACGAGCGCCGCAGCCACATACGTCAGCGCAGCGGCGTTCAGCACTTTATTCACGCCGTGTTCTTCACTGTTGCGAATGAATCCTTCCGACACGATAATCCGCTTCGCCCTCGCGCTGGCATTAAACTCGACAGGCAGTGTGACAAGCTGGAAAAAAACAGCGGCAGAAAACAAAATAATGCCGAGCCCGATTAAATTCAAGCTGCCAAGGAGCATTCCGCCCAAGAAAAGCAGAGGGGCGACTCCGGAGGCAAAATTGACGACCGGAAAAATTTTGTGCCTCAACACAAGCGCGCCGTAAGATTCCTGGTGCTGCAAAGCATGTCCGACTTCATGGGAAGCGACGGAAATGGCGGAAATGGAGCGGCCGTAATAGACCGGCTCAGATAAACGCACCACCCGCTCCGTCGGGTCGTAATGGTCTGTTAAAGTGCCTCTTACCGGTTCTACCGGCACATCATATAAACCGTTTATATCAAGAATCCGTCTTGCCGTTTCCGCCCCGGTCCGCTGACTGGAAGCTTCCACGTCTGAGTATTTCTGAAAATTACTTTTCACTTTAAATTGTGCCCAAAACGACAATCCCAATGCAGCAATTGTTAAAAAGACAAACAGCATATTATCCTCTTCCTTTTTCTCTTATATCGTACGATCTGCTTATATATTATTTTAATGATTGCCCGCTTTCCTGTACAGAAATCCGCTTCTTTTTTCTGACAGGAATCAATCCTCCGAGCAAAATCAGAACACAGCCGGCCATTGCGGTATAAAACGGAAACGTGCCGACAGTCCCTTTTGCGAAAGCGAGCCATGAAAAGCTGCCGGACATATGATCATATCCATTTAAATCGAAAATAAGCAATACGGCCGCTGAAGCGAGCAGCTGCGCTCCGGCCAGCGCCGCCAGCAGTTTTCGAATGACTGTCATCTGACTCACCCTTTTTCGGTCCGCTTTCTTTATCATATGAAAAAATGAAGGTGAATATGTTTTCGCTGATTTTTGAAAGACATCAAACGAACTGGGACATACTGTATAAAAAAGATACAGGTGTGATCCATCATGAAAGTGACAAATGGCGAAAAAGAACAGCTGAGCAATGCGATAGACAGAATGAATGAGGGGCTTGACGCCTTCATCCAGCTCTATAATGAATCGGAAAACGACGAACCTCTCATTCAGTTTGAGGATGAGACGGCCGATTTAATCAAACAGGCGCGTGACTCATACGGGCAGGAACAGCTGAATGAAAAATTAAACACCATTATTAAGCAGATTTTGTCCATCTCTTTCTCGAAAGAGGAGCCGGCCGAATGAAATCAAACCGTATCTTTATTTCCTGGCTGAGATGGCCGTTATATATCCGGATCGGACTGATCATTATCGCCTTGATCTTATTGTTCGGCCAATTGATTTACATGCTTGAACCGAAGCAATTCACGTCTGTGTTTGAAGGGGTTTGGTGGGCGGTTATTACGGTAGCCACGGTCGGTTACGGCGATTATGTTCCGCAGACGCCGCTCGGGCAGATTGCCGGCATGGTGCTTGTATTAAGCGGAGCGAGTTTTGTGACCGCCTATTTCGCTACGCTTTCTTCAGCCGTGTTCAGCAAACAGCACCGTTATATCGAAGGGAAGGTCGCCTTTAAAGGCAAGGGGCACGTCATTCTTATCGGGTGGAATGAGAAGTCGCATATGCTGCTGAAAGAACTGCAGCACATCGCACCGTCAAAAACTGTCGTCCTGATTGATGATTCATTAAGGGAAGGGCCGCTTATTGAAAATGTCCATTTCATCCGCGGACATGCCGCTGATGACAGCACGCTCAATAAAGCGAATATTACGGAAGCCGATACCGTCATTCTGACAGCAGACCAGCAGAAAAATGAATCCGAAGCTGATATGCTGTCGGTATTAACGCTTCTCGCCATCAAAGGGCTGCATCCGTCCGTTTATTGCATCGTGGAAATTTTAACAGAACGGTATGTCAAAAACGCCGAACGCGCAGGAGCCAATAAGATTCTGTGCACATCACGCCTGTCGAGCCGGGTGATGTTTGAGCATTACCGGGTCAAGATGCAGCTTGCCAAGCCGCAGACGCTGTCCGATTTGACGCTGGAGAAAAAGGTTCGCATCATTCCCGTCCCCGAGGAATTACAGGGCTCCTCTTATCATGATTGTGCGCGCTATTATCTCAAACGGAATACAACGATTATCGGCATACAAAAAGAAGAGGGGCCGATGCTGACCCCTCCCCTGTCATACCAAGTACTCAGTACTGATCTTTTTTTGGCGCTTTAATGCAGCAGGACGTCTTCCAGCTCTTTCACGAGCGAGATGCCGATATCTATATATGAGCGGTCAATTGCCGCATCCCGGCGTTTCGGCTCGGAGAATTGGTTGAATAATGATTCAAAAACCCCGCCGCCTGCTGCATCATCCGTTTCCTGCTGATAGACGTGCCTCAGCAAAAAGGGTGTGCCGATTGTAACGGCCGTTCCCCGTTCATCAAGGCGTCCTTTATTTGCTTCAACAGGGATACGGAGAAACAAATAGCCGTCCTGATCGGAAATTTTGTAATCAAAGAATCCCCGGTCATATTCCCAGCCGCCTCCGATGGTATAACCGATCGGTTTCAGCACCTGTTCCAATTCGCGGAGTAAAAAAGACTGTCCTTCAAGTGAAGATGGTATGCTGATCATGTACATACGCTCCTTTTAGTCTTTAGCGTCCCCGGTCTGCGATATCTTCATACGGCTTCCGCAAAGAATCAGGAGCAGCAGACAGACGCTGAAAAGAGGTAACGGCGGGATTCAATCAGAACATACGTCACAATTGCGGAGAGAGCGGCATCCGGCGAAATGAGGAAAACGGCTGCATACAGACAGCACTTCGTAATGAGCGAATACATCCGGCCCATCTTCAGTTTCAGCCGGACCATATCCGTAAACAAGCCGAGGGGAAGAGCGAAAAAAATGATCGTTTGTAAGAGGGAAGCAGAGGACGGGTTCAGCGCAAAAAAGACAATAGCAGCGGAACAGAAGGAAATGACGGTATGCTTACATAAGAGCCGTGTCAATTCATCATCACACCTTTCATGGTTTAAAAAAGGCTGACCCGTCATGCGGGCCAGCCATTCTTTTTATTTCTCAAGGCGTTTTTCAAGCTCTGCTTTTTTCTCTTCAAAGCCCGGTTTGCCGAGAAGCGCGAACATGTTCACCTTGTAGGCTTCAACACCCGGCTGATCAAACGGGTTGACTCCGAGCAGATAACCGCTCATTGCCACCGCTTTTTCAAAGAAATAGACGAGATATCCAAATGTATATGCGTTAAGCTCCGGAATGTTGACGATTAAGTTTGGCACTTTTCCGTCTGTATGGGCCAGCATCGTACCTTGGAACGCTTTTTTATTGACGAAATCGACCGTTTTGCCGGCTAAGTAGTTTAAGCCGTCGAGATCATTTTCCGCTTCTTCAATTGTCAGCTCATGCTTCGGTTTTTCTACGTTTAATACAGTTTCAAACAGATCCCGTCTGCCTTCCTGCACGTATTGGCCGAGAGAGTGAAGGTCTGTTGAGAAGTTAGCGGAGGAAGGATAAATTCCTTTCTCGTCTTTTCCTTCACTTTCACCGAAGAGCTGCTTCCACCATTCTGCAAAGTACTGCAGGGCTGGCTCGTAGTTAATGAGCATTTCAATGGTTCTGCCTTTATTGTACAGAACGTTGCGGACGACGGCATATTGGTAAGCCGCATTCTCTTCTAATTCCGAGCTGGAAAAGTCTTTGCTTGCATCAAGCGCGCCCTTCATCATTTCGTCGATATCAGCCCCGCTTACCGCAATCGGCAGAAGACCCACAGCAGTCAGAACGGAGAAACGTCCGCCGACATCATCAGGAATAACGAATGATTCGAATCCTTCTTCGTTAGAAAGCGTTTTTAGAGCGCCGCGCTCTTTGTCAGTCGTCGCGTAAATCCGCGCTTTCGCTTCTTCTTTTCCGTATTTTTCTTCAAGAAGTTTGCGGAAAATCCGGAAAGCGATGGCAGGTTCCGTCGTCGTTCCTGACTTAGAAATGACATTGATAGAGAAATCAGCATCTTCCAAAAGATCCATAACGTCTTGCATATAAGTTGAGCTGATATTGTTGCCGATAAAGATGACTTGAGGGTTTTTGCGCTTATCTTTCGGCAGAACATTATAGAAAGAATGGTTGAGCGCTTCAATCGCCGCTCGGGCGCCTAAGTATGAACCGCCGATTCCGACGACGAGAAGCACGTCTGAATCTGATTTGATTTTTTCAGCGCTTTTTTTAATGCGCGCAAATTCTTCTTTATCGTAGTTTTCAGGGAGGTCCACCCAGCCTAAAAAGTCGCTTCCGGCGCCTGTTTTTTCGTGGATATTATGGTGTGCCGTTTTTACGAAATCACGTGCGTATGTAAGTTCATGTTCATTGAAAAAAGGTAACGCTCTTGAGTAATCAAAGCGTACATGCGTCATTTGCTTGTCCCTCCATCACGGTGAATTGTTTTCTCTTCCACTTTATATGAACTCCACCTCTAAATCAAGTCATGAAGAAGGCTTGGCGGATACGGGATTTGCGTTAAAAATGCATTCATTTTTTCTTACAATGTCTCGGTTTTGAGATAGGTATTGTACAGAACGTTATATTTGTATGTATGGTGAGAAAGATCACTAATCAAATGACGAAAAATGCAACAAAGGTGATTGCACGCGCAATAAATCAAATACTTCCATTTTTAAAAATAGTGTCTATATTTGGGGTATCATGTTAAGATGAAAATAATTTCAAACCGGGAGGTGATTTTATGACTAAAACCATTGGTCTTATTTGTGGAAGTTTACGAAAAAACTCGTATAATCGAGCAATTGCTCAATCATTGATTGACTTGGATCATTCAGCGCAATTTCGTTGGATTGAAATAGACGGTCTTCCTTTTTTTAACGAAGATTTAGAAATGGCCGGAGCACCAGAATCCGTAACCTCCTTTAGAGCAGATATACAAGACGTTGACGGCGTCATCATTGTAAGTCCAGAGTACAATTCCGGAATGCCAGGGGTATTAAAAAATGCATTGGACTGGGCATCGAGACCGCGGACCTCTTCTGTGTTCAACAGAAAACCGGTTGGCCTAATCGGAGCAACCCCCCGGAGGGTTCGGTACTGCCTTTGCCCAAATGCAAATGAGAGAAGTACTCGAAGCTATGCAAGTCAATGTGCTGCCCTTTCAAAAAATGCTGATTTCGCAAGTCCATGAGAAAATGGATTCCACTCAAAACATACTTACGGATGAACAAACAAACCGTTATCTTCAACGCTATTTACAACAGTTCATCCATTGGATTGATTATGCTCCGGTTCCCGTTCCAGATGAATAAAAGGATCATAACCCTCACTAAAAGTCACCTCAGAAGCTTTCTATCTATACAACATATTCTTAAATTGTTTACAGAAAATACAAGATCTGGATTTACCTTCGACAAACTTACTTGTTGAATTTAAGGAGGATAATAAAATGTCTGATCTTTATTCCCGTCTTTCAAAAGATGATGCTGCTGTTCTTTTGGTGGATCATCAAACCGGCCTTATTTCCGGTCTGGTACGTGACTATGGTGTTGATGAATTTAAGAACAATGTATTGGCTCTTGGCGATACGGCTAAATTCTTTGATTTACCGGTTATTTTAACAACAAGTTTCGAAAACGGACCTAATGGCCCACTCATGCAGGAATTGACGGATCTCTTTCCTGATGCACCAAAAATAGCCCGTCCCGGACAAATTAATGCATGGGATAACGAAGACTTTGTGAAAGCCATTGAAGCGACTGGGAAAAAACAGCTTATTATCGCAGGTGTAGTTACAGATGTCTGCGTTGCGTTTCCTGCACTTTCCGCAATCAAGGCAGGTTACGAAGTGTTTGTTGTGACAGATGCTTCGGGAACATTCAGTAAGCAAGTAGCAGATGCATCATTAACCCGTATGGCTCATGGGGGCGCACAGCTTATGAACTGGTTTAGTGTAGCATGCGAGTTGCAACGTGATTGGCGCAACGATGTTGAAGGGTTTGGTGCATTAATTTCCAGTCATCTTCCCGGTTACCAAAACTTAATGGGGAGCTATATGGGGGCGCAGCGCGATCTTAGTACACAAAATGCATAAAAAAGAGCGCTGATTTAATCAGCGCTCTTTTTTATTCTTACTTTTCTTCATATTCATGATTCCATGCGCCGACTCGCTCTTTCAACATACAAAAAAGATAAGGGAGTCAAATCCGCATCATATTCAATACGATACGGATGAAACGGTTTTCCATAGTTGTTTCACTTGCTCCTGATTCACTACGGTTAGATCTGCAGGATGTGACCTTACAGAGACGCCTTCAGGATGGCTAGCACGTCATCTTTGTTCAGTTTTTGGAAATTGCCGAATCCGCCGTGTTCCATTTCTTTTGCGGCGATATCTGCGATCAGCTCAAGCTTGTCTTCGCCGATGTCATAATCCGCAAGACGGGACGGCGCGCCGAGGCTTGACCAGAACGCTGATAACTTATCGATTCCTTCTAAAGCAATTTCTTTATCTGTTTTGCCTTCGGTATCAATGTCAAACATGTTGAGCATGAGGTTTTTAAAACGGTCTACATTTGTATCAAGCGTGTATCTCATCCAGTTCGGGAACAGAATCGCAAGTCCTCCCGCGTGAGGGATGTCATAAACCGCTGAGACGGCGTGCTCCATCGTATGGGAAGCCCAATCGCCGAAATAACCCATTTGCAGCGTGCCGTTTAATGCGATCGTACCCGCATATAAAATCGTTTCACGGTGCTTATAGTTCTCAAGGTCTTCCAAAAGTTTCGGCGCTGTCTCAATCACCGTCTGAAGCACCGCAAAACACATTCTGTCCTGAAGCGGCGTGTTTTCAACATTGTGGAAGTATTGTTCAAATACGTGGCTCATCATATCCACCATGCCGTAAACGGTTTGGTTTTCCGGAACGCTGAATGTATTCTCAGGGTCTAAAATAGAGAAACGCGGATGAGTGACATTGCTGCCCCATACGTATTTTTCATTCGTTTCCCAATTTGTAATAACGGAATCAGGGTTCATTTCAGAGCCTGTCGCCGCAAGCGTCAGCACCGTGCCGAACGGAAGCGCGTCCTGTGCCGTTACTTTTTTGCTGTAAATGTCCCATGCGTCTCCGTCATACTTCGCTCCGGCCGCAATCGCTTTTGTACAGTCGATGACACTTCCGCCGCCGACTGCGAGAAGAAAATCAATTTCATGCTGTCTGCACAGCTCAATTCCTTTTTTCACCGTTGCCAGACGCGGGTTCGGTTCAACGCCCGCAAGCTCATGAACGGCTGCGCCTTCTTCTTTTAAGATGCCTGTTACTTGGTCATACAGGCCGTTTCGCTTAATGCTGCCGCCTCCGTATACAAGCAGCACGTTTTTCCCGTATTGCTTCAGCTCTTTTTTCAATTGGTCGATTTGACCTTTTCCGAAAATCAGTTTCGTCGGATTGTAGTACGTAAAGTTCTCCATTTATCATAACCTCCAAAAAAAATCGTAAGGGAATTACTATAACACAGAAAAAAAGGAGCTGCCAATTCAGCCGCCCCCTTTATTCTATTACAATGATGCCTTCAGTATCGCAAGCACATCTTCTTTCTGCAGTGATTTGAACTGTCCGAATGCGCCGTTTGCCATTGCTTTATCTGCAATCGTATCCAGCTTTTCATCTGAAATATCATAATCAGCGAGTCTGTTCGGAGCGCCGAGGCTCGTCCAGAAAGCAGACAGTTTGCTGATCCCTTCAAGCGCGATCTCTTCATCTGATCTGCCTGCCTCGTCAATGTCAAAAACACGGACGGCAAGCTGCTTAAAGCGGGCCGGATTTTCTTTGAGCACATGTCTCATCCAGTTCGGGAACAGAATCGCCAAACCTCCAGCGTGCGGGATATCGTACACCGCTGACACCGCATGCTCGATGTTGTGTGTAGCCCAATCCCCTCTTGCGCCCATTGACAGCATTCCGTTTAATGCGATGGTGCCTGTATATAAAATCGTCTCACGAAGCTCATAGTTCTCCAGATCATTGATCAGCTTCGGCGCTGTTTCAATCACCGTGCGCAGAAGTGATTCACACATCCGGTCCTGATACGGCGTGTTTGACGTGTGGTGGAAATATTGTTCAAACACATGACTCATCATATCGACCATGCCGTAAATGGTGTGGTCTTTCGGAACGGTAAATGTGTTTACCGGATCAAGAATAGAGAATTTAGGATAAACGAGCGGGCTTCCCCATCCGTATTTCTCCTGTGTTTCCCAGTTTGTGATCACTGATCCGGCATTCATTTCTGAACCGGTCGCCGCAAGCGTCAGCACTGTTCCGAACGGCAGCGCTTCTTTCGGCTGGTGTTTTTTCGTGACGATATCCCACGCATCACCATCATATTTAGCGCCCGCCGCGATAGCTTTCGTGCAATCAATGACACTTCCGCCGCCGACGGCCAATAAGAAATCGATGCTGTGTTCTTTACAGAGCGCAACACCTTTGTTCACTGTTGAGACACGCGGATTCGGCTCTACGCCTGCCAATTCATGCACCGTAACTCCGGCTTTTTTCAGCAGCCCGGTTACTTGATCGTAAAGACCGCTGCGCTTAATGCTGCCGCCTCCGTATACGAGCAGCACGTTTTTTCCGTACGGCTTGATTTCTTCTGGAAGCTTTTCAACCTCTCCCTTTCCGAAAATCAATTTTGTCGGATTCCAATATGTAAAGTTTTGCATGACATCTCCTCCTTTGGATTTATATTATGCAGAAAGTTGACGTTCAATGTAAAGCAATCCGCTTTTTTGACGGCACATCACACGGTTTCATAACAGCGCGTTCCCGGGAAAGGCACTGATACAGCATGAGACAGGATGTGATTTTTACGGCGGAGAATGAAACATGCATAGTTTCTTTGCTTTGTCACAATCTATAACTGTTTCACGAATTCATAGAGGAGGTTGTTTACATGAGTGTTATTCAGCGTATCTGTCTCGTTTTAACAATTATCGGCGCGATTAACTGGGGACTGATCGGATTTTTCCAATTTGATTTAGTAGCAGCCATCTTCGGCGGCCAAGGATCAGCTCTGTCGCGGATTATTTACGGCCTTGTCGGCATCGCCGGTCTCATCAATCTCGGCCTGCTGTTTAAGCCGAACGAAGAAACATCCCGCGAGGAAGCGGCAAATCCAGAAGTCAGATAAACATAAAAAAAGCACCGAACATACATATCCGGTGCTTTTTTTGATGCTTATTTTTTGATAAGGTCTTTGCGGTTAGACTGTTCGATCCACTCTTCAAGCTTATCTTTCAGTGTGTTGAAACCTTGCGGAGCAGATGCTTCTTCAGAAACTTGAGCCGCTTTCGGTTTTCTTGGCTTGCTTTCTTTTCTTTCAGGCGCTGCTTGAGTCGCACGGATAGAAAGGCTGATTTTGCCTTTTTCTTCGTCAACTGCAAGAACTTTCACTTGTACTTCGTCACCGATAGAAAGGTGCTCGTTAATGTCTTTTACGAAACCGTGAGTGACTTCAGAAATGTGAACAAGTCCTTGAGTTTCTTCATCTAATGCAACAAACGCACCATACGCTTGTAATCCTGTTACTTTACCAGTGTAAACACTGCCCACTTCAAATTTTGCTGCCATTCATAACAACTCCTAAGTTAAATTAAATACAGTTTATACGCAATTTAAAATTATATCATACAAGTTTGTTTTTCGCAAAGGGAACTTTTTTGTATGATGATGTTTAAGCACAGAAAAAGGAGGGTATACTGTGATTACGAAGGCTTTCTAGTATTCCCCCCCTTTTATTTGGATGCGAACCGGGTTCGTATCTTTTTTTATGCCCTTTTTTCAACAAACCGTTTGATTCTGACGAGCGCTTCCTGAATCTGCTCAATAGATGTTGCATAGGAACATCTGATATACCCTTCGCCGCTCGGGCCGAATACATTCCCCGGAACGACGGCTACTTTTTCTTCAAGAAGCAGCTGTTCCGCGAATTCTTCTGAACTCATGCCTGTCGATTGAATGGAAGGAAAAGCATAAAACGCTCCGCCCGGATGGTGGCAGCCGAGTCCGATTTCGTTCAATGTTTCCACAATCAGATTTCGGCGTCTCCGGTAGCTTTTTTTCATTCGTTCGACGTCTTCCTGACCGTTTTTCAGACCTTCAAGCGCTGCGTACTGCGCCATAGAAGGCGCGCACATCATTGCGTGCTGATGAATTTTGAGCATGGCATCCCTGATTACGGGAGGCGCCGCCGTAAATCCGAGTCTCCATCCCGTCATGGCAAATGCTTTGGAGAACCCTGAAATCAGAATCGTCCGCTCCTTCATGCCGCCGATGGCCCCCATGCTCGTGAAAGGCTCATCATACGTCAGCTCGGCATAAATTTCATCGGCAAGCACGATCAAGTCATGTTTTTCAGCGAAGGCAGCGATCGATTCAAGTTCTTCTTTCGAATAGACGGAACCGGTCGGATTTGACGGCGAGCAAAGAAGCAGCGCTTTCGTTTTGTCCGTCAGGGCCGCTTCAAAATCGGCCGGGGATGCTTTGAAACCTTTTGCAGCGACAGTCTGAATCGGCACCGGCTTCGCCCCCGTCAGCGTCACGAGTGATTCATATGCGACAAAACACGGTTCGGGAATTAACATTTCCTCTCCGGGATTCATAATGGCACGGACAGCGAGATCAAGCGCCTGGCTTGCCCCTACCGTAACAATCAATTCACTGTCAGGCGAATAATTCAGGCCGAACCGCTGATCTAAATAGCGGCTGATCTCTTCCCTCAATTCATAAAGACCCGCATTTGCGGTATAAGCCGTGTAGCCCTGTTCTAAAGAAAGGATACTCGCTTCCCTCACATTCCAAGCCGTCACAAAGTCAGGCTCTCCCACTCCCAGTGAAATGACGCCTTCCATCGTAGCGGCCAGATCAAAGAATTTACGGATGCCTGACGGTTTAATCTGCTGCACATAATCAGATAAATAAGAAGTCTTCGTTTCCATTTACGGAGACACCACGATTCTTTTGTCATCGTCTCCGCTTTCAAAGACTTTGCCGTCATGCTTATATTTTTTCAGGATGAAGTGCGTTGTCGTGGAAACGACAGACTCAAGGGTGGACAGTTTTTCAGAAACGAAGCTCGCCACGTCTGACATCGTATTGCCGCGGATGACGACAGATAAGTCATACACTCCTGACATCAGGTACACTGATTCGACTTCCTGGAATCTGTATATCCGTTCAGCTACTTCATCAAAGCCGACATTTCGTTTCGGAGTGACTTTTACGTCAATCATCGCCGTGACGCCTTCCAGCCCGTCGACTTTGCGCCAGTCGATCATCGCCGCATAATCAATGATGACTTTTTCCTTTTCAAGCTTTTCAATGATGCTTTTGACTTCATCGGCGGGAATGTTCGCCATTTTCGCGATCGTTTCCGCATCAACGCGGCTGTTTTCGTCTAAAATTTCTAATATTTCTGTTTCTTTTTCGGTCAGCTTCATACGTTTCACACCTTTGCATTATCAAAAATCTTCATGACATTATATCACGATTTTCGACAAATGCTAAGAAAAACCCGCAAGAAACCAAAGCTAAAATCTGACAATAAAAAAAGCCATTACACTACAACACAGAAAGGACGGAGAAGACGCTCATGGAAGCTGTTTCACCGATTAAACGGGCCGCGATACACGGAGTTGAGCTGTATTACGAGCATTATGAGAATCCCGGCAGACAGACGCTCGTCTGCGTACACGGTTTTTTATCTTCGGCATTCAGCTTCAGAAAACTGATTCCGCTGCTCAGAAACCATTATGATATTATCGCCGTTGACCTGCCTCCTTTCGGACAATCGGAAAAGTCACGGACGTTCGTATACACTTATGCAAACCTCGCCAAGCTTCTGATCGGACTTCTGGAAAAACTCAATATCAGCCGGGCCGCGCTCGTCGGCCATTCGATGGGCGGCCAGATTTCCTTATCCGCGTCTCTGCTTAAACCCGAGCTATTTACTAAAATCGTCCTGCTGTGCAGCTCGGGGTATTTAAAACGCTCGCATCCGTCGATTATAGTCGGAACGCATATCCCTTGTTTTGACCTGTATCTTAAATATTGGCTTTCAAAAGACGGCGTGCTGAAAAACCTGTTAAATGTCGTGCACGACCGGACGCTTATCGACCAGGAAATGATTGACGGTTATGAAAAACCATTTACAGACCGCCAGATTTTCAAAGCGATGACAAGGTTCATCAGACACAGAGAGGGCGATTTGGACTCCGAGGATTTGAAGAAAATACAAAACCCCGCTCTTTTAATATGGGGGGAGGAAGACCGGGTCGTGCCGGTTTCAGTCGGAAAACGGCTTCATCACGACCTGCCGGAATCTATTTTATATTCGCTTAAAGATACGGGGCACCTCGTCCCCGAAGAGCGTCCTGAGTTTGTTTCAGAGCGGATTTTTGAATTTGTCCAATAAAAAAACCGGCGTTTCCGCCGGTTTTAAGGGGTGCAGGAGCTGCTTTCTTTTATGAGCAGAAGCTGCGCGGCGGCCTTTTGGCAGTCTTCGATCGGAAGCTTTTGTTCAAATGAAACTTCAAAGATGTCCTGTATGGCTTCTGCCAGCTTGCCGGCGCTGTCTTCACGATATACGGCCTGAACGATATCGACGGCTTCTGTCTCATAAAATTCTTCTCCATATTTAAACGGGTCCCACTTGGCAATGATTTTCATCATTTCCATGACCGCTTGGCTTTCTTCCATTTTCATCACCGCTTATAATAAAGTTTGCAAATCTATTTTATCATAGATACGATGTGAAAAATAATGATACAACAGGAGTGACATACATGAACTTTGACCTTCGAGAAAACCGCTTTGGCACTCAATCGGTGAAATGGGACAAGGCGGAAGCGTTATTCGGCGTATCGGACGCACTTCCGATGTGGGTGGCCGATATGGATTTCCGCGCTCCCGAAGCAGTCACAGACGCATTAAAAGCCCGTCTTGACCATGGCATATTCGGTTATACGTCTCCTGATGAAAACACAAAAGAAGCCGTCGCTTCATGGCTTGATACACGGCACGGCTACCGGCCAGATCCCGCAAGCATCACGTTCAGCCCCGGAGTTGTGACGGCGCTCAGCATGGCCGTCCAGGCCTTTACCGAACCGGGAGATCAGGTGTTGATCCAGTCACCGGTATATACGCCTTTTTATCAGATGATCGAAGAAAACAAACGGCAGGTTTTACATAATCCTTTACGGGAAGAAAACGGAATCTACCGCATGGATTTTGAGGACCTTGAGAAAAAGCTGAGCGATTCCGGGGTTAAGCTGATGATTCTCTGTAATCCGCACAATCCGTCCGGCAGAGCGTGGAGCCGGGATGAGCTTTTGAAGCTCGGATCGCTGTGCGCCGCCCATAACGTCACCGTCGTTTCTGACGAGATTCACTCCGACTTGATGCTGTACGGAAAACCGCATACGCCTTTTGCTTCTCTGTCTGAGGATTTTGCGCGGATTTCCGTTACTTGTGTCGCGCCGAGCAAGACGTTTAATATTGCCGGCATTCAGGCATCGGCCATTATCATTCCCGACCGGTATAAGCGGGCGAAATTCTCCGCGGCATTGCATCGGAACGGGATCTCCAATCTCAACACATTTGCGGTTGCAGCAATCGAAGCGGCTTATACAAAGGGAGGCCCTTGGCTTGACGCGCTGATTCCTTACATTGAGGGGAATATGAAATTAGCTGAGGACTTTTTAAAAAAAGAATTGCCGAAAGTCCGCATGATGAAGCCTGATGCTTCCTATTTGATCTGGATGGATTTCAGCGAATACGGATTTTCAGACGCCGAGCTCAAAGAAAGAATGCTCAAAAAAGGGAAAATCATTTTAGAGCCGGGAACGAAATACGGACCTGGCGGCGAAGGATTTATGAGACTCAATGTCGGCTGTTCGGCCGCAGCTGTAAAAGAAGGGCTTGAGAGAATCAAAGCAGCGCTTGCTTCATAACGTAAAGAACGCCTTTATCAGAAGAGATAAGGGCGTTCTCTTTAGAGAAATATATACTTTTTTTGCCGGTAAAGATGTTATAATAGGTTCATATTTACATAAGAAAGGATTTCGCATAAATGGAGATTGTAAAGGATTATCTGCTTCACTTCTCTTTTCTTTTATTTCCTATTTTTCTCTATCAAGTCTTCTGGCTCAGCAAGCCCGATTTGCTTGTACCGAGAGCGAACCGTCTGCTGGTCGCCGTATTTGCAGCGGCATCTTCATTATTATGTACGGCTTTTCCCATCCAGGAGCTTCATTCCGTCCGTTACGGATTGCAGCTGATTCCCATTATCGTCTGCCTGCTTTATTCCGGAACTGCCGCGGGACTTGCCGCAGGAGCAGCGTCTGTTTTGTTCCAGCTCATATGGTTTGAACCTTCCGCTCTTTTTTTCTTATCCTTAATTCCTTTTTTAATCATCATCTCTATCCAGCTCCAAACGAAATGGCCCTTTTTTTCAAAGCGGAAGAAACTGATTTTCGCTCTTCTCATCGGCTGTACTGAAGCCGCCTTATTAACCGCATCTGTCTTCATCTATTCCGTGACCAATTTTTTCAACTTTCAAAATCTATCTTCCGTTTATTATGAGGCGGGAGTATCCGTTTTTTTTCAGGTCAGCGCTCTTTTGCTGTGCATTTATTTGATTGAAATCATTGATGAGAATGCGTCCATGCGGGCAAGGCTGATTCATTCAGAGAAAATGGCTGTCGTCAGCGAGCTTGCGGCAAGCGTCGCACACGAAGTCCGCAATCCGCTCACGGTCGTCAGAGGTTTCGTGCAGCTGCTGTTCAGCGGCGATCAGCTTCAGGATAAATCACACGTCGGGTATCAGAAGCTTGTGCTGTCCGAACTTGACCGGGCTCAGACGATCATAACGAATTATCTCGATATGGCGAAGCAGGATGATTACGAAAAGGAAAGGTTTGATATTTCTCTGCTTGTGAAGGAAACAGGTTCCTTAATGGAGTCATATGCCAATTTTAAATCGGTGACCGTTACTGTTCGAAGCGAGCCGGATTTATATGTGTTCGGGGATGTAAAAAAACTGAAACAAGCCTTCATTAATCTGATTAAAAACAGTATTGAAGCCGTGCCTTCTGAAAACGGCCGAATCGAGGTCTCCGTCCAAAAACAGGAACAGATGATTCTCATTCAGATTACGGATAATGGGATCGGCATGTCCGACGAAGAACTTCAAAAACTCGGCAAGCCGTATTATACGCTGAAGACTAACGGCACTGGGCTCGGGCTTACTGTGACATTCTCCATTATTCAGCATCATGAAGGCTCCGTCTATTTCACCAGCGGAGAGCATTCGGGCACCACGGCCTCTGTCAGGCTTCCGGCAGCTGTTCTCTAGCCAATCGCGTTGATCTTATATAGAATAAACAGAGAGGTGAACGCAATGAATTCATTTGAAATCGGCACAATCGTAAAAGGGTTTTATAAAACAGGAGTATACATAGGGGAAGTGACAGACGTCAGACCCAATCACTATTTAGTAAAAATTAAAGCCGTTCTGACGCATCCCGCTCAAGGAGATCTTCATCATCCGAAGCAGGCGGATGTTCCGTTTTTTCATGAAAGAAGAGCGCTGGCATACGGAGAACAGACAAACATACCGCATCATATGGTCAAACCGTTTGAAGGCGAAGTTCCTGATTATACGGCTTCCTTACAAGCGGCAGCTGCCCGGCTGAAAGATCAGCTCACAGCGGACGGCTCAGAATGGGCGGAACGTTCACTCGCCAACTTGGCCGCGTTAGAGCGCGACTATTTTAAAAGACGATGACCCAGTCGGCATGATTGGGTTTTTTTATGTGGCCCGGCGAAACAGTTCAGTCAGATCGACGCGATCGCCGATCGTCGGAGGTTTCGGTTTTTCAAGGTATTGTTTATCCCGTTCGACAAGCTTGAATAATTTATAAGTCGTCTGCGCATCATCAAGCGCTTTATGATGTGTGCCCGTCCCTTTATCGCCATACTCTTCAGCCGCTTTCCAAAGCCCGGTCAGTGTTCTGTCTCCGAAGAAGTTTTTATATTCAAGGGACAAATCCCGGAGTTCTCCTTTAAATGGAAAGGGGATGTGGTTAAACATGCAATTTTGCTTTAACACTTTCATATCCATATTGCCCCAGGTGACGATCGTGCAGTTTTTATCAGGGTCAAGCTCATTTAATTTGCGGATGAATTCATTAAACGTAATTCCGCCGTCCACGTCTTTTTGGGTGATGTTCAGAAAGGTTTTGCATCGTTTTGTCAGCTTCGGAAATTTTTTCGGTTTGATATAACTCGAAAACGTTTCAGTCACTTCATCATTCACTGTCTTGACAATCCCCGCTTCAATAATTTCGGGAAAGAAATTTTGCGGGCTGTATTTTCCGTCAGGCATCGTAAATTCAAAATCAATAATGAGCAGACTGCGCTGATCCACTTTTTTTACACCTGCCTTTCCTCCGATCAAAAATGATATTTTATGATAGTATATCAGTTTCCCCTCTGAAACTTTCTTAATTTTCTAAAAATAATGAATTTTCCTATATCCGCATCGAAAATACAAATACCGGATTCATTCCTATATACTTATAATTAGACGCACGAAAAGTAAAGAAGGTGATGTTATTTCTGTCCGTAAGAAGAACTTCGTTGTCATTTGGATTACAAATTTCTTTATTTCCGCCAGCATGACCATGATTGTTCCGTTTCTTTCGTTATATATCGAAACGATCAGCCCCCATTCGGGCGGGTATGTGCAGAGATGGAGCGGTTATGTGTTCGGCGTCACGTTTTTAATGGCGTTTGTGATTTCCCCGTTTTGGGGAAGATTCGGCGATAAGCGAGGCTACAAAAAAATTCTCTTGATTACAGGAACCGGCATTGCCGTCAGCATTTTATTGATGGGGTTTGTGACATCGGTTTATCAGCTGTTTGTCCTCCGGCTGCTTATGGGCCTTGTCACGGGCTTTGTTCCGACATCACTTGCGATGATTTCGGCGCAGACACCGAAAGAGACTGCCGGGAAAACACTCGGCACGCTGCAGATGGGTCAGGTGTCAGGCACTTTATTCGGACCGATGCTGGGCGGGCTGCTGGCTGACAGCTTCGGGTTTACGTACACGTTTTTTATTACGTCTTTTGTCATTTTCGCATCTGTGCTTCTCGTTTTATTTCAGGTTAATGAGCAGCCGCTCGGCGAGAAACAAAGCAAGCGGAAAACCTACTCCAGAAAACAGGTGCTCTCTTATATTTTTCACCAGCCCGCGCTTTGGGCGATGATGGTGCTTACTATGATCGTGCAGACCGGCAATTTCAGTATTCAGCCGCTGCTCGCTTTATATGTCAATGAGCTGCACGGGCCTGTTAATTTAGCTTTTTTCTCCGGAATGGCGTTTTCAGCGACCGGACTCGGAAGCTTACTGCTTGCCCGGAAATGGGGAGACCTCGGCGACCGCTTCGGCCACAGCCGGATCTTAATCGTGCTTTTGATTGCCTCAGCGGTGTTTTTTATTCCGCAGGCGCTCGCCTCCTCCCTTTCCATCCTTTTAGTCTTCAGATTTCTGTTCGGAATGGCCATGGGCGGGACGCTGCCTTGTATTACGGCAGCGATCCGCGTCAGGGCGCCGGGCAGCATTCAGGGGGAGGTGCTCGGCTATAACGTCAGCTTTCGTTTTCTCGGAAACGTAATCGGCCCTCTGCTCGGCGGTGCGGTTTCGAGCGGTTTTTCCATTTCGGCCGCTTTCTACGTCACCGCTTTTCTCTTTTTGGCAGGCGCGGGGCTTTTATGGCTGGCCGGACATTTGCAAAAAGATACAGCGTCTGATGCGGGCTGACCGATCAGCAATTACGATTTCTTCTAAATTTAACCTTCTCGTATTCTTAAAAGAATGATACGATATGGCTAGAAATCAGGAGAAAAGAGAGTGACCATGGTACGTAAAATAATCGGATGGATTTTGCTGCTCGGCATTATCCCGTTGTTTGCATTTACAGTTATTGCTTCCGGCAAAGAGGTAAAACAAATCAAGCCTTTTGATCAGGTGCTCGATAAACATATTGATTTAAAAGCGATCAACCTGGTTCAAAACAGTTACATGTATGACAGGGACGGAAGCCTTGTTTCTGAGATTGTCAGCGATCATGAGAATCGCGTGATCGTGCCCTTTAATAAAATACCGAATGAGGTAAAACAGCTGTTTTTAACCTCTGAAGACCGTCATTTTTATGAGCATAAAGGGTTTGACTTTATGGGGATGGTCAGAGCGGCCGCCTCCAATTTCAAAGATCATAAAATTGATCAGGGCGCCAGCACCATTACCCAGCAGCTGGCGAGAAATGTGTATTTAAGCCATGAACGCACCTTCAGCCGAAAACTGACGGAGCTGGCCTATTCCTATCAGCTTGAGAAAAAATACAGCAAAGATGAGATTTTGGAAGGCTACTTAAATACGATTTATTTCAATAACGGTGTATACGGTGTCGGTTCGGCGGCACAATTTTATTTCAGCAAGCCGCTGAAATCTCTCACCTTAGGAGAAATGGCCTTTATCTGCGCCATCCCTAATAACCCTACATTATATGATCCTCTCAAGCATTTTGACTATACGAAAAAACGACAAGTCAGATTGCTTAACGGATTAAAAAAAGCCGGTGTCATATCCGGAAAACAGCTGAAAAAAGCCGAAAAGGAAAAGATCAAGCTTGATATAAACGAAAAAACAAACAAATATCCTGACTATGTTTCCTATGTAAATGATGAATTCACACAGCTTGTTTCATCATCTGAAGGCTATGACAAACGTCTTGAAAAAGCATCCGGAAAGGCGAAACAAAAAATACAGAGTGAGCTTTCCGATAGAGTCGGCACATTGTTAAAAGACGGTGTGAAGATTTATACGGCGCTGAATCCGTATATGCAAAATCAGGTCGTCGCCCAAGTGAATCAAAATCTGCCGTATGCAGGCGTTCAGGGCGGAGCGGCCGTGATTAATCATCAGACGCATCAGATTATCGCGCTTTCAGGCGGGAAAGATTATCATAAATATGATTTCAACCGCGCCTATCAGGCATACAGACAGCCAGGTTCATCAATTAAGCCGCTGCTTGATTACGGGCCTTACATTGAAAAGACCGGCGCAACGCCGCACAGCAAGATTGACGCTAGCAAATTCTGCAGTTCGGATTACTGTCCGCAGAACTATAATAACCGCACGTACGGCACGGTTACGCTGGAAACGGCGTTTAAATACTCGTACAATACACCGGCCATCAGAATCATGGACCGCGTGGGCGTCAATAAGGCGTTCAGCTACCTTGAACCGTTTCATTTCGCGAAGCTGGTCAGCGCGGATTACCGTCTGCCTGCGGCGCTTGGCGGTTTTACAAACGGCATGACGCCGCTTGAAATGACCAATGCGTACACCACGTTCGGCAACAACGGCGTTTATACGCCGAGTCACGCGATTACGAAAGTGACTGATTTAAAAGGAAAAACGATATTAAAATGGAAAGATGAGCCGACGCAGGTATTCAGCGTGCGGACCAATATGCAGATCAAAGAAATGATGAAAGCCGTCGTGAAAAGCGGAACAGGGAAAAAAGCGAACTTTAAAGCTCCGTACGTCGGCGGAAAATCAGGAACGTCAAATGACTATCACGATATGTGGTTTGTCGGTCTGACGGACGCTTATACGATGGGGGTATGGGTCGGCAAGGATACACCGTCAAGCGTCGAATATCTTCATGACGCAAGCCCTCAGCTTTCGATCTGGAAAAACACGCTGCAGGCAGCTTATTAAAGATAATGGAGGGGATCCGACTTGAAACCAGCTCAGCTTCCGGACCGCGTGCTTTTGTTTGACGGCGTCTGCAACTTATGCAACGGCGCCGTTCAATTCATCATTAAACGCGATCCGGCCGGCCTAATCTCATTTGCATCATTGCAATCAGATACCGCCCGGGAGCTTTTGGCATCAGAAGGACTTCCGACAGAACAATTTGACAGCATGATTTTTATCGAAAACGGGCGGATCTACAAAAAATCCGCAGCCGTATTAAAGGCTGCCCGGCATCTCTCCGGGGCCTGGCGGCTGTCAGCGGTTTTTTTCGCAGTGCCCCGCCCTCTCAGGGACAGAGCTTATTCTTTCATCGCCCGGCGCCGTTATAAATGGTTCGGAAAGAAGGAAGCATGCATGCTCCCCTCCCCTGAGATCAAAAACCGATTTCTATCCTAATAAAAATGGCTAGCTTACACAGGTAAGCTAGCCATTATGCTATTATAAAGCTTGATAAAGATGTACAAAATACCGATAACAAAAGTAAACCAAAACAGAATCTCAAGCAATATGAAACCGATCAGCGAAACGACCGAGAGCGTTGAATAGATTCTGTACACCATGAAGATCAAATAAACGAGCGTGACAACGGCAAAAAACGCCGCAATCCAGAAACCATTCTGCACAAGCGCAAAGGAAAGAATTCCGCCGCCTACATAAATTAAAGAGCCTAATCTGATTTTTTTCAGGTTTTCCCCTTCAGGGTCATTTGTGAAAAACAATAGAGACAGCTCTGTCACTGTGTTTGCAATCAGCTTCAAAGCCGAAAAAAGCATAAAATACACAAGGGCGAACGCTGCAAAAAGCGCCAGTCTGATCCCTTTCTCAGAGAAATAATCCAGCATTCCCTGATACATGCCGAGCGTCTGAAGCATCTTCATGACATAAAGCGAGGTAGATATGGATAATGATGAACTGAAAAGCAGAATCGCAACGAGCGGAAAATAACCCGTCCAATAAGTATTTTTCATTTAAAAAGTCCCTTTCTGTAATCTACTTCACTTATTATGGAGGACTTAAAACACATTGACAAGATAAAAAATTCCATTTTTCCTCACTTTTACGAAATAAGAGCCCGATCTTCACAAACCGGCTTTTTCGGAGTAAAGTAGAACGCGGGAATGATAAACGTAAGGAAGGCTGTCATGAAAAAAACATTAAAATTGCAAACCCGATTAACGATATTCGTCTGTATTGTCGTTCTTATCGCACTTTGTATCACCTTTTTTACCATCAGCGTCCAGACCGCAGACCGCGTGAAAGAAGAAGAACGGACAACCGCCCTGCGCACCGCAAAGCTGGTCGCGGAAACACCGAGTGTCGCGCAGGCATTGCAAACAAGAAAAGGGCTGAAAGAGCTCCGGGACTATACACTGGATGTCCAGCATACGACAGGAACCGAATTTGTCGTGGTGATGGATATGAACAGCATCCGTCTCACCCACCCCGACGCAAATAAAATCGGTAAGAAATTCACCGGCGGAGACGAGCAGCCGGCGATGCACGGCCATATCAAAACGAGCACATCAGCGGGAACGCTCGGGAAATCCATGAGAGCCTTCGTTCCGATCTACGGAAAAGATAAAAAACAAGTGGGCGTCGTTTCGGTCGGAATTTCGCTTAACAAAATACAGGATGTCGTCAGCCACAGTTTGAGACCGCTTTATTTCATTATCTGCGTAAGTATTTTTGTCGGTGTCATAGGAGCCGTTATTGTCGCCCGCACCGTTAAAAACATTATGTACGGTCTTGAGCCTTATGAAATTGCCACTTTGCTGGAAGAGCGGAGCGCCATGCTCGAATCCACGAAGGAAGGCATCCTCGCGGTTGACGCGCGGGGAAAAATTAAGCTTGCCAATGCCGAAGCGAAACGCCTCTTTATTAAAATGGGTATTCCGACTAATCCGGTCGATCAAGATGTGAACGATATTCTTCCGAAAAGCCGGCTGAAGCAGGTGATTGAAACGAAAAAACCGCTTCAGGACAGAGATATCCGCATTAACGGACTTGAGCTTGTTTTTAATGAGGTTCCGATTCATCTGAAGGGACAAACCGTCGGAGCGATCGCCACTTTCAGGGACAAAACGGAGGTCAAACATTTAGCAGAACAGCTGTCCGGTGTTAAAATGTATGCAAACGCATTAAGAGCACAGTCCCATGAATTCATGAATAAGCTTCATGTCATTTTAGGACTTGTCCAGTTAAAAGAATATGATGATCTCGGCACTTATATTAAGGATATCGCCATTCAGCAGAAGACGGAAACAAGCGAGATTATCAGCGACGTCAAAAGTCCGGTTCTTGCAGGGTTTCTACTAGGAAAACAAAGCTATATACGCGAACAGGGCGCTGACCTGGACATTCAGCTCGGCAGCATGATTCCGAATGCGGCGGATCCCGCCGTCATCCATGAGCTCATTACGATTATCGGAAATCTGCTGAACAATGCGCTTGACGCGGTGGCGCAGATGCCGAAAAAAAACATTACGTGTTCGATGCGGTTTCAGGACCGACTGCTTGATATAGAAATTACGGACACCGGGGCCGGGATGTCCGCCGAAGACCAAACCCGTATATTTGAACAAGGCTATTCCACGAAAGGGACAAACCGGGGATTCGGTCTCTATTTTACCCAGCAGGCAACAGAAAATTTAAAAGGCCACATGATTGTGACAAGTGAAAAGAATGAAGGAACGACTTTCAGTCTTCGCATTCCGTATGAACCGAAGGAGGAAAATGATGATTAATGTACTCATAGTTGAAGACGACCCCATGGTGGGTGAATTAAATAAACGCTATCTCAGCCAGATTGAAGGCTTTCAGCTGAAAGGGATCGCTTCATCCTTTCAAAGCGCGCTGCACGTGTTAGGCGAGCATCATATCGACCTCATCCTCCTTGACATTTATATGCCGGGAAAAAACGGTCTTGAGCTTTTAACGGAAATCCGCAAACAAAATGAATCGGTCGATGTCATCGTCATTTCAGCCGCAAGCGAGCTGGATGTCATCAAAAAAACACTTCGGTACGGCGCCGTCGATTATTTAATCAAACCATTTGAGTTTGACCGCTTTCAAACCGCCCTTTCCGACTACAGACGCAAGCAGAAGGTTTATCAATCACACAGAAGCATGACACAGAAAGAATTAGATGCGGAGCTTTTTCAAAAGAAAGTAGCGGCGGAAAAGGTCCACCTTCCGAAAGGACTGACAAAAAGCACGCTTAAACTCATCTGGGCGAGCATCGAATCTTTCGGCGACAGCTCTTTTACTACGGAAGACCTCGCCAAGCATACTGAAATCTCGCAAGTCTCCATCCGGAAATACCTTAAATTTCTTGAAGACATTCAAGTGCTGAACGTAGAAATGGCGTACGGCACGATCGGCAGACCCGTCTTTCAATACCATATCAACACCGGCAATGTCAGCACCATAAAACAATATTTATAATGTCAAAAAGCGCCGTTCCGCCGTGAACGGTGCTTTTTACTGTCATATCCCCTGACAAAAGGCTTGAGATTCCGTTTTGATATGCTATATAAGAATAATGACCCGAGGGAGCCGCCGGTGATTTATCCAAATGAGGAAGTAGATTCATAATATTGATATTTTTTTAAAAATAAGCAAATTTCTATTTATTTATGCCGGGTAAAATGATAAATTATGATTGGTTAGCTGATCTTTTCAGATATGACATAAGTCCCGGACTAACATGAGAGAGCCGCTCGAAGCGGGAAAAAGAGAGACGTCTCATCACTATTATCAGAAAGTTTTTTCGATTCTGTATCCTGTCGGCGGCTCAAGTCTGAAAAAACGGCATCATCCATATTTTACAGGGGGGTTATATCTTTGAAAAAACGCAAAATCGGAATGGCGGTTGCGCTCATTGCAGCGGCCGGAACCCTATTAAGCGCATGCGGTTCGAGTGACAAAGCAAACGGCTCCGGCAGCAAAAACTTTACCGTCGGCATGGTCACGGATATCGGCGGGGTCGATGACAAATCATTTAACCAGTCCGCCTGGGAAGGCATTCAGGCATTCGGAAAAGACAAGGGGCTTACAAAAGGCAAAAGCGGGTTTGACTATCTCCAATCAAAATCAGATGCAGATTACACAACGAACTTAAATAAATTAGCACGGGAACACTTTGACCTGATTTACGGCGTCGGGTACCTGATGCAGGATTCCATCAGCGAAATCGCCGATCAGCGCAAAGACACAAATTTTGCGATTATTGACGCCGTTGTCAAAAAAGACAACGTAGCGAGCCTTACATTTAAAGAGCAGGAAGGTTCATTCCTCGCGGGAGTAGCGGCTGCGTTATCGAGCAAAACGGGAAAAGTCGGATTTGTGGGCGGAATGGAGTCTGAATTGATCAAAAAATTCGAAATCGGCTTCCGCGCCGGTGTACAAGCAGCAAATCCGAAAGCGGCCGTCGAAGTGAAATATGCGGGCGGATTTGACAAAGCCGATGTCGGCAAAGCGACGGCTGAAAGCATGTACAAATCAGGCGTTGACGTCATTTATCACGCGGCCGGCGCAACGGGTACGGGCGTCTTCACGGAAGCCAAAAACCTTAAAAAAGAAGATCCGAAACGCAACGTATGGGTCATCGGCGTTGATAAAGACCAGTATGCGGAAGGTCAAGTTGAAGGCACAAAAGACAATGTCACGCTCACATCAATGGTCAAAAAAGTGGATACAGCCGTGAAGGACTTAACGAAAAAAGCAAGTGACGGCAAATTCCCGGGCGGCAAAACATTAACTTACGGATTGGCACAGGATGCAGTCGGCATCTCCGATCACAAGGAAAACCTTTCTGACGATGTCATCAAAGCAACAGACGATTGGAAGAAGAAAATCGCGGACGGACTCGAGGTCCCTTCAACTGAAAAGGAATTGAAATCCTTCAAGGCTGAGTAAGAATCAGGGGATAAGGAGACTTTCGTGCTTATCCCCTCTCTTTTTTGGAAAGAGCGGTGAAGGAAGAGCTGCATCTCTTGCAGCTTTTCTTTTGCCAAGCTTTTTCATCAAAGCATCTCTGAAAAGGAGCGTCAAATCGGTGGATTATATCATTGAAATGCTTAATATACGCAAAGAGTTTCCCGGAATCGTTGCCAATGATGACGTCACGCTTCAAGTGAAAAAAGGTGAAATACACGCCCTGCTCGGGGAAAACGGCGCGGGGAAGTCGACACTCATGAACGTTTTATTCGGCCTGTATCAGCCGGAAAAAGGAGAAATCCGGGTGCGGGGTGAACGTGTTCACATCAACAGCCCGAACAAAGCCAACGATCTCGGCATCGGAATGGTGCACCAGCATTTTATGCTTGTGGATACCTTTACCGTCTCAGAAAATATTATTCTCGGAAAAGAGCCGAAAACATTAGGACGGATTGACAGACAGCGCGCCGCACGGGACGTACGCGATATTTCCGACCGTTACGGCCTGCAGATTGATCCTGAAGCTAAAGTTGTCGATATTTCTGTCGGTATGCAGCAGCGGGCGGAAATATTAAAGACCCTCTACCGGGGCGCGGACATTCTCATTTTTGACGAGCCGACCGCGGTTCTGACCCCGCACGAAATTCAAGAACTGATTCAGATTATGAAAAACCTGGTCAATGAAGGAAAATCCATTATCCTCATCACCCACAAATTAAAAGAAATCATGGAAGTCTGCGACCGTGTCACCATCATCCGGAAAGGAAAAGGCATTACAACACTCGATGTCGCACATACGGATCAGGATGAACTGGCAAGCCTTATGGTCGGACGCGCAGTTTCATTCAAGACGGATAAACAGCCGGCTGAACCGAAACAGGAGGTGCTTTCGCTTTCTGATGTAACGGTGAAAGACGCGCGCGGAGTTGAGGCGGTCAAACAGCTCTCCCTCTCTGTCAGAGCCGGTGAAATCGTCGGCATTGCGGGCGTTGACGGCAACGGCCAATCTGAATTAATCGAAGCCATTACAGGTCTCAGAAAAACACATGCCGGCACGATCACGTTAAATGGCAAACAGCTGCAAAACATGCCGCCGCGGAAAGTCACTGAAGCAGGAATCGGGCATATCCCCCAGGACAGGCATAAACATGGACTCGTTCTGGATTTTCCGATCGGAGAAAATATCGTCCTGCAAAGTTATTATCAAAAGCCCTACTCTTCTTTCGGCATATTAAATAAACACGCGATTTATGACAAAGCGCGAAGCCTGATTGAAGAATACGACGTCAGAACGCCTGATGAATATACGCCCGCGCGCGCACTCTCGGGAGGAAATCAGCAAAAGGCCATTATCGGCCGGGAAGTGGACAGAAATCCTGATCTATTAATTGCCGCCCAGCCGACGCGGGGGCTTGATGTCGGCGCGATTGAATTCGTCCATAAAAAGCTCATTGAGCAGCGTGACGCCGGTAAAGCTGTGCTGCTGTTGTCTTTTGAGCTTGATGAAATCATGAATCTCAGCGATCGCATCGCCGTCATCTTTGAAGGCAGCATCATCGCAAACGTCAATCCGCCGGAAACAGACGAGCAGGAGCTTGGTCTTTTAATGGCGGGAAGTAAGCAAATGGAGGCAGGGAACATACATGATTAATCGACTTTCTCATCTGGCTGTGCCGCTGATTGCCATCATTCTTGGCCTGGCTGCGGGTGCGGTCATCATGCTTGCCAGCGGCTACAATGTCGCAAGCGGGTATTCCGCTCTTTGGAACGGCATTTTCGGTGAAATGTATTACCTCGGGGAAACGATCCGGCAGATTACGCCTTATATTTTATCCGGATTGGCCGTGGCGTTCGCATTTCGGACCGGCCTGTTCAATATCGGTGTTGAAGGACAGCTCCTTGTCGGCTGGACGGCCGCGGTTTGGGTCGGGACTTCCTTTGACGCTCCCGCTTACATCCACCTCCCGCTTTCGTTATTGGCGGCTGCTGCCGCGGGAGGCATTTGGGGGCTGATTCCCGGATTTTTAAAAGCCCGTTTTTTTGTTCACGAAGTGATTGTCACGATCATGATGAATTATATTGCTCTTCATTTAACCAATTACCTCATATCCGATGTCATGACGGACCACAGGGACAAAACAGACAAAATCCATGAAAGCGCGTCGCTCCGCTCTCCGTTTTTAGAGCAGCTGACAGACTACTCCCGCCTTCATTGGGGGATACTGATCGCTCTGTTTGCGGCAGTCTTCATGTGGTTTATCATTCATAAAACAAAAAGCGGATTCGAGTTTCGGGCTGTCGGCTTTAATCAGCACGCGGCACAATACGCCGGGATGAGCATCAGAAAAAATATGATGTATGCCATGATGATTTCCGGCGCCTTCGCGGGGCTTGCCGGCGCGATGGAAGGACTCGGAACCTTTCAATACGCGGCGGTTAAAGGCGCATTTACCGGAGTCGGCTTCGACGGCATCGCGGTTGCGCTTCTAGGGGGCAGCACGGCAATCGGCGTGGTTCTTGCGGCCTGTCTTCTCGGCGGCCTTAAAGTCGGCGCCTTAAATATGCCGATTGAATCCGGTGTGCCTTCTGAAGTCGTTGACATCGTCATCGCCATTATTATTTTGTTTGTGGCATCAAGCTACGCCATCCGGCTCATCCTTGATAAATTGAAGAAAAAGGGGGCGAAGTAAGTGGACTTCCTCCAGATTTTATCCATTATTGTCCCGGCCACACTCGTTTATGCGGCTCCGCTTATTTTAACCGCTCTCGGCGGCGTGTTTTCTGAAAGATCAGGGGTTGTCAACATCGGTCTGGAAGGCCTGATGATTATCGGTGCCTTTACAAGCGTCATGTTCAACTTATTTTTCGGACGTGAGCTCGGCGCCGCTACCCCGTGGCTCGCCCTGGCTGCGGCTATGATTGCCGGCGGGCTGTTCTCGCTGATTCACGCTGCTGCCGCGGTTTCTTTCCGCGCCGATCAGACGGTAACCGGGGTGGCGATCAATATGCTCGCGTTAGGAGCGACGCTGTTTATCGTTAAGCTGATATACGGCAAGGCGCAGACTGATAAAATCCCGGAGCCCTTTTACAAAACGAACATTCCGGGGTTAAGCGATATTCCGGTTTTAGGAAAGATCTTCTTTTCTGACGTATATTATACTTCGATTCTAGCCATCGTACTGGCCTTTGTTTCTTGGTTTATTTTATTCAAAACACCGTTCGGCCTTCGCATCCGTTCTGTCGGGGAACACCCGATGGCGGCAGATACGATGGGAATCAACGTGTTCGCCATGCGCTATATCGGCGTCATGATCAGCGGGCTGTTCGGCGGGCTCGGCGGCGGTGTATATGCTTCCACGATCGCGCTTGATTTCACGCACTCCACCATTTCCGGACAAGGCTTTATCGCTCTTGCCGCGCTTGTTTTCGGCAAATGGCATCCGATCGGCGCGCTCGGGGCTGCGCTGTTCTTCGGATTTGCGCAGAGTTTGAGCATTATCGGCTCGCTTTTGCCCCTGTTCAAAGACATTCCGAATGTATACATGCTGATGGCTCCTTACATTCTGACCATTCTCGCGCTTGCCGGCTTCATCGGCCGCGCGGATGCGCCTAAAGCCAACGGCATCCCTTATATTAAAGGAAAACGCTGATCATTATACAAAAAGAGTTCCGCGCCCTGATGCCGGAACTCTTTTCATCTATTGACGATTCTGATATATTCACGCCGCTGAAACGGCTTTTGCATTGATTCAGCCGCACTCAGCTTGTCGTGCGCGTATTCTGTCCCGAGAAAAAAACACTCCCATTCATCTGCCTCCGTCTCCTGCCTCCCTTTGCAGAAATCGTCCGCTATGAATGTTCCTGCGATAATAGAACAAAATATTCCAATACAGGCTGCCGCCTTTCTTTTCATCTGACCAGCTCCTTTTGTAAAGCTTGATCTGAAAGCTAAATGTATATACAAAGATCCGGATATTTGATAAATTTATTTTAGGTTCAAAAGACCACAAAAACATAGAGAGGAATACATTATGCCATAGCAGGGTAAAAAAAAGTGCGATATAATTTGTACTGGGTCCTATGACCGTGAATTGATTTTTCACTCTTACATAAAGCAGTTGCTTGATGAAAAACAAGCAAAGGAGGTCTTCTGTTGCAGCTGTTACATTTCGCGATTTTGGCGCCTTTTTTATTTGCATTTATCGTTCCCTTTCTTTATAAACGGGTAAAACAAGTCCATACAGGCTGGTTTGTGCTGATATTGCCCGTTGTGCTGTTTGTTTACTTTATCAGCAAGCTCCCGCTGACAATGGCGGGAGAAACCGTCCGGTATGCGGCCGAATGGATTCCTTCCCTCGGCATTAACTATACCGTTTATATTGACGGACTCGGGCTGTTATTCGCTTTATTGATTACGGGCATCGGCTCTCTGGTGACACTTTACAGTATTTTTTACTTATCGAAAGACAAAGAAAAGCTCGGCCCCTTTTACGTGTACCTGCTGATGTTTATGGGCGCGATGCTCGGCGTTGTGCTCGTCGATAACGTCATTGTGCTTTATATGTTCTGGGAGCTGACAAGCCTGTCATCCTTCTTATTAATCGGGTATTGGCATAAGCGGGAGAAATCACGCTACGGTGCGGAAAAATCACTGCTGATTACCGTCGGCGGCGGACTGTGCATGCTCGGCGGCTTTATCCTGCTGTATCTGATGACGGACTCATCCAGTATCAGGGAAATGGTCAACCAGGTGCATATTATCGCCGGCCATCCGTTCTTTATTCCGGCAATGGTTCTCCTGTTATTGGGGGCCTTTACGAAATCAGCGCAGTTTCCGTTTTACATCTGGCTTCCTGATGCCATGGAAGCCCCGACTCCTGTCAGCGCCTATCTGCACTCGGCAACAATGGTGAAAGCGGGCATTTATCTGATTGCCAGATTCAGTCCGGTTTTTGCATTTTCACCTGTCTGGTTTTGGACGGTTGCCTCAGTCGGTCTGATCACGATGGTATGGGCTTCCTTCAACGCGATTAAACAAACCGATTTAAAAGCGATTCTGGCTTTTTCCACAGTCAGCCAGCTCGGTATGATTGTATCAATGCTCGGCGCAGGAGCCGCCGCGCTTCATTATCAGCATTCGGAGTATTTCACGGCGGCTGTGACCGCGGCTGTGTTTCACTTAATTAACCATGCTACTTTTAAAGGAAGTTTATTTATGGCGGTCGGCATTATCGACCATGAAACGGGAACGAGGGATATCCGCAGGCTCGGCGGACTGATGGCGCTCATGCCGATAACGTTTACCGTTTCATTGATCGGAACGTTTTCCATGGCCGGCCTCCCTCCTTTTAACGGCTTCTTAAGTAAAGAAATGTTCTTTACCAGTATGCTGCGGATTGCTCATGCAGATATTTTCAGTCTTGATACGTGGGGCATGCTGTTCCCCGTTCTCGCATGGATCGGCAGCGTCTTCACGTTTATCTACAGCATGAAGCTGTTTTTCAGAACGTTCAGTGGCGCGCGCAAAACGGATCAGCTTGAAAAGACGCCGCATGAAGCTCCGCTCGGCATGCTGATTTCGCCGGTGATTCTTGCCGCTTGCGCCGTCAGTCTGTTTTTCGCACCGAATGTTTTGTCCTACAGCCTGATTGAACCGGCGATGAATTCCATTTATCCGGCTCTGTTAACCGGCGGAGATACATTCCATGTCCACATTTCCCAGTGGCACGGGGTGACGGCTGAGGTCTTGATGACCGTCGGCATTATCATTGTCGGCACGATCGGTTACGTGTCTCTGTCTAAATGGGAGCGGGTATACGGTCTGTTTCCGAAAAAACTGACGCTGAATCGGCTTTACAATGCGGTGACGGGCAGTATGGAAAAAAGATCTTACCAGCTGACGTCATCTTATATGACCGGATTTTTGCGGGATTATCTGCTGTATATTTTTGCGGCGTTTATCATTCTCATCGGAGCGGCGTTCGTGATGAAAGGCGGCTTTTCCATGACAACAAAAGGAATGGCTGAGATCGGTCTGTATGAAATCGTGCTGTCGCTCGTTATGGTGAGCGCAACGATTGCGACTGTGTTCGCCAAATCGCGGCTGACGGCCATTATCGCACTCGGAGTTGTCGGGTATACGCTCGCTCTGTTTTTCGTGATTTTCAGAGCGCCCGATCTGGCGCTTACGCAGCTTGTCATTGAGACGATATCCGTCGCCTTGTTTCTTCTTTGTTTTTATCATCTGCCGAAAATGCGGCGGAAAAAGAAGACCAGAACATTCCGGCTGACGAATTTTATCATTTCTCTCGGTGTCGGCGTCATCGTGACAATGCTCGGAATCGCGTCTTCCAGCGAAAAAACAAAAGACAGTATCGCCTCTTTTTTCACGGCTTACAGCCATAAGCTTGGCGGAGGCAATAATATCGTCAACGTCATCCTCGTTGATTTCAGGGGATTTGACACGATGTTTGAAATCACGGTGCTGTCGATTGCCGCACTCGGCATTTACGGCATGATCAGAACGAAAGTAAAAGAGGAGGGAGAAGAGCGTTGAGACAGCAAAAAACAAACGACATCATCCTTCAGACGGCAACGAAACTTGTATCTTTTATCATTCTGCTTTTCTCTTTCTATTTATTTTTATCGGGGCATAACGCTCCCGGCGGAGGATTTGTCGGCGGGCTGATTACATCTTCGGCCATTGTGCTTTTGCTTTTGGCCTTTGATTTAAAAACCGTCAAGTCGATTTTGCCCGTCAATTTTATTTATGTAGCGGGCGCGGGTCTGCTTATCGCGATTGCAACGGGTGCAGGTTCGTTCTTATTCGGAGCGCCCTTTCTCACCCATACATTCGGCCATTTTCATCTCCCGGTGCTCGGAAATACGGAGCTTGCGACGGCCACTTTGTTTGATTTAGGTGTGTATCTCGTTGTTGTCGGCGTGACGATGACCATTATTCAAACGATTGGAGAGGAAGAATAGTGGAAATCTTAATGTCTGTCATTGCCGGTATTTTGTTTATGGCGGCAACCTACCTGCTGCTTTCTAAAAGTCTTTTGCGCGTGATTATCGGCACCGCGCTTTTAAGCCACGGCGTCCATTTGCTGCTTCTGACCATGGGCGGACTGAAAAAAGGCGCCCCTCCCATACTGGGCGGAAAAAGCACATCGTTTGTCGATCCGCTGCCGCAGGCACTCATACTGACGGCGATCGTTATTTCGTTCGGCGTCACGTCCTTCTTGCTTGTGATGGCGTTTCGCGCCTATCAGGAACTGAAAACGGACGATATGGATCGAATGAGGGGAAATGATCAACATGAATAACTTTGTGATATTGCCTATTCTGGTGCCGCTGCTTTGCGCAGTGCTGCTGATTTTTATGAACAGGCACGTGATGCTGATGCGGATATTCAGCACTGCCGCTTCCTGTGTCTCCATCGCCATCAGCGCCGTTCTCGTTCAGACGGTTTTTACACACGGTATTCAGACGCTGACACTCGGCGGCTGGAAAGCGCCGTACGGCATTGTGCTTGCCGCTGACCAGCTCGCCGCACTGCTTGTTTTGACAACCGCCATAATCGGGCTGCTCGTCATTTTGTACTCCTTCCGCTCTATCGGAGAAAAACGGGAGCGCGCTTTCTATTATTCAGGGGTGCAGTTTCTTCTGGCGGGTGTAAGCGGAGCGTTTTTGACGGGTGACCTGTTCAACATGTACGTCTTTTTTGAGCTTCTGCTTATCGCATCCTACATGCTGATCGTGCTTGGCGGAACGAAAATTCAATTAAGAGAATCATTGAAGTATATCGTGTTTAACATTGTGTCATCCGCGTTTTTTGTCATCGGTGTCGGTTACTTATATGCGGTGACGGGGACGCTGAATATGGCTGATTTAAGCGTGAAAATCAGCGAATCGGGCCAGACCGGGCTGATAAGTGTCATCGGCGTCCTGTTTCTCGTCGTTTTCGGTTTAAAGGGCGGGATATTCCCGCTGTATTTCTGGATGCCGGGCTCTTATTACGCCCCGCCGGCTGCGATTTCGGCCTTATTCGGATCTCTTTTGACGAAAGTCGGCCTGTACGCCATTTTGAGAGTATTCACCCTGATTTTCATTCACGATGCAGGCTTTACCCACCAATTGATGATGTGGCTTGCGATGCTGACGGTGTTATTCGGCGTAATCGGGTCTATCGCCTTTTCGGATGTCATGAAAATCGTCATCTATAATATTATTACAGCCGTCGGCGTGATTTTATTCGGCATCGCCATGAACACCCCGGCCTCCATTCAAGGAGCGGTTTATTACTTGATTCACGATATGCTGATTAAAGGAGCGCTGTTTATGCTGGCGGGAACGCTTATCACGCTGACCGGCACGGCCAGTCTGCATAAAATGAGCGGCCTGATCACCCGTTATCCCGTTTTGGGCTGGATGTTCTTTATCTCCGCCATATCTTTGGCCGGCATCCCGCCATTCAGCGGATTTGTGGGCAAGCTGAAGATTGCTGAAGGCGGTTTTGATCAGGGGGAAACATTGTTTTCCGTATTGATTCTCTTGTCGAGCCTGCTTGTGCTGTATTCCGTGCTGAAGGTTTTTACGACGGCTTTTTGGGGAGAAGAAAAAGAAATCCCTGGCGCGGGCGGACGGTCCGCAAAAGGGCTTCTTTATCCGGCAGCCGCTTTTCTCCTTTTGTCGCTTCTGTTCGGGCTCGGAACCGAATGGGTTTCACCGTATGTCAATCAGACGGCTGAGAATCTGCTGAATCCGGAAAAATACATTGAAGCTGTTTTGAAGGAGTAGATGGCATGGCTTTGCAACTATTATTAAATGTTCTTCTCGCTGTTTGCTGGATGTTTCTCACAAACAGCCTCAGCGCGGCGGGATTTGTTACCGGATTTATCGCGGGCTTGGCGGCGCTGTTTTTTTTCCGGCGCTTCTTCTCGCGCCCGTTTTACATTTGGAAAATATGGTCGGTCATCAGACTGATGCTGATCTTTATAAAAGAATTATATCTGGCCAATGTCAGCGTGCTGAAAACCGTTATTTCGCCGAAGATGAACATCCGCCCGGGCATTTTCGCGTTTAAGACGGAACTGACGGAGGATTGGGAGATCACACTGCTCTCACTGTTAATCACTCTGACACCGGGTACGCTTGTGATGGATATCTCCGATGACCGGTCGATTCTCTATATACACGCCATGGACATTGAGGATGCGGAGAAAGCGATTCATGACATCCGCGTCTCTTTTGAGAAAGCCATTCAGGAGGTGAGCCGCTGATGTTTACGTTTATTCTGCAATTATCACTCGGCATTATGGCGGTTTCGACTCTTCTGTACGTCATTCGAGTCATTAAAGGGCCTACGATACCGGACCGGGTCGTCGCGCTTGATGGGATCGGCATCAATCTGATTGCCATGACCGCGCTCGTATCCATCCTCTTAAGAACAACGGCCTTTTTGGACATCATTCTGCTGCTCGGCATTTTATCATTTATCGGCACGATTGCCTTCGCTAAGTTTTTGGAGAAAGGAGAGATTATCGAAAATGATCGAAATCGTTAAATGGGCCGTCGCCGTTTGTATTCTGATGGGATCGCTGATCTGCCTGGTCGCATCTTTCGGCACACTCAGACTTCCTGACATGTATACACGCGCCCACGCCTCTTCAAAAGGCTCGACACTCGGCGTTAATTTGGTATTGCTCGGGGTGTTAGGTTACTTGTGGATGCTGACCGGAGAAATTTCCGTAAAAATACTGCTCGGCATCATTTTTATCCTGCTGACGGCGCCGGTCGGGGCGCACCTCATATGCAGAGCCGCGTATAACTCGGGAACGGCGCTTGATAAACGCAGCGTTCAAGATGATTATAAAGGGATCAGAAACTTTGTGATCAAACGAAAAGAAGATTCATATTTGTAAAAACAAACAGCCGGACGATTCAGGGTTCCGGCTGTTTGTTTATTTTGTTATAACAGCCAGCGTGCAGCGGGACACACAGATCAGTCTTTCTCTTTCATCGAAAATGTTAATCCCGTACACAATGGTTGTCCTGCCCGTGTGAACGGGTTCCGCAATCGCCGTGACCGTACCGCCCTCTTTCACGGATTTTAAATGATTGGCATTAATCTCAAGCCCGACACACGCCTGTTTCGACTGGTCGATAAAATGCTGGGCGCCGATGCTTGCAACAGTCTCCGCCAGCGCTGCGGAGGCGCCTCCGTGCAGATATCCGAAAGGCTGCACCGTCCTCTTATCCACCGGCATAACCGCGACGCATCTCCCCGCCGTGTTTTCAGTGATTTCAATGCCGAGTGCGCCGAGCAATGTATGATTCAGATTCATAGATCATTCTCCTTTCAAAGTTTATAGTACATTATCTGACTTGGCGATCAGCACCGCTTCAGTGCGGGAGCCGACATTCAGCTTATTAAAAATGGATGTCAGGCTGTATTCAATCGACCGCTTGCTTAAGTGAAGCGCATCGGCGATTTCCTGATTGGTCAAACCTTTTTCGACCTCTTGGAGAATATGGCGCTCTCTCGGAGTTAACCGATCCTGCTCACTTTGAGGGGAAGAAGACGTTTTTGTTTTTTGCTGGGTCATCAGCTGTTTGAAATAGGAGAAATCAACTAAAATCTGTCCGTTGAGCACGTGATATATGTATTGCATGATTTTCTCTTTAGATTCGGTTTTGCTGATGGCGCCATGCAGGCCCGCGCGAATGGATTCTTCAAAATAATCTTCAACTTCATAGCCTGTGTAGACAATGATTTTACAGAGAGGATTCTCTTTTAAGATTTTCTTGGAAAGCTCTATGCCGCTGAGGTCATCACCCAGATTTAAATCCATTAATATGAGATCGTAAGCTGAAAAATCATGCCGGAGAACGAACTGTTCACTGGCATCGGGACTGAGGCAATCGACAGAAAGATTCGTGTCCGTTTCCAGAATCGTCTTGGTGCCCTCCATGACAGCCGGATGATCATCAATCACTAGTATCTTTTTCATGGTTTCCTCCCTTTTACTCATTCATTTCCATTTTATTAAAAAGACTTGGCTTCTGCCAAGTCGATTTGGTGATAAATTGGTTACAATTCCATTTCAATATCCGCTTTAAAACC
Source organism: Bacillus sp. SDLI1 (assembly GCF_001553895.1). Lineage (NCBI taxonomy): Bacteria > Bacillati > Bacillota > Bacilli > Caryophanales > Bacillaceae > Bacillus > Bacillus sp. SDLI1. The sequence continues at coordinate 3,152,760 of NZ_CP013950.1, read as the reverse complement.
ATTTCCTTCACTTGTGTCGATTTTCATCCGGCCGTCAAGCGCCCGGACGCGCTCCTTAATGCCCGAAAGCCCCATGCTCATCGACTGTCCGCCGCCTTCTTCCTGATTGCACCCGACCCCGTCATCTTCATAATGCAGAATCACTTTATTTTGAATGCTGATCAGCATAATCAGCACCTCATTGGCCTGTGAATGCTTCATGGCATTCGAAAGAAATTCCTGAATGATGCGGTACAAATTCAGCTGCGTATCCAAATCCAGCGCCGCCGTAAACCGTCCCGTATTCAGACGGATATGAAACGGCGCACGCTCCTGCTGCTGCGCGGCAAGCTTGGATACCGCCTTGACCAGACCCAAATCATACAGCAGCTGAGGCCGAAGCTCATGGCACGTCTCCCGGGTCATCAAAATGACATCCGACATCTGCTCATTCATCTGATGAAGCTTGTCCTGCACCTCTAACTGGCAAGGCTCTTCTCTTTTAAAATCAGCCAGAAACAGCTCACACTGACGCTTCAAAGAAATCAAATCCTGCAGCACCGAATCATGCAGATCACGGGCCAGATCCGACCGCTGCTTTTCCTCGATCGTAAACATCAGCTTTTTGAGCCAGACCGGGTTTGAGCCTTGTTGTTTCAGGTCTTGTAAATGATTCATGAGTTCTTCGATCTGCAATATGTTTTCCATCGAAACACTTGTATAAAAAGACAATGTCTTTAACCAAGATATCTCATCTCTTGTCAGCCTCGGGGTATTAATGCTGGATAAACAGAGCAGAATGTATGAATTGGCGCCTCTTTCTCCGATCTTCATCAGAAAACCTTGATTTACTTCAATAATCTTCCCAATCTCTGATGTAACTTTATCAAATTCTTTTTTATACGGCTGCCAGTTCGGTTCGCTGTTCTGTTTATCAAAATACAGAATATCTCCGTCAGAACTGATTTCAAAGATATATGCCTTACTGACAGGCAACACATCTAATATCGTCTTTTTAAGATTCATAAACACTTGGTTTAAAGCTGACACACTTTTAAGAAGCTGTGTATATTTATAAATGCTGTCTTGATAATTATATTTTTCTGAAAAACGTTTCAGGCGGAATTTGTAGTCTAATACCTCCTTAATATAAAATACCGCCAAGAAAATTAAAAAAACAAATACAGTGATCTGAATAATATTGAAGTTATTTCCCTTGCTGTCGAATAATATATTCAGCCATACAACTCCAATAGTCGGAATAATGGAAAGGAAACCATAGTATCTAATTCTGCCCAACAGGAAGTCTATATCGTAGATTTTGTTGACCACGAATTGATAGACTAAAGCTAATGGAATAATTATTAAAAATGGTGCCGTAACTATAGCAGAATAAATATACTGTCCGAACAACACCTCAGGTATAATATAAAATACTGTAAACGGAAAAAAGGCTATGGTATTAGATATAAGTAACACTTTCAGCAAATAAAAGTGATCCTTTTTTCGGTAGACTAGTCCATAAAAAATAATGGCTGTATAGACGACCATCATTTCCAAGAAAAATGTTACTAAATTAATATTCGTAACAAGTTGGAATGCAAAATGCTTCTGGAATATCTCGATTATTATATTAATAACCGGCAATATATAGAGAGTAGACACAACATAACCAGCTGAAAATTTCAATTTTAATTCTTTAAAGTATTGATACAAAAAGTGAAAGTATAATACAGGTACGTTCAAAAATGTAAAAAGGTTAATATATCTGTTTATTTCATATCCTCTAGTTACTCCACCTGCGCTTAAATATGCAATGGATGTACACAATAAAAAAATAATCAAAATATAGGCTGAATAAGTATCTTTTACTCTGTTAACTTTATAAATATAAAAAATGCATAACATGCTTAAAGCAAATAATATGCATGGGATAATATAGATAAAAAAACTATAAGAGCTATTTAAGGAAATAAACTCAGTATTATGTAGGTCTATTTTACGATTACCCCTTATTATTTTCATATGTTCAGCTTTCGCTAGATATTGACCTCTTATATTCTCTTCTGTCGGTGTTTTTCCGCTTATTTCAATTATCCTGTCTCCCTCTTTTAAGCCCATATATTTACCATACGTAGACTTGGAGAGTTTTACAACCTGCAATTCATGGTTATTGTTTTCAACCACATAGGTTCCTACCAAAATTCCGTTTTGAGTAAAATATATAATATGAGCGACGTAAAAGAGACTGACGAATAACAATACAATCGAAAAATTTCTAATGAATTTTTTCAATAGATCTCACTCTCTCAATCATTGTTCCCAAAAAATTCCCCTGCATTTTTTTGATTGACTTAAGTCTCTTTCAAAAATCTCAACAATGGCAGGTAACAGTTTATCCGGAACTCCTATTAAACTAGCTTCCCCACACGCTAACTTTGTAAGTACAAGTGGATTTTCCATAAGATAATGTACGATATCTTGCTTCACTGTAATTTCCTCCATTAAAGTTCTAACATTATATTTAAATCTTTTATACTTGTCGTAATTTCTTCCTCGTACATTTTAATTAACATTGAAACATACTGGCTAACTCCTGCATCAAATAGCAGGTCTTCAAAGCTTTTTTTATTATCAATGAGGAATGAATGATAACTTGCTTCTGCATTCATTAAATCCAAGATTTTTTCTGAAGCAGCATTAAATCTTCGTTTTAGATACAACAGAATTAATGTTTTTCTTCCCTTTCTGATATCACTACGATTTTTATTAAAAAGACCATAATAATCATTTTCAATCTGTTTAACAATTCCAATTTTATAGGAATAATTCTCAATTTCTTCGTTAAACTCCCCATTTGCAAGCATTGTTCCTAATACAGCTGACATTGCAGTAAGCGAGCCTGATTTTTGTTTAATCATTTGAAGACATTCGTCTTCAGTTTCGGGGAAATTTTCGAGGTCATTATGCTGACCTTGCATTGCATTTAAAGCATATTTCATAGCGAGCCGGGGAAAATCGGAGTTCGTTTTAAGCTCACAAATAACTTGAAGACTTATTGAATAAAGAGAAGTGGCTGCATTTAAAGAGATAGATTGATCTATCTTCATCCATTCCTTATCCAAGTTATCTTCATCCTCTATATCGTCAAGAATATCAAAAGCTAAAATTAACAATTCAATTCCTGAAGCTAATAACGTAATATCCGAATAATGTTTACCATCGAAAGCCACATAATGCTTAAATGCAAGAGCGCCAAAAGCAAAATGATTTTTTTCATTTATAAAAGTCTGAAGGGTGTCTTTTAAATGTGGATTATTTATTTTCTCCTCCACAATCCCCTTCATCTTCTCTTTAATCGTTTCGGCATCTAAACACATTTGCTCAATAATTGTCTTCACCCTCCCATTCTATTTTACTAAATGCAGGTGATGAAAGACAGCAGGTTTTTCGTTTTTTAACAATCGTATAATACTTTATCCATGAAATGGGTGAAAAATGCACAAAAAAAAGACTTGTTTCCAAGTCTTTTTAAGAAATTTTCATTGCATATGAGAATTTATCGAGCTGATCAATGCTTTTGTTAATGTTTCGTAAAGAGTCGGTTGTTTCTCTGATATCATTTTCAAGTCGGAATAATAATTGCTTTACTTCTTCTAATTTCTTTTCCACCGTTTCCACACTCCTTTTTTTGAAAGATCAATGAATTGTGTATGGTGAACGAGTCCTAGGTATTTGATCTGTTACTAATAGTGTAAACGTTTTTGCGGGATTTTTCACCGAAAAGTATGTGTAAAAGTATCTGCGTGACACCGCAAACCTCGATAATCCTATAGTCCCGAACAGAGCGTTTAACGAACAGGACTATATAACTACGATAAAGGCAGACGTTTGGGATGAAGCAGATCAATTTTGTGGTTCTGCTGTGTTTTTAACGGTTTTCCGACAAACCGACAAGGACTATAGTCCCCGTCGTCGCAATTTCAAAACAGAATGGGCGAACAGCGTCGCATATCCACCGACAAACACCGAAAAGACCGCAACCCCCGCATTGTGGTTTTTTTGCATGTCATAACTCGTTATCACGCGGCCTATACTCATATATAACGAATGTGATCTCAGGAAGGAGGCCGCCGCATGCATTATGTGTATCTATGCTGCCCTGTTTTCGCCGCGCCGTACCGCAATCCTGCGCCTAGCCCCCAGGCTTCCGCAAATATTTTGACAACGTCCGCAAAAGACGCTGCGGGCATGCTGGAGGATGCCCGTCTGCTTCTTGCGCGGCTGTCGGCGTCAAAAGAGCTTGCGCGCCGCATCCTCACCGCAGCGGAATCATCTGACGCCGCAGCGGTCAAGCGGCTCATTAAGCAGACCGGCATCAAAAATGACTTTGACGTGACATTTAATCCCGACGGCATCCGCGTCAGTCTGATCAGGGAGCAAAGCCGGTTCATCATCGCCCTCAGGTGGTCAGCTTAAAGCATCAATCCACGATCAGCTGCCGGCACCATTCAATTGCCTGCAAGTAACATTCATACGCTGCTTCTTTGTCCAGTTCTTTTCTCCATTCGTCACAGTCCCAATTGTTGCATTCAATGGCTTTGACGAGCCCGAGCACCTTATAATAATCGTTTTCATAACCGAGCAGCGCCTGTCCGACTTCATCAATTAAAGGCAGTTCTTTAACGATATCCTCCAGCTCCCTGTGGAGAAGCGTATCGATAAGTGAAAACATGCCGATCAGCATGTAGGAAGCGGGCTGCGGTCTTCCGGTCCTTTTCGCAAGCAGTTCGCACAGCTTGGCCCTGATTAAGGAAATCTTAATGATTTCTTTTTGGCTTGAGTGGCTTTTCGCCGTTAAATCTCTGAATGAAAGAATGTAAATCAAGCGCTTAATCTCATTCAGCCCAAGCATCATGATGGCCTGCCGGATGCTGTCTATCTTTTTTTTCAGCCTTGTCTGCGATCCGTTTAAAAAACGCAGAATCTGATACGATAATGTAACGTCCCGTTCTATGTATTCCGTCACGCGCTCTATATTGGGCTGGTCTTGGTTTAATTCGTTTAATAACTGGTAGTAAGAATGAAAATGAAACGTCAGATCATTCCCGCTGATGACACGCGGTTCACTGAAAAAATATCCTTGAAACAGGTGAAAGCCGTCTATGGCCGCCTGTTTGTAATCTTTTCTTGTCTCCACTTTTTCCGCTAAATAAATCAGGCTTTTGCAGCTGTACGTCTGAATGATTTTTTTGCGTTCCAGACGCGAGGATTGCAAAAAGTCGATTTTTAAAATATCAATATATTTCATCAGCTGTTCCAATAATTCTTCATTTTCCTGATTGATGGCGTAAAAATCATCAAGTGCTAATGTATATCCTAATTTCTTCAGCTGTCTGCATCTTGAGATCAGAGCCGGAGTGATCGGTATGTCCTCAAGAATTTCGATAATGAGCTGGTCAGGATCAAAGGAGGTAGGGAGATCTGAAAACATCAGGCTTTCTGTAAAATTCACAAAGCAGCGTTTTCCCTCAGTCAGCTTTTCGATTCCGATGTTGATAAAGCTGTTAATAATGAGATCAGTCGTAGCTTTATCTCCGTCTGCGGCCGAATAACGGTTCTCTTCGCTCTCCCGGTAAAGAAGTTCATAAGCAACAACCTGTTCATTCCTGTTGAAGATAGGCTGTCTCGCAACAAACACCTTCATTCATTTACCCCCTTAGATGCGGCCTTCGAACATAAGTATATCAAATAATTTGACGAAATTTGTCTAAATGTGAAAAATATTATCGCAAACAAAAAGCCTTTCCAGAGAAAGGAAAGGCTGCTTTGTCTTCTATTCAAGCTCCCGTTTCAGCTTGCTTTTGATCTCATGAATCCGCTGCATCTTGTTGCTCCAGCAGTCTTCGCTTAAATCAACCGGATATTCTTCCGGCTTGCTGATCCGTTTGTATTCCTCCCACAAAAGTTTGAGGTTATCCTGCACGTATTGCTGGATGTCGGTAATTTCGGGATTATCATAGCATAAAACGCCGTTTTCAAAAATCGGCTCATGCAGATCTTTCGCATAGAAATCAGTGACGAATTTGCTGACGAACGTGTGAACGGGATGGAACATTTTTAACCGTTTCTGGTCATTTACCCGCTCGTCATAAAGAGCGATATAATCCCCTTCCGAGTGGTGGTTCAGCTTGTTGATAATCCGGTATACTTTCTTTCTTCCCGGTGTTGTCACTTTTTCAGGGTTCGACGAAATCTTGATGGTGTCGGTCAGTTTGCCGTCCTCTTCAATGGCGACAAGCTTGTAAACCGCGCCGAGGGCCGGCTGATCGTATGCGGTAATCAGCTTTGTGCCGATTCCCCATGTATCGATTTTCGCTCCCTGCGATTTCAGATTTAATATCGTGTGCTCATCAAGGTCGCTTGAAGCAATGACCTTCGCGTCTTTGAAACCCGCTTCATCAAGCATTTCACGCGCTTTTTTTGACAGGTACGCCAAGTCCCCGCTGTCTAAGCGGATGCCGATGAAGTTGATCCGGTCGCCGAATTCTTTTGCGACTTTAATTGCATTCGGCATGCCTGAACGGATCGTATCGTACGTATCGACGAGGAACACGCAGTCTCTGTGCGTCTCCGCATATTTCTTAAAAGCCGTGTACTCATCGCGGTACGCTTGCACGAGTGCATGAGCGTGCGTGCCGGATACCGGTATATTAAAACGCTTTCCGGCTCTTACATTACTCGTCGCGCTGAAGCCGCCGATCAGAGCCGCTCTCGCTCCCCACATAGCCGCATCCATTTCATGGGCGCGCCGCGTTCCGAATTCAAGGGCGTCTTCATCACCGACTACGCCTTTAATGCGGGCCGCTTTCGTGGCGATTAATGTTTGGTAATTCACAATGTTAAGCAGAGCCGTCTCAATCAGCTGCGCTTCAATGAGAGGCGCTTCGACCCGCATAATCGGTTCGTTGTTAAAGACGAGCTCTCCTTCTTTCATGCTGTAAAGAGATCCGGTAAATGACAGATTTCGCAAATAATCAATGAAATCATCAGCATAGTGCAATTCCGTTTTTAAATAGTTCAGATCGCTGTCAGTAAACTTGAAGTTCTCCAAGTATTCGATTGCTTTTTCTAAGCCCGCAAATACCGCATAGCCGTTTTCAAAAGGAAGCTTTCTGAAAAAAAGCTCAAAAATCGCTTTTTTCTCATGAATGCCGTCTCTCCAGTACGTTTCGGCCATATTAATTTGATAAAGATCTGTATGTAAAGACAAACTGTCGTCTTTAAAACCATGCTCCACCAAAATTGTTTTCCCCTTCCTTACTCTGCCACTTGCGCTCCGATGCTGTTCTTAAAATGGGACAGCGCCCATTCATGCCCTTCCGGATTAAAGCTTGCCACAGCGTTTTGATGAATGACGATCTGAAAGCCCTTGTTGTAGGCGTCAACCGCCGTGTGAAGAACGCAGATGTCGGTGCACAGGCCTGCAAGATGCAGTTCAGTGATCTGCCGTTCCCGCAGTTTCAGCTCTAAATCCGTTCCAGCAAAAGCAGAATATCTCGATTTTTCCATGTAGCTTACGTTTTTTGCGTGTTTATGTTTCTCATAAAGAGGCGAGAGCTTTCCGTAAAGCTCTTTGCCCTCCGTGCCGTTGATATTATGCGGAGGAAACAGGCGTGTTTCCGGATGAAAGTCATCGTTTTCATCATGTGAATCTACCGCAAAGACAACGTAATCACCATTTTCTATAAATGCTTGCGTCAAACTGACAATCTTATCCTCAATTTGCCTTGCGGGTTCTCCGCAGGTTAAGGCTCCGTTCTCTGCTGCAAAATCATTCGTATAATCAATGCAAATAAATGCTTTTTTCATAGCCGGCCTCCCCGCCATTCATATGAAAACCATTATAACCTATCTCCACCTGTAAGTGAATTGGCAATATAAAATGACACTTGCTCTACTAAGATTTCAGGAGTGAGCGCTTGAAAATGTCATCCTGAACGTAAATGCCTTTAAGGTTCACGGCATAATCGGCGGCAAATACCAGGCCGAGCGGCGTTTCGAATTGAAGATCCGAGATCACGGAGCTTCGGACACCTTCCAGTGCGGCAAGCTTCATATAGGGTGAATAAGCATGATACGGGAGCCTTCCGTTTATATAGAGCACCGCGTCTTTTCGTTTTTTCAGCGCCTGTTTCACTTCTTCATACGGCTTCTTTTGCAGCACCTGCCCTTTCGTCAGGGCAATGATGACCCGTTCACGCAGCGAGCCTAAAAATAAATGCCGTTCATCCGGTTTCGTCTGCAGAGGGCCGTACATACCCTGCTGTAAATAAAGGTCAACCGTTTTGTCGCTCATCGGCCTTCCCTCCTCAGCTTGTTTTACAATTATCGCCCCGGACGGGACGCGGTAAACCGTCTTCGTTACATTTCAGCCGCCCAATGGGAGATCTTGCCTGCGAGCTCTCCGGCGGGCTCTTCATCCATCAGCTTGCTGAATGATTGTAAAAGCCGCTGCGCCAGCGCCTTTTTCTCTTCCTCATAGGAAATGATCGTGCTCCACTCAAGTTCAGGAACGGCTACGAGGGTATGCTGTTCTTTTTTATTTTCATGCAGATACACGTCGCCGATCATTCCGGACTGAACGGTAATATTCGCTTTTCTGATTTTCATAAAAATTCCCCTTTTATAAAAGACTGATTCTATTATACTACAAAAAAGCGACAGCCTCCTAAAAGGAGGCTGTCACGCGTTAAACCAATCAGGTTCGTCAAACAGATCGATGTCTTCAAAGAGCGTTTTGCTGTATTTATTATTGATTTTGGTAAAATCTCCGGAATGAAACGCCCCTGCCCCCGCGCCTGAGTGGTCAACGGCTTTGGGAGAAATGGCGAACACGTCACCGAAGCTCGCCGCAGCGTCTCCGGCTAAGCTCATAATATAAATCGGTCCCACAATTGCAGGCATACCCACACCTCCGCTTTTCTTTACAGCAGTTTATGCGCTGCGTCTGGAGTTGTGCCCGTTTTTATTTCGGCTTGCGGCTGTCTTCGTGCTTTAACCGCTGACGAAGTTTGATAAGCCGGACGATATTTAAGACGAAGGCTTTTAAGACCGCGTACACCGGCACGGCCAGAATCATTGCGAGAATGCCTCCAAAACTGCCCGCTCCGATAAGCAGAAGAATAATGGTGAGCGGATGGGTATTGAGCCGCTTCCCGATAACAAGCGGAGAAAGCAGGTTTCCGTCAAGCTGCTGGACGACAACGACAACAATCACGGCAAACAGCGCCTTAGCCGGAGAATCCATAAACGCGATAATGACCGCGGGCGCCGCCCCGAGAAACGGTCCCAGGTACGGAATGATATTGGTGACGGCGATCACCATCCCGAGAATTAACGCATACGGCAGGCCTATGATCCAATAACCGATAAAGCATGCCGTTCCGACAAAGAGACAAATCAGCAGCTGGCCTTGGAAATATGCGGCCAATGTGACGTATAAGTCGTTAAATATTTTCCGGCCCTCCGCCCGGTAGGAAGAAGGCAGAATTTTAACCGCCAAAAGCGGAAAACGCCGGCCGTCCTTCAGCATATAAAACAGAATGAACGGAACGGTGATGACGACAAGCGTAATATTCGTAACGACGCCGAACACGGCCGACAGGCTTGCGGTAATATTTCGCGGAAGACTTTGTAAAAACCCCGTCAGAGACTGCCGGATTTTTTCTATCGACACATAATCCTGCGTCATCATCCACGTGAACCATTTGGAATGGGATAATTGTGTAATCAAGCTTTGAATCTGATTAATGTAATCAGGGAAATTGTTAATCAGCCCCGTGACCTGAGAAGCCACGATCGGTCCGATTGCGGTGAACATAAAGGCGATCAGCCCGATGAAAACGAGATAAATGAGCAGGATCGCCAATGTCCGGGGGATTTTTTTCTCAAGCAGGCGGACGATCGGATTAAAAATGAAAAACAAAATGCCTGAGATCAAAATCGGAAAAAACAGAGTGGTGATGAAACCGAAAAACGGCTGAAAAATAAACGAGACTTTCGTTGATACGTAAATAATGAGCAAAACGAGCAAAATTTGCAGCGTCCAAAAATGGACCTTTGATTTCAACAAGCGGTTTCCTCCTATTGTCATGTGAACTTGTACTGTGATTGTACCAAAAAAAGCCGCCGTGCATCTATGTATCTCAAAAAGAAGACGCACCGGGGTTCTGTAAGGGCCGCCTCCGGTCTGCGCCTTATATGGGCTGTTACACACGTTCGGTATAATCAGGCATGACAGAAACCACATGGCGGTTCCTGATATATAATACGCGGTCATGGGTTTCTTCAATAGCGATATGATCCGGAGCGGCATCAATCAGCCGTCCCCTGACAATCCGTCTGACGGTTTGAATGATAAACCTTGAGCCGATAAGCTTATGGATGGTCTGATAAACGTAAGGATCTACTAACGAGACGAGTTGCGTGCTTCCTTGATGGGCCATTTTCGCTGATCCCCTTTACTATGTTTTCCTTCAACATATGCGGCGGACAAAGGCTTTGACACAGTACGTCTATCGGAGCGGAAAAGGAGTTAGTGAGATGCGGGGTTATGTAAAGCGGAAAAGGCCGCATGAGTGGCCTAGACTGAGCTTCTTATGGGATATTGGGCTTGGTCAATTAACTGATCAAGCTTTTGGATTTGTTTGAGCGCGGCCGTGTGATCCATTTGGCGGTAATGATGATGTCCGCCAGGTTCTTCATCGAGTTCGTCCGCTTGTTTCACGATTTGCTGGAGCGTATTCTTGTCCAGTTCACCTTCAGGCAGATAGGAATCGGTGTGGAGCAGAATCGCCAGCGCAATGTCTTTCGCCGCTTTCGGTTCTTCACCGAGCCGGATGAGCAGCTTATGCGCCCGTTCCGCGCCTTTTATGGCATGGATATCGTTTCTTCTGTACTTTTCATAATCCCATTTGCCGTCTGTGTACCATTCGTAATGGCCGACATCATGCAGTAAAGCCGCTTTCGCCGCAAGATCGGGGCTGACACCCGCTTTTACGGCAAGACGGTATGCATGAAACGCGCAGGCAATCGCATGGGCGACACCGGAACGCTGTAAATACTTTTGTGCGATTGGATGGGTGAAGACATCCATTAACGTTACATTTCTCATGGAAACCCCTCCTTAATTATATTTTTAGAATCCTAACATAAATCGAGAAGAAACTCAATTCATCTGATACATTTCTTATACCCCTTACACGGTGTTTCATTCATGATATGCCGCCGGGCGCCGAAGTGATTGTACAAACAAAAAAAGAGCAGCGTAAAAGCTGCTCTACAAAAACTCTTTGATATCGTATATCCGTCCGTTTTCCGGCTCGCCCGCGATCAGTGAGTGAATGACGCCGGCGATGTATTCAGGACTTCTGAGGTTTTTCGTTTCTTTCAGATTGCGGAACCGCTCGATGTCATGGAAATCTTCTTTTGACGAAGAACGGATGACGGCCTGCATGTCTGTATCCATCACTCCCGGCGAGAATGATATCATGCGGACCGGCAGCTCTTCATCTTCCTGTTCAAATCCGAATGTTCTCGTAAACATATCAAGGCCCGCTTTTGAGCTGCAATACGCACTCCATCCTTTATAGGCATTTTTCGCAGCGCCAGATGTGATGTTGACAATTGTTTTGCTGCCGCTGAACGCTTCGAAACGCTTTGTGAACATTTGGCTGAGCAAAACGGGCGCCGTCAGATTAAGGGTGTAGTGGCGGTTCAATTCTTCCGCGGAAGCCTCTTTCGCCCGCTTGATCGGTTCCACCATGCCGGCATTATTGATCAGTGTGACGGCGGAATACCGCTTCTTCTCAGCTTGATCTAGAATCGCCTTCATCTGCCGCTCTGTATCTGCCAGATCGGTTAAATCAACACTGTATTCTGTCAGTCCCTCACGCTTTTCCCCGCTTATCGTTCTTGAAAGCGCGGCGACTTCGGCTCCTTCTTGCAGCGCCTGTTCCGTCAGCGCCCGTCCCAATCCTTTTGACGCGCCTGTTATAAGAAAAAACTGCATGAAACTCCTCCTTTTTTTCTTATTTTACGGGCTGTCTTCCCGCAAACACAAGCGATCCGTTTACCGCTTTGCCTTTTCCTGCGCCGTGACCTTCGGAATCAGATAGATCATTGCCGCGATGCCGAGGAGGATCAAGACGGCATAAATGACAGGCAGCAGAAAGGAAGTCTTTTTCTCATCCGTTTCCATGTCTGCTGAGGTATGCCGCACCGCAGGCTCGGCAAATGTGATACCCAGTTTTTTCGATTGCGCTTTGATCGTATTCGGCTCCGTTTCTGACGATGTAAACAAATTTGATATCAGTTTTTCATCCGGGTTTTCTGCCGGCTGATCGAACGTGATGTCCTTCTGCTCTTTCGGAAGCGCCGTTTTTTCCTCGGAATAGGCATCGTCATGAAGATAATCTGTACGAATTTCAATGTCTTTCTTTTCATATTCATTCGGCTTGACATCAGTATTGTCCTCATTCGCGGCTGCGGCTTGCGGAAGGAAAAGGAAAAAGGAGAGAGCAAACAGCAAAACGCCTTTTTCCACGATTGTGTTACGCCTCATAAGACTGATCACTTTCCTCCGTTTTTTCCGCAAGCAGCCGAATGATGAGCGGAAGCGCCGCCGCAATCAGCGTAATGATCGCAAGAACCGTTATCCCCATCGCAAACAGATGGCCCGTTCCGTATTGAATATCGATATACACTTTCGATACCGGGCTGTCAAAGCTGAAGTTCGGCATAATCAGGTCGATCAAAGGCGCCACATAAAAGAGAATGAGCGCTGATGAAGCGATCCATCCGGTGATTGAGCCAAAGACAAAGGCTGCCCGGATGAAAGCTGAACTCGCCGCAAGCAGGAGAATCGTAAAGACTGACCATTTAATCGTCTGATCGTCCGGAAGCGAGTAGATATTCAGACCGAACAGACTGATCATCAGTCCGACCATTATGTTTAAAATCCCAAAGAGCGCGCCTTTGACAAGAAGCGGCGCCTGCTGATAATACGAGCTGAAATAGCCGATCAGAAGACTGCTGATCAGAACGATTACCAAAATGACGACCGGCGGAACATTCTGAGCCCGGTCTTCCGGCACCTCTCCGCTGATTTTAAGCGGATTGGCAAGATAATCATAAACATATCCGTTTTCCTGTCCGTCAACGAGCGCGTTCCCTAAAATGCCGTACACGTCATTTCTGATCAATTTCGTGGAATCGACGTTTTTGCCCCAGTTGCTGTTCAGGGTGTCCGCTTTATGCTGGACGTCATTTACGCTTTGCTGCATATTGTCGGTATAGCTGATGATGCCGGACTGGCGTTCTGACAGATGGCCCATCGTGTCAGACATTTGCAGCACTTCGCGGCCGACGGTATCCTGAGCGCCGAGCGCCATCGTTCCGGTTAATCCGTCTCCGCTGAATGCGGCCGCTTCCTGCACAGCGCCTTCAGCCAGCTGATCGGATGCTTTAGCCGCGCTGTCTGAAATGCTGGCGAGCTCATTGAGCACTTCGGCTTGTTCATCTCTGATATACGAGCTGTAGTTATCCGAGAATTCGGTCATGCCTTTAATGAAATGGCTGATGTCTTCATCTGTCTGCATCTTATTGTTTTTCAGGTTTTCCCAGCTTGCCGTTTCTTCCGGTTTGATGGCGAGAACGGTTTGGACTTCGCCTTGCTTGCCGGTAATTGCCTTACTTTTAGCTTCACTATCAATCGTACCAAATAGAGTAGAATCATATGCAGATAAATATCTGTAATAATTCAGTAAATCATTGATATCGAATGTATTGATGTCTTTCACAAATTGCAATTGGTCTTTATTTTCCAACCTTATAATAGCTTCCTTTATGCCATTAAAATCCTCTTTCCTTTTTGCCTTTAGCGTCTTTAAATCTTTATTAAGATCTTTTACTTGATTAATCAGTTCCTCAATTTGACTATTGAGTTTATCTATCTGTATTTGAATTTCTTTAAGCTTGTTTTCCAACTTTTCGTTATGCGTATTTTCTTTTTCTCTCAGTTCCTCTTCAATTTGTTGAATACGTTGTGAGACTTGAATAAGCTGCTCTTTAGCTCTTTTAATATCTGAATCCTCTGCAGGCTGTTCCTCATTTTTGTCTTCAGTTTCACTCTCATTAGCCGGTTTGGCCAACTCAATTGATTGAGAAGCTACAGTTTTTTCAGCACCCGAGCTATCTATATGCTCCATTTCAGTATCTTCGGGATGCTCCTGAGTTTGACCATCTGACTGACCATCACCATTTTGTCCGTCACCATCAGTTTGATTTCCAGAGTTTGTTTCTTCCTCTTCATCTTCTTTAGGAGTATCTGGATCGGCCTCTTCTTTAAGGGTATCCGAAATGTTTTTAACTTGCGCTGCAATTTCTTTTAACTCATCACGCTGGTCTTGTAATTCTAATTTAAGATTATCTTTATCTTCTTGATCCTGATCTTTATTTTTATCTTGATCTTGATTACTATCCTCAGGACTTTCCGTCTCAGGCCTTTCTGCAACAGTTAATTTTTCACGAGCCGGTATTAAATCCATAAGAAGGCTGTTTAATTTATTTAGTTTAGCCTCGTTTTGGTAGTCATTAATTAAGTTGCTTTGTATAAGACCCATCCCGTGTTCCTGATCAGGCACCTGTGCTTCTCTCACCTGCTGGGCGGCAAACAGAGCCGCTCCTGTCTGGTCGAGCTGTGTCTGCGCCTGGTTTATGCCTGAAGACAGCCCGCTCATCATGGCGCTGAACTGATTGGCGGCCTGCTGTGCTTTAATGGCGTTCAGACCTGTTGTGATTTGCTTTTGATTTTGTTCCTGCGCGGCCATCAGCAGTTTTTTCTGATTTTCCTGATATTGTTTATAGCGTTCAACCGTATCGGCAAAGTCTTTGAGCGTGTTTTTGGCTTCATCTGCCGAAGTCAATTTTTCTTTTGCCGCGCCTTGTGCTTCATTCATTGATTTTTTCAGTTCGTCAATCAGGTCTTTTTGCCGTTTGATTTCACCCGCCAAGTCATTTGAGCTCGGCTTGTAAAAGTTGTACATGACGTTTTGAAATTCTGATTCTTTATTGACGATCTTGTCAAAATCGCCTCTGACATTGTTCACTTTTTGTGAGACGAAATTCCAATACAATGCCGACATTTTTTTATTCATTGATTTTTGGGCGTCTTCAAGCTCACGCTGCACTTTTTCTTTGTTGACGGCGTTCAGGCTGCTTTGAATATTGAATGTCAGCGTGGCTTTTTGCGGACGCTCTTTGTCATAGCTTAAAATGTCTTTTGAAAAATCGGATGGAATGTAAACGACGGCGTCATACTTCTTAGCCGCCAGACCGTTTTCAGCCGCGCTCCTGTTGACAACCGTCCAGGAATAATCCGGACGGCCGCCGAGAGCCGCCGCCACTTCTTTTCCGAAATGGACGGATTCCTGCCCCTCATTTTCATCTGTTTGTAAGCCCATGTCTTCATTCACGACTGCGATTTGGCGGGTGGCATTGATTTTTTGTTTTCCCGGGTCATCGCCGATAAATCGGAAAAACAGCACCGGCAGCACCAGAATGATAACGACCGCGGCTATTAATTTGATCAGGCTTTTTCGTTGTTCTGTCATCTGACGGCCTCCCTTTCCGCTGAACATAGAGGTATTTGGATTTTTTGTTCCTTCCCGTTTTCAACCAAATAGCCGAAGCCCGGCTGAATATCCGGTTCCTGCCTTTGGTAAGGCAGCGGAATGACGTTTTGTTCGGATTTTTTCACAAGCAGCATCGCGTGGCGGATCTGTTTCATTTCCGTCGTTAAGGAATCATAGCCTTTTGAGAATTCGCTGTGATTGCCCGCCGGGATGAAACTGAAGCCGACATGCGCGTAAGATTTCATAAACATCGCCAGCTTGTCCTGAATGGCGGTGTCGATTGTCTGCTGGAATCTTGTAATGCCGTCGGCCATTAACACGATCGGAGAGAAACTGAGTTTGTGCACATCACCATTTTTAACGGCCTGTGCATACTGGGCTTCACGCTCCGTGAATATGGCTTCAGCCGATTCGATCCACTGCTGTATGTCTTCTTTTGTGTCCAGATAACTGACCTTTGTTTCCTGCGCATATTGCGACAGTCCGCGGTCAATTGAGTCAAATAGTCCGATCTGTTCCGTTCCTTCACGCAGCAGGTGATTCAGCATGACTTTCAGGATATTTGTTTTTCCACGCTGTGTCTGTCCTAAAATGAGGCAATGTTTATATTTACCCAGATCAAAGTACACGGGGCTGACCTTTTCCTCATGCAGCCCGACAGGAATTCGGAACGGTTCCTGACCCGGTTCGAGACGGAGCGAAAATTCGCCGGCCGTCAGCATGTCCGGGAGCATCGGAATCGGTTTTGGACCGGCCGTTCCGGCATGGCGAACAGCTAAAGCTTTGACATCGTCTTTCAGCGCTTGGAACATCTCGAGGTCATTTTCCGCTTCTGCCGGAAGAAACATTTGCGCGAAATAGAGTTCTTCTTTTTGGATCATGACGCGGCCCGGAATCGGTTCGAGACTGAACGGCGGACGCCCGTAAATGGAGTATCCTTCTGACTGATCCATTAAATAATGAACGACTTTCGTTTTTAAGTTGTTTAACAGCGACTGGCGGACGGCGTTTACCCTCGTTGCGGTCAGCAGGAAGTAAATGCCTAAGCTTTGCCCGTCGCGTGAAATCTGGATGAACTCCGTTTCCAATTCATGCATTTCGTCTTTGACGATATCGAAATTATCAATTGTGATAAAAATGAACGGCAGCTCTTCTTCACTGAGTGAATTGTACATTTTAATATGGCTGACTTCTTTTTCTCTGAACAGCCGTTTCCGCCGCTCGATTTCTTCCTTGATGCGGATCATGAATTTTTCAATCTTTCTCATTTGATCCATTAAGAAATAATCTGCGGTGTGCGGAAGCTTTGCCAATGGCAGAAGCGTTCCGTTGCCGAAATCAAAGATATACATGTGAAGCTCTTGTGGCGTGTACCCTTCCGCGAAGTTCATCAGGAACGTGATGGCAGAAACTGACTTTCCGTAGCCGGATGAGCCGAAAATACCGATGTTGCCGTCATCCATCATCGTATAAGCGAGAGGCGCCTGTCTTTGCTGATCAGGCTCATCCACGCAGGCGATGAAGAAGCGGTCTTTTTCCTTCGCAGGATAAAGCGTGCGCGGAATACGTTCGGCAAGCGGCGGCAGCCAAGGGCTCGGCAGCTTTTCAATGCCCATTTCTTTTTGAATCCGCTCGATTTCTTCGACTACGGCCTCTATTTCTGCCGGGGCGTCTTTTTTCGCCGCATCATCCGCATCGACCTCAGACAGCGGAATTAGGCCGGTATCGGTAACAATGGCAATGTCATCCTCGGTGCCGTATACATCTTCCATGTAAGGGGCGCCGCTCCAGGCAGACTGGAACTGCTCATACACTTCATTATTTCCGACTTGCAAATAGCCGCGTCCGGTGACGGTAATATTCGCCGCATCACTGTTTTTCAGGATTTCTTTACTGTCGCTTGCATCCTGCACTTTCAGCGCGACCTTAAAGCGTGAGTTGCTCCATATCTGGTCGTCAATGATGCCGCCCGGCTTTTGCGTGGCGAGGATTAAATGCACACCGAGGCTCCGCCCGATGCGCGCCGCGCTGACAAGCTCCCTGATAAAGTCAGGCTCTTCGCTTTTGAGCTCGGCGAATTCATCTGAAATCAAAAACAGGTGCGGCATCGGAATATCCGTTTCTCCCTGTTTATACAGTTTTGTATAGTCATTGATGTGATTGACGCGGTATTGATCAAACAGCCGCTGCCGTTTTTTCAGCTCGCTTTTGATGGAGGCAAGCGCCCTGATACTGAAGTTTCTGCTTCCTTCGATGTTCGTGATGGTTCCGAGAAGGTGCGGCATCTTGCGGAACGGCTGCGCCATTCCTCCGCCCTTATAGTCAATCAGCAAAAACGCCGCTTCATGCGGGTGGAAATGAACGGCCAATGACAGAATATAAGTTTGCAGAAATTCACTTTTCCCGGAGCCGGTCGTTCCCGCCAGCAATCCGTGCGGCCCGTGGGCTTTTTCATGCAGGTTTAAATACACGATATCGTCTTTTCCCTTGTAGCCGATCGGAACAGCCAGCGATTTAGCAGACTCACTTGTCTCCCACTTCTGCCTGATGCCGATTTCTTTTACTTCCTTCGCATGAAACAGTTCCAAAAATGAGACCGTTTCAGGAATGGAATTCGTCATCCCGACCTGATGGTGCAATGTCCGAAGCGTCCGGGAAAACCGCTCGTTGTCTGTCCGTTCATGCCTGTCCAGCTTAAACGGGATCTGCACCGCTTTTTTCTTCTGAATGAGAATGTCGCCCTCATCCTCATTAATGTAGCGGACGAGGGTGTGAATGTTTTCTGCCAGGCTTTCCTTCGTTTCCGCGGCGATGATCGCCGAGATGCCGAGATGCTCATGCCGGCCTTCGATATATTCTAAAATGACGTGCTCTGCAATCTGCTGCTGATTTGTGATGACAAAAACAAAATGCGGCTGGAAGATCTTTTTTTCTTTCTCGTCTTCCAAATCCCGCTCCCGCAGCAGCTCATAAATGGACGATAACAATTGATCGCGCGTCTGTTCATTGTAAATAAACCCTTTCGCATACATATGAGGCAGCTGAAATTGCGGCAGCCACTTCATCCATTCCCAATCCTTATATTCCTCTTCATGAAAGATAAAGACAAACCGCAGGTCATGGTAGCTGTTGAAGAAAGCGAGCTGGCCGATCAGCTGATGAATTTCATTTTTGACGATCTGGGGTTTCCCGACGAGCCCCATCGGCCCTTCTTGTAAATCAACGGTCACGGGCGCATGGCGGATATCTTTATACACACGCTGCATGTGCTGCGACTGCTCCATCAAATCATCGACATCCCGGTTCGCCAGGTCTCCGCCGCTCATCGAAATCTCGTAGCTTGCCGGAACCGTGCCCGTTCCGAGCCGGAGCATCAGGAAATCTCTGCTTTCCAGCGATTTCTCCCAAATGCGGCCGCTGATTTCAGAGGTTAAATACTTCATTTTTTCAAACGGGGGAAAGTGATGCGTCAGCACTTGCAATTGCTTTTCCGAAAGCGTCTGAAGCTCTTTCCGTTTGTTTTCTAAATACTGCTTATACACACGCTCCCGCTTTTCCTCCCGTTTTTTCCGCTGCGTTTTTTCTCGGAAATACTGCACGGTGGACGTAATGAGCGTCATCATAAACATCGCCAAAGAGACGAGGATGAAAATGCCCCTCGGCTGTATAATGGCGACAACCCCCATTACAATCAGCATGACCACAGGAGGCAGAATGACGAGCCACAGCCCCCGGTTATTCTGTTCGCTTTCCTGCGAAGGGAAACTGAATGACACGCGGTCTTCGGGAAGATCGTAGACCATCCGCGGCGTTCTTCGATATTGCGGGTATTTCTTTTTCATTTCGGTGCTTGGCTTTATCGTTTTGATTAAGCTGCTTTGAAACGGTTCGTGATGAATGACTTCTAAAAGGTCGTCCTCGGTCAGCCTCACACGCAGAAAATTCCACAGCAGCTCATCTCCCGTCCGAAGCTTTTCAGGAGCTTTTGTGAGCTCTCCGTTCAGATAAATTTCCCGGCCGCCAGGAACAACAGACCAGCTTCCTCCCGCTTTTCGCAGATAAAAATCGCCTGTTTGAGCGGACGACGGCTCTTTGTATATATCCGCTTCCTCTGTTTCTGATGAGAAAACGATCTCGTCCTTCCCGCCGATAAAGTAAACGGAGGATTCTTCCTGATCAGGAGTGAGAAGAAGCCGCAGCGTCTCTTCTTCAATCCGGCAGGACATTTCATTTCCTATTGTCAATTCGCCGGCACAGTTATTTCCCAGGAAAACTTCGTAACGATCTGTTTCCTTACGATAAAGGGTTGCGGCAGGTTGCCGTAACGGCAGTGTGCCGAACGTGATCGTATCCTTCATTTCCGGGCCGATCGTAATCGGCTGAGACTGCGGGAGTTCAGACAGCTGAATCTTTTGTACGTGCTCCCGGTAAAAGACCCATAACAGACTCATATGGCGAACCTCCTGACTGCCTGATCGTTACCTGCGGCCTGTTGATATACGCGGTTATTTTTTTTCATCTTTTTTCTCATCTTTCTTATCGCTCTCTTTGTTATCCTTTGCTTCGTCCTTTTTGCCGTCTTTATCCTGTCCTGCGGAAGCTTCAGCGGTGTTTTCGTCCGCTTCTTTTTTCTGCTCCTCCGCCTCTTTTTTCGCCTTCTCCAGCTCGCTTTCCACGGCGTCCAGTTCTTTCTGCTTTTCGTCGTCTTTCATACTGTCATCCGCCAATAATTGCTGCTTATATTTTGTAAGCCCCAGCCAGATATACGGGTTGTACTCAAGATTCCGGCCGATATTGATGGCTTCTTCATTTTCCCCTCGCCCGATATCGATCCAATAAAGGAAGTGCTTCGGATCTGATTGCAGGGTGACCAGATTTCCGATGTTTTTCCGCTGTTCTTCCCTCAGATTTTCAACTGCCACATAAGAAGAAGCAAGCTCGTACTGCACCGATTCAGGAAGGCTTTCCGCATCGTATTTGGCGAGTGTGTCAATAACTTTGCTGTACTGCTGATTTAAAAAATAGCGGTTGCTTTCGGTGATTGCCTCTTGCTTCGGCTGGGCGAAAAACAGTGCGTACAAGGAATACAGAAGTGCCGGCACAAGGAGGACGGCTAGCGCCAGTCCGGCGTATCTTTGGATTTTCCATTTCTTTTTCGGCAGTTTTATGTATGTCTTGTCCCTTGCTTCGAGGGAATCAATTACGGTTAGAATGGTTTCTTCCAGTTCTTCAAACGTTTCCGCTTCTAACACGCTTTTTACCTCGGGAGAGAATTGAAGCGTCTCCTTGTACTTCAAATATTCTTCGAAGGTGAAAGCCCCGTCAGCCGCAAGCGCCGCACATGCTTTGAGCTCTTTTAACACCCTTTCTCTGTCTTCTTCATAAGGCGGGAGGCTCTCCTTTACGCCGTAATGAAGAAAGTAAGGTGTCAGCGCTTTATCAAACACGATATTTTCCGGGGCGGCAATCAGATTGAGCCGTTTCAGCTTATGCTGTTTCACGGCTTGAACGAGACGGTAGGCAAATTGCCACCTGCTTTTTTTATCTTTTCCTTTTATATAGCGGAAAGCCTGGTAAGAAGAAGGGGGTCTGATCGTTATGGTTACTTCGTCTTCTGAGACTGAAACCTCTTTTTGAAAAAAAGGATCAGCCTCTTTAATCACGTTTGCTTCCAGCCCGTCAAGAAGCTTGACTTTTTCCCGCTGGAAGGTGAACGTGAAGCCTGATTCGGTTTCTTCCCGGACGGCGTCCAGTTCTGTTTCTAAATAAGATCTGTTATGACCTGTCATTCCACCATGTCCTCTCATAAAATTTCAAGGCGGTCTCCGTTCGTAATGCCGCAGTCAGATAATTTTTGCTCTCCGGAAAAAACCGTTTCTTTATTGACCACTCTGATCCAATAGCCTTCACGCGGCGGAACGGATACTTGCTGAGCCTGCCGGGCAATATCAATGACTTTTTTCACAGAATGGTAATCTGACAATCTGAGATCGAAGACGCTGCCGTTATAATGTGTTAAATCTATTGTAATATCGATATACATATTCATATCACCCTTACATAGAAAGAGCGCCGTCTTCTTGATTGAATCAGGCGCTCCGTTCTTCATTCATCTTATTATCCGCGAATTTGGTTAGCGATATCTTGGTCAGTAGACTCAAGCGTATTTGCCGTTTGATCGAGCTGATGATTCACATCTTGAAGCAATTCAGACATTTTAATAAATGAAGGTTTCAGCTGCTCATATTGATCCGCGAATGCTTCACTTGAAGCACCTTCCCACATGCCTTTCAAATCAGAAATCATGCGGTTCAGGCGGTCAACCTGATTCATGACTTCCTGACTTTCAACGCCATATTGCTTAGCCATCGCTCTTAGCTCTTCGGGTGTGACACGAATTAATCCAGACATATTCCTTATACCCTCCTGTGTCATCAGCCTAAATATGGGCTAATTCACTTATTTTTTGAACGTCATTATTATAAAAACAACAATTCGGCACAGTCAAACAAATCTGTTTTAATTTTACAAAATGAGTCTTATGATATATTGGATTTTTCATCATATTTACACATTTTGTAAATAAAATAGTATGATTATCTTATTCTTTTCCATTTTTTCAAATGATCCTATTTTCCTATTTCATTTCCGTTCAAAGATGCCTTTCAGTCTGAAAAACAAGATGGTAAGATCAAGATATGAAGCTATGAAAAAGTAGGGATACAGATGACCAATCCAAAAGATCCATTTAAGTACAGTTTCGACAGGCTTGAAGATGTAGCCGACCATATCAGCGAGGTCCTTCAATGCCCCATTACAATAGAAGACGTTAATCATAAACTGCTTGCATACAGCACGCACAGCGATTGTACAGATCCGGCCCGGACGTCAACGATTATCGGGCGGAGGGTGCCTGAAAAAGTCATCAATAAACTGTGGAAAGACGGAACCATTCCGGCCCTTTTAAAAACGGACCAGCCGATCAAAGTGAAAGAAATTGACGAGGTGGGCCTGAGCAACCGCGTGGCGATTTCCATCTGGAAAAACAGTCAGGTTCTCGGATTTATTTGGGCGCTTGAGATCAAAAAAAAGCTCAATGACGAGGATCTGAAGACGCTTCAGCTGGCAGCCAAAGCGGTGCGGAACAAGCTTTTGCATCTGCAGATCCGCAAAACGAAAATCGAAGAGCGGGGCCAGGAGTTTTTTTGGAAAATGCTGACCGGCCATATTTATCAGGAAGCCGAAATGGCCGAAGGATTTCATAAGCTCGGAATGGCGCTGCCGTCCGTGTTCAGCGTCATGATCATCCGTTTGCATGAGGAGCTGACTGAAAAGACGGAACAGCAGCTGCAATATTTGCAGGAAACGACACAGCAGATTCATGTCATGCTGGCGACTGTCGATTCAAATGAATTAATCCTATTAACCGCGCCGAAAACCGATCAGCCTTTTAAAGATTTAAAGCAATTCGCCCTCCATGTTCAAAAACAGCTGAAAGAACGATATAAAATTGAGGATGCGTCGATTGCTATCGGCGGTATTTACGAATCAATTTCTTACGTTTACCGCTCCTACCAGGAAGCGCTCTCCGTGTTAAAAGCGAAAGAACGGTTTGTGAGAGAAACCAAACACCTTTTCAGCTTTTCTGAACTCGGCATTTATCAGTACCTTGATGTGTTGGATGAAAAACGTAAGCACAGCGGCTATATGAACTATTCCCTGTCAAAGCTTGAGCAGTATGACAGAGAGCATCAGGCCGATATGGTAAAAACGCTCGAACATTTCATTGATGCCGACAGCAACGTCAACACCGCCGCTAAAGCGCTTAACATTCATGTCAATACATTGAATTACAGGCTGAAGAGAATCAGCCAGATCGCAGAAATCGACTTAAAAAACGTGAATGAAAAGTTTACGATTTACCTTGATATCAAGCTTCGCAGCATGGGTTCGTGAAATTTCACAAATCCGTGTTTTTTTATTTTCTGTTTCAAACAAAGAATTTTCGAAAAAATCGCGCTACACTTGAAGCATCACACAAACATTGGGGGAAACAGACATGATTATCGGGGTTCCAAAAGAAATCAAAAACAATGAAAATCGAGTGGCATTAACACCTGGAGGCGTTTCACAGCTTATCGGAAACGGCCATCGGGTTCTTGTGGAATCCGGAGCGGGACTCGGAAGCGGTTTTATTAATGAAGATTATGTATCTGCAGGCGCGGAAATTCTGGAAGACAGAAAGCAAGTATGGGATGCGGAAATGGTCATGAAGGTAAAAGAACCGCTGGCTGAGGAGTATGCGTATTTCCGTCAGGGCCTGATCTTATTCACTTACCTTCATTTAGCCGCAGAGCCGGAATTAGCTAAAGCGCTTACAGAAAAAGGCGTGACAGCTATTGCGTACGAAACGGTAACGGACGGACGTTCACTTCCGCTGCTTACGCCGATGTCTGAAGTGGCCGGAAGAATGGCCGCTCAGATCGGTGCTCAGTTCCTTGAAAAACCAAAGGGCGGAAAAGGAATTTTATTAGCCGGCGTACCGGGTGTATCCCGCGGGAAAGTCACGATCATCGGAGGGGGCGGCGTCGGAACAAATGCCGCGAAAATGGCTGTCGGACTCGGTGCCGATGTGACGATGATCGATTTGAACGCAGACCGCCTGCGTCAGCTTGATGATATTTTCGGGCATCAGATTAAAACACTGATCTCAAACCCTGTAAATATTGCAGACTCTGTCGCGGAAGCGGATCTTCTGATCTGTGCCGTACTCATCCCGGGAGCCAAAGCGCCGACTCTCGTTACCGAAGAAATGGTCAAACAGATGAAACCGGGTTCCGTCATTGTTGATGTTGCCATTGATCAGGGCGGCATTGTGGAAACCGTTGATCATATTACAACACACGATAATCCGACTTACGAAAAACACGGCGTCGTTCATTACGCTGTCGCCAATATGCCGGGCGCCGTACCGCGTACATCTACGCTCGCATTAACGAATGTGACCGTTCCTTACGCGCTTGAAATCGCCAATAAAGGCGCGGCGAAAGCCATTGCCGAGAGCCCGGCGCTTAAAGCGGGGCTGAATACGGCTAACGGACATGTCACGTATGAAGCGGTAGCCAAAGACTTAGGCTATGACTACGTGCCTGCTGAAAAAGCGATGCAAGGTTCAGCTGCAAAAGCTTAATAGATATGAAGAGGACAGCCTGATCAGCGGGCTGTCCTTTTTTCTTTCTCATAAAAGGAAAAACGGACACCTGTCTCGAATATCAATTCATATCCGGAAGAAAAAGGAGGATTCATATGGCTGTTCAGCAATATGGTGTATTAAAAGGCATTGTGTTAGATATGAGAAGGGAAACAGATGATGATTCTCCGCATTTTCAAGTCGAGGTGTTAGGCGAGCCTGATACGCACTATCGCTGTGCGATCAATGTCATGTCAAGTTCAAAAGAATCAGAGGTTCTGTATGCGGCGCGCGATCATTTTGACGCAAGCGCGATCACCCTGCTGCCGAACATACCGTATGGGTACACCCCAATTGATGAAACGAGCCGTGAGCTGGCGCTGGATTATGTCCGCGGCGGATTATTTGATCCCCGGAACATGGTGCCGCTCCCGCATGAAGTCACCGGGCCTGATAATGACTTAAATGATTTTATTGAGACGTATATGCAAAAAGCCAAAGCAGAAAAAGCCGTTGTCTATATTTACGGCTCTAAATTCGGACCGGAGCCGGGCGCTGACAAGATTTTCGGGTTCAAACCGACAAACGGCATGCATAATATTCATATGAATCAGGGAAATCCAATTGACACACGCTGGAAGAAGGATAACGGAACGTGGCACGACGGCGGTATTTTAATCCAGTTTGCAGACCAGTGGGCCGCGGTCTTTTTGGCTTTTCTGTCTCAGTCATGGTGCACGAATGAAGAAGGCCACCCTTATACATTTTGTGATCATACACAGCTTAACAGCTGATGTCCGTATAAAATATAAAAAGCCTGCCGAAATAGCGGCAGGCTTTTTTTATTACATCTTAGCGGCTTCGGCCTGTTTCAGGCTTTCCGGCCTCATATCACGCCAGTTTGTTTCAATATATTCGAGACAAACGGAGCGGTTTTCATTCATCAGGCGGGTTTCCCAGCCGTCCGGCACATCCAGATAGGCCGGCCACAGTGAGTACTGGCCTTCAGCATTGACTAGGACATGATATAAGCTGTCTTCCCGTTCAAATGGATTTGTCATAGCAGATTGATCCTTTCTTTACCGGACTGTACGCCGTCCGTTTAATTTCTCTGCCAGAATCGCGCCGATGTCGGCAAGCGGTCCCGGCTGGCACATATCCTTATGGCGGCAGTCTAAATCATACCGCTCGATTTTTCCCGTAATATACGGTTTCCAAGTATCCGGCTCAATCGGGTCAAACCACTCCGGAATAATCGTGGATCTGAAGAACAGTACATCTCCATGGAACGGCTTCGGCTTGTATGTTCCTAACAGCCCGACAGAATTAATGTACGTGTCTTTCAGGTTCATCATCACCGACTCGTCCAGACTGGCTAATGCGCTTCCCTCACGGCGGAGAATGGTCAGCGCGGTGTCAAAATCAAGCGGCTGATCCCCGAGGCTGTCCGGGTCGTACCCTCCCAGGGCAAGCAGCGCAATGACGGCTTCCTCGTCATCAGGCGCATTTTTTATCGGCAGAAAATGATTCGGGTACGCGTCAAGCATTACCAAAAGCGAAACCTCCTCGCCCCGGCTCTGTAATTGTGTCGCCATGGCCTGAATGACATTTCCCCCGAGAGACCAGCCGAGCAGACGGTACGGCCCTTTCGGCTGCACGGTGCGGATCTTTTCAATATAATCCGCCGCCATGTCATCAAGGCTTGCGGGAAGCGGTTCTTTTTTTCCGATGCCTCTCGCCTGTAAACCGTATATCGGATAATCGGCTTCTAAAGAAGACATCAGCCCGGCATAACACCAGCTGAGACCGCCGGCAGGATGGACACAAAACAGCGGTGTTTCTTCTCCGGCTGTTCTGAGCGGCAGAAGAACATCAAGCGCGCTTGTCCCTGTGCCCGTCTCAAGCCTTTCAGCAAGACTTGCCACCGTAGGAGCTTCGAATAATGTTCCGATACTGAGCTCGGCTCCCATCGCTTCCCGAATACGGCTCATTAAATGGACCGCAAGCAAAGAATGGCCGCCTAAATCAAAGAATCTGTCATCAATACCGACACGCGGCAGGTGCAGCACCTCTGCGAACAGCTCACACAGCATTTCTTCCTGAGGTGTTCTCGGTCCCCGGCCGGAGACCTCCATTTGGAAGTCAGGCGCAGGGAGCGCTTTTCGGTCAAGCTTTCCATTCGGTGTCAGCGGCAGTTCATCCATTTGGACAAAAGCAGACGGAACCATATAATCCGGCAGGCTTTCTCCGGCAAACCGGCGAATCTCTCCCGTATCTAAGCTGCTGTCAGAGCGGACAAGGTAAGCGGCGATCCGTTTGTCTCCCGGCCGGTCTTCACGGACGACTGCGGCCGCGTCCTCAACTCCCGGATGTTTGACGAGAACCGCCTCGATTTCTCCCAGTTCAATCCGGAATCCGCGGATTTTTATCTGATGATCCGCCCTTCCCATATAATCAAGAGAACCGTCCGTCCGCAGGCGGGCTAAGTCCCCCGTCCGGTACATTCTCGTTCCCGGCGGGCCGTACGGATCAGCCACAAAGCGTTCCGCGGTCAGGCTTTGCCGCCCTAAGTAACCGCGTGCCACCCCTTCCCCTGCAACATACATTTCGCCTGTTATGCCCGGAGGCACAGGCTCAAGCCGGTCATCAAGCACATATACGTTCAGATCAGGAATGCCGCAGCCGATGAGGCTGTTTGCCTTCAGTTCCGCAATATTTTTGTCTAATTCAAGATAACTGACGTGCACCGTCGTTTCCGTAATGCCGTACATATTTATGAGCACCGGCTTATCATCCGGATGGCGGCTGTACCAATCTTCAAGCCGGCCCAGCTCAAGCGCCTCGCCGCCGAAGATGATATATCGAAGTGCAAGCTTGCGCCCCAGCTCTTCGTTTTCTTTTTCCGCATGCATCAACTGGTAAAACGCTGACGGCGTTTGGTTAAGCACGGTCACCCGCTCTTTCACGAGAAGATCCAGAAACGCTTCCGGCGATCTGCTGATGTCATGCGGCACGACAATGAGACGACCTCCGTGAAGCAAAGGCCCCCACATTTCCCAGACAGAGAAATCGAATGCGTAAGAGTGAAACATCGTCCATACATCATCAGAATTAAAGCGGTACCAGTGCTGTGTCGACTCAAACAGCCGGATGACATTGCTGTGCGGGATGATGACCCCTTTCGGCACACCGGTCGATCCCGACGTGTAAATGACGTAAGCCGGATGAAGCGGTGACAGCGGACAAATCCTGTCTGCGTCAGTCGGATTCGTGACGGCATATTGCTCAAGTGTTTCTTTTTTCTGCGGGTCATCCAAAATGAAGGACGGCATACCGCTATCGGCAGGAAACTTACTTGCGCCTTCACAATTGGTAAGCATAAATACAGGCTTGGCATCCTGTAACATAAAAGCGATGCGGTCCGACGGATAATCGGGATCAAGCGGCAAATACGCAGCTCCCGTTTTCAGGACGGCTAACAGCCCGACAATCGTATCTAAAGAGCGCGGCAGGGCCAGCGCGACAAACTGCTCCGGGCCGACGCCGCGGGCGAGCATCATATGTGCGAGCTGATTGGCTTTTTGATTCAGCTCTTTATAAGTGAGCCGGCTCTCTTTATATACGGCCGCCGTTTCATCCGGTTTTTCGGCGGCCTGTCTTTCAAACAGTTCAGGCAGTGTCTTTCGAGGCTGAGTGTGCTGTTTATTCCGTTTAACCGGCAATAGCTTTCGGCGCTCTTCATCAGAAAGAATCGTTAAGCTTCTGATCGGCTTTTCCGGATGCGATGCGGCATCTTCGAGCAGAAGAAGCAGACGTCCCGCAAGTGCTTCAGCCGTTTCTTTTTTAAATAGGTCCGTGCTGAATTCCAAAAGACCTTCAATACCGGCAGGCGTCCCGTCGTCATGGCGCTGCTCGGCCAATTCCAGTGTCAAATCAAATTTGGACGCTCCGACGCTGCTGATTTGCAGGCTTGTTTCCATGTCCGGAAGGCTGAGTACAGGATCAGGCGTATTTTGGAATGCGAGCATCACTTGGAACAGCGGATGTCTTGACCGGGAACGAACCGGATTCAATTCCTCCACGAGACGTTCAAACGGCACGTCCTGATGTTCATATGCGGCGAGATTTATCGTCCGGACCCTTTCAAGAAGCTCACAAAAGCTTGGATCGCCTGAGGTATCGGTTCTCAGCACGAGAGTATTAATGAACATGCCCACAAGGTCGCCCAGTGCGTCATCACTGCGGCCGGCTATCGGGCTGCCGATCGGAATATCGGTTCCGGCCCCGAGCCGAGTCAGCAGTGCGGAAAGCCCTGATTGAAGCGCCATAAACAGGCTTACGCGCTGATTTCTGGCAAGTGAGAGAAGACGGGTATGAAGCTCTTGGCCGATTTTGACCGGAATGACGCCCCCTCTGTAGCTTGATTCGGCGGGTCGCGGAAAATCAGACGGCAGCTCCAGCTGATCCGGTACATTTTCAAGTGTTTTCTTCCAGAAATTCAGCTGGCGCGCTATTAAGCTCTCAGAATCAGATACGCTTCCTAAAAGCTGCTGCTGCCAAAGCGCATAATCCGCATATTGAACCGCTAGCGGCGGCCATTCTGCTTTTTTGCCTGTTTGGCGGGCGATATAGGCCGCGGATAAGTCACGCATAAGCGGATTCAAGGACCAGCCGTCACCTGCGATGTGATGCAGAAGAACCATCAGCGCATATTCGCCGTCACCAAGATCAAACAGCTCAGCCCGTACGGCCGGCTCTTTTGCGAGATCAAACCGGTAGCGTGCCGCAGCGGCAAGCATGTCTCGAAGCTCGTTTTCGTCTGCATGTGTCACTGTAAACACGGGACGGGCTTCTTCAGCAGGCAAAATGAGCTGATGAGCCGAGCCCTTATTTTCCGGAAAAACGGTGCGCAGGCTTTCATGGCGGCTGACAACATCGTAAAAGGCGTGTTTCAACGCTGTTTGGTTAAGCTTTCCTGACATACGGACAATCACCGGAATGTTGTAAGTCGGGCTCGGACCTTCAAGGCAGTAGAGAAACCACAGACGCAGCTGCGCGAATGACAGCGGGATATGCTGCGGCCGGGCAAACGGCTTGAGCTTTGGCCGCGCGTTCTTTGCAGTGTCCAGCTGTGCGGCGAGCCCGGCAACCGTCGGCGTATCAAACAGACGGCCGATGCCCAGCTCTGCGCCCATCGTCTCCCGGATCCGGCTCATCAGGCGTCCCGCTAAGAGTGAATGGCCGCCCAGTTCAAAGAATCCGTCATCAATTCCGACCCGTGCGAGACCGAGAACCTCGGCAAACAGATCGCATAATATTTCTTCCTGCGGCGTCCGCGGCCCCCTGTCACTCAGGACAGCGGAAAAATCAGGTGCAGGCAGAGCATTGCGGTCGAGCTTCTTATTCGGTGTCAGCGGCAGTTCCTCCAGCTGTACAAATGCGCCCGGCACCATATAATCCGGCAGGCTTTCGCCCATATATGCACGAAGGCCGCCGATATCAAGGGGGTGATCCGCGACAGCATAAGCCGCCAGCCGCTTGTCTCCCGGCTGATCTTCACGGACAATGACAGCGGCCTGCGAAATACCCGGATAGTTCGACAGCACCGTCTCAATTTCCCCTAATTCTATCCTGAACCCGCGGATTTTAATTTGATGATCGGCTCTGCTGATATAATCAAGTGAACCGTCCTCACGCCAGCGTACGAGATCCCCCGTCCGGTACATTCTCGCACCTGCGGGGCCGTACGGGTCGGCAATGAATCTTTCAGCTGTTAAATCTGGCCTGTTAAAATAGCCTCTGGCAAGCCCCTCGCCCGCGATATAAAGCTCACCCGCAACTCCCGGCGGGACGGGCTGCAATGCGGCATCCAGCACATATACCCGCGTGTTCCAAATCGGCGTTCCGATCGGGGGCGCCCCTGTATAGCCTTTTGCAAGCGGCTGTGCGGCCGACCAGATTGTTGTTTCAGTCGGCCCGTACAGATTCGTCACCGTACAGCCTAATTCAAGCAGGGCATGCATTAACGCTTTCGGGAGCGCCTCACCTCCGACAAGCACCTGCAGCGACCTAAGTGAATCCGGTTCATTTGTGACTAATGAATGCCATAATGTCGGCGTTGCCTGCATAATTGAAATACCGTATGAGTGAATCATGTGTGCAAGCGCCTGCGGCTCCTGAATCGTCTCTTTTCGGGCAATGACGCACCCCGCCCCGCTGATGAGCGGAAGGAAGAGCTCAAGTCCTGAAATATCAAACGCCGCAGTCGTAACGGCGAGCAGGCGGTCTTGTCCGCCGAGCGGGAACATTTCCCGCATGGATAAGAGAAAATTGCTTACGCTTTTTAATGTCACGACAACGCCTTTCGGTCTGCCCGTTGAGCCCGAAGTATAAATGATATAAGCAGGGTTTAAAGGTGAACATTCCGCCTGAACAGGACCGTCAGCATTTTGACCGGCAATGTTTTTTACCGTATCCGGGTCATCGAGAATGATCGTTTTTGCATCACTGTCTTCCGGCATGCGGCCCAATAATTCCATCGTTGTAATCAGACAGACAGGCTGTGCATCTTTGAGCATGTATGTGATCCGCTCAGAAGGAAAATCAGGATCAAGCGGCAGGTACGCGGCTCCCGTTTTCAAAACGGCAAGCATGCTCACGGCCAAATCCTGTGACCGCGGAAGCAGTAAAGCGGCAAATTGTTCCGGCCCGAGCCCTTTTTGCTTTAACATGCCGGCAAGCTGGTTCGCGCGCTTGTTCAATTCGGCATAGGTGAGCTCTTCGTTTTCCGTGATGATTGCCGGGCGGTGCGGTGTTTTTACGGCCTGGTCGTAAAACAGCTCCGGGAGACTTTTCTGCCTTTCAGGTCTGCACTTGTCATTCCAGCTTTTCAGCACGCGGAGACGTTCGTTTTCAAGCAGAAGATTGAGTGTGCCGATTTTTTGTGTCTGGTCTTTCACAGCTGATTCCAGCAGCAGCAGGAAGCGTTTTTGATGGTTTTCAATATCTTCGGCGCTGTACACTTCCGGATTCGCATCAAAGTCCACACGCAATCCGCTGCCGTCGGCTCTGTCGTAAACGTTAATTGACAAATCATCAACGGGCCCTGCTGATAAGTTATGAACGGCTCCCCGCGCTCCGGCGAAATCAAGCGCGTAATCAAACGGCATCACATTGACTTGCGGACCGAACAGCCTGCGGTTTTCTCCTAATAATTTAAGATCGCGGCGCAGGTCTTCATGGCGATATTTCTGATGACGCCGGATGCTTCGGATTTCTTTTGCCACTTGGCTGACCGTCTCGTGAAAACTCATATCCGGGCGGAGAGAAAGCCGCAAAGGCAGCAGATTCATCACCATACTCGGAATATTCAGTGAAATCGAGCCGATCCGTCCCATCATCGGCAAACCGAGCACGATATCCCCGGCGCTTGTCATCCGATGAACATATACAGCTACCGCGGCCGTGATCGCCTCATGCCAGTTCGGAATCGATTTCACATGCTGTAAAGCCGTTTCAGAAAGATAAGCCGTGCTCCTGTGAAAGCTTGCTGACGTTCTCGGCGCTCTTTCTGCCAAACTGACGACATCAGGTTCATCTGCAAATTTCCCCATCCAAAATTCCCGATCTTTCAGGAATTGATCAGACGCGCGGTACTCTTGATCTTCTTTTACCAGATCCTCCAAAGAACCGAAGGAGCGCCCGTTATCCGGACGTCCCTCCCGTATTGCGGTGTACAACTGCGCCGTACGCCGTGCCAGCAGTGAAAAACCGTAGCCGTCTATCGCGATGTGGTGAATGCGCTGATACCAGAAAAAGCGTTCCAGTCCGGCTTGGAATAAAATGTCGCGGTACAAGGGCCCGGCCGCCATATCAACAGGCTCAGCCAAATCAGTCTGCATGATTCTGAGTGCGGCCTGCTTCGGATCAGCCGCTGCACTCACATCTATGACATCAATCGTTGCCTCACAAGTTTGAACGATCGTCTGTCTCGGTCCGTCTGTTCCCTCTGTGAAGCGGGCGTGTAATGATCCAGCTTCAGTCAGCACACGTTCAAGAGCCGTTTTAAATATGTTCACATCGAGCGCGCCATTTATCTCAACATACTCGCCTGTATTGTAAATCGGATTATCAGGATCAAGCTGCTGCGCAAACCAGATACCGGCCTGTGCGCCTGTCAGAGGCAGCTGTTGTGTATCATGCATTCTATTCTCTCCCTTATAAATAATCTGCATTCGGCAAGACTTTTTGAGATCGGGAAGAAAGCAGTCTCCACCACTCTTCAAGCGTCGGATTCTCCGCCAGTTCCACAAACGTCACTTCAGCTCCGTCACGGCGCCATTGTTCGACAAGGCTCATGATTCTGACGGAGTCAAGGCCTCTGTCCAGCAGGTCTTCCTGATCCGGAATATCGGACGGGGATTCTTGAAGAATCGCCGCAATTTGCTCCCGCACCCGTTCTTTTGTCAATGCGGCGGGAGTCTTCTCTTTTCCGTCAGAAACCGGCGAGCCGCCCAGCACTTCCAGTACTTCGTTTGTCAGAGCCGTGTAAGCGCAGCGCTGGGACGCATATTCGATGGCCATCTTATGTTTTTCTGAAGAAAAGTCAGCTACGGCGTCTCCGATAAAGAAGCTTTGAATATCATCCATAAAAGCTTCACAGGCTGTGACGAGGCAGCCGATGTGTGCGTAAATTCCCGTAATAACGAGCTGATCTCTGCCCTTTTCACGCATGATATCAAGGAGATTCGTCCGTTTAAACGCGCTGTATCTCCACTTTGTGAGGACAATGTCCTGATCTTCGGGGGCAAGCTCCGGAATGACCTTTTCTTCATAAGGACCGCTTTTAAGTCCCGGCCCCCAAAAATCCGTCAGCAGGGCGCGGTCTGCCGGGTCTTGGCTGCCCGGCTGCGCGGTGTACACCACCGGAATGCCGAGCGCTTTGCATTGCTCTTTTATTTTCTTGATATTCTGAGCCGCCTCCGTGATCGGAGCCTTCCCTTTCTCAAAAGCATCGACGAAATAATTCTGCATGTCATGGATTAAAAGCACCGCGCGTTTCGGGTT
Organism: Bacillus sp. SDLI1; assembly: GCF_001553895.1. Classification (NCBI taxonomy): domain Bacteria; kingdom Bacillati; phylum Bacillota; class Bacilli; order Caryophanales; family Bacillaceae; genus Bacillus; species Bacillus sp. SDLI1. The sequence goes on along the minus strand of NZ_CP013950.1, from coordinate 3,118,830 downwards.
CAGCGTCCACGATACTTTATTTTCAGGCATATCTGACGCTGTCGGCAGCGCATATGCGGGAATAGCCGGTATAGCCAATATAAACACTTCCTTTTTTTATGATGGTTTGATTTCAGCAGGCTTTACTTTTTGGGCGATCGTTTCGCGAAGGTCCTTTTTGCTGACCTTGCCGACGCCGGTTTTTGGGAAAGAAGCGATAAATTCAACCCGGTCGGGAATTTTATATGCCGCCAGCCCGCGCTCCCGTAAAAACGCTTTCAGCTCTCCCGGTTTCGGCGCTTCTCCTTTCGGAATGACGAACACACAGGACCGCTCTCCGAGAAAATCATCCGGCATTGAAACCATGGCCGCATCATGAACGGCAGGGTGAGCCAGAAGGTGATTTTCCACCTCTTCAGCGGCAATCTTTTCGCCGCCCCGGTTGATTTGATCTTTCGCGCGTCCTTCGACGACGATATAACCGTCCGCCGTCAGTTTGACGAGATCGCCGGTCTGATAAAAACCGTCGTCTGTGAATGATCTTTTATTATGTTCAGGCGCTTTATAATATCCGCGAATCGTGTAAGGGCCGCGTGTAAACAAATGTCCGGTTTCCCCGGGGGCCACGTCCCGTCCGTCATCATCTAAAACCCGCACCTCATCAAATGGTGACATCGGTCTGCCTTGCGTATTGACAATGATCTCCTCGGGATCATCCAGTCTCGTATAATTCACCAATCCTTCCGCCATTCCGAAAACCTGCTGAAGAGTGCATCCGAAAGCGCTTTTCACACGGCGGGCCGCTTCAGCGCTGAATTTGGCACCTCCTACCTGAAGGACTTGAAGGCTTGATAAATCATCACGTCGCGAAGCAGATGCTTCCATCCACACCATCGCAAGCGGCGGGACGAGCGCTGTAATCGTGACACGCTCTTTTTCAATTAACGGGAAGCAGTCATCCGGAGTCGGCGCAGGTGACAGAACAACCCGGCCCCCGGCATATAAAGTTCCCAGCACACCTGGCGAGCTGAGCGGATAGTTATGCGCTGTCGGCAGAGCGGCCAAATAAACGCTGTGATGATCCAAGCCGCATATTTCCGCACTGAGGCGCAGACTGTATATGTAATCATCGTGTGTCCTCGGAATCAGCTTGGACAGCCCCGTACTGCCTCCTGAAAGCTGTAAAAAGGCGACTTCCGCCGGGCTGACGTCTTCCAGCTGGACGGGCTCTCTATGCAGGCTGCTCAGTTCCTGAAATTCCTCAGCCTCGCCGGCCACAATGACATGCGCCAAAGCCGGAAGTTTGTCTTTCACCTGTCTGGCAAGCGTTCTGTAATCAAAGCCTGAATGCGAATCAGGAATGATGTATGCTTTCGCCTCTGCAAACTCGCAGAAATACGTAATCTCACTGCTTCTGTGAGAAGGCAGCGCGAAAACAGGCAGCGCCCCGAGCCGGAACAGCGCAAAAATCACTTCAAAAAACTCAGCGATATTCGGCAGCTGAACGACAACGCGGTCTTCCTTTTGAATACCGAGCTTGTGCAGTCCCGCCGCCAAACGGTCAGCCCTTTCATCCAATTCTTTGTAGGTCCAATGTACATCTTTACACGTCACGGCAGTTTGATCTCCGTATAAAGCCGCACGCTCTTTCAGCATCCCTCCGAAAGTTTCACCCTTCCAGCAGCCGTCTTTGCGATATTTGTCAGCCCATTCTTCCGGCCATGGCGTAAATCCAGTCAGCACGATCCGTTTCCTCCTTTTTTACATCTCATCTTGATAAAGCCCCATCGCCCGGAGCATGGTGCGGAATTTCGCCGATGTCTCGTCCAATTCGTCCTGCGGCTTTGATCCGGCGACAATCCCGGCACCCGCAAAGAGCCGGAGAGACCTTGTTTCCGCTTCGGCGCAGCGGAGTGCGATAATCCATTCTCCGTCACCTTCAGCATCACACCAGCCTGCCATTCCCGTGTAGAAATTGCGGTCAAACGGCTCAATATTCTGAATCGCTTCTCTCGCCGCATCCGTCGGCGTTCCGCATACAGCGGGCGTCGGATGAAGAGCGATGGCCAGCTCAAGCGATGTCGTTGACGGATCACTAAGCTCCCCCTTCACCACGGTGGACAAGTGCCACATCGCTTCAGTTTTAATGAGTGACGGTTTTTCCGGCACATCAAGCACACGGCAGAACGGTTTAAGTGCGGCGGCAACTGCGGCAACAACTACGGCATGTTCATGCAGGTCTTTAGCTGATTGCAGGAGTTCCTCCGCTCTTCTCTGATCCTCAGCCGGATCTGTGCTTCGCGGTCTGGAACCTGCCAGCGGATTGGACAGAATCGATGTTCCGTTTTTCGACAGAAGCAGTTCAGGACTCGCGCCGAAAAGCGTTTTTCTTGTTTCTGACGTTCCCGTCACATCTGCAGCGAATGTATAGCCGCGCGGGTTGTGCTGCGCCAAATGCTTGACGGCCTGGGGAATGTCGATATCTCTTTCAGCGGTCAGATGCAGCGTCCTTGACAGTACAATTTTGCTGAGCGGACCGTCCGTAATGTTTAAAACGCCTTGTTCCACACCGCTCATAAAGCCCTCAGGGTCAGGAACGGGCCGGATGTCATATGTATTCGCTTGGGGTTTTTCTGCGGAAGCTTCCGTAAACGAAAGCGGACCTGCCGTAAGGACGGCTTTCGGTACAAAAAGCCGCGAAGCTTTTCTGCCGTCAAACGGAATGGCGCCGGCCGCAATCGGATGTTTGATGCCGGCTTGCTTTGCCTCAAGAAGCGTCTGTCTCACACGTTCAGGCAGTGAGTCCAGCTGATTCTCCGCGTCTGTATCCGGCACTTTTGCAAACACACCTTCTGCAAGGAGCGTACTTTTCGGGGAAGCTAAAAAGAACGCCCCGGGCTTGTAAGCGTCCAGCACCTCTTTTGCAGACACTTCCGTCAATAAATGTTGATTTGTCATGATTGTCCCTCCTTCTCGTTACATCAAATGCCTAAAGTAGCGCCGCCGTCCACGCATAAATCATGCATCGTGATATGGCTTGCCTGTTCAGAGGCCAGAAACAAAACAGCATTTGCAATATCAGAAGGCTTTGCCAGCTTTTGAAGCGGAATTCCCGTTTTATATGTATCAAGCGAACCTCTGATAACGTCCTGTGCTCCGTTTTCATCCCGCCACAGCGCCCGCTGCATGTCGGTTTCCGTTGAACCGGGAGATACGATGTTGCAGCGGATATGATAGGCCGCAAGCTCCAGTCCGAGGCATTTCGTAAACATGACGGCAGCCGCTTTCGACGCCGCATAAGCCGCCATGGAAGCACGCGGAACTCCGGCTGCATTTGAACCGACCGTTACGATGGCGCCTTTTTTCCGCTCCATCATGTATCGGCTGACAGCCCGTGACACATGAAATACACCGGTCGTATTAACTGAAAATGTTTGATCCCACTCTTCATCACTGAGGGAATGCACCGGACCCGGCCGCAGCACGCCCGCAACGTTCGCCAATATTTCAATAGGACCCATGTCGCGTTCAACGGCGGCGATGATATCATTGACAGCGGCACTGTCTGATACATCTGCTGCGAAAGCCTGTGCCTGCACGCCTTTTTCCCGGAGTCTCTCAGTAAGCCCCCGAAGCAGGCCTTCGTTCTTATCTATAGCAGCCACATTTACGCCTTGTTCAGCAAGGGCGAGCGCTGTTGCTTCTCCGATGCCTTGAGCGGCGCCGGTGACAACCGCCGTTTTCCCTCTCATTCCCAATGCGTCCATATTATCATTCCCTTTCTATATTGATAATGATTATCATTATCAATTATGATTCAAGACAATCATATCCAAATCAAAACACTCCGTCAATTAGAAAATTAGAATCAGCCGCATTTAGTTCGAAGGGCCTGTTTTTTTCAGGCAGGAGAATACGGGGTATGCGGCCCTCCCGGATTCAGGCAGAAACGCAGGGCCCTGCTGATTAAAACGGGCAGGACAGAGATATGGCCCTCTCCTTCAAACTCGCGGTATTCAGCGCGGACTCCGACACCTTCAAACTCAGATAGTACAGAATACAGCGCCTCTGCGTGCTGCGGAATTCTGCTTTTATGTGTCTTTTCAATTTCTCCCGCCGCCAGCAGTACGCTGACTTGAAGATTGTCCTCAGAGAGCCGGTCTGATAAACGCTCCGCTTCTTCCTGAATAAAACGTTTGTTCCAGTGAATGGACGGACTCCCGGCAACATAGATCTGGAACATATCCGGTCTCGTCAAAAGCACTTGCAGCACAAAAAGACCGCCCAGCGAATGGCCGAAAATCGTCTGTCTGTCTCTGTCGATCGGATAATCCCGCTCCACCGCGGGCTTTACTGCTTCTTCTATAAATGCCAGAAATGCTTCCGCTCCTCCCTGTTCGGGCCACGCCGCGCCGCGCGGATGCACCGGCAGTTCTGATTCAGAGAGCGGCATCGTAAAATCACTATGGCGTTCGGCGGAAAACGGCTGATCAGTCGGGTAGCCGATTCCGACAATCACCGCCGGGACAACGCCTGTTTTTTCCGGCCGGCGGCTTTGCACCCGCAACGCTTCGGCCATTGTACCGAACACGGAATTCGCATCAAGCAGATAGATGACGGGAAAGCCGGATGGAGGCGGTTCTTCCTGAGGAAAAGAGACAAAGATACGATACGTACGGCCTCCTTTTGAACGCATTTCTCTTACTTCTGTACCCGGAATCGCGTATCGTCCGGCCTGCGCGAGACCCCGCTTTGTTTGTTTTCCGTCCATTATGAGTTCATCCCCTCTATGACATTCGCTCCGCTTATTGATAATGATTTTCAATATCAAAAGACACCTCAAATAATAGATTTTTTGCCAAACAAAGTCAATGGATTTTGGATATAAAAAAGCACCTTATTTCAATAAGGTACCTAAGAACTATATGATGATATGTGTTTAATCCCATGTAAAGCGCTGATTTTTCCATGGATCTCCCCTCATATGGTAGCCGTTTTTCTCCCAAAAGCCGGGGTGGTTTTCCTTTGTGAACTGAATGCCGCGCAGCCATTTGGCGCTTTTCCAAAAATAAAGATGGGGGAAAACGCCTCTGAGCGGATAGCCGTGCTCGGGCGTTAACGGCTCGCCGTTATGCGCATATGCCAGCAGGGATGTCTCCCGCGTAAAATCAGAAAGCGGCAGATTGGCCGTCCAGCCCTCTTCAGCGTGCAACATGACGAAACCGGCTTCTTTGTGCACGCCCGCTTTCTCAGCGATGTCTTTCGCGCGTATGCCCTGCCAGACGTTATCAAGACGGGACCAGCCCGTGACGCAATGAATATCATTTTTCAATTCGGCTTTCGGTAAGGCTTTAATATCGTCAAAGCTTAACAGCATAGGACGATCGACAAGCCCGTACACCTGCAGGTTCCATTTTGACATATCTTCATAATAAGGAACATTTCCGGCGTGAAGCACGGGAAACTTCGTTGTGACATTTTGGTTTGGCGGAATCCGATCCGACTGTCCTGTTTGTTTCGTTTTCCCGAAAAACATAGGGCTCCCTCCATTTAGTAAACCTATATAAAATTCGTGTTGACAATTAATTATCCTTCGATTACGCTAATCTGGTACAAGTGTAAGGGGGAAAACAAATGAAACAACGCAACCTTCGCGCGGGCGATATGGCGCTTATCGGCATGTTTGCCGCACTGATGGCCATCGGCGCCAACATTACATCAATGGCTCCCTTTTTGCAAGTTGCGGGAATTCCGCTATCGCTGCAGCCTTTCTTTTGTCTGTTAGCCGCGATGCTTCTCGGCGCCAGACGGTCAGCCATTGCAATGACGGTATACGCATTGGCCGGACTCGCGGGTGCTCCCATCTTCGCCCAATTCTCAGCAGGCTTTGCGCCGTTTATCGGAAAGAGCGGGGGATTTATTCTCGCTTACATCCCGGCGGCATTTGCAGCCGGCTGGCTGCTGGAAAAGACAAAAGAACCCGGCCGTCTGCATTATGCATGGGCCTCTTTGATCGGAACCGCGGTCATTTATCTCATTGGCACGACCTATACGTATATTGCGCTGAAATTATGGCTTCATGCTCCGATCAGCTACGGAATGGCCTGGTTTTATATGATTTGGTTTTTCATAAAAGATATCATTTTAGCACTGTTATTGGCATCTATCGCGCCTGCCATTTACAGGTCCATTCATAAAGCGACGGGCTTCAATCGAAATCCGGCGTAAGTTTTTTCAAGCATTCAAAAAGGCTCCCCTTTCCGGGAGCCTTTTTTCACAGGACAACTGCGGCAATCCAGCCGAATATTACAAGCGGAATGTTATAGAAAATAAATGTCGGGACGCACGTATCCCAAATATGGTGGTGCTGTCCGTCAGCGCTGAGGCCTGACGTCGGCCCGAGCGTACTGTCACTTGCAGGAGAACCCGCATCACCGACCGCAGCAGCCGCTCCGATGACGGCGATCGTCGCCATCGGGCTGAATCCGAGCTGAGCGCACAGCGGGACAAATATGGTCGTAATGACGGGTACGGTTGCAAATGACGATCCGATTCCCATCGTGATTAATAAACCGACGATCAGCATCAGGAGCGCGCCTAACGATTGGCTGTGGCCGATAAAGCCTGTTGATGCTTTGACCAAGGAAGCCACATCGCCCGTTTTGTTCAATACATTTGAAAAACCGGCCGCAACAAGCATGACAAACCCGATAAAGGCCATCAGAATCATGCCGTCTGTGATCAGCTTATCCGCTTCATTGCGCTTCATGACTCCGCTGATAAACAGCGTAAACAAGCCGGCGAGCGCGCCCATGATCATGCCTTCCACGCCGAGCACCTGTGACAGATAGAGCTGAACGGCAAGCGACACGGCAATGGAGAACAGGGCGATGGCAATGCTTTTCTTCGTATAAGGAGAAGACGATAATCCGGCAATCTCCTTCGTCTCATATTTCTTCGGTTTCCGGAAGAAGATGACGGCTAAAATTAAACCGACTGCCATCCCCGCCGTCGGGATAATTAAAGCATACGGGATATCACTGAGCGGCACCTTTAAACCGGCTGACGCCATATTATCTCTCAGCATCCCTTGGAAGATCTGTCCGAAACCGATCGGCAGAACGATGTACGGCGCAGTCAGTCCGAATGTCATCACACACGCGACCAGCCTGCGGTCCATTTCAAGTTCGTTAAATATTTTTAAAAGCGGCGGAATTAATACCGGAATAAACGCAATGTGAACAGGCACCACGTTTTGCGAGAAACAGGATATGATTAAAATAATCAGTACGATCAACACTTTAGACAGTGCTTTTTTCCGCGAATCTTCCTTTTTACCGATTAGTTTGACAGACGCTTCGACCATTGCATCGGGAAGCCCCGTCTTTGTCAGCGCCGCGGCAAATGCTCCGAGCAGCGCGTAGCTGACCGCGACGGTGGCATTTCCGCCGAGACCGTCCGTAAAAGCCTTCACCGTCTCTCCGAGGCCTAAGCCGCCTGTCAGTCCGCCGGCAAGCGCTCCGATCATTAAAGCTATAATAATATTGACACGCAGCAGGCTTAAGACGAGCATAAGCAATACTGCGACAACAACAGCATTCATTGATGAGTCCCTCCAAAAATCCTTTAGTTTGCTAATGTAGTAGATAATTAAAGTTAACATACATTCCGCGCTTTAGTCAACTAAAGATTTTGGAGATCAAAAAAACCCGCTGCATCAAGGCAGCGGGTGCTGTTATCTTTCAGGCGTAAACCGCTCAGTTAAAACGGCCAGCGTCCTTGCCATGACGCCTGTTGCGCCGGCAGGGCCGAAGCATGTCGCTTTATTCGCCGTCGCGGTTCCCGCAATATCGAGATGAACCCACGGGGTGTTTTCCGCGAATTCACCAATGAATGTGCCCGCCATAATCGCGTGGCCTTCTCTTCCCGGAGAATTGTTCAAATCAGCCATCTGACTGTTTCTCACGCGTTTTTTATCCTTTTCTGTAATCGGAAGCTGCCAGATAGGCTCTCCGGATTCCTTCGCCGATTCTGCCACCTGCTTATAAAACCCGGCGTGATTGGTCATGGCGCCCGTCATTTCGTTTCCTAAGGCGACAATGACACCGCCCGTTAACGTTGCGACGTCTACGAGGACAGAGGCTCCGTGCTGCTTGGCATATGTGATGCCGTCGGCAAGCACGAGGCGGCCTTCCGCATCGGTGTTCAGAATCTCAATGGTTTTTCCGCTGAGCGAGACGATGACGTCATCCGGCTTCATCGCATCAGACGAGATCATGTTGTCCGTAGACGGAATAACGGCGAGCACATTTTGTTCAGGCCGCAGTTCGCCGATAATTTCCATTGCGCCCAATACCGAAGCCGCCCCTCCCATATCGCTTTTCATGCCGACGATGCCGGTTTTCGGCTTAATTGAATATCCGCCGGTATCAAAGGTAATTCCTTTTCCGACCAGGCCGATGACATCTTCCCATTCATCTTTGCCCTGATACTTCAGAACGATCATTTTCGGCGGTTCGGATGAGCCTTTGTTAACGGCTAGCAGCCCGCCCATTCCGAGCTCTTCCATTTCTTCTTTTTCTAAAATTTCACACTCAAAATCATATTTTGCCGCAAGCTCAGCGGCATATGACGCCAAATCGGTGGCCGTCAGCATATTTCCCGGCATGTTCACAAGCGTGCGGGCTGAATTCGTCCCTTGGCCGTATGCCGCGCCGACGTTCAGGCCGGCCTGCACTTCCCTCAGGTCTTCTTCGGTCACGGCGCAGACGGAAGTCAGTTCCTGATCCGGTTCATTCGATTTATGTTTATAATCCTGCACCTCATAAACCGCAAGCAGACAGCTTTCCGAAAGCGCATGAGCGGCATCGGCGGCAGGCACTTCACCGGAGACGAACGTATCAAGCAGAACGGATACTTCTTGTTTTTTATCTTGGTGAATCTGCTGAAACACGCGTGCGAAGCATTCTTTCGCATCTTCAAACGAATAATCCGCTTCCCTTCCCAAGCCGATAAAGTAAATACGTTTCATACCCGTCGCAGCCGGAGGGTATACTTTTGATACACGATTGCGTTTGGCAGACACATCACCGTCCTTTAACAGCTGTGTCAAATGTCCGTCCAGTTTATCATCCAATTCCTTCGTAAATCCGCTCAGCGTGCTTTTTTGAAAAAGACCGATGACAAGGGTTTCGGGATGCCGCAATTGATCAGATGCATAAAACATGAGTACACACTCCTTATGTGGGTATTTGTTATGTAAAGTGGTATAATGAAAAAACATTTTTCCATTGATTTTATTTTACCAAACTAAGGGCGTTTTCTGCAGTTTTTCGATATGATCGGACTTTCGCAGATACAGAAAGGATGTCGCATATGGATGTACTTATGAATTTTCCTTTACTGGCGAGTTTTGCTGCCATTATTTTTGCCCAAGTTGTAAAAGTGCCTATTCAATTTATCGTATCCAAAAAACTTGACTGGTCTCTTGTGACGAGCACCGGCGGCATGCCGAGCTCCCATTCCGCCGCCGTCACTGCGCTGTCAACCGGAATCGCTTTGGAACAGGGACTGGACTCGCCTCTGTTTGCAGTCGCCGCGATTTTCGCCGTCATTACGATGTTTGACGCTACCGGTGTCAGGCGGCATGCGGGTGAACAGGCGACGGTCATTAATAAACTGGTCATCGACTTTAATCGGTTTGTCAGCGAAGCGAAGGACTTTCAGAAAGCGGAAGAGAAAGAAAAACAGAAGAAACTGAAAGAACTGCTCGGCCATCAGCCGATCGAAGTGTTCTTCGGCGGCATCACCGGCATTGTACTGACACTGATTTTAGATTATTTCTTTATGTAAAAACGCTTCAGCGGATGCTGAAGCGTTTTTATTCTTTTACCGTTTTGTATTGATTTCTGAAGACTTGAAGTGACTTTTTTTCGTTCAGCTTTACAAGTTCGTCCTCGGTCACTTTGCCGTTCCCTTTTTTGACAATGTAGACATCAAGTGTTTTTTTGCCCCAGTTGTTATAGACGTCCTTTACGGTGTCAAAGTAGAGATCCAGGCGGCTGCCTTTAATTTTCGAGCCGGTATCGGCGACAACCCCGTATCCGTAATTCGGTATAAACAGTATCGTCCCGATCGGGAAAACAGACGGATCGGCCGCCACAGTTGAATATAAATCGCGTTTGACCTTCACGCCTGAATATGTAATTCCATACTGCGGATGGCCCGGAGATTTCCCCGTAGATTCCGCTCCTGCGGTATAACCGGTGGCCGTCACCTTTTTTGACGGATAGCGTTCCCAGTCAAAAGCTTCTTCCAGCGGTTTTACCTTGCCTGATGCCTTCTCTTCCGGCTGATTCTGTAAGGACTGAAACGGAGTGCCGATGTTTTTCAAAACGGCGCCGCGATGTTCCGTCATCCAATTTGTCAGATCCTTTGCTTCAACACCCGTTATGGAAAAGTATGTCGCATGGCATGCGCCCAAAAAAAGCGCGATCATGAATACGCGTCTGATTATCGTCAATCTGATATCACTCTCCTCCGAGTCAGTGTTCCCAACCCGGTGAGGTGCTATACAAAAAGCGCCGAGGCACAAAAAAAGCTTTCTCGAATAAGAAAGCGGGTTAAAACATTTGATATCCTCTTTTTCTCAGCGCCTTTATGGCAATGCCTGACATGATCGCTCCCGCCAGTCCGCCTGTCAAAATCACGACATCCGCAGCCGCTAATGACATGATCCGCTGAAACAGGCTTTGAAATGATTCCCCCGGCGCCTGCACGTAACTGATCATCTTTTTATTGCTGATAATGAAAAGGCATACAATCGGATAGACAACAGCCATAATCCACGACATTCTCAGCAGCATGTTCAACAGAAAGCCAATGCCGAAAAACAGTACGAAAAATAGTACGATTGAGATCAGGACCACCGGCAAACTAATCACAAACATCCACCCCCTAGAGCACTTTCAGTGTACCTCGGGGGCGGTAAAAAAGTCAACGTCTGGAAAAATCAGCGTCTCTCTTTGCCGCTTCCCTGGCAGGAGGGACATGTTTCGGAGCCGCCAAGAAGCAATTGAAAATACCCTTTACCTGAGCAGAACGGACACGCCGCCGTGCTTTTTGCTGTCGTTTTCATGCGGATCACCCTTTTTCTTAATTTTCTGATAATATATCATATTTACTTGTCAAGCACCAAGTCAGAATATGTAACAAATCATTTCATGTAAGCGGAAACATTCATTTTTTTCTCTTACATGCTTTATATAACGCTCTTTTTTGAAAGAAGAAAAAACCCGCGACTGCGGGTTTTTCAGAAGAATTTAAACTTCCCTTTTTTCAGTGTCAGGCCGAGTCCGCCGATCATAAATAACGAGCGGTTGTCAATGACCTTTTTCATAAAGGACGCCGGCGTGCCTTTGAGCTTCCTGCCGTATACGACACCGACCGCGTTATGCTCACCGAGGGAGGCGACGGTTCCTTTAATGTCCGGCTTGAACTCTTCAAGCTGGCCTCCTTTAATCAGACGGCCCAGGTTTTTAGCCGCGGTTTCTCCTTGCTGCATCGCGATCTGAGCAGTCGGCGGGTACGGCCGTTCCGTCTCTTCATTAATAAAGAGCGAGCTGTCGCCGAGAATAAAGACGTTATCATGGCCGGGCGCCCGAAGATCGGGATTGACTTTGACGCGGCCGCGCATATTTTCAAAGCCCGCTTCCTCCACGATCGGATGTCCGCGTACGCCTGCGGCCCAGACAACGGTCTGCGATTTGATTTCTTCCGGCTCTTCATCCTTCTTGCCGACTGTGACACCGTCCGCGCGGCATTCTTGAACCGCGGTGCCGATTTTAAACTCAACTCCCTTGCTCTCAAGGTATTGAACGGCGTAATCGACAAGCTCCGGATCAAATCCCGGCAGAACCGTCGGAGCGGCTTCGACGCAGACGATCCGGACGAGACTTTCATCTATATCATAATTTCTGCATAACTCCGGCTTGCGGTTCGCAAGTTCACCGAGAAATTCAATTCCCGTAAAGCCCGCTCCGCCGACGACGATGGTTAAGCGGTCGGGGCGTTTTTCGGCCTCCGTATTGTATGTCGCAAATTGGAGCTCAATATGGTCTTTCAGCTGACGTGACGTATTAATATTCGCGATCGGAAAGGCGAACTCTTTTAATCCTTTAATCCCGAATGTTTCAGGGACGGCGCCAAGCCCGATAACGAGATAATCATAAGGGATGTCCCCTTGTGAAAGCGTCACCTTTTTATTTTGCACATCTATTGCTTTTACGGTATCCTGCACAAATTTGACCCGTGATTCATTAATTACATCTTTCACTTGATATCTGCAGCGGTCATGGTGCAGCGTTCCTGCGCTCGCTTCATGCATCCATGTCGTTTCATAATGATAATTGTGTTTATTAACCAAAGTGATTTCGGCGTCATTTGCCCCGATATGCTTCGGAAGCCTTGTTACTGTCATTAATCCACCATAACCTGCACCTAGAACCACGATTTTGGGTTTATTCAATGCCATCACATCCACCTTCTTTTTTTTGCTGTTAGACGCATAATCAAATCAACATTTGTATTAGCTTCAGCTTATTGGCGGGATTTTATGAAATGAATTATAAATTTTTTAGAAAACCGCACATGTCTGCATATCACCATACTATCCGGAAGCATCGGAAAACATTCAGGAAAAAACAGATTGGAATTTGTCCCCATATTAGCGGCAGGCGCAATTTTTTTCAAGAATGAAGCGGCCGGGCGGTTTTCGGCACTCGTCATCCTTTCAAATTCTATGTTATAATTAATAACAATTTTCAATTAGGAGGCAATTTGGTATGCAAGAGGATTCAAAGGTTTATGATATTACGGTCATCGGCGGCGGCCCGGTCGGCCTGTTTACCGCTTTTTACGGGGGAATGAGACAGGCGAGCGTCAAAATCATTGAGAGCCTGCCTCAGCTTGGCGGCCAGCTCAGCGCGCTGTACCCTGAAAAATATATTTATGATGTAGCCGGATTCCCGAAAATCCGCGCCCAAGAACTTGTGAACAACTTAAAAGAGCAAATGGCAAAGTTCGATCAGACCATCTGCTTAGAGCAGGCCGTTGAATCTGTTGAAAAACAGGCTGACGGTGTGTTTAAGCTTGTCACGAATTCAGAAACGCATTATTCAAAAACAGTCATTATCACCGCAGGAAACGGCGCGTTTAAGCCGAGAAAGCTTGAGCTGGAATCAGCGGAACAATATGAAGGCAAAAACCTGCACTACTTCATTGACGACCTCAATCAATTCGCAGGCAGACGCGTTGCCGTTCTGGGCGGCGGCGATTCCGCCGTTGACTGGGCGCTTATGCTTGAGCCGATCGCCAAAGAAGTCAGCATCATCCACCGCCGTGATAAATTCCGCGCGCATGAGCACAGTGTCGAAAACCTGCACAATTCTAAAGTCAACGTGCTGACACCGTTTGTTCCGGCTGAACTTGTCGGTGAAGACCGGATCGAACAGCTCGTTCTTGAAGAAGTGAAAGGCGACCGCAAAGAAATCATTGAGATTGATGACCTGATCGTAAACTACGGCTTTGTTTCTTCTCTCGGCCCGATTAAAAACTGGGGCCTTGACATCGAGAAAAATTCCATCGTCGTCAAAAGCACGATGGAAACGAATATTGAAGGCTTCTTTGCCGCCGGAGATATCTGCACATATGAAGGCAAAGTCAAGCTGATCGCGAGCGGTTTCGGCGAAGCTCCGACAGCCGTGAACAACGCGAAGGCTTACATGGACCCGAAAGCGCGCGTCCAGCCTCTGCATTCTACAAGCATGTTTGAAAAATAATATAAAAAAGAGTCTGTGTCATACCGGCACAGACTCTTTTTTATTTAAACATCCACATATAATTCATGACGGTTCCGACAACGAGCGCAATGACAAGCGCCGACACGACCCAAATCGTGCCTAAAATAATCCGGTCCTGAATTTTCTGGGCTTACGGGCTGTGCCCGGGCTGTTTTTGTTCCACACCGGCCCCTCCCTTCTTCTGCAACCAATCTATTGTAACAAATGTCTTACAAGAACCAATACTACTATGATAACCAAACTGCAAATGGATGACAAGCTGACCGCATATGAGGCAGCATGAAATCATTTGACATTCCTGACAAAACAAAGTACATTATAAAAAGACGAACATTTTAATTTAATTATAATTTTATCATTCGCTTTTAGGGGTGTTATTTATGGAAAATGTATTTGATTACGAAGATATTCAGCTGATTCCTGCAAAATGCGTTGTAAACAGCCGATCTGAATGTGATACATCAGTTACATTGGGCGGACACACATTTAAACTTCCGGTCGTACCGGCCAACATGCAGACGATTATAGATGAAAACATCGCAGCCTGGCTCGCGGAAAACGGTTATTTTTATATCATGCACCGCTTCGAGCCGGAAAAACGCCTGGCCTTTGTCCGGGATATGAAAGCACGCGGACTGATTTCCTCGATCAGTGTCGGCGTGAAAGACAACGATTATGAATTCATCCGCGAGCTGAAAGCACAGGAGCTTGTACCGGATTATATTACCATTGATATCGCGCACGGCCATTCCAATGCCGTAATCAGCATGATCCAATTTATTAAAGAACATGTGCCGAAAAGCTTTGTCATTGCAGGGAATGTCGGGACGCCTGAAGCTGTACGGGAACTGGAACGCGCGGGTGCTGACGCGACAAAAGTGGGTATCGGACCCGGGAAAGTATGCATCACAAAAATTAAAACCGGCTTCGGAACCGGCGGATGGCAATTAGCCGCGCTTCGCTGGTGTGCAAAAGCGGCAAGCAAACCGATCATTGCTGACGGCGGCATCCGCACGCACGGCGATATTGCGAAGTCCATCCGTTTCGGCGCGTCTATGGTCATGATCGGATCATTATTCGCCGGCCACGAAGAATCACCGGGGCAAACGATCGAAATCGACGGCAAGCTGTACAAAGAATATTTCGGCTCCGCTTCCGAATTTCAAAAAGGCGAAAAGAAAAACGTCGAGGGCAAAAAAATGCATGTCGAGCATAAAGGATCTCTGCAGGATACGCTGATTGAAATGGAGCAGGATCTGCAGTCTTCCATTTCTTACGCCGGCGGCAATAAACTCGAAGCCATCCGCAATGTCGACTACGTGATCGTAAAAAACTCAATTTTCAACGGCGACAGATTTTAACCCACAGCAGAGCCGCTCGGAAATAAAAAATGACATTCAACATGAATGTCATTTTTTATTAAATACCAAAATAAAGAGCCGCACTGGCCAACAGATTAATTACAAAAATAAACAAAAAGATGTAACGGATGAATTTGTTTTGCACCGGGGCAAATAAAAAGAGATACAGCCCCGCTGCCCCAAAAGTAAGAACAGGAAACAGCCATTCAAAGGATAAAGAAATGATATAACCGATAATCATAACAATCGGCACACCGATTAATGATAATTTACTTCTCATATGATTTCTGCCCCTTTTACTTAAAAATTGGTGTGATATAAGTTTCAATGATGGCGGCGGCGATCAGCAGACAAATAATAAACAGCACCAATATTCCGATATGCCTGAACATTGAGGCTATTATCCTTCTTTCTTTAGAAAAACACAGCCTAGTGACCAATTCAACGCCCTTAAAGCCAATGGCGCCACTTAATAATAACGCAGGAACTTCAAATATACCATGAGGAATTAGCAGTAAAATAATCTGATATAAAGGGATCCCGCCCTGCAGATTTTCGATAATAGAGCCGCTTAAAATAAATCCGTTGGTGAATAAATAAAAGATTGAGGTCAACCCAAAAGTAAAAAAACCTGCCGCTAAAAACAGACAAGCGATCGCATTATTCTTTAACAATTCAACTGCGCCTGACGAGCCATTATAAGACGCTGATGATACAAAGTGATCGGTAAAAACCGCAGCGATTGCACCGCCTGAAAAAAACAGCAATGACGCGGTTAACGGAATGGCGGACGTTCTGATTGCCGGCAAAATGCGGTTCATCATGTATAGATACGCTCAGCCATTTCTTCGATTTCTTCTAATGAATGCTCGGATGACTGATACTCCGCCGCAAAAACGCCGTCATGGATAATACCGATCGTATCGCACAACGAATGCGCCAGTTCCAGCAGGTGAGTCGATAACAGGACCGTATTTCCCTGTTTGACGTACTCCTTCAATAACGTCCGTATCGTTTTGCCGCTGATTAAATCAATGCCCGTCAGCGGCTCATCAAGGATTAAGATCTTAGGCTGATGAATGAGCGCGGCAGCGATTGATAATTTTTGTTTCATTCCGTGTGAATAGGTTTTAATCAGCTGATTTCCGTCTTGTGAAAGCTTCAGCGTCTCTAACATATTCTTTATATAATCATTTGTCCGCTGAGACGGCACTTGAAACATCTCCGCTGTAAAACGCAAGTATTCGACTCCCGTTAAATAATCATATAAAAAGGCATGGTCGGGCACAAAACCGATATCAGCCGATATTTGCCCTCCCTCTTCTGAATCTATTTCTTTGCCGTCAATCTCGACGAAGCCTGACGTCGGTTTAAGCAGGCCCGAAATGATTTTCAAAGTCGTTGTTTTCCCGACTCCATTGGTCCCGAGCAAAGCATAGATTGAGCCTTTTTTCACCTCAAAAGAAATATCCTTTAACACCTGTTTTTCACTATAGTTTTTTTGTATATTCACTAATTTAATCATTGTTCGCAAACCTTTCCGCCATATTAATTCTGCGAAGAAACAGAAACATGACTCCATAGTTTAATAGTGTGAACAGGACAAATATACCTGATGCAGAATGAATAAGCAGCGTTTCAAGTTCCGGCTTTTTATAAATAAAATATGACGTGATCGCAGCAATTTGAAGCGACACAATGAAAATCAAAGAGCCGTATAAATTGTTGTACGTCTTTGCTTTCCCGGCTTCTCCGATTTCGTACAGATGCTCCCAGTTTTTTTTAGGGTACAAGGCGGTGCTTGAAATCTGGACAAGACTGTATAAAAAACCCGAACATAAAAATACAATAAACAGGTAGACCGTCAGCGCAGCGGAGGACGGAAAAAACACCGTAATCAAAATGGTCATGATGAATGAATAGATAAGAGCCGCAAGATTATAAATACATACTTTCGGAAACACGAGCTGCCACGCATGTTTGATATTCCGGTGAAACAGATGCTGATTTTTTATTTCTCCGTCAACGGATAATACGGTTTTGAGCGCGTCCCCGACGAGCTGATACGAAAAGTTCGCAATGATAACCGCCGCGGATACGATGGCAGCTGCCGAATACCCGGTAAAATGATGAGAAAGCAACGGAACACAAAAACCTAAAAACAGCATGAACAAATAAAGCATACTGCCGAAATTCCTGATAAAAAACCCGTCAATTCTCGTTAAAAACAGAAGGTCCTTTTGAAAAACGGCATGAAATATTTTGTTATTCCTATATAATTTAAGCTTTGGTGCAAAAGCCGCGTTTGTCAAAAACATATAAGGAATAAGATCCATTTTCTTCAGGGTAGCCGCCCACAGCTTAAACAGTCCAGCCGTAAAAAGGACGGCGGCTGCAAATACTGCTGCGAAAACGAGCACTGAATCTGAGCGGAATACCAGCCATACATACGGTGTATTCATGAGGATGTTCCGGAAAGCCGGCGACTCCGTAAATCCGGAAATGTCCTTTACCGTATACTCCCCAAACACGAGAAGATAAACGGCATACCCCACTGCCAGCGGCACCAGCAAGCTGACGCTGAATAAAATGCCCTTCATGATTTTCAAGTAAAACCATTTGCTCCACATATTCGTAAGAAGATAAACAACGTAAGAAAACAGCATAGACAAAAATAAATTGAGAAGAAAATAAACGAAGCCCAGGAAAAATACGATGACCGCTGCAGATCCAGTCATGCCTGCGCCGGTTAAAAACAAAAAGACCGGAAAAACAAAAAGATACCATACGAAAATGGTTTTTTTGATCGCCTGGCCGGTAAAAACTGAAAACAGCTGTAAAAAACGAACCTTTTTTAATTGATGAATGACCTTGCGCGTATCCAGCAGAAAAGCATTTTGATGTTCTTTAAAGAAGCCGGCAGCCCAAAAAAGCTGCTCCAATGAAACGGCGATTAAAACAAATCGCCCCACGCGCTGACAGGAAGCTTAATCAGTTTTGTCCCGAATACAACGCCGCATCCCAGTAAAATAAGATAAACACCTAACAGAGAAATGATAATGGCAGACAGCAGTTTGCCGTTGAGTTGAGGAATTCCCCAATCTTCCTTTCTTTTGCGAAACGACGACAGAGTATTATATTTGATAAGAGCTGTAATTTGTCTGACTATCATACTTTCAATCCTTACATATGTATTTGGGAGAGAGGCTCTTTTTGCAGCTTGTACAAAAAGAGCAATTATTTATCGATCGATTTTACCAAGCAGCTGCGTATTTTTTGCCGTATTTCTTAATCATTGTTTTTGCTGTTGCAACGATTGCATAAGAAATCGCGCCTGCGCCTGTAACGATACCGATGAGAGAAATGATAGAAGCAATTGTTGATGCCGCATCAATGATATCAATTGCTTTTTTAGCTGCTGCTGTAGAGATACCGAGAGTCGAAGCTAATTCAGCATTGGCTGAGAATGCATGAGCCGCCGCCACATTTAATTCAGTTCCGGTTAATAAAAGTGCATAAACCAACGTCGCTGCAGCAAGAGCCGCGCCAAACAAAATGAAAGATTTTTTATTAGATTTTACTAAGTTCATCTTAACATCTCCCTGCTCTGTTTTTAATATATAATAAAATTCAGCTTAATTGACTCTCTCCCGAGCTAAATTTTACCCGCCATAAAATAATTAAAGAAGATAGTGAAGAGTTTTAATAAAACAAAACATCCAGTTAAAATGATTCTCTTTCCTTTGCTGAGATCGGTAAGTTTTCCTGCGGCAGTATAAAGAGCCGCGATTGACAGAAGCAGAAATGGATCCAGCAGCTGTAAACTCAGTTTGGTGCCGCCGGCAGAATATATAAGTGAGGAATCAGCCGTTAAGTAGTTAACAACTGACAGAATCAACATTTTAAATGCCGAGATTAAAGAAGTCAGCGTATATAGAAGCAAATATATTTTTTTCGGTTTTTTTGTACCGAGAATAAAAGCGGCAACGAATAACAGAAACCCGCCTATCAAAATTTCCACAAAAGTGGTGAAGATCATGAACCCTTGCAGAAACATGACAATCGTACGAACACTTTTTTCCCCGATATCGTAGGTATTTTCTCCGACAGAAGAGTAATAAGACTGCAGCACTTTATCTGAAATACTGAATTGGAAGAGTAATGAACAGATCAAAATGATGAAAAAAGAACTTAAAAATATTTTTTTATTGCTCAATTGACCTATCATATTATCATCCTTTTCTTACAAAATAAATGAACTATTCTATACTTTTACAATTTAGTTTATTCCTATCAAAAAATCAATATCCTTTCGAAAAATATGACTTTAGAACGTGTTGACAAAGAGCATATTTTTCATAGTTTTTGATGCTATATACCCTTTATTTTTTTCTGAATTTGCAAATAGTACGATTTGGACAATGGATTTGAGATATTAGAGAAGAATGACCTGCGGAATGAGACGCAGGATATAAAAAAGGAGGATATCGTTATGTATCCTCCGGTTGTATGATCGCCAGCACCTGATGATCTTCCCATTTTCCATTTATTTTTGCATTTTTTCTCGCAATGCCTTCTTTATGAAAGCCGGCTTTTTCGAGCACCCGGATTGACGCCTTATTGTGCGGCATGACTCCGGCTTCTATCCGATGCAGTTTCAGCTCATTGAATGCATATCGACTGCCAGCTTGACAGCCTTTGTCGCATAGCCTTTTCCGTTATGTTTGCCATCTAAAAAGCAACCCATGAAAGCGCTTTAGATCTTGCCCCGAACCACCTGAAAAAGGCTGATCGTGCCAATCAGGATCTGATCCTGAAGAAAAAGGCCGAAGCTGTATTCTTTGTCATTTTCCGCATTCTTCAGTGATTGTTCAATTCGTTTTTTCCAGCCTTCCAGCGTATAAAAATCCTCTTGTCTCGACATGGCAAACCGTTCAAAAAACATGCGGTTTTCCGTCTGCAAAACCAGTTCCTGCTCTGCATCATTCAGGCTGAGCGGCCTGAATCGCCGTCCTTTTGTTTTAATCAGAAACGTTTTTTAATTGCCTTTTTCCCATGTTGTACGGTACGCTTTACCGCATCAAGAAAAAGGTCCCAGAATTTGATCGGAAAAGGTTCTTTTGTTGACTTAAACCGCACTTTAAGCCGTATCATCATATTGTGACAAGGAAAGAATAGTTTTGGCGGGTTTCCCGATGATCCCAAAAAATATATTGATTGGATTGCAGCTGAAATGTTATCAAAAAAATGCAAAACAATTGGAAAAGAGGAGTTCATATGAAACTGACGGGAAATACAATACTGATTACAGGCGGAAATGCCGGAATAGGATTAGCTTTCGCAGAACGATTTTTAAAAGCGGGAAATAAAGTCATCGTGACCGGACGGCGTGAACATGCTCTTCAAAAGGCAAAGGAAAGATTTCCGGATCTTATTACCTATGTCAGTGATCTGAGCATCCCATCTGAACGTGTATCACTGTTTGATTGGGTGACAGAGAACTATCCGGAAGTGAATGTGTTAGTCAATAACGCGGGGATTCAACAACGTTTTCATGTGCTGAAAGCGGATGCGAAGGACAATTGGGACTATTTCAATAAAGAAATCACAACGAACATTGAAGCTCCCTTCCACCTGTCAATGCTGTTCGCTCCGGTGTTTGCCGGAAAAGAAGATGCGGCTGTCATTAACGTCACTTCGGGATTGGCTTTTACACCGCTTGCCATTGCTCCGATCTATTCAGCAACGAAAGCGGCGCTTCATTCATTTACAATGAGTCTGAGACACCAGCTTTCTGATTCAGCTGTAGAAGTGATTGAAGTTGCACCTCCGGCAGTCAATACAGATCTTGGCGGTGCAGGACTGCATACGCAAGGAGAACCGCTGGATGAATTCGCTGATGGGATTTTTAAAGGACTTAAAGAGGGCAAACTAGAAATCGGATATGGTTCTTCAGCGGAACGGCTGCGCATGTCCCGGGATAAAGCCGATGAACACACGGCAAATATGTACAATGCAATGAAACATACAATTGAATAACATTTTTGAAAAAGAAAACCCGCTTCTGTTGAGCGGGTTTTGCTTTTATTAAACAAACGCCATCGTTAAGAAAGACGTCATATTTTTTCATCCTAAGGATGGCGGGTTGAGCCCTAGCACTCTTCCGGCGAACCGGCGTTTTTGGCCGTGCGGAAAGAAGATCCGCAGCCGCAGGAAGCGATGGCATTCGGGTTGTCAATGGTGAAACCGCCGCCCATCATGGACTGCTTGAAGTCAATGATCGTGCCGTTCATAATATCAAGACTTTCGCTGTCAACCAAAACGGTAATTCCGTGCTGTTCAAACATGCGGTCTTTTTCGCCTTTTTCATGCTCAAATCCCATTCCGTAAGACAGGCCGCTGCAGCCGCCGCCTTTAACGCCCACACGGAGGAACGCGTTTTCTTCTTCATGCTCTTTCATCATATCTTTTATATGCAAAGCTGCTGCTTCAGTGATGGTTACTGGAACACTCATAGGTAGACCTCCTTTTTTAAAAACGAATACTGGTATCTATTATAAACCTTGAGAAGCGTATTTCTCAAACGAGCTGTTTACAAATAATAGACGCCGCTGCATACGGTTTCGGCGGGACCTGTCATCAGCACGTGCCCATTGTCCTGCCAATTAATCACAAGATCGCCTCCCGCCAAATGAACAGTGATATCCCGGTTTCGTTCAGAGACACCGTTCAATACGGATGCGACAGCCGCCGCACAGGCGCCTGTTCCGCAAGCCTGTGTAATGCCGGAGCCGCGTTCCCATACACGGAAATGAAGTTCATCCGCGCTGACGGTTTCCACAAACTCGACATTGACGCCTTCCGGGAATCTCGGGTCTTTTTCAATGATGGGGCCGAGCGTTGTAAGAGGCGCTTGACTGATATCTTCAACCGGAAAGACAATATGGGGGTTTCCCATTGATACGGCAGTTCCTGAAAGCTCCGTCTCTCCGAAGACAAAGGTCTCATCGATCGTCCGTTCATCTTCATTGCCGAGCATCGGCAGCTCTTTTTTGGTCAGGCGGGGTTCGCCCATATCAACGGCGACTTCACGCACAATCCCGTTGTCCTCCGTAATGTCTGCTTTTACAAGACCTGAGAGCGTTTCAATGAAAAAGGACGTTTCTTCTGTCAGCTTATGTTCGTATGCGTACTTTGCCACACAGCGAAGGCCGTTGCCGCAATTTTTCCCTTCTGAACCGTCATTATTAAAAATCCGCATTTTGACGGGCGCTTTTTCTGACGGACAGATGAGGATCATGCCGTCAGAGCCGATGCCCGTGTGAATGCTGGACACTTTAACGGCAATCTCAGCCAGCCGTTCTTCCGGCAGCTTTTCTTCGAATTGATTTACATATATATAACTGTTTCCAAGACCGTGCATCTTGGTGAAACGGAATGAATTCATATCGGCCTCCAACTTTTTTTCTTTTACTTAGTATAAAAGCTCTTCCCCTCGGACACAATACAAATATCCCCCGTTTTTCATACATAAAAGCTCCCTGCATATGCAGGGAGCTTTTATCGTTTACTAAATAAACATGCCGGCAATCGCCGCGCTGAGAAGGTTAGCGAGTGTTCCCGCAATAACCGCTCTTAATCCGAGGCGCGCGATGTCCGAACGGCGGCTTGGGGCCAAACCGCCCAATGTGCCGAGCATGATCGCAATGGAAGAGAAGTTGGCGAATCCGCACAGCGCAAAGCTGATAATCCTAGACGTTTTTTTAGAAAAGTCCGCAATATGGGGACCGAAATTGGAATAAGCGACAAACTCATTCAGCACAAGCTTTTGTCCGATATAGCTTCCCGCTCCGAGCGCTTCATGCCAAGGAACTCCGATAACAAATGCGATCGGTGAAAACACGTAACCGAGAATGGATTCTAATGTAATATGTTTGAAACCGAACCAGCCGCCGATTCCGCC
Organism: Bacillus sp. SDLI1; assembly: GCF_001553895.1. Taxonomy (NCBI): domain Bacteria; kingdom Bacillati; phylum Bacillota; class Bacilli; order Caryophanales; family Bacillaceae; genus Bacillus; species Bacillus sp. SDLI1. The sequence goes on along the minus strand of NZ_CP013950.1, from coordinate 3,095,668 downwards.
GAGAATTCCGTTCACTACGGCGATGAGCGCGACAAACGCAAGCAGCATGGCGCCGACGTTTAACGCAATTTGAAGGCCGGTGGACGCGCCTTTTGCCGCAGCATCAATCACATTAGCGGCGCCTTCGCCTTCTTCGTCCATATTAAAGTCACCTTTAACCGTCTGCGTTTTTTCTGTTTCCGGTATTAATATTTTTCCGAACACGAGACCCGCAGGAGCCGCCATGAAGCTGGCCGCCAGCAAGTACTCGATCGGAATGCCTAACAGGGCGTATCCGAAAAGCGTCGAACCCGCTACAGCCGAAAGGCCGCTCGTCATAATCGTAAACAGCTCGGAACGGGTCAATCCCGCAATCAGCGGTTTAATAGCAAGCGGTGATTCAGACTGTCCGACAAAAATATTCGCAGCCGCCGCAAGCGATTCTGTTCTGCTTGTCCCAAGAAGCTTTGACAGTCCGCCTCCGATGACGCGAAAAATAAGCTGCATGATTTTCAGGTGATACAAAACGGCAATCAGCGCTGAGAAAAAGATAATGACCGGCAGAACACTCAGCGCGAAAGCCGGGCTGCTGCCCACTTTTAACAGCGGGCCAAAAATAAAGCTGATGCCTTCGTTCGCATAATCAATGAGAAGCTGCACACGGCTTGAGAACCATAAAAATACGGCCCGGCCGGCGTCCCACTTTAATACGATGAATCCGAAGGCCATTTGTAAACATAAACCGACAATGACGGTTCGCAGTTTAATTTTGCTTTTCTTCTCTGATAACAAAAAAGCAATGGCTAATATAGCAACTGCCCCGAGCAGCCCCCAAACGATATTCAATGAATCCACCTCTAAAATTTTATTTAAAAAAAGTCTTTATTAAGATAACAATATTTATTTTTGCTGTCTACAAATTTTTTATTTTGCCAAATCCCGGGGCGCATAAAAAAAGAGGCCCGTTCGGAGCCTCTGATTAAAACATCGGATTTTCTTCTATGAATGTATATATGTTGTCAACCAGTTCAGCAGGCGTGCCTCCCGTGACCACTTCGCCGTTAACCAGGGCGAACAGGGACTCCATGCATTTCCCGCAATAGCTTAAACAGCCGTATTCAAGCACGTCCAAGTTCGGATCCTTCTCTAAGATCTCAAGTGCTTCCTGGGAACCGCGCGCTAAATTGCTGACACAGAATTCAATCATCGGATTCATGCGGTTTCACCTCACATATGTACCTTATCCTAACGGAATTTCCTCTATTCGTCAAAGATCCGGTTTCACGCTCAATGTTATCGTAACATATTAATTCAGGTTAAAGGTTTTACTATTACGCGTTTTCTGGTCAATTTGTAGGTTATTTTAAAACTATTATTGTGGTTTTAGATCAAATTCGATATAATTCTAGATGTTATTTTACATAGTTCGTTATTTTGTAACAACATTGACTACCATATTTTTCGGGCAAAAGGGGAATCATTATGAAAAAATTGGTCTTGATCGGCGGGGGTTACGGAAACATGCGGGTGCTGCACCGCTTATTGCCGAACCAGCTTCCGTCAGATACATCCATCACGCTGATTGACAGAAACCCGTATCACTGCTTAAAAACAGAGTATTATGCGCTCGCTGCCGGCACGATTTCTGATCATCATATCAGAGTGTCCTTTCCAGAGCATCCGAATCTGGATGTTCAATACGGTGAGGTGGCTTCCATCGACACGAAAAACAAACAAGTTCTGTTTCATGACCGCGAACCGATTTCTTACGATGACGCGGTGATCGGACTGGGCTGCGAGGATAAGTATCATAACGTGCCCGGCGCGCCGGAACATACTTACAGCATTCAAACCATTGATCAGTCACGCGAAGCCTATCAAAAGCTGAACAACCTCGGCGCCAATGCATCTGTCGCTATCGTCGGAGCGGGATTAAGCGGCGTGGAGCTTGCCAGTGAATTAAGAGAGAGCCGTGACGATCTGAAGATTATATTATTTGACCGGGGCGATCTGATTTTATCAAGCTTTCCGAAAAGGCTCAGCAAATACGTTCAAAAATGGTTTGAAGAGCACGGCGTCACCATTATCAATAATGCGAATATTACAAAAGTGGAAGACGGTATTGTTTATAATCATGATGAAGCAATACCGGCCGATGCCATCGTGTGGACGGCGGGAATTCAGCCGAATAGAGCCGTCAGAGAACTGGACGCTGAAAAAGATCCGCAAGGCCGCATCGTTTTGACACCGCACCATAACCTTCCGGGCGATGAGCATGTTTACGTCGTTGGTGATTGCGCGTCCCTTCCTCATGCGCCGAGCGCTCAGCTTGCTGAAGCGCAGGCGGAGCAAATTGTGCAGGTTCTTTTGAAACGCTGGAACAATGAAGAGCTGCCGGAAACAATGCCGCAATTTAAGCTGAAAGGCGTCCTCGGCTCGCTCGGAAAAAAAGCGGGTTTCGGTCTTGTCAACGACCGTCCGCTGATCGGGCGTGTGCCGCGCCTGTTAAAATCAGGCCTTTTATGGATGTACAAGCATCATAACGGCTGATAATGGAAAAGCCGCTGATTGCGATCAGCGGCCGTTTTTATGAGCCCGCCACATAGCCGCGCTTTTCCATTTCTTCATATATATCTTTTAAATGCGGATTCCCTTCTCCTACAATCACATCTTCCACCAGCACAAGCGGATAGAAATATTCATCGTTTCTGATTCGCTCCGCAAGCTCCTTTGTCTCCTTTTGCTGAGGCGGTGTGTCAATATCAATATACTGCATATTAAAAGGCTGCTCCGGATATTTCCGTTTCAGCGCCGCCTCCAGCCATTCAAATGTATCTTTGGCGCTCGGCATATTTACGCAGCTTGCGCAGAGCGTTTCAGCTCCGTAAACACTGAGCGTCACCGGCTTTGTCATGTTTATCATCCCCTTTCCACCAGTATACAAAGGACGGGGCAGCTTTTGTATAAAAAACGGTTTTTATGTTCAAGTTTAAATATGCTATAATGAAGAAAGCAGCATTGCAAACTAAACATTAGATTTTTACCGTTACTGTGAATATAATGGTTTTATGCATATGAAAGGAGCGAATCTCATGACTGAGGTTGAAATGAAAGAGCAAGTACAGGAAGTATTGGATAAATTACGCCCGTTTCTGCTTCGTGACGGCGGTGACTGTGAGCTTGTCGACGTTGACGAAGGCATTGTAAAGCTTCGTCTCCTTGGCGCATGCGGCAGCTGCCCAAGTTCAACGATTACGCTGAAAGCCGGAATCGAACGCGCCCTTCTTGAAGAAGTGCCGGGTGTCGTTGAAGTAGAACAAGTATTTTAATAACAGAACCAGGCTGATGACAGCCTGGTTTTTTATTTTATTTTTGCAGATAGTCATTAAACCATGAACAAATATAACGGATGCGCTTGATCCGCTGTTCCGGATGGCCGCTTCTCGACAGCTCATGCGTGGCTTTCGGAAATCGGATGAACGCCGTCGTTTTGTTCAGCTTCTTCAATGCGATAAAGAGCTGCTCAGCCTGTTCTATCGGACAGCGGTCATCACGCTCGCCGTGCAGGATGAGAAGCGGCGTTGAAACGCGGGACGCATATTTTACAGGTGAACGGTCCCAAAGCTTATCCGCTTCCTCAAACAGAACATGCCCAAGCTGCCAGTCGGTAAAAAAGAAGCCGATATCGCTGACACCATGGAAACTGAACCAATTTGAAATGGAGCGCTGCGTGACGGCTGCTTTAAAACGGCCGGTCTGCCCGACAATCCAATTCGTCATAAACCCTCCGTAGCTTCCGCCCGTCACGCCGAGACGGCCGCTGTCAATAAACGGATACGCCTGAATGGCTTCATCCACCGCCTGCATAACATCACGGTAATCGCCGCCTCCGTAATCGCCTCTGACACGATTGACGAAATCCTGTCCATAGCCGTGGCTTCCCCTCGGGTTGACATAGACGACAGCATATCCTTGCGCGGCCAGCACTTGGAATTCATGAAAATACGTATGCCCGTACATCATGTGAGGCCCGCCGTGTATGTATAGAATGAGCGGATAAGTTTGATCTTCTTCAAAAGCCGCGGGCTTTAAAAACCAGCCGTGCACCGTCAGTCCGTCTTTCGTTTCATATTGCAGCTTCTCCGGCACGGATATGATGCGTTCCTCTACAAAACAATCATTGTTGTTTGTCAATTGCTTCTCTTTACCGTTTTCAAATGAAATGCTGTAAAGCTCAGAAGGCCGGGCGGGTTTGGCAATTACGGCGATACAGCTTTTCTGATCGGGATGAAAAGCAAAACCGTTCACATACTCTTCTTCTAATCGGATCGGATATACGAGGCCGTCAATCGAGATATAATAAATGCCGGTGCTTCCCTGCTCGCTCCCGGGGACGTAAAATCCCTGCCCGTCATTTGTCCAAACCGGCCGGGGCGTCACTCCTCCTATGAGAGAATCGGCAATAAGCGCATCGCTCAAATGAACATCCAGCATGTCGGTCAGGCAGGACAGCCGCTCATTTTTCACATCGTACAGCCACGCCTTTTCTAAGGTTGCGTTGCGAAATTCATTCTCATGGCCCAGCATCGCGATATAAGAACCATCCGGTGAAAACACGCAGGAGCCGAAAGAACCGCTGTGCGGCGTAATTTGTTTGAGATTGCCGTCTGCGAGATTCATCAGGTAGACATCGCTCGGCTTTCCGGCGTCACCCGGCTCACATAAATTGGCGGTAAACGCAATCTGCTTGCCATCCGGTGAAAATGCCGCATCATCATGATCCGCTTCATGGTCTGTCAGCTGCTGAACCTCCCCCGTTTCAAGATGAATCAGCACAAGCTGTGTCCGGCTTCCGTTGAGCAGGCCCTTCCCGTCGCGTTTATATGTTAATGACTGAATGTCAATTGGCTCATATTCGTCATGCTTCTTTTTTTCTTTCTCATCGGCGCGCTCCGCTGATGTCAGGCTGACGGACACAAGCACGGATCTGCCGTCGGGGGCCCATATTGGATCTGACACGCCCCACGGGATATCAGATGCCTTTTCCGCCTCTCCCCCGGCAGTGTCTACGATGTACAGCTGAGGGACACCATCCTCCCTGTCAGAAATAAAAGCAAGGCGCCGTCCGTCAGGCGACCACCGCGGGCTTGTATTTTTACCGCTTCCGAATGTCCACGGTTTTGAGGTGCCGGATTCTGTGTCGTATACCATAATAGCTGAGGAATAAGAGTCCCGTTTATCATTGACTGTTGTCCGGACGTATGCGGCCCGTCTGCCGTCAGGGGCGTATTGGGGATCTGCCACGGATACGAGAGACGCAATGTCCTCCTCGGTTATAAGTTTTTTCAATCGTTTCTCCTCCTTTTCTCTTTTATTTCGCTTCCCTAAATAAAAATCCTTCTCCAGAAAAAGAAAGCGTCCTTCTCTGATGGGAAGCACGCTTTTTACCATTATACACTTTTCATTTGTTTTAAAGGATTCCGTTCGATTACGCTTCCTTCTGACGGGACGGTAAGCGACGCAATCTCACAGTGCGGAAAATGCTGAGAAAGGTGGCTTCTCAGCTCTTCTCCTTTTCCTTTTGCAGTCAGGACAAGAATCGTCGGGCCCGCTCCGCTTAGCGCCGTCCCATAAGCGCCTTTCATTTCTGCCGCATGCTCCACCTTCGAAAGCTCAGGAACAAGCATGGCGCGGTACGGCTGATGCAGCATGTCTTTTCTCATCATTTTCCCGGCGAGCGCCCAGTCATTTGACATGATCGCAGCAACAAGAAGGTTGCTGACGGCGCTTGCTTTAACGGCGCCGCGGTACGGCAGTTCTTTCGGGAGCACGTCTCTTGCGTCCCTGGTCAGCACTTCGTAAAACGGAATAACCGCAACAACGTCGATATCCGCTTCGGCAGTACGCACGATATGTGTTTCATCTTCTTCATGAAGGCCGATCACAAGCCCTCCTGCGAGAGAAGCGGCGGCATTATCAGGGTGCCCCTCTTCAAGACTGGCTAAGTGCAGCTTGTCGCTTTCCGGCAGCTGCAGGCCGCATAACTCATCTGCAAGCTCAATGGCGGCGACAATAGCGGCTGCGCTGCTGCCGAGGCCCCGCGCAAGGGGGATGTCACTCCACACCTTGACATGCGCGGGCGGCAGCTCTTTCTGGTAGCGGTCAGCCGTCCGTTTGGCGACTTGATAGATGAGGTTGTCCGTTCCTTGAGGGATGCCCGCGACAGTTTCCGTCTCCGCCGAAAACGTCCATTCATCATTTCGGAAAACCGAAAGCTTCAAATATCTGCTGAGCGCCATCCCGACGGAATCAAAGCCCGGTCCTAAGTTGGCGGTGCTTCCCGGAACCGTAATGGAAAACAGCATCTCCGCCTCATTCATACACGCGCCGCTCCATTTAAGTATTCGAGAATACTGTCTTCATCTGTCGGCAGCGTGATCGGTTTTATCTCAGATACGTCTACAGCCGTGTTCGGATCTTTCAGGCCGTTTCCGGTCAAGACTGCGACAACCTTGCTTCCTTTTGGAATTTCACCGGATTTCACCTGTTTTAAAACACCGGCGATGGATGCACAGGAGCCTGGCTCGGCAAATACGCCTTCTTCACGGGCAATCAGCTGATAAGCGTGAAGGATTTCTCCATCTGTGACTTCATCAATTTTTCCGGCTGATTCTTTCGCTGCAAGCACGGCTTTGTCCCAGCTGGCAGGGTTCCCGATCCGGATTGCCGTCGCAACGGTTTCGGGATTTTTAATGACCTCGCCGCGAACGATTGCCGCAGAACCTTCCGCCTCAAAACCGCGCATCTTCGGAAGTCCGGTGCCGTTTTTCTCATGGTATTCTTTGAACCCTTTCCAGTAGGCCGTAATATTCCCGGCGTTTCCTACCGGGATCGCCAGAATGTCCGGCGCTCCGCCGAGCTGTTCGCATACTTCAAAGGCCGCTGTTTTCTGTCCTTCAATCCGGTAAGGGTTTACCGAATTCACTAATGCAATCGGAGATTTTTCACAAATCGACCGGACGATGGCCAGCGCGTCGTCAAAGTTTCCGTCAATCGCGATGATTTCCGCTCCGTACATGACGGCCTGCGCAAGCTTTCCGAAGGCGATTTTTCCGTCCGGAATGATGACGATGCATTTCATGCCTGCTCTCGCCGCGTATGCCGCAGCCGCCGCGGATGTGTTGCCTGTTGAAGCGCACATGATGGTATCATTGCCTTCTTCTTTCGCTTTGGCGACCGCCATGACCATGCCGCGATCTTTAAAAGATCCCGTCGGATTAATGCCCTCCGTTTTCACATGCAGCTCAATTCCGAGCTTTTCGGAAAGCTTCGGAAGATGAATCAGCGGCGTATTTCCTTCATGCAATGTCAGGGCCGGCGTTTGTTCCGTCACCGGCAGAAATTCTTTATATTGATGGATGAGTCCTTTCCACATTAGCTCCAACCGTTCCCTTCTACGCGATATGTGCTTTTTACTTCCTGTACGACTTCGAGATCATTTAAGTTTTGGAGAATGTCGCTGAAATCTTCTTCTGATGTATGATGCGTGACAATTACGATTTCCGCAAGATCATCGTGGCCTTTGATCGGCAGCTGCAGAATTTTTTCAAAGCTTACGCCGCGCTCTGAGAAAGCGGATGTGATTATTGAAAAAGAGCCGACCTGGTCTTTGACGTGAATTCTTAAAAACTGCTGGGCGTAAATATCTGACGGCTGCTTCAGATTTCTTTCATACTGCGGGGCGACAAAGCTGTTTCCGTTTACGCCGAGACGCATGTTTTTCATAACCGCGACCAGATCAGAAACAACTGATGTCGCAGTCGGCATGCTTCCGGCGCCGGGGCCGTAAAACATCGTTTCTCCGACAGCTTCTCCGTATACGTAAACGGCATTAAACTCGTTATGCACCGCAGCGAGCGGATGATGATCAGGGAGCAGTGTCGGCTGAACGCTGACCTCGATTTTATTGTCATCACGCTGGGCGATGCCGATCAGCTTCATTGTGTAGCCGAGCCGTTTGCTGAAGCTGATGTCTTCATCCGTAATGCGGGAAATCCCTTTTACTTTGACATCGTCCAAGTCGACATTCATAGAGAAACCGAGACGGGCTAAAATCGCCATCTTGCGTGCGGCATCGAGTCCTTCTACATCGGCAGTCGGATCCGCTTCCGCGAATCCGAGATCCTGCGCTTCCTTCAGCACTTCTTCATACGGGCTTTTTTCTTTAATCATTTTCGTTAAGATAAAGTTCGTCGTTCCGTTGACGATTCCCATCATTTTTGTGATCCGGTCAGAGGAAAGCCCGTCTTCGAGTGTACGTAAAATCGGAATTCCGCCGGCGACACTCGCTTCATAATACAAGTCACAGCCATTTTCATTTGCGGCGGCTAAAAGCTCTGAGCCGTACACAGCGATCAGATCTTTATTTGCCGTCACGACATGTTTTTTCGCTTTCAAGGCGTCGAGCAGGTATTGCTTCGTCTGTTCGACACCGCCGATGACTTCAATAATCACGTCGACCTCAGGGTCATCGATCACATCATAGACCTCCGTCGTCAGCACTTCTTTCGGCAGGTCTGCATCTCGTTTTTTATCAATATCTTTAACTAGCACTTTTTTGATCGTCACCGGACAGCCGACCTGGTGCATAAGCTTATCCTGATGATCTTGTATAATTTTGACGACACCGCTTCCCACGGTCCCCAGTCCTAACAGTCCAATACGAATTGCTTCCAAAGAGAAACTCCACCTTTCTTCCTTTTGTCCACTTGAAAAGGACAATTGTTAACCCTTCACAGACATTTAAGTTACAAATATTATATAAGCCCGCTTTTGTTTTGACAAGCGGCTGAATATTGATTTCACGGTCATGAAAACGCTTAACACACTGATATGACAAGATTCTCTATTTTCTAAATATTTTTGCGTTATATTTTCTTACGACATGCTTCCTTTTCCGAGCCAGGCGACAGGCGGGACAAAAACCTGCGCCGCTCTGACATTCAGCATGTCGTGACATGTCTGCAAAAACTGTTCATAACGGGTGCAGTCGGCAAGAATGTAGTCCAGCTGCTCTTCATAAAAATGCTTTTCAGACTCATGGGAGATGTAATAGCTCTCCACCGTCTCGAAAAAATGGAGCGGAAACAGCAGGCGGCTGTAAAACAGGCGTTTAGAAAAGGAGGATAACGGCGTAACTTGCTCATATTCCTGCAAAAACAAAAACCCGTCATTGAGCAAGTCGTCACGATGATACAAATACGTACTGCGCATAAATTCCGCAATATCACGGGCTGCATGATCGAATACCCAATCTCCCGGAATGCGGATCAATGAATCAGCCGACCAGGTATCCCGCTCCATCCGCTGATGGCAGATCGTCCCCGAGTCTTCAGCGCCGGGATTGTCATCCAGCTCCGTATCCACTAAATATTGAATGGCATTTTCCGCTAAGCCTGAATAATAAGGAAATGCTTCGATCATTTTCTTTTCGAACGGTTCAAGCGGAGACATATGAATTTTCTGCATCCAAAATGATTCCAGCTGATCCACCCGTTTTCCCCATAAGTCCTTCCATTGGCCGATTCTGCCCGCTTCTTTCACTTCGTAAGGAAAGCCCCGCCCTTTTCTGTGGAATTCAGCAAGCTCCCCACCGACAGAAAACGACCGGTTTGAGACGGGAATCGGCGCTTTTAAGAGTGCATATGTTTTGCCTTCGTCCTCAAAGGTCAGTTCTCCTTCCTTCGTAAAGATAAACACTGAAACGTATGGGTCACTTTGTTCTTGTAAATACTGACTCATGTAATAAAGCTCCGTCAGCTCTGATTGCGAAAAGCCGGAGACGGGAATAATAAGAAAGAAGGAATTAGGCGTCTGGAAGCATTCGTATTTCTGATAAACGGAAAGCTGTCTGACATGGATGCCGTATTTTTCTTTAATGATGCTTTTCATCATAATCACCTGCCTGAAAAATTAGAGCTATTCACATCGTAGTCATACGCCGGCGGAATTATGAATACATATTGTATTCCTTTGAATGAAGAGGAGAAACATCGTACACATCGGAAGGATGTTGTATAAACTAGTAAAAAAAGATTGGGTGAAGCAAATGTCAGAAAAGGAACAACTGAATCAGGTGGAAGCTGTCGCCAGAGCGCGTTTACAAGAACGGGGAGTTGAGACGGACGATATTGCCGAGCTTGTGTATTTCCTTCAGAAAAAATATCATCCTGATTTGACGATGGAGGTATGCAGGCTCAATGTGGACCGCGTCATCGCGAAACGCGAGGTGCAAAACGCGATTTTAACGGGAATCGAATTAGATGTGCTCGCCGAACAAAAAAAGCTGTCTGAACCGCTTCAGACCATTTTGGCGATTGATGAATCACTGTATGGGGTTGACGAGGTGCTCGCCTTCTCTATCGTGAATATATACGGCTCGATCGGCTTTACGAATTACGGTTATATTGACAAAGAAAAACCCGGCATTCTCGGGCGGTTAAATGATAAATCAACGGGTGAATGCCATACGTTTCTTGATGATATCGTCGGCGCAATCGCAGCAGCGGCTTCAAGCAGGCTTGCCCACAGCGCCAGAAATACAGAATAAGGACGGCCGTCATGGCCGTCCCTTTTTTTATAGATGTTCAATCCATTCAGTTAAAGAGTCAATCGCATATGTCGGCTTCTGATCGTAACCGGCCATATGCTCACGCTTTGTCACTCCGGTATGAACGAGCAGCGTATCCATGCCCGCATTGATGCCGGCCATAATATCCGTTGCATAGTTATCGCCGACCATGAGTGTTTCGGAAATATCCGTTCCGAGCACCCGCATCGCCTGTTCCATAATAATGGATTCCGGCTTGCCGATAAAGACAGGCTCGACGCCTGTGGACACCGTCAAAACGGATGTCAGTGAGCCGTTCCCCGGCAAAAGTCCTCTTTCAGTCGGAATAGCGACGTCGCCGTTTGTTGAAATAAACCGGGCGCCGTTTCTGATCGCAAGACATCCCGTGGCCAATTTTTCATATGTAATGCCGCGGTCAATTCCCACAACGACAAAGTCCGCGTTTTCTTCTCCGAAGCTCAGCCCGTTTTCTTCGATGGCCTGGCGGATGCCTTCTTCGCCGATCACATACACCGACGCATCTTTTTTCTGCTGGGCGATATGCTGCGCAGTCGCCATGCTTGTTGTGAAGACCTGTTCTTCAGAAGCCGGAATGTCAAAGCTCATCAGCTTGTCCGCCACCTGCTTCGGCGTCCGGGAGGAATTGTTTGTCACGAATAAATACGGAATGCCGCGCGCTTTAAGCGTTCTCACGAATTCACACGCTTCTTCGATTTTTTCCGTCCCGTTGTACATTGTGCCGTCCAAATCAATCAAATATCCTTTATAATCCTTCATACTCAACACTCCTGTGGATTTTCTCACTTGTTGTTATTTAAATGCGGAAACAGGGCCTAACTCTGTTTCAAGGTAGGTTCTTACGCGGGCCGGAAAGGCTTTCAGCACGTCTCTGTTTGACGAAATCAGTGTAAACAGCTCCTGATGATCGGCATGCTGATATTCCTGAACAAGCTGCTTTCTGGAAGAGATCAATTGCTTCAGCTTATTTCCTTCTTCCTCAGCTACCACCTTTTCGTCCGTCAGTATATCCATGATGTCGTCATAACTTCCCGGATCGCGCATGATAAAGCCGTCAATCATATCATTTCCGACATCGAGAATGCATTCGATCATAAGATGGCTGATCCGCTCAAGCGCTCTTTTTTCGATCTCGCTCTGCCAAGCCGGCGTGCTGTCAAACAGCGCCAGCTGATTCTCAAAAAAACGGAGTGTTTGTTCGATATTATTTCTGTCAACAAAATACACGTGACAGCATCCCCTTCTGCATCAATTATTTTCTGATTCGTTTAAGAACAAAATACGAGCAGCCGAAATTGCAGTATTCGTAAATGTATTCGTCCAATGTGCTGATTTTCGTTTCAAAGGTTGCTTTTTGATTCTGGTCATCAAAGAAGCCTTTGAGCCGCAGCTGACTGTATCCCCAGTCCCCCACAATGTAATCATATTTATTTAATATGTCCGAATAGCGGGCTTTGAACGCTTCTTCATTAAAGCCGTTTTTAAAATCATGTACGAGTTCAAACTCGGCATTTTGAATAAGAATCATGTCTTCACCTCTTTTATCACTCTTTACTATCATAATTCATTGACTTCTGTGCATCAATTGCAAAATGAGACGCTTCGGATTGCGGAGAAGATTTTTCCCTTTTATATCCAGTTTAGCGGTTCAGACGGTCCTTATTCAAGAATGACTTTTTTTCGGCTCAAACGGCTCCATCACAAAAAACCCAAAACCTGCGGCGTTTTGGGTTTTTTCGGCTTATATTATGCTTGGGCCTGGCGTTTTTTAGACGCTTCGTTTACTTGTTCATCCGCATGATAGGAAGAACGGACAAGCGGGCCTGCTTCACAGTGGCTGAAGCCTTTTTGCATCGCGATTTCTTTCAGTTCGGCAAATTCGTCCGGATGATAATATTTTTGAACCTTTAAATGTTTTTTGGATGGCTGTAAGTATTGGCCGATCGCCATGATGTCGACATTATTCGCAAGCAGGTCGTCCATCACTTCAATAATCTCTTCCTTCGTTTCGCCGAGACCGATCATAATGCTTGATTTCGTCGGGATGTCAGGCTGCATTTCTTTCGCACGTCGCAAGAATTCTAAAGAACGGTCATATGTTGCACGGGCGCGGACTCTCGGTGTCAGGCGGCGCACGGTTTCAATGTTGTGGTTCAGAATATCAGGACGGGTATCCATTAATGTTTTCAGGTTGTCGTAATTTCCGCCCATATCGGATGGCAGCACTTCAATCGTCGTGAACGGGCTTTTTCTGCGGATCGCCCGGACCGTTTCCGCAAAGACGCCTGCTCCGCCGTCTTTCTGATCATCACGCGCCACGGCCGTGATAACGGCGTGCTTTAAGTTCATCAGCGCAACCGAATCAGCTACGCGTTCCGGCTCCTGCAGATCCAGCTCAGTCGGCAGACCCGTTTTGACAGCGCAGAAGCGGCATGCTCTCGTACAGACGGAACCGAGAATCATGAATGTCGCCGTACGTCTGACAGCCCAGCATTCATGGATGTTCGGGCATTTTGCTTCTTCACATACGGTATGCAGATTATTTTCACGCATTAATTTTTTGAGACCCGTATAGTTTTCATTCGTGTTCAGCTTTATTTTGAGCCATTCCGGCTTTCTCAGATGCTCGTCTTTCTTTGCCATTTCCCCATCATCTCCATTATCCCTTTATTCATGTTTGTGTGCGAAAAATTTCTATTTCACGATGGATATAAAACTCGCGGATTTCTATTCATAAGTCACTTTAACATAGGAAAAATTTCTCGACAAGGGAAGAGAATTACTTACATTTTCTCGGATTGTTGCCGCAAACTATTTGTATTCAATCCTGAAAGGAGATCATGTTGTGAAAGTTCTGTTATCTGCTCTTCTCCTTTTATCCGTTTTCTGTCCGGCTGCAAGCGGAAAAGAACAATCGGCTTCTGTCTACGACGGACGGATGCAATTGTACCGCAAAGCCGAGGCGGTCACACAAATTCCTTGGTATGTGCTTGCAGCGGTTGATCAATATGAAGAAAATGTCCGCTCGAACCGAAAGGATCTGCCTGAAAAAGCGGGAATCATCAGCATTTATATTCCGGATCATTTGTGGAGCGGGCCTGAAAATCCAAATCCTAAGGACGATGCGCCCCTCAGTATTAAAGTATTTGACGGCATCGGCCTGGACGGCGACGGCGACGGAAAAGCCGAGGTAAGCAATGATGAGGATATCCTTTATACATTTGCACAGTACTTAGCGGGATTCGGAACGGATCTTGACCATATCCGCATCGGCCTCTGGAATTATTACCGCCGTGATCAGACGGTCGGCATTATCACCGAATTCATGACACTGTTCAAGACATTCGGCCGCCTTGACCTCGGAGAGCACGCCTTTCCGCTTCCCGTAAAGACGGATTACAGCTACCGCAGCACTTGGGGAGCCGCGCGGGGGTTCGGCGGGCGCCGGATTCACGAAGGAACGGATCTGTTCGCTCATTACGGGCTCCCCGTCAGATCGACCTGCTACGGGATTGTCGAAATGAAGGGCTGGAACCGCTTCGGCGGCTGGAGAATCGGCATCAGGGATATCAATAACACGTATCACTACTTCGCTCACCTGAACGGCTTTGCAAAAGGCATTCATAAAGGCCAGATCGTCAAACCCGGTGAGGTGATCGGTTCTGTCGGCAGTTCCGGATACGGACCGCCGGGCACCGCAGGAAAATTTCCGCCGCATCTTCACTACGGGATGTATAAAGATAACGGCAGATCGGAATGGTCTTTTGACCCGTATCCTCATTTAAGGGCATGGGAACGGAAAGAAATCCGCAGGAAAAAGTAAACACACAGCCGCCAGAAGAGAATGCGGCTGTGTGTCTTTATTTGTCTTTCTCCTTTTTTTCATTCGGCAGCTGAACGGAAGGCGTCACACCTGATCCGCCACTTCCGTTATAAAACTGCGGCACCTCTCCTTGAATGGCTTTAATGGAGACCGGAATATTATTTGTCACGACTGATGTCTTGCTGGCAAACGGGATAATCACCTTCACTTTAATCTCCACGAAAATACTGATATCAATCAGGGCATTGTTGATGCCGTACGGCTTTATTTTTGTTTTCACGTCAGTTAACGCATCGCCGATCAGGTTAAAGCGCACGGGGATTTTCGGCCCGAGATTCCCAAGAATGCTGTTACCCGTGACCTGCCCTAAAGGGATGTTAATCATAATTGCATCGGCCGTTTTGGCGCCTTTTTCTGTTTCATGCTGCTTATTGTTCGACTCCGCTTCCTTCAGATGAGCCTGAAGCTGCTTTGTCACTTTCGCCTTCATGCTGTTGACCACTTGTGTATTAAAATCCATCGTTGTGACTTTTCCGTTTTCATCCGTTTTCATATCGACCATATCTTTCACATTGTCGCTGTGAGACATGTATTCTTCAATGGATTCTGTAATGACCTCTGTCGCCACCCGTTTTGTTTCCATTTCTCCGATGTTCATCAGCACCGGTTTGATTGAGGAGTTGATCATCCAAAGGCTGATGACCGTCGATATGATAAAAAAAGCAAACGACAGAAGAAGCACATACCGAAAAGGCAAAGGCCCTCTCTTGCGAAGAGTGCTCCGGTATCTAGGCAAGAAAAATCCCCCCTTACATATCACAATGTATGCTTGTAAGAGGGGACATAGTAATTTATTTTTACTCTTAAAAAGTCACGCTTTCCTTCATTCAAGTGCCCGCGGCAGAAATGGACCGGCGAACGAACACATCTGACATTACGGCTGCTGCGCAAGCTTCCAGGCGAGCAGATCTCTTAAAAACTCCGGCATAAAGTATTGTTTTTCTTTCGAATCACGGATCTCAGGGAACAGCTTGCCTAGTGTGAACATGTCGAGAACGGCAACCGAGTATATCCGGTCCGGATCAAGCTCTTCTCCGTTCACTTTCACATCGATGAGGTGCGTCACACCGTCTTCAAGGATGTCAGTCTGCACCTCTGCTCCGCCATATACCATCCTGCCCATGACTTCTCCGCGGAAGCCGAGGCCTTTAATCCGCAGCTGCTCCATTTTTTCAGAGGCAGCCTGGCTGATTGTTTCTTGAAGTTCCCTGCCTGAAAGACGCACGGCGACCGGATTGATCGGATGCGGGCAGATGCGGTGCAGATCAAGCTTTGTGACAGGCCCCTTTCTTAAAGGCCCCAAAATGACACCTGAATTCACCATGCTGACTTCACAGCCGCACCAGCTTTTCAGCGCTTCAGCTAAAAGAAGCGGAAGGGGCGATTCTTCAAACCACTTCACGCCGGCTTCTTCATTCAGATCGGCGACTTGTACAGAGAGCAGGTTTTCCGCTTCCCGTTCTTTTTCTTTCAGATAAGCCGCCGTATCTTCAGATTCACCGTGCCAATCAGCCATTTTCTGCACAGATGCCTGTTTGCTGACGATGGTTCTTGATTCACTTTCAATCGTCAGCTCGACACAGCCGACATAGTTCCCGTATTTCTCCGCACAGGCAAGCAGTACGCCGTTTATGTCCTGGCCGTCCTCAAGAAGGTGGTGCGTATGCGATTCAAGAATGACATCAATATCGGGGAATTTTTCCGCTGCGGCCCGGTCATCGATCAAGCCTAAATGCGAAAGCAGAATGATGATATCCGCTTTTCCCTTGATATCGTCAAGCGATTCTTGAATGCTTTTTTCCGCATCCGTCACCGTCCAGCCAAGCTTTTGATAGACGGGATAATACGGCACTGTGACGCCGAGTATGCCTGCGGTCATCCCGTTTTTCAGCGTTTTGATCACGTATGGCTCGGCCCATTCCGGCCGCTGTCCGTCCGCGTCAAACAGGTTGGACACGATGACGGGAAACGCGGCATGATTATATAAATCCGCCAGTTCATCGTGAGGCAGCGTAATTCCTTCATTATTCCCGACGGCGGCCGCATCAATCTCAAGACGGTTTAACAAGTCGACATTCGCTTTGCCGAAGGTCGCTTCCGTTATCATTTGAAATCGGTCCATATGGTCGCCGATGTCGAAAACGAGTGTTTCCTCCCCGTCTTTTTCATGCTCATTTTTCTTCTGCTCAATATAATGTACGATTTTCGGCCAATTTTCGAAATGGCTGTGCAAATCATTCGTATGATATAAACGGAGCTTCTCTAACATACCATCTCTCCTACCTTTTAGCTGAATATCCCTTGATAAATCAATTCACAGCCGATCAAAATCAAGACGATCCGCATGAAAAGCACGATTGTTTTCGTCTGCACCCGCTTGTTGACCCACGCGCCCATTTTACCGCCGAACCAAGCGCCCGGAATAAGGCACAGCGCATACAGCCAATTGACATGGCCCTCTGCGATATGTGACACGGAACCCGTCACGGAGGATAAGAAAATAATGAGCATTGACGTCGCCACAGCCACTTTCGGCGGGAACAAAAATAACAGCATCATGGCCGGAACCATAAGAGAGCCGCCGCCAATGCCGAAAAGACCGCCCAATAAGCCGACGAAAAAGGCAATCGCGATACCGGTAAACATACGGTACGAATATGTATAAAGCTCACCCGATTCATCCTCAAATGTCCGGATCATGCCTTTATGCGCTTTATTGACCGGTTTTGCTTTCGCCTTCAGCATTAATGTAATAGAAATCAAGATCATAAAAAGTCCGAACCAGACGGAAAACGTATGCGCATTAAAGAGTTTAGACAAATACGCGCCGATGATGCTTCCCGGGCCGGAACCGATAAAAAAGATCAGCCCGCTTTTGTAATCAACGGTTTTGTATTTCATATAGGCCAGAGTTGATGACAGACCGGTAAATATAATCACTAAAAGGGACGTGCCGATGGCAGTCTGCGGTGTTACGTCATGGAAAAACGGAGTCATCGTGCTTAAATAAAGCATTGCGGGCACAATAATAATTCCTCCCCCAAGCCCGATCAGGCTGCCGACCGTTCCCGCGATAAATCCTAATATAATTAAAATAAGATAAGACATGTGTCTTGAAACCTCTTTTCTAGCTGAATAGGTCAAGCTGCTTCGGAGCAAGCCCGGTATATTGTATATCTAGCATTTCAAGCATCTCAAGGCCGTTGTCGGCGGCGTCTCCGCCTGAGTTATTATTGAAGAGCACGTACAGATTGCGCGACTGCTTTTTCAGCTCCTGAAGATTGTTTTTCCAATCTTTGAGCTCCTGTTTATTATAGCGGTATAAATATCTGACCTCACGCCAGTTTTGCCCGCCGTCAGGTTTGACCCAGCCCTGCTTGTTCCGTCCGTGAAAACGGACAAGCGTTTTTTCTTCATCCGTTGCTTTCAGGACGGCCGGAATGCTGCCCTCGCCGATTTGCGGCTCGTCACATATGGTGTGAATCCAGCCTTCCGACTTCATAAAGGAAAGCGTCTGCTCGTAAAACGGCGGGGAAAACCATGACCTGTTGCGGAATTCAAGCGCGCACGGGATATCACCCATCTGCCGCCTGCACCATCTCAAATATGCGACGTTTTCTTTCTTGCAGTCAAACCACGGCGGGAATTGGAACAGCACCATGGCAAGCTTTCCATGCTCTATATACGGCGTCAATGACAGCTTAAACGCTTCAAACATCTCTTCCTTCGTTTCAAAAGGAATATCGCCGCGCTGATGGCCCGTCATCCCTTGATATGCTTTGATGATAAATTGAAAAGTTTCCGGCGTCTCTTTGACCCACCTCTCGTTATTGCGGGCGGGCTGTATCGCGTAAAAGCTCGCGTCCAGCTCAACGATGGGAAAATGGGAGGAATACGCCTGCAGTTTTTGCGGTCCCGCCGTTTTAGGCGGATAGATGCTGTCATGATCCCCCCAACCCGTCAGTCCGATATAAATCACATTCCTTCACCTCTCACTCTAGTTTATCACAGGTGTTTTTCTCTTTCCGTCTCCATGTTTTGTCTGAATGCACTTTTCAGATACCGGTATTGATGTTCATTGGTGTCCGAAAATGCCTCACTTCTGGAAGAAGAGATATGCTGATAGACGACCGGCTCCGAAAACTGTCCCCTCGTGAAATCATATATCTCCCCTTCTATTCGGTTATAAAAATGCCAGCTTGTGCCGGTTTTTGTTTTGAGAATGTCACCGCCGTAAACATCTTGGATGACTAAAGCCGTCACGCCGCACTGGCCTTTGGCCGGGCATTCTTCCGTCCATTTTGTACTGGACTTGCGCGACCAGGATGCCATTAATAGGTTCAAGATTTGATCATACAATGTGTTTTACTCCTTTTTATAAAAAGATACCACGTTGATGAAATTTTAAAAACAAGCAGGGCGGAAATCAAAAAAACCCGGCGGTAAAATCCGCCGGGCTTACGAAGGAACGACCAGCGCTCCGTCAATGCCTTCTTCTGCTTTCTTCCCGTCACTGTACACGCACCGGCCTTTGCTGTATGTAGCCGAAATGCGGGAGGGAAAGGTATGTCCTTCGTAAAGGCTTAGCTTATGCTTTTGAAACATCGATTCTCTTGTGACAGTGTACGGCTCCATGCTGACGAGCACAAAATCCGCATCACACCCCTCCTCAAGGCGCCCTTTTTTCTGAAGGCCGAATCGCCGCGCAGGTGCCGCCGCTGTCCATTCAGCGATGGTTTCAAACGGAATCTGATGCTCAAGGGCGAGTTCCAGCATCCCTAATAAAGTAAACTGCCCGCCGCTGATTCCGCCCCATGATAAAAACAGATTATCCTCCCGCTTCAAGGATGGACGGCAAGGGGAGTGGTCTGAGGAAACCATGTCAATGTGCCCCGCAATGAGCGCCTCGATCAGCGCTTCCTGCGACTCCCGCGGCCGGAGCGGAGGCGCGCATTTTGCGACAGAGCCCTTTTCCCGTAAATCGTCATGGCTGAACAAGACATAATGCGGGCATGTTTCGACTGAAACATCGAGCCCTTCCCGTTTCGCCTTTCTGATCAGCCGAACCGCTTTCGCCGTGCTGATATGAACAAAATGAACCGGGCAGCCTGTCACCCTCGCATACTGAATGGTGCGATATACCGCTTCAGCTTCAGCTTCCTCCGGGCGGGAGGCGGCATACGCATCCGCATCCACCTTTCCTTCATTGGCCAAAACCATCTGCAAATAACTTGTGATCGCGTCGCTTTCCGCGTGAAGAGCGAGGATTTTCCCTGTTGCCGCGATTTCTGCCATGCCTTTGAGCAATGTCCGTTCATCAACATAGCGGAACTCATCTGTGCCTGATCTTGATAAAAATGCTTTAAATCCGATCGCTCCCGCTTCAGCCATCGGGCGGATGTCCTCGATATGGCCGGGCACCAGGCCGCCCCATAACGCAAAATCCACGGCTGATTTTTGCCTGCCGAGTTCAGCTTTTGCGTGTAGATGCTCTGCCGTCACGGTTGATGGGATGCAATTGAGCGGCATATCAAAATAGGTGGTGCAGCCGCCTGCCGCCATCATTTGAGAACCTGTTTCAATCCCCTCCCAGTCCTCTCTGCCCGGTTCATTGAAATGAACATGGCAGTCTATCGCACCGGGAAAAACGTACTTTCCGTCTGCTTGGATGATTTCTGCCCCGCTTGTTTCAATGACAGAACCCACCTCGGCAATGATACCGTTTTGAACTGCGATATCAACTTCCTTCACACCATCTGGCGTAACTGCCTTCGCACCTTTTATTACCATATCGTAAGCCATACCGAACCCCCCATGTCAGGTTGACGATTTTTCATGTCAGTTTATGTAACACAATCCATTCTATTTTCAACAGTTTACTGCTACTATAATCGTATTACATCAGCAAAACCGCTAGAATTCCTATTGAAAATTATTCATCTTAACCAATCTTTTTATAGAAAAGGAGAATGCGCTATGAATATTTTTGATGTGATGAGAATACCGGCTTTTGAAAACGCCCATTTAATCGCTGGAAAAGCAGGAGGGGAAAGAGAGGTTCAGCATGTCAATATGATGGACGCACCCGATATCGCAGACTTCCTGCATAAGAATGAATTGCTCGTCACCACCGCGTATCACCTGAAGGATCACCCCGACCAGTTATCTGAATTGATTCGGCAAATGGCAAAACGCGGCTGCGCGGGTCTCGGCATTAAAACAAAGCGCTACTTGGAGGATATCCCGAAAGAAATCATCGAACTGGCCGATTCATACGCGTTTCCGATCATTGAGCTTCCGGAACACATCCGTCTCGGCGATATTGTGAATGCAACACTCAGCCGTATTCTCGATATGCGTTCCAGCGAGCTTCAGCAAGCCATTTACGCGCACAAAAAATTCACAAACCACATTATGAGCGGAAAAGGGCTGCAATCTCTCCTCAAAAAGGTCTCAGACCTGCTTCAGATACCCGTGCTGCTTCTGGACCAGCATGCCAAAATGCTGTCTGCGTCCCATCAGATCTCAATTGAGACCGAAAAGCTAAAAAGAGTCCTGAACACCGTATCCGGGCCGTTTTTCACTTGTTTTTCCGCAATCTCCGATCAGAAAACATATTCCGTCCTTCCTATTTATAATCATGAAAAAAACTGCGGCTTCCTGCTGATACCGGACATGGTGCAGGCCGGCGACAAAGGATTGATTCTCACCATTGAGCAAGCGGCCAACGTGATATCCTTTGAACTGCTGAAGGAAAATGCGCTGAAGCAATTCAGCCGGCGTGCGCGCAATGAGTTTTTCAGCAATTTTATTGAGCGCACATTTTCTTCAGACGATGAAATCAAAAACCGGGCGAAGGAATTCAAGCTGCGCTGGGATCAAAAATACATGTGCATCGCCGGCAAACTCGACCGGAATAACGATTCGATCAGCTTCACAGAAAATCAGCTCGCCTCCGACGGTGTCTTCGACTTTCTTGAAGGTGAATTATCAGCCTTCCCGTTTCCGCCCCACCTTTTTATAAAAGGAAATGTCGGCATTATTCTGATAGAAGCGACAGACAGCTGGAATGAAATGCACGCTTCGGTGATCAGCTTTTTAGAGCAGTTTCAAACACAGGTCAGAGCTCAGTTTAAGCGGACGGTTTCCTTTGGCATCAGCAATATATGCCAAAAGCTCATTGACGTTCCCGACGCTTTCACAGAGGCTTCTGATGCTCTGCACTCTGGGCATTTGTCAAGAAGCACGGAGTTTATCCAGGTGTATCACGCGAAAGATGTGCCCGAGCTTCTCCGCCTGCTCCCGGTTGAGGATTTGAAGAAGTTTTACCACTCCACACTTCAAAGCCTCGCTGAAAAACAGCAGGAGGATCAAAGCCTGCTTCATACGCTGTCCGTCTATTTAGAAACACACTGCCAAATCTCCGAGACGGCAAAGCGCCTGTACGTTCATCGCAATACGGTCATCTACCGCCTTGAAAAATGTGAGGATCTGCTGGGCAAAAGCTTAAAAGATCCTGAAACGACGATGCGTTTGCGGCTGGCCTTACGGATGCAGCGGCTGATCAGCTAGCATCCGTCACATAATCTTACAAACTAAATCGTTTTTCGTCACTTCCAGCAATAATGCCTGTCTTTTTCAGCTACTGTACCCAATGACACCCAAAAATCAGCACGCTATCATGTTACTAAAGTTTACATACAGGGAGGGACTATGTTGAAACAAAGATCGTTTGCGGTGTTTTCTCTTGGCCTTCAGCATGTGCTGGCCATGTATGCAGGTGCGATTTTAGTGCCCCTGCTTGTCGGCAGGGCGCTGAATGTAACCTCTGAACAGCTGTCATACCTGCTAGCGATTGACCTGTTAACGTGCGGCATCGCGACGCTTTTGCAAACCTTGCGCGGCGCACACATCGGGATCGGGCTTCCCGTCATGCTGGGCAGTTCCTTTGTAGCCGTCACCCCGATGATCGCAATCGGCGCCAATTACGGCATTCACGCGGTTTACGGTTCCATCATTACAGCCGGTGTGTTCATCTTTTTGTTTGCGCGTTTTTTCGGCAAGCTGACCGTGTTATTCCCTCCTGTCGTAACAGGAACCGTTGTGACCTTAATCGGGCTTTCACTTGTTCCGGCAGGTGTGAAAAATATGGCTGGCGGCGAAAAAATAAACGGCAGCGCCAACCCCGAATACGGTTCGCTCGAAAACCTTCTTCTCTCTGTCGGCGTCCTTGTCCTGATCTTAGTCCTCAACCGCTTTCTCAAAGGATTTGCCCGAACGCTGTCCGTTCTGATCGGAATCGCCGCCGGGACAGCGGCAGCAGCGATCATGGGAAAAGTCAGTTTTTCTGCTGTCGCTGAAGCCCCGTTCTTCCAAATCCCGAGGCCGTTTTACTTCGGAGCCCCTTCATTTGAAATCGGCCCGATCTTAACGATGCTGATCGTCGGAATGGTCATTATCGTTGAATCAACCGGCGTTTTCTACGCAATCGGCAAGATATGCGGCAGATCTTTAATCGAAAAAGATCTTGTCAAAGGCTATCGGGCGGAAGGAATCGCTATTCTTATCGGCGGGCTGTTCAACGCCTTTCCTTATAACACCTTTGCGCAAAACGCCGGCTTATTGCAGCTGACGAAAGTCAAAACAAGAAATATCGTCGTTACAGCAGGCTGTATCCTTGTCTGTCTCGGGCTGATACCGAAGATTGCCGCCCTTGCTTCTGCCGTTCCTGCTGCTGTACTTGGCGGCGCAACCGTTGTCATGTTCGGCATGGTGATTGCCTCAGGCGTTAAAATGCTCAGCACAGCGGATCTCAAAAACCAATACCACCTCTTGACCATCGCCTGCTCAATCGCACTCGGCATCGGCGCCAGCACGGTCCCCGGGATTTTTGCTGAATTCCCCGCTCCAATCAGAATTCTGGTCAGTGACGGCACCATCACCGGCAGCCTGACCGCCATCTTTTTGAATCTATTTTTCAGCCTGCGCGGCAAAAAAGAAAAAACAACACAAAAAACTGAACTTCCGGCATTAGATCATACACTCGCATTAGAAAAAGAGGTGTAAAAAAGATGAAGAAACAGCAAAATGCCTTTCAGCTGGCGGTGCTCGGACTTCAGCATATGCTTGCCATGTATGCGGGAGCGATTCTCGTTCCGCTGATCGTCGGAGCGGCGATCGGGCTGAGTCCGGGTCAGCTCACGTATTTAATCGCGATCGATTTGTTCATGTGCGGGGCGGCGACTCTTTTGCAGTTGTGGAAAAACCGGCTTTTCGGCATCGGCCTCCCCGTTGTGCTCGGATGTACGTTTACCGCGGTCGGCCCGATGATTTCCATCGGCAGCACATACGGTGTCTCAGCAATCTATGGCGCCATTATCGCCGCAGGGCTGATTATCGTCCTAGCCGCGGGCTTCTTCGGAAAGCTTGTCCGTTTTTTTCCGCCTGTCGTGACCGGCTCAGTCGTCATGATCATCGGCATCAGCCTGATTCCGACAGCAATGAATAATCTGGCCGGAGGTGAAGGAAGCAAAGACTTCGGCTCATTGGACAACGTGCTTCTCGGGTTTAGCGTTACGGCTTTTATCTTATTGCTGTTTTATTTCTTTAAAGGCTTTATCCGCTCCATTTCGGTTTTGCTCGGCCTTATCGCAGGTACAGCGGCCGCATTCTTCATGGGAAAGGTCGATTTTTCTGATGTCATGGAGGCGTCCTGGCTTCATATTCCGTCTCTGTTTTATTTCGGCATGCCGACCATTGAGCTGCCGGCTGTTGTGACGATGCTTCTCGTTGCGATTGTCAGTCTGGTCGAATCGACAGGTGTTTACTTTGCGCTTGCCGATATCACAAACCGCAGGCTGTCAGAGAAGGATCTGGAAAAGGGCTACCGGGCGGAAGGCCTTGCAATCGTACTTGGCGGCTTATTTAACGCATTTCCTTATACAGCTTTCTCGCAAAATGTCGGTATTGTCCAGCTGTCAAAAATGAAAAGTGTCAACGTCATCGCCGTCACGGGAATGATGCTGATGGCAATCGGACTGGTTCCAAAAGCAGCTGCACTGACAACAGTGATTCCAACCCCAGTTCTCGGCGGTGCGATGACCGTCATGTTCGGCATGGTCATTTCTTACGGGATCAAAATGCTTTCCAGCGTTGATCTCGACTCGCAAGGCAATCTGCTGATTATTGCCGCTTCCGTCAGCTTAGGGCTTGGCGCAACGACAGTTCCCGCGTTGTTTTCATCACTTCCGGGAGCGGCTTCAGTTTTAGCAGGAAGCGGAATTGTGATCGGCAGTTTGACGGCCATTGCATTGCACGCTTTTTTTCATACCAAACAGCCGGATCACGCTGAAATAAAAACGTAAAGGAAGATGCCAATGTTCACTATGGATGACCTGAATCAAATGGAAAGACACACACTGACAGACACGCTGGGATCTATTTTCGAACACTCTTCATGGATTGCGGAGGAAGCTGCGGAATTACGCCCGTTTTCTTCCCTTTCTGACCTTCACCGCAAAATGGCCGGCATTGTAAGAGCCGCGGACCGCCAGACGCAGCTTGATTTAATCAACAAGCATCCCAGACTCGGAACAAAGAACATAATGAGTGATGCCTCAGTAAGCGAGCAGCGAAACGCAGGGCTCAGCAAACTTGAACAAGAGGAATACGAGGAATTTCTCAAGCTGAATGAACATTATGATGAGCGCTTCGGCTTTCCTTTTATTTTAGCGGTAAAGGGAAAGACGAAACAGGACATTCACCGGGCCCTAGTGAAAAGGCTCGAGAACGAACAGGAAACCGAGTTCCAGCAAGCCCTTATCGAAATTTACCGCATCGCCCGCTTTCGGCTGGCGGATATCATAACTGAAAAAGGAGAGACGCAAATGAAAAGAACCATGTCTTACGGCAAAGGAAATGTATTTGCCTACCGAACGTTTTTAAAGCCGCTCACTGGAGTCAAACAAATCCCAGAGTCATCTTTTTCAGGGAGAGACAATACCGTTGTCGGCGTTGATGTGACATGTGAAATTGGCGGAGACGCCTTCCTGCCGTCATTTATAGACGGGGATAACACCCTCGTTGTGGCTACAGACTCAATGAAAAACTTTATTCAGCGCCATCTCGCTTCCTATGAAGGGACAACAATTGAGGGGTTCTTACACGATGTGGCTCACCGATTTTTAAATACGTATTCTCATATGGACACGATTACTCTGACAGGCGAAGAAATTCCATTTGAAGCAATGCCCGCATACGAGGCGCAAGAGCTCCGCACAAGCCAGCTCGTTTTCAGAAGATCGCGCAATGAACGGGCTCGGTCTGTGCTGAAAGCGGAACGAACCGGGGATACCATAACGATTAAGGAGCAATACAGTGAAATCATAGATCTTCAGCTCGTCAAGGTGAGCGGCAACTCCTTCGTCGGCTTTATTCGCGACGAATATACGACTCTCCCCGAAGACGGCAACCGCCCGCTGTTTGTCCATCTAAACATCGGCTGGCATTATGAAAACACAAATGACGCATACGCTTCTGATCCAGCCCGCTACGTCGCCGCTGAACAAGTCCGCGACTTGGCGAGCGCCGTATTTCACGAGCTTGAAACCCCTTCAATCCAAAATTTAATTTATCATATCGGCTGCAGAATTTTAACGAGATTCCCGCAGCTCACTGATGTCAGCTTCCAATCTCAAAATCACACATGGGACACAGTCGTGGAAGAAATTCCGGGGTCCAAAGGAAAAGTCTACACCGAACCGCGCCCGCCATTCGGCTTCCAGCGCTTTACCGTGACAAGAGAAGACGCCGAGAAAGAAAAACAGAAAGCCGATGAAGCCTTAGGGAGCCTGAAAGCCTGATGGGAAAGCTGACGACCCATATCTTGGATTTAACCTGCGGCAAACCCGCGGCGAACGTAAAAATTGAATTGAAGCGGCTGGGCGGCGGAGGCTTTAGGAAAGAGGCATACACCAACGCTGACGGCAGAGTCGATGCCCCGCTTCTCGCAGGTGAAGAGCTGGTGTCCGGAGATTATGTGATGGAGTTTCATGCAGGGGACTATTTCGCGAGTAAAAACGTGAACGCAGCCGCTCAGCCGTTTTTAACCATCGTCACCGTCAGGTTTCACATTGCAGAGTCAGATGCGCATTATCATATCCCGCTTTTGCTGTCACCGTTTGGTTATCAGGTGTATAGGGGAAGTTAAAAAGGAAGCCCACCGGTGAGGCGGGCTTCTCCATGGCAGCATTCACAGCTACAAGGAAAGAGATGTATTCACTGCTGTTTGTGCATGAATGAAAGCCGTATCAAATAATGGCACTTCAGAATCCTCGGCTTTTACTAATAATCCAATTTCAGTACATCCGAGAATAATCCCTTCCGCACCTCGATCCACCAAATGATTGATAATCTTCTTATACATGGTTTTAGACGACTGTTTGATTTCGCCTAAACACAGCTCCTGATAAATAATATGATTGATTACTTCTCTTTCCACATCAGCAGGCACAATGACATTGATATTGTGAGACTCAATACGTGATTTATAAAAATCTTGTTCCATCGTATACTTCGTTCCAAGTAAACCTACTGAACGAATACCTTGTCTCGTGATTTGATCGGCAGTTGCATCTGCAATATGTAAAATAGGGATGGTGATCATTTTCTGAATATAGCCAATCACTTTATGCATGGTATTTGTACATATGACGATAAAATCTGCACCGGCTTTTTCTAATGATCTCGCAGCTTCCCCTAAAGCTGCACCCGCCTTATCCCAAGCCCCTTCAGACTGATAGTGTTCAATCTCCTTAAAATCGACACTGTACAAAACGCATTTTGCAGAATGCAGCCCTCCTAGTTTCTTTTTTATCTCCTCATTGATCATTCGATAATATTCAGCCGAAGATTCCCAGCTCATTCCGCCAATAAGGCCGATCGTTTTCATATCACCACTCCTGAATTTTTTCAGAATATAATCAATTATTCTAAAGTATTGATTAGTCTTATACAATTATTTATTTTTCAGAAAATGGCCTGCGGAGAAAATATCCCGAAGTTAGATACTAAAAGTCCGCCCTTAACAGCCGAACTCCCTTTTCCCTCTGTTCAGCTCTCTTCTAATCCTCCAAGCCGACCGCATAATTCCGCCGTACCCAGTACATCGGCACAAATTCCCCGCCAATCCTTCTTCTATGTCTTCATCTGTGGGATGCGGGTTTTCTTCGAACAATGCTTTAAGCGCAATGATCATTCCGGGCGTACAGTAGCCGCATTGGAAGCCGCCTTCTTCCAGGAAAGCGGTTTGGCACATATCCAATTCTTCTATTTGGAGTCCTTCGATGGTTGTGATGGAGTGGCCGTCTGCTTGATAGGCCATCGTCATGCACGCATTGGCCAGCTTCCCGTCAATTAAAATGGAGCATGCTCCGCAGCGGCCGATTCCGCAGGACACCTTTGTCCCGGTCAGCTGAAATTCCTTTCTAAGCAGGTCGCTTAGACGAGCCGTGGGAATGGCTGCCGCCTCGCGCTCCTGCCCATTTACGGTCATTCGGTACTGTCCCTTTTTTACAGGAAGTGATCCAGCCTCTTTTACGTCCATTGCTTCAGCCCCTTTCTGTCTATCGCTTCAAGCAGCTCTTCTCTTGAAATCGGCAGCTTGTTTATCCAGCAGCCGACCGCATCATGTACAGCCTTTACAATAGCGGGAGTGATAGCGATCGTTCCGATTTCGCCGACTCCCCGCGGTCCGTATGTGTCTCCCTTCATCAGTTCTTCTATTGCAATCACCTTCATGCAAGGAACATCTTTGACGACTGGGATCAAATAGTGATCGAGATTTTCTGCAGCATAACGGCCGTCCGTCATTTTCGCTTCCTCCATCAGCGTATAGCCGAGCGCCATGGCGGCGCCGCCTTCAATTTGGCCCCGATAACCTTGCGGACTGACAACCGGCCCTGCCGCAATGGCGTGCTCACAATCTATCACTTTGACATCACCCGTTAACAGATCCACTTCTACCTCAACAGCCGCCGCTCCAAATGAGTAAAGGAAATGGCCGCCGTCCACGGGATCAGGCGTTGTCGGAAAGTCAAATGCCGTTTCCTCTGCCAAAGGGCCTTTTTCAGCCAGCTCTTTATATGTCACCATGAGCTCCTCTGTGTTTTTATCACGCAAGCCTTTAGCGCCGGGAATAAGGGTTTCCGCTGAACAGCCGCTCCATTGTGCCGCCCGTTTTTTCAAGCGAGAAAGAAACGGCTTTTTCAAACGGTGAATTGCGTGCCATACCATGCTTGTGCCGCGGGATGCCGTGGAGGAGCCTGACTTCGGCACTTTTGCGGTATCCCCAATGACAATGGTAATATCCTCTGCGGCACAGCCAAGCTCCTCTGTGACGATATGTTCAATCGCCGACAGAATGCCCTGTCCGCATTCTTCAAATCCGAACGAAGCTGTGATTTTTCCGTCACCTGAAAGGGACAAACGGCCTCCCGCCGCATCCATTCGGCCATAGCCCAGCCCGCCGCCGTGCATCGTTATTGCCGCTCCGGTGCCGCTCCGTATATCCCCGGAGTTCCGGCGTCTTCTTGTGAGAATGGAAGATTCAGAAATGGCATTCAACACCTGTGCCGCTCCGTCAGTCGGTGCAATCCGATGCTCCAGCGGCCCTAAGTCATACGGTTTTCTGATATTTTTTCTTCTCAGCTCCAGCGGGTCGATACCGAGCCTATCACTGAGACGGTCGAGATGGGTTTCAAGGGCAAATGTGATTTGATTGCCGCCAAAGCCCCGGAATTCTCCCGCCACCCCGTTGTTCGTAAACACAGATATCCCTTCCGTCCGGATATTCGGAATACGGTACGGCCCTGCGGCATGCTCGACTGAAAAATCAAGAACGGCGGGTCCAAGTGTGGCGTAAGCGCCTGTGTCCGCCACAATTTTCACATCATGAGCCAAAAGCTTTCCTGTTTGATCAGCTCCCGTTTTTATTGTCACCTTCATCGGATGGCGCTTAATGCCAGAACGTACAGATTCCTTTCTCGTCTGATGGATTTTGACAGGGCGTCCGCTTTTCAGGGCCAAAAGCGCGGCATACGGCTGGATATTCAGCTCATCCTTTCCTCCGAACGAGCCGCCCATCGGACTCGACACCACCCTGATCTTCTCTTCAGGAATGTCAAAAATACGAGCAAGCTGGAAACGGTCTTTATAGCCGTGCTGTGTTCCTGCATACATCGTAAAGCCCCCATCATCCTCCGGAACGGCTGTGCCTCCTTCCGTTTCCATATACGTATGCATCTGCCGGGGCAGCTCATAGGTTTCTTCAAGGACTGTGTCACACACCCGAAACCCTTTCTCAACATCGCCGTTTGAAAAAAACGCACGGTGCAGAATGTTGCCGTCCTCGTGCAGTCTATGCGCGTCCGGAAGAAGCGCTTTTTCCGGTGAATCAATGATCTCAAGCTCTCTATACTCAACACGAATCAGCTCCAGCGCAGCCTCCGCGATTTCCTCCGTTTCCGCAGCCACGGCGGCAATCGCATCCCCGACATACCGTACTCTGTCCTCGCATAAAACCGGCTGATCAGGGATGACGATGCCAAATCGGTTTAATCCGGGAACATCTTTATGAGTGACGACAGCCCGCACACCTTCCATTTCTTCAGCTTTCATGGTGCAAATCGACACAATCTCCGCATGAGGATAAGCGCTTCTTAACACCTTGCCATACAGCATTCCGCGAAAGCTGAGATCGGTCATATATTTCAGTTCCCCTGTGACCTTTTCTCTTCCATCCGGCCTGACTCTTGACGGTTTGTTGATCATCATTTATTCCCCTCCCTCCGCCATCAGCTCTGACATAATGACGTTGGCAGCCGCTTT
Source organism: Bacillus sp. SDLI1 (assembly GCF_001553895.1). Taxonomy (NCBI): domain Bacteria; kingdom Bacillati; phylum Bacillota; class Bacilli; order Caryophanales; family Bacillaceae; genus Bacillus; species Bacillus sp. SDLI1. The sequence goes on along the minus strand of NZ_CP013950.1, from coordinate 3,065,273 downwards.
TTTTCTGTATGCCGCTGACATAAAAGCATCTGCGGAAAATGGCAGCTCATGGATAAGCGTTTCGTACAGCTCGTGCGGATCACACCCTGACACCATCCGCTTCGCTTCACTTTCCAATAATCTTTCAGGTGTAATATCGGCATGGCCGGCGGCGAGACGAATGCCGCCGTCTTTCAAAAAACGTCCGGCCGCAACAGCAGCCGCTCCTGTAAAAGCCTGACGCCTCCCAAGCTTGCGGTAAAACACACGCTCCCCTCCGCACGCGGGATGATGACACGCGTGACGATAGCGGCTCCATCGTTTTCATCTGCGAGCCAATCGCCAAGCGGCAGTCTGATCAGCTCCTTTTTGTACACAATCAGCTCCGCATCAAGTACGAGCAAGAGCGGAATCAAATCGCCGATTTTACTCGCGATATTTCCGCCAATTGTGGCCCGGCTGCGGACACCCGGTGCGGCGACGGCGGAAGCAGCGTCGCTGAAACAGCGAAGCATACTCTTGATGAAAGGATTCTTTCTGCATTCATTCAGTGTCGTAAGCGCTCCGATCGACACGTGGGTGTCACTGACGCTGATCCCCCTCATCTCTTTTATTCCTTCCAGACTGACAAGGTGCTGTTTCGGAAGAATTCCCTTATCCCACTGAAGCTGAAGCAGTGTACTGCCCGATGCGGCACACACATCCGGGGCAAACTGCTCTAGAAGCGAATAGGCTTCATCGAGCGCTGCCGGTTTCCATAATTGAATATTCATCCTCGCTTTTGGCACTTGCCCATGCATACCATCGCCCTCCTCACCATCTCATATTCTTCCGGTGTATCAATATCGTTCAGCTCCGCGCTTTCCTTTGCCTCCAAAACGGCTCCCCTTCCAAGCTGCCCGTTTTTCAGAAGTCTGCGGGCCCCCTCATCCCCCTTTAACTTCTTTATATAAGGAAAACACGATGCTGAGAAATAGATTGGCGGGGCAGGAGCGCCTAAAGATGAAGACACGGCAAACGACTCAGGTGCCATCGCCACAAGGGCATTGAGATGATCAACGGAAAGCTGCGGCTGGTCGGCTAACAAAATGACAACGCCGTCCGCTCCCATGCTTTCCGCTTTTCTCACCCCGCTGCTGACTGAATGCCCTTGACCTTTTTCTGCGTCTCGACAAACGTGCAGACTCCAGCGTTTTCGAAAAGGCGGAGCGTGATAGGGCGTTCCCATCCATTCAAGGGAAGCTTGTTTTGTCCGCTCGACGATCAGCACGTGATCAAGGCCGGACAGCAGAGCTGTTTTCAAGGAAAGCGATCCGATGGTTTCTCCTTTTAGCGGCAAAGCCAGCTTGTTTTGGCCCATCCTTTCGCTTTTGCCGGCAGCGAGAAACACGCCGATCATATAGGGGACTCTCATACAACCGCCAGCCGTTTTCTTGTTTGAATGATTTCCGCAACAACGCTGACGGCGATTTCCTCGGGGCCTTCCGCACCGATTGACAGCCCGACCGGACTGTAAAAGTGAGCCGGCGGCTGTTTTCCGTTCAGCAGCCGCTTCGTGCGGTTCGCCGAACCCAACAAACCGATATAATGAAGCTGTTGAGAAAATAAAAAGTCGATGATCGCTTGATCGTGCTGAAAATGGTGGGTTGCCACAACAGCTGCATCCTGCGGCAAAAACTGAAATTCGCTGAGCATTTGTTCCGGAAAAGCGGTGATCAGCCGATCCGCTTTTGGGAATAGGGAGGATGTGCAATAAGCGGGACGCCAATCTGTCACGATCACAGAAAATCCTGTATCAGCCGCCAAATTGGCAAGCGGCACAATATCCGGTCCCGCTCCGAACAGAATGAGGCGCGGCTTCGGTTCAATCCGATGAATAAACAGGTTGGCAGATGGATCAAAATGCGGTAAATGAAGCGCAGAAACGGTACGTTGTATGTCTTGCAGAGGCGCGCCCGGCCAATTCCCGAAATGCCCGTTTTCCGTCAGAAATAAAGAACGGGAGGAGTCAATCTGCGTAACGGCTGTTACTGCTTTGCCAGCATGAAGGCAGTCTCGCACTCTTTCATAGTGCCGTCTTTTTTCCTGAGTGATTGCTTCCGCATGAATATGAATCATGCCGTTGCAGCCTGCTCCCATGCCCCAGGAAAGATCGTCCTCCGCCCGCATATCATAAGAAATCAGCGCTGACGTCAGCTGATCACCCAGCTCACTGATTCTGCGGAATAAATCTTCTTCCACACATCCGCCGCTCAGCAGGCCGACCCTTTCCCCATTTTTCTTAAAGAGCATAGAGGCGCCTGCTTTTCGATATGCGGAGCCTTCTACTTGAACAATTGTCGCCAGCACAGCCACTTCCTGATCTTCCAGAAGCGCATCTATCATCATGTGCAAATTTGCCATTGCTGTATCCCCCTCTCTTACATTGCTGTGAGAATCAACAAGTTCAGCGTGATTTTATAGGTAACTTGTATAAAGAATAGATGATGGAAGAAAAATTGACTCATGCTTCGTCAGAAAATACAACACGGAGAAAGAAGATTTGTAAAAAGAGTCAAACGGAGAAAAACGGATTGGAGAAATAGCACATCATATGACTAAAAAAGCTTGCGGAGGTTCCGCAAGCTTTTCTTTATACCGCCGCCTGACGGCCGACGTTTTCATACACGTCAAGCGCCGATTGGAGCGCTTTTCCGGCTTCAATCGCCGCACCATGTCTGAGCAGCACAGCCTCCAGCCCGGCAAGGACGAACAGCACGTTTTCTTTTCTGCAGCTGTAGCCCATCGTGCCGATTCTCCAGATCTTCCCCGCCAGCGGACCGAATGAGCTGGCAATTTCGATGCCGAATTGCGCCAGCAGCATGCGGCGGACAGACTCGCCGTCAATGCCGTCCGGAATTTCTACACAGGTGACAACAGGCATTTTACAGCTGTCATCTCCAAACGGATTCAGCCCCATGGCCTGAATCCCTGCCGCTAATGCGTTCTCATGGCGGCGATGACGTTCAAAGCGGGCTTCCAGACCTTCTTCAAGAACCAGCCTGACACCCTCACGCAAGGCATAGAGCATCGTCGTCGCTTCTGTATGATGATTAAGCCGTCTTTCGCTCCAATAATCCTCAAGCTGGCTCAAATCAAAATAATTGCTTGTGATCGGCCGGTTTCCTGAAAGCGCTGCCCTGTCCGCTTGTGTCGCAATCCCGCGCTCCACCTTTTTACGAGCCGCAATCACATCCGCCACCCGCTCATTATATGTAATCGGCGCCATCCCCGACGGGACAGACAAGCATTTTTGCGTGCCGCCGATGGCCGCGTCAATCTTCCATTCATCCACCTTTACCTCGCAGCCGCCGATCGTCGCGACTGCGTCGACGACAAACAATACATTGTGTGCGCGGCAGGCTTCGCCGATTGCTTTCAGCGGGTGAATCCGCCCTGTCGAAGTTTCGCCGTGCACCATCGCCACGATTTTCGGCTTCACTTTTGTCATTTCCCGTATGATGTCCTCCGGGTCAAAAACCGTTCCCCATTCGCACTCAAGCGTATGAACATTTGCCCCGTACCGCTCGGCGATTTCAGTCAGCAAATAACCAAAGCGCCCGTAAATGGGGATGAGCACATCATCTTCAGGTTCAATGATACTCGCCAGCACCGCTTCGATTCCCGCCCGTGACGTGCCGTCAATCGGGTATGCCCAGCGGTTTTTTGTTTGAAACAGCTCCCGAAGCATTTCCATCGTTTCATTCATGATATCCGTAAACGCCGGATCAAATTGCCCGACAACAGGGGTGCTCATCACTCTTAATACACGCGGATCAACCTCAACAGGGCCCGGCGTCATAATCGTTCTTAACGGCGTGCATAATTCTTTTCTGCCTGACACAGCCATTCCTCCTTTATCAGTAAGCCAGTTTGTATAATAAATCAGTCAGTGCGCGGATGCCGATCTCAAGCTGTCTGGCTGAGGTATATTCCTTCGGTGAGTGGCTGATGCCGCTTCGGCTAGGCACAAACAGCATACAAGCCGGATGGCGCCGTCCGATCATTTGCGCGTCATGCCCTGCTCCGCTCACCATTTCCTCACAGCTGATGCCGTTTTCTGCCGCCGTTTCAAAAGCCGCATCCTTCAGCCTTTTATCCATCGGCACAGGTTCTATCCGCATATATTCATCAATCACGGCGTGAATTCCTTTTTGATGGCAAATTCGGTTGATCAAAACAGCCATATCTTCATGAAATTGCTTCAGCACGCGCTGGTTTTGATGGCGTATATCGATTGAAAACTGCACCCGCCCCGGAATGACATTGGCTACATTGGGTTCGGCCGTTATTTTTCCGCATGTCAGACGGAGCTCATCCGGCTGCTCTTCTGCGCGCAGCAGCAGTTCATGAATGATGCGGCTGCCGGCTGCGAGCGGGTCCTTGCGCCATTTCATGGAGGTGGTTCCTGCGTGATTGCATTCTCCTTCGAGCGTGACGAGATATCGTCTCTGCCCCGCAATACTGGTCACGATGCCGAGATCCCGGCCTGACATTTCCAACGTCTGCCCCTGTTCAATATGCAACTCAACAAACGCGCTGATATCTGTCCTATATGCTGACTGAAACACACCTTTGCCAAAACCGCTCTCATACATCGCTGTTTGGAGGGAGACTCCCGACTCGTCTCTTGGCTCTTTTGCATCTTGTTCTGAAAAAACACCCGTCATATTCCCCGACCCCCAATAGGTCATTGGAAAACGGCTGCCTTCCTCCTCACATAAGGAGACCGCCTCGAGTGTTTTTTTCGGCGCTCCGTATGTTTCCTTGAGCTGCTTTAGCGCAAGCATTGCCGCCAGAACGCCATAGGCACCGTCATACTTTCCCCCATTGATGACAGTATCAATGTGCGAACCGGTTACAATTACTTCATCCGGAGACTGGGTGCCCGAAAGCCTGCCGAAAACATTGCCGACGTCATCGAATCTTGTTTCAAGCCCGAATGAGGACATTTCCGTCTTCACTGCAAGCTGTGCGTCCATCCACTCTTTTGTGTACAAAAGCCTCGTTACACCGCCGCCTGCTGATGCGCCGTATTGGGCGAGCCATTCAATATAATCTGTGATGCTGTTTTTGACTGAAAGCTTCTGCTTTTCCATGTACTCCCCCCTCTGGCCATTATGGTGACTTCATTATAGAAGGAGGAACACGACAGTTCATTGACAGATTAACCAAAAAAACGTTTATTTTTTGGTCACAGTATCTCATGTAAAACCCACAGAAAACACAATAATCAGCCGCAATGGATGAAGGAACCAGCGAGAGGAAAAAGGAGGACAAAAAACCTTTCATATGAACAAGCCAAGCTTGCGGAGAAGCGTTGCGGGGATCGCGGGACGGATGAAAACAGAAATGCCGGCAGCTTGACTCCTCCTAACTGAAGCAAAAACCGGGGTCTCAGGATATCCCCCAAAGGAACCAATTTACAATTTTAATGAAAAATATACAAAATGACACTTCTATCCTTTATATCAATTTTAGATAATAGATATGATCTGATAAAAGGAGGGCAAGCGATGACAAAAAAAGCATGGTTTCTGCCGTTCGTCTGTGTATTACTGATTTCCGGATGGTTTGCGCCGGCAGCTTCAGCAAGCGCGCAAACCGCATTAAGCCTGAATGACCGATTGGCGTCTTCCCCTTCAGGAAAAGTGAGCCTTCTCTCATTAGCCGCACCCGCAGCACCTTATACCGACATTGACACCTATTATGAAGGGGCTGACGGAAAAACAGGGAAATCGCTAAAAAGCGCCCTGCACCGCATCATCAGCGGACACACGATGCTGTCCTACAGCGAAGTGTGGAACGCGCTGAAAGAAACCGATGAAGATCCGGCAAATCCGAATAACGTCATCCTGCTCTATACGAATGAATCTCGGTCCAAAAACTTGAACGGCGGCAATGTCGGCGATTGGAACCGCGAGCACGTCTGGGCGAAATCCCATGGCAATTTTGGTACGGGCAAGGGACCCGGAACTGATATTCACCATTTGCGCCCGGCTGATGTCCAAGTTAACAGCGCCAGAGGAAATATGGATTTTGACAATGGCGGCACTGAATATAAGAAAGCACCCGGAAATTATTATGATGGCGATTCATGGGAACCCCGCGATGATGTGAAAGGCGATATTGCCCGCATGCTGTTTTACATGGCTGTCCGTTACGAAGGTGATGACGGCTACCCTGACCTTGAGCTTAATCATAAGACAGGCAACGGCTCGGCTCCTTATATCGGCAAACAATCTGTCCTGCTCGACTGGAATAAACAGGACCCGGTTGACGACCGTGAGCGAAAAAGAAATGAAATCATTTATGAGAAATACCAGCACAACCGCAATCCATTTATCGACCACCCTGAATGGGCCGGCGACATCTGGCCGTAAGTAAAAGGTGCTCCTGAAAAGACATCTTCAGCATGAGCAAATTGCAGAAAAGCATAAAACAATCTCTAAATGATCTTACGCTGGCATATTCAGCTCGGCGCTGTCCCGATTCCAAAATCAGCATCGCTAAAAATATCTCTGTTTTTGATTTCTCCCTTGAAGAAAACGACATGAAGATCATCGATTCGTTTACCCGCCCGGACGTACCCATAAACGGTTAAGATCCCGCGCGGAGTATGAGGAGTTTTAAGAGAAGAAATACTCAATAAAGAACGTGGTATAGCGGCCGTCCTTTTCAGCGAATTAATTATCCCGTAATCACAGCTGCCCTGCTGATTTTAAGTCTTTCACTTGCCGTTACATTAAACGGAGGGACGCGGTTTCACCATCCTTATAGAGTCAGACTGTTTTAAAAAAGACCCCATCGGGTCTTTTTTTGTGTTTTTTCAAATCATTTCCTTTACAGGATTGACATTACACCTTCAAATACATATAATCCTATAAAAATAGTAAGGAATGAATCTATGAAGGAAGGTGGCCATTCTGATGAAGCGAAAAAGGGTCTGCACTCTCATAATCATAGCTGCTTTTTTAAGCCTCACTGCATGTACAGCCAATGAAACAAATGGAAAGCAGCCCATTCGAATCGGATTCCAAAAAGGAAATACGCTGCACCTTTTAAAAGAAAGCCGCTATTTAGAAAAACGATTACCGCACGAGAAAATTGAATGGATTGAATTTGAAGGCGGCGGGGCTTTATTGGAGGCGCTGGCTGCCGGAAAGATTGATTACGGCAATGCCGCTGACGGATCAGGTATTTTTGCGCAAAGCTCCGGCAAACACATTGTCTACGTGGGTGCGAGTCCGCCAAATTTATCAGGTGTCGGTGTCGTCGTAAAAGAGAATAGCCCCATTCAATCCTTTGCTGATTTAAAAGGGAAAATGATAGCCGCGAATAAAGGGGGAAATCACCATTATCTCGCTCTCTTGGCTTTGAAAGCCGCCGGGTTAACCCAGCACGATGTCAAATGGGCTTTCGTATCGGATGCCGCCCAAGGCAGGGCTGCTCTGGAATCGGGTGAAGTCGATGCTTTTGCAACGTACGATCCGTTCCTCGCCGGAGTCGAAGAAAATGGACATGTGAGAACTCTCTCCCATCATGTTACGGCTTATCCGAATCGAACGTTTTACTATGCTGCACCGCAATTCGTACGCGAACACCCCGATCTGGTCAAATCTATATTAGAGGAGACTGACCGCTCAGACCGATATGCCAGCACGCATCAAAACGAAATCGCCAGCCGTATCGCGACTCTGACCGGTATTCAGTCTAATATCTTGAAACGGGCGACAAAGCGAAAAAACTACGGCGTGAATACGCTGACGAAAGACATCATATCCGCCCAGCAGCAGCAGGCAGATGACTACTATCAGCTCGGATTAATAAAAGACCCGATCCGCGTTTCTGACATCATGCCTCTCGATCCTTTGCGGAAGCCTGTTTTAAAAGAAAGTAAAGGAGACGAATGATGATGAGAAAAAGTGTACTTCCCTGGCTGGTGCCGATTTTTATTCTAATCGTTTGGCAATTATTTTCTTCCTCACATGTATTATCAGAGGGTCTTTTTCCTTCTCCGCTATCTGTTTTAAAAGCATTGTGGGAGCTCATCACAAATGGAGCGCTTGCTCTGCATTTACAAATCAGTTTAGCGCGTGCACTGAGCGGATTATTGATTGGCGGACTGATCGGCTTTGTCCTCGGTATTATCAACGGCTGGTCAGCGCTTTCCTTCCGTCTGCTAGATACAACCATCCAAATGATCCGGAACATTCCGCACTTTGCCCTTTTGCCGCTTGTCATTGTCTGGCTTGGAATCGGCGAAGCTCCGAAAGTATTTCTCGTCGCGCTTGGCGTCATGTTTCCCGTCTATATTAATACGCTCCATGGCATTCGGAACGTGAACCGCGAACATATTGAAATGGGGAAAATGTACGGCTTACGCGGTTTTCAATTATTCAAACAAATTTATTTCCCTTCCGCTCTTCCTTCTATATTCGTCGGCTTTCGTTATGCGCTCGGCGTTATGTGGCTGACCTTAATCGTTTCTGAAACAATCGCAACAAGCAACGGAATTGGCTACCTTGCCATGAATGCACGTCAATTTATGCAGACGGATGTCATTATCGTCAGCATTTTAGTCTACGCCTTATTAGGAAAAGCCGCCGACATCATTGCTCATATCGGTGAGCGCTATGCGCTTAAATGGCATCCTAATTATCAAAAGCAAGGATAGGAGTGAAAAAAATGGCACAGCCCTCTCAGAAAATAGAGTTGTATAATCAAGCAAATGAGCAAGCGGCCCAAATTAAATTGGACCATGTCAGCAAACAATTCGGCGGCACACAAGTCTTAAAAGACATTTCTTTGACAATTGAACAAGGCAGATTCACGGCCATCGTCGGAAAAAGCGGGAGCGGAAAAAGCACATTGCTCCGCATTCTGGCCCAGTTAGAACAAACGAGCTCAGGCCAACTGACATTCAGCGGCACAGATGAGAACAGCACCACAATGATGTATCAGGATTCACGGCTGCTGCCATGGAAAAAGGTCATCGATAATGTATTAATCGGGCTGCCGAAAGAGCGGACAGAAAAAGCAGAGGAAGTGCTGAAAGCAGTCGGATTGTGGAATTACCGCCACGCATGGCCGTATAAGCTGTCAGGCGGACAGCAGCAAAGGGTTGCCCTTGCTCGTGCTCTCATCAGAAAGCCGTCCCTTCTGCTGCTGGATGAACCGCTCAGCGCATTGGATGCCCTCACCCGTCTCGACATGCAGCAATTGATAGAAAAGCTATGGAAACAAAATGGATTTACAGCTGTGCTCGTCACACACGATGTGCAGGAAGCGGTCCGCCTTTCTGACCGCGTCATCATGATCGAAGACGGAGAAATCAGTTTCGACATCCCGATCCGCGCCAAACGCCCTCGCTCCTTGTCCGACAGCACACTCATTCAGATTGAACATGAGATCTTGCATCGAATTCTTCAGCGGACATGACAACGGGATGATGCAGCCTGACATTCAAGAGAAAGCTGACGGAATCACTTGTCAGCTTTTTCTGCCTTTACAATATATGAATGCGCAAACTCTTCTAAGCAAAATAAGTGCAGTCTGACAGCAGTTAAAGGTGTATTCATATCATGCTTTACTTTATGCAGGAGTTCCTTTTGCTGTTTGAGTTCCAGTTCGCGGTATGTTGTTCTTTTAATTAACATTACCGACTTGATCAGTTCCCCAATCTGAGGTGCTCCTTTTCAAGAGCACCTTTCCTAATACACAGCCTCTTCCGTCTCCGCATCGAAAAAGACGGCGTGATCCATTTTCACTGCCAGCTGAATCGAATCGCCTGCGGCAATTCGCGTGTTCCCATCCAGGCGCACCGTCAGCCGCTCGTCCCCGCTTGTGACATGGACAATCAGCTCCGATCCCAGATTTTCATTCACTTCCACCTTCGCTTTACACACTGAATCAAACAGCTGTTCATTCCCTGTCATGTGTGTGATATGCTCCGGCCGGATGCCGGCAATCATCTGTTCTCCGGCGTAACCCTTTTGTCTAAGCCGCTTCGCTTTTTCTTCAGGAATGTGAAGCCGGATCGAAGGATTTGTGAAAAACAGCTCGCCATGCCGCTCTTCTATGACGCCTTTCAAAAAGTTCATTCCGGGAGAGCCGATGAAACCTGCGACAAACAGATTTGCCGGATAATGATAAATGTCATGAGGTTTCGCCACCTGCTGGATTTCTCCTTCATTCATCACGACAATCCGATCGCCCATTGTCATCGCTTCGGTCTGGTCATGTGTGACATAAATGATGGTGGCCTCTAAACGCTGGTGCAGCTTGCTGATTTCTGTACGCATCGTCACTCTCAGCTTCGCATCCAAATTGGAAAGCGGCTCGTCCATTAAAAAGACCTTCGGCTCCCTCACAATCGATCTGCCCAGCGCCACCCTTTGCCGCTGCCCGCCGGAGAGCGCCTTCGGTTTTCTCTTCAGCAAATGCTCAATCTCTAAAATTTGAGCTGCGGCATGAACCCGCTCGGTGATTTCCTGTTTGGACATCTTTCTGAGCTTTAATCCGAACGCCATATTATCAAAAACCGTCATATGCGGATAAAGCGCATAGTTTTGGAATACCATCGCGATATCACGTTCTTTCGGGGGGAGATCATTGACCCGCTCCCCATCAATGAGAAGGTTTCCTTCAGAGATGCTTTCCAGTCCCGCCACCATCCGCAGCGTGGTCGATTTTCCGCATCCTGACGGCCCCACCAGCACCAAAAGCTCCTTATCCTTTACATTTAAATCAAAGTCCTTCACCGTTAATTGTGAGTGATATGATTTTTTGACATGTTCAAATGTTAATGAAGCCATCAGACATTCCCCCTATCTTTTCATCTGTTATTTCGTCACTGGAAACAACTCGGTCTTTCTGTTATTTTTAAAATAATCAATTCCTATTTTTGCTATATTCCTAAAATAATAAATGCGAATTTGTATTATAACGTCATATTACATTATAATATGAATAACAGGTTAAAAGGAGGCTACCTTTTGTTAAACAATGGAAGTTCTACACCTTTATACATTCAGCTGAAACAAATCATCACTGATGATATCAAAAAGGGCGTGTATTCTCCCGCTGCCAAGCTGCCTACTGAAAACGAGCTTTGCAGCAAGTATAATGTCAGCCGCATTACCGTCAGGAAAGCCATTCTCGATTTAGTCGAAGAAGGCTATCTGATCAGGCAGCAGGGAAAAGGAACGTTCGTTAAAAGCCCTAAATTAAAACGGGAGCTGATTGCAGTAAACGGCTACTCGGAATTTATGGAATCAACCGGAAAAAAACCGAAGCACCATGTGCTGTCCCATGAGATCATTCCGGCGGCAAACCTCATTGCTGAGAAGCTTCAAATCAATCCCGAGAGCCCTGTCGTTGAACTAAAACGGATTTTATATAACGATGACCAGCCGCTCACCTTTGAAGTGACACATTATCCGCTGGATCTGTTTCCCACTATTGATACGTTTATTGCTGACGGCGTATCCATGCATGATATTTTGAAACAGCAATACCAAGTTGTTCCGACTCACAATACGAAGCTATTAAATGTCGTATATGCCCAGCAGGAGGAAAGCAAATACCTGGATTGCGATATCGGCGATGCGCTGTTTGAAATTGATAAAACGGCTTTTACATCAAATGACCAGCCAATCTACTGCTCATTGTTTTTGATGCACACAAACCGTGTCACCTTTACCATCAACAGCCCCTACACTTAATAGGCATAAAAAACGAGACACTGCTTACAGTATTCTCGTTTTTTCACTGCTTCCCCCGTCATCCTCCAAGCGATAAGGATGGCCATAGCCGAAAGCCCCGTACACGCTGCAAGTTTTCGCAGCCGTTTCCGCCGCTTGGCGCAAAGCAGGCGTTATGTCCTGCTTCTCACAAAAGGCAGTCAAAAAACCAGCGATAAAAGAATCTCCCGCTCCAAGTGTATCTATTATATCAATTTCCACAATCGGCTGATGATAGATTCGGTCTCCCGCAGACAGGATCGCTCCCTGGCTCCCGCGGGTCAGACAAACGAATTTGGCTCCGTACCCATGTGCTTTTTCAATAAGCGCACCGCACTCTGACTCACTCAAATCGCTTCCTGAAAAAAACGCATACGTCACATAAGGACAGACCTTTCTCAAATAATCATCCTCCCGATTGGTTGAAAAATCAAAAGAGACCGGGATCAGCCCGCACAGCTGCGGAAGATCGTTCTCAAGCCGGCTGTACACACTGGTATGCAGCAGATCATGACTGCTGATAAAGGCGAGATCTTTCTCCTGGAACACGAGCCGGAGCCGGGACTGAATGCCGCCTTTATTTGACCTGACAAAAATCCGATCCCCCTGTTCATCAAGGGTGACAATGGCCATTCCGTTTTCTCCATGCGCTTGGCGGATGTAATCCGCATTAACCTTCTCTAAATTCAGTACGTTCAAAAGATGTGCCGCAGCTTCGTCATTGCCGACAATTCCGATATAAGAAGCCTCGTGCCCGAGCCGTTTGGCAAGCACAGCGACGTTCAAGGCATTTCCTCCCGGGTAGAACGTTTCTTGATCCTTATAGTAATCGACAACGTTATCTCCGACCGCAATCAATTTCATTTCTCTTCCCCCTTTAACCTTTTACACTTCCGCTTGCAATCCCGCGGACAAAATATTTCTGCATCAATAAAAATAGAATGATAATCGGCGCTGCTGAAATCGTTAACCCTGCCAGCAGGACGCCCCAATCTGTCTGCAGCGCGTCTCTGAACTGCATCAGCCCGGCTGGAATGGTCCGCAAATTTTCATCATCTATGAAAATAATCGCAAACATAAACTCGTTCCACGTATGATAAGCCGTCAAAATGCCGGAGGTGACCAGGATCGGCACACTCATTGGTAAGAAAATTCTGAAAAATACTCCGAAACTCGAACACCCATCTAAATAAGCCGCCTCCTCCAATTCTTTTGAAATAGAAAGAAAATAAGAGCGGATCAAAATGATGGTGAATGGAATCCGGTAAGCCGCATACGGGAGGATCAACGCCCAATACGTATTGTACAGGCCAAGCGACTGAATAATAGAATAAAGCGGCACAAGACTGACCTGCGGCGTCAGCATCAATCCGCCAAGACACAGCACCAAAAAGAATCCTTTTCCTTTAAACTCAAAACGGGAAAGTCCATACGCCGCCCATGCACTGATAAAGACAGTGATCACACACGTCAGCGCCGTGACAATGACACTGTTCATAAAATAAGAAGAAATCCCCTGATTCCAGGCCGACACAAAGTTCTCCGGATGCCACGAAGACGGCAGCGACCAGCTGTGCTCAAAAATATCGTCCGAGTTTTTAAAAGCGCTCATCACCATCCATAGAAGCGGGTAGGCGATCGCAATCAGATAAAGAAACAGAAAAACCCACACAGACGTTTCTCCGATGTACCATTTTCGTCTAGGCTTTCTTTTCTCCTCAATGCGCCGGTCAGGCACAGGCTCCAATCTGAACAAATCTGTCTTCTTCTGGGGCAGCATCTGTTAATCCTCCTTTCCGGTTTTAAAGAACTTCATTTGCATGAGCGACAATGCGAGGGTAATGATTAACACAACGGTGGCAATCGCTGAGGCATAGCCCATCATATCCTTTGTAAAGGCGCTTTTATATAAAAACGTGCTTAAAACTTCTGAAGCGTTGCCCGGCCCGCCGCCTGTCAAGATGTACGGTTCATTAAATACCGTAAAAGCCCCGGTCAGCGTCATGACGACCGCCACAAAAGACATCTCTTTCGTCTGGGGAACGGTAATGTGAAAAAACTGCTGAATTTTTCCCGCCCCGTCAAGCCGGGCCGCTTCATACAGTTCATCCGGTATTTTTTGGATCGACACAATGTACAGCATCGCAATATAACCGACAGATTGCCATTGAGACACGAAAATAACAGAAAGCATAGCCGTGCTGTCCTCCCCAAGCCAAGCCCTCGTCAGCTGATCAAGACCTGCCGCCTGAAGCAGCTGATTCAAAAGCCCCGTCTCAGGGTTGTAAATAAAATCAAACAAAAGCGCGATCACCGTCATAGAGATGACGACCGGCAAAAAGAAAACGGTGCGAAAAAACGGCGACCACTTTCTGACCAGCTTATCCTCAAGCACCGCCGCCAAAATCAAACCGCCAAATACCTGGCATACAATGGAGATCACGGCGTAAAGCACATTATTGGAAAGTGCCTGGTAGAAGACAGGATCATGAAACAGTTCCACATAGTTTTTCAAGCCGATAAACGTTTTTTCCGGAGAAAAAGAGCTCCACTGAAACAAGCTGAGGAAGACATTCTCAAAAATCGGGATATAAACGAAAAGTAAAAAAACGAGAGCGGGCACCAAAAACAAATAGGGGATTATTTTATTCTGATTGACCAAGGATATCTCATCTCCTTTATAAAAAGAAAAGGTGCAAAGCTTCACCTTTTCTTTGATTTATTCAGCTTGCGCCCTCACTTGCTTCGCTGCTTTTTGAACGGTCTGCATCACCTGCTCCGGTGTCATGTCGCCGCCAAGCATTTGCTGGACGCTCGTTAGGTACGCATCTGCGACTTCAACATCGACATCCATATCAAACCATGGAACCATTGATTTGGCATCAACAATATGCTGAACGGCTTCACGCTGGACGGCTGTAGAATTTTCTTCAGTTGCCGTTCCTTGCACCGCACTGTATTTTCCGACATCTTTGACGAGCTTTTCCCCCATTTTCTTCGACGTCAGAAACTGCAAAAATTCCACCGCTTCCTTCGGATGTTTTGTTTTTGAGGAAATCATGAATCCTTCCGGCGCTCCCGTTAACGCTTCTGAAGATCCTTTTTGCCCGCTGATTTCAGGGAATGGGAACATCCCCAGATTCACCGGTTCAACCAGCTTGATCTCCGCTGTTTCCGCATATATCATCGCCGACTTTCCGCTCTTAAATTGCTGCCTTACATATTCGTGGTCGACGGAGTTTACATGTTTATTGAAGTAAGGCATCAGCTCCTGAAGCTTTTCAAGTGCTTTTACATAGCCTTCATCGGTAAATTCACCTGTTTTGGCGTTATAGTCCTTTTCCCGGGTTTTTTCATCGACCATCCGCTGATTGAGCGTGCCGATATAGTGGGAGATTGTCCAAGTTGCCTTTGTGCCGAAGCTGATCGGTGTGTAGCCATGTGCTTTCAGCTTCTTTGACACATCGATTAATTCATCCCATGTCTTCGGCGGATTAAGGTTCAGTTTTTGAAAAATGTCTTTATTATAGAAGAATGATTTAGCGTCCATTTGCCACGGCACGCCATATTGCTTGTTTTCATAAGTAAATGGTGTAATTTGCGATTGAACGAGCTGTGATGACCAATCGGTATCATTTTTGTAGTAGGACGAGAGATCAAGTGCTTTATTGCCTTTGATGAATTTAAAAGCAAACTCGTCGCTCCAAGAGAAGTAAATGTCTGGAGGACTGGTGGTTCCCAGCATAACCTTAATTTTGTCTTTATAGGAGTCATTCAAAACGGATTCAATTTGAATGTCGATATCCGGGTGCTTTTTTTCAAATTCCTTTACAACCTCTTGAAAGTAACTTTTTTCCGGCTCCTTCGGCCATCTGTGGAAAAATTTCAATGTCACCTTTCCGTCCGCTGAACTGCTCTGACTCGAACAGCCTGCAATGGTGAGCAAACTGACAGCTGCAATGATCAAGAACAACAACATTTTCTTCAAAGGGTTGGCCTCCTCTGGACACTAGACTATAATGTTATATAACATTATAGTCTAGTGCATAATGGTTCCTCATTTTCAGATCAATACTCAACTTTCCACATGTATCTTCTATGAGATAAAGGATGATTTCTCGCCTCTGCCAGTTCGTCTGCGTAGCTTCTCAGCACACGGTTGAGGACGAGCGGGGCAAGATAGCCTTTAACTGAATCGTCAATTGCAGTGAAATCGTAAGATGCGGCATCAAGCACAGTGAGCTTTCTGCCATACTTTTTCGAGAAGGAAAGCGCCCGCTCTTCAAGAGGTCTTGTTTCGTCTAAGCCGAGCAGGATAATAAATGGAACGGATTCATCAATGATTTCAAATGGTCCGTGAAAATATTCTCCGGCATGAATGGCGTGGGAATGAATCCATTGCATTTCCATGAGAATGCAGATGCTGTAGGAGTAAGCGACACCGTAGTTTGCACCGCTTGCCATTGTGTAAATGATGCTTTCTTTTTCATGAGCCTTTGCGAATTGCTGTGCGTTGTCAGCTTCCTGCTTAAGGGCTCCTTCATACACAGCCTGTAATTGGTCTAAGCCTTCAATTGCCTGCTCAAATTTCGTGTTTTTTTCTAACACTTGCAGGGTTCCGAAAACGATTTGATACAAAACGCCATAGTTCGTATTGATCGCAAGCGCCTCATCACCCCAATCGTACTGGGCAACATATTGCGCTTCCTGTGCTAAAGGAGACTCCGGTTTATACGTCATCGCAATCGTAAGTGCGCCTTTGCCCCTTGCAAACGCGGCAGCTTTAACTGTTTCCGGGGTATTCCCCGAATGCGAGCACAAAATAACAAGAGACTTTTCACCAAGCTGAACAGGGTTGCGCTGAATAAATTCGTTTGAGCTGTAAAGGTCTGAGCTGATTGATTTTGACTCCCTGTCAAACACATATTTACTCGGATACATAATGGCCGAAGACCCTCCGCAAGCGACAAAGAAGACATGGTCAATGGTTTTCCCTTTCAAATCCTGCAAGAAAGCTTGAACCTCACGATTTACTTTTGCTGTGGCCTGACTCAAATCCTTCACTCCTTATTCTTATTATATAACGTTATATAACATTATATATTGTTATATTAATCGCAATAAAGGTGTGTTGTCAATTATATTTTCTGAAATTTCTAAAATATAAAGCGAGATTGTCTTTATTCCCGCACTCTCTTGACCTGACCCTTAGAGACACGTTTAGAATAAAAGCAGGGAGTGATGCAGAATGAATATAAAAGAAGCCGCCCGGCAGACGGGTCTCACGAAAAAAGCCATCAAATATTACGAGCAGGAAGGTTTAATCACCGTCAGCAAAAACCCTGATAACGGATACCGTGAGTATTCCGCAAAGGATGTAAATACACTGAAAATGATTGCCGCCCTCCGAATGCTGGCACTGTCCGTAAGCGATATTAAAGCGTTCCTCTTAGAGGGCAGCAGCCTGCATGAGATACTGCAGCAGCAGCATCAAAAGCTCAGCCGGCAGATTGAAGGGCTTGAGCAGGAACGGAAACTCACCGAACTGCTGCTCAAACGCGTGGAGGGTGCAGAAAATGTCGATTCCATTTTACATGACATCGGCGAAGTCCAAATAGACGAACCGAAGTATATGGGGCTTCAGCTGAAAAAACTGTTCCCGGGAGATTTCGGAAAATTTATCGCCGCGCTGTTTGAACCGTTCCTCGACTTTTCTATTGATACAGATGAGAAAAAAACGACATGGGCAGAGCTTATTAAAGTATTGGATGATATGGAAGAAGTGCCGGCCGCACACCCGATGATGCAACTGGTCGGCAGCGAGGATCCGGCTCAGCTCCAGCAGCACAAAGTCCAGCATGACCAATTCATCGAGCGGATTTTGGAGAGAGACCCCGCTACTTGGGACACTCATAAAAACACAATCATTCAGCTCGTAAAAAGAGTGCAGACAGATGAAGAATACAGAGAAAACCTGATCAAGGTCGGTGAATCCGCTTCGGATCTGCCGGCACTTAAGGCAGGTTCGCCTTTCAGCAATCTCCTTCAAAAGCTCAGTCCGACCTATGACAAATACGTGCGCCTTCAGCTTGAACTGAAAAAAGAAGCCGACGAGGAGCTCGGCTTTGATTCAGAGGCATATTTAAAAAAGATGCTGCAAATAAAAAAACGCTAAGGCCGATTTCCTTAGCGTTTCTTTCTTCAGCTTCAGTGCTGCGCATTAATGCGGTCCACGACATTAGCGATGAGCTGCTCTTTGCCTAAGTCGGAATCTTCGTCAACGCTTGCTACGGTCAAAATGATGGCCGCTACCGCAAGAGCGATCGTCTCAATGGCGGCTGCCGCGTTTAAAAACACCCAAACTGCCGTTGCGCATTGGCCGATGGCCGTTGATTTTCCTTTGTCCATGCTTTTTTTGTCAAATTCTTCTTTCAGCACTTTCGCCATAATCTGCGAACCTTGATCAATGACGCTGTTCACTTTCTCATAATCGCCGCTGTAGACAGCCGTTTTTAACTTTTTAAAATAATCCGGCGATGACTTTTTAATATCAGCGATCACCTGATCGGAAACTTGCTTTAATTCGTCCTGATTAATCTTTTTGACAGCTTTGGTATCCCACACCTCGGGAAGAAGCTTTGCGACCTCACCTTGTCCAAAAAAGATGCCGGAAAAAATGTCTTCACCCGAATAAGAGACGGCTGGCTTCGTTTGCGCTGTGGCATGCGGGCCGACTAATGCGACCATTAAAACAAACACCAACAGCATGGCGGCTGCTGACCTTTTACTTTTAACCATATAATTTCCTCCTTTTCCTTTTATTGAGAAAATTGTATCTGATAAAATAGGGATTGTAATGGTTCAAAGCTACTGTTTTCTCTGCCGGCACCAAAAACAGGACCAAAATACCAGACACTGTAATGGAAAATGAGGTAAGTCCAAGCATGACAGCAAAAATTTCATGCATAAAAATGGATATAAACAAGATCAGGCGCCAATATTTTTTCGGAGCGAACAAAGCGCAGAACATAATAGTTTGCACAATGAGCGTGCCCCAAGTCGGGATGATGACAAGCTTTGACTGCAACATAAAGTCAAACAGACTGTGAAGCGCATCCGGCAGCCCCAGCATCGGATCGTTCAAATAGTAATAAACGGCGGTGCCGTTCTGCCACTCTTCTTCCATCAGTTTGGCAATGACGGAGTTAAAGTACAGCATCGCGACCTGTATTCTGATGATTGTCAGTGTCGCCCAGCATAAGGAACGGTAATAAGGCTCAAGCGGCCTTTTCTCAAAAGACGCTTCGTACGGAGACCAGTGCCATTTCCGCGGATCAGTTAATGTCAAGGGGAGCAGCAGCAGCGTAAAGACGGCAGCCACCTGATCTCCCCCGTCAAGGGTAACGGCAGAGTTTTGGAAGCTGTATGAAATCCACCAGTGAAAAAAACCGGTTAGGCGGGGCCGCCAGCCAATGACAACCAGAATTAAAATACAGATACAAACGGCTTTGACGACCTCAATGTAACGGAAATCGGGAAACAGCAAGAACAGGCTGAACGTATCGGAAAAGCTGAGCATTTGATTTTGCGTTTTAAAGAAGACAGATGCCGGATTGAACAGCAATGTCAGAAGCGTGCCGAGCGCGATTAAACTTCTGGCAAGACCATACACATTTGTCCAAGGCGGATTCTTCATCATCCATAAGGTGAGCTGCTTTTTTGCATCCTGAATCAATTGACATCCACTCCGATGTATTTTTTGATGGTTCGTTTCGTTTCAGTATGGCTGCTCCATGCCCATGGGGTAATGCGTTCATATGTAATGATCATTTTTCCTTTCAGCCTTGGGGAGGGAGACTCATTTTTCATCTTCAAAAATGTGGTATTCTTAAAGTCTTGGCCGGCCGTGAAGTCGTTCCACTTTTCTTTGGAAGGCAGCTTTTCCAGCATAAGGCCGAGTTCTATCCCTTGCGTCCGTCCGTGCCGATTTAAACCGATCACGTTTTTCAGAGAATTATTCGGCCATCTGAGCTCCTCCCCGGCATCAAGAAGATAGATATTCAGGCTGTCTTCTCTCGGATCCTTACTGAAAAACCCCCAGCTTTGCGGATAAATCATAGAAACGGTTTTGGATTGATGTTTGGTTAATTGGATGGCGGAGCTTGGCAGTGCCGCGATAACGGTTAAAAACAAAACGATGATCCAGGCGGCCATGATAAAAAGAAAGAATGAAAACATGCCGGTTTGCTTCTTGTCAGTCAATCGAAACCCTCCTATTGTTTGGAAATTTCATTGACATGATTATACACCATTCAACAGGTAAAATATTGATAAATTAGATTTTTCGGACTAATATACTATTATATGTAAAAAAGGAGTGTTCATATGTTTTTGATGAATGATAAGGTGCTGTGGGGAGCTGTGGCTCTCGCCTTTATTCTGTCGATTGTGTTTTATCCGTTGCTTCCTGCTGATATGGCCATTCACTATGACGTGTCGAACCGTCCGAATACAGCTATTAATAAAACGGCCGGCGTTCTGATTTTACCCGTGCTTATGGTTGTCTGTATGTTATTCAGAAAACGGATCGTCCAGTTATTCCTCGTCGTATACTTTCTGCTGATCGTCCACATCGCGGTGCTGTGGCTGGCACTGTAACAACAATAAAACCGGAGCCTTGAAGGGCTCCGGTTTTCCTTATTTATAAAATACTTTCTCAATGTTGTATTTCGACTGAAGGGTATTGATCGCGTACGTTTCGTAAATTTCCCTTTCCATCGGATCATTGACGACACATACTTCAATTTTATACACTTCGTCCCTGTGATGTTTAACAGGCGACACATTGTCTTCAAAATGCTTTTTGATTCTTTGTCTTAATTTACGGGCTTTCCCGACAAACAGCAGCTCATCATGAATGTTATAAAACATAAATATGCCGCCTTTGTCTCTCGGAATTCGGTGAAAATCAATGAAACCGTAAATCGCTTTAATCGCCGGTTCATTTTCCGACGGTGACTGCTGCCGTTCCGTAATGGTTACATCAGGAGCAGGAAGGTTTATTTTTATCAAAATGGGTCACGTCCTCTTATTCATTAAAGCTCCATCCTATCATAAGAATGCGCTAAAAGCTATTTTTTATTCAAGCGCCCCGGCCGGATCATAAAGGCTCAAATCAATTTCTGTCTGCTGATCGAGCGCGAGTTTCGCCAGTTCAGCCCCCAGATACGGCCCGCTCGTCAGCCCTGAGGCGCCCAGCCCGTTGGCAACGAGAAGTCCGCTGATATTCGGCAGTCTGCCGATGACGGGTAGAAAACCGGGAGTAAACGGCCGGAAACCGACTCTTGTCTCCATCAAAGTACTATCTGAAAGCCCCGGCGCCACGGTTAATGCTTTATCAAAAATCTCGCGGAGACCGCCGGCCGTCACCCGCAAATCCATGCCGGTATCGTTTTCATGAGTCGCGCCCGCTACAATCCGGCCGTTTGCAAACGCGAGGATGTATTGATCATTTGGAGGCATGACGACCGGCCAGCCGCCCGTATCCTCATCCTGAAGCTCTAAATGAACGATTTGCGCCTTTTGGTACGATACTGAAAAGCGGATGCCGAGCGGCTCAAGCAGCTCTCTCGCCCAAGCGCCGGCCGTTACGAGAACCTGATCGGCCAAAAGCGTGCGTTCTGCGGTTTTCACACCGATGACGGCACCGTCCTCTGTCAATATTGACGCCTCTTCATTGTAAACAGCCGCGCCGTGCTTAACGGCAGCGTTTAACAACGCCTTACGAAGCGCCCTGCCGTTCACCCGGGCCGCACCGCTGATATAAACCGCTCCGTATTCCTCCGACAGCGCAGGAAACAATGCCTTCGTTTCTTCCGGAGTCAGCCTTGTAATGTCACCGATTTCAGGAGCGTCCTCTCTTCTTTTATAAGCTCTTTCCTCCATTTGGCTGAGCTTTTTTTCATCCGTATGGAGACTGACGGCACCGACCTTTTGATAACCGGTGTCCGTTTCTCCGTCGGCTTCAAGCTGCTGTATCAATTGGTTATAATAACGGGCTCCGCCTTTTGCGATCGCATACCATGCCTGATTGCGGCGCTGTGACAGCCATGGGCAGACGATCCCCGCCGCAGCGTCAGTCGCCTGCCCCTTGTGTTTCCGGTCAATGACCGTTACATCCGCACCGGCCTTTGCGAGATGATAAGCCGCTGACGCACCGAGAATGCCGGCCCCGATAATGATATAAGACTTCATGTGTAACACCTTTTCTATCTGTTTTGTCTTATTTATTTTAACAAATGGAGCGCCCGGTTCCTACCGGAGTCCTGACGGCAATGATGAGTTTCGAAAACGGAAACGTATAATAAAAGGAATAGGTCCTTGTCTGGAAGCCGTTTTCCTCAAGAAGCTTTCTGTATTGAGACGTATTTTTAATATCTGACACAGCCAATGTGCCGCCAGGTTTCAGCACTCGCGCCATTTCCGCGATCGCCCGTTCCCTCTCTTTTCTGCCTGAAATGTTGTGTACGACAAAATGCGAAATGACATATCAGGAAACGGCATGTCTTGCGCGAGTCCGTCATACAAATCGATTTCCGGCGCTCCTTCTGCCCGTCTGTTCTTTTCAAATGCGTCTCTCCCGTTTCCGGCCAGATCCCAGCCTGACCATTTGTCAATCGCTGAGACGCCAGCGCCTTTTTGAGCCGCGGCGATGGCTAACAGCCCCCGTCCCGTCCCAATATCAAGCACCTTCATGTCCGGCTTTAAACCGGAAAGCGCCAGAATGCGATGGCGGTGTAAAAGTTTAATGGCCGTTGAATACAAGAGCATCCAAAGTCCGAGCACTAAAAACAAGGCGCCCGTCAGCCAGCCCCAGAAAAGAGGAATCATGCCGCATAACGTGCCTGCGGCATAAAGGATCGCAAGTAAAATAAACCCAAAAGCCCCATAAGGCGCATCAATTCCGTATCGTGTTGTCATACCGTCAAGTCCTTTCAATATTTATCCAACTAGTATACCATAATATTCAAAAGCCAAAAGGAGAGAGGACAAAATATGAAACGCGGCATTACCTTTAACATCCCAAATCAATTCGGACGGTTTGCGGCAGATATATTAAAACCGTTCCCCATCTCTTCCTATACGTGGTTTATCGGTGATGGAGAGGCGTATACTGAGTTCAAAGAAGACACCGATACAGAGCTGTTTCCGCAAAATCAGCGCATCATTGAGGGTCAAGAACTCCGTCAGCGTCTGGAAGGAAACCCTTATTATATGATTTTTGCTGAATTGAAAGCTTTCCCGAGCGGGATGGTAACGGAAATCGATACGTACGCGGAGTATGTGGAGAGTTCCTGTGAACTTGTGCTTCTCATCGCGGATTGCTCGTATGTAACGTTATATTGCAAAGATCCGGACATGCTCGAAGCTCTTTTTCAGCAGGCTGTACAATGCGGGTTTCACCGCGTTGACTATGTTACAGATGAGAATGATGCGAGAACGAGATTGTCTGTCTGATGAAGGTGGTTCTTTTTATGAAGCGCCGGATAGGGCTTATGATTCAAAATATTGACAAATTCGTGTGTTTTCAACAAAAAAACACACCCCTCATGTAAACTGAGTGCGTAACTTACATATGAAAGGGGTATGAAATGAAAATCAGGTTGAAGAAAAAAGCAGTTTTTTGGAAGAAGACGGCGGTTTCATCTCTTATTTTCACCATGTTTTTTACCCTGATGATGAGCGGTACGGTGTTTGCGGCCGGGCTGAATAAGGATCAGAAGCGCCGGGCGGAACAGCTGACCAGCATCTTTGAAAACGGAAAGACGGAAATCCAATACGGCTATGTTGAAGCGTTGGATGACGGAAGAGGTTACACCTGCGGCCGGGCCGGCTATACGACGGCTACCGGAGATGCGCTGGAAGTAGTCGAAGTATACACGAAAGCGGTGCCGAATAACTGAAAAAGTATTTGCCTGAATTACGGCGTCTTGCAAAGGACGAAAGCGATGACATCAGCAATCTGAAAGGATTCGCTTCTGCCTGGCGCTCACTTGGCAATGATAAGGCCTTCCGCGCTGCCCAAGATAAGGTAAATGACAGCTTGTATTATCAGCCGGCGATGAAACGTTCAGAGCAAGCCGGACTGAAAACGGCATTGGCAAAAGCAGTGATGTACGATACGGTGATTCAGCATGGCGACGGCGATGATCCAGACTCCTTTTATGCCCTGATTAAACGCACGAACAAAAAAATGGGCGGGTCACCGAAAGACGGAACGGACGAGAAGAAATGGCTGAATAAATTTTTGGATGTGCGCTATGACGATCTGATGAATCCGTCAGATGAGGATACCCAGGATGAATGGAGAGAATCGGTTGCCCGTGTCGACGTTTTCCGCGATATTGTCAAAGAGAAGAACTACAATTTAAACGGGCCGATTCATGTCCGGTCAAGCGAATACGGAAATTTCACGATTCAATAAACAAAAAAACCCCGCCACATGGCGGGGTCAGCTTGTAGAGAAAACGATGTTTTTTCTACAAGCTTTTTTGTTTTGTGCTGTTTCTTTTAGATATTCATCTGATTTCAGATGCAGAAAAAGAGCTCCCACATACCTAGCCCTGCTTGGCTAGGTATGTGGCAATCTTCTTCATATTCTGGCATGCGGCTGTGAGGAGGACTTGTTCGCTCACATTTCGTTTTCCCCTCAACCTGCAATAGCGAAGCCCATGCAGCTGTTTTGAATCTGCAAAGCTTCGCTCTATTTTTTCTTTTCTTTTTTTATAGAGGTTTTTTCCTGAAACAGACAAGCGATTTTGTCTGACCTTTTCTTTGTGGTCCTCCCATACATGCCGGGTGATGACCTTTTGGCGGTTCTTTGACTTTGTGCATTGTTCAAGCAATGGGCATGCGGAACAGATTTCAGGATTTGATTTATATGACCGGTAGCCTTTTCGGTCAGTTGTTGAATATGTAAGTACCTGCTGGTTCGGGCAAATGTAACTGTCTTTTTCACTGTCATAATGAAACTTCCATTTTGGAAACAAGCCTCTGGCAGGGTGATATCGTCTATGGGCAATAACGCCAAAAATATGGCGGTCAGCTAATCCTTTACAGATCGGAGTCGTTAAATATCCGGAATCAAGGGCGACGGCTTCTACTTGAAAACCAAATCGTGTGATTTGGTGATCCAATCGGTCAAGATAAGGCACAGAATCATGGACATTTCCGGGCGTGACATAGGCGTCGGTGATAATGTTATGTTTCATATCCGTTGTTCGGTGATCTAAATAAAAGAAACCCTCCGGTTTATTTTCACGATACATATATCCACTTTCCGGATCGGTTGTACTGTGGCGGATCTCTTTTTCAGCTTTCACCTCCTCTTTGGCTGTTAGTGGCTTTTTTCCGTGTTCCTCCCGATCCTCTTGTATAGCTTCATTTAAATCCTTGATATAGTTTTGGGTATCCTGCGCAATTGTTTTTCTTGTGTATTTATGCTTGTTGGCATTGGCTTTCAGATGAGTTGAATCAGTGAATAGAACTCGTCCGCCCACCATGTCATGATTGATGGCCTGAAGAACGATCTCATCAAAGATGTCTTGGAAGATGGTTGTATCTTTAAAGCGTGTGCGTCTGTTCCAGCTGATGGTGGAGTGATGCGGAACGGGGTCATTTATGTTCAATCCGAGAAACCATCTGTACGCCATATTGTAGTAAATTTCTTTTTCGAGCTGTCTTTCTGAACGGATACCATAGAGGTATCCGATAAACATCATTTTGAATAAAATCAGCGGATCGAGTGAGGGGCGGCCTTTGTTTTCGCTGTAGTAAGGCTTAACCTTTTCAATGATAAAAGAGAAGTCTATGTGTTTATCAATTTTTCGAAGCAGATGATCTTCTTCGACGAGTTGGTCAAGCAGAACAAATTCGGCTGTGTTTTGAGAAGAATTTCTTGTGTGGAACATGAAAGACACCGTCCTTTTTAGTCTTTCTTTTATTTTATTACAGGAGAATGGATATTTTAAGGAAAAATAAAGGCTGTCGAGATTTTCTCGACAGCCTGACCCCGCCACATGGCGGGGTTTTACTATTAACCGATGGAGCCTTCCATTTAGAACTTGATTATTTTTGAGTATTTTGATATATCATAACCCTTTTCAAGAGTTGATATTTAAACATTTATAATAATTATTGGTCTTATTAAATCATTGATTTTCATAAAATCGTGGGTGTTTTGTGGGTGTACCCACATCTTATTTTGTTGTACTTAAAAGATATACAAATAAAGGAATGATGGTATTGAATATAAATAAAATCAGATCCGCACTATACAAATCGGCCAAGCTTCTTAGAGATGTAAATGCAGCAAAAAAACGGCACATTAGGAAAAAGAGTGGCTCGACGTGCAGCCGGAAAAGCAGCGGTTAAAAAAGGGTCTAAAAAACTGGATGAAACTCCTGATCCACTAACAGCAATTAAACCGTTTGTCATGCGAGAAGATGTAGTTGTAGCAGGTGGCGCCGTATAATGTCATCAACGATGTGAGCGCAAAAGACAGGCTGCTTCAGCTTGCTAAAAAATTAGATGAAAGCAGAAAGCCGTTTACTGTGCAAAAGATAAACCCACCTTGGTTAAATAAAGAGAAGTATGAAGCATATGAAATAAAGGGAAATGTAAAAGCGAAAGGTAAAATTAAAGATGTAAGCCGTAGAGTATATACGATGAAAGATATCGATCTTAATCAATCGTAAAGGCCTTACGAATCTTCACTGATGAAAAATGGTGACGCTCCGTTTGCAAAAGATGGCACACAGATTAATTTACATCACTTGATTCAAGAAGAACCTGGCCCAATGCTTGAAATTCCAAATAGCTTACATACTAAATATAGAATCTGACGGCGAAAGCTTTAGAAACGATCCAGTTTTGGATAATTTCCGAGATAGGTATTGGAAGTGGAGAGCAAAACAATATGAAAAATAAAAAGGAATGGTTTATATGGTATTGATACTTTGGGGTATGACTATGGTGGAGCTTCTGTAGTTGAAACCACAGAAGAATATCGTACTCATTATAATTTATCTGAGGGACTTGTTGTAATAGAAGATATAGATTTTTTTGCATATGCCTTAGATACAAAACAAAATGAACAGTAATAATGAATGTCCGGTTTTTATTTGGGATAGAGTGCTTGGACACCAAAACAAGTTATCCGATAGCTTTATTGAATTTTTCTAAAAAAGATTGCTTTTAAAAAAAGAAAACTGGGAAGAGGATGAAGATTGGGACGATTAAGCAAAAGCATTTAATTTAGAGTTGAAAACTGGTTAATGAATGAACTAAGGCAAAAAAGATATTTTACGCCTCTGTCAGAGATATTGATCATTCATTAACCATAAAAATATTAGAGATCGAGGTTCAAAGATAGCATACATCAGTCATGTAAGGAAGGCTCAAGTTTTTGTATCATATCTTTTAGTTTATTTGCATTTTTGGCGTACATGGCTTTAGCCGATTTTGAGTCAGTCGCAAGAGCAAACAATTCCAAATCGGCCTGACATTTTTTTAACGTTGCCAATAATAGAGGTTTTTCCTGAGGAGTCGGAATTTTAATTTTATCATCATACAGATCCACAGTTAATTGTCCATCTGAGTCAACTTGTCCAAGAAAAACGTTTTCTTTTGTAACACCTAATTTTTCAAGCTCTTCGTGCAGCCAGCGCCGATTTAATCCACCTATAGTCAATGCTTCGTCTAAAATTACTCCGTCCATGATTACGGTTTGAGGCTCTTTCTTTGACTGATAAGGCATCTGTAAATCTTTGATTGTGACCGGTCTGTGTTCTTTTTTTAACAGCACACTCAAATCACCGGTTTGTTCTAGCATGGCAAATTGAACATCAGAAATATTAAATACATTCTTTTTGCGTAAAAGTTCCAACAGCTCATCAGCTGAGTATTTTTCTTTTTTTAAATTATCTTCCATAATTTTTCCATCTTTAATAAAAACTGTTCCGGTTCCTTCAAGAAAATCACGAATTTTTTTATTTTTTAATGAGATCCACTCTACCAAGAAAGAAACGGATGAGAAAATAAAAATGGCGATAATAGCATTAATGATGTTTCTTTCAAGACCCATTACCACCTCGGATGTAATGCCCCCGATTGTAATTCCCGAGATATATTCAAAAACTGAAAGCTCTGCCAATTGTCTTTTGCCCAGCATTTTCGTCATGACAAACAGAACGACTACAAAAATAAAAGAGCGCATGACAATATCTAACCAATCAGGCACATTGATCCCTCCTCCATTATAATACTTTCAAATCAGAATCCTTTATATTGATATTCATCTCGTTCAAGCTCGCCGACCCGTTTTTTCAGATCTAAAATCACTTCTTCACTCATCATCATTGTTTCATGAAAAAGACGTTTCGCTTCTTCATCCTGAGATTTGAGCGCTAAAGCCGACAGACCTGCTTCAATACTCTTGAGACTGGCTAAGCATTGTTTTACCTGAGCTCCAACTGTCATGTGTACAACCTCCTTATCCTTTTGGTTTAAAAATTAGTGCTCCAATCAGACCAAAAATAACAGCAGCCGAAATTCCAGAACTTGTTACTTTAAACATACCGGTGATTACTCCGATTAGGCCATATTGATTTGCTTCTTCCATTGCCCCATGGAAAAGCTGATTTCCAAAACTGACTATCGGTACAGTTGCTCCAGCTCCCGCAAAATCAATAAATGGTTCATAAAGCCCAAACGCATCAAGTAAAGCGCCAATGACGACAAGTGTGGACAGCGTATGTGCCGGTGTCAGCTTAAATACATCGAACATAATTTGCCCAACGACACATATCAGTCCCCCGACAACAAATGCCCAAAAAAAGATCACCTATTTCTCACCTCCGAGCTCAATTGAAACAGCATGGGCAATACACGGAATCGTTTCTTTTTGCTGGTATGACAATGGAGATAATAATGCTCCGGTTGCAACGACAAGAAGACGCTTAATTTCACCTTTTTTCATTAGATTTAATAAATGCCCATATGCAACGGCCGCTGAGCATCCCGCACCGCTTCCTCCGGCAAGTACAGGCTGTCCTTCCCTGTAAATCATTAAGCCGCAATCCTGAAATTGTTTTTCACTAATCCATGTCTCGTGTTTTTTGAATAAATCCAAAGCAATTTCCCTGCCGATGTGCCCAAGATCCCCTGTCGCGATGACATCATAATAGGAAGGGTCAACCCCCCGCTCTTTTAAATGGGTTTCAATCGTATCTACGGCAGCAGGCGCCATCGCCCCTCCCATATTAAAAGGATCTGTCAAGCCCATATCAATAATTCTTCCGATTGTGGCTGATGTGACAACAGGACCGTCTCCCTTATCCTTTAACAGTGCTGCGCCGGCAGCAGTAACAGTCCATTGTGAGGTAGGGGGCTTTTGCGAACCGTATTCTGTTGGATAGCGGAATTGTTTTTCAACTGCCGCATTATGGCTTACAGCCCCGGTCAGCAAACAGTTTGCTCCCTTATGGTTAACAAGAAAAGCACCCAAGGCTAAGCCTTCCATCGATGTGGAACACGCTCCAAATAGCCCAATATAAGGTGCTCCCAGTGTTTTTGTAGCAAAGCTGGTTGGTGTAATTTGATTAATTAAATCTCCGCCTAGAAAAAACTGTACCTGATCTTTTTGGATGTTCGCTTTTTTAATCGCCGTTTGGCAGGCATCTTCCAAAAGAACTTGCTGGGCTTTTTCAAACGAATCCTGATTCAGCCACATATCGTTGTGCAAAAGATCGAAATCATTCGGGATTTTTCCATTCCCTTCGAACGGCCCTCCTACTGTTCCAGTCGCAACAATAACCGGTTTACGATCAAAAATCCAAGTACGGTGACCCGCAAGCATTACAGTCCCCCCCAAGTAATGAGGATGGTTTTAATCGTAGCAAACACAAATGCGGAGAAAACACCAAACATAATGACAGAGCCAGCCAACTTGAACATATTGCCTCCCACACCTAATACAAATCCTTCGGTACGATGTTCAATTGCCGCAGAAATAACCGCATTTCCAAATCCGGTCACTGGTATAGCTGACCCTGCACCTCCAAATTGAGCAATCCGATCGTAAATCCCAAACCCTGTTAAGAGCATAGAGATGAAAATCATTGTCGCAACAGTGGGATTTCCGGCCGTCAGAGTTGTAAAATTAAAATAATACATAAAAAACATTTGAATTGCTTGTCCGATTAAACAAATGATTCCGCCTGTTATAAAAGCATTTAAGCAATTTTTTAAAACAGGCCGTTTGACTTCTCGTTCTTTTGCGAATTGTTGATATTCTTGCATAACAGGTGTTAAATTTTTCTTTTTTTGATTAGCCATTTAACCCCACCTCTTTAAGGCTTTTCTTTCATCATTTTTTTGATTTTCTTAAGTTTTTTCTGCAATTTTTGTTCACTGATTTTTTTGTTTTCAAGCTGTTTTTCTAATTTGTCTAACTCCCAATAGATTTTTTGATCGGTTGACACTTCAATACTGTAACCAGGAATTTTTTTTTCCAGCAGGGCTTTAGACTGTTTCTCGATATCCTTTAGCCGAAAACGGCCAAACTGTTCAACCTGAACAGCCAGGATTAAATCCTTTTTACTATTGGCTCCTCTGACTTTAGTAACTTCATCTTTTTTCAATAACTGATCCTTTGCTTTATTTGCTACGGCCTGATCTGTTTTATCATTTTGAACATTTACATGCCGAATTGCCATCGATTTGTTTTGATTATTGTTTTCGTTTACATTTTGACAACCAATGGTGATGGTACTTATAGTAAGTAAAAATACTGCTATAAGGAAATAATTCAAAAAAACCTTCATCCTCATCACCCCTTTCAAGAAAAAGGTTGGCTAATTATCACCAACCTTTTTCAATCCTTACTGTTGTTTATATTGCGGTTCTTCTTGTTCAATTTGCTCAAGACGCGGCTCGAGTGAATCAACAATCGTTTGAGTTTGTTGGGCAGCTTGTTGATAAAGCTGCTTAGCATTCTGGTTATCAGTGCCTAATGAAAATGTTTCAAAGCTTGCTTGTGCGCTTTTCAGACTTGCTAAGGCCTGTTTGACTTGATTGACAACTGTCATGTTTTCTACCTCCTTTATCAACTTTATAATTATAGAATGTATTACTTTTCATATCATATTCAATCCATTTTTTTCATTTTTCTCTGTTAGTTGAAAATCACATCTTAGACTGGCGAAGCATAAAATGTAAAAGAAAGCAGCTCGATTAGTAGATCCAGTACTATCCATCCCTCCACTTAGGTGTAATGCACATTTCTTCACTCATTTAGATACACATTTTAAAATTAACGAACAACCGAAAAGAGCCGTTTTTTTAAAGGCTTTTTTCCTATTGTCCTGACTTTTTATTGGTTCTCTTAAGGGATGGACAAAATAAAACTACAAAAAGCCCTTATATAGAAAAGGGCCTTTTTGTATCACAATAAATCAACCGCAATGCCAAAGTAGCTATAATTTGACAACATACAATTGTAAAAACCTTGTCTTTCAACGGACATTTTTATTGTAACGGAGGTTGGAATTGTTGGTTTTACTGACCTTGTTGATTAAATGATTGTTGAGCCTTTGAGCCTTTGAGCCTTTGAGCTTTAATACTTGGCCGACCTTGATCAAGTTCGGATCCTTGATACCGTTCAATCTTTGCAGGGTTGCCATACTTACACCTGTTTTCTGTGCAACTACAGATAGAGCATCTCCTTTCTTCACGGTGTACGTCGCCCCGTTAGCCTTTGTTTTTGTTTTCGCAGGAGAAGATGTTTTTTTACCACCAAGGCGTTCTAATTCTGTAGCAATGGCCGCCTTTACTTGTTCCCATCTTCCCTCAAACAAAATGCGGTGCGGGCAATACTTGCCGTTCCAGTCTTGATGCTTTCTTAACCCCTTTCTGTAATGTCATGACTGCTTTAGTCAATTGAATAATTTGATCTTGCATTTGCTTGATGGTTTGACTATCCGTAATGTGCTGCTGCACAAGGGCAACAATTTGCTCTTGGGCCTGCTCCATTGGGCCGGGCGTATTCAAATCATTAATGACGGGATTTTGATAATCCGGGTTAATAATGAGAGCACCATCAGATAATTTGTAACGGAACGGATTGGAAATAAATTCAGCCGTGGCAAATTCATCCGATATCTCAATTGCTTTATCCAGCTCCCCTACCAAAGCATAAGCTGCTACTTCGTTGTTTTCATTTAGGACAATTTGCAATTAAAAGACCCCCTTGATACTCGAAATATAGATTTCAGGGTTACTGATTTCCATTTTTTCAGTATCCAGCGAAAGACATTCTGTCACAACTAATGTCTTTCCGTCCGTGTACTTCAGTCTGATTTCATCTTGATACATGCCTTTCCCGTTGCTTTTTAGGCCGGCATTGTTGATATAAAAAACAGTATCGACCGGGACAGGAAATAGCTGAAAATTAGAAATATCGGCAGCAAGTTTAATAGTATCCCCCGCTTTCGCGCTCCCTGAAAACAATAGAACCGGTGATTTCGATACCCAATTACGAAATGCTCCCTGGTATTTTTCAATATGCCAATCAGATCCCTGCAAAGTCACTAAGCCATTATCCTGATCACTGAAAACGGCGAAAATAAACCCATTCGCGTTGTCGCCGTTCAATTTAGGCGGCAGATTTTGAGTCGTAGAATTATACCAGTACACACCCGTACTAATAATGTCATAAATATCCGCTAAAACAACGGGCGTTGTATCCATTTTGTTAACGATAGCTGTATCAATTTTTTGTTTCATTTCCCCAAGATCAGCGGACACGCTTTTTCCCAAATTATCAACTACGCTGTTGAATTGACTAATTTGATCATTGAGGGTTTTCATATCATTTTCATATTGGCCGGTCGTGACAATATCACTGTTTTGAATTTTAGTATTAAGCGTGTTTAATTGCTCTTGCAATGATTGGATTGTTGTTTTAGTGCCCTCTATGATATTTTGTGTTACGTCCTGATCTGATTTGACCAAGGTTAAAAAGTCGTCATAGGCTTGTTTAAGCTGCGTTTTCAAATTTTCAAAATCAGAAATAAAGGAGGCTGAATTGATACCCATTTCCACTTTGTTCTCAAGCACTTTGATTTTAAATTCTAATGTGGTGTCTGTTTGACTGTCTCGGCTCACTTTAAAGAATGCCTGTTCATATTCCCCCACGGCCGCAAATGCTTGGTAAGGGAACACATAACGAAAAATCCCGCCCTGGGCATTAAGGACAATACCGCCGTTTGTATCAATAATATGCGTGCCGTCAGGCTTCAGCCCTTCGAAAGAGACAGTTTTCCCGGTTAGATCATAAGGCGTACCGTTTGATATGACTGATACCGTCACCGTATTAAAATCCCGAAGGAAACTAAAAACAATAAGGAAATTAAATTTTTTACAGTAGACCAACTAGAAAAATTTCTAAATCAGGTGAAAGAACCTCAGAAAAATTCCAAATACAAACATTCAATACAGTATTATGTTTTATTTTCTCTCATGGCTCGGACCGGTTTACGAATAGGTGAAGCGCTCGCTCTAACCTGGAACGATATAGATTTTGAAGAGTGCACGATAAAAGTGAATAAAACACTAGTCTACCCGACAAATTCCACACCCTATCTTTCAACTCCTAAATCAAAAGCCGGCTTAAGAATAATCAAACTAGATATGCACACCATTCAGCTTTAAAAAAAACGTAGAATCAACAGAAACGAGGTTGTGCTCAAATATAAAAATTACAAAAAACCGGAGACCGATATTGTGTTTTATCAGCATGACGGACGCTGGTTGCGCACAAATGTTGTTAGGGAATATTTCAAAGAGATATGTAAAAGAGCTGAGTTACCAATATTGTCACCCCACGCATTAAGGCATAGCCATGCGATTCATTTAATTGAGGCCAAAGCTGATTTGAAATTTGCATCTGAAAGACTTGGGCATTCGAGCATAAAAATAACCGCAGATACGTACCTCCATGTCACTAAAAAAATTGAAAATGATGCATTAGAGATGTATCTGCGGTATACAATTTTATAATCTTGTGGGTGTTTTGTGGGTGAGGTTTTCTTAAACCCCTGCTGTATCAGGCTTAGCCGATACTGCCTTCCATTTCGAACTTGATCAAACGGTTCATTTCAACTGCGTATTCCATCGGAAGTTCTTTTGTGAACGGCTCGATGAAGCCCATAACGATCATTTCTGTTGCTTCTTCTTCAGAAATACCGCGGCTCATCAAGTAGAAAAGCTGTTCTTCAGAAACTTTTGATACTTTCGCTTCGTGCTCCAATGAAATGTTGTCGTTCAGAATTTCATTGTAAGGGATTGTATCAGAAGTTGATTTGTTATCCATAATGAGCGTATCGCACTCGATGTTTGAACGGGCGCCGTCCGCTTTCCGTCCGAAGTGGACGATACCGCGGTACGTTACTTTCCCGCCTTGCTTTGAAATCGATTTTGATACGATTGTGGATGACGTATTCGGTGCAAGGTGAATCATTTTCGCACCTGCGTCCTGATGCTGACCTTTGCCCGCAAGAGCGATAGAAAGCGTCATGCCGCGCGCGCCTTCACCTTTCAGAATGACAGCCGGATATTTCATCGTCAATTTAGAACCGATGTTTCCGTCAACCCATTCCATTGTCGCGTTTTCTTCACAAACCGTACGTTTCGTTACAAGGTTGTAAACGTTGTTCGCCCAGTTTTGGATTGTTGTATAACGGCAGTAGCCGCCTTTTTTGACGATGATTTCAACAACCGCGCTGTGAAGTGAGTTTGTCGTATACACAGGAGCCGTACAGCCCTCTACGTAATGAACGCTTGCTTCTTCGTCAACGATGATCAGCGTGCGTTCGAACTGGCCCATGTTCTCAGAGTTGATGCGGAAGTACGCTTGAAGCGGTGTTTCAACCTTCACGCCTTTTGGCACGTAGATGAAAGATCCGCCGGACCAAACAGCTGAGTTCAGCGCCGCAAACTTGTTATCTGTCGGCGGAATGACTTTCGCCCAGTGCTCGCGGAAAATGTCTTCATTTTCTTTCAGCGCGCTGTCTGTGTCTTTGAAGACGATGCCTTGCGCTTCAAGATCTTCTTTCATGTTGTGGTACACAACCTCAGATTCGTACTGTGCAGAAACACCGGCAAGGTATTTTTGCTCAGCTTCAGGAATACCGAGTTTGTCGAATGTCTGTTTAATTTCCTCAGGCACTTCATCCCAAGAACGCTCTGAACGCTCAGACGGTTTTACGTAGTACGTAATTTCGTCAAAGTTTAAAGAGTTTAAATCCCCGCCCCACTGCGGCATCGGCATGTTGTAGAAATGCTCAAGAGATTTCAGGCGGAAATCAAGCATCCATTGAGGCTCTTCTTTCATGCGTGAAATTTCTTCTACGATTTCTTTTGTCAATCCGCGCTCTGAACGGAAAATGGAAACGTCCTTATCGTGAAAACCGTACTTGTATTCACCAATTTCAGGCATTTTTTTAGCCATCCATTTTCACTCCAATCTTTTAATTGCCGCCTTTTTCGCCAGCGACTCCTTTTTCAAGTGCTTTCCATGAAAGGGTGGCACATTTAATCCGGGCCGGGAATTTCGAAACGCCTTGAAGGGCTTCAATATCCCCGAGATCTATTGAGTCGTCATACTCTTTCCCTTGCATCATGTCTGAGAAAATCTTAGACATGGAAAGGGCGGTATCAATATCTTTTCCTTTAATCGCCTGCGTCATCATGGAAGCTGAAGCCATGGAGATGGAGCAGCCTTCCCCTTCAAACTTCGCTTCCTGAACGGTATCGCCGTCAAGCTTCATTGTCAGTCTGATCCGGTCGCCGCAAGTCGGGTTGTTCATATCGACGACGATGCTGTCATCCAAAACCCCTTTGTTGCGCGGATTTTTGTAATGATCCATGATCACTTGTCTGTATAATGTATCTAAATTTGCATTAAAAGACATTTGTAAAGTACTCCTTTGTCTTTTGGAGAGCTTCCGCGAGCTTATCGATCTCTTCCTCTGTATTATACAGATAAAAACTCGCTCTCGCAGTAGCAGATACATCCAGCCATTTCATGAGCGGCTGGGCGCAATGATGGCCGGCTCTGACCGCAATGCCCTCAGCATCAAGGACAGTCGCGACATCATGAGGGTGAACCTCATCAAGGTTAAATGTCACAAGGCCCGCCCGCTCTTTCGGTCCGTATACCGTAACGCCGTCGAGCTGTTCGAAACGGTCAAGCGCATAGGCCGCAAGCTTATGCTCATGCCGGGAAATCTCGTCGAGTCCGACCTCTTCAAGAAAATCAATCGCGGCTCCCAATCCGATCGCGCCTGCAATAATCGGCGTGCCTGCTTCAAACTTCCACGGAAGCTCTTTCCAAGTTGATTCATAAAGCCCTACAAAGTCGATCATCTCGCCGCCAAATTCGGCCGGCTCCATATTCTCAAGCAGTTCTTTCTTGCCGTACAGCACGCCGATTCCCGTCGGGCCGCACATTTTATGGGAAGAAAGCGCGAAGAAGTCGCAATCCAGATCCTGAACGTCGATTTTCATGTGCGGTGTGCTCTGCGCTCCGTCCACCACGATGACCGCGCCGTTGTCATGAGCGATTTTGGCGATTTCTTTAATCGGGTTGATCGTGCCGAGCACGTTTGACACATGAGCGACCGCCACGATCTTCGTATGGCTTGTGATAGTCTGCCGGACGTCTTCCAGCGAAAGCGTGCCGTCTTCCTGCATCGGGATATACTTTAAAGTCGCGCCGGTTGCTTTTACAGCCTGCTGCCACGGGATGATATTCGCATGATGCTCCATTTGGGTGATGACCACTTCATCACCTGGTTTTAAGCTGGCGCGGGCATAGCTCAGCGCCACCATATTCAGTGAAGTTGTCGTGCCTTTTGTGAAAATGACCTCAGCCATTGACTTCGCATTGATAAACTTACGAACTTTTTCACGTGCTCCTTCATAGCCGTCTGTCGCTCTTGTGCCAAGAGTATGGACGCCTCTGTGAACATTGGAATTGTATTTGCTGTAATACTGATCCACTGCTTCAATGACAGCACGCGGCTTCTGAGAAGTCGCCGCGCTGTCAAGGTACACGAGGTCATGTCCGTTCACTTGCTGATGAAGGATCGGGAACTGTTCACGAATATCAGTGATATTCATTATTTTACTTTCCTTTCGATGACGGAGACGAGCTGTTTCTTAACTCCTTCAATCGGAAGTTCTTTTACCACCGGAGCAAGGAATCCGTAAATGACTAAGCGTTCCGCTTCTTCTTTCGCAATTCCGCGGCTCATTAAGTAGTAAAGCTGGATCGGATCCACACGGCCGACAGATGCCGCATGTCCTGCAGTTACATCGTCTTCATCAATTAAAAGAATCGGGTTTGCGTCGCCTCGCGCTTTTTCACTCAGCATCAGGACGCGGGATTCCTGTTCAGCGTTTGCTTTAGACGCGCCGTGCTCAATCTTGCCGATGCCGTTAAAGATGGAAGATGCGGCATCTTTCATGACTCCGTGCTTCAGGATATAGCCTTCAGAAGCCTTACCGAAGTGGATGATCTGCGTCGTAAAGTTTTCCGTCTGTTCTCCTCTTCCGACAACCACGGTTTTCGTATCGCCGTATGTGCCGTCTCCGTAGAGGTTTGTCGTGTTTTCAGAAATCGTGTCGCCATCGTTCATCAGACCGAGCGCCCACTCGATTTTGCTGTCGCGTCCGCGCGCGGCTCCGCGGCGGTTGACGTATGTTGTGACGCCTGCTGACAAGTTGTCAACGGCACCGTACGTCACGCTGGCATTATCACCTGTGATCACTTCACTGATAATGTTGAATACAGCTTCTTTCGGATTCACCGTGCTGATATAGTTCTCAACGTAAGTGACGGAGCTGTGGTCTTCAGCGACGATCAGCACGTGGTTGAACAATGCCGTGTCATTGCTTTCATGAACGTAAACGGCCTGAACAGGCGTCTCCACCTGAACGTTTTTAGGAACATAAAGGAATGCCCCGCCATTCATTAATGCCGCATGAAGCGCAGTCAGTTTATGCTCGTCGACCTTTACGCCGTCTTTCATGAAGTATTTCTCAACGAGGTCGCTGTGCTCACGGGCAGCCGTTAAGATGTCCGTGAAAATAACGCCTTTGTCTTTCAGCTCTTTAGAGAGAGACAGGAATGCAGGCGTTTGGTCACGCTGCACATATAACGTTTTGTCTTCGTTTTCGATATCGATCAGCGCTTTTGCTTCATCAGCTAAATCTTCCAAAGAAGCAAGCGGCGCGTTTTCTACTGTATGCTTGTTGAACTTTGTAAAGTTCCAATTTGTGATTTTTGTTTTATCAGGCTTAGGCAGCGGCAGATCTTCAGCTTTTTCAAGAGCCTGTAAGCGCAGGTTTTTCAGCCAGGCAGGTTCTTGATGCTTTTCGGAAAAGCCTTTGACATATTCCTGATCTACGGATAGTTTCGTTTCCAATGTCATGTTAATCCCCCTAACGCTTACGCTTCTTGGCCTACAGTTTCGTCTTCAATGCCGAGTTCTTGTTTAATCCAGTCATAACCTTCCGCTTCAAGGCGCTGTGCAAGCTCCGCACCGCCTGATTTCACTACGCGTCCCTGCATCATAACGTGAACGACATCTGGTGTGATGTAGTTCAGAAGGCGCTGATAGTGAGTGATCATTAAGCAGCCGAAGTTTTCGCTGCGCATTTTGTTGATTCCTTTAGAAACGACTTTAAGCGCATCGATATCAAGACCTGAATCGATCTCGTCAAGAATGGCGATTTTCGGCTCGATCATCATAAGCTGAAGGATTTCGTTGCGTTTTTTCTCTCCGCCTGAGAAACCTTCGTTCAGGTAACGCTGCGCCATTTCAGGGTCCATTTCAAGGAACTCCATGTTTTCGTCCATTTTGCGGATGAATTTCATAAGAGAAATTTCATCGCCTTCTTCGCGGCGTGCGTTAATCGCAGAGCGAAGGAAATCGGCATTTGTCACACCGCTGATTTCGCTTGGGTACTGCATCGCAAGGAAAAGACCCGCCTGAGCGCGCTCGTCCACTTCCATTTCCAGTACATCCTTGCCGTCAAGTGTGATGCTGCCTTTAGTGACTTCGTATTTCGGATGTCCCATAATCGCTGCAGAAAGCGTGGATTTACCGGTACCGTTCGGCCCCATGACAGCGTGGAATTCGCCGCCTTTTATTTCAAGGTTTACACCTTTTAAGATCTCTTTTCCTTCGATTTCAACGTGAAGATCCTTGATCGTTAATGTTGAAGCAGCCATATCTATACCTCCAAAAATATATAATCATTATTCTCAATTTATTCTCATTCTAATTTTATAACAAATGAAAAGTAAATACAACTTTTTATATTACCAGGAACATTCCTAAAGTTTATCAAAGATCAGGGTGTAATTAAAGCTGTTTAAAACAGAAAAAGGGCGGAATTCCACCCTTTTTTACTGACCGATTTTCTCATTAAGCTGCGCTGCGAGGAACTTGCTTTTTTGGTACTCAAGCTCCCTCTGCCGTTCGACTTCCATCCTTTTTGAAAGACGCCGTCCGTATTCCTCGTAGCCGATGCCGTGTGACTTCTGCATCGCTTTTTCCATTTCAGGCGTATAGTCAAGGTCCAGTCTCTCGTGGCTGGTGCAGATAATGAATCAATCCCTTCATATATTTGTTTCTATTGTAACAATGATCCTCTGCTCCGGCCAAAGCGAGTGTGCCCCTGAATCCTTTCGAATGTGCCGGTAACCGGCGCTGGCTTTATCTGAAAAACGGTATTCATACGATTGCTCTTTCTAATGCGTTGTATGTCCGAATTCCTGAATGCACTGCTGCACGAGGGTTACTCCCTGACTGAGAGCCGCGCCTCCCCCGAATGCCGCCGCGACGCTGATGACCTCAAGGATGTTTTCCTCTGTCGCACCCTGATCAAGACAGCCTTTCGTGTGATAAATCATGCAAAATTCATCTTGAGCGCTGATGCTGATGCCCAGAGCGATTAATTGTTTCTCTTTTTCAGTTAATGAATCCGCTGAAAAACACTGTTCAGTAAATTCATTAAACTTCCGCCCCATCATCGGCATTTTTTGCTCGAATATGCCTAAACCTTCTTTATATTGTTTCAATGCGTCATGCACGCTTTTTCCGTTATCCTGGTATTGAGCCACTGCCATTCCCTCCAATCGTTAACCTTCCTTTTTATTATGGACAGTTCTCCGATTAATACCCGAAAAAAACCCCGGATGGTCCATCCGGGGTTTTTGCTTTATTCAGATACTGGAAGCACGGCTCCGTCGTATTTTTTCTCAATAAAGTCTTTGATTTTCTTAGAGTGAAGCACTTCCATAAG
Source organism: Bacillus sp. SDLI1 (assembly GCF_001553895.1). Taxonomy (NCBI): domain Bacteria; kingdom Bacillati; phylum Bacillota; class Bacilli; order Caryophanales; family Bacillaceae; genus Bacillus; species Bacillus sp. SDLI1. Next base: position 3,025,077 of record NZ_CP013950.1, on the reverse strand, counting down.
CGCTTTGATTTTCGCTGATTTTTCGTCACCTTTGCGTACGGCGATGATGTTTGCGTACGGGTTGTTTTTCGTTGATTCCACTTGAATCGCATCTTTTAACGGATTCAGTTTGTTTTGAATCGCATAGTTGACGTTAATGAAGACTGCATCGCCTTCTTCTTCATTATATGCTTTCGCCGTTAATTCAGGGGCGATTTTTTTGAATGTCAGGTCTTTCGGGTTTTTCGTAATGTTTTTCGTAGTGGCGTCGATCGTTTTTACCTTCGGATCAAGAGTAATCAGTCCGGCTTTTTCAAGCATCGCCAGCATACGGCCTTGTTCAGCGACGTTGTTTGTCATGATGATGGTCGCGCCTTTAGGCAGGTCTTTCAGTGATTTGTATTTTTTCGTGTAAATACCGAACGGCTCAAGGTGAACGGCTCCGGCATTCACGAGTTTGTAATCTTTATTTTCTTTCATTTCCTGTTCAAGGTAAGGAACGTGCTGGAAGTAGTTCGCATCCACTTCATTATCAGCTAACGCTTTGTTGTACATTTTGTAATCGTTCAGCACTTTTACTTTTAATGTGTAGCCTTTTTCCTTCAAGAGCGGTTCCGCTTCTTTTAAGATTTCAGCATGCGGTGTTTTTGTCGCGGCGACGACGATTTCCTTTTTATTTGAGCCGTTTGATCCGCAGGCGGCCAAAACTCCCGCGAACACAAGCAGCAGCGCACTTAATACAATCTTTTTCAATGTAAATCCTCCCTTATCTTTTGTCTATTATATTTGTAATCACATCACCGATAATCTGAATGATAAAGACGATGATGAGTATAAATACTGTCGCTACAAACGTTACATCCGTATTGTTGGACTGGTACCCCTCTACATATGCAAGGTTTCCGAGTCCGCCTGAACCGATGGCGCCGGCAATGGCGGTAGATCCGATCAGGGCGATGGCTGTAACGGTGATGCCCGAAATTAACGCAGGCATTGATTCAGGAATCAGCACTTTGAAGATAATCGTCGATGTCTTTGCTCCCATTGATCTGGCAGCTTCGATGACTCCTTTATCGACTTCCCGCAGCGCGATTTCAACAAGCCGGGCGTAAAACGGCGCGGAGCCGATAATCAGCGCGGGCAATGCGGCGTTCGGCCCTAAAATCGATCCGACCAAAATCTTAGTAAAGCCGAGAAGCAGAATAATTAAAATAAGAAACGGAATAGACCTGAAAATATTAACGACCGCCGCAATCACGGTGTTAATGATTTTATTTTCCCATAAGCTTCCCTTGCCCGTTAAAAAGAGCAGAAGACCGAGAATCGCTCCGATGATAAATGAAAAAACTAATGCGATGACCGTCATATAAAGGGTCTCGTATGTGGCCGTCCACAGCTCGGTTAAATCAACGTTCGGGAACCATTTTTCAAACATTTGTGATCACCTCTGCTTCTACCTGTTTGTCTTTGATGAACCTGATCACGTTTTCTACTTCTTTTTCCTGACCGTCAATATGGATGAATAAAGAACCGTAGGCTCCGTCCTTCGTCTGTGAGATTTTCCCCTGCAGAATATTGACGTCCACATCAAAGTTTCGGATCATCTCCGTAATGAGGGGCTGCTCGGCGGCCTGCCCGACAAATGAAAGCTGAATCGTTTTTCCTGTCGCGGTTTCCTGCAGAAAATGCTGGATGGTTTCTTTCGTCTCCTCCGGTTCTGTCACCTGCTGAACGAAACGCTTGGTCATCGGTTCGCGCGGGTTTCTGAAGACTTGGAGCACTTCGCCTTCTTCAACGACTTTCCCGTTTTCCATGACGGCGACTCTGTTGCAGATTTTTCGGATGACGTGCATTTCATGGGTAATGAGCACGATCGTCAGACCGAGTCTGTCATTTATATCGGATAAAAGATCCAAAATTGAATCGGTCGTCTGCGGGTCGAGCGCTGATGTCGCTTCATCGCACAGAAGGACTTTCGGATTATTGGCGAGCGCCCGGGCGATGCCGACACGCTGCTTTTGACCGCCGCTCAGCTGTGACGGATAAGACTTTTCTTTCCCCTCTAATCCGACCAGTTTAATCAGTTCATCGGCGCGGCGGACCCGTTCGCTTTTTTTCACGCCGGCGATTTCCAGCGGAAACATAATATTCTCCCGGACGGTACGCGACCACAATAGGTTAAAATGCTGGAAAATCATGCTGATTTCCTGGCGCGCTTTTCTCAGCCCGCGGCTGCTTACTTTATTTAATTCCGTCCCCGCGACTTCCACGATGCCTGACGTCGGCTTTTCAAGGCCGTTCAAAAGACGGATTAAGGAACTTTTACCAGCTCCGCTATATCCTATAATTCCAAATATTTCGCCCTTTTTGATATCAAGAGTGACATCTTGGACAGCATTGACATCCCCATGCTTCGCTTTGTACATTTTTGAAACATTTTGAAGATGGATCAAAGCAATCACCTGCCTTACACTATTCTAAGAAATCTTCCGGTTTTCTACGCAAAAGAAAAGCCTTTCTGCAAAAATGAGCAGAAAGGCTTATTGAAAAAGGCCTTTCTCTCATCTTTCAAAGCAGACCGCTTCGAGTGAATTGGCACCATTTCAACAATGTTGATGGTTGCCGGGCTTCATAGGGCACTTCCCTCCACCTCTCTTGATAAGAGAAAACATATCGTATTTTCGTCCGGAAATTCTTACTGTAGAATAGCACGGCGAATGATAAAAAGTCAATAAAATAAATAATGGAAGCTATTGTCACATAGTAGATTGGCTGTTTACGGCCGTTTGCTGATCGTCTGAAAAAATCCGTTTGTCAGCCAGAGGATGGCCTCCAGCTTCAGCAGGGCCCGGAATGATCCTTTCACTTTGAGTTTTCCGCTTTGGATGAGCTTCTGCAAAGAGACATCACCGTGCAGGAGATGGATGATTTCCGCCTGGTTTCCGTAAAAGGTCAAATTAGATTTTTCCTTTGAAACTGACGTTTTTCTCATTTCTCCCTGTCCGTTAATTGAGACCGTTAAGGCTTCTTTTTCTCCCTGGAATGTAATCAGCAGCGTTGAGGCGTTTAATAGCGGTTTCAAAAACAGATGCTGTCCGTCATTCTCCAAAACTTCTATTTTCTCCACTCGTATAACCTCCCGTTTTAATGGCCATACATACACTTTCTCTTTTTAACGGACAGAACCCTTTATAAACCGCACGACATTTTCCAGTAAAAATTGTCACATCGGGAACGTTTGCGATGTTTTTTGTTTAATCAGCTCATATAAATAGGAAACGGAGCGGAAGGCGTATCCTTTCTCAACAAGTTCTCCGCCTTTAAACAGCAAAAAGCACGGAACGCTTTCAATCTGATAGGCTTTGGCGAATGCGGGGGAATAATTCACGTTGTTTTTATAGAAGGCGGTGCCGGGCAGCATTTCTTCGACGACAGAAAGCATCTTGGACGCCAGCTGGCATGTGCCGCAAAACGGGGTGTACAAATACAGAAGATAGACGTCATCCTGAATCAATTCGAGTTCATTTTCTTGGAGTTCTTTCATTTTGATTATCACCTCAGGTCGTTCTTTTTCAAAAATACAGTGTCAGCATCAAAGCCGGCTCTGATCAGCACAGATGCGAGATGATGGCCCGGGCACGACTCGACTTGCCTGTATGTTCTGTCTATATAGATATGGCTCGCTTCGGGAAGCTCCCGTTTCAGCTGTTTTCTTAATTTTTCTCCGGATTCATCTGCGTCCGTTAATATAAAGACGTCTCTGTCAAACAGGCGGTCCGCCAAATCTTCCAGTTCGGTTTGGCCGATCGTCCCGTTTGTACAGACGATTTCCGCGGGTTCGATGAGCACTTCTCTGACTTTGATTTTATCCGATTTCCCTTCTACGATGATCACCTTTTCATCTTCGTTGTTCATAAGCATCACCTGCCGATTGTTTTAGCGTCAGATTAAAAAAGAAGGCAGTGAAATTCACCGCCAACTGTTAACACCAGCCGTTCTCATAATCGCAATCCACATATTTCGGATCACTGCCGTTTATGACATCGGCTGTTTTATAAAATTTTTGATTCTCAAATGAAAAGCCCTGTTTGAGCTCGTACTGGTTCATGCCTGTCATCTCGCCGATGGCTTCATTTTCATGAAACAAGGAAAACCGGCCGTTTTGAAAGCGGCCCGTGACGTTTTCCGTCACATCGACCTTTTGTTTATCAAACGCCATATTAGACACCTCCCGTTACAGATAGAATGTCCAAATGGCCCTTTTGCTATCCGATCAGTCTTCCTGTGTCATTTCGTCATATTGCTCGGAAGTCATGAGGTTTTCGATTTCTTCAGCATCAGCCGGTTCCACGACGATCATCCACGCTTTTTCATACGGAGATTCGTTTACGAATTCAGGGCTGTCATCAAGGTCTTCGTTCACTTCCGTCACCGTTCCGTTAATCGGTGCGTACAATTCGGATACGGTTTTGACGGATTCTACGCTGCCGAATGGCTCGTCCGCTTTAATTTCAGCGCCGACTTCCGGAAGCTCGACAAATACGATATCGCCAAGTTCGGCTTGTGCGAAATGTGTAATCCCGATACGAGCTTTTCCGTCCTCAACTTTGACCCATTCGTGCTCTTTGGAATAACGCATATCTTTCGGTGTGCTCATCTAAATCCCTCCAATTTTTTCTTATAATAAGAAGATACCATAATACTTAGAACGCGGCATTACATCCAATATTTTTCGAATTGGTCTTCTTTGAAGCCGACAGTGACTTTTTCGCCGTCTGTCGTAATCGGGCGTTTCAGGAGCATACCGTCAGATGCCAGAAGGTCAAGCTGTTCATCCTCTGACATGTGATACAGTTTTTCCTTTAGGTTCAGCTCGCGGTATTTCATGCCGCTCGTGTTGAAAAACTTTCTCAGTTCAAGTCCGCTCTTTTCATAGAGGTCTTTAATTTCTTCTTTCGACGGAGTTTCCTCCACAATATGTATTTCGTTTATTTCCTTACCGCGGTCTTCCAGCCATTTTTTCGCATTACGGCACGTTCCGCATTTAGGGTACCAGTAAAAATTTAACGACATCTTCTTCACCCCTTGTAAATGATCGTCGTTATTTTAACACAATCACTTGTAAAAACCTATAACGTTGCTTCATGAAAAAGCGCTCCGGATGAAGGAGCGCTTACAGCATGTGATCAGACGATATATTTTTCTTCACGGAAGACAGCTGCAGCCGCTTCACGTTTTTTCCGAATCAGATTTTTCGGTGTCAGGCGCGTCAGTTTGCGCAGCACGGAAAGCATCATGCGGAGGGAATCTCCTTCCTCCATGGCGATCAGTGATTCTTTGGCATGCGCTTCAATATTCTGAAGGGCTTCCTGGGCAAAGATTTCCGTATATAACAGCTTTTGCGCGGCTTTTTCGGCACCGTCCGCCGCAATCGCTTTTTCCGTTCTGAGGACGGCAGATTCCAAAGCGTACACCGCGCTGACGATATCAGCGATGTTCACCATGATTTCCTGCTCGCCTTCGATCTCTTTTCCGTATTTCTGCGCCGCGAGTCCCGCTGTCAAGAGGGCGATTTTTTTCGCCTGTCTGACAATGTATTTTTCCTGCTCAAGAGGCTCTGAGCCCGGCTCTTCAGGCATCAGCATCATGAGCTCTTCCTGGAGCGCCTTCGCTTTTTCAAAGAGCGGAAGCTGCCCTTTTACGGCTTTTTTCAGGAACGTGCTCGTTACGATCAGGCGGTTGATTTCATTTGTGCCTTCAAAAATTCTGTTGATTCGGGAGTCACGGTAGGCGCGCTCTACTTCATATTCCTGCATAAACCCGTAACCGCCGTGAATTTGAACGCCTTCGTCGGCAATGTAATCAAGCGTTTCAGATCCGCACATTTTGTTGAGCGAGCATTCAATCGCGTACTCGGCGATTGACTTTGCGACTTCGCGTCCGTCTTTTTGCGCTTCTTCCGTCAGCCGGCTCATATTATCTTCGAACAAGCCCACTGTTCTGTATACAGAGCTCTCCATGGCGTAAAGCCGTGCCGACATTGTCGCAAGCTTTTCCTGAGTGAGCGTGAAGCTTGAAATCGGCGTTTTAAATTGCCGGCGCTGGTTTGCGTAAGCGGCAGACAGCTCAATCACCCGTTTAGAAGCGCCGATTGTGCCGACGGCAAGCTTGTAGCGTCCGATATTCAGGATATTAAAGGCAATGACATGGCCTTTTCCGATTTCGCCGAGAAGGTTCTCTTTCGGCACTTCCGCCTGATCTAAAATCAGCGTTCTCGTCGATGAACCTTTAATCCCCATCTTTTTCTCTTCAGGGCCCGTTGACACGCCCGGATAATTTTTCTCTACGATAAATGCGGAAAACTTATCTCCGTCCACTTTTGCGTAGACGACAAAGACATCTGCAAAGGCGGAGTTAGTAATCCATTGTTTTTCTCCGTTGAGAATATAATGTGTGCCCGCATCATTCAAAACGGCCGTTGTTTTCGCGCCGAGGGCATCTGAACCTGAACCGGGCTCAGTTAAGGCGTATGCCGCGATTCTTTGTCCTGAAGCCAAGTCCGGCAAATATGTTTTTTTCTGTTCTTCCGTTCCGAAGAACACGATCGGCAATGAGCCGATACCGACGTGAGCGCCGTAAGATAGCGAAAAGCTGCCGGCACGCGAAAATTTTTCCGTAATGAAGGCTGAACTGATTTTATCCAAGCCGATGCCTCCATACTCTTCAGGCACGTCTGCTCCGAGGAGGCCCAAGTCTCCGGCTTTTCTGAGCAGTCTGACTGAATGCTCAAACTGATGGTTTTCAATTTCATCAATATAAGGAAGCACATCGTTTACGACATAGTCTTCTGTCGTTTTGCCGATCATTTTATGTTCGTCTGTAAAGTCCTCCGGAGTGAATATTTGATCATATCCCGTCTCCTCAATCAGAAAGCTGCCGCCTTTTTTGACGTTGACCGTTTCCTGTTTCATATTCGTTTCCCCCTTTGTTTAAATGAGCTCAAATACGCCGGCAGCGCCCATGCCGCCTCCGATGCACATCGTCACCACGCCGAATTGCTCGTTTCTCCGTTTCATTTCATGAATGAGTGACAGGGTCAGCTTCGTCCCCGTGCAGCCGAGCGGATGTCCGAGCGCGATGGCGCCCCCATTGACGTTCACCTTTTCTTCATCTATTCCCAGTGATCTGATAACTTGAATGGCCTGTGAAGCAAAGGCCTCATTCAATTCAAAAAGCCCGATATCCTGCAATTCGAGTCCGGCAAGCTTGAGCGCCCGCGGAATAGCTTCAATCGGACCGATCCCCATGACCTCAGGGGGAACGCCGCCTACGGCAAAGGAACGGAATTTGACTAGCGGCGCCAATCCGAGCGACGAAGCTTTTTCGCGATCCATCAGCATGACAGCAGCCGCGCCGTCACTCGTTTGTGAAGAGTTCCCGGCCGTCACGGTTCCCGTTTTAGAAAAAGCCGGACGGAGCTTTGCCAATACGTCAGCCGATGTGCCGGGGCGCACGCCTTCATCTTGAGAAAAGGTAAATTGTTTTTTCCGCGGCTTATGGTCATCCCCGGCTTCTGTCAGCGATACTTCAACCGGCACGATTTCGTCATTAAATTTCCCTTCTTTAAGGGCTTTCGCGGCATTTTGATGGCTGCGGACGGCAAATGCATCCTGGTCTTCTCTGGATACGCCGTATGTTTCGGCGACCTGCTCCGCTGTGTGCCCCATACTCATGTAATACTCAGGCGCATGCTCCGCCAAAGCGATATTCGGGCGGGTCACATGCCCCATCATCGGAACTTGCGACATGGATTCCGCCCCGCCGGCGATGACGGTGTCGCCCGCGCCGATCATAATTTTTTCCGCACCGTAAGCGATGGATTGAAGTCCGGAAGAGCAGTAGCGGTTCACCGTAATGGCCGGCACCGTATGAGGAAGCCCCGCCAGCGCACCGATATTCCGCGCCATATTTAATCCTTGTTCGGCTTCAGGTGTTGCACATCCGATAATTAAGTCATCGATGTTTCCTTCATAGCCGCCTGCCCGTTTCAGCGTTTCTTTCACACAAAGCGCGCCTAAATCATCAGGACGAACGGCTGCAAGCGACCCTTTTTTCGCTTTACCGACCGGCGTTCTCGCACCGGCCACAATGACTGCTTCTCTCATAAACACCCTCCTAGTTCCGTAAAGGTTTGCCTTTGACCAGCATATGCTGCATTCTCGCTTGAGATTTCGCCTCGCCAGCGAGGCTTAAAAAGGCTTCTCTTTCAATCTCAAGTAAATATTCTTCTGAAACCTCCGTGCCGAACGGGACTCTTCCTCCAGCAATGACATGGGCCAGCTTCTTCGCAATCTTCATATCGTGATCTGATAAATAGCCTGATCTTCTCATTTGGTCTGCTCCGAGCAGTAACGCCGCACAGCCGGTTTCCCCCGTGACTTTTACTTTTTTGCGGGCAGGCGGGCGGTATCTGCTGTCATATAAATAAGCAGCCAGCTGTTTCGCATCGTGCAGCAGGTGATCCTGATTCATGCTGATGCGGTCTGCCGCAGACAAAATCTTCATATCACGGGCTTCGTGCGCCGAGCCGGACACCTTGGCAAGCGCAATGGTTTCGAAGGTTTTAATGGCCGCGTCCATCAGTTCACTTCCGCCGTTCAAGTAATTCATGTACAATTCTTTATTTCCTCCGCCGCCCGGAATAAGGCCGACGCCGGTTTCGACAAGACCCATATACGATTCGCTCGCCGCCTGAACGCGTGCCGCCGGAAGACAGACTTCCGTTCCTCCGCCGAGTGTCATTCCGAACGGCGCCGCCACAACAGGTTTGGCGCTGTATTTGATGTTCAGCATCGTCTGCTGAAAACGGCGGATGACAAAATCGACTTCCATGAAGTTATCATCCTGAGCTTCCATTAAAATCATCGCCAGGTTTGCTCCCGCGCAGAAATGTCTGCCTTGGTTTCCGATGACAAGACCTTTATAATTCCGCTCCGTTTCCTCAAGCGCATTGTCAATCATCTGAATAATGTCTAAGCCGATCGCGTTGCTTTTCGTATGAAATTCCAGCAGAGCGATATCATCGCCGAGATCAATCAGACTGGCGCCGCTGTTTTTGCTGATCACGCCCTTTGTTTCCTTTACCGTTTGCAGGCTGATTCGTTTCGGATTTTCTTTCACAGCCCTGTATTGGCCGTCTGAATAGTAAAATCGTCTTCCGTTTTCCTTCATATAAAATGTTTCATGGCCCTCGTCAAGCATTTCTTTCACCCAGCCGGGAAGTTCTGCGCCTTCTTGTTCAAGCCGCTCCGCTGATGTTCTGACACCGATGGCATCCCATATCTCAAACGGGCCGAGCTCCCAGCCGAAGCCCCATTTCATGGCGTCGTCAATCGCTTTGATATCATCAGCGATTTCACCTAAAAGCCGGGCTGAGTATAAGAGAGTTTGCGACGTGATATTCCAAAGCAGGCGGCCGGCGCGGTCATCAGAGTATATAAGCGCTTTCATTTTCCCTTTGGCACCCTTTGCCTGTTTGGCGGCTTCTAAAGCGGGCGTCTTCATTTTCGAGCGCTCGCCGTATGTCATGGTAAGCGGATCGAGCTCATATATTGTTTTACCTTCTTTTTTGTAAAAACCTTGGCCTGATTTGCTGCCCAGCCAATTGTTTTTCAGCATGTCATTCATAAATTCCGGCAGCTTAAACATGTCTTTTTCAGCGCCGTCGGCTTTATCATAAACATTTTTTGCCACATGGGCGAATGTATCAAGCCCCACGACGTCAAGGGTTCTGAAGGTCGCGCTTTTCGGTCTGCCGATCAAAGGCCCGGTCACCGTGTCCACCTCGCCGATGCGGCAGCCGGAGGAAAGCATTTCCCTTACCGTGACCAACAGGCCGTACGTACCGATGCGGTTAGCGATAAAGTTAGGCGTGTCTTTTGCGATGACGACACCTTTTCCGAGTGTATTTTCGGCAAATGAAGTCATAAATTGCAATACGTCAGGATCTGTTTCCTGAATCGGAATGATTTCCAGAAGCTTCAAGTAGCGGGCCGGATTAAAGAAATGGGTTCCTAAGAAATGAGCTTTAAAATCGGCAGATCTGCCTTCCGCCATTTTTGTGACGGAGATACCGGACGTATTGCTGGACACGATGCTTCCCGGTTTCCGGTATTCATCAACAAGTGAGAAAATCTGTTTTTTCACGTCAAGATTTTCGACGACGACTTCAATAATCCAATCGGCATCCTTCAATTGAGCGGCGTCATCTTCCAAATTCCCCGCCGTTATATAATCGAGATTGGCAGCTGAAGTCAGCGGCGCCGGTTTTTGCTTCAGCAGCTTTTGCATGGCCGATCGGCTCAGTCTGCTGCGGACCTCCGGGCTTTCTAATGTCAGCCCTTTTTTCACCTCATCCTTTGTCAGCTCGTTTGGCACAATATCAAGCAGCAGGACGGGAATTCCGATGTTAGCCAAGTGCGCGGCAATTCCGGACCCCATGACGCCTGACCCGAGAACGGCTGCTTTCTTTATAAACTTGTGCATGAGTCATCCCCCTTGAACTTTGAATGAATAGTCATTCATTTTTTCGGCAAAAAAAATGAAACCCTTTTCTTCTTTCATCTTAAAAGATTTTCAGGATGACTTCAATAGCAAATATGGAATTTTTTTAAATTTTTTGGCTTCCGCATGTTCCGTGCCGCAGGCGGGAAACTTAAACCCGGAGGTGAAGGGAATGGTGCGAGGGAGAAAAGATCCGTCTTCCGGCGCAGTGAGCGCGGCAAGCATGAAAGGAAATGCGGGACCGAAGCAAAAATACGGCGGCGGCAAGCGGACAAGCCAAAATCAGCAATATAAAAAAGACAACATGGAGTAACATACTGCGGCTGCTTTTTTAAGGCAGCCGTTATTTTTTGAAGATTCCTTTCAGCACAAACGCCGCATTTGCCGGGCGTTCGGCAATTCTTCTCATCAAGTAGCCGTACCAATCGGTTCCGTACGGGACGTACACCCTCATCCTGTATCCTTCTTCGGCAAGCTTCTTCTGCCGCTCCATTCTGATGCCGTACAGCATTTGGAATTCAAACTGCTCCCGGGGAATTTGATACTCGCTGATGAGTGTTTTCGTATACGAAATCATGTCGTCATCATGTGTCGCCACCGCTGTTTCATGCCCGCTCAAAAGCTGCAGCTTAATCAGCTGCTGGAAATGAAGATCGGTCCCTTTTTTATCAGGAAACGCAACGGACGCTGATTCTTTGTATGCGCCTTTTACAAGTCTGAGCCGCGGCTTATATGGCATCAGGCTGCTGATGTCTTCAGCCGAGCGGTACAAATAAGCCTGAATGACGGTGCCGAGCATCGGAAAATCCGGTTTGCACCGCTTATACAGATCAAGCGTGCGGGCGCATCTGGAATAGTCCTCCATGTCAATCGTGACGGGGACGCAGTGTTCTTTTGCCTCCGTCAATATGTCTCTGATGTGCTGTTCGGCGAGATTCTCAGATATATCCAGACCGATAGATGTTAATTTCAGCGACAGCTCACAGTCCAATTGATTCTCGGCGATCGCCCTGATTGCTTTTTTGCATTCTTCGGCCGTCCTTTTGGCATCCTTCCGGAACCCAGCATATTCACCCAGATAATCTATCGAGGCCGACAGCCCGTTTTGGTTCAGCCGCTTCACCGTTTTTACAGCTTCTCGAAGTGTTTCCCCCGCAACGAATCTTCCCGCGCCGAAGCGGAGGCCGTAAGCCTGGGCGAATTTCGTAAGCATTTTATTTTTCGACAAAAATAAACATATGCTCCGCAGCAAGGGCGAACTCCCTCCTTTTTCTTTTATTAGTGTATGAAATCCCGGTCGCAGAGAAAGCTAAGAAGAACAGAATTGAAGGAGGCGTTTATATGAATAACCAGGAGCAGCACGGACATTTGCCGCCTGCCGTCATCTCAACGAAAGACCATTTGTATCTTGAAGACATGCTGAACTGGAATCTGCTTGCCATGAAAAAAGCGCATTTCATGGCGGAACACTGCCAGAATCAGACGTTAAAACATGAGCTTGAACAAATAGGCCGGATGCACCACAAGCATTATCAAAACATCTTGGGTCACCTGAATCCCGCTCAAGGCGGACAGACAACAACAGGCTATATGCAATAGGAGGACAATACATGGAACAGCAAAATCAAAAAATCACTAACCCGCAAACACCCGTGCCCGATACGGCGCAAATGAATGACCGAGACTTGGTGAATGAACTGCTGACGACGGAAAAGTATATCACGTCTTCATATTGCACAGCCCTGCACGAGTTCAGCCACGAGTCTCTTTATCAAGATATTCAGGCGATTTTCGATGAGTCACAAAAAGCGCAGAGAAGATTATACGATGTAATGTTTCAAAATGGCTGGTATTCCATTGAAGCGGCCGACACCCAAAAGCTTCAGCAATCGTATCAGAAGTTCCAGCAGACCATTCAGCAGCAGTCTCCCTACCAGCAGTAACATAAGAAAGGATTTGATGTTTTTCACTAAGCATCAATCCTTTTTTTATTTTTGCACAAAAGGATTGACTTATCTTTAATCCTTATTTATATTTAACTAATGTTAATTATTTTCCCGAAGAACCAGATGAGGAGGAGTTATGAAAAACGCGGATCAATATGTGTCTGACATCCAAAAATCCCTTCAGACGCTGCTGCAAAACATACAGCCGGAAATGATGGAAAGCATGGCAAAACATGAGGTGACTCCTGCCCAATTATTTGTTTTAGCCAGCTTAAAAAAACAAGGCAGCTGCAAAGTTTCCGAAATTGCGGAGCGCATGGAAGTAAAGCCGAGCGCAGTGACGCTGATGGCCGACCGCCTTGAGCAAAAAGGACTGATCGTCCGCAAACATAATCAGCAGGACAGACGTGTCATCGACATCAGCCTTACCGAAAAAGGCGAGAAGAAATTCGAGGATGTCGTGGAAGGAAGAAAAGCGATATTAGCGCGAAACCTGTCCGTTCTGACTGACGATGAACTGATTCAGTCCGTGAACATCATCCGCAAAGTAGCGGAAGCCGCCGAGAAATACGCGGTTGACCAAAAAGAAAACGAATAGAAAAGAGGAGCTGCCGAAGCATGAGCATTGAACAGAAGGATCCAAAACGCACATTATTAATAACGGGCTTAATTATCGCTATGTTTTTCTCAGCCCTTGACGGCACGATTGTAGGAACGGCGATTCCAAAAATCGTGGGTGACCTCGGGGGATTAAGCATGATGACGTGGCTGACCACGGCATATCTTTTAACTTCGACGACGATCGTCCCGATTGCGGGGAAACTTGCAGATTTATTGGGGCGACGCGTCGTATATGTATCAGGTTTATTGATTTTTATGGGAGCTTCCGCACTGTGCGGAATGGCCAGCAACATGACGGAACTGATTATTTTCCGCGGACTTCAGGGAATCGGCGGCGGTGTCATGATGCCGATGGCCATGATCGTCATCGGGGATTTGTTCACAGGGAAACAGCGTGCCAAGTTCCAAGGGCTTTTCGGGGCGATTTACGGGCTGGCTTCTGTTATCGGCCCGCAAATCGGGGGCTGGATTGTTGACTCTTTAAATTGGAAATGGGTTTTCTATATCAACCTGCCAGTCGGAATCTTAGCCGTCATCTTTATCGCAAGAGGACTTCAAGGCAGAAAACAGACCGGGCCGATTAACTTTGACATCGCCGGCATTTTCACAATGATCGTCGGAATCGTCAGCCTCCTGCTAGCACTCAGCTTCGGAGGAAAGGATTATGCATGGGGGTCTTGGCAGATTATCGGTCTCTTTGCGCTTGCGCTTGCCGGGATTGTCGGATTCATTTTCGCTGAAATCAAAGCAAAAGAGCCGATTCTGCCGATGTACCTGTTTAAAAACAGAACGTTTACCGTACTGAATCTGATCGGGTTTTTCATGAGTATCGGCATGTTCGGCGCCGTTACGTTCGTTCCTTTCTTTATGCAGGGAATTATCGGAGTCAGCGCTACCGCGTCCGGAACGATTATGACGCCAATGATGGTATCTATGATCATCACAAGTATTATCGGAGGCCAGCTGGTTTATAAGATCGGCATTAAACCGCAAATCATGATCGGCATGCTGATCATGGCCGTCGGCTTCTTCTTATTAACGACTTTGCAGCTGGATACAAGCAAGCTCGCGGCTACATGCTATATGGCCGTGATCGGTCTGGGAATGGGGCTTGTTATGCCGCTTCTCACACTCGCTCTGCAAGAAACGTTTTCAAAAGAAGAGCTGGGTGTGGTGACTTCATCAAGCCAATTTTTCCGGATGATCGGGGGAACGTTCGGCATTACGGTGCTCGGCGCTGTCATGAATGCCAGATCAGGAACCCTTCTAACCGACAGACTGGTGCCTTACTTAGATTCACTGCCGAAACAGGCAAGTGCCTTTGCCGACCAGTTTAAAGGCATGATTGACAAGAATCCTGAGGGGCTGCTTCAATCCTTGTTCAGCCAGGAATCGATTAAGCAGATTCCGGCCGCATTTTCTTCCCATATCGTGCCGGTTTTGAAAACGTCACTGATGGATTCGCTTCACAGCGTGTTTTTCACAGGCCTGGCCTTTATCGCTGCCGGATTGATCCTCACACTGTTTGTTAAATCAATTAAACTGACTAACAAAAAAACAGGCAAACAAGAAGAAAAGGCGAAAGCCGTTTAATAGAGAAAAATCCCGCGGATGCCGCGGGATTTTTTTTATATCATCTGGGCCTCTCCGTTTCCGAATGACCAGTCTTCCGCCGCATTGCCTGAGAGGACGATAAACACATCTTCTTTTCTGACGCCCAGCTTTTCGTGCAGCCGGTCAGCCAAATGCTGATAGAATGCTTGTTTCTGATGAGTTGTTCTGGAGTTTTTCAAAGTGACGCGGATAAACATCAGTTCATCGCTCCGCTCGACTTGAAGATATGACGGATCATAGAAAAACTCCCCTTTTTCGTGCTGATGCACCACTTGAAAATAGTCATCATGCGGAACATCAATCATCTCCGTCATCGCAGTGTGAATAACGGCGCTCATTTTTTTAAGCCAAAGTCCGCTTTTCCCTTTCTGTAAATGGATCTGTACAAACGGCATCATTTCTCTCTCCTTTCGTCACATCGTCTGGCCGCAATCGGCTGTTATGATTTGTCCCGTCAGTGATTCCTGCTCCAACACAGAGCAAATCAGTTCTCCGATATCCTCCGGAGTGGCGATCCCGTTCCAGCGGAAGGCATCCGGCAAGCCGGTACATCGTCTCTTCCCGCCCCGTCCACCATCTTGTTGCAACGGCTCCGGGCGCGACACAGCTTACACGGATGTCCGGCGCCAGCGCATGGGCCAATGATTTTGTCAGGCCATGCACCGCCGCTTTGGAAACGGCATACGGAAGGGAAGAACCCGCTCCCGTCAGGCCGGCGATGCTCCCGACATTCACAATAGCGCCTGACTTTTGCTTTTTCATATGAGACGCTGCCGCTCTTGCGCAATGAAACATCCCGTTTACATTGACAGCAAATAATTCATCCCATACTTCTTTCGTTGCAGATTCCAAATCATGAAGCGGAATATGTCTGGTGATGCTCGCATTATTTACGAGTAAATCAAGGCTTCCGAATCGGCTGGCCGCTTCGTTCACCATGTCTCTCGCCTGTTTGTCTATAGAAACATCCGCTTGAATGGTCATCGCGTGTCCGCCTGCTTTTATTATGAATTCTGCCGTTTGTTCCGCTTCCGTTTTTGAATGTGAATAGTTAATGACAACAGCCGCTCCCCGTTTTGCCAAGGCAAGGCACGCCGCTCTTCCGATTCCTGTACCGCCGCCTGTGACCAGTGCCGTTTTATGTTGTAAATTCACGGCTTCTTCTCCTCTTACGTTCGATGTTCATCAGCTGATATGTTTATTGTAATGGAGATCTGCATTTTCGTATAATGATCGTTAAAGATGTTTCATATCACAAAAAATGATAGCAAAGAGGGAGAGATGACAATGGAAAGCGGAGATTTGCGGATTTTTCAGATGGTGGCCCGTGAAGGTTCCATTACAAAGGCGGCTGCGCGTCTCGGCTATGTGCAGTCAAACGTGACGGCCAGAATCCGCCAGCTGGAAGAAGATTTGAAAACCGATCTGTTTTTCCGCCATAACCGCGGGATGACGCTGTCTTCAAGCGGCACGGTGCTCCTCCATTATGCAGATCAGGTCGTCGGTCTGATAGAAGAAGCCAAAATGGCGCTCGCTTCAACAGACAAGCCGAGCGGACCGCTTATGATCGGCTCCACCCAGACAACAGCCGCCGTCAGGCTGCCAAAACTTTTAGCCTCTTATTATGAGCGGTATCCTGATGTGGAGCTGTCCCTTACGACAGGACATACACAATATGTAACCGATAAAGTTCTTCGCTATGAATTGGACGGCGCATTTATCGGCTGTCACTTTCATCATCCGGATTTGCACTCCATCCCGGCCTTTGAAGAAGAAGCCGTTGTCGTGACTCCCGCTGCCGTCACCGCTATAGAAGAAGCGGTAAAAAAGCCGCTTCTTGTGTACAGCACGGGCTGTACGTATCGTGATACATTAGAGCGGTGGCTTCATTCTATTGGAACGGCGCATCCGGCTATTATGGAATTCGGCACCCTTGAAGCGATTATCGGGGGAGTGGGCGGGGCTCGGCATTACGCTGCTCCCGCGAAGCGTAATAACGCAGCACGCCGCACTGGGCGCGGTTCGATTATGGACCATTCCCGAATCTTTCAGCCTGATGAAAACGGAATTCGTCACGCGGAAGGATTCATATATGAGCAGTGCATTACGCGCCTTTATTGATTCCTTTTCAGCAAAAAAAGCTTCCGGCACCTCTCTTTGATGCCGGAAGCTTTTTATTATTTTTTTCTGTGCTCTTCATTGAGCTGTTTAATGTGCTGTACCGCGGCTTTGATGCCCTCTTTGGCGTCCGGGTAGGATTGGTTCCAATGCTTTACGAGCGGAGGCATGCTTTTTGCGATATGTGTATACAAAATCCATTGCCTGACTTCTTCCTTTAGTTCCGGATTTGTTTCGCCAAGCAATAGTTCCGTGTATTTTTCAAGCAGGCCGTCCAGCTGCTGCTGCAGTTTTTCTTCCATACCGTTCCCTTCCCTTTTTCATGATTATGACAATCGGGCGGTGAGAGCCGCTTCCTGCACGATGCATCTCCCGCGCCCGTGCGGAATGCAAAGCGGCGTGCCGAACAGCGGGTCCTGCGTTACTTGGCAGTTCATCGCAAATACCTGCTGCACAAGCTCGCAAGTGATGACTTCTTCGGGACGGCCCTCCGCATAAATCTGTTTATCCTTAATGGCGACAAGATAATGAGCATAACGGCATGCGAGATTAAGGTCGTGCAGCACCATGACGATTGTCCGTTTTTCTTTTTCATTTAATTCAAACAGCAAATCAAGTATTTCAATTTGATGCGTCATGTCAAGATAGGTTGTCGGCTCGTCAAGCAGAATGATATCCGTATCCTGGGCGAGTGTCATCGCAATCCACGCGCGCTGGCGCTGTCCGCCTGACAAAGAATCCACCGTACGGTCGGCCATTTCCTCAAGCTTCGTCGCCTTCAGCGCTTTTGCCACTGCGTCTTCGTCCTCTTTGGACCATTGCTTCAGCCAGCTTTGATAAGGGTATCTCCCCTGCTTTACAAGCTGATGCACGGTCAGGCCTTCGGGAGCTGACGGGCTCTGCGGCAAGATAGCCAGTTCTCTGGCGACTTCTTTCGTCGGCAGCTTAGCGATGGCTTTTCCTTCCAAAAGCACAGAACCGCCCCTCGGTTTCATCAGGCGCGCCAATGAACGTAAAAGCGTGGATTTTCCGCAGCCGTTGCTTCCGATCAATACAGTGATTTCGCCTTTTGGAATCGCTACATCCAACTCGTCAATGATAACAGTCTCTCCGTACCCTAAGCTCAGCGTCTCTGTAGAAATTGCACTCATACCGCTAACCGCTCCTTTTTTGTATTTCCCAACACTATGTATATAAACAAATTGCCTAAACATTCAACGTGAGATCATGATTATATTGTAACAGAAATTAATGACTCTGAATATCATTATCAATTAGTTTTGGGTAAAAAAACAGCGGGCAGCGGTTATTTTTTGATTTCCGTCATTTCTCCGTCGCTTTTTTTCAGTTTCAAATAAAAATGGTCATAATGGCTGTCTAAATTAAAAGCAGAGAGCACCTGCCTGACGACTTCGCCTTCTTGCATCCCGCTGTTTACGGCAAGTTCTCCGAGGATCATCTTCATTTCATCAAGCGCTTCCTCGCCCTCTCTGTGAACTCCTGAAAGCTTGTCTTGGATGTCCGCTGTTTCACGACCGCCTTTTCTTTCATACAAACCTTCATAGCGGTTATGCTCTCCTGTTCCGTAGTTGACGCGAAGAGAAAAGCTGCTGTAAGGAACCGGCTTCGTGGATGATACGGGCGTGCTGTCTTGTTCCGCTTCCCGTTTTTCTTCATTCAATCGGCAGCCGGCAATCAGCATCAGCGTCAGACATAAAACGCCCGCCGTCCTGATCCATTTCATGCGATTCACTCCCATTCCATTCCGATCGTTTTTAGGTATTTCCAAGGGAGGCGGCTGTCATTCATCGAACAAAAAAGAACCGGAGCTGTTTATCGCTCCGGCCGGTTCCTCTCTATATCATCATTCAGTCAGCTCTAAAAATTCCTGCACATCCCGTACCGCAAGGCGGACCGCGTCTTCCCAAAACGATCGTTCCGTCAGATCCGCTCCAAGGTGCTTCATCGCCAAATCCTCAACGGTCATCGAAGCCGTGTCACGCAAAAGCGCGATATATTTTTCTTCAAAATCCGCTTTCTCCCGAAGAGCTCTTGCGTATATTCCAAGCGAAAATAAATAACCGAACGTGTACGGAAAATTGTAGAACGGCACTCCCGTAATATGAAAATGAAGTTTTGACGCCCAGAAATGCGGGTGGTATTCCCCTAATGAATTGCAAAACGCTTCTTTCTGCGCCGCTTCCATCAGTTCATTCAATTTATCAGCCGGAACGACGCCCTGCTTCCGCTCTTCATAAAACCGCGTTTCAAATAAAAATCTCGCATGGATGTTCATAAACATGGCTACGCTTCTTTGAATTTTATCTTCAAGCAGGAACAGCTTTTCTTCTTTTGTCTCCGCTTGTTTCAACGCGGCGTCGGCGACGATCATTTCCGCAAAGGTCGAGGCTGTTTCAGCGACATTCATGGCGTAGGCTCTGTTCAGCTGCCGCACTTGGAGCATGGCCTCCTGATGGAACGCGTGACCAAGCTCATGCGCCAGCGTTGATACATTTGAAGCGCTTCCTGAAAACGTCATGAAAATCCGGGATTCTCCGCTATCGGGAAAGCTGGTGCAGAAACCGCCGACCCGTTTGCCGCTGCGGTCTTCCGCTTCAATCCACCGATCGCGGAACGCTTTTTCCGTAAATGCGGACAGTTTTTTGCCAAATGTGGAAAATTGGGTAACGATCAGATTGGCCGCTTCATCATATGTGTATTTTTTCGGCGCCTCACTGATCGGCGCGTTCACATCATACCAATTCAGGCGCTCAAGCCCTAAAAGGGACGCCTTTCGATTCAGGTATTCGGCAAAGGGCTTTTTATGATCGGTAATGACCTGCCACATGACATCCAGTGTTTCTTTTTTCATCCGGTTGATCGCAAGCGGCTCTTCCAAGGCGCTTTTCCAGCCCCGCGCTTTATACATTTCCGTTCGGAAGCCGGCCAGGTGATTCAGCGTGCTGCCAAACAGCTCCTCTTCTCCCTTCCAGGCTTCGTTAAGCTCTTTAAATACTTGCCGTCTGGTGCCGCGGTCCGGATGCGCCATCATATTTTCCGCTTGGCCGACCGACAGCTCTTTATCCTCAAACGGAATCTTCATTCTTCCGACAGCCGCATTATACAGGTCGCCCCATGCGTGATAGCCGTCAACGGCCAGACCTTCAATCAGTCTCTCTTCTGAAGCGCTGAGCTTTTCTCTGATCCGGTCTCTTCTTTCATTTAAAACGTATGTGAGGTCCTGAAGTTCCGGTTTTTGCAGCAGTTCCTCCCACACCCGCTCGTCAATCCGGGCAAGTGTATCATCAAGCGTGACCAGAGCGGATTTAAAATCACTGCTCAGCTGATTGATCCGCCCCCTCCACTCATTCGCTTTCTGATCATCAGTGTTCTGAGCCTGAAGACAGCCGACGAACGCTCCCGCCTGTCTGATCATGATCGTCGACCGCTCATACCGATCAATCAGATGAATCAGCTCTTGGCCTTCATCAGCATGAGACGGAACTGTAAACGCCTCTGCCTCTTTTTGAAAAGCGCTGAGCTGCTGTTTAAGCTTTTGTATGTATTGCTGGAAATCTTCCGACCTGCTCCCGCCCTCAAAAATGGAGTTTAAATCCCATGTTTCCTTCAATCCCTCTAATGCCATCTTTTTCATTACCCCTTTCTGTCCGAAACTGATTCCATTATAAAACAATTCTGACATATTTCCGAACGATTTCTCCTTCTCACTGCTAAATGTTATACACTAACATATAAGAACAAACGGGGAGGAATATGAGTTGAACAGAAAAGTTGCCATTGTAACCGGCGCGACGAGCGGATTCGGTCTGCTGACAGCGCTGAAGCTCGCCCGGTCTTATCATGTCATCGCAACAGCGAGACAGCCGGAGAAAGCTGAAACATTGAAAGAGGCCGCCGCCCAAGCGGGTGTATCCGGTCATATTACGATCGCTTCTTTAGATGTGACAAATGAGCAGTCAGTGTCTGACTTCGGCAACACCATCAGCGGTTTCGGACCGGTTGATGTGCTTGTGAACAACGCCGGCACTGCGTACGGGGGATTTATTGCAGATGTGCCGATGGAACATTACAGACAGCAGTTTGACACGAATGTATTCGGCCTGATTCATGTCACAAAAACCGTCCTCCCTTATATGAGAAAACACGGCGGAGCGAAAATCATCAATATCAGCAGCATCAGCGGACTGACCGCCTTTCCTGCTCTTTCTCCGTACACTTCTTCCAAATTCGCGATTGAAGGGTTTACAGAGTGTCTGCGTCTTGAGCTTCTTCCTTTAGGAATTGATGCCGCTTTAATAGAACCGGGCTCCTATAAAACGTCTATCTGGGAGACGTCTCTCTCCCATCATCTTACGGCACCCGGCAAAGATTCGCCCTATTACCGCTATTATCAGCAAATTGAAGCTTACTTCAAAGCGAGCGCATCCAAAAGCGGCGATCCCAATGACGTGGCGGAGCTGATTTATCAATTGGCACAGACGAAATGCCTGAAGAAACTGCGGTATCCGATCGGCAGGGGCATTAAGCTGACATTGGCTTGCCGCTCACTCTTCTCTTGGCCCGTCTGGGAATCTGTTATAAAGAAAAAGCTGTTCAAAGAAACCTAAATTATAATTATTATAATTTAGTATTGATTTTTATTTGATATGTGATATAATTAAATTAACAGATCACAGGGAGGACGATAAACATGAATACACAAAACGCGAAAAAAACTGAAAATCTAGTTGAGAAATCAATGAACACCCAATTATCAAACTGGTTTATCCTTTACTCTAAACTGCACCGCTTCCATTGGTATGTAAAAGGCCCTCATTTCTTTACGCTGCATGAAAAGTTTGAAGAACTGTATAACGAAGCGGCGGAAACGGCAGATGCCATCGCAGAGCGTCTTCTGGCCATCGGCGGACAGCCCGCGGCGACTTTTCACAGCTACCTTGAACAAGCTTCCATTACGGATGAAGGCCAGGAAAAGACGGCTTCTGAAATGGTGGAATCACTCGTTCAGGACTACAAACAGATCAGCCGCGAATCAAAATTTGTCATCGGCATCGCCGAGGAACAAAATGACCCGTCAACAGCCGATTTGTTTGTCGGATTAGTTGAAGAAGCGGACAAGCATGTGTGGATGCTGTCAGCCTACTTAGGAGAATGACGAAAAAAGCTGAACCTCAGGCGGAGGTTCAGCTTTTTTTATGCGTTCAGCTTGCGCTTTCAGTTTGTTTCGTTAATGTGATGTTCAGCGTCTTGCTGCTGCCGCCTCTGAGAACTTGAACAGTCGTTTTATCGCCGATTTTCAGCTGGTTATACAGAATCTGTCTGATATCGGCGCTGCTGCCGACATCTTTGCCGTTCAATTTTACAATGACGTCATTTGATTTGATGCCCGCTTTCGCAGCCGGTGAGCCGGACTGCACTTCTTTTACGTAAACGCCCTTAGACAGCTGGTCGCCGAACAATCCGAGTGTGTTTTCCTGATAGGTTTCCGGCACTTGCGACATATCAATCATCTGCACGCCTAAAAACGGACGCTCGACTTTTCCTTTTGCAAGCAGCTGGTCGACAATCGGTTCCACATCGTTGCTCGGAATGGCAAAGCCGAGTGATTCCACGCCGTTTTCACTGACTTTCATGCTGTTGATTCCGATGACCTGGCCGCTGGAATTGATTAACGGCCCGCCGCTGTTACCGGGATTAATCGCAGCATCGGTCTGAATCACGTTCATTTCCACCGTGCCTTGGGATGTGTCGGCGTCTACCGTTCTGTTCAGCCCGCTGATCACACCTTGTGTGACGGTGCCGGAAAACTGCTGGCCGAGCGGGTTGCCGATGGCGATTACCTTATCGGCAATGCGCAGCTGTGAAGAATCGCCGAAGCTGGCCGCTTTTTTGACATTGGACGAGCTGATTTCCAGTACGGCCAGGTCACTGATGGCATCCTTTCCGACAAGCTTTGCCGTTTCGGTTTTCCCGTTATAAAGAGTGACCGACAGCTTGTTTGCTCCTTCTACGACATGGTTGTTTGTGATGATGTACGCTTTTTGGCCGTCTTTTTTGAAAATGACGCCTGACCCCGTGCCGCTCTCCGTTTCAGAGCTTGAACCGCCGTCAAGTCCGAATTGGCTGCTTTGCGAAGCTTGGTAGTTGGACACTCCGACAATCGCAGGCTCCAAATCTTCTACCATATCCGCCACACTTGAGGTATTTTTCAAAGGCGTTGACGTAAAATTCGCAGACTGAACTTGTTTCGCCGTATCAGAAACAGATTCTGCCTTATGCTGCTCACCCGGCAGATTCGGTACAATGCCAAGCACGAGGCCTCCGCCGATAATGCCGCCTAAAATCGGGCTCAGCCAAGCGGCTCTCCGTTTTTTTTCTTTTTTCACGGCAGCCGTTTTTTCAAATTCCGTACCGGCCGCCGTCTCTTTTTCCGTTTCTTTCGAGACGGGGCCTTCGAGCAGCTCAGGCTCCTGATGGCTGATCCGCTGCTGTTCATTGCCGTTTTGCTCCGTATGTGAAAGATCTGACTGATCGCGGCTGATGCCGTCATCTCGCTGATCGTTCATATTCACGCACACTCCTTCAGTATGTTTTCATTCTATTCATTACATATTCATCGCATGTACAAGTTCTATTGTCCCAATAATAAGGAGAAAAGCAAAGCTCCAAAACAAAATGTGTTTGAACATGTTATCTTCCCCGCTTTTTTTCTTCCTTTCTTCCCTTATACATATCATAAACAAACATTGTGGGATAAAAATGAAAAGAATATGTGAAATTATGAAAATGCGGCCTGAGTGTGTTAAAACTAGTATAATGACGTTGAAAGGATGTGAACTGCCTTGTCATACACCATTTATCTAGTTGAAGATGAGGATAACCTGAATGAACTGCTCACAAAATATTTAGAGAATGAAGGCTGGAACATTACATCTTTCACAAAAGGCGAAGAAGCCAGAAAGCAGATGCAGCCGTCTCCCCACCTGTGGATTCTTGACATCATGCTGCCGGATACGGACGGCTATACATTGATAAAAGAAATAAAAGAAAAAGATCCCGATGTGCCGGTCATTTTCATTTCCGCCCGGGATGCCGATATTGACAGAGTTCTCGGGTTAGAGCTTGGAAGCAATGATTATATCGCCAAGCCTTTTTTGCCGAGAGAGCTCATTATACGGGTTCAGAAACTGCTGGAGCTTGTATATAAAGAACAGCCCGCTCCCAAAAAAACCGGCCTCACCGTTTCCACCTACAATGTGATCGAAGATGCCAGAGAGGTTTATGACGAAACCGGCAGCCTGGTCAATTTGACGTCTAAGGAATTTGATCTGCTGCTTTTATTTCTTCACCATAAAGGACACCCCTTTTCCAGGGAAGATATCCTGCTGAAAATATGGGGCCATGACTATTTCGGCACTGACCGGGTGGTCGATGATCTTGTGCGGAGGCTGCGGAAAAAAATGCCCGGCTTAAAGGTTGAAACCATTTATGGATTCGGCTACAGGATGATGACGTCATGAAAAATAAGCCGCTTGCTTTTCAAATTTGGGTGGTCATCTCGGGTATCCTTTTAGCCATCTCGATTCTGCTGCTCGTGCTGTTCTCAAATACGCTTCGGGATTTTTTCACGGATGAAACGTACACGACCATTGAAAATGAACAGCATGTGCTGACGGAGTACCGGCTGCCCGGGTCGATCGAGCGGGGATATTACAGTGAGGACGCGACCGCTCCGACGACTTTCCGATCCGTTCAGCACGTTCTTTTGCCGGAGCGGGAGGAATCGGCAAGCGACAAAGATTTAAACTACTTTTCTTCTTCCTTTATCCATAAAGTGTACAAGCTCGCGGGCCGCCAGCACAGCGTCACGAAACGATACAGCGCGGACATTGGCGGGGAAAAAGTGTTTTTCGTCATTAAAAAAGGCCTCACCATTAACGGTCAGGATGCGATGATGCTGTCATATGCGCTTGATTCTTACCGTGATGATCTGTCATACACCCTGTTCAAGCAGCTGCTCTTTATCATTGCCGGCGTGATTTTGTTAAGCTGGATTCCGGCGATTTGGCTTGCCAAATATCTCTCGCGCCCGCTCGTCTCCTTAGAGAAGCATGTCAAACGGATTTCCGAACAGGACTGGGATGATCCGGTCATCGTCGACAGAAAAGATGAAATCGGAAAATTAGGCCACACCATTGAAGACATGCGGAGCAAGCTGGTGCAAAAGGATGAAACGGAAAGAACGCTCCTGCAAAATATCTCTCATGATTTAAAAACGCCTGTCATGGTGATAAGGGGCTATACTCAATCCATAAAGGACGGGATTTTTCCTAAGGGGGACCTGAAAAACACAATTGATGTCATTGAAGGCGAAGCAGAAAAGCTTGAGAAGAAAATTAAGGATTTATTATATTTAACGAAGCTTGATTATTTAATGAAGCAGCGGGTGCACCATGAGACATTTGACCTTGTGAAAGTCACGGAAGAAGTCATTGAGCGGCTCAAATGGGCCCGGAAGGAATTATCGTGGACCGTTGAAACAGAAGATGTATTGATGATGCCCGGTGATCCGGAACAATGGGGCAAGCTCCTCGAAAACATTCTTGAAAATCAAATCCGCTATGCGGAAACGGCGATTCACATTCAGATCAGCCAAAATCAGCAGCAGATTGTCATGACGGTTAAAAATGACGGGCCTCCGATTGAGGATGAGATGCTATCCAGCTTGTACGAGCCTTTTAATAAAGGGAAGAAAGGCGAGTTCGGCATAGGACTCAGCATCGTAAAACGGATTTTAACCCTGCATAAAGCATCAATTTCAATTGAAAATGACCAATCGGGTGTAATCTATCGGATTATCATACCAAAGTAGACTGTAGTGTTTCATTGCAGTCTTTTTTTATGTGAAGGAGTAGCCGTTAAAATCTCTGTAGTTTGTTTTCAGCGGTTTTCGGCATTGATGAACCCATTTCTTTTCACAAATAGTCTTTTTCGGATATTTCACCTTTTCGACTTTAATTCCTCTGTTTCGCAAGCGGCTGATCATTTCATCTAATTCTTTCATTTTCAGATTCACCCTTTCGCCAGAACTTTGACCATTCGGTCAGCTCACTATATAATATAAATAAAACAAAACAAAAAAACAAGTTACAATCAGGTTAAATTTACAGAATATCAATATGACCATATAGTCACACACGTGAAGCACAAGCCAGCCTCCTGGCTCCGAAAGGGTGGAACCATTGAAGGAAAAAGAAAAGCTGATTATTGAAGCAGCAATTAAACTATTTGCCCGAAAAGGGTACAAATCAACATCGGTTCAGGAAATCGCCGATGAATGCAAAATCTCAAAAGGCGCTTTTTATCTTCACTTTCCTTCCAAAGAAGCACTGCTTCTGTCCATGCTGAATTACTACTATGATAAAACGTTTACCCGAATCACGACGATCCAAACGGAGGGTGACAGCCCGAGAGCCGCTTATCAAAAACAGCTTGCGGTGTTTTATGAATCGATTCTCGCCCATAAAGATTTTATTACCGTGCAGATGAAAGACGGTTCACTTCCTTATACCGAAGAAGTGGCGCAGTGCGGAAAGAGAATCCGCCGGTCGATCCTGCAGTTTCATATCGACAGTCTTCTTGCTATTTACGGAGAAAAAGCCGAACCCTACACCGCCGAGCTTTGTTTTTTAATAGAAGGAATCAGTCAGATGTATCTTGAATATCTCATTCTGACCGGCCGGTCTGTACAGCCTGCGCTTCTCGCAAATACCGTGATTCACAGAATTGATGACATCGTAAACGGAATGGCGGACAGACATGATGAAGCGTTAATTTCTCTTGATGAGGCAAGCTCACTGTTTGGGCCCCTTCATAACGGGAAGCCCGATCCTTTAAGCCAATCAATCTTGCAGACCCTCCGTGCGCATATCAGCACGATGGACAAGCCGCAAGCATCTGAATACACCGAGAGCTTGGATATTCTTGAAGCGGAAATGAAGAAAAAGTCGCCGAAACCGGCAATCATCAAAGGAATGATTCTGAATTTGAAGGAATCCGACCTGCTGGCTGAAGATGCAGAACAGCTCAGATTTTTACTGAAACAACAGTTTATTTAGAAGAACGGCCGCAATGACTGCAGCCGTTCTTTCTGTTTATGCTTTCGGGTGCACCATATCTTCCGGACGCACCATTTCATTAAATTGTTCTTCTGTCAGAAGGTTCAGCTGTAATGCCGCTTCTTTCAGCGTCAGGCCTTCTTTATGGGCAAGCTTGGCGATTTTTGCGGCGTTTTCATAACCGATGTGCGGGTTAAGCGCCGTGACAAGCATTAATGAGTTAGAAAGGTTTTCCTGAATGGTTTCCTGGTTCGGCTCAATACCGACAGCGCATTTGTCATGGAAGGAATTCATTCCGTCACTGAGAAGCTGCACTGTCTGCAGGAAGTTATAAATGATAACCGGCTTGAAGACGTTCAGCTCGAAGTTTCCTTGGCTGGCCGCAAATCCGATTGTCGCGTCATTTCCCATCACTTGCGCGGCGATCATTGTCAGCGCCTCACTTTGCGTCGGGTTGACTTTGCCCGGCATGATAGAGCTTCCCGGCTCATTTTCAGGAATGACGATTTCGCCGATTCCGCAGCGCGGGCCGCTTGCCAGCCATCTGACATCGTTGGCAATCTTCATCAGGTCGGCAGCCAATGCTTTTAACGCGCCGTGAACGTGAGTGATTTCATCATGGCTTGTCAGCGCATGGAATTTGTTAGGCGAGCTTTTAAATGTCTGCCCCGTTACTTTTGTGATTTCTTCCGCGACGAATTCACCGAACTGCGGGTGGGCGTTGATTCCCGTACCGACTGCCGTGCCGCCGATCGCAAGCGCGCGGATTTTTTCCGTTGACTCAAGAATCATTTCTTTCGAACGGTCAAGCATGTATACCCAGCCGCTGATTTCCTGTCCGAGTGTCAGCGGAGTCGCGTCCTGCAAATGCGTGCGTCCGATTTTCACAATGTCTTGATACGCTTTCGCTTTTTCGTCAAGTGTCGCGCGCAGCTGATCAAGGGCCGGAACGAGCTGCTCATATACGGCAAGGGCCGCCGCAACGTGCATCGCCGTCGGGAATGTATCGTTTGAGCTTTGGCTGCGGTTGACATCATCATTCGGATGAATCTTCAGATCAGAATTTTTTTCTTTCAATAAAGCAGTCGCGCGGTTGGCCACCACTTCGTTCATATTCATGTTGCTTTGTGTGCCGCTTCCCGTCTGCCAGACAACGAGCGGAAAGTTATCGTCGTATTTGCCGTTTAATACGTCATCACATACAGCGGCAATCGCCTGTGCTTTTTCAGACTCTAAATTGCCGAGGCGTTCGTTAGCGATCGCCGTGCTTCTTTTTAAAATTGCAAACGCCTTCACAACACGCTGAGGCATTTTTTCTGAACCGATTTTGAAGTTCTCTTTGCTGCGCTGTGTCTGAGCGCCCCAAAATTTATCTGCCGGAACTTTAACTTCTCCCATGGTGTCTTTTTCAATTCTGTAGTCCATTTATGTATCCCTCCATAACAGTTGCTTCACCCTGAGTATTATTCGCCAGTAACCGATGAAACCCTTTTTATTTTTCGGCCTTGGCCGTTTTTAATTTCAGCTCAAGATAGACGCGCGAATCCTTAGAGTATTTGTACTTCGGATTTGTTTTTCGGTATTCCTTCGACGTGTAAGCTACTTCGTAATGCGCTTCAAATGATTTGATGAGCTGCTCTATTTCTTCGGCATTTCCTGCCAGTCTGACTTGTGCCACATCTCTCCTCCGCTTTCATAAAAAAACTTGTACCATTAATTACTTTATCATAGTATATCATTTTTTTAACAGGAAAAGATAACCTCAATTAAGGAATGGAAGGCGGGTGACAGTTGATGGCGCAATCGGAATTCAAGGAATACATACACATAAACCTGGCTATGGTGCTGCCCCACCTAGAGCCGAACGATGACCTGGTCCAAAATAAAAAGATGCTTCCGAACGGGCTTGTTTTTTATTATATGTATCTGAGTGAAATGAACGATGAAGACAAAATAAAAGAAGCGATTGAAACGCTGCTGCAGGGAGAAGACACCCTGACGCTGGAGGCAGTGACGAAACGTCTTGATCAGATTGACGCCCGTCCCGTCACTGCGGCGAAAGAAGCCGTCACTTCCATTCTGCGGGGGAAATGCGCCGTGTTTATTAACGGCCTTGACAACGTATACATTCTTTCCACGGGAAAAAGAGAAAAAAGAAGCGTGACAGAACCTACCTCCGAAAAGGTTGTAAGAGGGCCTAAGACCGCTTTCATCGAGGATTCTGATACAAACGTCGCCATGATCAGGCAGCGGACGAACCATCCGAAGCTGAAAACGAAAAAGGTTCCGCTCGGAGAAAGCAAGTTAAAATACGCCACTGTCATGTACATAGATGATGAGGCTGACCCGTCTGTCGTCAGCGATGTTTTAAAACGCCTCAGCGAAGTGAAGCTGGACGACATTCAGGATTCGGGGACGCTTGAAGAGCTTATTGAGGATAATAAGTATTCGCCGTTTCCGCAAATACAAAATACGGAACGGCCTGATAAAGTCTCCTCCGCCTTGTTTAACGGCCGCGTCGCCATCCTTGTCGACAACTCACCGTTTGCGCTGGTGGTTCCGGCTACTTTAGGCATTTTAATGCAGTCTCCCGACGATTATTATGAACGGTGGATTTCCGCCTCGCTCATTCGGGCGCTGCGGTTTACGTCTATTTTTATCACGCTGTTTTTTTCAGCCATTTATATCGCCCTCGTCTCGTTTCACCAAGGGCTTCTGCCGACGCCGCTTGCAGTCACTATCTCGGCGAACAGAGAAAACGTTCCCTTCCAGCCCATCATTGAAGCGATGGTGATGGAAATTACGATAGAACTGCTGAGAGAGGCGGGTTTGAGGCTCCCTAACCCGCTCGGCCAGACGATCGGACTGGTGGGCGGAGTCGTCATCGGCCAGGCGGCCGTTGAAGCAAATATTGTCAGTTCCATCATGGTCATCGTGGTCAGCATTGTCGCGCTCGCTTCATTTACGGTGCCGCAGTACGGAATGGGGCTTTCATTCCGTGTGCTTCGTTTCATTTCAATGTTTGCTGCGGCAGCATTCGGGCTGTACGGCATGATTTTATTTATGCTGGCGATATACACTCATTTATCGAGACAGCGAAGCTTCGGTTCTCCGTATTTCTCGCCAAATGGGTTTTTCAGCTTAAAAAACGCAAGACACTCCATTCTCCGTCTCCCTATTAAAAATCAACCAAAAGAGGCGAAAAACGTAAATGAGCCAGAAAACAACTCACAATAAACTTACAAACTATCAAGGGACGGCATTGATTGCCAACACGATGCTCGGTGCGGGGCTCCTCACCATGCCCCGGTCGCTGTCAGCAAGGGCAAATTCGCCGGACGGCTGGATCACATTATGTCTGGAAGGCGTCATCTTTATTTTATTGATTTATCTCAATACGCTCATTATGAAAAAACATCAGTATGGATCGTTTTTTGATTATATGAATGAAGGTCTCGGCAAATGGGCGGGAAATATCGTCAACCTGGCGATCTGTCTCTATTTTATAGGAGTCGCCAGCTTTGAAGCCCGGGCGATGGCGGAAATGGTCAAGTTCTTTTTATTGGAAAGAACGCCCGTGCCGGTCACGCTGTTTATCTTTATCGCCTGTTCCGTTTATTTGATTATCGGCGGCATGAATGATATCGGCAGGCTCTTTCCTTTTTATTTGACGTTTACGATTATTATTTTGCTGGTGCTGTTTTCCTTCAGTTTTAAAATATTTGATATAGACAACCTGCAGCCGGTGCTCGGTCAGGGATTTTCTCCCGTTATGGCTTCTTTGACCGTCATTTCTGTTTCCTTCTTGGGCATTGAAATTATGCTGTTTCTCCCCAAGCACCTTAAAAATAAACAGCATATGTTCCGCATGTCGGCCATGGGCTTTGGCATCCCGATTATTTTATACATCATTACCTACGTGCTCGTCGTCGGCGCCTTAACCACCCAGGATGTCAAAACAATGATCTGGCCTACGATCGCGCTCTTTCAATCATTTGAAATCAAAGGGCTTTTTA
Source organism: Bacillus sp. SDLI1 (assembly GCF_001553895.1). Taxonomy (NCBI): domain Bacteria; kingdom Bacillati; phylum Bacillota; class Bacilli; order Caryophanales; family Bacillaceae; genus Bacillus; species Bacillus sp. SDLI1. The sequence goes on along the minus strand of NZ_CP013950.1, from coordinate 2,994,081 downwards.
TCGAACGGTTCGAGTCCTTTTTACTTGCTGTCTGGATTATCCAATTTTTCGCCACCTATGTATCGTACGGATATTTCGCGACATCAGGCCTTCATAAAATTTTCGGGCTGAAGCAGAAAAAAGGCATCATCTTCGTAGGGATTGCGACATTCTTAGGGTCATTGATGCCAAAGGACGCCAACAAGCTGATGATGTTCAGTGATATTCTCGGCTATATCTTCTTAGGTTTCTTTTTGCTGCCTTTACTGATGTTTGCAGTCGTCGCTGTGAAAAGGAAGGTGAAAAAAGCGCAATGAAGAAATACATCGTAATCTTTCTTTGCTCATTGCTTTTGACGGGATGCTGGGACAGCCGTAATATAGAAGACTTGAGCCTCGTTATCGGAGTCGGGCTCGATAAACCTGAGGAAGAAAACGTGGAAGTGACGCAGCAGATTCTGATCCCGCAAAAAGCAAGTTCCCAGCAGTCGACATCAAGCAATCCGACAAAGGTGACTTCCACTTCCGGGGAAACCGTTCACCAAGCCTTAAGGACGGCATCGTTAAAAAATCATCCCTCTTTCTCCCAGCACTTGCGCATCATGCTGTTTTCCGAAGCGCTGTTAAAGGGCAACATCCCGTTTGACGCATTAATGAACCAGTTTGTCAGAGACAGCGGAACGAGAAGAAGCTGCAATGTGATGACGGTGCCGGATAAAACGAAAGATATTTTCAATGTCACCGACCAGGGGGAGCCTGCGTCAAATACCATCTATGACTTAACGGAAAATAATTCCGTCACCATACGGATGATGGAACCTGTGACATTAGGGGATATATCCGAGAAAATCGCCCAGAACGAGACCTTTGTCCTGCCTCAAGTGCGCAAAGTGGGCAGCAGGCTGGAAATCTGGGGCGCAACCATTATAAAAAATAAATTCTGGTATGCAGATTTAACGCCTTTACAAGTCCAGAATATGAACCTGTTCACAGGCACGGTAAAGGGAGGCGTCACGTTTGCAAAGCATGACAATTATTATTTATCCTTCGAGGTATTTTCCAGCAAATATGATGTGAAAACACAATACAAAAACGGGAAATTCAAGTTTATCGTCACCCGGTTTGTTGAAGGCCGCCTGTCTGAGGATTGGAACCCGAAAGAAGATTCCTTCAAGGAGTCCTATATAAATGAAATCAAAAACGCGGTAAAACGAAGCATCCATTCTGATGTCATGACATTTATCGATTATCTGCAGCATGATTTAAAAGTGGATATTACCGGGTTAGGCGATCAGGTCCGTATTCATTACCCCGATAAATGGCAAAAGGTGGCCTCTGACTGGGACCGTCATTTCAGTGAATCAGATATTGAATACAAAGTCAAAGTCGCCGTCAGAGATTTCGGAACAAAAGGAATGTCCCAATGACCTGTCCTGCGGGGAGAGTGTGCATAGCGCCGCTCTCCATTTTTTATTTCACGAGATGATTGCGATGGGCATATACGGCGGCCTGCGTGCGGTCACTGACATCAAGCTTTGACAATATATTCGTGATGTGGGTTTTCACCGTTTTAATCGTTATGAACAGCTCGTCCCCAATCTCTTTATTCGTCTTGCCTTCCGCGACGAGACAGAGGATTTCCAGTTCTCTCTTTGTCAGCGTTTCATGCGGAAACTGATTCTCTGAATGGCGCAGCCTTGACAGCACTTTTCCCGCCACCTTCGATTCAAGCTTCGGTTCGCCCTTGGCAGCCGCTCTGATGGCTTCGGCTATTTCCGCCGCCTTGGACGTTTTCAGCAAATAGCTGAGCGCTCCCGCTTCGATTACCGGATACACTTTATCGTCATCAATAAAGCTCGTCAGCACGATGATTTTCGGGTCATCGAGTTTGGCGCAGATCTGTTTTGTCGCTTCGATGCCGTCCATGCCGTCCATGACAAGATCCATTAAAATCACATCCGGCAAAAGCGCGGCGGCCAGATCGACACCCTGCTGTCCGTCTGATGCTTCACCGGCGACTTCAATGTCCGGCTGTGCTTCTAAAAACGCGGCCAGACCCATCCTGACCATTTCATGATCATCAATCAGTAACACTCGAATCACTGTCGTTCTCTCCTTTTGTTTTCTGGTAAATCGGGACTTTCACGTCGATCTGCGTGCCTTTTCCCTTCACGGAGATAATTTCCGCTATGCCGCCGATTTCGCTCGCTCTTTCCTTGATGGAATGCAGACCGTAAGAGGACGCTTTGACTTGATCCATTGTAAAACCCGCCCCGTTATCAATGACTTTAAGCTGAAGTTTTTGATGTTTCGCGCCGAGTCTGACAGTGACCTTGGTCGCCTTTGAATGCCTGAAAACGTTGGAAAGCGCCTCTTGTACGATTCGGAACAGATGGTCTTCAACGCCTTTTGACACACCCGTGTCGCTGATATTCCACTCAATATCAAGCGGCTGCTTCGCTTTGAACTCTTTTAACAGCTCAATCAGCCCTTCTTTCAAGCCTTTTCCTTCTAACGTGACAGGCCTCAGATGCAATAGCAGCGCCCTCATTTCGTTTTGCGCTTCACCCGCCATATGTTCAACCATGCGAATCCGTTTGACGATTTTGTCATCCGCATCTTTCACCTGCTCTAAGACGGCGGATGTCATCATAGAAATGGCAAAGAGCTGCTGGCTGACGGCATCGTGCAGATCGCGCGCCAGCCGCTGGCGTTCTTCAGTGATGACCGATTTTTTCATTTGATCCTGCCATTCCGCCCGCTCGTTGGAAAGCTTTTGCAGCGATGTGACCTGCAGCTCGACCCGCTTGGCCATTTCGTTGAGCTGGTCTGCCGCCAGACCGATTTCATCATCACCGAGCGGCGGAACCCGATAAGCGAAATTGCCGTTTTCAAATTTCAAAACCGCTTCAATCAGTGTATCCATTCTTGTTTTCAGACGGCCGCCGTATACATAACCGGAAATCAGTCCGGCCGAAAGGGACGCCAAAAGCAGGATGACCACAAACGGAATACCGAACCAGCCGGAAGAAAACAAAAGCATCGGATCAAGCCCGTCATATAACAGCATCAGCGCAATAAACACCGCGCAAAGGAGCAGACTGAGCCCCGCGGTCATCCGCATGGCGCGCCACTGAATATTGGCGAGTAATTTTTTCTTCATAAATACTTCACATCCACATCGCCGATGAATAGAGAAATTGATATTTTAATCCGCCGCGGCGAGTCGCTGTACTCAGAAGACACTTTATACAGATTCGTGCTCATGCCGCTTTTCTTAGAACCGAGCAGGTTCATATCGCCGATAAAAGCTGATGAACTGACGGACACTTCGATATCGGACGGGACGTACACATCAACATTGCCGATGACGCCGCTGATTGTCATCGTGCTTTCTCCTTCAGGTATCATCGCCTTTGAGAGATCAATTTTCACATCACCGATAAATCCGGAAACATTTAAATCATTCAGCTCAAACGGGTCCTTCATCATGCGCAGCTCGCCGATAAAAAAGCTCCGGAGATCCGGCTGTCTGCTTTCCGGCTGTACGGCAGGCTTTGGCTGCTCTTCTTTTTCAAGGCTGATTTTCTTTTCTTTATGCTCAAATACGCGCTTTCCTTTCAGGAGCCTGTAGCCCGCGTAAATGAGAAAGGCGGCGAAGGCATAGCCGAACAGGCTGAAGGTGGCGCTGAACAGGTTTCTCAAAAATAAAAAAGCGGCAAAGATATACAGGACGGAGCCGAGCCAGCCGCGGGAGTATTTATTAAAAATATAGCCTGTGATCAGAAAAAAGAGCGGCCAAAACAGGAAGTCGCCGATGCCGATAATACGTAAAAACATGCTGACGCCTAATAAGGCGATGATAAGTCCGAGAATCTGTTTTTTTGCCATGTCAGCTGCTTGCCCCTCCTTTCCTTGTCTATTGCAGTGCAATATTGCCGCTCGTCACTTTTATATCTATCGGCCTGGCGCCGCTGCCTTTCATGCCGGTGAAGGTCCCGCCTTCCTTACTCGTTTTCTCAAAGGAATAGGACGGCTGAATCCTTCCGCTTGCCGTTTCGGCGTTTACTGTAAAATTCCCGTCTTTCGGCAGGCTGATGGCTGCGCTGCCGCTCGCAAGCCTGACGGATACGGGAGCGTTCGCTGTCTCAAGCGAGGCGTCGACACTGCCGGAAGCGACCCTCACGTCAAGGGCTCCCGTCACATGATGAAGCCCGGTATGTCCTGAGGATGAGCGGACTTCCGCCGTTTTAGCCGCAAGATCGGCTGCTTCGAGATCGCCCGACAGCCCTTTCGCTTTAAACACATCCGTCTTCACATGCTTCAGCGATATGTTCCCGCTTACAGAACGGACGCCGAAATGCGCAAGAGACAGCCCCTTGTTTCCGTCAACGGAAATGCTTCCGCCTGATGTTTGGACGGTGATGTCCTGATGATACTCATACGGGATGCGGACAATCAGCAGAGGACGCTGAAAGAGATTCAAAAATTGGAATCCTTTCTCCTTCGCTTTGAGATTGAGGGTTTTCCCCCTGCTTTGGACAAACATTTTCCCCGCCGGTCCGGTCATGTTTGCCGCGATGTCATTCCGCTCTTCCGCAATGATTTTCACATCCGTCTGTTCCGACGAAACGGACAGGCTTTTGACGGCATGAGGCGGCACGCTTGCCGATACCGATTCTGTTTCGTACAGCAGAAACAAACGCCCGGCAAACACTTCTTTCACCAAAAACAGACAGCAGATCAGAACGGGCGCCGCCATCAGCCCTTTGGCAATCTTACGCTTCATTACGTTCCATCCTTTTTCATTCATTTTATTATAAAGGAAAAGCCGGATAATTGATACGTGCGTATAGGGAAGAGGCGTAAAAGCGCCGACCTTCCCTTGTGCACATTATTCATGAGCCGCTTTTTGATGCTCTGCTTTTTCCAGAGAAAGCGAGCGCATTTTTTCAAGCTCAGCTTCGACCTCGTCCGAATATTGCGAGCGGCTGTGTTCTGTATTCGCCTCAGCCGAAGTGCCGTATTTGACGCGGACTTCCATTTCTTCAATGCGGTTTTCCATTCGGAGAAACTCTCTGTAGGCGCTTTCGCTGTCAATCTTGTCAAAAGAAGCGTTCATATGTTCCTTCGCTTTTGCCGCGTTGGCGCGGGCGATGAGCGCCTGTTTTTTATCCTTTACGTCGCGAAGACGCGTTTCCAGAGTTTCCAGCTGTTCTTTCAGCTCGGCCAGCTGTGTTTTCGCCTGCTCGTACGCTTTTTCATGTTCGGCCGCTTTTCCCTCAAGGTATTTCATTTCAGTCAGAGCCTTTTTCGCAAGCTCCTCTTCCCCGGCGTCAAAGGCAAGCTGAGCCTGATTTTTCCGCTTTGCCGCCGTTTCGGAAGCGTCCTCCTGTTTTTTCTTAAACTGATGGACGATCGTGTGCTGTTTGACAATCGTTTGTTTCGCCTTGGCGATGTCACTTTCCATATCACGCACATATTGATTCAGCATAACTTTCGGATTTTCTAGTTTATCAAGCCCTTCGTTAACAGATGCGACGAACATATCTCTTATTCTTTTTAAGACCATTTTGTCTTCCTCCTTATTTTTTCTTCAAAAATTCTTCCCATTCAGAGTCAAAGCCTGATTGATAGCCCGGTGATGACGCTTCCGGTTCATACTGGCGGGAAGCGGTGTCTGAGCCGCCCTGCTTCATCATCTTCCAGCCGAAATACACCATAGCGCCAGCCAGCCCGATAGCAACGATAAATGGCAGAGAGCCGACAAGAATCATAGCTCCGATGACGCCCGCGATGATACCGGATACCGCCCGGCCTTTTGAAAAACGTTTGATTCCCCAGTAAAGCATCAGGCCTCCGATCGCCAGCGGGATGATAAACGCGAAGTGGCCTCCTCCGAAAAAGACAGAAAGTCCGAACACAATCAGCAGAAAGCCGCCTGCCGTTTTTATATTTATATTCATGCAGATCCTCCTTTCGATTTCCTTGTCTTTACTATAAACAAATCCCGCGGCCGGCAAAACGAGTCAGAGATTGATTTTCATATCAGACCGGAGTCGTATAAGCCCCCCGACCCTAACATCAAAAAAACGCCGCTGCACCGGACGGCGCAGGGCGTTTTACAAGAATGCTATATTCTGATGCTCGCTTCTTTTTCCTTGATGAGATCAGTGCGTTCCGCTTTGGCAAGCTTCGTAAAGAACAATATCCCGAGACCTGACAGGACTTCAACGAGACCGCCGGCGGCAATGACTTTTCCGGGCCCGAAGGCGTTAGCCGCATATCCGCAAAGAACCGCACCGAGCGGAATGGATATGTTGGAGATCATATGGATGACGGCATAGACCTGCGGCTGATCATCATGATCCACAGACGTTTGAATGATGGTATACTCCGGCACATTTATGGCGCTGACGGCGGAACCGAACGCAAACGCCGCAAGGAAGACGAGCGGCAGAAACGTGTTGATGCCGGTGATGAAAAATGCCGCCCCTTCTATGATTCCCGCTGACACAAACAGGAGACCGTATTTGTTCACCTTCACCTTAGCCAAAATAAAACCCATTAAAAAGGCTCCGCCCGTGCCTGTCGCTTTCAGAAGCGAGTAAATGATCGGCGGCATATGTAAATCTTCAGCGACGTAAACGGCGGAAAGCGCCTCCCACGGAGCGGCCGCAAAGTTCATGAAAATACAATAGATGGCGAGCGGGTATAAAATCTGGTGTTTTCGGACGAGCACAAAACCCCGTTTAAGCCTTCCGAAATACGTCCCGCGCTGTCTGACGGCGGCGGTATCCGGTTTGTCACGCTGAACTTGGTATGACATAAAGAGTACGAGAAAACCTGATAGAAGATAGAATATAAGTGCGATAAACAAAGAATAGGCGGGACTGATAAATGTTAAAAACACTCCGCTCAGCGTAACGGCGGCAAGCCTGACGATCTGGCCTGATGACTGGATGACCGCATTCGCTTTCTGCAGGCTGTTTTCTCCGACAATATTGGGGATTAAAGAGATAGATGCAGGATTATAAGCGGCTCCGGTGGCTGAATGCACAATCATAAGAAGCATCACAAACCATAAAGGAGAAAAACCGTTAAAATAACAGACCGGAATGATTAACACGACCGCCGCGCGCGTGAGGTCTGAAAAATACATCCAGAATTTCAGCGTATGCTGCTTCATAAAAGGCCCGGTAATCGGCGCCAGCATCGCCTCCGGAAGGAACGTAACCGCAATTAACAGCGCCGTGCCGATCGCCCCTTCACCGTCAAAAATCAAAAACCAGAGAATGGAATTAAAGGCAAAACCGTCTCCCGACAATTTAACAAGCCTTGAGATAAACAGAAAGGTGAAATTTTTATTCCAGATGCTCTCGCTCTTATGATTTGTATCCATCTATCAAATCCCCCATTTTTTTACAATGTTTCTTATAATATCTCATTTTTTAATTTTTCAGTCAATAATGCATAAGATACATTTTCCTTCTGGCAATAAGGGTTCAATTGATGGATATCGCCGTTAAAAACAGCCGGCTTCCTCTCGCCGGCTGAATCAAAACGTTATTCATCTTCACGGAATACTGCGGCGCTTCTTTCATACTCTATATCTTTAACGCCATGTCTTGCGTTGACTGCTCTTGCCGCCGCGAAAAAATAATCAGACAGGCGGTTCAAGTAACGCATCACCGTGTCATTTATCTCTTCTGTTTTGCCAAGTTTCACGATGAGACGCTCCGCCCGTCTTGTGACAGTCCGCGCGATGTGAAGCTGAGCAGCCGCCTTATGCCCGCCCGGAAGAATAAATTTTTCAAGCGGAGGCGCTTCAGCGGTATAACGATCTATGCAGTCTTCCAGCACGGTAATAGATTTCTCTCTTAATGTATAGCTCTTATTCTCAGTGACAGTCGCCAAGTCGCCGCCGCAGTCAAACAGCTCGTGCTGAATGTTTCGGAGTTGGGCTTTCAGATCACCGCAATTCTCACAATCAGCAAGCTCCGCAAGCGCAAGCCCGATAAAGCTGTTCAGCTCATCGATCGTCCCGTAGCTTTCAACCCGCAGACTGTCTTTATCCGTTCTGCCGCCGATCAGGCTTGTCTGTCCTTTATCGCCGGTTTTCGTATACAGCTTCATCGTTCTGTTCCTCCTTCTTCCGCCGCTTTTACACATGCCGCGGTTCCTCTTCTCACAGCTTTTTCCGCATGGCGGACGTCCATTACCTTTCCTGTCTGCAAGGCACAAATGACAATGTCGCCGTTTGCCTGTCTGCCGGAAAGAGCCTGCATTCTCGCTTCCGCCGCTGCCGTTAACAGACGTACAAAGCCTTGTTCAGATAAGCGGCCGCTGATGAGTGCCCAAACGGTGTGCCTGGCGGTCACGGCAATCGTTATCGAATCAAACGTCCGGCAGACAAAACCAGCCGCCGCTGAGCCGGTAAGCCGGCGGCTCCACGAAAAGCCTGAGCCGTCAGATGCGGTTGACAACATTCTGAACGGACGGTCTGTCTGAAGCTTTACGGTATTTCCGCTTTTGTTTATCAAAGAGGCGAACGAAGCGCTGACAGACTCTCTTTCCTCCCGCACTTCCGGCATGAAGGCGATCAGCGGTTTCGGTGACGCTTTTTGGCCGACAGCACTGACGGTGATGCCGTAAATGTCTTCAATCGTTTCTTTTTTCAAAGCCTGATCCGGCGTCTGCTTCGAAAAAGCACGTCCGTCTTTCATCATGAGGAGCTGATCACAGTATTGTCCTGCAGCGTTGAGGTCGTGAAAAATACTGATGACCGTCAGGCCGCTTTCTCTCGTCAGCCGCTTCACCGTATCAAGCAGGTCTTTTTGATATTTGAGATCAAGAAATGTCGTCGGCTCATCCAGACACAGCACCTCAGGCTGCTGAGCCAGCGCCTGCGCCAGAAAGACGCGCTGCCGCTCCCCGCCGCTCAGATTGCGGACGGATTGCTGCGCATATCGGTCGATGCCGGTCATTTCCATCGCTTCCCGGACAATGTCTTCGTCATGTTGATCCATCTGTCTGAAGAGTCCTTTTTGATACGGGTATCTGCCGAAAGACACCGTTTCCTTCACGGTAAATGAAAAGGCTTGCTCCGTATGCTGCGGCAAAACAGCCATGATTTTCGCAAGCTCCCGCGGCTTGTATCTGCTCACTGGCCTGCCTGCGACAAGCACCTCGCCTTTTGACGGAGAAAGCATCCCCGTCAGCAATTTCATCAGCGTTGTTTTTCCTGAGCCGTTCGGACCGAGTATGCCGACAAATTCACCCTTTCCGGCGGTAAAGCTGACATCCTCTACAATCATCCGGCCTCCGTACCCGCCGGACAGGCCGCTCACCCTGATCATAAGCGTTTCCCTCCATGATGCTGGCGAAGCAGAATCAAGGCAAATACAGGCGCTCCCGCCAAAGCCGTCATAATGCCGATCGGCAATTCGACAGGTTCAATGACGGTGCGGGAAAACAAATCAGCCAAAATGAGAAAACCGGCGCCCGTCAATGCTGACAGCGGGAGTAAATGGCGATGATCCGTTCCCCATAAAAGCCGTGTCACATGGGGAATGACAAGGCCGACAAATCCGATTGTCCCCGATACGGCAACCGCTCCCCCCGTCAGCAGAGATCCGGCAGCGATCATCAGCCATTTTCTTTTTTCCGTACTGACGCCTAACAGCCTTGCCTTTTCTTCTCCATAAGTCATAATGTTTAATTCTCTGCCATTGATAAGCAGAAGCGCCGTCCCGGCCAGAAAAAAAGGCAGAAACAGCGCGACATAGCCCCAGCCTCTCATTGACACGCTTCCTAACAGCCAGCGGACAATCGGGAGCAGGTCATTTCCCGTTAAGGCGATCACAAGCGAAATGAGAGCTCCGAGAAAAGAATTCATAATGATGCCTGTCAAAATGAGCGTCGAAACAGACATCGACGCATGAACGAGACGGCTGAAAAACAGAACCGCCGCCATGACCGCAATGGCTGCGGCGATGCTGACAACCGGAAGTGTGAACCGGCCGATGACGGGAATCTGTAGGCCGAAAAACAAGGTGATCACGGCTCCAGCCGAAGCTCCCGAAGACACCCCGAGTGTATAAGGGTCGGCGAGCGGATTTTTCAGAAGTCCCTGAAACGCCGCTCCCGCAATGGATAATGCAGCTCCGACAAGGGCGGCCAGAACGACTCTCGGCAGGCGGATATTCATCATAATATTGACATTCATAGGGTCAGCCGAGGATGTCCGGCCGACCCCGATCCAAAAAACGTCGGATAAAGGAATATGCAGACTGCCGATTGAAATGCCAAGCGCCGCACAAACGGCTAAAAACAGCAGGCTGACCGCGTAAGCCAGCGGCCGGTTACTTTTTAAACGTTTCAGGATAAACGCTTTCCGCAAGCTTCTCGACCCCTTTTACAAGGCGCGGGCCTGAGCGTGTGACAAGGTCAGGATCAACAGAATAGACGTTGTGGTGTTTGACCGCATTGACGGCACCCCAGCCGGCGCGTTTTTCCACTTCAGCGGCCTTTACGCCGTCTGTCGTAATGATGACGTCCGGATTCATTTTGACAATCGCTTCATCCGTCAGCTGCACCCAGCCGGTCTGGCTGCCGGCGGCGTTTTTCGCATGTATATCTTCAAGCATTTCGTTCATAAACGTGCCCTTTCCCGTTGTATAGCCGTCAGGAGAAACCTCGACGAATACTTTCTTTTCATCTTTTTCAGAAATCGCCGCCGCTTTCTTTTCTATGCCGGAAAGGTCGGATTTCATCTTTTTAATCAGCTTGTCCGCCTGCTTTTCTTTGCCGGCTGCTTTTCCGATCATACTGATTGATTTGTACACATCTTGGAACGATTGCGCATCATTGACCGTTAAGACGGTGATGCCCGCATCTTTTAACTGCTTCATCGCATCGGCGGAAGCGGACATTGAGGACGCGTGGGCCAGCACGAGATCCGGCTTCAGCGCGATGACTTTCTCAGCGTTTACATTCATATCTCCGACTTTCGGTTTTTTTACAGCTTCTTTCGGATATGTATCATTTGTCGTGACGCCTGCGATCTTATCTCCCAGTCCGAGCGCGTATGTAATTTCCGTATTGCTCGGCATGAGGGAGACAATTTTTTCCGGCGCCTGCTTCATGGTTACTTTGTCATTTGCGGCATCCTTGATGGTTACCGGGAATGCCTCGGTTGAAACGGCTTTTTGTTTTGCCGGGTTTCCTTCTTCTTGCGCGCCGGAACAGCCGGCGGTCACAACGGCGGTGACAAAGAGCGCCGCCCAGACGGCAGTGATCTTCTTCATTCTTTTAACTCCCCCTGATTATGGTAAACGATTGTCTTCTTGACATTCGTATCCTTTTTTCGCAGTAATTATACTATAAGTCTTGAAGGCTTGTATATCCGGCCTTTTTTGCATGAAAGCAAATGATTCGTAAACACTAAAATTCATCATGTATACTGTTACACAATCGAGTAAAAAGGAGGATCATCATGGAATTACAGCTTGAACGAAAACTCGTGTTAATCACAGGATCAACTTCCGGCATCGGAAAAGCCGCGGCAAAAAGCTTTTTAACTGAAGGCGCTGAGGTGATTGTAAACGGAAGAAAAAAAGAAACCGTTGAACGGACGGTTGAGGAGCTTTCCGCTTACGGAACGGTTCACGGCATCGCCGCAGATTTATCGCGTCAGGAGGAGGCCGATGATTTGATCAAGCGCGCCGCCGGAATCGGGGAAGTCGATATTCTCGTTAATAACCTCGGTTTTTTCGAAGTAAAGGACTTCGCGGATGTATCTGATGACGAATGGACCCGGTATTTTGAAGTGAATGTCATGAGCGCTGTGCGCCTGTGCCGGCGTTTTCTGCCGCAAATGCTTGAAAGAAACAGCGGACGGATTTTGAACATTTCCAGTGAAGCCGGTGTCAAACCGCTTGCGCAAATGATTCCGTATTCAATGACGAAAACGGCGTTAATCAGCTTGTCCCGGGGAATGGCGGAAATGACAAAAGGCACGAATGTCACGGTAAACTCCGTGCTGCCGGGACCGACATGGACCGAAGGCGTCGCTTCTTACATGGAAGGAGCCGCAAAGGCCGCCGGAGAAGATACGGACAGCTTCGTCCGGGATTATTTTAAAGTGAATGAACCGACATCTTTGATCCAACGCTATGCGACCCCGGAAGAAGTCGCCAATACGATTGTATTTCTCGCTTCAGCTGCGGCATCTGCCATTAACGGCACCGCACAGCGGGTTGAAGGCGGCATCATCCGTTCCATTTAACACAAAAAAAGCCCGGCACAATGGGACCATTCCCATATGCCAGGGCTTTTTTACATGAGGCCTGCAAACGGAACCGGCTCCCAGCCGCCTGTCTCAAGCTCTGCGGAAAACAGGCCGCCCGCATGCGGCTGTTCAAGTCTTTCGGCTTCCGTCAATTTTTCCGTCGCGGTCGTAATGTATAATGTGTTGAGCTCCCTTCCTCCGAACGCACAGCAGGTGACGTATTTTGCGGGAACTTCAATAGATGCAATTTCCTTATGCGAAAACGGGTCAATCCGGACGGCACGGCCGCCTCCGAACAGAGCCACCCACAGCATTCCGTCCCGGTCAATGGTCATCCCGTCGGGAGATCCTTGCGACTCCGGAAAGCGGTAGACTGTTTTCGGATCTGATACGGCTCCGGTTTTAGGATCGTATGCATAACAGACGATTTCCTGCGTCGGAGTATCAATATAGTACATCAGGTTTCGGTCCCGATCCCAATCCAAACCGTTCGAAGTGGAGACCTGGTCTTTTATTTTGGCAAGGCTGCCGTCCGTATTCAGACGGTACAGAGAAGCCTCCTCTTCTTTGCCTTCCATGCTCGTCGTCCCCGCCCATAATCTTCCGGACGGATCGCATTTTGCGTCATTGAAACGGATATCTTCCCGCATGTCTTTCGGCTGCTTCATCTTCGTCAATGTGTCTTCCCGGAGATTGTACAGGTAAAATCCGTCTTTCATCGTCATCACCAGCTCTTCCTTTGAATACAAGGCCAGAGCCGTGACAAATGATTTGAATTTAACGGAACGGTTGATTCCGTCAGCCGGAGTAAAAATATGGAGCTGGCTGCCCAGTATATCTACCCAGTACAGGCATTGCTTGTCCTTATCCCACAAAGGGCCTTCTCCTATAACTGCTCTCGTATCTGCTCGTAATGCTGCTTCCATGTGTGAACACCTCTTCTTTTGCTTGTCAGTCTTCTATATGTTATTCCCGACAAAGCGGCGTCCAAACTCAATCTTTTTTAAAAAGAATCGTAATCACCGTTCCGGCGCTGATTCTGCTGTTGACATGAATGGTTCCGTTATGGAGGTGAACCAGCTCCTTGGCAATGGCGAGCCCGAGCCCAGTTCCTTCTGACGGCCCCTTCGTATTCGTTCCCCGGTAATAACGGTTAAACAGCTGGTGAATCGTTTCGTCGTCCATTCCTCTTCCGTTATCTTTCACCTTCAGAATGAGCTGTTCTGCTGATTCCTCAAGCACGACCCGAATGGCGGTCCCTTTCTTATTATGCTTTACCGCGTTTGCCAGCAGATTCTCCAGAATACGGCGGAACCATGCTTCATCAATGGCGAAAAGAATATCTTCCTTTTTGGTTTCAAAGGCGATGTCATAGCCTTCCGAGAACGTGTTTTTCGTGAAATCGTTCGTGACGTTTCTGATAAACGGAACGACGTTGATCAGACGCCGTTCGATCGGGAGGGCGGCGTTTTTCAGACGGTATGTCAAGTTCAAGTCCTCAATCAGCTTCGACATATATTCTGATTTTTCCCGGACGATCTGCCCCATTTCTTTGACTTCTTCCGGGGTCCAATCGTATTGCTTCGATTCAAGCATCATGCTGTAGCCGTAAATCGTGCTCAGCGGGGTTTTCAAGTCATGGCTCAGCCCGGCGATCCACTCTTCCCTTGTCGCCTGGATTTTTTCTCTGTTTTTCTTATCCCGCTTCAGCGTGTCCGTCAGCTGATCCATTGATTCGAAAATCTCGGCGAAAAAGCGGAACGGCTGCTTTGTTTTGCCTTTTTTGTTTTTGCTGACCGGCTGTCCTTTGCGGTTCTTCGGCTCTTCAAGCCGGCCCTTTGATAAATTGACGAGCCATTTGATGGTATGAAACAGCGGCCAGCCGAAACGGAAAGAGTACCAGATGGTCAGGATGCAGATCATCAATACTAAGATTCCGATCAAGAGGAAGAGGGTTTTCATCACATTTCTCAGAAATGACTTGTTAAACTCATGATCGGGAATGTACACGGGATTCGGCACAGACGCGACCATCCATTTCGTTTTATCGAGTCTTTTAAAAGAAATTTCCCGCTTGTAATTCCACGGTTTGGAATTGTATTTCAGCAATTCAAGCTCATTGACGGTGTTCCGCTCTTTTTTGGTGCTGTTGATATCCCCGAGCAGTCTGCCGCTGTCTTCGAGAAGGTAGACCGCCCCTTTTTCCCGTTTAATATAATCAACCGTGCTTTTTTTATATTGAGAAAGAGAAGCGAGGGATGGCTCCTGGGACTCGATGTAAGTGAGAAGCTGCTCACTGGCGGATTTCCAGCCGAACAGAATCAGATAGGTCTCATCATTAATCGTGACCGTCCAGTAGTTCAGCTTATAGTTGTCAAAATTCCGGTACTGATAAATGGATAAGAGATCTTTTCTGCTGTAATGGCTCGGGACGTCTTTCGGCACTCTGTACGCGTAGTCCGTTTTTTCTTTGTCATTAATGATCTGCAGCCAGCCCTTCTGCTTTCTGACCGACATCTTTAAAAATTCATCGACATCCCATGTGCCGTCTTCGTTTTTATCAAGCCACGCTTCAAACGAGTCTGCCGTCGCTTTAGTAAGTCCCGCATTGGCTTCCGCTTCGCTGAAACGCCAATCCAAATAGAAGAAAGAAGCGACGGCCAAAACGGACATCAGCAGGATGACCAGCAGCAGCTGACCGAAAAAGTGAAGCAGAAATTTTCCGCGCATTCTCATGAGCGGGTTCCTTTTTCTCCTTGATCGGGAATAAACCGATAACCGAGGCCGCGCACCGTTACAATATAGGACGGATTGCTGGGGTCTTTTTCAATCTTTTCTCTGAGCTTGCGGATGTGAACCATGACGGTGTTGTTGTCGCCGTAAGACGGATAGCCCCACACTTTTTCATAGATCTGATCTTTCGAGAGCACCACATCAGGATGTTCACAGAAATATTGAAGCAATTGCAGAAGCTGTGCGGAGCAGCTGACGGGCTCGCCCCCGACGATCAGCTCGGCGTTTTGCGGCGAATAGGAAAAATGGCTGTATGAGTACGTTTTTACCGCCGTTTTCTCTTCGCGCTTATAGGTTCTCTTCAATGTCGCCCTGATCCGCGCCGCCAATTCCAGCGGATTAAACGGCTTTGTTATATAATCGTCAGCTCCCAATGCAAATCCTGACAGCTTATCCGCATCAGACGACCGGGCAGTCAGAAAAAAGATCGGAGCGTCGGTATAGTTCCGGATTTCGGCGCATGCCTCAAAACCGGACATGCCTTCCATCATCACATCCAGCACGAGCAGATCCGCTGTCTCATGTTTAACAAACTCAATCGCTTCCTCTGCGCTGCCTGCCGTCTTAATGTTGTGATAGCCTTCTTTGACGAGAACGCGCTTGACCATATCAACGATCGCCTTCTCATCGTCTACAATTAAAATTGACGCATTTTCCACCTTGGACGTTCCTTTCTCTTTGTTTTTTTCATCATATCATTATATGGATAAGATTTGGTACTTTTTTAGTGCGGAGGTCTTGCGGGGAAACAGAAAAGAAAAACGAGACCGGACGTCTCCTCTCGTTTTTCTCGCGGTGTCAGAGCGGAATCCCAATCATCCCGCCGCTTTGTCAGGAGCTTTCATTTATAAGATGAAGAATAAATTCCCAAAATCCCGGCACTTCCTGGCATAACAGCATGTCTGCTTTCTCTACGATTTTAATCTTCAATTCCTGTTCCAGATCTTCTCTTTCCTGGTAAGACGTATTGCTTAGTTTTTTTTTATCATTGGCGAAAAACGCGAAATCAAGAGTTCCATTTCGTCGATATCTGTTTTCCCCTTGTTGAAGTCAAATGGCCCGTTCACTGCTTATTTTCCCCCTTTTTTCTGCTTGTCCAGCTGCTTTCTGAGATTGTCGAGACCCTTTTTATGAATATTGGAAATGTTCTGCCGCGATTCCCCCAGAGACTCGGCAATCTCCTTCATTGTCGCTCCGTGAAGGTAAATATTCGTCAGCACGCTTTTTTGTTTATCGGTTAACGTCTGGAGCGCTTCGTATAAATCCCGGTTTTGGACATGCTGGCTCAAATCCCCCTGCTGCCGCAGAAACTCTTCATACGCGTCTTTTCCCATTTCATAGGGAAGCGCTTCACCTCCTTCCGGCTGATCCACCGTAAGCGGATAGCGCTTCTGATTTTTGCGGATGCGCTTGTCAAAGTCGATGGAGAAAATCCGGATCATAGAATTCATATATTTGATGATCCGGATTTCCTTATAAAACTGCTTAAAATGTTCGTCCAGTGATTTTGCATCCTTCTCGTCTGAATGTTCGAGCACATTTTTAAATTTCTCGTAATGCTTAGGGTCACTCAAGAAATGTTTGACGATCGGATGTTTCATGATTTCCTTGCATTTTGACCGTAAAAGAACTTGATAGTCCATAAAACCGCCTCCTATTTAAATTAAATGAAAGAAAGCAAAAAAAAGTAAACTACTCCTTTCCGACTAAGGTTCCACACTCCTTATGTCCCGGTTTTTCCGCAACAAAAAAAAGACCCTCCGCCCGGATATCAGGTTTACAAGAGCAGCACCTTCTTTCACTTATATACATGACTGCAGGTCAAGTCAGGAGGTGGCTGGTGATGGATCAGGTTTTTATAGAAGAAGTTGTCAGACAGATCGGCAATCTCGGCTTTCCGGCTCTGATTGCCATGTACCTTCTCACCCGGTTTGAGAAGAAGTTTGACGCCCTGATCGAGCTGATGGCGGAGCTGAAAGACCAGAAAATGAAAAATTAATTTTCACACGAAGTTGACTTTTCATCAGGACGCATCACTTAACAAAGCAGAAGGGAAAACGAAAGGCCTTTCACATTCTCTTTCTGAAAACCAAAGCTTGAGAGGAGACGATTTACATGTCAAAAGAAAACAACTGCAATATCCCGCAGCCGATCAGAGGAGACAAAGGAGCGACCGTCACGATACCGCGCAACCTTGAAAGAGACCGCCAAAATCCCGATATGCTGACGCCGCCGGAAACGGATCACGGCACGGTGGATAATATGAAATTCTCTTTCTCAGATGTGCATAACCGGCTGGAAAAGGGCGGATACGCGCGTGAGGTAACCGTCCGCGAGCTGCCGATTTCTAAAAATCTCGCATCTGTCAACATGCGTTTAAAACCGGGCGCCATCCGTGAGCTGCATTGGCATAAAGAAGCGGAATGGGCATATATGCTGACGGGCAAAGCGCGGGTCACAATTGTTGATGAACAGGGACGCAGTTTTATTGATGACGTGAAAGAAGGAGATCTGTGGTATTTCCCGTCAGGCCTGCCGCACTCCATTCAGGCGCTGAAAGAAGGCTGTGAATTCCTTTTAGTCTTTGATGACGGTTCATTCTCAGAAAACAGCACATTCCAAGTAACGGACTGGCTTGCCCACACGCCGCTTGATGTCATCGCCAGCAACTTCGGGGTTTCAGAAAAAGACCTTGCCGGACTGCCGGGGAAAGAAAAATATATCTTTGAAGAACCTGTTCCCGGCAAGCTGAAAGATGACATTGTGGAAGGACCGAACGGCGAGGTGCCTTACCCGTTCACCTACCGTCTGCTGGATGAAGGTCCGACTGCTGAAACGGACGGCGGCAAAGTATATATTGCGGATTCCACAAATTTCAAAGTGTCCAAAACGATCGCTTCAGCGCTTGTCGTGGTCGAACCGGGCGCAATGAGAGAGCTGCACTGGCATCCGAATACGCATGAATGGCAGTATTATATTTCCGGTAAAGGAAGAATGACGGTGTTTGCTTCGGACGGCCATGCGAGAACTTTCAACTATCAGGCCGGAGATGTCGGCTACGTTCCGTTCGCCATGGGCCATTATGTAGAGAATCTGGGGGATGAGCCGCTCGTCTTCTTGGAAATCTTCAAGGATGACCACTACGCCGATGTGTCTCTGAACCAATGGCTCGCCATGCTTCCTGAGAAATTCGTCCAGCAGCATCTTGATCTGGGCAAAGGCTTTACGGATATTCTTTCGAAAGAGAAACACCCTGTCGTCAAAAAGAAATGCTAAAGACACACACCGACTTGCAGAGTCCGTCTCTGCAAGTCGGTGTGTGTAAAAAGGAGCTGAGCAGATGATCAATCAAAACGGGCCGAAATTGTTTTTTCTCCGGGTGCTCAGGTATGCCCTGGCAGCGGCCGCCGTATTATTCGGGTATTTCATCGTGATGATGACCGTTTTTTCATTAGCCGGGACGAGCTACGGATCAATGGCGTACGTCCTGCTTTTTTCCGTGCTTTTTATTCTTCTCGGTTTATGTTTTGAACCGCTTGAGCGGCTGATGATACATAGCTTTATTTTTTTTGGGACGGGCAGGCTGCCTTTTCTTCTTTTAGCCAGCACCGTTCAGCTGCTGTTCCTCTGGATGACCGCGTATACGACGGATAAACTGATTGAAAAGATTTGGCTGTCAACGACCGAGGAGCTGATTGTGGCGGGGGTTTTTTTCGTTTTGGATAAATGCGTCTCCGGGCAAAAGCAGCCCCGGGCGCAATAAAAAAACGCAGACCGAAATGGTTCTGCGTTTTTACCGTCATACCGTGGCATTTTCATGCCGGATTAAATCGTATGTCAAGCAGACGGGTTTGTTCGTGCGCGGATCTTTAACGATCTGTGCGTCAATCTGAAACACGTCTTTCAATATGCCGGGCGTCATGACTTCCTCCGCCGTCCCTTCCTTGATGACGCGCCCTTTTTTCAGCGCAATCATATAATGGGAAAAACGGGCGGCATGGTTCAGATCATGAATGACCATTAAAATCGTGCGCCCCTGCTCTTTGTTTAATTTGTCCAGCAGCTGCAGTATCTCAAGCTGATGGGCGAGATCTAAATAAGTGGTCGGTTCATCAAGAAGCAGCAGCTCCGTTTCCTGAGCGAGCGCCATGGCGATCCACACACGCTGCCGCTGCCCGCCGGAAAGCGCTTCGATCGGCCGGTCGTAAAATTCGGCCATCCCCGTCTCTTCAAGCGCCCATTTGATCATATCACGGTCTTTATCACTCAAGCGGCCCATTCCGGACTGATGCGGAAACCTGCCGTAAGAAACAAGTTCGTATACCGTCAGCCCGCTCGGCGCTTCAGGCGTCTGCGGAAGGATGGCCATTTCCTTGGCGATGTCCTTCGTGGATTTTTGCATGATCGCCTGTCCGTTTAAATAGACGGCGCCGGATTTCGGTTTCATGATTCTTGACATCGTCTTAAGAACCGTCGATTTTCCGCATCCGTTTGGGCCGATCAGCGTTGTGATTTTTCCTTTCGGTATGGCGATGTCCAATTCTTTCGCTATCAGACGGTCTCCATAACCGACAGTAAGCTGTTCCGCCGATAATGAGTTCATCGCGGCAGTCTCCTTCCTCTATTTCGTTTTCATCAGCAAATATACAAAATACGGCGCTCCGAGCACGGAAATCACCAAGCCGACCGGAACCTCGGACGGCGCAAGCACATTTCTCGCCAGCGTATCAGCGAGCAGAAATAAAAATGCGCCGATTAAAGCCGAAACCGGAATAAGCGTTTGATGGCGCGGCCCGGTAAGCCTTCTCGCCAAATGCGGGGCAATCAATCCGAGAAAAGCGATTCCGCCGGCTGCCGCAACACATGACGCGGCCAAGGCGGCGGCTGAAAACAGCAGAATGCGCCGCTCCTTTTCGACCCGGGTGCCGAGTCCCGCCGCCAGCTGGTCACCGAGCTGGAGCACGTTTAAATATCTCGCTTTATAGAGGCTGAACGGCAAAAGAACCAGCAGCCACGGCAAAATGGACAGCACCATTTTCCAATTGGCATTCCAAATCGAACCGGAAATCCATACAAGCGCCTGCATGAAGTCCCGCGGGTCCATCTTCAGCTGAAAAATCAGGAGAAGCGCATTAAACCCCGCATTGACGCCGATCCCGACCAAAATGAGCCGGACAGGCGAAACACCTTTTTTCCAAGCGAGCACATAGATGAGCAGCGCAGCCAGAAAAGCCCCCGCCAAAGCGCTCACCGGAAGCAGCCATGTACTGAACATGCTTAAATCAGCAGCGGACCCTTGGAAAAAGAAGATAAACAAAACGACCGCCAAAGACGCCCCGGCGTTAATACCGAGAATGCCCGGCTCCGCCAAGTCATTTTGAGACACGCTTTGAAAAATCGCGCCTGAAACGGCGATTCCGGCACCGACCAGCAATGACAGCACCATGCGCGGCAGCCTGAATTCAAATAAAACGAGCTGATCCCGGGCATCCCCCTGTCCGAAAAAGACACGTAATGCATCGAAAGGCGCAATCCGGATCACACCCATATTTAAGCTGATAAAAAAGACGATGCATATGAGCAAAAACGTAACGGCTGTAACCGCCAGCGGTTTTTTCGATTTCACATTCATTACAGCCCTCTCCTTTCCCTGCGCGCCAAATAAAAGAAAAAGGGAACGCCGATAAGGGCCGTTAAAGCGCCGACCGGTGTTTCAAACGGCACATTGACGAGTCTTGCCGCAATGTCACTGAAGACTAACAAAACGGCGCCGAATACCGCCGAACAAGGAATAATCCATCTGTAATCTACACCGACTAAAAAACGGGTGATGTGCGGAATCACCAAGCCGATAAAAGAAATGGCTCCGGCGACTGATACTGAAGCCCCCGTCAAGAGGACAACGACAACCATTCCGATGACTTTCACAAGCGCCGTGTACTGCCCGAGCCCTTTGGCAAGCTCCTCACCCAAGCTCAGCACCGTCACTGAGCGCGCAATCAGAAATGCGAGCAAAAGTCCGATGACGCCGACTGCCAAAAGCAGCTGGACGCCCTCCCATTTCACGGATGCGACTCCTCCGGCATACCAGAACTTCACATCCTGAGCGACATCAAAACGGATCGCAATCGCGCTTGAAAGCCCCGTTAAGAAATAGCCGACCGCCGTACCGGCCAGCGCGAGCTTCACCGGTGTCAGCCCGCCTTTTGAAAACAGGCCGATGCCAAACACAATGAGCGCCCCGATTCCCGCTCCCATAAAGGACCACAAAACAAGCCCCGCGGCAGAGAGCCCCGGAAAAAAAGCAAATGCCAAAGCGATCGCAAATCCCGATCCCGACGTCACGCCCATAATGGAAGGCTCAGCAAGCGGGTTTCGCGTCAGCCCCTGCATAATAGCCCCGGACACAGCTAAAAAAGCCCCGACGAGCGCGGCGGCAGCAGTTCTCGGCAGCCTCAGATCGCGTATGATTTGATGAGATGTATTTTGCGGCTGAAAGTGAAAGAGAGCATCCCACACCGTCCGCAGATGAATATCGGCAGCTCCGATGGAAACAGACAAGGCCGCGCCGATCAATAAAACCGCAATACCGGCACACAGCAGCACAACCGCCCGGAATGAACGCGCCGTCCACTGGATTTTGCTCCCTGATGCCCCTTGAGCCGTCATTGTCTGCTTCTTTTTTAATAGACCCAACACTCGTTCTTCCTTTCTCAAAACAAGAATGGTAATGATAATGATTATCAATGACTTGTTTCAGTATAGCACTATTATCTTCTCTTTTAATAGACCTAATTTCATATGACAATAGAAAGTTTTTCTTTAAAAAGAGCGTGCTTCTCTATAAAAGCAGTGATATAATCACACTGATAATGATTCTCTTTATCACTATTTTTTTTATGAAAGAAGGAATGTCAGATGTTCCATACATACAAGAAAATCGGCGCTGCGCTGATTGCCGTGCTGCTCATCGCCGCTTTGGCCGCATGCGGAAATTCTTCAGACACGAAAGGCTCTTCTGAAACAGGAGAAACCGTCACTTATAAAGCCGAAAACGGCAATATTAAAATTCCGAAGCACCCGAAGCGTGTCGTCGTCATGGCTGACGGCTACTACGGCGACTTCAAACAGCTCGGCATCAATGTTGTCGGCGCGCCGCAAAACGTATTTAAAAACCCGTATTACAAAGGGAAAACAAACGGTGTGACAAACATCGGCGACGGCACGTCCGTTGAGAAAATCATTGACTTAAAGCCTGATTTAATCGTTGTCTGGACGACACAAGACGCCGATATTGAAAAACTGGAAAAAATCGCGCCGACCATCGCCATCAAATATGACAAGCTCAGCAACATTGATCAATTCAAAGAGTTTGCGAAAATGACGGGCACTGAAGATAAAGCAGACAAATGGCTGGCTGAATGGGATAAGAAAACCGCTGCCGCTAAAACAAAAGTTCAAAAAGCGGTCGGCTCAAAAACCATCTCCATCATGCAGACAAACGGAAAAGACATCTATGTATTCGGTAAAGACTTCGGCCGCGGCGGAAGCATCATTTATGACAAACTCGGGCTGAAAGCCACAAAACTGACGAAGGAAAAAGCCATTAATCAAGGGCCGGGCTACGCCAGCATTTCACTTGAAAAACTGCCTGACTTCGCGGGAGACTATATCTTTATGGGGCCATGGCAGGCCGGCGGTGACGACAAAGGCGTGCTTGACAGTTCAATCTGGAAGAATCTCGATGCCGTCAAGCAAAACCATGTCTATCACATTGATCCGATCGGCTTCTATTTCTCAGACCCGATTTCACTCGAAGGCCAGCTCGACTACATCACAAAAAGCTTAACAAAGTAACCCGGGAGCCGCTGTCACAGCGGCTTTTTATGACGACAAAACTTGACAAAAAAATTCATTTATGCTATAATTTACATTTTTGGATTAACATGTATAATAAGATTCTCCCGGCCGGAGATTGACGTAAATAACGGAGGATCTTTAATATGAGAGAAAATAAGGCGAGTATGACTTCCCTGCTGTCCGCTTTCGTAAGGGCGTACCACAGTAAATACGACACACCGGTGATATTTGATGATTTCTTGGCACAAGATCTTTTATCTGAAAAAGAGCTGTCGGACATCAGCGATCATTTGATTCAAGGTATATCATTTTTCAGCAAAGACATGGCCCGGAAGCTTCAAGGCAAACCGGATGACATCTTAAAATGGGTGACTCAAGTTCAGCTGTCTCCTACACCGTTAGCCCGTGCGGCGTATTGTGAAGAAGTGCTTTTGAATGAAGTGAAGCTCGGGGTTAAACAGTATGTCATCCTCGGCGCAGGGCTGGATACTTTCTGTTTCAGGCATCCCGAGGTGACAAACGGCACAGACATCTTTGAAGTGGATCTCCGCGCTTCACAGGAAGACAAATTAAACAGATTAACACGTCTTGAGCGCGATATCCCGAGCCGTCTTCATTTTGCGCCGATGGACTTTACGGCTCCGCTTTCTTTCAGCCGACTGAATCAGGAAGGTTTTTCCCGCCGAAAAACCTTTTTCAGCCTGCTCGGTGTGTCATACTATCTAACGAAAGAGCATCTCGCCCGCCTGCTTACACAATTATTTGCCGAAGTCCCGCCCGGCAGCTCTGTCGTGTTTGATTATGCGGATGAGTCGCTCTTTGAAGAAAAAGGACTGTCAAATAGAGTGGAGAACATGGTGAAAATGGCTGCGGCAGGCGGGGAACCGATGCTGTCGTGTTTCAGCTATAAAGAAATTGAAAAGCTGTTAGAATCATCAGGCCTGCTTATTTATGAACATTTATCTCCAGCGGTTATCAATGACCGTTTTTTCAGCGGGCGCACTGACCATTTAACCGCATTCGAGACCATTCATTATATACACGCCGTCAAAAAGTAATCCGCTGACGCCAAAAAAGACATCCCACAGACGTGAGATGTCTTTTTTTTATACGGATTGTCTGTTGTTTGCAAATTTCTTTGAAACAAAAGGATATAACAGCAAACCGACGAAAAACAGTCCGATACCGAGAATAAAGGTCGTTAAATCGGCCGTTCCGGTAATAATGACGTAAAAAGAATAAATGCAGGCAAGGATGGCGATGAAACCGTCCTTCACTCTTGAACCCTTGATTTCGTCATACGTTTCACCCGTCAGCACGAGCTTCAGGCTGTAAAACGCAGATACGAGATACGGAATCAGATAAGCGAGTGTCGCCGCCGTTGTTAAAAACGTAAACGCGTCACTGATTGTCCGGGAAATAACCGAAAAGATAAAGATCTGTGACATCACATTCGTGACGATTAACGACACAACCGGGCTTCCCTGTTTATTCGTTTTTGCAAAAGCGGCGGGAAAGTCTCCTGATTTCGCGGCTTGATACGGAACTTCAGAGCCGAGAAGAATCCAGCCGAGCATCGTCCCGAACAGACAGAGGATCGCCAAAATCGCCATGATGATGCTTCCCGCATTGCCGACAATCGCGTATAATACGTCAACAAACGGTTTTTCCGAGCCGACAAGCTTACCATGCGGAAGCACGCCCATCGTAATCAATGTCACGATAATATAGATGCTGAGCGCGATCAATAAGCCGGTAATGGTGGCGCGTTTCACGTCGCGCTGCGAACGGGCGCGCCCGGATAAGATGACGGCCGATTCAATTCCGACGAACGCCCATAATGTTGAAATCGCCGCATTGTGGACCTGACCGCCGATTCCCTCAACCGTGTGAGGACCTGTTTGAACCGGAAAATAAAAATGATCGAAAAACGACGTTTGAAACACAAACAAACCTGCAATGATAAAAAAGATAAATCCTAATACTTTTGAAAACGTCGTAACGAAATTTAATTTACTCGCACCGTTCATGCTGGAAACGAGAATCGTGTGAGTGCCCCACAATAAAACCGTACATACGGCAAACGTCAGCAGCTGGCCAAGTGTAACCGCCTGACCGCCGATTGAAAACATTTCACGCTTATCCGTTAAAATCGGGAAAAAAGAAGTTAAATATCCGGCAAGGCTGGTGATGATCGCCACGTTGCTGATCCAGCTCGCCACCCAGTAGCCCCACACCATCGTGAAACCGGCTGCGTTCCCTTTTTTCCGATCACTGAACAGCGCTCTCGCATAGCTTTGCGGCCCCGCCGTCAGCTCAGGCTTGCGGATGGATAAGTGACCGAAGACAAGCGCGATCATTAACACACCGGCTCCCGTTAAAAGCCACGCCGATGTAGCGCCGAACGGGCTCGCGATTTTTGCGAGCGTGCTCGGAAGGGAAAAGATGCCCGAGCCTACCATATTTCCTACGACAAATGCCGTTAATAACCAAAAACCCCATTTTTTCGTCTGTTCCATTCCTGTACCTCCTGGTTGTTCATTCGTACGGACCAGACCCCGAGACCATATTTACACACAAAAAAAGCCTGAACAAAAGTCCATGCTTAAAGAAACACACACCCTTGATCTCCGGATAGCCCTCCGCGAAAAAGCACGCGGCAGTCCTGCACTTATTCAGATACAGTCCCAGCATAAAGAAGGATCGGCTTTCTTTACACTTCGGCGCTGATGCCTTTAACACATGTTTTGCGGCCCCTTATCAGCCTGGCATGTGCGACTCATCATCAAGCGCAACCTCTACCTCACCGAGAAAGAGTGAGGATTTTTATCATTCAATTCTACTCAGAGGTTATCAGAGATAAAAAGATCTGTCAAAGGGAAAAATTAGACGGAAAACGGATAGAGCATTTGCCCTACCCGTTTTTTATAGTCAGCGGTTGTTTTTTTTCTTTTGAACAGCTTCTTGAAGCGGATCGTCTTTCAAAGCTGCACCGGCGTCCTCAAGCGCACCTTGAATGACGTTTTTGTTTTTATCGCTGTTTTTGCCTTTTTCTTTGTTAAAGAAAGCCATCTGTATCACCTCTTTATCAAATATAGGTACACCTATAATGTGTCTTTTTCCGCGGCAGAATATGCGGAATCCGATCCTCCTTCCTTTTGGCGGAACAGGTAAAGTTTGTTGATCAAACATGCATTCTCTTGATATATTTGTAATTCAGGGGATCTGGTAAAAATAAAAAGGAGAAGCGAAAAATGACAGGAAAAACACACATCATGGGAGGCATCGCTTCTTGTTCCGCAATTGCGTATTATTACGGGTATGATCCGGTCCTTATGACCTCTGCGGGTGCCCTCGGGGCGCTGATTCCCGATATATGCCATACGAAAAGCAAAATCGGCAGAACGCTGCCCGTTCTGTCCAAAATCGTAAGCACGGTGTTCGGCCACAGAACGTTTACACACAGTCTGCTGTTTATGCTTATTATGTTTTTCATCACGGCAGCCTATATCCCGAATCCAAGCATCTCCGCCGGACTGATGATCGGAATGGCAAGCCACCTTGTGCTTGACGCATGGACCGTCAACGGCATTAAACTGCTGTTTCCGTCTGCCATCCGCTTCCGTCTTCCCCTTTATATGAGGACGGGGAGCTTTTCGGAGCAGCTTGTGCTGGCCGGGTTAACGATTGTATCCTGCTATTATTTATACGAATTGGTTCACGGCCGCATCTCTTAGACAAAAAGCGTCTTTTCGCTTTTAGGGTGAGGAGTCATACATATGAAAAAATCCTTTTTCAGCAATCATCGGTTTTTATGCCTGTCCATCCTATTCATGTGGATAAAAACATACGCCGTTTACAAGCTTGGTTTTGATCTGCAAAACAATTCGGTTCTTGAGGAATGTCTGCTTCTCATTAATCCGCTGAGCTTTATTGTGCCGCTGTTCGGCATCGGCCTGCTGCTGACGGAAAAGAAGCAGCGGATCTTTCTGCTTTCGGCAAATGTGATGCTGACGGGGATTTTAATCGCGAATACGGTGTTTTACGGGTTTTATATTGATTTTATCACCATACCGGTTTTGTTTCAGGCGAGCAATATGGGCGATATGGGAAGCAGCGTCCAAGAGCTGTTTCACCCGCTGTACATCGCTTTATTCGCGGATATTGCGGTTCTGTTTTACCTATCTGGAAGGCATAAAGCCGGTAAGGGAAAAGCGGGCGCCCGGACCGTCAAAGCGTATGCGTGGGCATCAGCCGGCCTCATGCTGTGCAACCTTGCGCTGTCTGAGGCCGAGCAGCCGAAGCTGTTCAGGCATCCTTTTGATCGTGAAGCGCTCGTAAAAGGAATCGGCCTGTTCCACTTTCATTTGTATGACACCATTTCGCAGACGCTGAATGCAGGGGCTAAAGCGTTTGCCGACGAAGACAGTCTTGCCGCGGTCGCGAACTACACCCAAGCCGACTACAGCCGCCCGTCCGATGCAAAGTTCGGGCTTGCTAAAGGGCGTAATGTGATTTTTGTCACGCTTGAATCAACACAGCGTTTTGTGATGGATGAACGGGTCAACGGGCGGGAGATTACCCCGTTTATGAATAAGCTGCGGAAAAAAAGCTATGACTTCACTCACTTTTATCAGCAGACCGAACAGGGAAAAACCTCAGATTCAGAATTCATTACTGCGAATTCGCTGTATCCGTCTTCAAGCGGCGCCGTTTTTTTCACCAAAAGCGGCCACCGGTTCAATACGCTGTACCATACGTTAAAAGACCATCAGTACTATTCGGCCGTTCTGCATGCCAATCATAAAGCCTTTTGGAACCGGGATGAGATGTACGGGGCATTCGGCATCGACCGTTTTTTCGACGCGGATGAATTTAAGGTGACACCGGAAAATTCAACGGGCTGGGGTCTGAAGGACAAGGAATTTCTCGAACAGTCAGCGGAAAAATTAAAGAAGCTTCCGCAGCCGTTTTACGCAAGCCTGCTGACTTTGACCAACCATTTTCCTTTTGAAATTGATAAACAGGATCAGCTCATTGAGGAACCGGACACAAGCAGTGATTTGTTAAACCGTTATGTGACGACGGTCCGCTATGAAGATGAGGCGCTAAAACACTTTTTCAACAAGCTGAAAAAAGAAGGGCTGTATGACAACGCGATGATCGTCCTGATGGGAGATCATTACGGCATATCCGAAGCCCACAATAAAGGACTTGCCGAATTCTTGGGCAAAGAAGAAATCACGCCGTTTGATACGGTTCAGCTCCAGCGCGTGCCGTTTATCATTCATATTCCCGGGGTGACCGACCGTGACCCGGAAACGATCGCTTCCGCCGCGGGACAGGTTGATGTAAGACCGACGCTGCTTCACTTGCTCGGCATTGAAACGAAAGGCAGCATTCAGTTCGGCAATGACCTGTTTTCCAAAGAGCGGACTCCGTTTGCTGTGCTGAGAAACGGCAGCTTTATCACGGATGATCATATTTATACGAAAAATACATGTTACAGCCGCAAAACGGGCGAACCGCTTTCTGACATAGGCGCGTGCAGCGATGAGAAAGAAAAAGCGGAACAAGAACTGATGCTCTCCGATAAAATATTAAACGGCGACCTGCTGCGGTTTTACAAACAATAAAAAATCCCTCCGTCATTGGAGGGGTTTTTTATGTTTCATATATGAGCCGACCGGTCATTTTCGTATCATATCCGGATAATTGAGAAAGCTGAGACTTGAATTCCCCGGAATAGAGAATGTCCTGCACGCTTTGAACAAGCTCCCGGTTTTGTTTTAAGACGACCACATCGTACTGCTCACTGATTACCGGGATAAAATCCGTGCCCGCCATATGCGCCGCATGCTGCGAGCCGATTCCCGCATCCGCTTTTCCGCCTGATACTTGTGAAGCCGCTGACAAATGATCCGTGACAATGTCATGGTAGCCGGCAACCTCAGACGGCGTGATGCCGAATGATCTGAGCTGTTCGTCCAGCAGCACCCTCGCGCCTGATCCTTTTTCGCGATTGACGATACGGACATCCTTTCTGCTCAAATCCTGAAAGCCCTGAATGTTCAGCGGATTGCCCTTTTTCACGTATAATCCGGCCTGCCGAAGCACGACATGAAAGAGCGCAAACGGCTCTCCTGAAAGAATGCGCTTCACATACGGGATGTTATACTCCCCCGTCTCCCCATCATACAGATGCAGACTGACGATGTCGCAGGCTCCCCGGTACATCTCGATCAGGCTGTTTAAGCTGCCGCTGTACTTGCGGAGCGGGGACGCCTGTATTTTTTGTTCCAGCTGTTTGCTGAGGAGATCCATCGACACATCCTGGCCGCTGATGATAACAGACTGCCTTTTTTCCGGCTCCGGCCTGCGGGGCGGGTCAGCCGCCTTGACTGCTGATGGCTCTTTAGACATCCTCATGTTTGCTTTATATTGTTTTAAGCCTTCTTCATCGACCCTCATCTGTCTTCCGACCCTGTACGCCGGAATGAGTCCTTTTTTTATCAAATCATATACTGTCAGTTTTGAGACCTTCAAAAGGCCCGCAACTTCTTCTATTGTATAGGAAGTGGCTTCTGTCATATTATCACGCTCCATTTTTATTATAACTGTTCAGATATTGAAAAAAAACCGCACCATTACGTACAATTGCGTTATAATTAGTTTGATCTAATGATATTTAGCTATAAGGGGTGCACAATGTTGAAAAAGAAAGCGACACTACTCACAACTGCGGCTATGGCCGTTTTCCTCGCAACTGCGGGCTGCTCATCCGGACAATCGTCCAAAGGCGGACAAAACGAAAAAGTAACACTGACCGTTTCCGCGGCGGCGAGCGCTCAAGACGCGCTTGAAGAAATCCAAACCAACTACGAAAAATCACATTCAAACGTGGCCATTCAAGACAACTTCGGATCATCAGGCACACTGCAAAAACAAATTTCCCAAGGCGCGGGAGCTGATTTATTCTTCTCGGCAGCCGAAGATAAATTCGAAAAGCTTGTTCATGACGGCGATATCGACAAAAAGGACAGCACAGACCTTTTGAAAAACGATCTGGTCATGATCGTGCCTGAGAAAAACAGCGCACACCTTACACATCTGAATGACCTGAAAAAAGACAGCACGGAAAAAATCGCGCTCGGCACGCCTGAATCCGTTCCGGCCGGACAATACGCCAAACAGTCATTGACTAAATTATCCCTGTGGGACAAGGTAAAAGATAAAGTCGTCTATGCAAAAGACGTCCGCCAGGTGCTTTCTTATGTTGAAACCGGAAATGTCGATGCCGGGCTTGTCTATAAAACAGACGCGCTGATTTCGAAAAAGGTGAAAATCACCGATGAAGCACCGGCGAAAACGCACGATCCGATCGTGTATCCGCTAGGCATCGTCAAGGATACAAAGCACCGTAAAGAAGCAGAAGCGTTTTATCAGTATCTGCAGTCAGATGCAGCGATGAAAGTGTTTAAGAAATATGGATTTACTGCCAAGTAACATTACGGCTTCGGAATTTTTCACCCCAGTCGTATTGTCTTTTGAGGTGGCTTTGGCTTCGGGCATCGCCGTCATCCTTCTCGGAACGCTTGCAGGCGCCTGGATGGCGAAAGCGCGATTTCCCGGAAAAACGGCTGTGGAGACTCTGTTTATGCTCCCGCTCGTTCTTCCGCCTACCGTTGTCGGCTTCATTCTCATTATCATTTTCGGGAAACACAGCTTTATCGGCCGGGCGATTGAGCGGATTTTTCACCAGCCCGTCATTTTCACGTGGTGGGCCGCGGTGATCGCTTCGGCCATTGTCGCCTTCCCGCTTATGTATCAGTCTGCCAAAACGGGTTTCGCCGCGGTTGATTCTGACATCGAAGGAGCGGCGAAAGTAGACGGAGCCGGCAGGTGGCAGGTATTCACCCGCATTTCCGTCCCGCTTGCCTTTCCGTCCCTTTTGACCGGAAGCATTCTCAGTATCGCAAGGGCGCTCGGTGAATTCGGGGCGACTTTAATGTTTGCGGGGAATATCCCGGGCGTCACCCAAACGCTGCCGACAGCGATTTACGTCGCCATGGATTCCGGCAATGAAACACTCGCCTGGGTGTGGGTGATCTGTATTATGATGATTTCTTTTCTGATGCTGTTTTTCATCCAACTGAAAAAACCGGCTTGACCGATCCGCCTTCCGACCACATTTCGCCGGAAGGCTTTTTGATTTAAAATCGGATGGTATATAATGAAACAAAAACACAAAGGGTGCGGCTATGAAAATTAATGTCATTATCGCGGATGATAATTCTTTCATCAGAGAAGGAATGAAAATCATTTTGCATACATATGAGGAATTTACAGTATCGGCAACGCTGGAAAACGGATTAGAGGCGGCAGAGTATTGTAAACACAATCCCGTCGATATCGCCTTGCTGGACGTCCGCATGCCGGTGATGAACGGCGTCGAAGCCGCAAAACGGATCGCGGAGGAAACAGATACGAAGCCGATGATCCTGACGACATTTGACGACGACGAGTATATTTTAGAAGCGATTAAAAACGGCGCAAAAGGATATTTATTAAAAAATACCGAGCCGGAACGGATCCGCGATGCGATCAAAAGCGTCTTCAACGGGCACAGCATCCTTCAGGACACCGTGCTGGATAAAATAAAAGACAGCCTTTCCCGCCCGGCGGAAGCCGCGCATCAGATTGATGAAAGCCAGTTTACTGAAAGAGAGCTCAGCATCATGTCGCTTATTGCGAAAGGCCTGTCGAACAGAGAAATTTCAAAACAGCTTTTCATTTCTGAAGGGACGACGGCCAATTATATTTCATCTATTTTAGGGAAAACCGGTCTTGAGCACAGAACGCAGATCGCAATTTATTATATCACCGGGAAGGTGGATAACGAGCGTTGAACGGTTTGGATTTTTGGATGCTGATGAGCAGACTGATCGTCATTTTTTATACGGCCTTTTTGTTCGTATCGGCCGACCGCCTTTACATGCCGTACGCCGTCTTGTTTCTGCTGCTTTATCTGTGTCTGGGCATTGCGGTCTGCATGATCAGGCCGACCGCTTGGAGGCGCGGGATCACCCTCATGGCGCTGGCATTGACTGCTTGGCTTTCCGCCTTAGGCCATCCGGCGTTTCTATTTCTTTTGCCGCCCGCCATTTTTGCCGTTCTTGCCGAATATCCGGTTCACCGCTATGTGTTCTGCCTGCTCGTGTTTTTGCCGTTTTTATTTGTCCCGTACGGCGACCTTCCGACTTATATCGTCATGACCTTGTTCTGCTTGGCGATATTCGTTTTGGCCGCCCGGTCCAGCGACCGGCTGAAAAAATATGAAGAGCAGTCAGACAGCATGCGCTCAAGCATTGAAAAACTGACGAAACAGCTGCACAGCAGCACAGAATATATCAAACAATCGGAGTATACCGGCAAACTCGAAGAAAGAAACAGATTGTCCCAAGCCATCCATGACAAAATCGGCCATTCCATGACAGGCGCGCTCATTCAGATGGAAGCGGCGAAACGGATGCTCGGCTCCCATCCGGACAAAGCGGCTGAACTGCTCCAAAACGCCATTACCATTTCCAAAGAAGGCATAGAGGATATCCGCATAACACTGAAAAATATGAAACCGCCCGCTGAACAAATGGGCATTCACAGATTAAGAACGTTTATTGATGAATTTTCGGCCAAAAACGGGATGCCGGTTCCGTTTACGCATCAAGGCGATTTGGACAGGCTGACGCAAATGCATTGGAGAGTCATTCAGGAAAACGTAACCGAAGCCTTGACCAATGCAATGAAATACGCCGATGCCACGCAGATTTTCATTGATATCCATGTGCTGAACAAAGCCGTGAAAGCGGAAGTCAAAGATAACGGAAACGGCGCCGTCCGCTTTAAAAAAGGCCTCGGCATGCTCGGTATGGAAGAACGGGCGGCCGTCTTGCACGGAACCGTTATTTTTGACGGCACGGCCGGTTTTTCCGTCACGACATTGCTTCCGGTTGAATAAGTGAATATTTTCATGTGAAAAATATGAAGATTCTCACGTCAAAGGAATGAACAGCTGCACTAACGGCCGTTCATTCTTTTTTTTATAATTAGAGCATCATAAGACATAGAGGTGGAAACATGAACATTTTGGAGCTCAAACAGCTGAGTAAGAAATTCGGCGATTATGCCGCCGTTGACCAAATGTCGCTTGCTGTAAAAGAAGGTGAGATTTTCGGGTTTCTCGGCGCAAACGGAGCCGGAAAAAGCACGGCCATCAACATGATCTCAGGCCTTTTAAAACCTTCTGACGGAGACATTCTGTTTCTCGGAAAAGATATTTTCAAACACAGCAAAGCCGTGAAAATGAATATCGGCATCGTCCCGCAGGATCTCGCCATTTACGAAGAATTAAACGCCTATGAAAATGTGAAGTTCTTCGCCGGGCTGTACGGGCTGAGAGGAGCAGTTTTGAAAGAACGGGTCGAGGAAGCCCTGACATTCGTCGGCTTGAGCGATAAACATAAATATCTTCCGAAGCATTTTTCCGGCGGAATGAAACGCCGGCTCAATATTGCCTGCGCCCTTGCCCACCGGCCGAAATTGATCATCATGGATGAACCGACGGTCGGCATTGACCCGCAATCAAGAAATTATATTCTGCAATCAGTGAAAAAGCTGAATGAAATGGGCTGCACGATCATCTACACGAGCCACTACATGGAGGAAGTTGAAGAAATATGCACGCGCATCGCCATCATTGACCACGGGAAAGTCATCGCAGAAGGCACAAAGGAACAGCTGACTTCCATTATTACCGACACAAAGGACGTCGTGATTGAGCTGTCATCCGGAAACGGTATCAGCCTCGGCGATATTCAGGATCTTCCCGGCGTCAGAGCCGCCGCACTCGAAGAAAACAGCGTGAAAATCAGCTCTGACACAGGGGTCAACAATTTAAACCGATTGATCCGGTACTTCATGGACAAAGGAATTGAAATCCGCTCTTTACAGGAACAGGCCCCTGACTTAGAAACGGTATTTCTCACTCTGACAGGCAGAAGCCTGCGCGACTGACTCAACTGAAAGGAGGATTGCAAATGAATATTCTGCACATCGCCGGGAAAGAAATCAAAATCAGTTTCCGTGACAGACGGACCTTTATTTTCATGCTTGCTTTTCCGATCGTCTTTATGATGATTCTCTCTGCGGCATTATCAAACGCCTTTGATTCAGAGGTGACGGTCGGACACATCAAGGTCGAATATACGGACCAGTCAAACGGACCGCTTTCTCATCATTTTACTGAGTTTATGAAAGCCGCAAAAAAAGAGCATGTCTATTTTCACAAAGCGGACACGGAGGCAAAAGGCAAAAACGACGTTCGTGAAAATCAGGCGGATGCTTTCGTCACTGTCAAAAACAGCGGTTTTCAAGTTTATACAAATGACCGGAGCGGCATGAACGGCACGATCGTCCAAGGCATGCTGACCGCTTTTACCAACCAATACAAAGCAGGCGCCGCCGCATACAAGGCGCATAAGGCACCGGTCGCCGGACAAATAAAAAGCGATTATATGAAGCAGACGTCTTTAAACAAAGCGAAGGAACCGAAAGCGAAAGATTTTTACGCGGTGTCCATGACGACGATGATCGGGCTGTACGCCTCGATTTTTGCAAGCACCTTGTTCCGCGGGGAAAGAATACGGCACACAGCCGATCGCCTGATTGCCGCTCCGCTCCGAAAAAGCGATATCTTTCTCGGAAAGATGCTCGGCATTTTGGCTGTGAATGTTCTGACGATTCTTGCCGTTGTCGCCTTCAGCAAATTTATCTTAAAAGCGAATTGGGGCAGCCACATGGGCCTTGTGCTTCTGATTCTCGTTTCTGAAATTCTTTTGGCCGTCAGCTTCGGGCTCAGCCTGAGCTATTTGACCAGAAAACCCGAAAGCGCCAGATTAATCACCGTCATCATCGTTCAGGTGATGTCCATTATCGGCGGCGCCTATTACAAATATGAAGGCGGAGGAATTTCCGTCCTGTCGCCCTTATCATGGATCAATAAGGCGATTAACAACATCATTTACGCAAATGATGTATCAGCGGCATGGCCTGCACTCGGTTTAAATACAGCATTGGCGGCACTCTTTTTGCTGATCGCCGCATTTACGTTTCAAAGACGGGAGGGATTGTAATATGAAAAACTTCTGGTGGCTGTTTGCACACACTCTCAAAGGGATTACAAAAAGCAAAAAACAGCTTATTCTTTATATCGGGGCTCCGCTGATCGGCGTCTTCCTCTCCTTCATGACCAATGCCAACGGCGGAGCCGAAACGCTCAATATCGGCATTCTCAATCAGGACGGCGGAGAAGTGGCACAGGATACGGTCACGTTTTTAAAAGGACTGGATCATGTGAAGATTTCGGAGGAAACGGCTGCGTCCGCCACATCCAAGATCGCTTCAGGAAAAATGGAGGCGCTCATTACGTTTGAAAAAGGCTTCTCCCAAAGCGTAAAAGACGGGAAACCGGCTCACATCGGCATGACCTCGCTGAAAGGCGCCCAGGTCACCGGATATGTCAGCTCTTATTTGTACAATTATATGAACAGCGCCGCCTCAATCGGCAAATCTTCCGGCGGGGACGCAAAGGCCTTTCAGGCGATGTACGCCGATTTCAAGCATTCTCCGATTCAAACGGAGTCCGCTGTTTTACAAGATACATCGAACCATAAAGAAATGACTTACTCAGTCATCGGGTATCTCATTATCATTATGCTCTATTCCGCCGGCAACCTGACGGAACTGATGATTAAAGAGCGGGAAAACAGGACGTACTACAGGCTTCTGTCAACGCCGATCACATCAAAGCAATATGTACTGGCAAACGCAGCGGTGAATATCATTATCATGGCCGTCCAAATTCTATTCGCCGTTCTCTTTATGGGCGCCGCTTTTCATATTCATCCGTCATTCCCGCTGTGGCAGCTGTTCATCCTGATGATGCTGTTTGCATTAAGCGCAATCGGTATCGCCTTTATTGCCGTCGGTTTTTCCAACAGCAGCGCTTCGGCATCGGCGCTTTTGAATTTGATCGTTGTGCCGACATGCTTGCTCGCCGGCTGCTTTTTTCCGGGCAATATTATGCCGAAAACAGTGCAGACAATCGCCGAATTTCTGCCTCAGCGCTGGGTGCTTGATACGGTGGATCAATTGCAGCACGGCCGCACGCTCCAAAGCCTGACGCTGAACATCATCATTTTGGGAGCCTTCGCCGCCGCCCTGTTATTAATAGCCGCATACAGGTTCAGCGTAAAACGTCAGACACAGACATTTATGTAAAGAAAAACAGCCCCGTAAAGGGCTGTTTTTTTCTTAGAACAGAAGCTCGTCCGGGTTCGGGCCGACACGCTCATCTTTGTTCAATGCGCTGATCTTTTCCATTTCTTCCTGTGACAGTTCGAAATCAAAAATATCGGCATTTTCTATGATGCGGTGCTCTTTAATGGATTTCGGAATGGTAACGACTTCGTTTTGAAGATCCCAGCGCAAAATCACTTGAGCGACCGATTTGTTATGTTTTTCCGCAATTTGTGACAGCACTTCGTTATCTAAGAGCTGTCCCTGCATCAATGGAGACCATGCTTCCACTTGAATGCCCTGCGCTTTGCAGAAATCTCTTACTTCTTTTTGAGTCAGGCGCGGGTGGAATTCTATTTGGTTGACCATCGGCTTGATCTCAGCATCTTTCAGCAGTTCTTCTAAGTGATGCACTTGGAAGTTGCTGACGCCGATCGCGCGGATTTTGCCGTCTTTGTACAGCTTTTCAAGAGCGCGCCATGTGTCTTTATATTTATCCTTGCCCGGCCAATGAATCAGGTATAGGTCGAGGTAATCGAGGCCGAGGCGCTCAAGGCTTTTCTCAAACGCGTCAAGTGTCGTTTCGTATCCTTGATCTTCATTCCACACTTTTGACGTGATGAACAGCTCTTCTCTGGCAACGCCCGCAGCTCTGATGCCTTCGCCGACGCCCTCTTCATTTTTATAAATTGCCGCCGTATCAATGCTGCGGTAGCCATTTCTGATTGCCGCTTCGACAGAGTCCGCCGCTACGCTTCCGTTTTCCACCTTAAATACGCCAAGGCCGAACCACGGCATTTCAACGCCATTATGAAGCTTTACAGTATCTTTTAAGCTTTTTGCCACGTTGAACCATCCTTTCTAGTCATTATGTAAACGGTTATTATTATCTCACATTTACGCCGTATGAAACCAATTATACGCTCATCGTTATAACAGAAACCATCTTTAGTACTCCGGTACCACTAGCGTTATTATTTTCCTATTTTTCAAAAAATCCGGTTAGCCCGGTAACTGACCGGGTAAATCGCTAATGTAGCCACCAAACAATCGAAGGAGGAAATACGATGAAACGTATACGTATCCCAATGTCCGTTGCCCTTGGCGCCGCTTTGTCCCTGACTCCTCTGTCCTTTGTATCCGCAAAAGAAAACCCGGTCCCTCAAAACATGGCACAGCAAAAGTCAGATGTCTCTGCAAAAGATGTCGGTTTAAACATTGATGTTGACCTGCTCGGCATCGGCAATTCGATTGCTGACGCGATTAAGTCGGCGCAAAACCGAGACGGCTTCGTCAAAAACTTAATGGAATCTTCATTCTACGCTTCAGGACAAAAATATAATGTCATGGTGTTTTTTAAGCCAGGAATATGAAGATCATTTTAACGGCGTTCAGTTTTACGGTTCCGCCGTTTATGACGGCATCACATACGGCATTTGGGTGTTTGAAGACGGAAGCTTCACCAACAAAGGCGATGGCGGCTGGATCAACTGGGCCTTCAGAGGCTGGTTTGACCGTGACGGCGATCATGTCGAATTCCATCGTCCGTAATGTAAAAAAGTCCGGCACACAGATGCCGGACTTTTTTTCATTTATTCATCTCCGTCAAGCATCGCCGCTTCCACATCATTGATGTATTGGCGAAGCTCATGTGACATGTCGCGGGAGATTTCCCGCTCTTCGAATAATGTTTGGATTTCATTGCGGATGGCCTGCACGGCCCGCAGTTTGATCTCAAGTTTTTGATTTTCAAAACGGCGGCTCGGATTCTGTTCGTGATACGAGTGCCCCAGCCTGAAAATCAGGTGATTGTAAAAGGAAATGACGGCAAGCGTCACATCTTTATTTTCTTCGGTCATGTGTTTTTTCAGGCTTTCAATCGCCGCTTTTGCCGTTTTAACCCTTGTGGCGCGAATGAGGCCTTCTTCATTTAAAATCGACATTTCCGGCTTTTTTTGTTCACCGAAAAAGATCCAGTACATCAGGCGTTTCAGCTTTTTCTTAGATAAGCCGACTTTAAACGGATTCGTATACAGCACTTCCAGTTCATCAAACCGTTCCTGGAGGCTGTCAGCCGTTTCTTCCGGGATGTCGCCCCGCTCAATCAGCCGGAGCAGTTCTTCCTGTTCAGCCTGTATCCCTTGGGCGCGGACTTTCCGCTCATCTTTTTTCGTGCGGTTTTTTACGGTAAACTGCTGAAACCTGAGATTTTTCATTTTCTCATTGTATTCGGCAATGACCGCAAAAGAAGCCGTTTTGTTAGTCTCATTCATATTTTCTTTGATGGCCGATAAAGCAGCCTTTATCAGCTTCCGTCTCGCTGTCAGCAATTTGACTTTCTTCTCTTTCGCATTGTCTTCCGGCTTATCTGTCAGAATCGGCAGTACGATTGTCGCCAGCACCAATGTGCACAAAATAACGCCTGCGGCTAAAAAGAGAATCAAATTCCGTTCAGGAAACGGCGAGCCGTCGGAGAGCACGTACGGAATGGAAAAGGAACCCGCAAGCGTGACCGCTCCCCTGACGCCTGAAACTGAAATCAGCAGTGTGGAGCGCAGGCCTGGCTTATAAATGCTCTGATCCTTGTTAAAAAACCACTTGCCGTTCCAAAAAAACAGCACCCACAAAAATCTGAGAATCATTAACGTCAGCGTAATGACGATAATGTACCCGATAACCATCATATTGTTAAACGCGGTATCATTAAAAATAACAGAAACCACATCCGGTATTTGCGTTCCTAATATGACGAAAACAAGACCGTTAAGAATGAACAAAATAATATTCCACGTACTTGAAGAGACGATTTGCAGTTTGACCATCGTTGATTCAAGACGATCCTGCTCCACCGCATGCGTGATGCCGCCGGCCACAACCGCTAAAATGCCGGAAACGCCGATTTCTTCAGCCGCCAGATAAATGACAAACGGCGTCAGAATTTGAATCAGCATATGCATCGTGACATCCTGCATGCCGAGGCGGCGCAAAAACAGCCGGAAACGGATAATCAAAAAAGAAATGACGACACCGCTGAGTAAACCGCCGGCTGAAATCAAAACAAAGCTGAACGCGGCCTGCGCCAGCGAAAATGCGCCCGTCACGGCAGCCGCAATCGCAAATTTAAAAGCGACCAGGCCGGATGCGTCATTCATCAGCCCTTCTCCTTCAAGGAGACGCAGAATGCCTTTTGGCATCTTCACACGCCCTGACAGCGCACTGACCGCAACAACGTCAGTCGGTGACAGAATCGCCGCCAGCCCGAACGCGGCGGCCAGCGGAATGCTCGGAATCATCCAATGAATGGTGTAACCGCCGACAATGACCGTGGCAAACACGAGCCCGAGTGCGAGAAGCAGAATCGGCGCTCTTAAATTCCAAAGTTCCGCACGCGGCGTCCGTTTTCCATCGTTAAAAAGCAGCGGAGCGATAAACAAAACAAAAAACAATTCGGTATTCAGTTCAAAATGAAGCCCCTGCGGAAATGACGCCGCAATGATACCGAGCGCCACCTGAATCAGAGGCACCGGGATAAAGGGGACAAACCGATTTATAATATTGGAGATCGCAATGATGGTTAAAAGTACGAGTACGACTAAAAATATGTGCAAAGCATGACCTCCTTCATCTGCTGCATTGAATCATCATTGCCTGTTCTCATGGCCCCTGTCAAAGGCCGGAGCCAATTCCCGGGCTGGCCCGGTATATTTCCCGCACACAACCATTCTTCTTTTATTTTACCCGTTTTTATTTAAAATTTCTCATAACGTGCTCACGGGGAACTTTTTTTGCCTTCGGCTACTTTTTTCCGAAAAAAGAAAAAGCCTGTTTTCTATGAAAACAAGCTTTTCGCACGGCTGCGTTCTTACTGTTTAGTAAATTGTTTCAGCAGCTCATCTTATTCGTGAAAATTCGTTCCGTCTGTCGTCGCTTTAATAATGCCCGCACGGATGACGAAATCTCCAAAGTGTTCGCCTTCCTCGCGCTCTTTCGCATAACGCGGCAGAATGGTGCGGAGCTCACGGAGAATCTCCTCTTCACCGATATTTTCCCGGTACATTTTGCTTAAGCGGCTGCCGTCAAATGCAGCTCCTAAATACATATTATATTTTCCCGGCGCTTTTCCGATAAATCCGATTTCGCCGAGCGCATGGCGGGCGCAGCCATTCGGGCAGCCAGTCATACGGATGGTGATCTCTTCATCCCGCAGTCCGTTTTCGTCAACAATGGCTTCAATTTTATCAATCAGCTTCGGCAGATACCGCTCCGCTTCGGCCATCGCGAGCCCGCATGTCGGAAGCGCGACGCAAGCCATTGAACTGCGGCGCAGGGCGGAATGCTGCCGGCCGTCTGTCAGACCGTATTGTTCGATTAATGCGCTGATTTGATTCTTTTTCTCGCTCGTCACATTGCCGATAATCAGGTTTTGATTAGAGGTGAGACGGAAATCTCCCGTATGGACTTTGGCGATTTCACGTAATCCCGTCATCAGCTTATAATCCTCATAGTCCGTGACACGGCCGCCTTCGATAAACATCGTAAAATGCCATTTTCCTTTTACGCCTTTCACCCATCCGTAACGGTCGCCGTTATGGTCAAAATGATAAGGTTTCGCCTCATCCAGCTGCCAGCCGAGGCGGTTCTCCAGCTCTGCTTTTACATTTTCCAGACCGAGACGGTCAACAGTATATTTAAATCTGGCATTCTTTCTGACGGAACGATTTCCGTAATCACGCTGAATCGTAATGGTTTTTTCCGCTACATCATACAGCTGCTCCGGTTTGCAGAAGCCGATGACTTTTGAAAGCTGCGGATAAGTGGCCGTATCACCGTGCGTCATTCCCATACCGCCGCCGATTGCCACGTTGAATCCGATAAGTCTGCCTTCTTCTACAATGGCAATGAAGCCGAGATCTTGAGAAAAGACATCGATATCATTGGACGGAGGCACGGCGATTCCGATTTTGAATTTCCGCGGCAAATACAGCGGCCCGTACATCGGTTCCGTTTCCGTATCAGGAGTGCCCGCCACCCGTTCCTCATCAAGCCAGATTTCATGATAGGCTCTCGTGCGCGGAAGAAGGTCGTCACTCAGTTTTTTCGACCATTCGTACACTTCCGCATGGATTTCAGACTGATACGGATTTGAAGCGCACATGACGTTTCGGTTGACATCTCCGCAGGCCGCAATGGTATCAAGCAGCGCCGCATTGATTTTCTGAATCGTTTTTTTCATGTTCCATTTTAAAATCCCGTGCATTTGGAACGTTTCGCGCGTTGTCAGCTTTAATGTATTGTTTCCGTATTTTTGCGCCAGTTCATCCATGACAAGCCATTGTTTCGGAGTTGACACGCCGCCTGGCATCCGGACGCGCAGCATGAATTGATAAGCCGGTTCAAGCTTTTGTTTCTGACGTTCGTTGCGGAGATCGCGGTCATCCTGCAGGTAGCTGCCGTGATGCTTCATCAGCCGGTTGTCATCGTCCGGGATGCCGGCTGAAATCCGGTCAAGCATGACTTCTTTCAATGTACCGCGCAAATAATCACTTTTTTCTTTAATTTCCTCAACATCACTTGGAGGGCCTTCCGGCGCTTTTAAAATGTTGTTCACCATGCTGAATAAGCTCCTTTCAAACCAAAATCAATATACGTCACGCTGATAGCGTTTTTTCTGCTGCATGTCTGCCAGGAAGCTTGCCGCTTTTTCACGGCTCATGCCGCCTTCCTCCTGAATGATATCGAGAAGCGCCTGGTGCACGTCATGCGCCATATGCTGTTCATCACCGCAGATGTATACGGCGGCTCCCTGCTGCAGCCATTCATACAGCTCTTTGCTTTGTTCTTTCATACGGTGCTGCACATATACTTTTTCCTCCGAATCCCGGGAAAAAGCGACGTCCATTTTTGTAAGTACACCGTTTTGCAGCCATTTTTGCCATTCCGTCTGATACAGAAAATCAGTGACAAAGTGCTGATCTCCGAAAAACAGCCATGTTTTCCCTTCAGCTCCGGTTTCTTCACGCTCCTGCATAAAGGAACGGAACGGCGCGATGCCTGTCCCCGGTCCGACCATGATGATCGGTGTATCCGGGTTTTCCGGCAGCTTGAAGTTTTGGTTGTGCTGAATGTAAATCGGAAGCGTATCTCCCGGCTGGAGTCTTTCCGCACACAGAATGCTGCAGACGCCTTTTCGTTCTCTGCCGTGCGCGTCATATCTGACCGCTCCGATGGTCAGATGCACTTCTTCCGGATTCGCTTCTAAACTGCTTGCGATCGAATAGAGCCGGGCCGGCATTTTACGCAGGATAGAAAGAAAGTCTTCCGCGGACACTTCCCACGGACCGAAATCCCGGACGAGATCAAGCAGGTCACGGCCGTTGATGTATGCTTTCACCTGCTCTTCATTTCCTTCGGCCAGAAGTTCACTCAGCTTTTTGTCAGTCGTAAACTGCGCGGCCTTTTGCAAGAGCGGTTTTGTTAACACTGTAATTTCAAAATGAGAAGTAAGCGCGTCTTTCAGCGGACGGGTCTCTCCTTGCTTATTCACCGCCACTTCCTGTTGTGGGTCCCATTTCAGCTCATTGATCAGCTCATCCACAAGCGCCGGATCATTTTCCGGATAGATGCCGAGGCTGTCCCCGGGCTGATACGCGAGACCCGATCCTTCAAGCGAAAGCTCCAGATGGCGTGTTTCTTTATTCGAACCGCGCCCGTTCAGATTGATGTTCTCAAGAACCTCCGCCCGAAACGGGTTCGTTCTGGAATAAACGGATTCACCGAAAGCCGGCGTCTCGGCAGGAGCTTCAGCCGTTTGGTTTCCCGCTCCTTCGTTCAGGCCGCCGATAACCGCATCAAGCCATTCTGAGAACGGTTCATCATAATCAAGATCGCAATCAACCCGGGGCGCAAGCTGCGTGCCGCCGAGCTCTTTAAGACGCTCGTCGAACTCTTTGCCGGTCTGGCAGAAAAATTCATACGAGCTGTCCCCGAGCGCCAAAACGGAAAAACGGAGCGCTTCAAGCTTCGGCGCGCGTCTGCCGTGAAGAAATTCATGAAAAGCCAGCGCGTTATCCGGCGGATCGCCTTCTCCGTGCGTGCTCACCACGATCAGTAAATTGTTTATTTTTTTCAGATTATTCGGCTTAAAATCGTTCATCGACGCGACGGTGACTTGGAATCCCCGTTCCTCAAGCGTCTTTACCGTCTGTTTCGCAAGACCCTCCGCATTTCCCGTTTGCGATCCGTATAATACGGTCACTTCTTTCGAGACTGCCGGGCTTTCTGCCGCAGCCTGGGGAGCGGGTGCGGCTGCTTCACCGGACTCGGACCGGGCCGCAGCCAAATAACCGCTCAGCCAGATTTTCTGTGATTCTGTCAAGGTCGGCAGAAGGCGGTTAAGGAGCTCTGCCTGCTCCTGATTAAACGGACTGTTCATGACCTGAAGTTGCAACGATATCCACCTCACAAGGAATTAAACGTAACGTACGTTATTTCTATAGGAATTGTCAAAATAATATTCTAATTGAAACTTTACCGAAAGTTTGTGTGTAAGTAAAATATATAATCATGATGATAATGATTAAGATTACTAATGATTAAAAGCCCTTTGCACTTGGGCAAAGGGCTTACACGAATAAGCCGGCGGGCACTTCGTTTATAAAAGGAGAGAGTTCTCCCGGAGACAGCACGGTCAGATGATGCATCGCGCGCGTGCAGGCCGTATATAACAGCTTGCGGTCATGCCCGCTTTTGTACTGGTCAGCAGAGGCGTCAGCGACAATGACGGCGTCAAACTCAATGCCTTTTGCCAAATACACAGGAATGACGCATACCCCTTTTTGAAAAGGCTGGTTTTCTTTATTGATCAAACGGACACCGCTCCCGGCGCTGACTGTCTGAAACACTTTTTTCGCTTCCGCAGCCGTTTTGCAGATGACTGCGATCGTCTCCCGGCCTTTTTGCCTGAGCTCCCGTATTGTTTGAGTCAATTGCTCGCGGCGCTCTTTTTCAGTATCCGCCCGCAGAACCCGCGGTTTTTCCCCGTTCCGGTTAAAAGGCTCAATGTCATCACCGTCAGCCAGCAGCGCTTTCGTAAATTCAACAATCTGCCGCGTCGATCTGTAAGTCCTCTTCAGGCTGACATCCTTTTCTGCGCCATTGCGGAAGCAGCCGGCGAGTGAAGAAGGACCGGTAATGGTGTGTGCATAAATCGACTGGCTGACATCACCGAGCACTGTCATTTTTGC
This sequence comes from Bacillus sp. SDLI1, assembly GCF_001553895.1. Lineage (NCBI taxonomy): Bacteria > Bacillati > Bacillota > Bacilli > Caryophanales > Bacillaceae > Bacillus > Bacillus sp. SDLI1. The sequence goes on along the minus strand of NZ_CP013950.1, from coordinate 2,949,559 downwards.
AGCCGGGAAGATGCTTTGAATATACGTGAGCTGAAAAGAGGAATAATCCTGCGCTTCATCAATGAAGACGTGCTTCATTTGTGTATTTATTCTTTTTCCTTCTATCAGGTCCTGCAAATACAGATACGGAGCGGCATCTTCATAGGGGAGCGACCGTTCTGCAAATGCGCTGCGGGTTAAAGCGCCGATGCTCTGCCAATGATCGGGCTTTTCATCAGCTCCCCAGTCTGAAAACAGCCGGAGGTACATCCGTTTTATATCGAGAAAGCCGAGCTGTCTGACGGCCTGCTTAATCGGTTTAAAAGCTTTGCGGACAATAATGGCGCCGAGCAGGGACTGTTCACGCTGGTGGTCGTCAAATACAGGTTCATCATCCGCCGCTTGCTTCTTAAGTTTTTGATAAACCTCAGCATAATCTTCTTTATCAAGCAGCTCACTCTCCTGCAGCACCCATTCCTTCTTACGCTCCTTTTTTTCGAGTGCGCTGATTTCCGTAAGAAGCCATTCCGCCGTCAGCTCCGCTCTGTTCGGAATCGGCAGCTGCTTATCAAGCGAATAAAAATAGGCTTCAATCCGCTCTTTTGAAATCAGGATGTCTCCCCGGAAGCTGATCTGTTTACATATCAGGCCGGAGACCGAAAGCGACCCGGCATAACGGTCAATCATGGCCTGAAAAGCTGGTGACGCTTTGTAAGCAATGGCTTCGAGCCTTACGGAAAGGGCTTCCTGATTCTGCTCGGTCAAGCAATATTCGAGCTGTTCGTACGGGCTTTCACATTCAAACTTTCGTCCGAGCCGGCGGGCGATATATTCCTGAAACGTGGCCTGCTCCATATTTTCTTCTCCCAGTTCCGGCAATACGGCGGAAACGTAACTGTTGAACAAAATGTTCGGAGAAAACAGCACGATCTGACGGGCGTCAAGCACACCGCGCCCGCGGTACAGCAAGTAAGCGGCCCGCTGAAGCGCCGCGGATGTTTTCCCGCTTCCGGCGGCTCCCTGAACGATGAGATATTTGCTTTTTTCATCACGAATGATTTCATTCTGTTCTTTTTGGATGGTTGACACGATGTTTTTCATCTGCTGGCCGGAATGGCCGCTCAGCACCTCTTGCAGCATTTCGTCACCAATCGTCATATCCGTGTTAAACATCGCTTTAAGCGTCCCGTTTTTAATGATAAACTGCCGCTTCAGTGTGATGTCGCCTTCTATCGTTTCTTCCGGAACTTCATAGCGGGCTTTTCCCGGGGAATATTGATAGTAAAGAGATGAAATGGGCGCACGCCAATCGTAAATGAGAAAATGCTCATTGTTTTCATCCATTAAAGAAGTCAGCCCGATATAAATCTGCTCGGCAATGGACTCCCCTTTTTCCGTAAAATCGACACGGCCGAAGTAAGGAGAGGCTTTCAGCTTTTGGATTTTTTGAAGCTGCCGGTATTGAAGCCGATGCGTCCGTTCACGTTCTGAAAGCATTTCAGCCTGCTGTTTAATGCTTGAAAATGTTTCCGCCGCTTCATGGGCATCATCCAAATTAACCGTGACATCATCCCAAAACGTTTTTCTCAGGCCGACAATATCCTGCTTCAATCCGCCCGATGATGCTTCAAGACGCGTTTGTTTCTGATCCAATTCCTTCATGACAAAATTGATTCTTTCCTGCTCTTCTTTCCATTCTTCATCACGTTTTGCCATCAGCGGCACCTCCGACATCAAGCTGACAAATCCGGCTTTCTTTACACAAACATATTATTCAGCATTATAGTCAAATACCCTTTTTCTTATCATATCGGGCGTCTTTTTTATCCGTTATGCAAAAAAACCGATTTCTTTTATGAAATCGGTTTTTTACTGATCTATATGATAGGAACGAATCGGCAGGCGCCACCTGAAAACATAACTGCAGATGCGGCATGCCACAAGCACTAGGAACAGCACATACAAACCTGCGGCATTCCCGGCCCAGCCGAGGCCCACGATTAATCCTCCGAGTGCGGCCCAGACTGCATAAATTTCCGACTTGAGCACAAGGGGCTTCCTGCCCGCGAGCAGATCCCGTATGATACCGCCCCCGCTTCCGGTCAGCACCGCGGCCGCAACCACCGCGCTGAGCGGATGGCCCATTTTCACGGCATATAAAGCGCCTTGGATGGCAAACGCCGAAAGCCCGATGGCATCGGATAAGTTGCCCCATTTACTCCAATGTCTTAACAGCAGCTTCGGAAACAAAAAGACAATCGTAACTGATGCGAGAGCGATTTGAAAAAACGCGCCTTGCTCCCACAAGGCGGAGACCGGAACACCGATCAGCAGGTTTCGGATGGCTCCGCCGCCGAACGCCGTTACAATCCCCAAGATATACACGCCTAAAATATCATACTCCTCTTCCATCGCAACAATCGCTCCGCTGACCGCAAACGCAATGATGCCGATTACACTAAGCAGCTCCCAGGCCATTCCATATGCTCCTTTTTATTTGTTAAATTTTCTGACGACCATTAGATTTTATAATCGCTTTCTCTTAAAATCAACCTTGTTTTTGAAAGATTCTGATTCCAAAATCGGGACAACTGCATTCAGCATGGCTGGAGGCGAGAATATTTTCCTATTTTATACTATACTAGGAGGTTTAATGGAAGTTTCATTGAATACCTTCTCTTAACAAAAAAGGGGGGTTATAAGATGAAAATCAGTTCACTTGTTTTTCCAGTTTTATTGGCCGCCGGATTAATACCCGGCCTGCCGTCAGCCGAAAACCATACGCATTCGCACACTCATGCGGAGCCGGCCAAAACGGTGTATACGGACCCGCTTCCGAAAGCCGATCATTTTAAAGATCTGAAAGGTCCGGTTCAGATTGAACAGACGGTTGATACAAAAATTCTGGATGAAAACGGTAAGCAGGTCGGAACGAAACGATTCGACGCCAATGTCAATCAGGATAAAGCTTCAACTAAAGCCAGCACGGGCTCTCAGAAGGTCAAAGTGCTGGCGGTGGCGGACGCTGAATACCGCGCCAAATACAGCGACTGGCAAACGCGAATCGTTCAGATCGTGGAGCAGGCTGATGTCGCCTTCAACCGTGATCATAACATTGATTTTGTCGTACAGGCCGTGCAAGCCTGGAATTCCTCCGGCTCAAACAGTTCTCAGATTTTATCAAATCTCCAAAGCAGCTTCAGAAATCAAAATTATCATTTTGTCGTCGGTTTTACCGCAAAATCGAGTTTTGACGCCGGCGGTATCGCGTATGTATATAACGGCAAACCTAGCGGCCCGGCTTTCAGCGTGAACCTTGATCAAGGAACGGCCAACACGGCGAAAGCGGCCCAGCACGAGTTTTCCCATAATTTCGGACTTCAGCATGACGCCCAAGGCAGCGGCATCCGCTGCGTCATGAATTATGATTATGCCTATTCCGTGGATATTTGGGACAGTTCCCATAACAGACAGATTGAGACTAACAAAGCTTGGTACAGATAATAGAAAAAGAGCCGCTCCCATGGAGCAGGCTCTTTATTTTGCCGTGCGTTCTGCTTTGACAAAACACATGCAGACAATAATGAGAATAAATGCCGTCAATGCTAAGAATGGAATGGTAATAAAACCGAACCAGTTAATATATTCAGAGGAGCAAGGCACGCCGTAGACGCACGGCTTGATGCCGCTGAAACCGGGCACCTTCTGCTCAAGGTAATGCATGATCGATATAAACGCGCCGATGACGGCCATCGGCAGCACATATTTTTTCACGCGCGTGTCACCCTGAAAGGTGGCGATTCCTAAAATCAGGACAAGCGGGTACATGAGAATTCTTTGATACCAGCACAGCTCACACGGTATGAATTTTCTGATCTCGCTGAAATATAGGCTGCCGAGCATGGCAACAAGAGCTATCACCCAAGAAGCATATAAAAATACGATTCTATTTTTCATTTTTCAGCTCTTTCTTAATCGTTTTTGAAATCTCCTCATAATTAGCGAATTCTTTAATCACTTTGTCATTTACGTAAATCGTCGGTGTCGCCGTGATGTTTAATTTATCATTCAGGTCAGTGTCAGCTTTCAGCTCTTTTGCGAAGGTTTCTTTATCAAGGTTTTCCTTCAGCTTGGCAGGATCAACCTTTTTCGCGGTGCTTTTGACCGTCTTTTCAAGCAATGCAGGCGTGACCCATTCCTGTTCGCTTGACGGCTGCTCTTCAAACAGCTTTTCATGGAAAGTCCAGAATGATGCCGGGTCTTCCTTCCACACCTCTTCTGAGGCAAGTGCCGCCAGACGCGAGCCGGTTCCGTGGAACATGACGTTCACAAATGAAAATTTCACGTCGCCTTTATCGATAAAATCTTTTTTGATTTTCGGAAAGATATCGCTGTTAAATACTTTGCATGACGGACATTTGTAATCTCCGAATTCAACTACCGTAACAGGCGCGCTGTCTTTGCCGAGCACGGGCTGTCCTTTAATGGAAGGCTGTTCGGCGGCTGTTTCGCCCGCTTTTTCCGTTTGGTTGTTAATAATTACGATGGCCGCAAATAAAACGACAACGATTAACGTCAGAATCACCGCAAATTTCGCAGACGATTGTTTCTTTTTCACTCAGACACCTCATTGTTTTTAAAATAAAAAAGAAGCGGATGCCGGATGGCCCGCTTCTCTATTTTACCAAGACAACCTTGTTTAAGAAAACCCTGAAAAACGAATTATCTTTGACAATTATTCCGCTTTCACTCTCATGACGCGCATCGCGTTGGCAACGGCGATCAGCGTGACGCCTACATCTGAAAAGACGGCTTCCCACATGGTGGCGAATCCGAATGCGCCAAGCAGGAGAAAAATGATTTTCACGCCTAAAGCAAATCCGATGTTCTGCCAGACGATCCGGCGTGTTCGGCGTGCAATCCGGATGGCTTCGGCTGCTTTTGACGGCTGGTCTGTCATCAGGACGACATCGGCCGCTTCGACGGCGGCATCAGAACCGAGAGCCCCCATGGCAGCTCCGATGTCAGCTCTGGCAAGCACAGGCGTATCGTTAATCCCGTCACCGACAAACATCAGTTTTTCATTCGGTGCAAGCGCCGCTTCGAGTTCTTCGACTCGGTCTACTTTGTCACCCGGCAGCAGTTCTGTATACACGTCATCAATACCGAGCTCGCGGCCGACCGCTTCACCGGTCTGCTTTGAATCACCCGTCAGCATCACTGTCCGTTTGACGCCAAGCGCTTTTAAACGGGCAATGGCCTGTTTGGCGTCCTCTTTGATTTCGTCGGCGATCACGATCGCCCCCGCATATTGCTGATTAACGGCAACGTAAACGACGGTTCCGTTGTTTTCAGCTGTGCCGAAAGCGATTTGTTCTTTTGCCATCAGTTTTTGATTTCCAGTCAAAATCGTTGATCCGCCGGTTTTCACCCGAATGCCGTGTCCGGGTATTTCTTCATATTCTTCAATCTCCTCAGCCGCGAGCGGTTGATTGTAAGCCTCACGGATGGATGAAGCAATCGGATGATTGGAATGGACTTCGGCAAGCGCAGCCGCATGAAGCAGGCTGTCTTGTGTAAATCCTGGCGCCGGTTTGATATCAGTAACGGCGAAATTGCCTTTCGTTAAGGTTCCCGTTTTATCAAACACGGCGTATGCCACCTGATTGAGCGCTTCTAAATAGTTGCTGCCTTTCACGAGCACCCCTGCTTTAGACGCGGCTCCGATACCGCCGAAAAACCCGAGCGGAATGGAGACGACGAGTGCGCACGGACAAGAAATCACAAGGAAAATCAGCGCCCGGTACACCCAGTCGGATAGCGCGGCTGAAGGCACGAGAAGCGGCGGTAAAAAGGCGAGAAGCACCGCAACAATGACAACGGCCGGTGTATAGTACTTGGCAAACTTCGTAATAAAGTTTTCCGTTTTCGCTTTGCGTCCGGCCGCATTTTCGACCAGATCCAATATTTTTGATACAGCAGAGTCTTCATATCCTTTAGAGGTTTCAATATGAAGCACGCCGTTCTGGTTCATAAATCCGGCCATCACATCTTGCCCCGGCTCCGCTTTTCTCGGCACGGATTCGCCCGTTAAAGCGGAGGTATCAACCATCGATGAGCCGCTCAGCACCTTTCCGTCCAGCGGAATCCGTTCTCCTGGATTCACGACGATGACCTGTCCGACTTTGACGTCCTGCGGCGGAACGGCAGTCATGCCGTTTTCCGTTTTCACATTGGCGTACTCAGGACGGATGTCCAATAACGCGCTGATCGATTTTCTGGATCGGCTGACGGCAGCTCCCTGAAACAATTCACCGATTTGATAGAACAGCATGACCGCGACGCCTTCCGGATACTGATGAATTATAAATGCGCCGATTGTCGCAAGCGCCATCAGAAAATGCTCATCAAATACCTGGCCGCGGACAATATTTTTTCCCGCTCTGGCTACGATATCGCCGCCGATGATCAAATATGAAGCAAAAAAGAGCAGAAACTCAAGGACGGCGCCTGTGTGCGCGAAGTAAGCAATGACGGCCAAAACGGCGCCCGCCGCCAATCTCACTAACATCAGCTGCAGCTTTTTGCGGTATTCATCCTCGCCGGGTTTGTCTTCATGCTTCGAACGGACGGTCACATGAGGATCAATGGACTTTACTTTTTTTGCAACTTCATCTTTCATCCATTGCTCATCTTTGCCCCCGGCCGAAACTGTAATGGTGCTTGCCGCAAAATTGACAGCACAGCCGTCGATGCCGTCAATGGCTTTTACGCCGTTTTCTATTTTTTTTGCACAGTTGCTGCAATCAAGTCCGTCTAACACAAATTCACCTTTTGCCGCTTTCATTTTCGACTCACCCTACTTTCCGTAATAGGATTCCCATAATATCAATGCAGCTAAACGAAATTATATATATGAGCATATGTTCATATAGTTGTTTTTTATATTATATGCAAGTTTTGAATAAAGTGTCAATAAAAAAGACAAAACCGGCATCAGCCGATTTTGTCTTTTTTCACCTTCTGTAAACGCAAAGCATTAAGGACGACCGATACCGAGCTGAACGCCATGGCGGCGCCTGCCACCCACGGAGCCAGAAAGCCGGCTGCCGCAATGGGAATGCCTATGGTGTTGTAGCCCAATGCCCATCCTAAATTCTGCTTGATGTTTCTCATAGTCAGCCTGCTCATGCCGATGGCGTCGGCAATGCCGTTCAGATCTCCGCGGATCAGCGTAATGTCCGCTGCTTCCATTGCGATATCGGTGCCGGTGCCGATGGCCATCCCGATATCGGCCACAGCCAGCGCCGGAGCATCATTGATGCCGTCGCCGACCATTGCCACGCGCCGGCCTTCTTTTTGCAGCCGGGAAATCTCCGCTGCCTTTTGTTCGGGAAGCACTTCGGCAATCACGCTGCCGATGCCTGCGGCTTTAGCAATGGCTTCCGCCGTCTTTTGGTTGTCACCGGTCATCATGATGACGTCAAGGCCCATATCCTTCAGGCGTTTCACCGCAGCCGGAGATGTTTCTTTGATCGTATCGGCGACTGCGATAAGCCCCGCCGCTTTGCCGTCTGCCGCAATAAGCATCACCGTTTTTCCTTCCGCCTCCAAGCGGGTCATGTGCGGAAGCAATGCTTCATGTTCAATGTGTTCCGCTTCCATCAGCCGTCTTGATCCGGCAAGAATCGTTTTCCCGTCAGCCTCTGCATAGATTCCGGAACCGATCCGGGCTTGGAAACGGGTTAGTTTCGGAATGGAAATCCCTCGTTTTTCGGCTCCTGAAACGATGGCTTCTCCAAGCGGGTGCTCCGATCCCGCTTCAGCGGCAGCCGCCAGCCGCAGGAGTTCCTCTTCGTTCATTCCCGCTGCCGGTACGGCGTCTGTCAGCACCGGTCTGCCGTTTGTCACCGTTCCGGTTTTATCCAGTACGATTGTCGTCAGACGCTGGGTCTTTTCTAAGTGCTCTCCGCCTTTAAAGAGAATGCCGAATTCAGCGGCGCGGCCGGAGCCCGCCATAATGCTCGTCGGAGTGGCGAGCCCGAGTGCGCACGGACAGGCAATGACAAGCACGGCGATGAATTTGCCGATCGCTTCAGAAAACTGTCCCGGCGCGGCCCATACATACCAAATGAGAAAAGTCAGCACGGCCAGCCCCAGCACAATCGGGACGAAAATGCCTGAAATGTGATCTGCGAGCCGCTGAATGGGGGCTTTTGATCCTTGGGCTTCTTCCACGATTTTAATAATGTGTGCAAGCGCGGTATCTTTCCCGACATTCACCGCTCTGATTTTGAGAAAGCCGTTTGCATTGATCGTCGCCCCGGTGACGGTGCTTCCGGGAGACTTATCTGCAGGCATGCTTTCTCCCGTTATCATCGATTCATCAATCGCGGAATGGCCTTCAATCACTTCGCCATCGACAGGAACGCGTTCTCCCGGTTTCACGTATACGATGTCCCCCGTCCGGACCTCGTCAATCGGAATCACCTGTACCTTCCCTACCCGCTCGACCGCCGCCGTCTTCGCCTGAAGCTTCATTAACTTTTTAATCGCTTCTGATGAGCGGCCTTTTGCTTTCATCTCTAAAAGCTTTCCAAGCAAAATCAAAGTCAGCAAAATGGCGCTCGTTTCATAATAAAGCCCCTCGGCATGGCCGTTTCGTCCGAGAGACGCAATCGTCATGTACAGGCTGTACGCGTAAGCGGCCGTCGTTCCGAGCGCAACGAGAACATCCATATTGGCGCTTTTATTTCTCAGCGCCTTGTACGCTCCCGTATAAAAAGGCCAGCCGATGACGAGCTGCACCGGGGTGGCAAGCGCGAATTGCAGCCACGGATTCATCAGGATATCCGGCATCCAGATAAAAGAAGTAAAAGAAAAATGGCTGACCATCGACCATAGAAGCGGAAAGGAGAGAACGGCAGAAAATATCAGCCTGATCAGCTGTTTACGCTGTTCTTTTTCCTTTTGAGATAATCCGCCGCCTTGGCCGTCCGCTTCCTTATCTTCTAATCGATAGCCGAGTTTTGCCACGGTCTCTTTCAGTTCTTTCGGTGTCACTTCTTTAGGGTTGTATTCAATGGAGACCGTTTCAAGGGCGAAATTCACCGGCGCGTCCACAACGCCCTCTATTTTGTTCAGGCGCTTTTCAATCCGATTGGCACAGGCGGCGCACGTCATGCCTTCAATCTGAAAATCGGCTTTTTCCGTCACGACGTGATAGCCGAGTTTTTCAATTTTATCCTTTATGGCGCCAGCTTCGATTTTGTCAGGCTGATAGGAAATATTTGAGGTCTCAAGCGCAAGATTGACGGAAGCGTCATTGACGCCGTCCATCCGTTTCAGTCCTTTTTCAATTCTTGAAGCGCAGGCGGCGCATGTCATGCCTCCCACTTGAATGGTCATTTCTTTCGGTTCACTCAATGCCCTCACCTCTTCTCACAAACCCCCAGGGGGTATCATTTTCATAAAAGAAAACCGCGCCCGTTCCCGAAGCGCGATATACCTTATACGACGTCATACCCTTGATCTTCAATCGCGTCTTTTATATCTGATACGGAGACTTTGTTCTCATCAAACGTCACATCCACCTGTCCGGCTTCCAATTTCACCTGAACCGCCGTCACTCCGTTCAGTTCTCCTACTCCGGTCTCTACTGCTTTGACGCAGTGCTGACAGGACATGCCTTCGACTTGCAGTGTTTTTTGTTCCATGATAATTCCCTCCACGTCTTGTTTTTTCTTCTTCATGTTACCATACCCCTGTAGGGTATTTCAAAACATTTTATTTCATGATTTCGCGATTTTTTTCACGACATCCAGCAGCTCGGCAATCGCCTGCTCCCCGTTTCCGCTTTCAATGGCGCCGGCTACGCAGTGATGGGCGTGATCTTCCAGCAGATGAAACGCGACTTTCTGCATGGCCGCCTGCACGGCTGAAATCTGCACGAGAATATCCACGCAATATCGTTCGTTTTCCACCATGTTCTGAATGCCCCTGACTTGGCCTTCAATCCGTTTCAGCCGGTTCAGAATCTGGTCTTTTTCCTTGGCGCTTTTATGATTTAACGATTGATGTTCGGTATGTTTGTCCATTTTCCACCTCGTTTTTTTCTTCGTTATCTTCATTATACAGACTTGAAAAACCGGTGTAAAAAATTTTCAACACACAAGTTTTACCAGTACACCCGCGGGGTATATATTGTTATCACATATCAAGAGGGGGAAGTTCATTGAAAACGATACAGGTTGGCATATTGGGATATGGTCTGTCGGGGAAAGTCTTTCATGCGCCGCTTTTGGACGTCCTTGATGAGTATCAGATCAAAAAAGTCATGACCTCCAGAACGGATGAGGTCAAACGTGATCTGCCGGGGGCTGAAGCCGTGCGCACGATTGAAGACATCACCGGTGACCCTGACATTGATCTCGTCATCGTTACGACACCGAGCGGAATGCATTATGAATCAGCGATGAAATGTCTTCTTGCGGGGAAACACACCGTCGTGGAAAAGCCGATGACGGCGACTTCAGCAGAAGCGGAGGAGCTGAGAAGAACGGCTGAAAATAAAGGCGTCTTGCTGAGCGTGTATCACAACCGGCGCTGGGACAATGATTTTTTAACGATTCAAAAGCTGATTCGGGACGGGGCGCTTCAAGACATTCATACATATCAAGTCAACTACGATCTATACAACCCGGTTGTACAAGAAAGATGGCGCGAAAAAAACGGACCCGCCACGGGAACGCTGTATGATCTCGGTTCACATATTATTGACCAGACACTCCTGCTTTTCGGAATGCCGGAATCCGTCACCGCACATGTGATGAAACAGCGGGACAACAGTGAAACGGCCGATTGGTTTCTGGCCGCCCTCCATTACGGCAAGCTTCAGGTTATTCTTCAATCCGGCTCCATGAATGCGGCAAGCGGCCCGCGCTATCAGATTCACGGACGGAATGCAAGCTTTATCAAATACGGAAAGGACGGACAGGAAGCTGCGCTTTCAGCCGGCCAAAAACCGATTGACGAGAACTGGGGCGCCGATGACCCTGACAGCTTCGGTGAGCTGACAACCGCAGCGGATGAGAAAAGACATACAGAAACAATCCCCTCTGAGAACGGCTCTTACCTTACGTACTACAAACTGCTGGCAGACAGCATCTTAAACGGAAAACCGCTTCCCGTTACGGCGGAAGAAGGCATCGATGTCATCCGTGTCATTGAAGCGGTGATGAAAAGCAGCGAACAAAAACGGACGATTGCATTTTAATGAAAAACCTCCCAGCCGTATCAGCTGGGAGGTTTTTTTAGATTAGAATGATTTTCCGGCTTCTTTCGCGCGGGCAATCGCATCTTCTTTAATTTGCTGTGCTTTATTCGGTTCAGCATTATGGCCTTCAACGATTAATCCGTCGAAAGAAGGAACGCCGAAGAAGTTCATCATGATGCCGATGTAACGGTGGCCCATTTCCATGTCAGCCGCCGGGCCTTCAGAGTAATAGCCTCCGCGCGCTTGAATGTGGAGCGCTTTTTTGTCTGTCAACAGACCGATCGGGCCTTGTTCTGTATATTTGAATGATTTTCCGGCTACAGCTACAGAGTCAAGGTACGCTTTCATAACAGGCGGGAATGAGAAGTTCCAAAGCGGTGTAACGAATACGTATTTGTCAGCTGATGCGAATTGATCGCTCAGCTCGTTCAGACGGCCGACTTTCGCTTTTTCATTTTCAGAAAGCTCTTCAAAACCTGTGCCGGATTGAAGTTTTCCCCAGCCGCTGAATACATCCGCGTCGATATGAGGAATGTTTTCTTTGTAAAGGTCGATATGTACAACCTCATCATTCGGGTTTGATTCTTTATAAGAATCGATAAACGCTTTTCCTGTCGCCATGCTGTAAGATGTCTTTTCATCATGAGGATGAGCAGTGATATAAAGTACTTTTGCCATTGTAAACAGCCCTTTCGTTTTCAAATTACACACATATTTATTATGAAATATGAATGTTTTTTTATACTGATCAGTTCTGTAATAATTATAGTTACAAAAAAATCTTTTAGCAACAATAATATCTCGAAATCAGTATATTTTTTTAAAAAGGCTGCAAGAAGTACCTCCAGCAAATCGAAAAAAACCTACGTTAAGCAAATTTCGACAAATAAAAGACCGATTTTGACCATGTTAAGGCTAAATCGGCTGTTTCATTTCAGACTTAGTTGTGTGGAATTTATCCATGCAAAATGTTCCTGCTTTTATAATATTAGAGACAAACGAATTCCGCTTAATACATTCGTATTTATCACACTCTTTTATTGCAGGTCTGCTTGCCAGTTTAACAAACGCTTCATTTTCTGTTCTGTTTCTCCCTCTTGGCGAGGTTGGTAAATGGTTAACTTTAGTTCAGGAGCATCGTACACCTGAAGAGTAATATGGTCCATAATCATTTCTCCAACTAAAGGATGCAGCAGTGTTTTTTTGCCGCAAGGAGTACCTAGAACTTCATGTTTGGACCACCAATTACGAAACTCAGGGCTCTTATTGGTAAGTTCTTTAATGATATCTTTAAACCACTCATCACCGACAAAACGTGTATAGGCTAAACGAAATTGAGCAATCAAGCGTTGCGCATGATCTTCCCAATTAAGAAAGAGCTCTCGGTATTCTTTAGACGTAAAGCAACGCCAGACTGCATTACGATCTCGTTCATTCATTTTATTAAAGTCACCAAAAACCACGGCAGCAGCTTTATTCCAGCTTACTATGTTCAATTTTTCGTCGGTTACATATGTAGGGCAGTATTCTAATTGACTCAATACATTTTTCAGGACGCTATTTACACTTTCAACGAGAGGTCTTCCCACCTTAGATAGCAATGGCTGATTTGCTAATAAAAATAGATGCTCTTTTTCCTCTTCATTTAACCTGAATACACGCGAAATAGCCTCCAATACGTCTGAAGATACCTGTATATCACGCCCTTGCTCTAACCATGTATACCAGGTTACTCCTATTCCTGCCAGCTGAGCTGCTTCTTCTCGGCGCAGTCCTTCTGTTTTTCTGCGCGGACCAATAGGTAAACCAAAGTCTTGAGGAGATAATCGCGCCCGTCGTGTTTTTAAGAAATCCCCTAGTTCTTTCCTTCTTTCTTTGTCACTTAACATGAACTTCTCCCCTTATAAGTAGTAGTTTTAATAATAGGATAAACACACTCCTATTCCCATTATAAACCTTCATCTATTCTAATAAATGAAGGAGGTGAGTTTTATGGTTTTCAAAAATAGGGCTGAGCCTTTCCCGAAAGGATTAGTTCTCCTCATGGCTGCAGCATGTGGTTTTACAGTAGCTAATGTCTATTTAAATCAAACGCTCTTAGTCAGTATGGCAAATACTTTTCACGTTTCTGAAAACTATATAGGAATTGTAGCAACTTTAACTCAAGTGGGATATGCATTGGGAAATCTTTTATTGGTACCATTAGGTGACATTTTTGAACGGAGAAAATTGATCCTAAGTTTATTATCTATTGTATGTATAATTTTAGCCGCAACTGCTTTATCAATGAATGTAACGTGGCTGATTGCAGCAAACTTAATTCTTGGATTTGTTACCATAGTCCCTCAAATTATTGTTCCTCTTGCTGCTAATTTAGCTTCAGAAGAGAACAGAGGAAAAGTGTTAGGGAATGTTGCCATTGGCTTAGTGTGTGGGATTTTAGGCGCTCGATTTATCAGCGGTTTTGCAGATTCCCATTTTGGATGGAGATCAATGTATTGGGCTTCTTTTGCTGGCACAATGATAATGATCATTTTAATGGCAATGTATCTTCCAAAAAGCAAAGGAAATCATGCAATGCAGTATAAAACATTACTTGCATCTTTAGGCCCGTTATTTAAAAAAGAAAAAGTGTTGCAAAAAGCTTGCCTGAGTCAAGGAATGATGTTTGGTTCCTTTAGTGCCTTCTGGACAACTCTTATTTTTTTATTAAATACTTCTCCTTATTCTTATGGGAGCACCGCGGCAGGTTTAATAGGTTTAGTGGGAATAGCTGGAGCCTTTGCAACTCCCATGATTGGCCGGGTGATCGATAAAAAAGGATCAAAATTTGCTAATACCTTATGTATGTTTATTTCTTTAATCGCTTTTCTGACCTTAATATTCTTAGGATATTGGTTACCGGGATTACTTCTTGGCGCACTATTAGTAACAGTTGGCACGCAAGCAAATCAAGTTGCTTGTCAAGCTGCTATCTTTCAACTATCTCCTGAAAAGAGAAGCAGATTAAATGGATTATACATGGTATCTACATTCTTAGGCGGATCTTTAGGGTCATATCTAGGTGTACTTGCTTGGAGCAAATGGCATTGGTATGGAGTATGTACAGTTGGGATACTCATGATAGGTATTGCTTTTAGTTCCTTATTTAGCTTGCCTAAACAAAAAACAACAGTAAAAAATAGAGAGTTCGAGAAAGGAAGTCATATAAGATGTCTGAAAATAAAGAAAACTACAAAAAGGGATTAGAAGTATTATCAAAAATAGATCCGGACAACTATCTAAATATCGTCAACAGTTTTAAAGATTCAGCAGCACCTGACTTGGGAACTTTGGCTGTGGAATTTAATTACGGTCAAATTTTTTCCAGACCAGGATTAGACTTAAAATCCCGCCTTCTTGCAGCAGTTGCTGGTCTAACCGCTTTAGGAAATACGGAACAATTAAAGTTTTATATTAACGGAGCTTTAAATGTCGGATGGACCGAAGAAGAAATTGTGGAAGCTATGATGCAAATGTTAATTTATGCAGGCTTTCCTGTCGCATTAAATACCATTTTAACAATAGCTACTGAAGTATTTTCTAAAAGACGAAATCAGTTGTCAGCCAATTTATTGGAAGGAGAGTAAAAAATGATTATTGATAGTCATGCCCACGTAGTTCTACCTGTAGAAAAACACATTGAAATGATGGATTCAAGCGGGATAGATAAAACTATTTTATTCTCTACGCTTGTTCATCCAGAAAAAAGTGAAAGCTACGATGAATTTATTCAGGAAATGGATGTACTGAATCAAATTTTAAATAACGAAATAAATCCCCTAGAAGCACGGTCAAAAGCTCTAGAAGAATTAAGGGATACTATCGCAAAATATCCTGACCGTTTTACCGGATTCGGATCAGTTCCCCTTTTAAGTTCCTCCGGGGAACTGCATGATTGGATGGAGAAGATTGTAAAAGATTATAAAATGAAGGGACTGGGAGAATTCACCCTTGGTTCAGGCCAAATTAAAATGCTTGAGCCTGTATTCCAGGCAGCTAGTGATTATAATTCCTTTCCGATTTGGGTGCATACATTCCATCCACTCAATTTAAATGATATTCAGGAACTGTTCGCTTTAACTCGTAAATATCCCACTGTCCCTGTAATCTATGGCCATTTGGGAGGGATTCATTGGCAGCAAGTTATTGCATTAACAAAAGAAACAAAGAACGCCTACCTAGATATCTCTGCATTTTATACAACCTATGCATTATCTTTGGCCATAAAAGAACTCCCAGAGAAAACTTTATTTAGTTCTGATTTTCCATATGGTGATCCATTCCTAAATAAGTTGGCAGTTGAACGCCATGCTTCAAGTGAAGAAGTGGTACAACGAGTACTAGGCGGGAACATTGCTAATCTCTTAAATATTTAACTTATTTTTATAACAATTTCTTAGGGAATATAAGTTTGAAGGATTGCATTCAACAGGTTTTCATTCCTTACGTCTTTTAAATAGTAAAGAGCCGATTTACTCTAAACGGGGTAAATTTCGGCTCTTTTCTTATTAATGACGGGGGGTTGAAGCACCAGAAAAAGCAGAAACATTTAGTTTCTGCTCAAAATCGGATTTGGTTTGCAGACCGGAATATCCAATCCGAGATTCCCCCGCAGTGTATCCGCCGGATAGCTTTTTCGGTACAGCCCCTTTTCCTGAAGGATCGGTATGACATGATCCACAAAGGCTTCAAGCATGCCCGGGATGTCAGAGTGAATGATAAACCCGTCCGCCGCTTCCCGCTGAAACCATGTTTCAATTAATGATGCCACACGTTCCGGTGTCCCGATAAAGTTGGTTCGCGGAAACGCGGCTTCGCGCGCCACTTCACGCAGCGTAAGATTCCGGGCTTTCGCCTCTCTTTTGATACGGTCTGTCGTGCTTTGAAACGCGTTTTTCCCGACGTCGCCCAAATCAGGAAACGGCTCATCCAATGGAAACCGGCTCAGATCATAATCGTCAAAAAATCTGGCCACATATTTAACGGCGTTCTCTATCGGAATCAGCTCGGCGAATTCTTGGTATTTCGCTTCCGCTTCTTCTTGTGAGCCGGCTATAATCGGACTGATTCCCGGAAAGATCCGCAGTTTGGAAGCGTCCCGGCCGTAATCCGCCGCCCGCTTCTTCACATCATCATAAAAAGCTTTCGTTTCCTCAAGTGAATTGGAATGCGTAAAGACTGCATCGGCATTTCGCGCGGCAAACGACCGGCCGGTTTCTGAAGACCCCGCTTGGAAGACGA
Organism: Bacillus sp. SDLI1; assembly: GCF_001553895.1. Taxonomy (NCBI): domain Bacteria; kingdom Bacillati; phylum Bacillota; class Bacilli; order Caryophanales; family Bacillaceae; genus Bacillus; species Bacillus sp. SDLI1. Next base: position 2,933,022 of record NZ_CP013950.1, on the reverse strand, counting down.
CCGGCTCTCCCTGTTTGGTCCGGCCGATATTCAGCGGGCCCTCCACTTGAAAATACTCGCCTTTGTGATACAGGCGATGCAGTTTGTCAGGATCAAAAAACTGCCCGGTTTCTTTGTTGCGGACGAAGGCATCTTCTTCCCAAGAATTCCACAGACCGCGCACCACGTCCACATGTTCTTGGGCGATGGCGTAGCGCCGGCTGTGGTCGGGAAGTCTTTCCTTGCTGTGATTGCGCGCAGCCCCCGCCTGCGGAGAAGTGACGAGATTCCAGCCCGCCCGGCCGCCGCTGATATGGTCAAGAGACATGAGCTGTCTTGCGATGGTAAACGGCTCAGTGAACGAGGTGGAAAATGTGCCGATTAAACCAAGATGGGTTGTAGAGGCGGCAAGCGCCGATAAAATAGTGATCGGCTCAAACCGATTTAAGAAATGCGGGATGGACTTTTCAGAAATGAACAAGCCGTCCGCAATAAAAGCAAAGCTGAACAGCCCTCTTTCAGCGGTCTGCGCTTTTTGCCTGTAAAACGCCGCATTCGTGCTTGCTGACGGATCGGCGTCGGGATGACGCCACCCATCCGTTGTACCGCCGACACCGTGAATCATGGCTCCGAATTGAATAAGATCCGTCCGGCTCATTTTCTCTCCCCCTTTTTTCCCTCGTAATCGGCAAGCGCCCGTTCTACGTATTCAATGCCGACTTGAGTAACGGCCTGATACACCCGCCTGTCACCGCTGCCGATTTCAACAACGGGGACATGGCGGATGCCGTACTTAGTGTGAAGCACGTCACGCAATTCATCCCGCTCCGTCACATCAATTGTTTCGTACGCAATGGCCTTTTCCCGCAAATATCCTTTCACTTCATCGCAATACGTACAGCCCTTTTTGCTCCAAACCACTACATTTGCTTCATGACTCATGTTCATCCCTCCTGTAATTGTGCGGCCGGCTGCACCGCTTCGCTTAACAGCCGGTAAGACAATCGTTTTTCTTCAGCGTTTTTGATAGGCGACAAAATCACAAAATCGGTAATGCTGTATTGAACCGATAACCGTCTCAGCTCGGAAGCGGTCTCTTCTTTTGTCCCGGCAATCACACCTGTCTTTTGTGTGATCAGCTTATATGGCTGCGTAACTTGTTCAAGAAACGCATCCGCTTGTTTTCGGGAAGCGACATTCACCTTTTTGCCGTCTTCGAGAATGATTTTGACCGATTCACGCGATACGACGTGTTTTTCCGCTTCCGCTTTTGTATGCGCGGTAAATACCATCGGCGCAAGGTGGAATTCGGCTTTTGCCCCTTTCGGCAGATGTTCGTCAAAAGCTTGGCGCGCTTTTTCTAACGCAGTGTCTTCACCGTTTATGAAATAGGCGAAAACGAAGGAAATGCCGAGTTTGGCCGCTGTGATCGCGCTTTCTGTGCTGCCGCCGAGCAAAAAGATGTCAGGCGCATACTCAGTATGCGGCGCCGGCCGCAATGACGCGTAGCGGTGCGAGTCCGGAAAATCATTGCGGATGAAATGAGTCAGCTCCTCAAGCTTTTCTTCAAATAAACGGGCGGGCTGGATAAGCTCCCGCTGCAGCGCATCGGTTGACAGCTGAAATCCGCCGGGCGCTTTGCCGACACCGAGCGCTACACGGCCGGGGGCAAGGGCGGACAGAACCCGGAACTGCTCCGCCACTTTATAAGGGCTGTAATGCTGCAGCATCACCCCGCCGGATGCGAGGCGGATTTTTTTCGTACTGGCGGCCAGATACCCCAGGACAATTTCCGGTGCTGATCCCGCTATCTCTTCATTGTTATGATGCTCCGCCGCCCAGAAACGGTCATATCCGTATTGTTCGGCCTCTTGAGCCAATCTCACCGTTTGCCGCAAAGCTTCTTCTGCGGTTTGGTTTTCCGCGGTGACACTTTGGTCTAAAATGCTTAAACGAATCATACGACAGGCTCCTTTATGTGTTCTTTTATGTCATAACCGTAATCAGGAAGAACGCGGCGGAGGAACTTCTTCGTTCTTTCTTTTTTCGTCTTGTAAAAGACCTCTTCAGGCGTTCCTTGTTCCACGATTGCTCCTTCATCCATAAACACAATTTGGTCGGACACTCTTCTGGCGAATTCCATTTCATGAGTAACAATGATCATGGTGGCGCCGGTCCGCACAATGTTAAGCATCACCTCAAGCACCTCGCCGACAAGCTCCGGGTCAAGGGCTGCGGTCGGTTCATCAAACAGCATCACATCAGGATGAATGGCAAGCGCCCTGGCAATTCCGACCCGCTGCTTTTGGCCTCCCGACAGCTGATTCGGATAGGCGTGCAATTTATCCTGAAGCCCCACCTTGGCCAGTTCCCGCTCCGCAATGGCGTACGCATCTGTTTTTTTCATTTTCCTTGCGACCGTCAGGCCTTCCATGACATTTTGAATCGCCGTTTTATGCGAAAACAAATGATATTGCTGAAAAACCATCGCCGTCTGTTTCCTCAGTCTGAGAATGTCTTTTTTGGCCGGCTTTTTGCAGTTAATGACTTCACCATGTACGGAAATGGCGCCCTCATCCGGCCGCTCAAGTAAATTAAGGCAGCGCAGAAACGTTGTTTTCCCCGAACCGCTCGGACCGATGATGGTCACGACTTCTCCTTTCCGGACACTTAAATTGATCCCTTTTAGCACGTGATGACTGCCAAAATGTTTCTGAATGTTTCGGATTTCGATCATACTGCGCCTCCTTGATATCTGGCCGCTCTTTTTTCCGCCAAAGTGTTTACGGCCTCGAGAATCAGCGTTAATCCCCAATAGATAATGGCCGCCCCGATAAATGCTTCCAAAAACGCATAGTTATCGGATGCCGCAATCGTCGCCGTTCCTGTAATTTCAGGCACTGCAACGATTGCCGCGATTGAAGTGGTATGCAAAAAACCGATGCCTATGTTGGTGAAGTTCGGCAGTGATATCATGAACGCCTGCGGCAGAACCACGCGCCGAATCATCTGGCCCCGCGTCAAGCCGATTGAATATGCCGCCTCCGCCTGCCCCGTATCGACGGCCATGATCCCGGATCGAAGAATTTCCGTCATATAAGCGCCTGCCGTTAATGACAGTGCCATGATGACAAACACGGCGACCGGAATCTGATTGGCCGACCAGCCGAGATGAAAGGCGCGGCTGAAATGATCGGCAATCAGCGGAACGCCTAAATAAATCAGCATAATATGGAGAATCGCCGGGGTGCTTCGAAAAAAAGACACGTAAAACGCTGAGCAGGCAAGCAGCCATTTGATGCGGAATATACGCACCGTGATATTGCCGAGAGCTATGAAAAATCCGGCAATAATCGGAATGACTGTCATTGCCAGTGTAAGCGGAACGGTTTTCATCATTTGTTTTATCGCAGTGCCGATAAACGGAATATCCAGCTCCACGTTCTCCCTCCTTTTCAGCTGTGCGCGCTCATGTCAAAAACCGTCACAAGCCGCGTCTCATCTTTCTTGATTCGTTTTTCACACCATCTGAAGACACATTCAAATAAAAGGGCGGCCGCGTAATACAGAACAGAAAGCGAGATATACACTTCAAGAGAATGATTGCTCGATGTAATCAATGTCTGCCCTCTGCCCGACATATCCATCACCCCGATTGAAAAAGCGAGTGACGTATCTTTTAAAAAACCGATCACCATATTCCCGATGTTGGGAAAAGCCTGCACGAGCGCCTGCGGCAGAATGATGCGCCGGAATGTCTGCCCCCCGTTCAGCCCGATGCTGAACGCCGCCTCCGCCTGTCCGCGGTCGACACTGTTCACACCTCCCCTGATGATTTCCGCCGCTCTTGCCGCGCTGCTCAGCGCATACGTGGCGATGGCCGCATACAAAGGGTCCATTTTGGAAGTGTCAATTCCGGCGAGCGCCGTGAGCGCCGGAATGCCGTAAAAAACAATAAACAGCTGCACCATAATAGGCGTTCCTCTGAAAAAAGAGATATACAGCTTCGCGATCTGATTCAGCACGGGAATGCGATAGATCCGGGGCAGCGCCAAAAGCAGCCCCAATAGAAAGCCGAACAGCAAAGACACCGCCAATATATACAGCGTGACGGGCAAATACCCGAGCAATGTCGGCACAAAGGATGCGATCATACTGATATCAAACGCTTTTTCCATTGCCGATCCCTCTCTTTTTCATTTAATATTGCTCCTTTGAATAATCCGCGCCGAGCCACTTTTCACTCAGCTTTTTGAGCGTGCCGTCATCAATGATTTCCTTGAGCGCTTTATCAATGTCATCACTCAGCGTTTGCTCATTTTTGTTAAACATAAAGAACACTTTGGCATTTGACAGCACCCCGCCGACCGTTTTTTCTTTGACCGCGCTCGTTTTGTTTTGGAAATCGACAGCAAACGGCGTGGAAATCGTCGCATCGGCGCGGCCGGATTTCAGCTGATTGGCCGCATCGTTGGAGCCTTGGCCAGCATAGGCGATTTCAAACGGACTGCCGTGTTTTTCATTCCATTTCTTCAGCACAAGCGCGCCGTTTGACGTCGGACTCGTAATGACACGCTTCCCTTTCAAATCCTCAATGCCGTGAATGTTCCCGTTCTCTTGGAGCACCGTGATTTTCAGCGGGAAGTTGTTATACGCGACTTGATTGAACAGAAATTTTTTCTCCCGTTCGGCGCTTTTCTCCATTTGATGAGCCACGATATCGACTTTATGCTGTCCGAGGCTGACAAGCAAATTGGAGAAATCCATCGTTTTAAAAGTGAAACGATAGTCCGGCAGGCGCCTGTCAAGCTCTTTCACCAGCTCAACATCATAGCCCGTCAATTTTCCTTTATCATCGATAAAGCAAATATTCGGAAATTGAGTTCCCGTGCCGACCGTGATGTTCTTCACGTTTTTCTGATTGCCTGATGCCGCCTCCCCGCCAGCGCCGCAGGCTGATAACACCGCCGTTGCGGCAATTGTTAATGACATGACCGCCAGTTTTATTTTCATGTGATCGCCCCGTTTTCTGCTTCAATTATTTCGTGAGACTTGATTTTGAATAATCCGCGCCGAGCCATTTCTCACTCAGCCTTTTCAATGTGCCGTCCTTCTCAAGCTTTTGAATCGCCCGATCCGTATCGTCCGCCAGGGTTTGGCTGTTTTTATTGAACATAAAATACACTTCTGTATCCAGCAGCACATCACCGACCGTCTTTTGTTTGAACGCGTGCGTCTTATTTTGAAAATCGACGGCAAACGGCGTAGATACAGTGGCGTCAGCGCGTCCTGTCTCAATTTGGTTCGCTGTATCATTGCTGCCCTGCCCGGCGTATTTCAAATGTATCGGGCTGCCGTGGGCTTTGTTGTATGCCGTCATATAATCCGCCGCGTTTGACGTCGCGCCGACGATGACGGTTTTTCCTTTTAAGTCCCGGAGCGTGTGTATCGCGTCATTATCCGCCTTCACCGTGATGTACATCGGCGAGTAGTTATACGGGATTTTGTGATACAAAAATCGTTTCTCCCGTTCCTTGTTTTTCGCCATATTGTGCGCGATCACGTCAATTTTCCGGTTTCCGAGACTTGTAAGCAGATTCGAAAAATCCATCGTCTTAAAGACAAATTTGTATTGCGGCAGCTGTTTATCAATGGCTTTCATCACTTCAATGTCATAGCCGGTCAGCTCGCCTTTTTCATCCATAAAAGCAATGTTCGGAAAATCAGTTCCCGTGCCGACAATGACGGTCTGCACGCCGCTCCCCGCTTTCGTGCTTTCTCCTTGTCCGCACCCGGCCAGCGCGCCGAGCAGCAGAAGCAGACAGCCGGCTCTGATCCGTTTTTTTATCATTGCGCCCAGCTCGGTGTGCCTAACAGCGACGCGTCAAACCGCTCCGGTATGAGCACCTTTCTCATCATGACCCCGATGTCTCCGTCTTTCTCCTGCTCAAAATACACTTCATAGCCCCTCCGTCTGTACATATCCAATAGCCAGGGATGCTTGCGCGCCGAGGTGCCGAGCGTGATGGCCGGGGCCTTCAGCGTATCCCGCAGCACGTGTTCCTCCACATAAGTCAAAAGTTTGCTGCCGATGCCCTGTCCCTTCAGCTCAGGAAGCGTCGCAAACCACCAGACAAACGGATATTTTGACGGAGGCGTGTCACTCTCCCACGGAAAACGGATTGTAATGGTTGAAAGAAGCCGTCCGTCCCGTTCCAGCACGACGGCTGAATGATTTTCAATATTTTCTGTTACCATGTCAATGTCAGCCCGCGCCGACGGCCAATCAATCTCCAAATTGCGGATCGGCTGAAACGCGCTGTACAGCAGCTCTAAAAACTCCGGCGCATCCTTTTTTTCAGCCAATCGAAATATGTCTTCACTCATTCCGTTCACTCTCCCCGAAAATATATATAATTCCAATTTGTTTACTAAGCTTTAATTGTTTATACTATAAAGCAAACTGATTTATTTGACTAATCAAAAAAAATAAAGGAAAAGTTCAAGAAAATTAATGAACAGCCTGGAGGGGATTTCGTTGGAATTACGCACCATTAAAACGTTTCATACCATCGTACAGTCAGGCAGCTTTTATAAGGCCGCCGAAATTCTGAACTATTCACAGCCGACGATTTCAATGCGGATTAAACAGCTGGAGCAGGATGTAGGCGCGCAGCTTTTTGAACGGGGAAAGAAGCTGAAACTGACAAGAGCGGGACGGCTGTTTCATGAGCGGGCCGGGCAGCTTCTCGCACAGTATGAGGTGCTTGACCATACTCTGGCCGACATCAGACAGGGGCAGGCCGCCCTTATTCAGATCGGCATATCCGAACCGACGGCAAGCCTGATCTTTCCTGCCGTGCTGCGGGAGTTTTTAGATGATTATCCTGACATGTCGGTCAATGTCAGCGTGGATGATGCCAATACATGCAGCCGCAAGCTGCTGGAGGGCGCCATTGATTTTGCGGTATGCGGCGAGCCGGAGCTGATTCTGGAAAACTACTTCGATCCGTTTTTCCATGACTCGCTCAATGTCATCGTGTCCGACACACATCCCCTTGCAGCCAAAACAAGTATCAATCTCGAAGACTTAGAAAATGAATGCCTGATTTTCACGCCCGCCAACTGCCCGATCCGGATTCAAATTGAACAGCACCTGCAGCGGGCCATCGGCAGCCGCTATCGAAAAATGGAGCTGACCAGCAGCATGGCTCACCAATACTATGTCAGGGAAAATATCGGCGTCTCGATCTTTACGGCGACGGCGCACTCAGAGCCGATCGAGGGCACGAAGGTCATTCCGATCCATAACTTAACAATTTCACCGCCGGTCGGGCTGTTGACAAACCAAAAAGAAGAGCATTTTGACTCCGCCACAAAAGATTTAATCAGCAGGATCATCAGCCGGTTTCAGCGTGATCCGCATTAAAAAACCCCCGCCACTTTGCGGGGGTTTTTGTATATTCATCTTATATAATGCTCCGCACCAAGCCGCCGTCGATCCGCAAAGCAGATCCGTTAATGGCTGACGACAGCGGGCTGCTTAAAAAGGCGACAAAATGGGCGATCTCTTCCGGACGGATCAATCGCTGAATGATCGACGTCGGACGATTTTCCTTCATAAATCGTCTCTCCGCTTCAGCCGCTGTCAGGTTTTCACCGGGATAAAGCGACTCCAGCATCGTTTCGACGCCCTCTGTTTTCGTGGAGCCCGGCATGACCGTATTCACCGTCACATTCGTCCCTTCCGTGAGCTCGGCCAGACTGCGTGACAGCGACAGCTGCGTCGTTTTCGTGGCGCTGTAATGGGCCATTTCCTGAGAAGGCATGACGGCCGCTTCACTCGCGATAAAAATCACCCGCCCTTCCTTCCGTTCAATCATCCGCTTTGCATACCGGCGTGTCAGCCGCACGCCGCTCATGATATTCACCTCGAAAAACCGGAGCCACTCCTCGTCAGGAATATCAAAGTATTCCGCAGGTTCAAAGATTCCTAAATTGTTCACGAGAATATCCACATCAGGATACTGCTGAAAAATCGCGCCGCATCCTTCCGCCGTGCCTAAATCAAATGCGGCCGGATAGAGCCGGGCACCCGGCGTCTGTTTCTCTAATTCCCGGATCGTTTCGTTCACCTTTTCTTCACGGCGGCCGTTAATGATCACCGCCGCTCCTTCTGCAATCAGCGAAGCCGCAATCGCCTTCCCGATGCCTGACGTAGATCCCGTCACAAGCGCCGTCTTCCCTTTCAACTGCAAATCCATCGTCCATTCCTCCCTATCGCAAGTCTCTTCTTATATATGGACAGAAATCGAAAGCCTGAAACCTTCCGTCCCTATTATCGGATAGAAAAATGGATGAGGGGAAGTACGCACTTTTTAGTGCCTGTCGTTTGACCCGGCTGACGGCTGTTCGATTTGAATGAAAAACTCACCATCTAATTCTGCCTCAGCCTTTTTTAATATCCTTAATACATCATCAGCATCCGAACCCAATGCCTTCTGACTGATCTCAAAATTCTTCCACACCAAAGTCAGCGGATATTCGATCCATCCTGTCAGGCAATCCCATAAGGCATTCAGATTTTCACCATAATAGTCCGGGAAATCTAATTTATCTTTTAAGATTCGGTGTAAAGCTTCTGTGCTTGTAATATCTTTTCCGTCTATGATGACAACTATCATTCAAATGGACTCCTTTATTTTCCGGAACACCTTGCCCCATTACCTGGACCCGTTATTATAACTCATCTCACACTTGTTAAGGAAAAATTAACATTCTAGTTATTTACTGTATTATTTATTATTGTTAGAATTTAATTGAATCTTATAAGGAGGGTTATAGATAGATGAAAAAATCTTTTGTTTTTCTATTATCGCTAGTGCTTTTATTTAGCATTTTTCCTATCAGCACTTTAGCCATCACAAAAACGTCAGAAAATGACACGATAACTGTACCAGGAAAAGATGTACAAAACACCGCAGTATTAGTTGATGCTATCAATGAATTAGATGAGAAATTGGATATGAAAAATCTATCATCTAATTCTCCAGAAGAAATAAGTCAACTAAGTTTAGCGGCAAAAAACCTGTATGATACTATTGTAAATTATGAAAATCAAACATCTGCTTCTTTGACAGGAAATGACGCTTTGATCATATTCAAAGAGTATGTTGACGAATTAAATAGAAGTGAAGTTATTAAACCTGTTGAACATATTGTAACAACAATGGGAGTTATAAACTATAAAGAATATAAAATTAGCAACTCACAAATAAAACAATTGAGTGCTGCTGTTGGAATTAATAGTGGATTTTGGGGTACAGCTGCAGCTATAGCTAAAATTTTTGCTAAAAGCCCAACTGCACTTACATTAATGTTAGGTGCGGTACCGCTTCTAGGTATGGGTACTATAAATGCCTGCAATTCTAAAGGAAAAGGCATAATTATTACAAAAATGGGTTCAGGAGCAACGAATACATATAGTTGTAGATCTCAATAAAAAAGTGTGAGCTTTCGGGACTGACCCCCGTTTTTGAGACAGGGATCAAAACACCTTTAAGCAGCCAGCTGTCGGTATGTGACCGGCGGCTGGTTGTTTAGTTTCGTTTGAATACGAATGTTGTTATAATAGTGTATATAGGTTTCGACAGTTTGTTCTACGATGGTCGTCGTAGTGCTTTCCAACCTGTCGAGGTAGAACGTTTCAGACTTTAGTGAGGAATGAAACGATTCGATGGAGGCATTATCAGCGGGCGTCCCTTTGCGGGACATGCTCATGGTAATGCCTTTTGTTTTAACAGCTTTCTGATACTCATAAGATGTATAAACAGAACCTTGGTCACTATGTAACACGCAGTTCTCTGGCAGTGCAGGCAGCTGATCAAGTGTGTGTAAGACAAAGTCTGTGTCCTGTCTATCGCCAATCGTAAAAGCAATCACTTCTCAATTGTATAAATCCAGTATACTGGAAAGATACAATTGTTTCTGCCCATAAGGCAAATATGTGATATCCGTTACTAGCTTTTCCAGAGGGCGATCAGACTGAAAGTTTCGATCCAATATATTCTCGGCCACGGCATATGGCTGCCCATTCTTCTTACGCTTTTTCACCTTAACCCGGCATTGCCACTGATTCTTCTGCATAATGCGCTGAACCGTTTTATGATTCATACGCATTCCCTTTTTTAATATGGCTGTGATTTTCCGATAGCCATATCGATACTTGTGTTCTCGGCACAACGTGCCGATTTGTTTTTCTAAATGGTATTTAGGGTTATCTTTCATCAACTTCTTCTTCCAACGATAATAAGATGCTCGTGAGATACCTAAATGAATACAGATATCCTTTATGGTCATTGTGCCGCGCAATGCTTCTACAAGCTCGACTGGCGTTTCGCTATCAGCTTCCTTTCCAATTCGTTGTACTTTTTTAACACTTCATTCTGTTGTCTCAGATAACGATTTTCTGCCTGCAGTTTCTCTAATTCGGAAGAATACTCTGGACCTTTCCCATAAGAATATTGCTTTCCGACAGGTTGTTCGAATCGATGTGTATCCCCAGCTTTATACCACCTGACCCATGTCTGCACCTGCGTCTTATTCTTTATATTCAATTCCTGCATGATCTCCTTCACAGGCACGCCCGCCAATCTCATTTCTACAGCCTTCTGTTTGACTTCAACCGGATAACTCACTCTTGCCATCATAGAAAAACACCTCCAAGTCTAATTTCGGATAACAACGATCCGTTTTCAAACTTGAAGGTGTTTTTTGTTTGTCTCATATTATGGGGTCAGTCCCTTTCGCTCACACTTTTTTATTTTTTATTTTTCTGATACTTCTTGATATAAATTCACTAACAAAAAAAACTATTAAGCCTGATATTAATAACAAAAGTGAATTTATCTTTAAACCCTTGTTAAAAAAATCAAGGATACTATTTATCAATAAAAAACCTGACCAATAGATGAATGAAGAATAGAAAGCTATATTAGTGCTCTTTTCATCCGTATTTCTACTAGTTTTAAAAAACAATGATCTGCCCTCCCTATTCTTTAATCTTTTCAATCCTTACTATAAATTTTTTCCGCGCTCATCAAAAATACTTATTGGTAGTTAAGTGCTTAATCTTTCGTTTAGGTTGGTACATTGAGCCTTCTTCATCTTACTCATGTCGTCACCTCCCATAAAACAATGATAACATGAATTAATCCTAGTTTATATTGTATGTAATTCCCGAAATAGCTAATACTCTTCACTAACTTCAAGTATAAACCGAAACATTTTCTATGCGGAAAACAATTTCATTTAAAATCTAAACAGAAGAACCATGTACGAGACTGAAGAAAATACTCCGCAATTCAATACTACCTTTCATCTCATTCTGAAAACAGGCAGACAAAGAGCATAGTCATTCTGTTGGCTTTATCTCTATTCTTTACTGTATTTCCTGGACAACTTAATATTTGTCAAAATATGAAAAAGCGGATAATACAAAATGATAAGATAAAGCAAACATACAGCACAGAAAAATCATCTTTTAGATTATCCTTTAAAGTATTGAATAAGTAGTAAGGGAAATTAAAATGTACCGGCAGGAAATTAGATATGAGGAGGTATGGCATTAAAACGAAAGCCATCTTCCTTTCAGCACAAAGGGAGAAAACGAAGAATTTTAAAAAGTGTTGCCAAAATGTTACCGCAGTGCCATCGAAAGCTTTGAAAGCCTTGATAACACTGCGGTTTCGGCGTTATGTATGGAGACGGTGGGAGTCGAACCCACGTCCAGAAACATCGATTACTTAAGCGTCTACGAGCGTAGCCTGCATATTTCGTGTTTCACTCGTCTTCGTGCCTGCGGGCGGGCCTTCCGAGAGCTAGTCTGTCAGTCTCTTCTTACGTTCTCAGACGGGAACGTAAGCGTAGCCTACTTGGATGTGCTCTTCACGGACACATAGGCAATGTCAGGAAGAGCTCGCTGCGTTTATTAGGCAGCTAGTGCTAAGTTTTGGTTAAAACTTTTAGTTTTGCCAGTTATATTTAGGTGCGTGTTAACGAGATCGCCTCTCGGCTCGCAGCTCAAGCTCGATCCATCCCTGTCGAATCCGTAACGTCCCCTTGTTAAGGGTATACGGGAGATTTATCAAGCTCTTGCTCAACTGGCTGTACTGTTATTATATCATGATCACAGACAAATTCAATTGGAAATATCTTCAATAAACAGCCTGTGAATCTGATGTGTGAACAGTATAGCATAGGGCAGTCATCACATCAAGGCTCAGGCATCAGAAGCCTTTTTGTCTGTCTCTGAACGCTCTTTCGATTTCTCTTTTGGCGTCTTTTCGTTTTAAATCTTCGCGTTTATCGTATGTTTTCTTCCCTTTTCCGAGGCCGATTAACACTTTGGCAAAGCCGTTTTTCAAATACAGCTTCAGCGGCACGAGGGAATAGCCTTTTTCTTTCGTCAGGCCGATCAGCTTATTGATTTCTTTCCTGTGCATCAAAAGCTTTCTCGTCCGGAGCGGGTCGTGGTTATAGCGGTTTCCCTGCTCGTACGGGCTGATGTGCATATTGTGGAGGAACACTTCGCCGCGCTCGATTTTCGCAAAGGAATCCTTCATGTTTACGCGGCCGGCGCGGATGGACTTAATCTCCGTCCCCTGCAGCACGATGCCTGTTTCATAGGTTTCTTCTATAAAGTAATCATGGTTTGCTTTTTTGTTTTGTGATAATACTTTGCCTGATCCTTTTGGCATGCCTTATCCTCCTCTCTCCGCAAAAACCGTTCATGTGTGCGATACGCTTTATTTTAGCAAATGGAGCGTTCCGCGACAATGAAAATGCGGCTTGCGAAAGAAAGCAAACAGAGCATTTTGCCCCATTTGCTTTTCGCATTTACTTCTTCTTTTTGCGTTTTTGTTTCGGCGCGTTTTGGAAACCGCGTTTTTTCTTTTTCTTCTTCGGTTTTGTAAACCATTCCCCTTTTTCCTCCGATTTCGGCGGTGAAGCCGGGGTATTGCTGTTTAACACGCGTTTCCGCGCCGGTCTGCCTCGTTTTCTGCGGTCGCCTGTTGTTTCTCTCGGACGGCGGGTGCCTTTCATGCCGACAATTTCAAAGTCGATGTTTCTCTCGTCTTTATTAACGTCGACGACTTTGACCGTGATTTCGTCTCCGATCCGGTAAACGTTGCCCGTGCGTTCGCCGATCATGGCGAAATGCTGCTCGTCAAAACGGTAATAATCATCCGTCATAAAGCTGACGTGCACAAGCCCTTCAATCGTATTCGGCAGCTCGACGAACATTCCGAAGTTCGTGACGGAACTGATCATGCCGTCAAATTCCTCGCCGATTTTATCAAGCATATATTCCGCTTTTTTCAGATCGTCCGTTTCCCGCTCTGCATCAACGGCGCGCCGTTCCATCGTTGACGTATGGTCAGCGATTTCCGGAAGGCGTTCGGCCCACTTTTCCTGAGTCGCTTCGTCCGATTGTCCGTTGATCAAATACGTTCTGATCAGCCTGTGAACGATTAAGTCAGGATAACGGCGGATCGGCGATGTGAAGTGTGTATAAAATTCAGTCGCCAGCCCGAAATGGCCCAAGCTGTGCGGATCGTATTTCGCCTGCTTCATGGAACGGAGCATGACGGTTGAAATCACCGTTTCTTCCGGACGGTCCCGCACTTCGTCAAGAATGCTTTGCAGCGCGCGCGGATGAATGTCTCCGGCTTTCCCTTTGACGATATAACCGAATGTGGTGACGAACTCTAGGAACTTTTGCAGTTTTTCGGCGTTCGGCTCTTCGTGAATCCGGTAAATAAACGGCACGTTCATCCAATGGAAGTGCTCGGCAACCGTTTCGTTTGCCACAAGCATGAATTCTTCAATCAGCTTTTCCGCTACTGAGCGCTCTCTGATGACGACGTCTTTTACGGCGCCTTCCTCATCGACGAGCACCTTCGCCTCTTTGAAATCAAAATCCACGGCGCCGCGGTCCATCCGTTTCGCCCGGAGAATTTCCGCCAGACGTTCCATGTCTTTGAACATCGGGACGAGCGGCTCATACCTTTCTTTCAGCTCGGCGTCGTCTTCTGTGAGAATCCGGTTGACATCTGAATAGGTCATTCTTTCCGTCGTTTTAATGACGCTTTGGAAGATCTCGTGCTCTGTCACCTGTCCCTGCTGGTTGATTGTCATTTCGCAGGAAAGCGTCAGGCGGTCGACCTTCGGATTTAAAGAACAGATTCCGTTAGACAGTCTGTGCGGGATCATCGGAATGACCCGGTCAACCAAGTACACGCTTGTCCCTCTTTCCAGCGCTTCTTTATCAATCGGGGAATTCTCCGTGACGTAATGGCTGACATCGGCAATATGGACGCCGAGCTTGTAGCTGCCGTTATCAAGCTTTGTTACAGTGACGGCGTCATCCAGATCCTTCGCATCCGCCCCGTCAATGGTGACAATGACCTGATCGCGGAGATCACGGCGGTCTTTGATGTCTTTTTCATCGATGGTATCCGGCGTGCTTGTTGCCTGCTCCATCGCTTCAGCCGGAAAATCTCCCGGCAGGCCGTGCTTATGGATGATGGATAAAATATCGATGCCCGGATCATTTTTATGGCCGAGTATTTCAACGATTTCTCCTTCGGCGTTCATTCTGCCTTCAGGGTAGCTTGTCAATTTGACGACGACTTTATGGCCTTCCGCAGCGCCGTTATTGGCATGTTTCGGAATAAAAATATCACTCGTGATTTTCTTATCATCCGGGATGACAAAGCCGAAGCTTTTCGTTTCTGTGTATGTGCCCACAACGCGGTCGATGCTTCTTTCCAGGATGCGGATGACCGTGCCTTCCTGTCTCGATCCGCTTGACTGGGAATTGAGCCGCACCATGACGATATCGCCGTTCATAGCTGTATTCAGCTCATTCGGCGGAATAAACACATCGCTTAAAGAGGTATCCTCCGGCAAGAGAAACGCGAATCCCTTTGCATGCGCGGAAATTTTTCCTTTTACTAAATTCATTTTTTCCGGAAGCCCGTAGCGGTTGCTTCTGGTGCGGACGATCTGTCCGGTCTCCTCGAGCGCCACCAGCGCTTTTACCAGCTCTTTAAATTCTTCGGCTTCCGTGATGTTCAGCATCTCCTCAAGTTCCTGAACGGTAAGGGGCTTGTACGCCTCTTCCTTCATAAACGCGAGAAGACGGTCCATAAACGCTTCTTTTTCCATTATCCGACCTCCTGTTTGTTACCAATCGAGTTTCTCTAAAAATTCGTACACATCCTGATGAACGAGGTCCCGTTCTTTGTCCAGCGTAATGACATGGCCTGACTCTTCATACCATTTCAGCTGTTTGTCGTCCGTTTCCACCTCGTTGTAAATGATGTCTGCACTGTCTGTGTTAATCATATGGTCATGCCGTGCCTGAACCACAAATGTCGGGGAATAGATCATGTCGACGTTTTTGCGCACATCGGCAATCAGCTCCTGAAGCGATTTGAGCGTATTCATCGGCGTTTTTTCAAACTCCTTCATTTCCTTTTCAATCTGCTCCGGCTGTTTTCCTTCGAATTTTTTATAATTGCGCGCGTAGGAGAGAACTCCTTCGTACATAACCTCTTCACTTTTAATGTGCATCGGCGCACACATAGGAACAATTCCCTTTATGGGTACAGTGTAACCCAATTTCAATGAAAAAACCCCGCCAAGCGACAGTCCGCAGGCCGCAATGTTTTCATAGCCTTCAGATTGTAAATATTCATACCCGTCCATGACGTCTTTCCACCAATCTTCAGGCCCCGTATGTACCAGCTCTTCCGGCGGAACGCCGTGCCCTTTATATTGAGGCGCGTGACAAGTGTAGCCGCGCTCATTCAAGTAGCGGCCGAGCATTCTGACGTCTGCCGTATTTCCCGTAAACCCGTGCAGCAGAAGCACCGCCTTGTCTCCGCCTTTAAATGTAAATGGTTTTGGTGTCACAATTTTCATGCTCATAACCCCTTTTTTGCACATTCAATTTAGTTTTCCACAGTTTTGCGAGAAACAAACGCCGTCTCTCAACAAGAAAAAGGCCTGATATTAAATCAGACCTTATACAAACATTGCCTTATACGATATACGCCAGCGAAATCGTCAACACGAAAAACAAGACTGCCAGCACAACGGTTGTGCGGTGAAGAATCAGATCAAGGCCCCTTGCTTTCTGTTTTCCGAAAAGCTGCTCCGCCCCGCCTGAAATCGCACCCGATAAACCGGCGCTTTTGCTGGATTGAAGCAATACGACAATAATAAGTGCAATACTGACGATAACCAATAAGGTAATCAATAAAGTGTGCATCCCATACACCTCCAGACTGACTGGCCTACATTGCTTCTATTTTACATGAAAAGCAAAGGCATGTCACGCCGTATCGGTGCACATCATGTCAGAAAAACGGAAATGCAATTTGAATCTTTCATCACTGTTGACTTTTGTCAACAAAATCGTAGTAAAAAAGATCTTCAAACTTCATGTCAAAGTAATAGAGCATCTTTCCGATGACCAGCTGGCCCGGCCTCCGCTCTCCATTCAGTACACGGCTCAGTGTGGCGGGAGATATTCCGATCTCCAGGGCGAGCTGGTTTAACGAGTAGTCATTATTGACCATATACTGCAGCACATAATCTCTTCTGATCTGTATCTTTTCGACCACTTTCTTCACCTTCCGTTCTGTCAAATACTTTCTTTCTTATACATAAGATACGGCTTTTGTTAACTTTTGTCAATACTTTTCCAGCCTGACTATTCCCTTTAGTCAATAAACATACTAGAATATAAATAGACCGCGGGAGGGGGAGAGACTGTGGAAAGCTTCGGGAAACAATTACGGACATTGCGGGAAAAACGGCATCTGACAGTGAACCAGCTGGCAACGTATTCAGGCGTCAGCGCCGCGGGAATCTCGCGGATTGAAAACGGCAAACGCGGGGTGCCGAAACCTGCAACCATTAAAAAGCTCGCAGATGCGTTAAAAATCCCGTATGAGGAACTGATGCAGACGGCGGGATACATAGAGACCGTTCAGGAAACGAGAGCCCCATACGACACAGGGTGCACCTTGCTGGAAAAAGCCGAAACGTATGAGCTGGATGATTTATCACTTTTGGAGCGGGAGAACTGGCGGCACCTGTCGAAAGAAGACTTGGTTCTGCTTGATAAATACTTTGCGTTCTTGTCAGCTGAAGCCAAAAAAAGAAAAAATGAAGACTCATGACTTTGCACATGTGAGGCGATCTTATTGAATACATTCGGAAAGCAATTAAGAGAGCTGCGCCGCGCCCGGAAGCTTACCGTCAATCAGCTTGCCGTCTATTCCGGCGTCAGCTCGGCGACCATTTCCAGAATTGAAAACGGGCACCGCGGCATTCCTAAACCGGCGACCATCAAGAAATTGGCGGACACATTAAAAATTCCGTACGAAGAGTTAATGGCGCGGGCCGGACACATCAAGGCGTTTCAGGAGGAAATCCGCGAAACATCCGAAAGCTATCAATCCATCCGCGCCATCTATCAGACCGCCGTTGACAGAGGCGCGGAGCATCTGCCGCTGTTTGACAGCAAAAAGTGGCAGCACTTCACAAAGGAAGATATTGAAAGCGTCAGCAAATACTTTGATTTTATCGCGGCTGAAGCGAAAAAGCGCTCCCCGGATTCCTCATCCTCTTTTTGATCCTCCCTCAACTTAACAAGCGCCAGACGTACGTTCCCTCCGATTTTGCGGTATAATAGCAGAAGACGAGGTGAAAAAGCATGAACCAATCAGAAATGTGCCCCAGATTCGAAAAAGCGGTCGACATCCTAAGTAAACGCTGGGTGGCTCTAATCGTCTTTCAGTTATTGAACGGACAGCAGCGATTTAGCGAAATTGAAGCGGCGCTTCCGAATTTAAGCGGAAGAGTCTTGTCAGAACGTCTGAAAGAACTTGAAACAGAAGGTGTCATCAAACGGGATGTTATCCCCGAAACGCCTGTCCGTATTGAGTATTCTTTAACGAAAAAAGGCTGTGCATTAGCCCCTATTTTAGAGGAAATTTCCAAGTGGTCTTCAACATGGATTGATCCTTCCTGATAAACGCTTTTCCGCATAAGCGGCTGATCTCTCAAACGGACAGCCGTTTTTCATTTTGCCTTTCTTAAACAGGAAAACAAGCCCTCATGCCTGCAGGGCTTGTTTTTGTCTGATACCTTCCAGCGGAATTCGGATTTCCGCACGGGCTCCTCCAGACTCTTGATTTTCAAGTATTAATTCGCCGTGGTGAAGATGTACGACATGATGGGCGAATGTAAGCCCCATGCCGTGATGCCCCGCCGAATGTCTGCTTTTATCCTCCGTGTAAAAAAGCTGTGTCGCCCTTTTCAGCGCTTCCTGCGAGAACCCGCTTCCGCTGTCGGATACGGCAATACTGAGTGCGGTATCGGTGCATAGGACGTCCACACGGATTTCTCCTCTTTCCGGCGTATAGTCGACGGCATTCGCCGCGATATTCATAACCGCCCTGCGGAGCAGTTCTTGATCAATCGGCGCTTCTTTTCGGTCAATGCCCCGCTCACTGAGGACGAGGTCAATCTGTTTCGGCCCCGCAAGCGCCGCCGCGTCACGATATATGTTTTGAGCCCACTCTTTGAGATCGGTATACTCCAGATGAACGGCAACTGCCTCCTCCGCTTTAGAAAGCTGAATCAGCTGCCCGACATATTGCTCGATTTTGTTTCCGGCATCAAGGATATACTGCGTGTATTCCGTCTGCTCCTCATCTGGTTCTGTTAACTGAAGCAGCTCGGCATTTCCTTTAATGATCGTTGCCGGAATTTTAATATCATGCGCAAGCGCGCCGATCTGTTCCTTCTTTATCCGCTCCGCCTCCCATTGCGCCGCCAGAGATGCCTGAAGCGCGTCTTTCATTTTCAGCAGAGAGTCAATGACATCGTCAAATTCCTTGATGCGCGGCCTTTTTGGATTGATATTTAAATTCTGTTTTTGAATGCTTGCCGTAATGGAGCTGAGTGTGCTGAAATGCCGTCTCAGCTGATTGGCGAATCGCGTCGTCACGATAAACACGGTTAAAAGAAGCAAAGTGATCAGAACCGCAAGACCCGTCCATTCATAATTCGGCAGATAGCGCCTTAGCAGCGGCGACTGAAATTCCGACCTGAGTGAATATTGAAGAACGCCGTATTCATTTTTCCGATCAACCACCATGAAACCTTTTTGAGCATAATTAAAATACGGCTGGTGCTGGATCTTTTTTCTGGCGTTGGCCGCGTCTTTTTCCGTCATCGTTCCTTTCGTCATCCGCTTTGTTTTTTTATCAAAAACGGCGTATGTCATACCGTCGGGGATCATGTCTTCTGTTATCTTTTCCGCCGATTTCAGGCGGGGCTTGATCTGTTCCGCCTCATGCTCGCTGTAATTTGCCGGCAGGATCGCTCCGGCATTCAGGGCAATGGCATTTAAGGCGACGCATAATGCCGCCACCCCCATCGTGCTCAGACACAGCGTGATGGTAAATTTGACAAGCTCTTTGCGGATGCTGGATTTTCCTTTTGCTATTCCCATTTGTATCCGACACCCCACACCGTTTTGATCGGATCAGCCCCGTGTTCTTTACATTTTTTCCGGATGGTTCTGATAAACTCCGTAATGGTTGAATAGAGCGCATCGCCGTCCAAGCCGTACACTTCCTCGTAAATCTGCTCCCGTGAGAATGTTCTGTTTTTATGCTGTGCCAGAAATTCTACGATTTTATATTCGTTTTTCGTAAGAGGCAGCTTCCGGTCATCAAACCATACTTCTTTATTGTCAAAATCAAACATGAAGCCTGATATCAGACGTTTTGTCTGACGCTTTTCCCGCTGTTCCCTTCTGACATGCGCGTTTACCCTTGCCATCAATTCCTGTACGCCGAACGGCTTTGTGATGTAATCATCAGCGCCTGTCATGAGGCCTTTCACAATGGATTCTTCGTCAGATTTTGCCGTTAAAAACAGGATCGGGCTGTCCACCAGCGGCCGAATCCTCCGGCAGAGTTCAATCCCGTCGGTTCCGGGCATCATGACATCAAGAAGAATCAAATCATAGCCTTGAAAAAAATCCAATGACTGATCTTCCGCTTTTTCCAGAATCGTTACTGTATGCTGATCACGCTGTAAAATGTTTCTGATCAGAACGAGAATATCTTTTTCATCATCTACCGCTAAAATGTTTGCCACCGGCCGAATCGCTCCTTGCCTTTATTCATATGAACGCCGCCCTTCCCATCTTCTGCACCAATGGAGGCCGGCCAGACATAATATCACTATAGAAAAATATAACATTATTTCTCCGAATCTCATATCGTATCTCACATATGGGAGGAACTCTTTTTTGACTTTGTCAAAATGCAGCAGTCCTGCAAGGCCCGACAGCCGCACGCTCCATGCCCACGGGAAAAAACGCCAGATGACATCGCCCAATCCTGTATTCATCAGCGCCGCCATTAATAAACCCGCTCCCCCTAAAAGCCCGGACGGTCCCATGCCGTACTTTATACCGACAAAAAAAGACATCATATAAAGCGGAATACTGCCGGCAATCAGCCACGCCCCTCCCTTTAAAAAGAGAAAGTACGGAAGGTCATTGATGTGAAGAATACATTTCATCCCCGCCAAATAAAGACAGATGGCAAGACCTATCGATAACACATTCAACAGCAGCAATAGAAGCAGCTTGCCCGCAAAACTGACGATTTTCGAATGCGGAACCGCCAGCATCATCTGAAAATAACCCGCCTGTTCCTCGACGGAGGCAGACATGCCGCAGACAATACTGATGATTAAAGGGTATAAAACGGCAATCACGTTGAAGAAGACGCTGTACAGCACATAAGGCTCCTGAATCCTTCCATACATCATATATAACAGGAAAAATCCCGCGCATACGGCCGGCGCTGCAACATGCATCCATATGAACGGCGTGCGCTTCATTTTTAATACATCGGCCCACATATATCGTAAAAGCACGGTCATGACCGGTTTCCCCCTTTTGCAAAAGGCACGGCGGAAATCAAACTTATTGCGATAAAAGAAAGGATAGAAAGAATAATAGCCGGAAAGATCACATTTCCGTTTAATAAGCCGCTGTCTGCGGGAAGCGGAATTCCGTTCGGATGGATCCCGAGAATCGGTGACATCACCCGGACTGACCAGCTCCATGGACTCAGCCACCACAATGAACCGGACGCCGGCACAATACCCAAAACAAAGGCGGCGATCATATTCACGAGAATAACTGCCGTAAACCCGAACTGTCTGGCAATCCATAAGCACAATGGGATTTCCCAAAGCGTCGTCAGCCATAAAAGGGAGCCTGCTTCAACGCCTTTCAGCTGCAGCGCAGCAATTCCCGGAAAAACAAGGCCTAGTAAAAATATGATGATGAAAAAGACGATTTGCGACAGAAGTGAATACAGCGCGATCAAGCTTATTTTTGAGAGCCATATGCTTTTTAAGTCTGCCGGCAATGAGTACACCGCGCGGTCGTTCGCAGATTTTTTCTCTTTTTTAACAGATAAACCGCACATTAGAGCAATCATGAGCGGCATAAAAATAACCGCCCACCAATTGAACGTGCCCGTCATAAAATAGGCCGTATTCAGCAGAAAAGAAAAAGCTGTGTTCAGAAGCGGAATCAGAATGATCAGCTTTCTGATAAATGTTCTTTTAGATGTAAGGTGTTCCGCCTGCATGTACTGAATCATTTTCCTGTCCCCGCTTTCTCCCGTGTTGATTTGACTACCTCCAGAAACAGCTGCTCCAGATCGTCTTCCCGGCTGATTTCTCCTTGATATCCCAAAACACCGTCACTGATGATTCCGATATGGTCTGCGATCTGCTCGACTTCAGATAACAGGTGGCTTGATAAAATCACCGTCATTCCCTGTCCGGGCAGGGAGCGGATAAATTCCCGCAAATCCTGAATCCCCATCGGGTCCAATCCGTTTGTCGGCTCGTCAAGAATTAAGAGCGACGGACGGTTGACTAATGCCAACGCAATGCCGAGACGCTGTTTCATTCCCATGGAAAATTGGCTGGCGCGCTTTTTTCCGGTTCCCGTTAATCCCGTGATTTCCAGCACCTCCGCAATTCTTGAATCAGGAAGCCCGAGCATCACGCAGCGGACTTTCAGATTTTCAGCGGCTGTCAGGTTGCTGTAAAGCGGCGGCGCTTCAATCAGGGAACTGATCTTTTTCAAATCTTCGCGCTTCCATGGATGCCCGTCGAACAAAACCTCGCCGGATGTTTGCTGCAAGATGCCGGTCAATATTTTAAGAGTCGTTGATTTTCCGGCGCCGTTCGGACCGAGCAGGCCGTATATACTGTTGCGCTTAACCGATAGAGACACATCAGCCACTGCCTGTTGTCTGCCGAATGATTTTTGCAGCTGTCTCGTTTCTAAGATGTTGCTCATATGATTACCCCTCTGCTTTGTTATTTGATATGTAAGACTTTACAGCGCAGTTATCAAAATTTAATCAAGAAATCAAAAAAAGCATTCTTCACGCGGAAGAATGCTTTTTTTTATGAGGCTGAGCGTACGATCAGCTTTCTTTTTTGTTTTTTCACAGGGCTGAGGGCTCGTTCCAGCCACGCCATCAGCAGGTCTGCGGCTACCGCCATCAGCGCGGTCGGAATGGCGCCCGAAAGAATAATGGCGGTTCCGTTTGTCGCGTTCGAGCCTCTGACGATCATATCCCCGAGGCCGCCTGCGCCGACGAAGGTGCCGATTGCCGTGATGCCGATCGCAATGACGAGCGCCGTTCGAAGACCCGCCATAATGACGGAAAGCGCAAGCGGCAGCTCCACCATGCGAAGCACTTGATATTTCGTCATGCCCATCGCTTTTCCCGACTCAAGATAAGCGTGCTCAATATTAATAATGCCCGTGTGCGTATTCCTGAGAATCGGCAGCAGTGAATACAGAAACAAAGCCGTGATGACCGTATTGGCGCCAAGTCCCATGACAAGCATCAGGACGGCGAGCATCGCAAGCGCCGGAACGGTTTGAATCACGTTCGCCACAGCAAACACCCAGCTTGAAAGACGCCCGTGCCTCGCTGTCACAATGCCGGCCGGAATGGCGAAAACGGCGGCGAAAACGACGCCGTACGCCGACATGAGAAAATGCCGCCAGCACTCATACAGAACATAGCTGCCGTTTTGAGCGTAATACGTAAACAGCTCTTTCAGCGTGTCCATCCGCATATCTCCTTTCCGTTATTCAAAGTAATGATGCTTTTCTAAAAATTCCTTTGCCACGACGGAAGGCTCTTTTAATTGGCCGTCGACTTCGTAATTCATTTTCTGCATCATCTTTGTATCAATCGCGCCGATCATTTGATTGATCACGCCTTCCAGCTCAGGATGCTCGTTTAATACACGTTTCGGAACGACGGGTGAACAGTCGTACGGAGGAAAGAACCGCTTATCATCCTTCAGTGTTTTCAGTCCGTAAGCAATGATTCTTCCGTCGGTGGAATAAGCGAGCGCGATATCCATCTTTCTGCTTTTCAGCGCGTCGTAAACGAGGCCGATCTGCATCGGATACGTGCCTTCAAATGACATTCCGTATGTGTTCATAAAATCCTGATATCCGTTGCCTCTGAGCTTCATCCAATAGTTATCAACGCCGAATTTCAGATGAGACGCTTCTTTTTTGACATCGGATACCGTTTCTAAATGGTATTTGCGGGCAAGCTGTCCGGAAACGGTAAAGACGTATGTATTATCAAAGCCGTAAGAATCAAACCATTTCATGTCATATCTGTTTTGAAATTCACGCTGAACGAGCCGCAGCGCTTTGTCCGGGTCTTTTTTCGGCTCCATGCGAAGCGTGCCCGTCAGCGCGTCCCCCGTATAGCGCGTCGCGGCGATATCAATATCACCGTTGATCAAGGATTGCTGCTGTACGGCGTTGGAGCCGAGATTTTTAATAACGGTTGTTTTCAAATCGCTGTGATGTTCAATCATCTGTCCGAGCATGCTCGCGATGATTTCTGATTCGGTCATGCTTTGCGCGCCGATTTTGATGGTATCCTCCGATGCAGCGCTCAATCCCGGAAGCGAACAGCCGCCAAGGAGCAGCATGCCGATACAGGCGAATGCGAGCAGCCGTTTTTTGCATCTATTCCCCACGAGAGACCTCCTCCTTATGAAGCGTTTTTTATGTCTTTCAGCCCGTCAGGCGTGACTTTCCGTTCTGTCATCCCGAGCATGCAGTCGACGGCGGCCGCTAACATCGTGACCGGAACGGCGCCGGCGATAATATACTCCGGCTGATAAAGGTTCAAGCCGATAAAAATGTAATCCCCCAGTCCGCCTCCGCCGATAAAGGAGGCAAGCGTCGCCCAGCCGATCAAATAAATCGAAGACGTCCGGATGCCCGCCATGATGACCGGGGCGGCAAGCGGGAGCTCTACAAGCCTGATCTGCTCCCATGCGGTCATGCCGATCCCTTTTCCCGATTCAAGAAGATGCCGGTTGACGCCGAGGATGCCCGTATATGTGTTTCTGAGAATCGGCAGCACGGAATAAAAAAACAGCGCCGCAATGGCCGGGACCTTTCCCACGCCTAAAAGCGGAATGAAAAATGCGAGAATGGCAAGGCTCGGCAAAGTTTGAATGATATTGACGATGCCGATGACTGTGCCGGCGCCTCTTTTCATCCTCGTGAGCAGGACGCCGAGCGGAGCGGAACGGCGGCGAGAATGCCCGCCATGACGGCGATTAATGAGATGTACAAGTGCTCCCATGTTTTATAAAGCAGTTCCGCACCGTTTGTCTGTAAAAATTGCATGGTCTGATTCATATCAATTGAAGCCTCCTCATGACATCACCGCGAGCTCTTTCTCTTCTCCCCAAATGGAGTCATAGACGATGTCAACGAGGCTTGCCCTTGTCACGATTCCCG
This sequence comes from Bacillus sp. SDLI1, assembly GCF_001553895.1. Taxonomy (NCBI): domain Bacteria; kingdom Bacillati; phylum Bacillota; class Bacilli; order Caryophanales; family Bacillaceae; genus Bacillus; species Bacillus sp. SDLI1. The sequence goes on along the minus strand of NZ_CP013950.1, from coordinate 2,908,058 downwards.
TTAAACGGCCGGCTTCATCAATGACGGGCACAAATTTCATGCCTCTTTTTAAAATTTTATGGACGGCGTCGCGAAGCAGGGTGCCGCTTCTGACCGTGTATAGATCGCGCTCAAGCACTTCCGCGACGGTTGCCGCCTGTCTTCGTTTGCGGTCAATCATTTCCACATCGACATAACCTTGGAGAATATTCTTCTCATCGATGACGAGCAGCGAATCCACCCGCTCGGCGCGCATCAGCTGAATGGCGGCTGACAACGTTTTCTCAGGTGTTACCGTCACAGGAGCGGAATTCATGATCTGCTCCACCCGTTTAATATCAGGGCTGGATGATTGAATCAGCCGTTCTTTGCCGATAAACTCCTCGACAAATTCATTCGCCGGAAATCTGAGAATGTCATCAGGCGTTCCGGCTTGGACGATTTCTCCCGCTTTCAGAATGACGATTCTGTCCGCAAGTTTGATGGCTTCGTCCATATCATGGGTAACAAATACGATGGTTTTATGTAAGGTTTTTTGCAGTTTTTTAAATTCTTCCTGAAGGGAATCCCTCGTAATCGGGTCAAGCGCCCCGAACGGTTCATCCATTAAGATAAGCGGCGGCTCTGCGGCAAGTGCCCGTAATACACCTATTCGCTGCTGCTGTCCTCCGCTCAGTTCATGAGGGTAACGGTCTAAATATTCAGGCCCCATATCAACGAGCTTTAAAAGCTCCCGCGCCCGTTCCTTCCGTTCTTTTGCAGGATGTTTTAAAAGTTTCGGAACGAGGGTAATGTTCTGCTGAATGGTCATATGCGGAAACAGCCCGATCTGCTGAATGACATAGCCGATGCTTCTTCTGAGTTCCACCGGGTCTTGTTCCATAATGTTTCGGCCCTCTATCAGGATTCTGCCTTCCGTCGGTTCAATTAAGCGGTTGATCATTTTCATCGTCGTCGTTTTCCCGCAGCCGCTCGGTCCGATAAAACAAATAAATTCGCCCTTAGCGATATTCAGGTTGATGCTGTTGACGGCTTTTTTTCCGCCTTTATACGTTTTCGAGACATTTTCTAATGTCAGCAAACACTCACACCTCCATGATTAAGTTTATTCAATTCGTTAAATTTGTATTTAACTTTTCAGACAATTGAATGTTTCCCATTATAAATTAAACTTTATAAATAAAAAAGTTTACAATTTGTCCATATTATATATAAAGGTTGTGTAAGCACTGATTTACCCGTATTGACCGGCAAAGTTCTTCTTATTGCTCCGAATTACTGCCAAATTCTCTCGGAAGAGCATTTCCGCCGGTTTAAAAATATGGTATATTGACATCGGAATTGCTGACTGAAAGGATTGAAACTGTTGGAGAAAGATCCGTTACACGTAATCGAACAAGCCGAAGATCATTTAATAGAACGAATCGCTGAAAATATGCATACATTCGGGATGCCCGCGACGGTGGGACGCATTTTAGGCATTATTTATATGAACCGCAAGCCGATGACCTTAACTGAATTATCAGAAGCGACCGGCATGAGCAAAACGAGAATGAGCCAGGCCGTCCGTGAAATGCTTGACGTCAATCTGGCGGAAAAAGTGTTTGAAAAAGGCGTCCGCAAAGATTTATACGACGTCGAGCAGGATTATTACCAAACCTTTATTACGCTGTTTACGGCCACATGGAGCAAGGTCGTCAGCAAAAATAAGATGATGCATAAAAAGCTGAACCGCGAACTGACGGCCGTTCTTGAAAACGGCGTGCCGGAGGAAGCTGAGGAAAAAATCAATGAACTGCTGAAAGAATTAAAGGATTGGCTTGATTACTACAATTGGATCAGCCGCCTGATCGAGTTTTTCGAAAGCGAAGAAATTTTCAAGCATGTTCCGAAGCCATAAGAAAAAACGCCCTGACCCGCAAGGCGTTTTTTTCATGCCGCATTTGGCGCTTTGGATCGTTTTTTCTTTCTCCCCGGACTCAGCGCCCGCTCCAGCCACGCCATCACAAGATCTGCGATAACGGCCATCAGCGCTGTCGGGATAGCGCCGGCTAAAATAATCGCGGTTCCGTTCGTGGCGTTTGAGCCCCTGACAATAATGTCACCGAGTCCGCCGGCGCCGACAAACGTACCGATTGCCGTAATGCCGATTGCGATGACGAGCGCCGTCCGCAGCCCCGCCATAATGACGGAGAGCGCAAGCGGCAATTCCACCATGCGAAGCACTTGAAATTTGGTCATGCCCATCGCTTTTCCCGATTCAAGATAAGCATGTTCAATGCTGGCGATTCCCGTGTACGTATTCCGGATGATCGGAAGAAGCGAATATAAAAACAGCGACAAAATCACCGTATTGGCGCCGAGCCCCATGACAAGCATCAGCACCGCGAGCATCGCAAGCGCCGGCACGGTCTGAATCACGTTTGTCACCGCGAATACCCAGCCGCTTAATGTTCTGTATCTGGCAATGAAGATGCCGAGCGGAATCCCAACGATCGCCGCAAATAAAACGCCGTATACCGACATGAGAAAATGGCGGTAAAACTCCTGAAGCACATAGGCGCCGTTTTGAGAATAATAAGTGCCGAGCTGCTGCAGCACTTCCATTTGCCCCACCTCATTTCTTATTCAAAATAATGATGTTTCTCCAAAAATTCTTTAGCGACGACGGACGGTTCTTTCAGCTTGCCGTCCACCTCGTAATTCAATTCCTGCATCGTTTGCGTATCAATTTTGCCGATCAGTTTATTCACAATGCCTTTCAGTTCCGGATGCTGTTTCAGCACGCTGTCGGGGATGACCGGTGAACAGTCATACGGCGGGAAAAACTGCTTGTCGTCTTTTAAAATTTTCAGATCGTATGCTTTAATCCGTCCGTCCGTTGAATAAGCGAGGACGGCATCCATTTTCCCGTTTTTCACGGCATCGTATACAAGTCCGATCTGCATCGGATAGGTTGTGCCGAATTCAAAGCCGTACGTATCGGTGAAGCCCTTATAGCCGTCGCCTTTTCGTTTCAGCCACGCATTATCTACACCGAGCTTAAATTGATCCGCATACTTCTTAATATCTGATACTTTGTCTAAATGGTCTTTTTCCGCAAGCTCTTTCGTGACGGTAAAAGCGTATGTGTTTTCAAACCCGTAAGAATCAAACCATTTGTAATGGAAGCGTTTCTCAAATTCTTTCTGCACGATGGATAATGCTTTTTTCGGATCTTTTTCCGCTTCCATGCCGAGGGTGCTCGTTAAGTCAGTTCCCGAGTAGCGCGTCGCGGCGATATCGATTTCACCGCCGAGCATCGCCTGCTGCTGGACATAGTTTGATCCGAGGTTTTTAATTAATGCCGTATTCAAATCTGTATTGTGCTCAATCATCTGTGCGAGCATATTGGCGATAATTTCTGATTCCGTCATGCTTTGCGCCCCGATTTTAATCGTATCATCGGAAGCCCCGCTCAGCCCGGGAAGGGAACAGCCGCCTACAAGCAGAGCAGCCGACAGCGCCAGCGCGCACATCCATCTCTTTAGGTTTCTTTTCAAAACAGCCAACTCCTTATGATACTTCCTTCAGTCCTTTCAGCCCTTTCGGCGTCACCTTCCGTTCCGTCGCCGCTAGCAGATAATCAATGATAATGGCTAAAATGGTGACAGGCACGGCGCCGCCGATAATATATTCAGGCTGATAGAGGTTCAGGCCGATAAAAATATAGTCTCCGAGCCCGCCGCCCCCGATAAAAGAAGCAAGCGTCGCCCAGCCGATCAGATAAATGGTGGATGTGCGGATGCCCGCCATGATCACCGGAACCGCAAGCGGCAGTTCCACAAGCCTGATCTGCTCCCAGACCGTCATCCCGATGCCTTTTCCCGATTCCAGCAGATTTTTGTTTACGCCTTGAATGCCGGTGTACGTGTTCCGGAGAATCGGCAGCACTGAATAGAAAAACAGCGCGACGATCGCCGGCAGCTTTCCCACCCCTAACAGCGGGATAAAGAATGCCAGTATCGCGAGGCTCGGCAAGGTCTGCACAATGTTGACGGCGCCGATGACGGCGCCTGCGCCCTTTTTCATTCTCGCCAGCGCCACTCCGAGCGGAACGGCGACGAGAATGCCTAATATGACGGCGATGATTGAAATATATAAATGCTCCCACGTTTTATATAACAGCTCTCCGCCGTTCGTCTGCAAAAACTTGATCATTTCATTCATTGTAAGCGTTCCTCCCCTTGTCAGCCTGTCACCAGCTGGTCTTCCTCGCCCCAGATTGAATCGTAAACGATGTCGACAAGGCTCGCTCTCGTGACAATCCCGACCAAATGCCTTTGTTCATCAACGACGGGTACGTATTTCATTCCGCGCTTTAAAATTTTGCGTACGGTATCGCGGAGCAGCGTCCCCTGTTCGACCGTATACAGATCAGAGCGGAGCACGTCGCCGACGAGGCTCGCTTTTTTCCGGTTCTGATCAATGATTTCGACATCCACATATCCTTGCAGCACATTCAGGTCATCAACGACAAGCAGGGAATCGACACGGTGCTCCCGCATCACCTGTATCGCCTGCGAAAGCGTTTTGTCCGCCGTAACGGTGACAGGCTTTTTGTTCATCATCTGCTCGACGCGTTCAATGTCAGGTCTTGATTGCAATAACCGTTCTTTGCCGATAAATTCTTCGACAAACTCATTAGCCGGATTTCGGAGGATGTCATCAGGAGTGCCGGCCTGAACGATCTCTCCCGCTTTTAAAATGACGATCCGGTCAGCCAGCTTAATGGCTTCATCCATGTCGTGGGTTACAAACACAATCGTTTTATTCAGTGTTCTTTGCAGTTTTTTGAATTCTTCCTGAAGCGAATCACGCGTAATCGGATCAAGCGCTCCGAACGGTTCATCCATGAGAATAAGGGGAGGTTCCGCTGCCAGGGCGCGCAGCACGCCGATTCTCTGCTGCTGTCCGCCGCTCAGCTCATGAGGATAGCGGTCTAAATATTCCGGGCCCATATCGACGAGCTTCAAAAGCTCCCGCGCCCGTTCCTTCCGCTTTTGTTCCGGCCATTTCAGCAGTTTCGGCACGAGGGAAATGTTCTGCTGAATGGTCATGTGGGGGAAAAGTCCGATCTGCTGAATGACGTAGCCGATTTTCCGTCTCAGCTCCACGGGGTCCTGCTCCATGATATTTTCGCCATCGATAAAAATCTTTCCTGATGACGGCTCAATCAGTCTGTTAATCATTTTCATCGTCGTTGTTTTTCCGCAGCCGCTCGGCCCGATAAAACAAATAAACTCGCCTTTTTCGATATTTAAATCAATGCTGTTGACGGCTTTTTTTCCGCCTTTATAGATTTTTGATACATTTTCTAATCTCAGCAATCCGTGCACCTCCGAAGGATTCCGTTATTTTTCTGAAAAGTATAATCTTTATTATAAGATGAAGTTTATAAAATAAAAAGTTTACAATGTGTTGAAATTACATATAATATACGTATTATTTGATGTTATCCCGCTGACAACGGGGACGTTCTTACAATCGCTCCGGATAGCTCGCATATCCTGCCGCATCATCTTTTTCAACAACTGTAAAAAATATGATATATTGTCAGCATGAAAAGCCAGTGAAGGGATGATCAGCCGTGGAAAAAAACGCTCTTGATATCATCGGTCAAGCTGAAGAGCATCTCATTGAGAGAATCGCCGAGAATATGCATACATTCGGAATGCCGGCCACACTGGGGCGTGTGCTCGGTATTATTTATATGAACCGAAAGCCGATGACGTTAAATGAGCTGTCAGAGGCGACCGGCATGAGCAAAACGAGGATGAGCCAGGTGGTCCGCGAGATGACCGATGCCAATCTGGCTAAAAAAGTGTTTGAAAAAGGCGTTCGGAAAGACCTTTACGACGTGGAGCGTGATTATTACCAGACGTTCATCTCCCTGTTTACGGCAAATTGGACAAAGGCGGTCAGCAAAAATAAAATGCTGTATAAGAAGCTGAACCGTGAGCTGACTGAGCTTCTGGAATCGGAAAACCTCAGTCCCGAAATTGAAGAAAAAGCCCGTCAGCTTTTGGACGAACTGACGGACTGGCTCCATTATTATGACTGGCTGAGCCGTTTGATAGAATTTTTTGAGAGTGAAGAAGTGTTTCAGCATGTGCCGAAAATAGAAAAAAGCAGCGCCCGCAGATAACCGGGCGCTGCTTTTTTTAAATCAGGATACCAATATCGGGAACATGCCTTTCAGACCGGCGCCGATCATGCCGATCGCCACTACCGCCAAAATCAAACCCATCAGCCGGGTAATCACGTTCATTTCGGTTTTCCCGAGCCTATTGCTGATGAAAGAAGAATAGTGAAAGAAGATGAACGTCATCGCGATGACGGCCGCAATACCGATCAGCACGCTGATGTAATGAAAGATGCCGCCGTGTCCGGCCGACAGACTCATTACCGTCGCAATCGTTCCGGGACCGGCGATAATCGGGATCGACAGAGGCGTCACGGAAATATCCGCTTTCTCCTTGCTTTCCCCTTTCTCTTCATGATGAAGGGACTGCACATGTGATTGTTTCGCGTTCAAAAGATTATAAGCGATGCCGAAAATAAAAATGCCGCCCGCGATACGCAAGGCATGAATATTAATGTCAAACAGTTTAAAGATCAGATGGCCGAAGATTAAAAATGCCGCCAAGATGATAAACGACAGCACGGACGCCTTGCGTGCGATCGCTGTCCGTTCTTTCTCCGGGTAGCCCTCTGTCAGTGAAAGAAAAATCGGCACGTTTCCGATGGGGTTGGACACTGCAAACAGGGAAATGAAGACATGAATGATAAATGAAAACATGCGTACCTCCTTATGACTTGCCGTTGTGATTTATGTTTTGTTTTCCGCTGTTTCTTATGCATGATTTTTACCCCGGTGCCTGCTTCTTGTAACCTCAGCCTGCCGATCCGGAAACAGAAAAAAACCGTCCTGTAAGGGCGGTCAGCTTGTAGAGAAAACGATGTTTTTTCTACAAGCTTTTTTGTTTTATACAGTTTCTTTAGATATTCATCAGGTTTCAGATGCAGAAAAAGAGCTCCCACATGCCTAGCCTTGTTTGGCTAGGTATGTGGCAATCTTCTTCATATTCTGGCATGCGGCTGTGAGGAGGACTTGCTCGCTCACATTCCGCTTTCCCCTCAACCTGCAATAGCGAAGCCCATGCAGCTGTTTTGAATCTGCAAAGCTTCGCTCTATTTTTTCTTTTCTTTTTTTGTAGAGGTTTTTTCCTGAAACAGACAAGCGATTTTGTCTGACCCTTTCTTTATGGTCCTCCCATACATGCCGGGTGATGACCTTTTGGCGGTTCTTTGATTTTGTGCATTGTGCAAGCAATGGGCATGCGGAACAGATTTCAGGATTTGATTTATATGACCGGTAGCCTTTTCGGTCAGTTGTTGAGTATGTAAGTGTTTGGTGATTTGGACAAATGTATCTATCTTGTTCACTGTCATAATGAAATTTCCATTTTGGAAACAAGCCTCTGGCAGGGTGATATCGTCTATAGGCAATAACGCCAAAAATATGGCGGTCAGCTAATCCTTTACAGATCGGGGTCGTTAAATAACCAGAATCAAGAGCGACGGCTTCTACATCAAAATCAAATCGTGCGATTTGGTGATCCAATCGGTCAAGATAAGGTACAGAATCATGGACATTTCCGGGCGTGACATAGGCGTCGGTGATAATGTTATGTTTCATATCCGTTGTTCGGTGATCTAAATAAAAGAAACCCTCCGGTTTATTTTCACGATACATATATCCACTTTCCGGATCAGTTGTACTGTGGCGGATCTCTTTTTCAGCTTTCACCTCCTCTTTGACTTTTAACGGCTTTTTTCCGTGTTCCTCCCGATCCTCTTGTATGGCTTCATTTAAATCCTTGATATAGTTTTGGGTATCCTGCGCAATTGTTTTTCTTGTGTATTTATGCTTGTTGGCATTGGCTTTCAGATGAGTTGAATCAGTGAATAGGACACGTCCGCCCACCATGTCATGATTGATGGCCTGAAGAACGATCTCATCAAAGATGTCTTGGAAGATGGTTGTATCTTTAAAGCGTGTGCGTCTGTTCCAGCTGATGGTGGAGTGATGCGGAACTGGATCATTTATGTTCAATCCGAGAAACCATCTGTATGCCATATTGTAGTAAATTTCTTTTTCGAGCTGTCTTTCTGAACGGATACCGTAGAGGTAGCCGATAAACATCATTTTGAATAAAATCAGCGGATCGAGTGAAGGGCGGCCTTTGTTTTCGCTGTAGTAAGGCTTAACCTTTTCAATGATAAAAGAGAAGTCTATGTGTTTATCAATTTTTCGAAGCAGATGATCTTCTTCGACGAGTTGGTCAAGCAAAACAAATTCGGCTGTGTTTTGAGAAGAGTTTCTTGTGTGGAACATGAGAAAGACACCGTCCTTTTTAGTCTTTCTTTTATTTTAATACAGGAGAATGGATATTTTAAGGAAAAATAAAGGCTGTCGAGATTTTCTCGACAGCCTGACCGTCCTGTAAGGGCGGTTTTTTTCTGTTTGCTATCTCCATAAGCCTTTTCCGAATTTCAACAGCCGATAAAGCATTTTTAATTTTTTTAGCATCTGTTAATTTCCTCTATCACCCTGAATCAATACTCTCGTTAAAAATTCTACCATAATGGGTACTTTTTCTCTATTATCAAATAATAGAGAAAGTGAATTGTATATCTTTAGAAATCTCCGTTACATCCGTCCTATTTTCTTTTATAATGTAAATATTGAACAAAATCCCTATATTACATGTAAAAGGAGTTTTAGAATGTATTGTCCTCAATGCGGCCATCATACAGATGGCGGAAAGTTTTGTGAAAAGTGCGGTGCGCCCCAGCCCAACCAGACCGGTTCAAGCCAAATGCAGGCCGGCGCTGCTGCTAAACAGGCTTCAAAGCAATTTGCCTTATTCGTGCTTAATGTGTTAAAGAAACCGTATCAGACATGCAAAACGACAGGCGGTGAACAGCTTGTCAGCAGCATAATCAACATGGTGCTTTTCTGTCTGGTGACGCCGATTATGATGTATATTCTCTTATCAGACGGCTTTCGTGACGTCAGTTTTACCGCGGTTGTGATCAAACCGGCGCTTACCTTTGCCATATGTGTATTCTGCCTGTATCTCTTGATTTTTATCGCGTTGAAGGCCGGCGGCGCGCAGGTGTCATTTAAAGATTCGCTGTCCAGATTCGGGGCGTTTTTGATTCCGTTTACGGCTATTTTGCTTCTTGCACTCATTTTTATGCTGATGCACACAACCGTTTGCTTTACCATCCTGGCTGTCGGTCTATTAGGAGCGGCGTTTGCCGTACCTCCGCTCATGCTGGCGAGCTACCAGCACCAGCTCACGGCTAAAGCGGATATCACTTATGCTGTTATCGTCATCTATTTCATCATTTGCATAACGTTTCAATTCACGATCAAGCATTACACAAAAGAACTTATGAATTATTTTTTCTTTTAAAAACGAAAACCCCCGCCGCCTGGTTGGCGCGGGGATTTTTTTATTGAATGGATGTTAAATAAATTCTTCCGTCTTTCACAACGCCGCCATACGTCCAATTGTATGTTCTGAGCTTCGGACTGCCGCCGGCTTTCGTAATATAAAACTCCTCATACGTATGAATCGTCAGATGGGAGCCGTTCTGCGAAAAGCTTTTGACATTCACTTCATTAAATACTTCTGTCGTTCCCTCGCCGTATAGTTTTTTAACCAGTTTTTGCTGATCAGCATACAAAGGGCTTCCCTCTTCCAAATTGCCCGCCATGATGGCGAAATTGTTCAGGCTGACGGCGCTTGATTGGTTTGTCAGGTAATCAACCATAAACGATGTGACTTGTTCATTCGTGAGGCTGCCTGAAGCTGCCTTTCCTTTGGATGACGCCCATGCGGATGTGTAGGTTTTCGGCTGGTCGTTTTTTATTTTTTTCACATTTGCCCCAGAAGAATCTGAGGCTGGATCAGCTTTTTCAAAAACCCATTTTTTATGCTTTGGATCATATGACAGTACATAATGAAAGCTCGGTTCAGCCTCTTCCATATCTGGATTCGTATTCCTGTCGAAATAAGCAGACTCATGAAGCTCTTTACCTGTAACAGTTACTTGCCAGCGGCCGTTCTCTTGTGAAATCGCAAATGAGTCCAGATCAAAGCTTGTCTCTTTATACTGATCCTTCAAAAAAGTGCCGGAACTCTTCATGCCGGAAACCACTTCTTTCGTCTGCTCCTTCCACGCTGAACCAGCCTCGGTCATTTGATCAGTATCACCGTCTGCCATGGCTTTTGTATACTGCTTCGTTGTTTTGACAATCGTGTCCATGATTGTTTTTTGTGTATCTTGATCGGGAATTAGCGTTAGTTCCATGTCAGTGCCATTGATCGGAACATCGGCAGTTTTTGTTTCCCCCCAAGGAAAATCAGCCTCCACGGCGGCTGTCATGGAGCCGTCAGTTAAGAGCGGACCGTATGTAACGGACTTAAAAGGGTCTTTATGGACGGACTTGCCGTTTATCAGCAGATCGCCTTTCGCGTTTTTGAAGCTGTCTGCCGGAGTGAACGTCACATCCTCGGCGTCTAACGGCAGGTCAAACTCAACATTCCGGCTGCCGGCCGCCTCCTCCTCTTGTTTTTTGACAACGTCAACCGTGTCATTTTGAAGCTTGGCTTCCGCCGTATAGACACCGGGTGCATACGGACCGAATGTTTGGGCTTCATCGGCTTTTTTGACCGTACCGGTTTTCTCGCTGTTGATATAAAGATCGGCGCCTTTATAATTACTTGTGATGCGGAAATAAACCGGATCGACTTTCAGTTCATAATGGTCGAACAAGAGAAGGGTTTTTCCCTCTTTTTTGACGTATACCGCATCTTTTTCAGATGAATTGCTGCGAAGCGATTCCAGCAGTTCACCGTGTTTCTTTGCGTATGCAAGGAGCGGTTTGACATTGGTCTCATTCAGCTTCATTTTTTTGTCTGAAGAGGTGAGAAGGGCTGCGAGCTTTTTCGTATCCCCGTCATGAACCGCCTGTTCGAATTGATCCGTGAGCCTTTTTTCAGATGTCAGCCAGGCTCCGGTTTTATATGCGGCAATCAATAAGATCAGCGCTGCGGCGATGCCTCCCCATAGGAAGAGCGTTTTTTTAGGGATCGGTTTTCTCGGCTGTGATGCGGATTCAGCCGCCTGCCGCTCCAGCCGGCTTCCTTTCCCGATCGGCTTTCCGCATTCTTTACAGAAATGCGCCTCTTCATTATTCTGTCGGCCGCAATATTTACAAAAAAACATGACTTTCCCCCTATTCAATCTGCAAAACTTGTATAACTTTTCCTATGTTTCATATTTTATAATAAAGTAGAATGATTTTGGAGTTATTTTGAAAAAATAGCTGCTGATCACAATGAAGGAGGAGAAACGGACATGCAAAAACTGAGCATCCGAAAAGCGGCAGAGCGGGATGAAGCGCTGTATGAATTATTGCTGCTGGCCGATCCGTCAAGGGAAATTGTCGATGATTATCTTGCCAGAGGCGAATGCTATACGGCTTGGACGTCAGACGAGCTTGCAGGGGTTTACGTCCTTTTAAAAACAAGACCAAAAACGGTGGAAATCGTCAATATTGCGGTAAACGAATCAATGCAGAATAACGGCATCGGGAGAAGGCTCATAGAAGAAGCCATGAATAAGGCAAAACAAATGGGAGCAGCGACTATTGAAATCGGAACGGGCAACTCCAGTATAGGCCAGCTTGCCCTTTACCAAAAATGCGGCTTCAGACTCCAAGCCATCGACCATGATTTTTTCATCAGGCATTATGAAGAGGAGATTTTCGAAAACGGGATACAGTGCCGCGATATGGTAAGGCTTTATGCAGACATATAAAAAAACCTCCCCAAGGGGAGGTTTTTTCGATTACTTATTCAAGTTATAGAAAGAGTTGATACCGTGGTATTGAGCAGTTTCAGCCAACTGATCTTCGATGCGAAGAAGCTGGTTGTATTTCGCAACACGGTCCGTACGAGACGGAGCACCTGTTTTGATTTGTCCTGCGTTCGTTGCCACAGCGATGTCAGCGATTGTGCTGTCTTCAGTTTCACCAGAACGGTGAGAGATAACAGCAGTGTAGCCTGCGCGTTTCGCCATTTCGATCGCATCGAATGTTTCAGTCAATGTACCGATTTGGTTTACTTTGATCAGGATAGAGTTGCCTACGCCGTTTTTAATACCTTCAGCAAGTTTTTTCGTGTTTGTAACGAAGAGGTCGTCACCGACAAGCTGAACTTTTTTGCCAAGACGCTCAGTAAGAAGCTTGTGGCCTTCCCAGTCGTTTTCGTCAAGTCCGTCTTCGATAGAGATGATTGGATATTTAGAAACCATTTCTTCATACCAGTCAACCATTTCAGCAGATGTTTTCACAACGCCTTCGCCAGACAGATGGTATTTGCCGTCTTCTTTGTTGTAGAACTCAGAAGATGCAGCATCCATAGCAAGTTTCACTTCTTCGCCAGGTTTGAAGCCGGCTTTTTCGATTGCTTCAACGATTGTTTGAAGCGCTTCTTCGTTAGAACCAAGGTTCGGAGCGAATCCGCCTTCGTCACCTACAGCTGTGTTCATGCCTTTAGCAGAAAGAACTGATTTCAGGCTGTGGAAGATTTGAGCGCCCATGCGAAGCGCTTCACGGAAGTTAGGCGCGCCTACAGGCATAATCATGAATTCTTGAATGTCTACGTTGTTGTCAGCATGCTCTCCGCCGTTTACGATGTTCATCATCGGTACAGGAAGCGTTTTTGAGTTGAAGCCTCCAAGGTACTGATAAAGAGGGATCTGTAAGAAATCAGCAGCTGCGCGCGCACAAGCCATAGATACGCCAAGGATTGCGTTCGCACCGAGTTTGCCTTTGTTTTCAGTTCCGTCAAGCTCGATTAAAAGCTGATCGATTGCGTTTTGTTCTGTTACGTCAAAGCCGAGAAGCTCTGGAGAAATGATTTCGTTTACGTTGTTAACAGCAGTTAACACGCCTTTTCCAAGATAACGGTCTTTGTCGCCGTCACGAAGCTCAACTGCTTCGTATTCGCCTGTAGAAGCTCCGCTTGGCACTAATGCGCGGCCGAAAGCTCCTGTTTCTGTATATACTTCAACTTCAACTGTCGGGTTGCCGCGGGAGTCAAGGACTTCGCGTGCATAAACATCAACAATGTATGGCATGTGTTTTGTCTCTCCTTTTGATTTACGCTTATTTTTGAATTAAAGATGTTCCTGTCATTTCTTTCGGTTTTTCAACACCGAGAAGGTCTAATAACGTTGGTGCGAGGTCGCCTAGGATTCCGCCTTCGCGCAGCGTCACGCCTTCTTTCGTCACAATGACAGGGACTGGGTTTGTCGTATGGGCAGTGTGCGGTTCGCCTGATTCTGTAATCAGAATGTCTGCATTACCGTGATCAGCGGTAATGATGGCATGCCCGCCTTTGGCAATGATGGCGTCAACCACTTCGCCTAAGCACTCGTCCACTGCTTCAATTGCTTTAATCGTCGGTTCGACCATTCCGGAGTGGCCGACCATGTCAGGGTTTGCAAAGTTCAGGATGATCGCGTCATGCTTGTCAGCCGCGATTTCTTTTACAAGAGCATCCTTCACTTCATACGCACTCATTTCAGGCTTCAGGTCATATGTCGCGACCTTCGGCGAGTTAATGAGGATGCGCTCTTCGCCCGGGAATTCTTCTTCGCGGCCGCCGCTCATAAAGAACGTAACGTGCGGATACTTTTCAGTTTCTGCAATGCGAAGCTGTTTTAACCCGTGCTGTGCTAATACTTCACCAACCGTATTGTCAAGGTTTACCGGTTTAAAAGCCACATATCCGTCAACAGATTCACTGAAGTGAGTCAGGCAGACGAAATACAGGTTTTTCGGATGATGTTCACCGCGGTCGAAATCGCGGAAATCTTTGTTGGTAAACGTGTTCGAAATCTGGATGGCGCGGTCAGGTCTGAAATTATAGAAAATCACAGAATCGCCGTCATGAATTTTCGCAACGGGTTCACCGTTTTCTTTTGTGATGACGGACGGAATGACGAATTCATCATGAATGCCGTTCGCATAAGAATCGTCGACGACATCCATCGCGCTGCGGTAAGACGGGCCTTCACCGTAAGCCATTGCGCGGTACGCTTTTTCTACACGATCCCAGCGTTTGTCGCGGTCCATAGAGTAGTAGCGTCCGGAAATGCTGGCGATTTCGCCGACGCCGATTTCTTCGATCTGCTCATTCAGCTGCTGAATGTAAGTTTTCGCCGTTTGCGGACCTACATCGCGGCCGTCGAGGAAACCGTGGATATACACCTTCGTCAGCCCTTCACTTTTCGCAAGCTTGAGCAGCGCGAATAAATGATTGATGTGACTGTGTACGCCCCCGTCAGAAAGAAGACCGAACAGGTGCAGCGCTTTGCCGTTGTCTTTCGCGTTTTTGATGGCGTCAAGGAACGTTTGATTGCGTTCGAATTCGCCTTCGCGGATGGCAACGTTCACGCGTGTTAAGCTTTGGTACACAATACGTCCTGCGCCGATATTCAAATGTCCGACCTCAGAGTTCCCCATCTGTCCTTCAGGCAGTCCGACTGCTTCGCCTGATGCCGTCAGCGTCTGATGAGGGTATTGGTTCCAATAACGGTCGAAATTCGGTTTTTTCGCTTGTGCGACTGCGTTTCCGACTGTTTCATTGCGTAATCCGAACCCATCAAGAATGATGAGTGCAGCTGGTTTTTTACTCATATTGACCTTCCTCCAATAATTGAACGAATGACTGCGGTTCAAGGCTTGCGCCGCCGACCAAAGCACCGTCAATATCGGACTCTGCCATATATTCTTTAATATTTGCAGGTTTTACGCTGCCGCCGTATTGAATGCGGAGCTTGTCAGCAGTTTCCTGGCTGAAGCTTTCAGCAACGACTTTACGGATATGCGCGCAGACGTCGTTAGCGTCTTTCGCTGTAGAAGATTTGCCTGTTCCGATTGCCCAGATTGGCTCGTACGCAATAACGGAAGCAGCAACTTGCTCTTCAGAAAGACCCGCAAGACCTTTTTTCACTTGATCGGCAACAAGATCATTTGTTTTTCCGGCTTCGCGCTCTTCAAGCGTTTCACCTACGCAAATGATCGGCACAATGCCGTGTTTGAAAGCGGCATGCGCTTTTTTGTTAACAGTTTCATCTGTTTCAGCGAACATTTCACGGCGCTCAGAGTGGCCGATGACGCAGTAATCCACGCCAAGGTCTTTCAGAGCGACCGGGCTGATTTCGCCTGTGAACGCACCGTTTTCTTCAAAATGCATGTTTTGGGCGCCGACTTTTAAGTCAGTTCCTTTAACAGCAGAAGTCAGCTTTTCTAAGAAAAGTGCTGGTGCGCAAACAACGGCTTCCGCTTTGTCTGCTGCTGGAATGGAAGATTTCACTTCTTCAACGAAGCTGACAGCCTCGCCGAGTGTTTTGTTCATTTTCCAGTTACCGGCTATAATTGGTTTTCTCATCTGTTCCACTTCCTTATAGCAGTTTTATTTATCGTTCAGTGCAGCTACCCCTGGAAGCTCTTTGCCTTCCATGAATTCAAGGGATGCGCCGCCGCCTGTTGAGATGTGGCTCATTTTGTCAGCAAGACCGAATTTTTCAACGGCTGCCGCAGAGTCTCCTCCGCCGATGACAGAGTATGTATCATTCGCCTCTGCCAATGCTTCTGCAACCGCTTTTGTGCCTTGAGCGAACAAGTCGATTTCGAATACGCCCATCGGTCCGTTCCACACGACAAGTTTGCTGTTTTTGATAACGTCAGCATACGTTTCGCGTGTTTTCGTACCAATGTCGATGGCTTCTAAATCACTTGGAATCTCAGAGATCGGCACGATTTGAACATTTGCATCGTTAGAGAAATCATCAGCAACGAGAACGTCTTCCGGCATATAGAATTTAACGCCTTTTTCTTTCGCGCGGTCCATGAATGATTTTGCAAGCTCGACTTTATCTTCTTCAAGAAGAGATTTACCGACTTCATAGCCAAGTGCTTTAACGAATGTGTAAGCAAGACCTCCGCCGATGATCAAGTTGTCCACTTTATCAAGCAGACTTTCGATGACGCCGATTTTGTCTTTTACTTTCGCTCCGCCGATGATTGCCGTGAACGGGCGGTCAGGGTTAGACACCGCTTTTCCAAGTACATCAAGCTCTTTTTCCATCAGGAATCCTGCAACCGCCGGCAGATGCTCGGCAATTCCGGCTGTAGATGCGTGAGCACGGTGGGCAGCACCGAATGCGTCATTGACATATACATCCGCAAGCTCAGCAAATGCTTTAGCAAGCTCAGGATCATTTTTCTCTTCGCCAGGGTAGAAACGTACGTTTTCCAATACAAGAACGTCTCCGTCCTTCATATCAGAAATTTGTGCTTTTACAGCATCACCGTAAGCTTCATCTGCTTTTTTCACTTCTTTGCCAAGCAGTTCGCCTAAGCGTGCAGCGACAGGAGTTAAACGAAGCTCCTCAACCACTTCGCCTTTCGGGCGGCCTAAGTGGCTCGCAAGAAGGACTTTCGCGCCTTGGTCTGCAAGGTGTTTGATTGTCGGAAGCGCAGCGCGGATACGAGTATCGTCTGTTACTTCCCCGTCTTTCATTGGAACGTTAAAGTCAACGCGGCAGAATACGACTTTGCCTTTTACGTCGATGTCTTTTACTGTTTTTTTATTCATGCCTTAGGAGATCCTCCTTCAAAATGGTTTGCATAGCACGAAAAACGTGAAACGTGAAACCGCCTTATGATGCTTCCGCCGCGGGGCAGATTGCAGCTTCCGGGCACGGGGCAGATCGTCTTCTGAGCCAGGGCAGGCGGCTAGGAAAACGAAAGTGCCGCTGAAACTGCAAAACGCGGACGTTCTGCAGCAATCAGGCGCTTTCTGAAAGCCGGTTCTCATGGAAAAAGGGAAAGGGAGTCCGTCCCCTTCCCTTGTCCGCTTTCATTATAGCGTTTCTGTCCGAAAGAACCAAGTCCGGCCCTTTCCGGGAGCTATGAATTAAAGACCTTGTTTTGCGATGTAAGCTGCAAGGTCAACAACGCGGTTAGAGTAGCCGCTTTCGTTATCGTACCAAGAGATTACTTTTACCATGCTGCCTTCCATAACCATTGTAGAAAGAGCATCGATTGTAGAAGAGTTAGCATTGCCGTTGTAGTCTCCGGATACTAATGGCTCTTCGCTGTAGCCAAGGATTCCTTTAAGATCGCCTTCAGCCGCTTCTTTAAGAGCTGCGTTTACGTCTTCAACCGTTACGTCTTTGTTAAGTTCAGCAACTAAGTCAACAAGAGAAACGTTTGGAGTCGGCACACGCATAGCTCCGCCGTTCAGTTTGCCTTTCAGTTCAGGAAGAACAAGGGAAACTGCTTTAGCAGCACCAGTTGATGTTGGGATGATGTTTTCAGCTGCTGCACGCGCACGACGGTAGTCTTTGTGCGGAAGATCAAGGATTTGCTGATCATTTGTGTAAGAGTGAACAGTTGTCATCATACCGCGTTTGATGCCGAATTTGTCGTTAAGTACTTTTGCAAACGGCGCAAGGCAGTTTGTTGTGCAAGATGCGTTAGAGATAACATCGTGGTTAGCCGCATCGTATTTATCTTCGTTAACACCCATAACGATTGTGATATCTTCTTCGTTAGCAGGTGCAGAGATGATGACTTTTTTCGCGCCGGCTTCTAAATGTTTCGCAGCGTCTGCGCGTTTTGTGAAGAAACCAGTAGATTCAACTACGATTTCAACGCCTTGTTTGCCCCAGCTGAGTTTCGCAGGATCGCGCTCAGCAGAAACTTCGATTGTTTTGCCGTTAACAACAAGGTTGCTGCCGTCAACTTTAACTTCTGCGTCTAATTTTCCGTGTACGGAATCATATTGTAAAAGATGAGCAAGCATGTTAGCGTCTGTTAAATCGTTAACCGCCACTACCTCAACTTCAGGATTGTTTAATGCTGCGCGGAATACATTACGTCCAATACGACCAAAACCGTTAATACCGACTTTTACTGCCATGATTATTTCCTCCTTTTAATAAGTGAGAGATATTTATATTGAGGGACTGTTATCCCTTAATAACTTCTTTGCGGCTCCTTCGTCCGTGACGAGAACCGTGTTTCGCTGCTTTTTAAAATAAGCTTCGATTGCTTCTGCTTTTGATGATCCGCCCGCTACCGCGATAATGTCGGGAATGGCATCGAGGTCATCGAGCTGCATTCCGACTGAATGCACCTTGTGAACGACTTCTCCGTCCGCATTAAAGTAGTAGCCGAATGCCTCTGTCACCGCATGATTGTCATCTATTTTCTTCAAATCTTCCAAAGGCGTGTTTCTTCGCTCCGCCATTGTTCTAGCCTCGCCGATTCCGTGAATGAGCATACTCGCTGATTTAATCGTCTGAAGCACCTCTTTTACGGAAGGCTCTTCAATAATAGATGAATAGGCGCCTTGTGACAGCTGTCCGGGAACAAACAAAAGCCGGTAAGTGCCTGAAGCCTTTTCCGCCATATGCGCGCATATGGTGTTCGCCTGGTTTTTCACGTCTTCGCCTAAACCGCCTCTTGCAGGCACAAACAAAAGCTCACGGTTTTTAGAATCCGGCGTCATCATATCGGCGACGGCTTCGATTGTCGTACCGCCGGTTACAGCGACGATATTTTTGCCTGAAAATCTCTTTTTCATACACGCAACGGCCGCTCTCCCTAATTCTTTTTTGACCCAAGGAGATTGGTCGCTGTCTCCGGAGACGATAATGGCGTCTTTCAGATTAAGCCGCTCTTTTAATGTCTTTTCCAAAAGCGTCAATCCTAAAACATCCTTCATCGTATCTTCCAGAATCGAAAGCAGTGAATAGCCTTCTTCCGTCATTGTCATGCCGTTTGTTTTAATATCAATGAGATTCTGTTCTTTCAAAAACTGAACCTCGCTTCTGAGAACGCGCTCGGTCAATCCGAGACTGGCTGCGAGACTTCTGCGGCCGATCGGTTCGGTAAGCCTGATATACTGCAAGATTTCAAATCTTTTCTGCATGACAAGCAAAAGATCAGGCAATAATTTTTTTTGAGCTTGTATTAACTGGTTCATGACTCAAACGTTCCTTCCTATTCATACTGGACAGAAAATGTCCCGCTATGACAAAAAACGTCCCATCATAGCCAAAAAAAATTATGTCTGCTTTCTTTAATTATTTTAACAGGATGACTTTGTTAATTCAACTGTTAAAGGTCAATTCCTCGACATTCTTCGCAGGATTTACCAGTATCTCCTTGATACAGTCATTATATACAGAAACAGACTGAAGGTGACAGACAAAAGCCCGCCGGAGCGGACTTTTGTCGTAAAACGCTTTCATTTTATCCAGAGTTTTTCTATTTCCTCTAATGATTTATTTTTCGTCTCAGGGCAGATCGTCACGACAAACAAGAAACAGAGAATATTAATGACGGCGAATATCCAGAAAGTGTACGCGAGACCCAGCCCGCTGATCATCATCGGCACGAATTGGCCGATCGCCCAGTTCGCCCCCCACAGGAATATCGTCGCGATACCGGCGGCGCGTGCGCGGAGGTGGTTCGGAAAGATTTCTGAAATCATGATCCACGTAATCGGCCCGACTGAAACGCAGAAAGCGGCGACGAATCCCAATATAATGACGACTAAAGCCGGCCCGCTTGCCAGCTGAAAATAAAAGGATGCCCCGATTAAGATCATAAACAGCGCCATAAAGGCTGATCCGACCCCCATCAGCTTTTTCCGGCCTACTTTATCGACTAAAAGAACCGCAATAATGGTGAAAATCACTTCGACGACACCGACGATGCATGTCGTGACAAACCCCGCATTCTGCCCGAAGCCCATCATTTTGAAGATTTCCGGCCCGTAATACGTAATCGCGTTCATGCCGATGACCTGATTGAACAAAGCCAGCAGAATTCCGATCACAAGCGCTTTTCTCAGCCCCGGTTTAAACAGCTGAGACAATGATCCCATTTTTTCTAATTGTAAAGACGTTTCGATTTGTTTGATTTCTTCTTTCGCGGTCTGCTCGCCGTTAATGCGCGTCAGCACGGCGAGAGCTTCATTCCTGCGCCCCGCTTTTGCAAGCCAGCGAGGACTTTCCGGCACGATAAGCAGCACGATAAAAAAGATGACGGACGGAATCATGCCGTAAGCGAGCATCCACCGCCAGCCGGTGTGCACCCCCCATTCATATGAGCCGGACTGCTGGACGGCGAGGTTAATAAAATAAGTGCCGGAGATCCCTAATATCGTAAACAGCTGATACAGTGAGGAAAGACTGCCGCGTATGGCCGGCGGAGCGGCTTCGGTAATATAGGTGACAGAAAGCGAGGAGCCCATTCCGATTCCCAGACCGCCGATGATTCTGGCGATAATTAAGGAAGACACACTTTGAGAAAGCGCAGAGACAACCGCTGACACCGCAAACAAAAGGGCCGCTGCCATCAGAACCTTTCTCCGTCCGAAACGGTCACTCAAAAATCCTGAAATCCCGACGCCGAAAACACCGCCGATCATAATGCTTGAAATCACAAGCCCTTCCATAAAAGGACTTAAACGGTACAAGTCTTTCAGAAAACCGATGGCGCCGGAAATAACCGCCGTGTCATAACCGTACAAAAGCCCTCCCAGTCCGGCCGCGCATGAGATAAGAATGACAAACCACTTCGAATGCTGCCGAGTGACAGGTACATTTGAGCCAATTGGTGCCGGGTGATTCTTCATGAATTTTACCCTCCCGCGAATAGTGGAATAAAAACGCTTACAAAACAGTGCGCTGTTACATTTGTACGTACTTATAAAGAATTTTATCTAAAAATAAGGAAAATTAGTACGTACAAATAAAGAATAAGCAGTTTTTCAGAATCTGTCAATTGTTTTTGCGACTTGATGAAAGGGCTTACTATGTTATACTGGAATTTGTCCGTATACATTTTGGAGGAATTGATATGCTACCGAAATATGCTCAAGTAAAAGAAGAAATTTGTTCATGGCTGAATCAAGGGAAAATACAGCCTGACCAAAAGCTGCCTACGGAAAATGAGCTGATGCAGCAGTTCGGCGTCAGCCGCCATACCATCAGAAAAGCGATCGGGGATTTAGTCTCGCAGGGGCTGCTGTACAGCGTTCAGGGCGGAGGCACCTTTGTCGCTTCACGCACGGCGAAATCAGCTATGCATTCAAACAAAACGATCGGCGTCATTACAACGTACATATCAGACTATATTTTCCCGAGCATCATCAGGGGAATCGAATCTTATTTAAGCGAACAAGGCTATTCCATGCTGCTGACGAGCACCAACAACAATACAGAAAGTGAACGACGGGGCCTTGAAAACCTGCTGTCTAAAAATATAGACGGGCTGATTGTCGAGCCTACGAAAAGCGCGCTGCAGACGCCCAACATCGGCTATTATCTCAATCTGGAGAAAAACGGCATTCCGTTTGCCATGATTAACGCTTCTTATGCGGAGCTGGCCGCACCGAGCTTTTCCGTCAATGATGTCAAAGGCGGCATGATGGCTTGCGAATACGTCATGTCCCTCGGGCACACGCACATTATGGGAATTTTTAAAGCGGATGACACGCAGGGCGTCAAACGGATGAACGGCTATCTGCAGGCGCATCGGGAGCGCGGAATCTTCCCGTCTCCGGACATGATCGTAACCTACACGACTGAAGAAAAAGAAACCGTGCTTCTCCAAAAGATTAAGGATACCCTTGAGCAAAACAGCGGGTCATACCCGACGGCCATTCTTTGTTATAATGATGAAATTGCGCTGAAGACGATTAATCTTCTCAGAGAATTCGGCTTAAAGGTGCCTGATGACGTGTCAGTCATGGGCTATGATGATTCACATTTCGCCCAGATTTCCGAGGTGAAGCTCACCTCTGTTAAGCACCCGAAATCCATTATGGGGAAAGCGGCGGCAAAATACGTCATCGACTGCTTAGAACATAAAAAACCGAAGCAAGATGACGTCGTGTATGAACCGGAACTCGTCATCCGGAATTCCGTCAGGCGGATCGGCGAATGAAAAAAGCAATGTGCTGTGCACATTGCTTTTTTTTGATCAGCTGTTTTTTAATTCGGCGATGATTTCAAACGACCGCATTCTGTCGGCATGCTCAAAGCTTTCTGAATTCACCATGATTTCATCCGCCTGTGTTGTCCGGATGAAGCTTTCCAGCTTTTCCTTCACACGCTCCGGTCCGCCGACGATCGTTGAACTGAGCTGTTCATTGACCATCGCTTTTTCATACGGCGACCAGATTTGATCCATGTCTTCAACAGGGGGCTTCAGCTGGTTCGGCGTGCCGCGGACGAGGTCTAAAAATCTTTGATAGTGCGATGTCGCCAGATGCTCCGCCTTTTCATCCGTGTCTGCGGCAATGACGGTGACGCCGACCATCGCGTACGGTTTATCCAGCACGTCTGACGGACGGAAGGAGCTTCGGTATAACTCAAGAGCCGGCACGGTGTTTTTCGGTGAGAAGTGAGCCGCAAAGGCGAACGGAAGCCCGAGCTCTCCGGCAAGGCGTGCGCTGAAGCCGCTTGAGCCCAGAAGCCAGATCGGCACGTCCAGCCCTTCGCCCGGAATGGCGCGGACTTGATTGCGCACATTGCCTGTCGGTTTGAAGTAATTTCTCAATTCTTCAAGCTGCTCCGGGAAATCCTCCCCGCTGTTTATGTTTCTTCTTAAGGCTCTCGCCGTTAATTGGTCGGTTCCCGGCGCGCGTCCGAGCCCGAGGTCAATCCGCCCCGGATATAACGTTTCAAGGGTTCCGAATTGCTCCGCGATTATAAGTGACGAATGATTCGGCAGCATAATGCCGCCTGAACCGACGCGGATTTTTTTCGTGCCGCCGGCGATGTGGCCGATCAGCACTGACGTTGCCGAACTGGCGACGCCTTCTATATTATGATGCTCCGCCAGCCAATAGCGGTTATAGCCCCACTCCTCGGCACGGCGCGCTAAATCCATGCTGTTGCGGAACGATTCAGCAACCGTTCCCCCCTGTACGACCGGCGATAAATTCAATACGGAAAACGCAGTATCTTTCAATGTATGTTCAGCCATCGTTTTCTCCTTTATGGTTTAGTGTAAGCAGATCTTAAACAAGGTCTCTACCACCCACCTTACCACAGCTTTTCACGTGAGTTAAACAATTTGATTCGATGATCTTCGAACAATCAATCAGCGGTTATTACTGGTGAACTCTGTATGAATGAATCTATAACATTCAGATATGAAGAGCCTAGAATGATATAAAAATGAAAAGATATCATTGAAAGAACAGAACCAATAATGTTAACATATGTAATATATTGAATAGGAAGGAAGTCATTCTATATGCGTAAAAAACTCTTAATGGCACTCACAACAGCTTTACTGGCAGCAATCTTTTTTACAGGAAACACCGATAAGGCATACGCTGCAGACTTTTATGACGGCACTCAGCAGCATTTAAATGTAAGCGGATCTACCGATGCCTCCTACTACACGAAAAAAGCGAAAACTGTCGATTTTACTCTCAGTACAGCGTATCCGTCAAATCGAACCTTTAAAGGAAACCTATACTTACAGCGAAAGTCCGGAAAGAAATGGACGACTTGCCAAAAAACAACCTTCTCTTTCTCAGTAAGGGTGACTAAGTCATTCTCTTTAAAAGGATGCAAGACAGGTTATTATCGTGTCAAAGCCACGTTCAGCGGTTCAAAACTTGTCAATACGACAAACTCTTTTAAAATTAACCGATAAGATTCAGGACCCTAAGATGATTAGGGTCTTTTATTCATTCTTTGTGAGTTCCTGCGCGATTTGAATAAAAAGTTTTGCCGCCAATGAAGCTTCCTTTATGGAAGGAACGGCAAGCAGAACATCGCGGTACACCGCCTGATTCAATTCTCTCGTCACGACATTGTCCGGCAGCGATATTCCCGACATAGACATTTGTGACAATATCGCGATTCCCAGCCCTTCTTTAATCATGCTGATGGACGTATTGACGTTGTAAACAGTGAATGCGGCAGTCAGCACAGATCCTGCCTCCCTAAACATATCAATAAGCGGTGATTCGTATCCTCCGTCACAGATGATCATCGGCTGGCAGTCAAGATCTTTCAGAGAAATTGCCTCACAGCTGCAAAGCGGATGATCATTTCTAAGCACGACGGCCATTTTATCTTTTTTCAGCGGCAGATATTCCATGTCTTCCGTAGGAAAAAGAGTAATACCTACGTCTATTACCCGGGAGCGGAGCCATTCCTTTACTTCGTTGACCGTTCCTTCATGAAGCACCAATTCAAGCTTCGGATATCGCTTTTTAAACATGCTGATCAGCTTTGGAATGAAATAAGCGGAAGCGGCCGGAAATGTGCCGACGTGAATCGTTCCCTGTTCAAGCCCTCTTTCCGCGGCCGCCAGCTGCTCGGCTTTTTCTATGCCTTTGAGCACCTCTCTGATATGGACGAGAATTTTTCCGCCCGTGTCCGTGAGCCTTACGCCGTTGCGGCGCTCGCGGATGATCAGCTTAATGCCGAGCTCTGACTCAAGCGCAGAAATGGCATGGCTGACGGCGGGCTGCGTCATATTCAGCGCCTGCCCCGCTTTCGTAAAACTTCCCGTTTCAGCGATTTGAACAAAAACCCGCAGTTGTGTAATCGTCATAACGTTTTACTTATGCTCCTTATAAAAAAGATTCATTTTATTTATCTTGCTGATTACCGTATCATATGATGGAATTGTTCTACAAGGAGTGAACGACGTGAAACAGCTTTCGAAAATACAGACAGCTCTCATGCTGGCGTTTTTAGTTACGGTATGGGGGATTAACTGGCCGCTGACAAAGGCCGCGCTCGCCTATTCGCCGCCACTTCTGTTTGCCGGAATCCGCACGCTGATCGGCGGACTTCTATTATTAATGGTGGCGCTGCCCCGTTTTAAAAAGCTGCGTTTTAAAGAAACGTGGCCGATCTATCTTATTTCTGCTATTTTAAATATTACTTTATTTTACGGCCTGCAAACGGTCGGCTTGAATTACCTGCCTGCCGGCTTATTTTCAGCCATCGTGTTTTTCCAGCCGGTTTTAATGGGTGTTTTTTCTTGGCTGTGGCTCGGCGAATCGATGTATCCTTTGAAAATCGCCGGGCTTATTCTGGGCTTTGCCGGTGTCGCCGTCATCAGCTCAGCCGGTTTCGGAGGTCATATTTCCATCGCCGGCATTCTTTTGGCCTTAGGCTCCGCAGTCAGCTGGGCGCTCGGCACGGTATATGTGAAAAGAACGGGCGGACGCGCGGACGCGATCTGGATGGTCGCTCTTCAGCTTCTGATCGGCGGCGTGCTGCTTGTCAGCTCCGGCAGTTTTTCGGAAAGCTTTTCAGCGA
The DNA here is from genome assembly GCF_001553895.1 of Bacillus sp. SDLI1. Classification (NCBI taxonomy): domain Bacteria; kingdom Bacillati; phylum Bacillota; class Bacilli; order Caryophanales; family Bacillaceae; genus Bacillus; species Bacillus sp. SDLI1. The sequence goes on along the minus strand of NZ_CP013950.1, from coordinate 2,882,570 downwards.
TTCAATGGAAAGCTCCGTTCATTCTCAGCCTTCTGTTTATTTCAGTATTTGTCATCGCGCTCGGCTGGCTCGCCTTTTTTACGCTTGTCGGTTCAGGGGAAGCAAGCAAGGTTGCCTCTTACACCTTCCTGATCCCGCTCATATCCATTGTCGTCAGCTCGATATTCCTGCATGAGCCGCTGACCGTCAGCCTTTTAGCCGGACTGCTTCTGATTGTCACAAGCATCTGTTTGGTGAATATAACACCGAAGAGACTGAAAACACCTGCTTTGGCCGCAGAAAAAAAGGCCGCTCATTAAAAGGGACTGACCCCCGTTTTTGAGACAGGGATCAAAACACCTTTAAGCAGCCAGCTGTCGGTATGTGACCGGCGGCTGGTTGTTTAGTTTCGTTTGAATACGAATGTTGTTATAATAGTGTATATAGGTTTCGACAGTTTGTTCTACGATGGTCGTCGTAGTGCTTTCCAACCTGTCGAGGTAGAACGTTTCAGACTTTAGTGAGGAATGAAACGATTCGATGGAGGCATTATCAGCGGGCGTCCCTTTGCGGGACATGCTCATGGTAATGCCTTTTGTTTTAACAGCTTTCTGATACTCATAAGATGTATAAACAGAACCTTGGTCACTATGTAACACGCAGTTCTCTGGCAGTGCGGGCAGCTGATCAAGTGTGTGTAAGACAAAGTCTGTGTCCTGTCTATCGCTAATCGTAAAAGCAATCACTTCTCCATTGTATAAATCCAATATACTGGAAAGATACAATTGTTTCTGCCCATAAGGCAAATATGTGATATCCGTTACTAGCTTTTCCAGAGGGCGATCAGACTGAAAGTTCCGATCCAATATATTCTCGGCCACGGCATATGGCTGCCCATTCTTCTTGCGCTTTTTCACCTTAACCCGGCATTGCCACTGATTCTTCTGCATAATGCGCTGAACCGTTTTATGATTTATACGCATTCCCTTTTTTAATATGGCTGTGATTTTCCGATAGCCATATCGATACTTGTGTTCTCGGCACAACGTGCCGATTTGTTTTTCTAAATGGTATTTAGGGTTATCTTTCATCAGATTCTTCTTCCAACGATAATAAGATGCTCGTGAGATACCTAAATGAATACAGATATCCTTTATGGTCATTGTGCCGCGCAATGCTTCTACAAGCTCGACTGGCGTTTCGCTATCAGCTTCCTTTCCAATTCGTTGTACTTTTTTAACACTTCATTCTGTTGTCTCAGATAACGATTTTCTGCCTGCAGTTTCTCTAATTCGGAAGAATACTCTGGACCTTTTCCATAAGAATATTGCTTTCCGACAGGTTGTTGGAATCGATGTGTATCCCCAGCTTTATACCACCTGACCCATGTCTGAATCTGCGTCTTATTCTTTATATTCAATTCCTGCATGATCTCCTTCACAGGCACGCCCGCGAATCTCATTTCTACAGCCTTCTGTTTGACTTCAACCGGATAACTCACTCTTGCCTTCATAGAAAAACACCTCCAAGTCTAATTTCGGATAACAACGATCCGTTTTCAAACTTGAAGGTGTTTTTTGTTTGTCTCATATTATGGGGTCAGCCCCCGGGGCAAGAGTTTTTTATTTATCGACGTCTCCCTTTCACGAGATACGCAGCCGTAATAAGCAGGTAGATGGCCGCGGTGATGCATGTGATGACCATGGATGTCGTCGCAATTACGCCGATCAGGATGGCCAAAAGCGCAAGAACCGCGAACCATGTCGTGTACGGGAACCATTTGACGTAATAAGCCGGCTGTTCTGTTGAATGTTTTCTTGATTTCAAATGGGCGAATCCGATAATCAGCCAGATGAACAGCACGGTATAGCCGAGTGAACCCATCAAATAATTAAACGTCTGGCTTCCTGCAAATAAAGAAATCAGGACGCCTACATATAAAAATGACGTACAAGTCAGAATCGCATAGACGGGAACCTTTTTCTTCGATAGTTTTGAAAAGATTTTCGGCACCCGGCCGTCAGAAGCCTGCGTAAATAAGACGCGGGATGATCCGTACAATCCCGAGTTCATGGACGAGATAATCGCAAGAAGAATGACGGCATTCATAATATGGTCGGCACCCGGAATTCCGATCATCTTAAATACTATGACAAACGGGCTTTCAGGAACGCTGTTGACTTGATTCCAAGGAATCAGGCTGACGATGATGAAAAACGGCAGCAAGTAAAAAGCGACAATCCGCGTTAACGTGCTTCGGACAGCTTTCGGAATCACCTTTTCGGGATTTTTTGTCTCCGCCAGTGTGACGCCGATGATTTCCGTTCCGCCGTATGAGTAGATCACGACGAGCATCGCCGTGATGACGCCCCCCGCTCCATGCGGGAAAAACCCTCCGTGATCCGTTAAATGAGACAGCCCCGGCGCCGTGTGATTGCCGAATGAGAAAAATAAAAGCAGAATTCCGCATAAAATAAAGATGACAATCACTGTAATTTTAATGAGCGCGAGCCAGTACTCTGTCTCGGCAAACAGCTTCACAGAAAGCATGTTTACGACCGTTACCACGATAGAAATAATCAAAGCGAGTATCCATATCGGACATTCCGGCAGCCAATATTGAATGAAAATGGCGGCTACGACCGCCTCCGCGGCAATATTGAGCACCCACATTTTCCAATAGATCCAGTCTAAAAAGTATGCAGCGTACGATCCGAGAGACTGCTCAACCAAATCACGGAACGTCCTTGCATGTTTGTTTCTGACGGCCATTTCAGCCAGCCCCTGCATAATAAACAGCAGAATGATTCCGCCGAGGAGGTAGGCCAGCAGCACGGAAGGCCCGGCTTCATCAATCGCCGTGCTGCTGCCTTTAAAGAGCCCGGCCCCGATTGCGCCTCCAAGCGCCATCATCATAATGTGTCTGGACGACATCGTCCGTTTTAATGTTTGCTTGTCCTTTTCCATCTATCACACGCCCTCTCGCAAAAAGTGTTCATCACATAAAAAAGCACGCCGCCTCTTTTTAGAAAAGAGACGGCGTGCCTCAGGCAGCCGCGGTACCACTCTTGTTGATCCCGAATATCCGGAATCCAGCTTAAAAACCTTTTAACGAAGGTCAGCCGTTAGGACATAGGGAATATTCCGACAATTCCGTTCCGCCCTGCCACTTCCGGGCGAGTTCAAAGAACAATCAGTCCGCGTTGCACCACCCCGCGGCTCTCTTCTTCTGACTGGATTCTTTTACTGCTCCCGTTCACAGTGTTTTATGTTAAATGAATCTCTTGAGTTTTTATTTTCTGAATATAGTAACATAATATACAGTCTTCTAATTTTAAAGTCAATACTAATTTTTGCCGTCTATTGTCCTTCCCGGTCATTCGAAAATCTCAGCTGAAATCCGGAAACAAGGCTTTGCTTTCCGGGTGCCGCGCTTTCCGCTTTCACCTTAGTGTTTGCGTATAAAAACAGCGCAAGCGCAATGCCGAAGGATATGACAAGAATCCATGCTTTTTTCATCCAGATGCCTCCTCACTTTCTATCATCGGCGGCCTTTCTCTTTTTTTTATACGCCAAATCGAAAAAACAATTTTAAAATTCTGTTTTCCTTATATTGAAACTTGCTTTATCATAAAAGTATGCGTTTACATTCGAATAGGGAGGTTATAGCATGACCCCTGTCAATTCAAGCAGTATCGGGAAGATTCAGGCAGCCAGCAAAGGCTTGTCGCCAAAATTGAGAGCGATTGCAGACCATATCGTGAAGGAACCGAAAGACGTGGTTCATCTCTCTATCATTCAGCTGGCGGAAAAAACGAAAAGCTCTGAAGCGACGATTTTCAGGCTGTGCAAGCGGCTCGGTTTTTCCGGCTATCAGGATTTGAAAATCGCGCTTGCTCAGGAAATCGTTCAGGAGCCTGTGCAGCACATTCATGAAGAAATGAGCCCTGATGACGATACCGAAGTCATCATCCAAAAAGTTTTCCGCGCAAATATTTCCGGCCTGACCGATACGTTTCAGTTGTTAGATCCGGCCGATGTTGAAAAAGCGGCAGAGATGATTCACGGCGCAGACAGAATCGAATTTTACGGAAACGGCGGCTCCGGGCTGATCGCCACAGATGCGTATCATAAGTTTATGCGCACGGGCATAAACTGCATCGCTCACACGGACTCTCACTTCCAGGCGATGTCAGCGGGTCTTCTCGGTCCCGGAAGCGCAGTCATCGGGATTTCTCACTCGGGGAGCAACAAGGATGTGCTCGACGCGGTAAAAACGGCCAAATCGCTCGGCGCGGGCACGATCGGCATTACAAGCTACCAAAAGTCGCCGCTCACCCAGATTTCTGACGTTGTGCTGTATACATCAACAAGAGAGACGGCCTTTCGAACGGAAGCGATGTCCGCAAGACTCGCCCAGCTGACGGTCATTGATACACTTTATTTCGCAACGGCACGTCTGCGGCAGGAGAAAACGCTCGCCAACTTGCAGCAAATCAGAAAAATGATTGCGCACAAACGTTTGTAACCGTTTTCTGAATATTTATTTTTCAAAGAGAAAAGCCGATACAGCGGGAATTGAGGCAATTTTGTGAAAAAAATTTTCTTCTCTATCGTTGATTTATAAAAAAATTATTCCTATAATTGACTTTGTAAGGGCATACATTATCAATCTATCTTATTATTCAATTAGAGTAGGCGGGATATATATGAAGGAAACCCAAGCTGTTATCGGTCTGGATATCGGCACGACCAGCACGAAAGCCGTTCTGTTCGGACCAAGAGGCAAAGTGCTATCCAAACATTCGGTTCACTATGATTTAATACAACAGAAGCCGGCATGGGCCGAGCAGGATCCCGAGCACATTTTGGAAGCTGTTATCGCGAGCATCAGAGGCGCCGTCACAAAGGCCGGACTGAGCCCGGACAACCTGCTGGCAATCGGTATCAGCACCGCCATGCACTCATTGATTGCTGTCGATCAAAACGGCGGCTTGCTGACCAAAAGCATCATTTGGGCGGACAACCGAAGCGCCGAGCAATCAAAACGGATTTTAAAAGAAATGAACGGTTTCGATATTTATAAAAGAACGGGCACACCGATTCACCCGATGTCTCCCCTTTCCAAAATTGTGTGGATGAGAGAACAGGATAAGGAGACTTTCGCGAAAGCCGCCAAATTCATCAGTATTAAGGAATATATTTTGCACGAGTTTTTCGGAACTTATGTCGTTGATTATTCGATTGCTTCGGCAACGGGGCTGTTCCGTTTAGAGACGCTTTCATGGGATGAAGAAGCGCTCCGGATTGCCGGAATCCGGGAAGATCAGCTGTCGGACCTCGTGCCGACCACTCACCAGCTATGCGGCCTTGCACCGGAAATCGCGGCACGGATGGGCATTCATGCGGATACTCCGTTTATTATCGGCGCAAATGACGGCGTGCTCGCCAATCTGGGAGTAGGCGCGATCGGCAAAGGCGAGGTAGCCGTTACGATCGGAACAAGCGGAGCCGTACGTTCGGTGACGGATAAGCCGGTGACGGATGAGAAAGCGCGGACGTTCTGTTATGCGCTTACTGACAAGCATTGGGTCATCGGAGGACCGACGAATAACGGAGGCATTATGCTGCGCTGGCTTCGTGATGAGTTCGCTTCTCCTGAGGTCGAAACGGCGAAGCGGCTTGGCATTGATCCGTACGATTTAATGATTGATATCGCGGATAAAGTGCCCGCAGGCTCTGATGGTCTGCTGTTTCTGCCGTTTTTATCAGGAGAGCGCGCGCCGTTTTGGAATCCGAATGCCCGCGGAACGTTTTTCGGCATCAGCCTCCGCCATAAACGGGAGCATTTTATCAGAGCGGTGCTGGAAGGCGTCATCATGAGCGTCTTTTCGATCGGTGTCGCACTGAGAGATTTGGCGGGCCCCGCAAAAGATGTGCGGGCATCCGGAGGGTTTGCGAGATCGCCGCTGTGGAGGCAGATTTTGTCCGATACGATGGGACGGGAAGTCCTCGTTCCGGAAAGTTATGAGGCATCGGCGCTCGGAGCTGCCGTCCTCGCTTTACACAGCATTGGCGAAATGGAACAGATTGAGGATGTTCAGGACTGGATCAGAATTTCTCACCGTCATGAACCGAATGTCAAAAACAGCGAAACATATATTGAGCTGTTTTACTTATACGAGCGGCTGTATGACAAGCTCAAAGATGAATTTGACGTCATCAGTGAATTTCAGCTCAAACAAAGCCGATAATTCTTCTTTGAAAGGGTGAAAAGGTCATGTTACTGTTTATAGTCATTGCCGCTATTATCGTTTTACTCTTATTGATTACGGTCGCTAAGTTAAATCCTTTTATCAGTCTTTTGATTACATCCATTCTTGTCGGTTTTGCAGCGGGCATGAAGCTGCCGGACATTGTCACTTCGATGAAAACCGGGCTCGGCAATACACTGTCTCTGCTTGCGATCGTGCTGGCCCTCGGTACGATGCTCGGAAAAATGATGGCTGAATCAGGCGGTGCGGAGCGGATCGCCCACACCCTGATCGGCCGTTTCGGCAAAAAGAAAGTGCATTGGGCGATGGTGGCCGTCGCTTTTATCGTCGGCATCCCGGTCTTTTTCCAGGTCGGCTTCGTCCTGCTCGTCCCGCTTCTGTTTACGATTGCGATTGAAACCGGTGTTTCATTAGTGACGATCGGAATTCCGCTCCTTGCGGGACTTTCCGTCGTGCACGGATTGGTTCCGCCCCACCCGGCGGCGATGGCAGCTGTCGGCATTTATCACGCCAATGTCGGAAAAACGATTGTGTATTCTTTAATCGTCGGCATTCCGACTGCTATCATCGCAGGGCCGCTTTACGGAAAATGGATCGGTAAGCGCATTCACAAACCCGTCCCCGAACTGTTGAAAAAACAATTTATTGAACGGAATGAAAAACGCAAGCTTCCGGGATTCGCAAATACATTGTTTACGATATTAGTACCGGTGATTCTGATGCTTATGGCAACGCTTGCCGAAATTGCGCTTCCGGAAAAAAGCACGCTCTATGACACTTTTAAATTTATCGGCGACCCTGTCACAGCGCTTTTGATCGCCACGGTTTACTCCTTTTTCAGCCTTGGATTTTATCAGGGCTTTAACAGAGAAAGCATTTTAAAATTCAGCAATGACTGTCTGGGACCGATCGCCTCCATTCTGCTCGTGATCGGAGCCGGCGGCGCTTTTAACAACGTTCTGATTGATTCAGGCGTCGGCACGTATATCGCAGACATGGCGAAGCATTCGAGCTTCTCTCCCGTTCTTTTAAGTTGGACGATCGCGGCGGTCATCCGTGTCGCGACAGGTTCAGCGACTGTCGCCATGATGACGGCGGCCGGTATTGTTGCACCGATTGCATCTGTCATGCCGGGGGTCAGCAGCGAGCTTCTTGTTTTGGCAACGGGAGCGGGCTCTTTGATTCTGTCTCACGTCAACGACTCCGGTTTCTGGCTCATTAAAGAGTATTTCGGAATGACCGTGAAAGAAACGTTCCTGACATGGACGGCGATGGAAACGATTATTTCTGTCAGTGCGATTTGTTTTATTATGATCATTAACGCGTTTATATAAAAACAACCCCCGGCCAAAACCGGGGGTTGTTTTTTATCGGTCATTAACAAGGATATAAGCGGCTTTCACGGGTCCGTGGACGCCGACAACCAAGTCCATTTCGATATCGGCCGAGTTGCTCGGTCCGGTAATATAGTTGATGCAGGAAGGAACGGTGACGCCGTCTCTGATCTGCTGTTTCAATATATCGCTGGCCTGCGTCATTCTCGGCACAATGGAAGATTTCGGGATGATTGCGATATAGGTTTTCGGAAGCAGGCTGACTGATCGGCCGGCATGCTCTGAGGCATACAAAACGACGGTGGCTGATTCAGCGAGCGTGATCTCGCTGAATGTAATGCCTACATTCGCTTGTTCCGCTTTTTCAATATTTTTCGCTCCTTGCTCCGCATCCCATTCCCAAACCGGAATGCCTTCATCCGGCCACTCTTCCGACATAAGAGTCTGCAGGCCGTACGTTTCAAACCGGCTGTCGTTCGGAATGATGACAGGCCCTCCTTCAAAACGGTCCACCTGCGTGCGCAAAGCGGCGTACAGCCCGGCGGCATCCGTTTCGATCAGCTCGGTATGAATGTTGACGCAGTGGTCTTTCAGCATCGTGACAAGATCATCTTCCGTACAGCCCGCATGCGTTTCATATTGAGGCTGGTACTTCCATTCAGGCAGGGACACGCCTGCTTTTCTGCGCTCTCTGCCCAGACGTCCGGCGATCCGGTTTAAAAAGGATTCCTGATGTTTAACCGTCCCTTTCATCATCATTCTTCCCCCTTTTGTTTTTCCCGGTCAAAAAACCAATCTCTGAATCTCGATTTATGCGGCGCCGGGAAGTCCCGGACTGCGGTCCATCCCTTTAACGGCCCCGGCCCTTTTGATATTTTGTCATCTTCCGTAAACGGCGTCATGGCTGCAGGCGCCCATTTTGATCCCATTTTATAAAGGGACGGGGATGACGAGCCGATCCCGAAGGCTTTCATGGCCAGCTTTTCGCCAAACGGCGCTTTGCCCTCTTTTTCCACGATGTTCTGCCGATGCTTGAGCAGCAGCTCGTGCAGCGGAATTTTAACAGGACACGCTTCCGTACAGGCCGCGCATAAGGAAGATGCGTACGGGAGCTCCTTATACTCATCGTATCCGCCGAGAAGGGGCGATAAGACGGCGCCGATCGGTCCCGAATAGATGGACCCGTACGAGTGTCCGCCGACATGCCGGTATACGGGACAGACGTTGATGCAGGCGGCGCAGCGGATACATTGCAGCACTGATTGAAATTCCGTGCCGAGTATGCGGGAACGACCGTTGTCCACGACCACGAGGTGGAATTCCTCCGGCCCGTCTGCTTCTCCCTCCTGCCGGGGGCCCGTCAGCGCCGTAATGTAACTTGTAAGCCGCTGGCCGACCGCACTTCTCGTCAGCATGCTGACAAGCACTTCAAACTCAGAAAATGAAGGAACGATCCGCTCCATTCCCATCACGGTGATCTGCGTCTTCGGCAGCGCGGACACAAGGCGGCCGTTTCCTTCATTTGTCACGAGACTGACCGATCCCGTATCTGCGATTGCAAAGTTGCAGCCCGTGATGCCGACATCCGCTTCGAGAAATTTTTTCCGGAGGACGCTGCGCGCGTGCATGACGAGCTCTTCCGGTTTTTCGGTCTGTTTGTATTCGAGTCTCTCTTTAAACACGTCACGAATCTGCTCTTTGTTTTTGTGAAGAGCGGGAGCAACGATATGTGACGGCGGATCGTGATCGTCAATCTGGAGAATATATTCGCCGAGATCCGTTTCTGTGACTTCACAGCCCTCTTCTTCAAGCACTTCGTTCATATTGATTTCTTCTGTCACCATGGATTTGGATTTTACGATTTTTTTGGCATTTTTCTGCCGGATGACATCGCGGATATAGGAGGACGCTTCTTCCGCCGTTTCGGCGAAAAATACGTGTCCCCCTCTTTTGGCGACGTTTTCGGCGAGCTGTTCTAAATAGAAATCAAGATTGTCCAGCACATGCTGCCTGATTTCCTCCGCATGGGAACGCCAATCCTCCCAGTTTCCCAATTCCTCTGCCGCCTGAAGCCTTCTCGTCCTGAGCCGTTCCTGCGCTCCGGAGACGGCTCCTCTCATAAACTCATTATCTATTCCTTCTGATACCCGCTCTTTAAAAGCCGCGGTACCGATTTTCATCGCCATGATTTTACCCCCTTGTGGTTTCTCGTGTTATCTGCTGTTCAGCACTTCGGCGATGTGCATGACTCTGACGTTTTTATCCTTACGATCAAGACGCCCGCCGATATTCATCAGACAGCCGCAATCCGCCCCGATCAGCACCTCGGCTTCCGTGTCTTCCACGCAGGCGACCTTTTCATCCACCATTTGCTCAGAGATTTGCGCCATTTTCACTGAAAACGTTCCTCCGAATCCGCAGCATTGATGTTTTCCGGGAAGCGGAGTAAAATCAAGCCCCTTTACATGGCGCAAAAGCTTCATCGGCTCCTCCGACACGCCGAGCAGCCTTGTCATGTGGCACGACGTATGTAATGTCGCTTTTTTATGCAGCACCGCCCCGACATCCTCCACCCCGAGAACATTGACGATAAAATCTGTTAACTCATACGTTTTATCCGCAAGCTGCTGCGCTTTTTCCGCCCACTTCGGATCGTCCTGAAACAGATGCGGATATTCACGGAACATCGTCGTACAGGAACCTGACGGACTGACGACGTACTCCGCTTCCTCAAACGCGGCAATCATCTGCTTCATCGCTTTTTTTGCGTCCGTCACATACCCGCTGTTGTATGCGGGCTGCCCGCAGCAAATCTGACCCTCGGGAAAATCCACCTCACACCCGAGCCGTTCCAGCACCTCAACCGTCGCCTTTCCGACATTGGTCTGGAACATATCCACAAGGCACGTGACAAATAATGAGACTTTCATGATGAACCCCTCTTTCATCCTCAATATGTAATCTGGTCATCTGATGACCTGATTTTGGAAAGCTCTATAAATATCCTACACTATTCTGAATATGGATTGGAAGGTTTTTCTGAAAATCCTTTTGTCCGATGCGCTAAGAGCAAAAAAAAAAAAGAGAAGCCCGCAAGCTTCTTTACACCTTATTTTCCAGCAGGCGTCCCAGCCGTTGGACCCCCTCTTTTAGCGCGGCTTTCCCTGCGTAACTGAACGACAGGCGGAGATATTCTGCGCCGTCTTCCTGATTCTGAAAAAAATATTTACCGGGTACATAGGAAACACCGTGAGAAAGAGCCCGCTCCAGAAGTGCGGACGTATCCGCCCCCGGCACTTTCACCCAGACAAAATAACCGCCGTCCGGCACGTGCCAGGATGCGGACTCCGGCAGATATTGCTTTAATGCGGCGATCAAAACGTCACGTTTGCTCCGGTATGCTTTACGCAAGGCGGCGAGCCGTTCTTCAACATTTGTTTGTTCCAAATAGACGGCGGTCACCGCTTGAGAAAATGGATGATCCAAGTCTTTTTTAAACCAAGACAATGCCTTGATGAATGCAGCGTCCCCTGCAATCCAGCCGATTCTCAGACCCGGGGCGATGACTTTTGAAAATGAACCGGCGTACAGAACCCGGCCGTTCTGATCCATGGCTTTCAATGACAGCGGGATATCCGTGAATCCGAGCTCGCCGTATGCGTCATCCTCCAAGATGAGAAAATTATATGTGTCGGCAAGCTGAAGCAGGCGGGTTCTCCGCTTCGCTGACATCACGGTTCCCGCAGGATTCTGAAAAGCGGGTATCGTGTAAAGAAGACGCGGAAGCACAAGCCCTTTTCGTTTTCTTTCCTCAAGCATGAAGGCTAATGTTTCTGTTTGCAGACCGTCTTGATCTGCCGGAATGCTCATCATATGCGGTGTGTAATTTTTAAAAATCTCAAGCGCTTCCATGTAAGCCGGAGCTTCTGCGGCAACGGCGGTTTGTTCATCGAGGAAAACCCGGGCTGCCAGATCTATCGCCTGACAGGCGCCGGAGGTCACGAGCAGCTCATCGTCACGGCAGCGAATGCCGCGGAAGGATAACCGTTCTTGAATCTGCTTTTTCAAAACGGCCGGCTTCGGGCTTCCCATATAATGCAGCGGCAGATCGCGCTCCTCATCCAGAAGGCGGGACGCGGCTTCTTTCAGCTCCTTAGCAGGAACGAGCGCGGGATCGGGATAGCCGGAATGCAGAGGGATGCACGCTTTTGGAACAGCCGGCATCCACTCCCCGGGAGGATCGTTTGTCAAAGCTTTCTTTACATGGTCAGAAAAAAAAGATTCGGCCTGCATGTGATCATATCCCCTTTCACAAGTCAGCTTCTATACATTTTCTTCAAAATAAGCCCCCAGCACTTCTTCCACATTCGTCAGGTGCGCGGTCATCGCAGCTTCCGCTTCATCCGCGTCTCCGGCGGCGACGGCGCTGTATATGCGTTCATGCTCTTCATACAATCGCTGCACGCTCGTTCGTTTAGAAAACAGCCAGATTCTTCTCGTTTCTCTCATCGTTTCCAAAAGAAGCGCAGAGACATGATTCATGAGATGCTTGAGCAGGCCGTTTTGTGATGCTTCCGCCAGCGCCATGTGAAAGGAGAAATCTGCTTTTTCGCCCAATTCTTCGTCTCCGTCGATGTCTTTCATCTCCATGAGGGCCTGGCGGATTTTTTGTAAATCCTCTTCGGTGCGTTTTTCAGCGGCCATGGCGGCGACGCCGAGTTCAAGCAGCTTTCTGACTTCGAGCAGCTGTTTGACATCCTCTTTTTTCATTAAGAGAGCGGAAGAAAGCGGCTGGGAAATATGGGACGGCTCAAATTCTCTTATGTATGTGCCTTCTCCCTGCTTCATGTCGACAAGCCCCATCGCTTTTAAAGCTGACAGCGCTTCTCTGACCGCCGAGCGGCTGACCTGAAAGCTCTCGGAAAGCGCCTGAACGGAATCAAGCTTTTCACCCGGCTTAAGCTCGCCCGCTTTTATCTTCTCCAGCAATGCATCAGCGATTTCTTCGTAGATTTTTTTCGTTTTAATTTGTTTATATTTCAACGCGATCACCCCGTCACTTGTGAATCTTGATGTTTATCGTCTATTATACTTCTTTTTTCGCACCGCCGACAGGTTCAGACAATTTGTTCAAGAAAAGGATTGTATTTTCAAAACTTTCAAAATATAATGCTAATTAACCCGGTCATCAGATGACCTTATCATAAAAGTAATCGCTTGCATGACATAAGGAGGGGTTTTTTAGGGATGCAATGGACACAGGGGTATGCTCCATTAGGGGGAAATTTGCTTTTATCGGCAGCTTGCGCGCTCGTGCCGATGATCTTCTTTTTTTGGGCGCTTGCGGTGAAACGGATGAAGGGGTACATAGCGGGGCTTTTGACGTTAGCCATTTCGCTTTTAATCGCTGTATTTGTGTACGGCATGCCGGCGGAAAAAGCGGTGCTGTCGGCTTCGCAGGGAGCGGTGTACGGTCTGCTTCCGATCGGCTGGATTATCGTCACATCGGTCTTTTTGTATAAAATCACCGTGAAAACGGGACAATTTGAGATTATCCGGAGTTCAGTGCTGTCCATTACAGATGACCGGCGTTTGCAGGCGCTGCTCATCGCCTTTTCTTTCGGGGCGTTTTTAGAGGGCGCCGCCGGTTTCGGCGCTCCCGTCGCAATCTCGGCCGCTTTGCTTGTCGGACTTGGTTTTCAGCCGCTTTATGCGGCGGGGATTTGCCTGATTGCCAATACGGCGCCTGTTGCCTTTGGGGCGATCGGCATTCCGATTACCGCCGTCGAAGGTCCGACCGGGATACCGGCTATGGACATTTCCCAAATGGTCGGCCGGCAGCTGCCGTTTTTATCCGTGTTTATACCGCTTTATTTAATCATTTTGATGAGCGGGTTTAAAAAGGCTTTTGAAGTATGGCCGGCCATTCTTGTTTCCGGCGTCTCCTTTGCGGCCGTGCAGTACGCAAGCTCGAACTTTTTAGGGCCTGAACTGCCGGATGTGCTGTCAGCGCTGGTTTCCATGGCCGCGCTCGCTGTGTTTTTAAAGTTTTGGAAACCGAAAACGGCATTTCATTTCGCGGCAGAACGGGAATCAGCAGCGTCCATCGACGGGGTGCCGGCCGTGTACGGAGGCGCTCAAATATTTAAAGCGTGGTCTCCTTTTCTTCTTCTGACGGCCATGATATCCGTTTGGGGGATTCCCGGCGTGAAGGCCGCCCTGACCGGCCATTATGAAGGAACGTCCATTTGGCTTTCCTGGCTGAATGCAGCCGGGCGTGCATTGACTTTCACGCCTCCCGTCCCATTTGTAAATCAGCAAATTCTTCAGGCGGACGGCACGCCGATTGAAGCGGTGTACAAGCTTGAGCTTCTCGGTTCAGCGGGCACGGCGATTCTGATTGCCGCCGTCATCTCCAAGTTCGCACTCGGCATGTCGTGGAAGGCATGGGGCGGGGCGTTTATAGAAACGGTGAAAGAATTGACGCTTCCGATCGTCACCATCGTTTCTGTTGTCGGCTTTGCTTATGTGACGAATGCTTCCGGCATGAGCACGACACTCGGTCTTGCGCTTGCCATGACGGGCGCGATGTTTACCTTTTTTTCGCCGGTGCTCGGCTGGCTCGGCGTGTTTATTACCGGCTCTGATACGTCGGCCAATCTGTTATTCGGCGGATTGCAAAAGGTGACGGCGCTCTCCGTCGGGATGGAACCGGTTCTCTCCGTCGCCGCCAATTCATCAGGCGGTGTCACCGGAAAAATGATTTCTCCGCAATCCATTGCGGTTGCCTGTGCCGCTGTCGGTCTGGCGGGCAAGGAATCAGACCTTTTCCGCTTTACGATTAAGCACAGTCTGTTTTTGCTTTTTCTCGTCTGTCTCATGACATTTTTACAGCATCATCTGTTTTCATGGATGATCCCGTAACACGGAGAACCTCCCCGGGTATGGCTCGGGGAGGTTTCAGCTGTACCGTTTTCGCGCAGATGACGGCGGGATATTTAATTGGTCACGGTATTTGGCGACGGTGCGTCTGGAGATTCGGATGTCATGTTGTTCGTGCAGCAGATCGGCAAGCTTTTGGTCTGAAAAAGGTTTCTTTTTATCTTCTTTACGGACCAATGCTTCCAGATGGACTTTTACGGCATAATTGGAGGCGCCGCCGTCTCCCGATGATTCAGCTTTCGCCGAGAAAAATGTTTTCATTTCATACAGTCCGTACGGCGTCTGAACGTACTTCCCTTTAATGGCCCGGCTGATCGTTGATTCGTGGAGCTCCAGCGTTTCCGCCACCTCTCTTAAGGTCAGCGGCTGCATTCCGCTTTTTCCTGTGAGAAAAAAGGATGCCTGCCGTTCAGTCAGGACGCCGATGATTCTCGTGATGGTTTGTTTTCTTTGCGATAACGCCCGGTTCAGCCAGCGCCATTCCTGATATTTCGCCGACAGATAATTTTTCGTATCACGGCATCCGGCGGCTGACAATAGCGGCTGGTAATGGGCATGAAGCTGGATGTCAGGGAACGAACGGCTGTTGAGCCGCGCTTGAATGGTGCCGTTTTTCACCGTGATGAAAATATCCGGTTCCACGTAAAAACCCGGCTCCTCATGCGCATAACGGAGCCCCGGCCTCGGATCAAGCGCGCTGATCATGTCAAAGATGTCCTGAATGTCTTTCAGCGGAATGCCCGTCTTCATTGTAAGCGCTTTCCAGTTCTTTCTTGCAAATAGCTCAAAATAGGCGCCAGCAATCCATTCCGCCTGTTCGTTCCGCTCAGGCAGACGGCGGAGCTGAAGAAGGATGCATTCCTGCAAAGACCTAGCGCCGATTCCCGCGGGCTCAAGCGATTGAAGCTTTGCGAGAACCGCTTCCGTCTCCTCCAATGATGCGGATACATGGTCGGCAGCAGCTTGTATGTCCTCATTTAAATATCCGTTTGAATCCAAAGAATATATCAGATAATTAAAAATTTTCTTCTCATCATCGGACAGCTTCATGTCTAAGGCCTGCTGTTTGAGCGAATCCTGCAGCGTTTTGCGCGTAAGTCTGATCTGCTGGCTTCCGTCCCGTTCTTTCATCCTGTTTTTACTTGTTTTATGGTAAGATAGTGGCGGCGTGTCTGTTTCCTTTCGTTCAATCAGAGGGTTTTCCAGTGAGAGCTCATCAATATATCCGGCCAGTTCCGCGGAATTGTATCCGAGTAATGCGATGGCCTGTTTAAGCTCTTGCGTTAATTGAGGCTTTAACATTTGTGTTTGCTGAAGTTTCATATCCATCATGCTCACTCCCCTTTTTTCATTGTACATGATTGGTTTCATACCGTATATACTTATTAAAAGGAGTTGCTTTATAGATGTCAGAACTTTTTTCTGTTCCGTATTTTATTGAAAACTTTACACAGCATATTGAAATGAATCCGAATGAAGACCGAATTCATGCGATGAACAGCTATTACCGCTCCGTCGTCTCAACCCTTGTCCAGGATCAGCTGACAAAGAACTCGGTTGTGCTCAAAAGAATTCAGCATTTGGATGAGGCATATAACAAAGTAAAACGTGGAGAAACAAAATAAACCTTCCGCTCATTCAAAGCGGAAGGTTTTCCTTCGTGCCGGCGGTTTCCCCGATCAGACGGACGTCCGGCGCTTCGTGCATCCAAGTGTGATAATAGTTGGCGTTTTTCCCGTATGAATTATCAATGACGGTATTTGGTTTCCCGAGAAGCGAGGACAGAATGTGGCCGTGAAGCCTTGACGTTTCCACCGATTCGTACCTGCTGAAAAACAGGACTGCTTTTTTCGTTAAGAAATCGGAATAGAGTTTCCAAAACCGCGCAATCGGCAGCGGGTTTCCCGCTTTTTTATTCAAAACATTCAGCGTTTGGAAAAAAGCGATCCCATGGCGGTCGCTTGCTGACAGCACATGCTGCCAGTCGCAGCTTTCAACGGAAGAATCGGTTTGCAGATTCGGATTGATTTCCCCGTCCGTGCGGATAAAATGAAGCTTGCCGCGTGACGGAGCCGCTGCCGTCCGGATCGGATACAGCTGATGGGCCATATCCGGCATAAGCCCGATATGATTTGCCGAAAAAAAGCGTTTCGCGGTTTCGTATGACACATGATCTCTCGTAAACAGGTGCAGATCCTTGTGCTCCGCAAAAAGCGCCGCTGTCTTTCGCAGCCGTGTTTTATCCTGATAATAGATGGTTTGCGGCAGAATGACGATCCTGTTTTCCGGAAAGGCTTTGACGATTCTTTCTCTGAACGTCTGATAGTACGGGTAGAGATCCCCGAAATTCCCGCCTCCCTGGCAGACGATGATCGTTTCTTTGCCCGCCCGGCGCCCAAATGGAAAATTATCTGGATTCCAGCGCTGTTTCACTCGGATGCCGTGCGCTTTAAAAAACGCCTCCGTCCCTTTCATAATTAATAAATCCCCTACATTTCCGTAGAGGGGATAGTCGGCATACATGATGTCAGACTTGGGCGGTATGACGCTGAGCAGACCTGCCAGCGTCTCTTTTAATCGGCTCATGACATGGCGGCTGTCCATGTTTTCTCCCCTTTCGTTTCAAACAGGTGCGCAAGTGCGTCAATGACACGCTGCTGCCCGACAATAGACAAGTCAGAGCCGGACGGCAGACAAATCCCCCGGCTGAAAAGATTCTCAGAAACCCGCTCATCTTCACTGTGAGGATAAAAGACAGAAGACGAGAAAAGCGGCTGCGTATGCAGCGGTTTCCACAACGGACGTGCCTCAATATGCTGTTCTGCAAGATAGGCGACGGCTTCTTCCGGCGTCACGCCGTTATCAAGCGTCAGAGCCGTGAGCCAGCGGTTTGAAACCGTTCCTTCAAGCTCCGGCATCATGCGGATTCCCGGATACGTTTCCAGCGCTTCCCGATACCTGTGAAAAATGTCTCTCCTCGCCCGGACGCGATCTTCGAGCACTTCCAGCTGTGATATACCCACGCCCGCGAGAATGTTGCTGAGTCTGTAGTTATAACCGAGCTCGCTGTGCTGGTAATGAACGGCGTCATCTCTCGCCTGTGACGCAAGAAACCTCGCTTTTTCAATCGCGGCTTCATCGTCAGACACGAGCATGCCGCCTCCCGATGTTGTAATGATTTTGTTTCCGTTAAAGGAATAAATGCCGAAACGGCCGAATGTGCCGCTCTGCCTGCCTTTATATGTTGATCCTAAAGACTCGGCAGCGTCTTCAATCAGACAGACGCCATAAGCATCGCAAAGGCTCACGAGTTCATCCATTTTTGCGCTTTGGCCGTAAAGATTGACGGCGATCACCGCTTTCGGGAGCCTGCCGCGCCGTTTTGCATCCCGGAGCGCCCGCTCAAGCGCGTCGGGAGACATGTTCCACGTCTCCCATTCCGAATCAATAAAAACGGGCTCTGCCTGCTCGTACACAATCGGATTCGCCGTGGCGACAAATGTAAAGGAGGGGCAAAATACAGCGTCTCCTTTTTTCACACCCGCAAGCCGCAGCGCAAGATGGATGGCCGCCGTTCCCGAGCTTACGGCCGCCGCGCATTTCACTCCCGCATATTCCGCCAGCCGCGCTTCAAACGAATTGACGAGCGGACCGAGCGGCGCAATCCAATTGGAACGGAAGGCTTCCGCGATGTATTCCTGTTCTTTTCCGCTCATATGCGGCGGAGATAAATAAATCCGTTTATTTGTATGCATGAAATCATCCTTTTTCATTATGAATAGAGGAGATGACGCGGGCCGGAACGCCGACCGCCGTCACATGATCGGGAATACTGCTGATGACGGCAGCCCCCGCGCCGATCACGGACCAAGGGCCGATGTCCATCTGCGGTATGACGGACGCCCCGATTCCGACGTGCGCTCCTTCCCCGACTTTCACTCCGCCGGCAAGCGCCGCGCGCGGTGAAAGATGGACGTAATCTCCGATTGCATTGTCATGATCGGCAACCGCACCCGTATTGATGATGCAATGGGCGCCGATGTCAGCGCCCGTCTGAATGACGGCGCCCGCCATCACAACCGTTCCGTGTCCGACGGAGGCCGTTTCACTGACGATTGCCCTTGGGTGAATGAGTGCGGCATAATCGTCTTGTTCAATCCCAAGCCTTTCAGCAAGCTGCTTTCTGACACCGTTATGTCCGATGCATAACGTGAACACGGCTTCGGGGACGAGTTGCAGAAGCATGTGCACGTCTTTCGTCCGGCCCGTATATAAACCGTTCCGAACGGCAAAACCGCTGAATCCGTCGTCCAATACGCCCGCAAGCTCCATATCGGAACGGGCCTGCACGATTTCCTTCACCACTTTTCCGTGTCCGCCGTTTCCGATCAGCACGATCTTTTTCACGATGACATATCTCCGCTGCCTGTGAAGCGCTTTGCCGTCACTTGGCCGTCTTGGTGTATGCCTTCTGACACGAGAACTTTTTTCACCGTTAAAAGCAGAATCTTTAAGTCGAGAAGGAATGAGCGGTTGTCGACATACCACACGTCAAGCTTGAATTTCTCTTCCCAGGAAATCGCGTTTCTCCCGTTAATCTGCGCCCAGCCCGTAATTCCCGGTTTCACCTCGTGCCGCCGCGCCTGCTCCGCCGTGTAAAGCGGCAGATAATCCATCAGCAAAGGGCGGGGGCCGACCAGACTGATATCGCCTTTGATCACATTAAAAAGCTGGGGAAGCTCGTCGATGCTTAGTTTTCTGATCAGCTTCCCCGTTTTGGTCAGACGGAGATGATCCGGAAGCAGCACACCGTTTTCATCACGCGCATCCGTCATCGTCCTGAGTTTATACAACGTAAACGGACGCCCGTTATGCCCCGGTCTCGTCTGTTTGAATAATACGGGAGACCCGATGGCGCATCTGACGGCTGCCATGGCGAAGAAAAGAATGACACTTGCGCCGCACAATAACAACATCGCGGCTGCTATATCAAATACACGTTTCGCCTTCAAATCTGAACAGCTCCTTTCACTTTTCGGCATTTCTGTAAAGCAAGCCGCCTTTCTTCTTTCGTACAAATGAAGAAAAAAGCGAATGCGGCATAGCTCATGCATACGGCAAGTCCCGCGGCGATCAGACCGGCCCAGCTGTCAAGCGGTGAAAACAGCCGGATACCCCGGCAGACAGCCCAGGCAAATGCGGCCGCCGCCAACGGACCGAACATGCCTTTGTAAAACGCGGTTTTCTGAAAGCCGGTAATATGCGAAACATACAGCGGCGTGAAGACGGCGTTTTTCAACATGAGGGAGACAGCCCCGGCAATGGTGATGCCGTACAGGCCGAGATGAGCCGGTCCGCTGAGAACCACGGCCAATATGACATTCAGTCCGCCTAAGCATAAAGTAACGACGGCGGGCGTTTTTTGTTTATTAAAAGCCGTCCATACGTAAAAAAGCGGCATGACAGAGAGACTGACCGCCAAGTACCCGGCGTGAATGTATAAAAGCGGCGCCGTCTGTACAAATGACGGGCCCAGCCAAATCGCCAGAAACGGTTCCGCAAGCCCTCCCAATAATGCCGCGGGAAGCGCGAGCAGAAGCCCGTTCAGCCGCACGGCCTTATTGGCGTAAGACAGGAGGCCTTCCATATCGCCTTTTGAATAGCAGGAAGTCAAAACCGGCGCAAACAGCGAAGCAAGCGTCCCGGCAAGACTTCTGAGCAGGAGCGGAAATTGAATAATCGCGGCATAGACACCCGCTTCAGACGGCCCCAGCACGAGGTTGGCCGTCATGAGGTCAATCTGCAGAAACAGCAGCACGCCGATCTGGTTGACAGAGCTCCAGGCACCGGCCGAAAACAGCACTTTGCTCGTCTGTAATGACAAGGTTTTACGGCTGAAAGAAAACCACGGAATCAATTTCTTAAAAAAGAAAAACGTCAGCACCGCAGCACAGACGGCTCCCGCTAAAGCCGAAAGCTGGATCTGCCAGATCTTCGGCGGCAGGCACGTAAACAGAGCGAGCACACACAGCACCCTGACCAGCATTTGCACGGCCTGAATAGAACTTGTGATATAAAGCTTGTTGGCAAAAAACGGCCCCGTCGCGAATCCCGCCGTCAAAAACGTCAGCATAAACAGCACACTGCCGATGACGATAGAGAGCCTCACATCCGTAACCAGCCCGGCCGGCACATTCATGATCTTGTCAATATAAAAAGCCGTCCCAGCGAGCGGCACAGCGAGCAAAAGCGATATCACGGCAGACGCGGCTAAATAATTGCTTACATACGCATTGGCCTCATCCCTGTTGCCCCTGTGGGCGGCGACGGTGAAAAACCTCACAACGACAGAGCTCAGCGCAACGGTAATAATTGAGAAATAGTTAATGATATTCTGTGTCAGATGGACAAATCCAAAAGCCTCCACACCTAATGTTTTCACAATAAAGGGCGTCATCCACACTGATAAAAACACCGATAGTAAAAACGCCGTCACATTAGCGCCGAAATTAATGGCAAATTTCATGCTCCTTCCGCACTGCCTTTCTCTTTCGTTTTCCGTTCGAAAAACGCATGCAGAAGAAGCGGAAGGCGCATTTTGCACAGACCGAGCACCACACGCTCCCCCGCCAGCAGCTGTTTATGCCGGCACGGCGTGCTGCGCACCGCCGTTTTTACCATGTCATACGTCAAAATTCTGCCGATGTGCGCCGTAATCTGATGTGACGGCTTCGGGGCGGCGCATGCGTTGGCGATCAGCATCGGGATCTGATGCTTGCACAAATACGTATCGATATCGTCCCGGCAGGCGTCCGTCAGCCCGTTCGCCTCATAAAAAGCCATTTTCGCTTCATATTGCTTCTGAAGTTCGTCATCTAAGTGAGGCTTAAACGGTGTTTCTGTAAGGCTTTGCGGGTTTTCCCGGTACACGTACAGCCCTTCATCTATCACTTTGACACGCGAGGCTTGCCGGAACGCTGCCAAGTTAAACGGAGAATCTTCGGCAAACCGGATATCTTCATGGAACAACAGCCCTTGCAGCGCTTCTCTCCGGTATATATAGCGCCACACATACCAAATAAACCGATGTTCGTGTGCGCGGGTCAGCAATGCAGTCATCTCAGCCGCCGTGAAGACGCGGCCCGGCGGAAGGGACGGCGGCATATACGTTCTTTCTTTAGACGGTGTTTCTTTGTAATAACCGCAGCCGGCGATATCAAGCCGGTTCTTCTCCGCTTCTTCATAAAGCCGCTCGAACATCGTTTCCGCCACATAGTCATCGCCGTCCGCAAAGCCGATATAACGGCCGCGGGCGGCTTTTATTCCGGCATTGCGGGCCGAGCTGAGGCCGCCGTTTTCTTTATGAATCACCCGGATTCTCGTATCTTCTGCGGCGAATTGTTCGGCAATCCGGCCGGACTGATCCGGTGAGCCGTCATTGACGAAAATGATTTCGATGTCTCTCAGCGTCTGTTTTGTTAAAGATACCGCGCATTCTTCAATAAAAGGCTCTGTCTTATACATCGGGACGATCACGCTCACAAGCGGCGCGTTCATTGGGCATCACCGCTGATTTTCGAGCGCAGACCGGCAAAATAAACACTGCGCAAAGAATCGCCTGCCTCATGCTTGCCGCTCAGCAGCCCGTTTACAGCGGCCGTCACGGCTTCAGGCTCCGGACGTTCAAGCAATGTCATATTCGGTATATGTTTCAGCCATTGAAAGCCTTCCATCACTTTATGATCAAACGAACGAATGACGACACAAGGCGTTTTCGTCAGCGCGCAAAAAATCATCCCGTGAAGCCTGTCAGTGACAACCGCCTCCGCGCCTTTCAGCGTATTCCACAGCGCCTCCAGCTCCCCTTCGCGTGTATGGCGGCTGACCCTTCGGCCGACCGTCGTGGTAAAAGTATGCAGCTCTCCGTACTCTTTTTTCAAAGCTTCTTTTACCATCGTTCTTTCCTCAGCTGTCAGTGCACTCTCCTTATCCTCCCGTAAACAAAGGTAGATCCCTTCCCGCGGGATGCGCCGCTCGCTTTTATCCAAATATAAGACCATATCAGGCTGTTTGAGCACAGTTTTTCCGGGAAAATGCCGCTTCATCCATTGATACGTCGTCTCATCTCTCGCCATTAACAGAAGATCGGGATGCGCATTGTACACTTTTTGGGCGCGTTTCAGTTCCTTCCGCCCCTTTTTTGAATCAGAAAAGTGAGCCGTCGCCGGAAGCTGAACGATCCGATACTGCCGGAATGTTTTTATAATAAAACGGCGCGTCCATTCCTCATACCGGTACAAATCCCCCATGTTCCCGCCGCCGATGATGAATACCATATCATCGGGATGGCGCTTTTTGATCAGCGCTTTTGCGGACCTGTAAATATCCTTCATATCGACCTCAATCAGGTCAAAATCGGGATATTCCCGTTCAAGAAACGTTTTGCTTGCGTAGGCGATGGCATGATCACCGAGATTATCGTGGGACGGAAGCAGCGTCAGAATGATCTTTTTTCTTGCCGCTGTATGCTCCGCCCTGTCCGCTGACGTTCCGAAATGAAATTGGGACGGGTATTTGACCTTTAGCAAAAGCCATTCCGCGAGATTGATTTTTAAAGATTGTATCGACATGTCTTCACCCTCTGATTTTCATTTTGTACTCGATTGCCCGCTGATACGCGGCTGATGCCAGCGATACGAACGGAATCAGCTTCAGCCTCGCCAAAAGCAGAAGGCATGAGCGTTTGGCGTCAAACGGCGCCGTTCCGGTTTTGGAAAGACTCAGCCGAAACACGGGGTCAGCGCATATCCGGCTGATATTCTTCCACTTCTCAGAAAACCGGCCGCCGTTATTCCGCTTCCATTCATTCAGCAGGCAGACTGTTCCGTGCTGAACGATAAAATAATCCAGCTCCTGCCGGTATTCCTGTAAGCAGCCGTTTTCACGCAAAAAAGCCTCGTTCAGCCGATAGAGAACGAGACCTGAGTCAAACAGCTTTTTCTGATAGCTTTGCACAATGGAAGTCAAGTGAATCCGATAATGATAGAGCGGCTGATCCACGTACGAGACCGCATCGGCGAAAACATGCGCCCGGAGGCTGAAGTACTGATCCTCCACGTGCTCAAGCTCATCCCGAAGCGGAAAGCGCAGCCGATGCTGTTCGATCATGGCCCTTTTGTACAGCTTGTTCCATGAGAATCCGCTGACTCTTCCTTCAAATAAATCTTTCAGGTACAGTTGTTTCGGGCGCCCCGCGTACACTGAAGCGATTGTTGAAACGGCGGTTTTCCCCGTATCCGCAAACTCGGCCGCATATTCGCAAATCACGAGATCAGCCTGATCAGCCTTCGCTTTTTCATACATGCGCAGGCAATAATCAGGTTCAACCCAGTCGTCCGCATCAATAAAAGCGATAAATTCGCCGCGCGCCGCCGCGATCCCCTTGTTGCGGACCGCGCCGAGTCCCCGGTTTTGCTGATGAATGACCCGGATTCTCTCATCCCGCTTCTGATAGGTTTCAAGAATGTCCGGGCTTTGATCTGTTGACCCGTCATTGACGGCGATGATTTCGATATTGGCGAGCGACTGATTGAGCAATGAATCTAAGCATCTTTCTAAATAAGATTCCGTATTATACACAGCAATTAATAAACTGACCGCGGGTGTTTCCATATAAACCTCCAGTATCCATTACCGGGAAAAAATCGTTCTGTACGGAAGCACAGACGAATCGACCGGCATAAGCAAATAGCTGTAAAGAAAATAACAGACAATAATGGCGATATAGATCAGCGCATTCGATTTTTCATCAAAAATCCTCACAAAATAAGGGATCAGGATCATTTGGTAAAGGCCGAAATATATATTAAACCGGGCAAAAATAACATCCTTTGTCGCCAGCAGACCGAAAAGCAGACCCAGCAGACAGAAATTCACGATGACATCAATGTCAGGCCAGAGCTTCCGCAGCCGCTCCCGATAGCAAAAAGCCAAGAACAGCGGCAGAAGCAGCACCGCGATTTTTACGACGTTCATCCCGTTCGTGTTGGTCATCAGCCATTTCTCATAATGACCGTACGAACTGTTTTCCAGCACGACGACAAACAGCGAAATGAACTTCTGATACAGAAACGTCATGAGAAGAAACAAGGCCGACAGCCCGAAAATCGCGGGCGACCAGGCTCTTCTTCTGACAATGAAATAAACCGGAATCATGATTAAGGCCGAGGAATGAAAGAGCGAACACAACAGCACGATGGACATATAACGCTTCCAGCTTCCATTTATCACATAGCGGACGGCCCAAAACAAAACAGCCGCCACCATATACTGCCTGATTCCGTTAAAGGAAGCGTAATAATGATACGTGCCCAAAAACAAAAATACACTCAGTTCAAATGGACGTCCGAACTCAACGAGCCCCTTTAAAATAAAGCTGCACGTCACGACCGCCACGGTGAAATACATAATTTGCGGATCTTTCGTGATAAAATTCATGAGCCAGATAAGAGCGGTAAATCCCGGATCAACGGCTGCTTTTTTCGCTCCGAACCCGAAGATCTCCCATATGCTCCCGTAATTTCCCGCCAGTTTGTACATCAGCGCGTACGTCTGAAAATCCGTCCCGACTCTGTAACGCAAACCGGAAACCAATACAAGCGATAGCAGCGGAACGAGCATGACGAGCTGATTCGGCCGGTATCCGGTTGAAAGCGATTGATCACGCCCGCCGCACATTTTTGCGAACCATGACCAAATATAAACAATTCCCATATTGACTACATATACAATCATTCGTTACTGTTCCTTTTCACAGTTCATATTGTAAAGCTTCATCACAGCCCCCGCATTCTCTCCCGCGTCATATCCCAGCCGTCCGAGGGTTTCTTTAATGCGCGCCCTGCCAGGCTTTGGCGCCTCAGCTGCCCGCAAAATCGCGGATGCCCATTGTTCAAGCGGTTCTTTGAGGCTGAGCCTTTTGACCAGCCCGAGCCCGGCATCGGCTTCTTCTGTAATGCCGTCTGATATGACGCACGGCACCCCGGAGGCCTGCGCTTCAACGAGCGTGACGGGCAGCCCCTCATAAAGAGACGGCATGACAAATACATCCAGCGTTTTCAGCAGATCATGAACGCGATCTTCCACACCGATAAAACGCACAGCACCATCAAGCCCCAGCTTCTCCGCCAGCTTTTCCATATCGGTGCGAAGCGGACCGTCTCCGGCGAGGATCAGCTGTAAACCGATACCCCGCTCTTTCATATCAGCGGCCAGCCGGAGCAGAAATTCGTGGTTTTTCTCCTCTGTAAAGCGGCCGATATGACCGATCACCAATCGGCCGGCGGCAATGCCCCGCTTCCTTTTTTCAGATTCTATGTCCGCGCGTCCGCCGGCAAATAAGTCAAGATCAATGCCGTTCGGCAAAAGCCGCACGTCTTTTTGTTTTCCGAATAAGAAACGGCCCGCCTCTTCTCCGCAGGCGCACAGCGCGGTGGCATTTGCCGTAATCAGCCGCCTGAACACAAACATCTGCACCTTGCCAAGCCCGGACGACCGCCCCCGCCACGATGTACTGTGCGAATGACAGATCCGCACGGGGACGCCTGCTAAACGAGCGGCCAATGCGATAAATCCCGACTGAAAATCGGTATGAGCATGCACGGCGGCAAACGGTCCTTTTTCCTGAATCACCCGTTTGACCTGTTTCACAAAAGTAATCGGGTTTGTGCTGCCGATGCTCGGCACATAAAAAAGCCGTCCGCCGAGAGCAAGAATTTCCTCATCATAAGCGCACGGATCGTTCCTATGGGTTAAAAAGTCAAACTGCACCTTCGTTCTGTCCATCTTCCGGTACAAATTCATCATCATCGTTTCTGCGCCGCCTCTATTCATCCCGCTGAAGATGTGCAGCACCCGCGCCGGCTTGTCAGTCATGTTCGGCAAGCCCTTCTTTTTGGCGGACGTCCCTGTTTTTATGATAACGGTTCATGACCGCGGGCGGCGTTATGGCGCGGATGAGCGGTTTTGCGATATACACGTAATGGGAAAGCGGCAGCTTCAGCCGTCTGCACGCCTGAAAAACGAGGACCGCATTATCAATGGAATACGTAAACGATCTCCTTTTGAACGCATCACTGTCCTCTCTGACTTTATACAGCGTTTCCTGAAGGTTGTACCCTCGGAAACCCGCTTCAAAAAAGCGCAGCCACAAATCGATATCCTCCATCCGCCGCGTCCGCCTGACTGACCGGTAGCCGCCGAGCGCTTTGTACGCTTCGGCCCGCATCATAATGGTGCCGTGGCAGAACGGTGTGCCTTTCGCCATAATTCCCGGTTTCGGCACGGGCGGCAAAAGCCGGGCGCCCCTTACGCCGAATTCGTCAAATACGAGCATCCCCGTGCCGACGACTTGATAGTGGGCGTGCTTGTTTAAGAAAGCGGCCTGTTTTTCCAGTCTTCTCGGGTTGGAGATGTCATCACCGTCCTGTCTGGCGATATAATCCCCCGTTGCGTATGTCAGACAGCGGTTCAGCGAAGCGGCAAGCCGCTTGTTTGTCTTATTTTGAATCAGCGTGATCCGGTCGCTGTAATGATCCGCGTAACGGCGCGCAATCTGATACGTTCCGTCAGTTGACGCGTCATCACACATAATCAGTTCCCAATTCTTATAAGATTGGCTCAGGATGGATTCAATACTCTCCGCTAAAGTCTGTTCGCAATTATAAATCCCCATGATAACGGAAATTTTCGGTTGTGCTCCTGCATTCATACGCTTTTCTCCTTTTTATCCATATAACCGGCGTAAATATGCGCCATTTCCTTTACCGTGCGTGTTTCTGAAAAACTTTCCGCCGTCCTGCGCCCTTTTTGCCCCATTGCTTTTCGCAGGCCGGGGGAGCGGTACAGCTTTTCAATCCGATCGGCAAACGCCGCGCTGTCTCCGGCCGGCACGAGAAAACCATTCACACCGTCTTCAATGATCTCGCGGTGCCCCCTGTTGTCCGCGGCAACGACGGGCTTTTCGGCAGCCATCCCTTCAAGCAGATTCATACCGAGCCCTTCGCGGAGACTTGAGGCGACAGACAGATCGGCAAGCTGAATCAGCTCATGAATGTCGCGGCAAAAACCGTAAAATCGCACAATGTCGGATACCCCGAGTGATTCAGCCTTTTTTCTGTACGGCTCTTCCATCGCGCCTTCTCCGGCAAATACGAGTTTCAGCTCCGGGATGCTGCGCTTCAGCAAGGCCGCAGACTCAATGAGGATACCCTGATTTTTGTTGCCGTTTAATTCGGCGGGATATACGAGGATAAATTCCCCGACGCTGAAGCCGTGTTTTTCTCTCAGCCGTTCACTTTCTCCCGGGCTCACAGGGCGGAACCTGTCTGTATTAACACCAATGCCGTGTATTTTTTTCGCGTCGCAATCCGTTTTTTTCATTTGCTTGGCCCGTTCGAAATCTTCTTCATTAATGGTAATGAGACAATCCGTATAAGAAGAGAGAAATTTTTCGATCGGGTAATAAAGAAGCCAGTTTTTCAGAGGCGCTCCGTCGCAGAAGTGAAAGCCGTGCGCGGTGTACAGCACCTTTGTCCCTTTTTGGCGCGCTTGTCTCGCAGCAAGGCGGGTGAGTACGCCGCCGACCGGCGTATGACAGTGAATCATGTCATAGCCGTTGTCTTGAATGAGCTGCTTCAGCCGCCTGTAAACAGAAAGATTTTCGGGATGAAACGGGGAGCGCCGGATCGGAATGGAAAACTTTTTATCAACGAACGGAAGGTTCATATGACCGCCTGCCGCGACGTGCACCTCCCAGCCCATATCCTGAAACCATTGAAAATACGGAAGGTGAAAGGCTTTAAAATGATAATCGACAGTGGCGCAAAATAATACTTTTTTCGTCATCTTTCTGTCCTCCCATCACACGCCTGCGGCCGCTTCTTCATGTACTGATTCAATCGCCTCAAACAGCCGTTTTCTCAGCTCATCTTCAGGCAGACGGCTGAATTCCTCCATAAAACGGATGAGCACGCCCCAATCCCCGTCGATCGCTTTCCCGATATGGATTTTCGGAAAAATCTGTTCCGTATGTACTTCATTATGATTCAGCAGTTCTTCATACATCTTTTCTCCCGGGCGGATGCCGGAGAATTCAATGGGAATCTGTTCTGTCGTATAGCCTGATAAATGAATCAGGTTTTTTGCCAAGTCGACGATTTTGACGGGCTCTCCCATGTCCAGAACGAAAATCTGCCGCCCTTTTGCAAGCGCCCCCGCCTGAATGACGAGTCTTGACGCTTCGGGAATCGTCATAAAATATCTTGTCATCGCCGGATGCGTGACGGTGACGGGTCCGCCTTTTTCAATCTGCTTTTTAAAAATCGGAATGACGCTGCCGCGGCTTCCGAGCACATTTCCGAAACGGACGGCGGCGAATTTGGTGCGGCTGACCTTTCCGAGGTTCATGATGACCATTTCCGCAAACCGCTTCGTCGCGCCCATGACATTGGCCGGATTGACCGCTTTGTCAGAAGAAATCAGCACGAATGTTTCCGTTCCGCACATATCGGCGGCTTCGGCGACATTTTTCGTGCCGATAATATTGTTTTTGACGGCTTCTTCCGGATTATGTTCCATTAACGGCACATGTTTATGAGCGGCCGCATGATAGACGACGTGCGGCTCGTATTTCTTCATCAACGTAAAGATTTTATCTCTGTCCTGAATATCGGCAATCTCCGCGTGAAAAAGCACCTCTTTGCCGAAGCGTGCGGACAGTTCGTTATGCACCGAATAAATGCTGTTCTCCCCGTGGCCGAGAAGGACGATTTCATGCGGAAGAAACGCGCTGATCTGGCGGCAGATTTCAGAACCGATAGAGCCGCCGGCGCCCGTGACCAGAATCGTTTTCCCCTTTATGCTGTCAGAAATTTTGCTCGTATCAAGGGTGACCGGCTTTCTGCCGAGGAGATCTTCGGCTTTTACATCCCTGATGTGTCCGGCAGCCTGCGTTCCGAGCAGGATCTCATCAAATTGCGGCATGATTTTAATATGGGCGCCCGTCTGCACACATTCTTTGTACAGCGTCTGGAGCTCATGGGGGCAAAGAGACGGAATGGCGATGATGATATGATGAATTCTCAGCCTCTGCACCGCCGGCATAATGCTTTCTTTTCCGCCGATGACGGGCAGGCCCATAATTTTGAGCTTGTGCTTCGTCTGATCATCATCAATAAAAGCCACCGGCATGATGCCGAGATCATTTTTCTGGGTAAGCTGACGGGCGAGCAGCGTTCCCCCTGCGCCCGCGCCGATGATCAGCGCCCGGGAAGAGTCATTTTGCTTCCTGCCGATCGTTTCTTTCAGCACGCGCGAAATCATCCGGCTTCCTCCGATAAACAATAGCTGAATCATCCAGCTGACGGCTAAAAGCCGGAACAAAATCGTGTGGAACACCCCGTATTGGACGGCGGCTGTCACGGCTGCGGACAGAGTGATCCCCTTCAGCAGATCAAGCAGCTCACCTATTCCCGTATACGTCCATACCTGCTTATACTGATGAAACATAAAAGCGCATACATGGTGGCTGATCAGCATGCTCACGGCGGTCAGCAATAACGCTCCGGAGTCATAAAAGTGATAAGAATCCTCAAAAAATTGATATCCTATAACAACGGAAAGTAAAACGAGATACGTATCCAATGCAAAAATCATTGAAAGTCTTCTCCGGTAAGTCAATCTTTCCCCTCCTCATTTATCGGTTTAGCTGATACGGTTTTCGTAAAAAAACTGGCATAACAGCTAAGCCGATAACAATGCATCATCTTAAGATAAATTGGGCATTTAACCCGTCCTCACACCCCGCCACCGACGACCAGCATCTAAGGCAGCAGAAACCGCTGCCCACAGCAGAGCCGAGTGCCTCCGTTGATAAAGGTAAGGAGACATCACCTGCACCGCTCAATACGAGTAGTGCTCTGTTTTTTTGATCTTCTTTTTATTCAGCAGCGCGCCCAGAAGCTTCGCCTTTGACTGCTGGAGCGCGTCTTTCGCCTTTTGGACGGTATCCATTTTCGTTTTTCCGCTCAAGACGACGAGAACGCTTCCATCCGTCTGGTTCGCTAAAATCTGTCCGTCAGCCACCGCTAAAAGCGGAGGTGAGTCGAAAATAACAAGACTGTACCGGCTGTACATCTCCTGAATCAGCTCTCCCATCGCCTTTGAGGACAAAAGCTCTGCCGGATTCGGCGGCGTCGGCCCGCTCGTTAGGACATAGAGGTTGTCAATCAGCGTTTTTTGCACCGTTTCATCGAGGGAAGCGTTTCCGACTAACACATTCGTAAGGCCTTGTACATTTTCAAGCTGATAAGTCTCGTGTATCGTCGGTTTTCGTAAATCCGCATCGACGAGCAGCACCTTTTTCTCCTGCTGCGCAAATACCGCGGCAAGATTGGCGGCGCTGAATGATTTTCCTTCTCCCGGAACGGAAGAAGTGACGAGAATGGAGCGCAGATGGGTCTGGACAGAGGAAAACTCAATATTTGTCCGAATGGTGCGGTATTGTTCAGCCACCAATGATTTGTGATGTAAAACAGATATTTGAGCCAATCCCCGTCTTGACTTCTTTTTTCTGAATCCCAAACGCCTCACTCCCCGAAATGTTTTTCATCAGACCGTGTCTGCTGATTTTTGATATCATACACAACCCCTAAAACGGGCAAGTCCGTTTTTTCGCTGAGCTGCCGCTCGCTCTTAACGGTTTCATCAAGAAAGTGGAGAAAAAACGCAAGCGTCACACCGGCCATAAGAGCCGCACCGAATGCCATCATGATATTCCGGATGCGCGAAGGCTTGACCATCGGGCTTTCCGATGCTTTCGCCTCTGACAAAACGACGACGCCTTTTATATTCATCCTGTCACGGACTTCTTTTTTAAATGTCTTCATCAGCGTGTTCGCTATAGCGGCGGCCTTTTTCGGATTCTCATCCTGCACCGCTGCGGTGATGATTTCTGAATCGGTTTCGCTGCTTGTCGTGATCTTCGCTTTTAAAGCGGATGCCGTCTCAGAAAGATGCAGCGTCTGTTTCACTTTCTCAAGCACAACCGGGCTTTTCATTATCGTTTGAAACGTGGTGCTGTAATGAAGATTCAGCTGAACGTCGCTGAGATTCGAATTTTTTTCACCGCTTGTTTCATGAATGAGCACTTGTGTCGACGCCTGATAAACGGGCGAAATCACCCGGAATTGGATGTATCCTGTTATCAGCGTCACCGCTGCTGTCATGATAAAAATCAGTAAAAATCTGTGCTTAATAATGTCAAATAATTCTTTAAAACTCATATTCTCATTCATGTAATATACAGCCTCATCCTTATTGCATCAGGCTTAAACGCCCCCTTCTGTTAATGATTGGATTATAAAAGAAAAGCTCGAAATTTGAAAATTTCAAATTAAGCCATTTGGTTCTTTTTAGAGAACATTATCGTGATTTTCCTCTTATTTACTGCACTTACCTTTCAATTTTAAATTTTATAAAGAACGGAAAATTTCTTATAATGAACGGAAAAATGTCAGTATGCAGGGGAGAATTCAGCACAATGATTGGAAGAATAATACGTTTATACCGCAGAAGAAAAGGCTACTCTATTAATCAGCTAGCAGTCGAAGCGGGAGTCTCTAAATCTTATTTAAGCAAGATAGAACGGGGGGTTCACTCAAATCCGTCCATCCAATTTCTTAAAAAAGTGTCCGCCACCCTTCAAGTCGATCTGACGGAGCTTTTTGATGCCGAAACGATGCTGCATCATATGGGAGGCACGGAAGATGAGTGGCGCATTCATCTCGTGCAGGCTGTGCAGTCAGGCATGCCGAAAGAAGAACTGTTCACCTTTACGAACAAACTGACTGAAAAACGGCCGGAGCCCGCACCCTACCGCAACAGAAAACTGACTGAATCTAACATTGAGGAATGGAAAGCGCTGATGCAGGAAGCAAAAGAACTCGGCTTGTCCGTTCAGGAAGTCAGGTCATTTTTAGAACGAAAGCGTTACTGATCATATGCAGGTGAAAGGGATTTCATTCGCTTCATGTCTTCATCTCTGTATATAATGAAAAGAAAAAAGGGGATGAAGTCATGACTGTACTTACCGTTCAAACCCGCTGCGGCGCATTAAAAGGAACTGCCGGCCGCGGTGTCCGCACATGGAAGGGCATCCCTTACGCCAAGCCGCCCGTCGAAGAGCTGAGATTTAAAGCGCCGGAGCCGCCCGCACCTTGGGACGGCGTAAAACATGCCGACGCGTTCGGACCGGTTTGTCCGCAGCCGGCTGATTTGCTGTCCATGTCGTTTTCCGGAGATGTTCCGCCTCAATCTGAAGATTGCCTTTACCTGAATGTGTTCGCCCCAGAATCAGAGGGTGTGAAACGGCCTGTCATGGTATGGATTCACGGCGGCGCATTTTTTTTAGGCGCCGGAAGCGAACCGATTTACGACGGCTCTGCTCTTGCCGCTGAAGGAGATGTCATTGTGGTGACACTTAATTACAGGCTCGGGCCGTTCGGTTTTTTACATTTGTCTTCTATTCATGACGCATATCCCGGCAATATCGGCCTGCTCGATCAGATCGCCGCGCTGCGCTGGGTGAAGGACAATATTTCCGCTTTTGGAGGGGACCCTGATAACGTCACGGTATTTGGTGAATCGGCAGGCGGCATGAGCATCGCCTCCCTTATGGCAATGCCTGGCGCAAAAGGCCTGTTTCATAAAGCCATTTTAGAAAGCGGGGCCTCTCAGACGATGACTGCTGATATGGCAAAAGACATTGCCGAGACTTTTATCAGCGAGGCCGGTATTCAGACAGATGACATGAGCAAACTGCATACCCTCCCGACAGATGACATTCTCACAGCTGCCGGAAAAGTGAACAGTATAAAGGGACAGAATATTTTTCATCTTTTTTATCAGCCGGCCATAGATCCGGCCACATTGCCGAAGGAACCTGAAAAAGCGATTCACGGCGGTGCGGCAGAAGGCATACCGATACTTATCGGCACCAATCGGGATGAAGGATATTTATTTTTCACCCCTGATTCACCTGTTCATTCCGAGCGGGAGCACGCCGATTATTTGCGCCATCACCTTGGAGAAGAGGGCTATTTGCAAGCGGCATCCTTATATCCTCATTCCTTAACGGGACAAATTGATATGATGACGGATCTGATATTCTGGCGGCCGGCTGTCGCTTTCGCACAAGGACAGTCGCGATTCGCACCGGTCTGGATGTACCGCTTTGACTGGCACGGCGAAACATCGCCGTTTCATAAAGCGGTTCACGCTCTGGAATTGCCGTTTGTGTTCGGAAACTTTGATTCTTTGAAAAAGACGCTGCAGAAACCGCCCGGTGAAGATGTAAAAGAGCTCTCCAGACTGATGCAATCCGCATGGCTGGCCTTTGCAAAAAAAGGAAACCCGGACACCGATCAGCTCCAGTGGCCTCAGTATGAAACAGGCTCGCGTGAGACGCTCATTTTCAACACAGCCGTCTCGACGGAAAGTGATCCCGATTCTGCCAAACGCCGCATCCTGTTTCAAGCATAAAAAAACCCCAAGGGATCAGGTTCCCTTGGGGTTTCGTTTTCATCCCAGTTCAGACCTCAGTCATTCGACTTCGCAGAATACCATTTTCCATATTAACCCTTATATGTTATATTCCTTTATAACTGATCTTCTCACCATTCATAAAGGAGTTTTTATATGGAGAAATCTAGTATTATCGGCACAGCTGCCGTTATCATCGGGGCGCTGATGATCTTAGTTTCAGTTGTCTTCCTGCGCGACACTGATTTCTATGCCGTGAGATGGATAGGGGCTGTCATCATGGCTGCAGGATTTTCATACGGGCCGGCCCACACAATTTCAAAACATAAAAACAAACATGAAAAAGAAACCCGGTAACCTTACTGGGTTTCTTTCTTTTATTTCATTTATCTCACTTCATAATGCAATTCCGCAAATTGTTTATAGCGCCGGACATCCGTCAGCTTCAGCCCGGTCTCCCGGTCTCCGGGTTTGAATAACGGAATTCCCCGGCCGAGCAGAACAGGGGCGACCTGAATGATAAACTCATCGACAAGTTTTTCCTCCAAAACCGGGTGCAACAAATCACTCCCGCCGACAATCCAAATCCGCTTGCCTTCTTGGCGTTTCAACGCTTGTATAAAACCGGCAGGCTCTTCATGAATAAACCGCACATCTTCAGTACGCCCGGTCAATGTCCGCGAAAACACATAGCACTCTTTTCCCTTATACAGAAACTCCTCGGGAAATAACGTCATCATTTCATCATATGTTTTTCTACCCATCATGATCGTATCGACAGATTCATAGAAAGATGCATAATCGGTGTCTTCTTCACCTTCAGTCCCGATTAACCAATCCAAAGAATGATTTTCCCGCGCAAGATAGCCATCTGCGCTGACAGCACCGTAAAAAACGAGCTTTCTTTGACCGCCCATGAAAAATCCCTCCCCCTTTTTTACAAGTTCATACAAACCAATTATACCGTAAGCTCATGATGAAAAGGAGTATAAAGGAGATTTTAAGATCATTAAAGCCTATCACAGATTTTTCGTTTCTTTTTGCTTTTCAGATGCTGTTAAGATACCGTCTATCCATCTTCCAGTAATCGGCATAAAGAAATGAAGGATGAGCCCTCCTAAACAAACGGTGAATAACGTCCCGATGCCGACCGGACCTTTTAAGATCAATGCCAATATGAAAAACACGAAGTAAATGACCGTTCTTGAAAAAAAGATGCTTCTTCCTGTTAATTCGCGGATAATCAACGTTAACCGATCAACCGGGATTGGTGCGAAATTTGTGTGCAGATAAGCCGCGGTTCCAATCCCGATCACAACCAAACCGATGGCAAAACAACCCGCTTTTTCGTACCATGGTTCAGGCACTATGAAACGATGCAGGAAAAACAGCCACATATCAATCCCGATTCCCGTTATAAACGCCGTAATCATCCCTGAAAATTCCGGTCTTTGTCTTTTTAACATTGAATTGCAGCATATTAACAGGAAAGCTATGATGATTTCCCAGCTTCCCACAGTCAGCCCGGCATGTACAGACAGCCCCACGATTAGCGCATCGAAAGGCGACGTTCCAAGATCAGATTGAATCGTGACAGAAATACCAAAAGTCAATATAATGATTCCCAAAACATAAAAACCATATTTCATTTTACCGGCCTCATTTTCATATTTTATGTTGCAAATACAATAAAATCACGTTATGTTTAATATACGGTATTTTTATTGCAATTACAATATTTCATAAATAAGAAAGGAGCTGTATGAACATGAGCATCAAATTAAAAAAATGCAGCCTCGACGATATAACAGCACTCCGTGAGATAAGCATTGAAACATTCAATGATACATTTACAGATCAAAATTCACTTGAAAATATGAAGGCTTATTTGGAAAATGCATTCCGCTCCGAACAGCTGAAAACGGAATTAGCCAATCGGTCTTCACAATTCTATTTTGTCTATTATGATGATGATCTTGCGGGATATGTAAAAATCAACATGGATGAAGCTCAATCAGAAAAAATGGGTGATGATTTTCTGGAAATTGAGAGAATTTATATAAGAAAAAACCACCAGAAACACGGGCTTGGCAAATATCTGCTGAATGAAGCTGTGAAAATCGCTGCCGAACACAACAAAAAGAAAATCTGGCTTGGCGTATGGGAAAAAAACGAAAACGCAATCGCCTTTTATAAAAAAATGGGGTTTATCCAAACGGGAGAACACTCTTTTTATATGGGGGATGACGAACAAGTCGACTTTATTATGACAAAGACCCTGTCGTAAAAACCGCAGGATTTCCTGATTTCATATACAAAAAACCCGGCAGCTGAGCCGGGTTTTTTCTATTATTTTAATTTTCCTGCGCGAATATCATCTGTCATTCCTTCGTACGGCGCTTCTGAAATCAATGATTCGTTATTGATTCCCGCATTGTTGAGATACGTAATATCCGCAAACTCGGGAACGACATATTTAGGATACGTCTCATATTTCTCACGTGACTCTTTCATCACATCAATGTAATCATTTTGATAGCATACCGTGATTTCCGGATGCTCATGCACCCATTTCGGGAAGAAAATAATCCCGTGCATCCGTTTTTCATTCGGCATAAAGTTTAATGAAACGTCTGTGCCTGTCGGTTCAGTCCATGACACTTTATATACGCCTTCTGTCAGCTT
The DNA here is from genome assembly GCF_001553895.1 of Bacillus sp. SDLI1. Lineage (NCBI taxonomy): Bacteria > Bacillati > Bacillota > Bacilli > Caryophanales > Bacillaceae > Bacillus > Bacillus sp. SDLI1. The sequence goes on along the minus strand of NZ_CP013950.1, from coordinate 2,845,756 downwards.
TACGATATTCACTTCTTGGTCGCGCACCCAGCGTCCGCCTACCATACCGCTATGAATCCGATAGTCGATCGTATGATCATTTTTAATATAAATTTCATACTCCCAGCCGTTTTCATACGTGTAAATCATATGGCTTCCGATAAAGTTTTCCATGTCGACTCACTCTCCATATCATTATTGAACTTCATAAATATCCAACCGAATGTCATCCGGCAATCTGACCGCAGCCCCGATAAACAGCCGGTCCTGCAGAAACTGATATGCCTCACTGCTTGTTTCAAACATAGGCACAGTGCGAAAATAAACATGCTCGGGATCTATGATGCCGTTCACTGACTCATAAATGACTTTTTTAAAGAAGGTTCGTTCAAGAACGTATCACCTCCCGAGATATTATGTTTATTTAAACATGTAACTATTTACACGTTTAATTGTAACGCTGTTAAAATGGACTGTCAAATAATGAGCTGCCTCTGATAAAGTTTACCCGAAAAAAGAGGTGTTCAACAAAAAGACAAGGGCGGCACATGCCGAACCCTTGTCTTTTTCGTTTAGTGTATGCTCATACAAGACGAGCGTCTTTATTAATAATCGCAATCTTTATCTCTACATTCTTTCTTTCTCACAGCATCTATAGTGTGTCCCATAATCTTGTCATTTGCCTTATCATAAATACCGTCAAATTTATTTGATGTATCATCGTTGTAATAGCCAAATACCTCTATCCCGCCCATTGGATCTGTTTCATATTTATCTTTAAATGTAACGTTATGTATTCCTTCATAATTCGCTTTGATAAATTTCTCCATTCGTTTCTGAGCAATCTTTATCTCTTCAGCCTGAACATTTTTATCATTCATACTCTTCATTATAAAACCTCCGGCTGCTATAAAGATAACCATGAAGATAATCATGTATGTTTTCACAGAATCATCCTCCCATGAGTTATGATGGAGCTCTCGGACTAGAAAAAATGGCCGGTGACATCCGGGGCATTTAGGCGTCTTAAGATTTTTCTTCAGTGTCCACAGAGGAGCTCCCTATTTTGTCACCTACAGGATCATATAAGCCATCAAATTCTTTACTTTTATCGCCGTTTAGATACCCCTCAACTGTGATTCCGCCAGTTGGATCAATAAAATAATCATCATAAGAAATTTTCTCTATTCCCTTATACTCGCGGTGCAAGTATTCGGTCATTTTACTTTGGGCTTTTTCAAAAAGAGCCTTTTCTTCCTTTTTCACATCATATTGATGCTTCATAATCAATCCTCCAACAGCTATAATTAACATTAATACAATAATAAGGTTCTTTTTCAAAAAAAATCATCCCTTTCCCTACCCTATTTTACATGACAAGAAAGGTGCTATATATCTTGAGCAAGAAAATCAGGACTTCAAGCCTGACAAATGAAACATATTACAGGATGAGTCAACGTGCTTATAATTATGACTATCTTAAAAGGAAATTAGAGAACAATGAGTACATACGACTGCTGGAATATTGTTTTCGGAAAAATTCAGAATTCATCGCGATTGTTGCTGACAAGTTAAGATTGGAACTTAAAGCGAGTAAAATGCTGATCTGACGTTTTTCCTATCGTTGAGTTGTCATGATATTTGTACGCGGTTACCGTTAATCGACAAATGAGACGGTAGAGTCGATTGATCTCAGGAATAGGTTTGAACCGTATGAGAAACATATCACGAATTTTGTAAGATAATTAAACAAAATAAATACCCACTCATCCTGAGGTGGGTATTTTACCTTTCTTCGGCATTGACCACTGAAATCCCTATCTCCTTGTTCGTTGGATCATATATACCGGAAAATTCTTTTTCTTTATTATTATTTATGTAGCCTGAAACTTCAACTCCGCCTGTCGGATTGATATTGTAGTCTTTTGAAAAATGAACTTCCTGTACATTTTTATAGTCTTTTTTCAAGTAATTCTTCATGTGCTCTTGCGCCTCAATCACAAGTTTTTCTTCGTTTTTATGTTTATCATATTGATGCTTCACGAAAAAACCTCCCACTGCTATAATTATAACAATTAGGATAATAATGTATTTTCTCATGCGTATCATCCTTTCGGAACTATTTTACAATATAAGAAACGTGATGTATATTTCACAAAAGGAAAAGAAATAACCGTCTCTAATGTCACAGATAAAGTATATTATCGTTTGAGTCCCCAGCATCTTACAATTATAAAATGTTAGCCTCATATTGGTATGTTGAGGAAGTGAAGCAGGATTCTGATAACGGATCTTGATGACTTTATATTCTCAAAAGGCATCAAGACAAAAAGCGGAAAATGGGTGAAATCAAAAAATCACGAAAACGGGGTCGTCGCCTTTGCGGGAACCGATATCGGAAAAGACCCGATCAATGACGGCGTAAAAGCGGACGGCGGGAATATTGTTTTCGGAAATGATCCCCAAAAAGAAGTGTATTACAAGGAGAAGAATGGCTACTCTTTAAGGAAAGGGATTTATCCGTTAGAGTTTTTGGGCCAGCCAATAATACAAAAATAAAGACGCCAGTTAGGCGTCTTAAGATTTTTCCTCAGTGTCCACAGAAGAGCTCCCTATTTTGTCATCTGGAGGATCATATAAACCGGCAAATTCGTTTGGAATTACACTATTCAAAAATCACTAAACTGTATTTTCGCCAGCTAAAGATCAATAAAATAATCATAAAGAATTCTTCTCAAATCCAGCGTCTTTTTTAGTATTCACATTCTTTTTCCTGACATTCGGGTTTCTCTTCCGCATCGACTGACGAAACTCCTATTTCATCATTCGTTTTGTCATAAAGTCCAAAAAATTCTTTTTCCTTATTACCATTCAAGTACCCCTTCACGGAAATACCACCCATAGGATTTATTTTATAATCGTTAATGTATGTAATTTGCTTTATATTTTTGTAATTAGCTTTTATATAGCTTTCCATTTTATTTTTCGCTTGGATAAAAAGTTCTTGTTCTGCTTCTTTTTTATCATGTTGGTACTTCATGTAAATACCTCCTAATGCTATAATTATTACAAAGATTAGGATAATTATGTATTTCTTCATAAACTCATCCTTTCTTAGATTAATCTTACATCAACTCCGGGGTGTTGTACATGTCTAAAAACATCAATGTAACAAATATCAGTGACCAAGAATACTTTTATATAAGCCAAATATCTTATGATTATGAAACTCTTAAAAATCACTTAGAAACACAAAAGCCATTAAAATTTAAATCTCCCACCAGATGGTACGTCGATCAAATAAAATCGGACAACGATACCGGACTTGACGCGGTTGTTCTGTCACAAGCTGAAAAGAAAAACGGAAAATGGGTAAAATCAAAAAATCCAGAAAACGTGGTCGTCGCCTTTGCCGGAACCGATATCGGAAAAGACCCGATCAATGACGGCGCAAAAGCGGACGGCGGGAATATTGTTTTCGGAAATGATCCGCAAAAAGAAGTGTATTATATTGTAAAAAAAGACGCGGAGGATACCTCGAAAACACTCGGAAAATACAATGGAACGCCCTCTCAAGACGCCATGCTCACAACCGGAAAGTATAAGCTGATAACGAAAACATCACAAATCGATCAAGCCGATCAGCTGGTACGCAGCGTAAAGAAAAAGTATGCCGGAACGTCAACGATTATTTCAACAACCGGCCATTCACTCGGCGGCGCTGAGGCCGAATACAGCGCGGTGAATAATGATATTTATGCCGTTGCGTTTAACAGTCCTTCCGTCGTGAAACTGCACGATGAAGAAACACAGAAAGACATCAACAGCGGCATATACGATCCTTACATCCGGTCAATTATCAATCCGGACGACATGGTCGGGGCGGGTTATTGGAACGAATATGACCGCCATAACGGGACAACGATTTATACGAAAAACCCCTCACTCTCACAGTTCAGCCGAAAGCAGCGGCTTGATGGGAACTTAAACGAGCAGATCAGCAAGAATCTCGCTTATTTCTTTACTACCGTCATTCTGAGAAATCCGGATACACACGGCTTAAACGAAGCGAATTTCATATTTGACCGAAACGGAAACATCACAAATCCGAACGGAGATGAGTTAGTCTTCGATAAAAATCTCGGCGCTCTTCTGCCGGCCGGTGCGATCGGAAGCGGAGACGCGATAAAAGTTACGCCGAAAAACGCAAAGAAGCTGGCTGAAAAGGTGCAGGCCATGACTGAGGATTTGCGGACGATGAAAAAAGAAGCGCAGAACGCCTATCAGGAGCACGATGAAAAAATCGCCGAGCTGAAAACAGAATTTTACGGCCAAGTCGGACACGGCTTGTTTGATCAGCTTCAAGCACAGGACGTGACCAATACAATTGAAGATATTGCGCAATCCTACGACAAAGGCCCGATTTTTTACGACACTCAGGCTGAGCAGGCGTTTATTGATTCCTTGCAGGCGGCGATCACGGACCTTGAAGAAATCGGCGGATTCTTACATAAAATAGCGGACAAATTTCAGGAAAAAGACCAGATGCTCGCAAACTGGTTAAGATGATAGAGGTGGATACATAATGCCGACATTAGACGAACTTTTAGAACACAAGGACGACCCGATGAAGAAAAGGCTGCAGCGGCAAATGCTGAAAACCGTCATGACGCAGGCAGCGGGAACAAAACTGGAAACAGTGCGCCAAACGCTGAAACCGACATTCGAAATGGACACATTGAAAGATGAATTATATGAAGTTTACTCAGCTTTATTGAACAGCTTCGAAGGCAAGGCGCAAAAAGCTCTCGCACAGCGGATCAGTGAAAGTGCGCGGCTGATTGCCGGCACCGAAAATAACAGGGACACATTCATTAACAGTTTCAAAACAAGGTAAAATAAAAAACCTCGCAGATTTATTATTTGCGAGGTTTTTCCTATCGTCTTAACTGAAACGCTCGGAGAATGTATCATATACCTCTATGAACGTTGATATATAAGGTTTTTTGATAATCCTTTTGCAAAAGAACATGTTGAATCTAAAATGTGATCCATCAGTCGGAATGAGTATCCGGCGGGAAGTGAGAGCGGGAGAATAAAAGAAGCTTATCATGAACATTAACAAAACAAGGGGTTTATTGTATAAGATCGCGCGTATTCTTGACGATGTTCAAGCTGCTAAAAACGGCATGCTTGGAAAAAAGGATAGACCGCCACGCTGCAGGAAAAGCCATCGGGAAACTAAACGAGTAGTTTTTTTACGGATAGGCTATATCCTCTTTTAAACAAAACCCTTATTTGGTAAAATAATGGGTATTGTAAGGAAGGAGTGATTGAAGAGTGTTATTCTTCATAGGAAAGTTCATATTGCTCTTTTTGTTCTGTACGTTAGTGTATTATTTATTTAAAGTGGTTTATTATAATGTTGGTAAGAAGGTAGCCCTCAATGCGTCAGAAGGAACAAAAGCCAATTGGGTAGCGAATGTCTTAATTAAAAATGGTACTAAGCTTACTGACGGAGATTACTTTATGGTTGCTGTCGTTACGACATTATGGCTTGTGCTGAGGTAATATAAAAGCCTCCCTTACAGGAGGCTTTTTCTTATTTGGTTGGATAACCGTTTGCCTTACAGAAACTCTTTATATATTTGTTTTTCTTCGCAAATTTTCTGCACGCTTTATTCATTCCAGCATTATAGACTTCTTTCAAAAACTGTTGAGCTAATCCAGCAAGCCCGATTGCTGTCAAAAGGGCAAGCAACTCTTGCAAAGCAATATAAACTACCCAAGGGATAGCTGGTACAAATGTCGCTGAGGCATCCCCGTTGATTTCAACTTTTTCACCTTTGTTTTCCTCTAACCATTTTACTTGTTTGCTCGGAATACTTTCATAAAACATCGACATATTAAATAATTCTTCGCTTGAATAGCCAATTTGTTTAGCTTTTTCAACATCTATGGTGTATGTAAAATCATCGTTGAGTTTTAATGCACTTTGAACAAATTTCTCTGCTTTTTCGTAATCAGCCTCAGTAACTTGTTTTAATGCTTCGCTGATCTTCTCTTCCGAAGTTAAATTCTTCATGATTGATTTTGCTTCTACGGTGTTGGCAGGAGTGCTTAACAGGACAGTGACCAAAAGAGCGACCGACGACAAAATGATAATCGCACTACTCTTCAACTTCCTCATTCCTTTAATCATTCCTTTCTACCAATTTTATTACATGTTAAATGTTATCATATTTACCAATTAAATTGAAACCCCGTTTTACATTTTAAAGTTCTATTAATATATTAGTTAAGCCTCTCTAAAATAAGAAGGAGCTTTTTTCTATTAATCAACGACGCTTTCATTTTAAGACATTGGTAACAATCATTATCATACAATCTTTTCAACGATCGGCTTTATAGTTGGATTGATATTTTTAGTTTTTCACCAAACAAGATAAAATCCATTTATGATGTAGCAAAACGATTAGGACTTGCTAGTATTGATACGACTCAAAGCCATGTGCAAAGATTGCGTAAAACGAAATGAAATAATAACGTTTTTTAACGCTTTCTCGGGTTCCCAATAAGTCCATCGAAACAAAGAAAAACCCTTGCGCGGCAAGGGTTTTCGACTTCTTTAAGCTTTATTCATTTAAAGCTATCTCATGCTTATGACGCGCTCGGAGGGATTCGAACCCCCGACAGACGTGGTACCGGAAACCACCGCTCTATCCAACTGAGCTACGAGCGCACGTTTTTTCAATCAGATACCTTTATATTATAATAAAGACACGCGCAGAAAGCAACACTTTTTCAATAATAGTAAACTTTACGGCGCTTATGCTGCAGTGATGTATGTATAGTAACGGGATTATGCAGCGTCCCCATGCAGCATAATCCCGCCCCGCATAACGGCTTGGTTTTCAAAAGGTTCACACGCCTGATGCGATCAGTCATTTCAGCTGCTCAGTACTTTTCCAGTCACTTCAGAAAAAGCACGTTTCAGCTTTTTTTCCAAATGTCTTTTAACGTCCAATAGGTGAATTCCTCAACCTTTACAGCGCCTTTCTCAGAAAATAGCTCAAGCCCCAATCTGCCCTCTTTCGGATAGATACGGCTTGTCATCGTTGCTTCTCCATGATTGGCGAATACTTCAATCGAAGATCTGTCAATAAATATCCGCAGCGCCAGCTTGCCGCTTGCATCCAGCCGCACTCTTCTCACACCGTCTTTTACTTTCCCCATTTTGGTGCAATCAAGTGTCAATTTTTTATCCGTTAGATTGTACTTAAGTACAAGTTCTTCTTCACCAAGGCCGCGAATCTTAAAACCTGCCGTTTCGGCATCACAATCGTTGATATCAAACACGACTCGGGCTTCAAGCAGGTCTTCGGACGTCTTTGCCACGTAACTCCCTGATACCTGCCGGCCGGCACATTCCCGGTATTCCTTTGTTCGCAGCTGTTTGGTTTCTTCCGCGGGATTCATCAAAAGTTTATGATCGTCACGCAATGTCAGTTCTCGCGGCAGCGTCAATGCACCGCACCATCCGTCCGCTTTTGTCGGCATCTCGGATTCCCACATATCCATCCAGCCGATAGCAATTCTGCGTCCCTTATCATCCAGTAATGTTTGCACGGCGTAAAAGTCATGGCCGTAATCCAGCTCTGTAAAAGCGCCATGTGCAAATGTATTTGTTTCATCATTATAGTCACCGATTAAATAACCGGTTTGATGTAAATTGTTATATGAATCGCCGTTCGCTTCAATACCCTGTGGCGAAATCAGCAGGACATGTTTGCCGCCTAATTCAAAGAAATCCGGACATTCCCACATATAGCCGAGATGACCGTCGCTTTGGGCGAGAACACCTGCGTATTCCCAATCACGCAAATCAGATGAACGGTATAAAACGACCCGTCCGACGTTTTCTTTTGTGGAGTTGCCGATGACCATATACCAATCATCGCGATGCTTCCATACTTTCGGATCGCGGAAATGACGGGCGCTGTCTTCCGGCGGTGCCGCAATAACCGGGTTTTCCTGAAGCTTTTCAAACACAACCCCATCTTGGCTGACCGCAATATTTTGAGTTTGATAGAAAAGGTCTTTCTCTTGATCAATCATATTATGACCTGTATAGATTAAAGTAAGGCGTCCGTTATCATCGGCCGCGCTTCCCGAAAAACAGCCGCTTTGATCAAATGCATCACCCGGAGCCAAGGCAACCGGCAGGTGCTCCCAATGAATGAGATCTTTACTCTTTACATGTCCCCAATGCATCGGCCCCCAATGCTCATCATACGGATGATGCTGAAAAAAGACGTGGTATTCTCCTTTAAACTGAATAAGCCCGTTCGGATCATTGATCCAATTCGCCCGGGGCATAATATGGTACCCCAATCGATATCTTTGTTTCACTTTACCCTCGGCTTCCTTCAAAGCTTCTTCCGCCTGCTGAATTCTATCCATTTGTAACATCCTCTCTATCCGATTTTTTGCAGATGCTGGACACGCCTGCTGTTTTGTTTCGGGCCCAATAAAGTAAATATGGAGATGACGGTAAAAACAAAGACGACCATTCCCATGATGAGATAGGTTTGCCGGAACCCCGCACTGTCATATAATCCTCCCGCCAGCGGCGACAGAATCGACGCGCCTGCCTGAGATGCAAATTGAAAACCGACGAGATAAAGGACGGACGAAAGACGCGTATCGAAATTGGCCGCCAAATATTTAAAAACGGCGATCAGCATAATCGGCAGTTCCAGTGCATGGATGAGTTTCATTGATGAAATCCCTACAGGCTCAACTGCAATTCCGGACCCGACGATGCGGAAAGCCATTAAAAACCCCGCTAGAATCAAACTCTTTTTCGCTCCGAACTTATTGACGATAAAAGGCGCAAGAAACATCATGCCGGCCTCTAAAAATACCTGGACTGAATTAAGATAGCCGAATACTTGGTTGCCTATCGCCACTGAAGGAAACAAAGACGCATAGTAGATCGGGAACTGCTGATCATATACGCCGTAAATGCAGGTCACGCCGATAATGTACATCATAAAAAACCAAAAATCCTTTAATAAAAAGAGCCGCCCCACATCTTTTAACCGGACCGAATCCGCTCTGTTTTTCTCGTGATCGGTCATTTCGATTTTTACAGACATGATAATGGCCGTTAAAATGACGGCTGAAACAGACGCGATCCAGAAGTTGATATTGGGATTGATATTGAAAAGCTGCCCTGCAAAAAATGCAGCCGCCGCCCAGCCCAATGAGCCCCACATTCTTGATTTTCCATACTCGAAATGATATTTTCGGCTGACCTTTTCAATGTACGTTTCAATCGCGCCTATCCCCGCCAAAAAGCCGGCTCCCAAATACAGGCCTCCGACAATGGCGCCAAGAAAGACATTGTACTGTAAAAGCGGTCCATAGATGAAAATATAAAACGGACCTGTAAATAAGAGAAGAAAGCTGATCATAAATAAGATCTTTTTCTTCAGCCCCAATCTGTCAGAAATAAAACCGTAAAGAGGCTGCATGCACAAGGCGAATACGGCGTTTACAGAAAAAATAATGCCTGTCGCTGACCCGTTTAAATTGATTTCCTGCCCCAGCCAAATCGCAAATAAAGAATAGCTGGAAGACCAAGTAAAAAAGAAAAAGAAAAAATAAGCACTCAGTTTCCAATACAGACTTTTTGCGTTTTTCATTTTCACCGCTCCTTTAATAGGACCTTTTCATCCACGTTCCCGAACCGCTGAGCCACGTCATTCCCTCTCGCTATAAAGTAAGCGCTTTCTTTTTTAGCGCTGTCCGGTAATTCACTTTAGCTGCATTACGCGAACAGCCGCCGTCACTTCCCTTCACCCTCTTTGTAAAGCGCTTTCAAAAAGAATTGTATGTCAACCGGTTTCATATGTCAATCGGTTGACATAAAATTTCTGATTATTCAAATCAAACAAAACGCACCCCTAGCAGAAATATGGAATTTCCTTGCGCATGTCAGCCCGATTCTCTAAAATAAGTGCGTGACGAGAATTGTAAGCCATTTCAGTAAAGCAGGAGGGCAAGGGAATGAAGCCTAACATTCACGATGTTGCAAAAATAGCGGGAGTTTCCTCTACAACCGTTTCGCGGGTATTAAATAACCGCGGCTATATCAGCGAAAAAACAAAAGAAAAAGTGTACAAGGCAATGGAAGAAATCAATTACTTTCCAAACGATCTCGCCCGCTCTTTATTCCGTAAAAGAACCAATTTAATAGGGCTTATCATCCCGAACTCCGGCAACCCGTTTTTCGGCGAACTCGCTTTTCATATTGAAAGCATTTGTACGTCCATGGGCTACAAACTGCTGCTTTGCAACAGTTTACATCGAAAGGATAAAGAAGAAAAATATGTGGAGATGCTGATAAGAAACCAAGTGGACGGCGTGATCGCCGTGACTTACAACCGGGGAATTCTCAATTATCATAAGCAAAATCTGCCGATTGTCGCCATTGATCATTTCTTATCGGATTCAATTCCCGTCGTCGGCTCAGACAACTATGACGGCGGAAAAAAAGCGGCGGAACTGCTGATCGAAAAAGGGTGCCGGCACATCGTCCATATCAACGGCCCGCTTGAACTCGAAACACCGGCAAACCTCAGAAGAAAAGCATACGAAGATGTCATGCGTAAACACGGAAGGCAGCCCATTACATATGAAGTACCCTTTTATCAACATGACCGTGACATCATTTCATCGTTATTCGATGAACAGCCTGACACCGACGGCATTTTTGCCAGTGATGATCTGATGGCGGCAGCAGTCATGACCGAGGCCAAAAAACGGGGAAAAGACATCCCGACTCAATTAAAAGTGATCGGTTATGACGGCACCGAAACCATTCAATCGATTCTTCCGGAATTGACAACCATCCAGCAGCCGATCGAATTGATTTCCAAAACAGCCATCGAGATTTTAGTAAAAGAAATTGAAGGCGAATTTGATGATTTGCCGCTGGAAACGTATTTGCCGGTGAGGTTTCTGGAAGGTCAGACAACTTAATCAGCCGTACGGCACGCCAGCGTTCTATTTCGGCTGCTCAGGCCATATCATTTTCTCAAGCGCCGGCGTTGTTAATACCCATTTCCACTTTGCTGTTTGAACTTTTTGTTTTATGGGAAAAATGGTGTTAGAAGAAAAGGTTCGCATTTTGGTCAGCGTTTTGTTTGACCTTTATTGACCAAAAATGTATCATGTAAATACATACTTACCTAAAAGGTGAAGGAGGAGCATTATGAATTTAATACCTACAGTCATTGAACAAACGAACCGCGGAGAAAGAGCTTATGACATTTACTCCCGTCTTTTGAAGGACCGTATTATCATGCTTGGATCTGCGATTGATGACAACGTTGCGAACTCCATCGTGTCACAGCTTTTATTCCTTGAAGCGGAAGACCCTGAAAAAGATATTTCCATTTACATTAACAGCCCTGGCGGATCAATCACTGCCGGTATGGCAATCTACGATACAATGCAGTTCATTAAACCGAAAGTATCTACAATCTGCATCGGGATGGCCGCTTCTATGGGAGCATTTTTACTTGCAGCCGGTGAAAAAGGCAAACGTTACGCGCTTCCTAACAGTGAAGTCATGATTCACCAGCCGCTTGGCGGAGCGCAAGGACAGGCGACAGAAATTGAAATCGCGGCAAAACGCATTCTCTTGCTTCGCGATAAATTAAACAAAGTGCTTGCTGAACGTACCGGCCAGCCGCTTGAAGTGATCGAGCGCGATACAGACCGCGACAACTTCAAATCAGCTGATGAAGCTTTAGAATACGGCTTAATCGATAAAGTGCTGACACGCAATACGGAAGACCAGAAGTAATATCCTGCCTGCAAGAGAGTCTCAAACTCTTGCAGGTTTTTTTATGCTTTATCTTCATTCAAAAAAGTAATGAATGCTTTGACGACAGACAATTCTAACGCTGAAGAATCATACATAAGCCACGTATCACGTATCACAGGCTCGTTATTTTTATAAGACAGCGCCAATGTGTATAATTCATCAGAAGGCTGAAGACAGATTTCCGGCACAACAGAATAACCGAGACCGTTTTTCACCATCTCTTTACAGGTTTCCTGTCTGTCTACCTCCATTGCAATGAAAGGCGGTTCAGTAAATTGATTATTCCACCATTTTTGAATCAGACTTTTCAAAGAGGCATCAGTTTGATAATAAATCATCGGCAATGTGGGCAGGTCCTCACTGTTGATTTCAGTTTTTGAAATAAGGTACAGCCTCTCTTCATTTAACAGTTGTTTTTCCCCTTGCCAATCATAATTTCCCCTCATAATCCCAAGGTGTACCCCCGAATGATGAAGCAGATCCATCACCTTCGCACTCCATCCCGTATTGACGTGGAATTGAACAGACGGATACTGATCAGAAAACCGTTTTAGAATCGCCGGGAGCTTATACTGAGCAAAATTGCTTGAGACTCCTAATCTGAGAACCCCGCTGACTTCACGACTCATATTGAGCATATCATCCTTCATTTTTCTGAATTCCTGCAGCATCTCTTTCGAATATTCAACCAGATATTCACCTTCTGAAGTGAATTCCATCCCTTTTTTTCTTTTATAAAAAAGGCGCACTCCGAATTGCGATTCCAGGTTTTTGAGCCGATAACTTAATGCCGGCTGTGTCATATATAACCGCTCCGCCGCCTTCGTCATATTTTTTTCCTCGAATAATGTAATGAGTACAGCCCAATCCTTTTCATCCATATAAAATCCCCCAAAATATTTTTCTGCTATAAAATTTTCTCCTATTATAAAAGTTTTTTATTCAACTTTATAAAAATTATATGTTTTACTTATAATCCTTATTTATCATACGATATTTTCCAAAGGGACCGGTACCTTTTTATCCACACAAAATGATGTAAGGATGAGACAGCATGGAAAAAGTTCCTGTAACCGTCATGAGAGGCGGCACCAGCAAAGGCGTTTTTATTCTTCAAAAAGACATGCCAGACGATACAAACCTATGGAGCGATTTTCTTTTAGACATCATGGGAAGTCCTGACGAGAGACAAATTGACGGCCTCGGCGGCGGCCATTCTCTCACAAGCAAGGCAGCCATTATTAAGAAATCTGCCAGAAAGGACGCAGATGTTGAGTATACATTTGCGCAGGTCAGTCTCACTGACAAATTTACCGACTTCAAAGGCAATTGCGGAAATATTTCTTCTGCCGTAGGCCCTTATGCTATTGAGAAGGGGCTCGTTCAAGCTGAAGAGCCGGTGACAACAGTCAGAATTTTAAACACGAACACTCAAAAAGTGATCGCAGCAGAAGTTGAAGTCAAAAACGGAACATTTCATTATCAGGGAGACTGCTCGATTCCGGGGGTTCCAGGTACAGCTTCTCCTATTTATCTTTCATTTCACCAGGCTGAAGGGGCGGTGACCGGAAAACTGTTTCCGACCGGTCAGCCTATTGATGTTCTCGATACACCGTATGGGAATATCTCCGTATCGATTATTGATTACGCCAATCCGCTTGTCTTTGTAAAAGCAGAGGACGCGGGGCTTACCGGCATAGAACTTCCGGACGAATATACTCCGGATATATTGGAAAAGCTCGAAATAATCCGATCAATTGCAGCCGAGAAATGCAGATTCGCTCCGAGACATGAGGCTTCGGCAAAATCACCGGCCGTACCAAAACTGACTTTAATCTCATCTCCAGCGGATTATATAGATACAAAAGGGATAAAGAGACACGCTCATGAGATGGACCTTGTCATTCGTATGATGTCCATGCAAAAACCGCATCAAGCTTTAGCCATTACAGGGGCGGTATGCACGACCGCCGGCATGTTATTGCAGGATACAATATTATCTGAATTTTCATTCTCCGGAAAAACGATCCGATTAGGGCATCCAAGCGGCATTTTAAAAACCGAAGCAGATGCTGATCCAGACGGAACAACGATTAAAGTAGTACGCACAGCAAGAAAAATCTCTGAAGGCTATGTGTTTACTAAACAAAGTTACAACATGAATACGCTGAATCACATTGGTTAATACAAGCCCCCAGACAAGTCAAAGATAAACGGAGGAATACGAGATGATCAATGTAAACGTGTCTAATCGACTGAACAGACTGCCTTTTTCAAGGGCTCATCAAGCGGTGCTCGTTATCCTTTCATTCGCTTACTTTTTTGATTTTATTGATTTAAATACGTTTTCATATGCGGCGCCTTCACTTTTAAAGGAATGGAACATATCCACTCATACCATCGCTTTTATTACGTCTGTCTCCTATTTCGGAATGTTTATCGGCGCCTCTGCCGGAGGATGGTTTTCAGACCGTTTCGGAAGGAAAAAAGGTTTAATTCTGGTTGTCACCTTTTTCTCTTTCTTCTCCCTCCTCTCTTCTCTGTCTTGGAATCCAGAAATACTCGGTGTTTTTAGATTTCTTACGAGTTTGGGTATCGGCGCCACGACGATTGTGGCCAGTACGTATATCAGCGAATTTTTCCCATCAGCAGCCAAGGGGAAATACCAGGCAATCTGTATTACGATAGGCATATGCGGAATTCCTGCAGCCGGCTGGGTGGCTAAATTGGTTGTGCCGTCCGCCTCTTACGGCTGGCGGTTTATCTTTCTATTCGGCGCGGTCGGTATTTTTTTTCCGCTGATCGCCAGAAAACTGGAAGAATCACCGAAATGGCTGGATACGAAGGGAAAAAGCGAACAGGCACACCGCATTCTGCTTGAGCTTGAAGCAAAAATAGAAAAAGAAAAGGGTGAACTGCCTGAACCGGCTCCGGCTCTAAAAAGCAGAAAAACCGCTGTAAAATCCGTTCCTTATCGGACGCTATTTCAAAAGCCATTAGCAGGAAGAACTGTTGTTTTAATGACGATGTGGGCAGCTTCCACGATTGCCATTCAAGGCTTTGGCACGTGGGTTCCCACCCTTTTGGTGAAAGAAGGCGTATCAATGGATGAGTCTATCGTATACGTCACTCTGGGAACGATCGGTGCCCCGCTCGGCGCTCTCATTGCGTCGCAAATCTCTGACCGTGTGGATCGTAAGTGGGCCATTTCTGTTTTATCGTTCATTATTATGGCGCTTGGATTCATTTACGGCATCAATCCTTTGCCGATGGTCATTGTCATATGCGGATTTCTCATGCATATGTTTGAGCGTACGTTCAGTTCGATCGCATATGCTTATACGCCGGAATTATATCCGGTTGAAGCCAGGGCGTCTGGAAATGGTCTCACTTACGGTGTGGGACGTCTTGCGAATGTAGCCGGTCCCTTTGTCGTCAGTTTCCTGTATTCAGGCTACGGATTTTTAAGTGTTTTCTTGTTCTTTACAGGCTGCTGGCTCCTTTGTGCACTGACAGTCGGTATTTTTGGAATCGGGTCAAAAAAACAAAAGATGCAGCAGGATGATTTCATATCAGAAGACACATTCGCGCAGCAAAAGTTGTAAACGCATACACCTCAAACCGCAAAACATCCATCTCCTCAGAGGAAATGGATGTTCTTCTTTCAATCTCAACCGCAGTCTCTTTCTCACCTTATTCTCATACATATGTCTTATCTTTAAGAAAGGGCGTGATACGCATGAGATGGAGAAAACGGTTTTTCCCCAGAAAGAAAAGGTATTTTATGGGCGGAGAACTTTCCGATCAGAATGGTTTAGATGCAACCGCCGAACCATCTTCCTACAGAGCAGTTGATGCCGAAACATATTTCAGACCCTCTTGTCTGCCTGTCCTGAACACAGCAATTGAAAGTTCCTTTTTTAATCCTTATATTGATAGGCCTTGGAAAAACATTCATCTGCCCCAATCCCTCACTTTGGCTCCGGAAAAAACGATCTTACATTATTTCAGTATTTTACGTGAAGCCGAAAATCTTACGGACGAAAAAGCCGGGGGGTGCGGTACAGTCGGCCAGGCCCGCATTCCTTTTCCGCTTGCCTATGCCTTTTTCTCTCCGGCCTGCCGTAAGAAACATTCCTACAAAGCTTTTCTTGCCTCATTTGAAGGTATCGGTCAGACCCATTTGATCAAATTGAATCAGCTTGAAGGCTTGCGCTATTTCGTTGAGATCGAAACCATTCAAGGTTCAAATCAAAACGTCACATTTTTCGCTTATTATCACGGTATTGTCCAGTTGGAAAAACACAATGGCCGGTTTCTGATCGGACGAATAACTTGGTATGGTGAAGATTTTTTGTGTGTCGCTTACCATTTGTGGCAGCACAATGCAGAAACCAGCCTTGATATCAAATTTGGCAGCTGGTGCAAGCTTATTAAAAAAAGGTGGCCCGTCCGGCAGAATGGTTATGTCAAAACAATTGATTTTGACGGGACAGACGGCGGTCATTACCGTTTTGTCTATTTTCAGCTCACGAATGGTACAGACGTGTTAGTCAAACAGCTGAGAAAAAACAGCTCCGGACAATGGGAGCTGATTCATCTTGATGCTGACGGCTGCTTATAGAATCTTCCTTACAATTCCCGCCATTTCTTATCTAAAATCGGGTATGTATACCGATTCATCTGCTCAATCAGCTCATCCGGGCGGGAGGAGCTGTGGATCAGCTTCAAATGAGATTCATTCGAAAATCCTTCCTGAATGCTGTACTTGACCATCTTCATCATCGGCTCAAAATACCCGTTCACATTGTAAAGTCCGATTGGTTTTTGATGAATGCCGATTTGCGCCCAGCACAGCACTTCAAATAACTCTTCATATGTTCCGAAACCCCCGGGCATGGCAATGTACCCGTCGGCAAGTTCACTCATTTTCGCTTTCCGTTCATGCATGCCGCTGACTTCAATCAGCTCCGTCAGATTTTGGTGAACAATCTCTCCGCTGAACAGTCCGCTCGGCATGACGCCGACAGCTTTTCCGCCGCCTGCCATTAACGCGTCGGCAACGGTTCCCATCAGACCGACCCGTGAACCGCCGTAAACAAGGGCGATTCCCTGCTCCGCCATATATTCACCGAGTTCGGCCGCTTTGCGTTTGTATTCTTCATTTACCCCCGGATTTGATCCCGCAAATACACAAATCGTTTTCATTTTTTCATCTCCGCATCTATATATGTACATCAATAAATCAAAATACACTATATATTGTCCCATCTCTATATGATAATATCAATAAGAATCATACAGGACATAAGGAGTGTTTCACATGCAGATCGCAGAAACAGAACAATGGCTGAAAGACTTTTACGAAAAACGGGGATGGACGGCGTACGGACCATTTATCAGAATCGGCTTTTTAATGGAAGAAGCGGGTGAGCTCGCCCGGGCGGTAAGAGCATATGAAATCGGCAGGGACCGGCCGGATGAAAAGGACGCGACCCAGTCAGAACGCAGGCAGGAGCTGATCGAAGAAATGGGTGACGTCCTCGGAAACCTCGCCATCCTCGCCGATAAGTACGGAATCACCTTAGAAGATGCGATGAGAGCCCATCAGGAAAAACTGATTAAACGTTTTGAAACCGAATAAAAACACGGCCTGTCCGCTTTTTCATGGACAGGCCGCACCTGAATTTACCCCGTTATCTCGTCCTGATGCTCAAAGAAGTGCTGTTTTCCGATTTTATGAAACAGCCCCGTCTTTCGGATCAGCTCCCTCGGCTGAGACTGCAATCCGACGATCATCAATCTGCCGTTATGGCGTTTGATCCGGTTCATGACATTCCCCAGCACCGCTTCTGCGGAAGTATCCATGTAATGCACATTATTCATCAGCAGAATAAGCGTTTTCGGCTTTTCCTGAAGCCTCTCCAGCAATGATGATTCCAATGAATCAATCGAACCGAAAAACAGCGGCCCTTCAATGGAATATGTGCTGACGGACGAATCGTTTTTAACCGATTTGACGGCGGCATGCGGTGTTTTGACGCTTGTCGATTCGCTCATTTTTCTGATAAAGAAAACAAAGGCGAGCACGAGACCGGCAGACACGCCGATGATTAAATCAAACAGAACCGTCAGTAAAAAGGTTGCCGCCAGTACGAATGAATCAGTGTTTTTCAGCCGCATCATATTGGCGACTTCCCTCCGTTCACTCATGTTCCAAGCCACAACCATCAATACCGGCGCCATGCTTGCCAGCGGTACGTGAACGGCAAGCGGGGCGAAGACGAGCAGGACGAGGAGGACGGTGACTCCGTGGACAACACCGGAAATCGGAGAAACTGCGCCGTTTTTAATATTTGTTGCGGTCCGCGCAATCGCTCCCGTTGCCGGTATGCCGCCGAAAAGCGGCGCGGCCATATTGGCGATGCCCTGCCCGACAAGCTCCCTATTGCTGTCATGCCGTGATCCCTTCATATTATCCGCGACCATCGCCGATAATATGGATTCAAGCCCGCCGAGAAGCGCAATGATCAGAGCCGACGGAAACATCATGATCATGTTATCAATTGAGAAATCCGGAAGCTGAAAAGCCGGAAGCTGCCGCGGAATCTCTCCGTAAGCAGAACCGATTGTCGCCATCTTGTCAGGGAAAAACACGACCGCCGCGGCTGTAGATACAAGCAGCGCCACAAGCGCGCCCGGAATCTTCGGCATCAGTCTCGCTGATAACAGCAAAATGGCCAAAGCAATTCCCGCGATCAAAATGCTGTACAAATTAAAGGTTCCGATCTTTTTGCCGATCTCCGCAATGTTAAGGATAAAGCTTTCATGCTTTTGAATATCGCGCAGACCGAGAAAATGGGCGATCTGCTCTGAGAAAATCAGCACTGCGATTCCGGCCGTAAATCCGACAATCACCGGCTTCGGCACGAATTTCATAATCTTCCCGAGCTTAAATACGCCGAACAGGACGAGCATCACGCCTGCCATGAAACCGGCTACAAGTAAATTCTCAAAACCATACTGCATCACAATGGCAAATAAAATGGGAACAAACGCCCCCGTAGGCCCTCCGATCTGATATTTAGAGCCGCCCAACAGCGAAATCAGAATTCCGGCCACAATAACGGTATAAAGCCCGTATTCCGGACCGACCCCGGAGGCGATGGCAAAGGCCATGCCCAGAGGAATTGCTACAATTCCGACGACAATTCCTGCGACCAAGTCTTTCTGAAATTTCTGCAAATTGTATCCATGATATCTGCCGGAAAATTGCATGGTCAGCTGCATCCCCCTTTGACTGTTTCATAGCCGTCAACAACAACATCCAGCGTCCCCGTCCCCGGATCAATCACCAGCCCGTGCACCGGCACCTCTTCAGGCAGGAGCGGATGGTGCCTGACCATATTCACGCTGTGAGCCACGCTTTCCTCGACGCTGTGAAAACCGGACAGCCATGTCTCCAAATCGACTCCCGCATGCTGCAAAAGGCTGAGGCATTTCTCCTCCACGCCGCGCTCTTTTGCTTTATTTAATATGGAAGCCGCATTCAATCCCGACATCCCGCACTCGCGGTGACCTACGATGCAGACTTCCTCAGCCTGCAGTTCATAAACGGCAACCAAAATACTCCGCATGACACTTCCAAAT
This sequence comes from Bacillus sp. SDLI1, assembly GCF_001553895.1. NCBI lineage: Bacteria > Bacillati > Bacillota > Bacilli > Caryophanales > Bacillaceae > Bacillus > Bacillus sp. SDLI1. The sequence continues at coordinate 2,826,228 of NZ_CP013950.1, read as the reverse complement.
GGGTGAGAAACAATGGCTCCCGCGTTTTTTATGATTTTGGCATCGCCGTTTCTGAGTCCCATCGCCTGCGGCAGAAGCTCCGTCAGCCTTGTATCCATACAGGATACGATGACAAGCTTTTTTTTAGGGAATTTTGTCGTTTGGTAAGGTTCATATTTCCTTTCTTGGACAAACTGCTGGTTGTGCTCCAAAATGCTTGATAAAGAAACCATTTTTCTAATCATCTCCCATCCGATTGTATTGCAAGCCTTCTTACCCAGCTTACAGTAAGGAATTATAGCACAGAAAAAGGCCTCAAAAGCGCTTTCAAAAAAAGACACGATAATTTAACTGTAAATTCAGATTATATTCATTTATATCTTTCAAAAATAATAAAATTTATCTTTATACAAACCTATAAAGCTTTTGAAAACAACGGTCCCGCGCTTTTTGCCTTCAGAAATATAGGCGGATTCTGTTACGGATTGGAGAAATCACACATGTATATCTCTTCTCCTTTTCATTTTGGGTTCAAAAGAACCAGAAATTCATCGAATGCGTTTGAAAATTTCTCACTTTACCGCTTCTCTTATATAATAAAATAGAGATGAAAGACAAAGGAGGAGAAGCCCCGTTGAAACCATATGTATTCATCGCAAAACCGATACCGCCGGAAGTCGAACAAATGATAGGCGAGCATTGCCGCTATGACATCTGGAAAGAAGATACCATTTCAAAAGAAGAATTGTACGAGAAAATGAAGGATGCTGAAGGGCTGCTGACATCCGGAACGGCGATTGACAGTGATTTGCTGGATCACGCGCCGAAACTGAAAGTCGTCAGCAACAATTCAGTCGGCTACGATAATTTTAATATAGAAGAAATGAAAAGACGCGGAGTCGTCGGCACACATACGCCGTACACCTTGGATGACACGGTCGCTGATCTGGCTTTTTCATTAATCCTGTCTTCCGCCAGACGGGTTGCCGAATTGGATCGATTCGTCCGGGCCGGCAAATGGGGAACTGTTGAGGAAGAATCCCTTTTCGGTATGGATGTGCACCATCAGACATTAGGCATTATCGGCATGGGCAGAATCGGTGAACAAGCAGCCAAACGGGCAAAATTCGGCTTCGATATGGACGTGCTGTACTATAACCGCAGCAGAAAACCGGATGCTGAGAAAGAGCTCGGCGTTACATATGCCGACTTAGATACACTGCTGAAAACGTCAGACTTTGTGCTTTTAATTACGCCTCTTACTGACGAAACGTATCATATGATAGGAGAACGGGAATTTAAAATGATGAAAGATACGGCATTTTTCGTCAATATTTCCCGGGGAAAGACGGTTGATGAAAAAGCGCTCATCCGCGCATTGCAGGAGGGATGGATAAAAGGCGCCGGTTTAGATGTATTTGAAAAAGAGCCGATCGGCGAAGACAATCCGCTCCTCCAGCTGGAAAACGTCACATTGCTTCCGCATATCGGGTCAGCAACAGCGAAAATCCGTTTGAATATGTTCAAGCAAGCCGCCCAAAACATGATTGACGCCGTATACGGAAAAACACCGAAAAACCTCACGAAAGAATTTCAATGAGAGGAAAAATCCCGGTTGGTTCAGCCGGGGTTTATTTTTCGATAGATCAAAAGTACTATTTTTAAATTCTTTCTATTCCTTTCTCTCGATGCTGATACAATGAAAAGGAATCAGCTTCACATGATGAAAAATGGGAGGTATTGCTTTGAAAAAACGTTTATCATGGATTTCCGTATGTTTACTGGTGCTTTTCTCGGCGGCCGGGATACTGTTTTCAACGAATGCCAAGACGGAAACACCGTCTCACAAGGCACACACAGAAGCACAGGTTATCAACACATTTGACGGGGTTGCGGATTATCTTCAGACCTATCATAAACTTCCTGATAATTACATTACAAAATCAGAGGCACAAGCCCTCGGCTGGGTAGCATCAAAAGGGAACCTTGCAGACGTCGCTCCGGGGAAAAGCATCGGCGGAGACATCTTCTCAAACAGGGAAGGCAAACTCCCGGCCAAAAGCGGGCGGACGTGGCGTGAAGCGGATATTAACTATACATCAGGCTTCAGAAATTCAGACCGGATCCTTTACTCAAGCGACTGGCTGATTTATAAGACGACAGATCATTATAAAACCTTTACGAAAATGAGATAAACACATACAAAAAACGGCTTCCCTGCGGGAGGCCGTTTTTTTGCAGAGAACCTGCGAGCTTCATATAAAATGAGCAGTAAATTTTTCTTCAAACTCTGATCGGTCTATTCTGCTGTTTTCCGCCGTGCCATCGTGTTTTTTTATTGTTATATTGCGTTCAGACAGAACCATGTGCCCTTCCGGTGTCCGCTTAGAAGCAAGCAGGCGTTTGTTGAAAGGAGAGCGTTCATGTTCAAAGATTGTTTGTTTCATAGACTTGAGGTCCTTTTCATCGATTTCTTCAAGCGAAAATGCGTAACCTGTCTGCCAGCCGTCCCCTTTGTTCATTTCAAGCATGTATGTCCCGAATTCCGTCTCTTCTATCCTCACGCGGAACGCGCCGGCCGCTGATACCGTCTCATCTCCCGACATCGGCACAGGCTGCATGGCGAGATTGAGGCCGAAGCCTGCATCAGCGATGTACTCATTCCCCCCGGCGGAAAGAAGGACGGCCGCATGTGTGCCGGGCAGCGCCCAGCCGTTTTTCCAGACCGTTCCGCGGATCAATTTGACATCAAATCCGGCATCTTTCAGGATGAAATAAAGCAGTCCGTTCAAGTCATAACAAAGGCCGCCATGAGGCTCCTTCACCATGTGCCGCCACAGTCCTTCTTTCGTGAGGTCATATTCTTTTTTGGACAAAACCGCGCGATTTTCAAACGGAAACCGATACGCGAGCGCCTTTAAAAACTCCGGCAGGTTGCTGAAATCGAGGGAATCCTTTTCCCAGCCTATCGTTTGATAACAATCTTTCAGAAACTCATTCATCGTTCCGTCCCCCTTACAAAGTGTTTACACTTCCTCCTGCACATAAGCGGACAGCTTTTCCAGCGCTTCCTTTTCATCGTCGCCTTCAGCGATCAGAGTGACTTCCGTCCCCGTGCTGACCGCCAGACTCATTAATCCCATAATGCTTTTGGCGTTCACTTTCTTGCCGTTTTTCTCAAGAAACACATCTGATGCAAAGCGATTTGCCTCCTGTACAAACAATGCAGCGGGACGCGCCTGCAATCCCGTCTTTAAACGCACTTCCACTTTCTCCTGAACCATAAGATCTCCCCTTTTCGTTACGGTTATTTCAAAGTGATGCTTTGTCCTGTACGCAGCTGTTCTGCAATTTCATCGAGCTTTCTCAGCCTGTGATTGATGCCAGATTTGCTGATTTTCCCGCTTGCAACCATTTCCCCAAGTTCTTTCAGCGTGACTTCCTGATAATCAATCCGCAGCTGCGCAATTTCGCGAAGCTTTTCCGGCAGCGCTTCAAGACCGATCCGTTCATCAATGTATTTAATATTTTCCACTTGTCTGAGCGAAGCCCCGATGGTTTTGTTTAAGTTTGCTGTTTCACAATTGACGAGGCGGTTCACCGAATTTCTCATATCTCTGACAATCCGCACATCTTCAAAGCGCAGCAGTGAATTGTGGGCGCCGATGACATTCAGAAATTCAGTGATTTTTTCCGCCTCTTTTAAATACGTAATATAGCCTTTTTTCCGTTCAAGCGTTTTGCTGTTCAGATGGAACTCATTCAGCAGGGCGCATAATGAATCGTTATGTTCCTTATAAAGCGAGAAGATTTCCAAGTGGTATGACGATGTTTCGGGATTATTCACGGATCCCCCCGCCAAAAACGCCCCTCTCATATAAGAACGTTTGCAGCAGCGTTTCGCCACCAGTTCCTCAGAAATATTCCGTTCAAATACAAAGTTCTCTCCGAGGATTTTCAATTCCTCTAAAATCAGCTTTGCATTTTCAGAAAAGCGTACAATATAAACATTGTTTTTTTTCAGCCGCATTTTTTTTCTGACTAACAGTTCGACCGATACATCATATTGTTTCTTCAGCAATGTATAAATGCGGCGCGCAATCGCCGCATTTTCGGTTTGAACGTCAAGCACGAGATGGCGGTTTGAAAATGACAATGAACCGTTCATCCGAATCAGCGCGGACAGCTCCGCCTTGGCGCAGCAGTCCTTCACTTCCAGATTCGTCAGTTCTTTTTTGGTTTCCGATGCAAATGACATATTAGCCACCTCATTTCAAAAGACCTCTAGTCCCTTAATAAATCGACGAGAAGAGAAGCCACTTTATGTGTATCGTGACGGATTACGCCATTTTTATACGTGATAATCTGGTCTCTGATCACTTCAAGCCCCATGGCTTTCAGCTTTTCAACGTTAAATTCAACGGGCCGGGCCAGCTCTTTCGCATATTTGCTTTTGATTTCGTCAGGGATATCTTCATTATTGATTAAAATCGTATCGATAAACGGCTGCTCCATATGATCGTTCAGCGCCTTGACATGGTCGGCTGCGCTGTATTGAAGCGTTTCGCCGGGCTGCGTCATGACATTACAGATATATACTTTTTTGGCCGCAGCCTTGACGACTTCCTCTCCGATTTTCGGCACGAGCAGGTTCGGGAGAATGCTTGTATACAGGCTTCCCGGGCCGATAATGATTAAGTCGGCCTGGCGGATCACGTCAATCGTCTCCGGCAGCGGATCAATTTTTTCAGGCGTCAGAAACACCCGTTTAATGCGCTGGCCGTAAGAAGGAATGGTCGATTCTCCGGAGACGACCTGCCCGTCCTCCATTTCGGCATGAAGAACGACGCTGGTGTTGGCAGCCGGCAATACTCTGCCGCGGACATTCAGCACTTTGCTCATTTCGGTGACAGCGTGAAAGAAATCACCGGTTATATTCGTCATCGCTGCCAAAATCAAATTGCCGAGCGAATGTCCGGTTAAGTCGCTTCCTTTATTGAAACGGTGCTGAAACAGGTTTTCAACGAGCGGCTCAACATCTGACAAAGCAGCCAGTACGTTACGGATGTCACCCGGCGGCGGAATTTGAAGTTCATCCCGCAGACGGCCTGAACTTCCGCCGTCATCGGCAACGGTCACAATCGCCGTAATATCAACGGGCTTATGCTTTAATCCGCGGAGCAGCACGGACAAACCCGTTCCGCCTCCGAAGATTGCGATTTTCGGCTTCTTATTCATTTCCTGCTTCTCTTTTCAATGTCCCGGTGAGTAACATGAGTATAAAAATCCTTTTTAAAGTAATCAGCCAGATACTCAGCGAGTGTAACAGAGCGGTGCTGGCCTCCCGTACAGCCGATCGCGATGACAAGCTGGCTTTTTCCTTCCCGCTTATAAGACGGAAGCATAAAGCCGAGCAGATCAACAAGCTTTTCGATAAACTTTTGTGTTTCATTCCACTTCATCACATAAGATGAGACTTCCTCATCTTTCCCCGTAAGCGGCCTCATGCTTTCAATGTAGAACGGATTCGGCAGAAACCTTACATCAAACACGAGATCGGCATCTATCGGAAGGCCGTATTTGAAACCGAATGACATCACGTTCACTGTAAAGGTCTCACCTTGGTTCGTGGCGAAATGCGCCACGATTTTTTCACGCAGATCACGCGGTTTCATATCCGACGTGTCATAGATCAGCTGAGAGCGCCCTTTCAATTCTTCAAGCAGCTGGCGCTCCAGTGCGATTCCTTCGAGAGGAAGCCCGGTAGCGGCCAGCGGATGAGAACGTCTCGTTTCTTTGTATCTCGTCACAAGGATGGAATCCTTCGCATCTAAAAAGAGAATGCGCGGTGTAATCCACGGATTTTCCGCCATTTCATCCAGCGCCTCAATCAGCCTGTCAAAAAATTCACGTCCCCGCAGATCCATGACAAGTGCGACCTTGCTCATTTTTGAACTTGATTCTTTCATCAGTTCCAAAAATTTCGGCAGCAAGGAAGGCGGCAGATTGTCGACGCAAAAATAGCCGAGATCCTCAAAGCTTTGAATGGCGACGGTTTTCCCCGCTCCAGACATTCCCGTTATGATGACGAGCTGAATATCATGATTTTCATTCACACTCATCTTTCTCCCCCCTGAGGTCTTTCTTTTATTTGATAAGCTGCGGATCTAAACGATAGCTGAGCAGCTCGAAGTCCGGCGTATACGTAAAGGTGCCGTGCAAAAGCCCTTGGCCCTTGATCATAAAATCAAGGATATGTCCGTCTCCGGGCGCCATCGGAAGGCTGTGGATATCTTTCACGTCATGCCACTTCAGAATGCCTTCCTCTGATTCAGCGACATTCCGCCCCGTGTAGGAATCGGCGACAAAAGTAAACATCATCCACTCTGACACGATTTGTTCCTGTTCCTTAATAATAAAGGTAAACACGCCTTTTAACTGCGGATTTAAGATATAAATACCCGTCTCTTCTCTGTACTCTCTGATGACGGAATCTCTGACTGATTCACCGCTCTCCATCTTCCCGCCGGGCGCGACCCACCAGCCCCGTCTCGGCTTTTGGAGAAGGAGAACCTGATCATCTGTCTGCAGCACACAATTTGTCACTCTTTGCACAAGTACGTCACCTAACCTTCTCAACAAATCATCGTCTCTTCATTATACCGTTTCGGCATGTCTCTCACAATGCAGAGACACCGACATCCTTTTCTTTTATTTGACAGAAAACAAAAATTTACAAAAAAAGGGCACGGATACTGGAATCCGTGCCAAGGTGTATTCATATAAAAAGGGGGTCAATTACTACATTTATCTTAAAACATCAGTATTTCACCCGTGTTACAGCGGAATTAAAAGCCAGTAACGATTCAAAAACTGAACATTACAGCGATTATTTAACGGTTTTGAGCGTTTCCTGAAGCTCTTCCACATAATGCTGAACGCTTTGGGCCGCAATACTTCCGTCACCTGTCGCCGTAACGATCTGGCGGAGTGATTTTTCACGGATGTCTCCCGCAGCGAAAATGCCGGGAACTTTCGTTTCCATTTGATCATTTGTTTCAATGTAGCCTTCTTCATTTGTGATGCCCAAGTTTTCGAACGGTTTAGAAAGCGGAAGCATGCCGATATAAATAAAGACGCCGTCAGCTTTGAATTCTTCCTCTTCTCCCGTCACAGTATCCACAAGTGTCAGTCTGCCGACTTTTCCGTTTTCCTCGTGGATTTCTTTTACGGTTTTATTCCATTCGAAATCAATTTTCTCATTGTCAAAGGCACGCGCCTGAAGAATGCTTTGCGCACGCAATTTATCACGTCTGTGAACGATGGTGACTTTTGAAGCGAAGCGTGTCAGATAGACGCCTTCTTCCACAGCCGAGTCTCCGCCGCCGACTACGACAAGCTCTTTATTTTTGAAGAATGCGCCGTCACATACCGCACAGTACGATACGCCGCGGCCGCCAAGTTCTTTTTCCCCGGGAACGCCGATCTTTTTATATTCCGCTCCGGCAGAAATGACGATGGCGCGCGCTTTATATTCTTTTGAACCGGCTTTGACCGTTTTATATTCTTTGCCGTCGACGATTTCTTTAATATCGCCGTACGCATATTCCGCACCGAATTTTTTCGCATGTTCAAACATTTTATTAGAAAGTTCAGGGCCGAGAATGCTTTCAAAACCCGGATAGTTTTCAACATCCTCTGTGTTAGCCATCTGGCCGCCCGGAATTCCTCTTTCGATCATTAATGTGGATAAGTTCGCTCGCGATGTGTAAACGGCAGCGGTCATCCCCGCCGGACCCGCGCCGATAATGATCACATCATAAATTTTTTCTTCTGACACCATGATTCACTCCTTTTCGAAATGGGGCGCACCCTATATGAATAAGAATCCCCATCAATCGTATTCCTTACCCATATCCTATAAAATCTGAGGGCAATACGCTATTTTTTTGCTCATTTTTCTGAGAAAACGTGATTAGGCATCTCCTGAGCGGGTATACAAATAAAGAAAGAGCCTTCCGGGATGGAAGGCCCTTGTCTTATTCATTATTGCACGACACGTCTTACATTGCCGTTGAATACTTTTTTCCAGTAAGGGTTGCTCATAGAATCAATGGATACACCATGAGATGTATTATCGTTCAGGAACGTTCCGTTACCTAAGTAGATGCCGACGTGGCCGTTTGTTTTATACGTATCGAAGAATACTAAGTCTCCGCGTTTCATGTCAGACGCGCTGACCGCTTTACCTCTTCCGATTAGCGTATCTGTGCTTGTGCCGCTTACAGGTCCGAGGTTAACGCCTGCGTTAGCATAAGCCCAGCGTACAAATGAAGAGCAGTCAAAGATACGGTTATTAATATCAGATTGTGTGCGTCCGCCGCCGAATTTGTACGGAGATTGACCCACAAGGCTTGATCCTACGCTGATCGCGCCTTCAATACCGCCTGAGTTTGAAATAACAGATCCTCCGTCAGAATCATCTGAACCGCCGCTGTTATGAGAAGATCCGCCTGAAGTGCCCGATTGGCTTGAGCTGTCAGATGAATCGGATGTTTCAGTTGAAACAGCTGCTTTTTTCACAGTTTTAACCGCTGCCGGCTGGCTGTCATCTGTTTGGTTTTGGTCTTCAGAGGCTTTTTGCGCTTCTTCCTGCTTTTTGATCAGGGCAGCCGCTGCAGCCTGCTCAGCTTTAATGCGCTTCTGTTCTTTTTCAGTCTCAGCTTTTGCGTTTGCAAGCTGTGACGCTTCTTTTTTCAGATCAGAGATAGCGGCAGCCGCTTTTTTCTGACCGTTTTTCGCTTCGTCGAAAAGCTTGTCTTTCTGATCAAGCTGTTTGTTCAGGTCTTTTTGCATAGACTCTAGCTTCGCAAGGTCATCCTGGACTTTTTTCAGCTTCACGTTAAGCTCAGCTTCCGCATCTTCGAGTTTCGCTTTATCCTGCTCCTGCTGTTTGATCAGGTCTTTATCCGCATCAACGATAGAAGATACCGCAGTCGCACGTGAAATGAAGTCCCCGAAGCTTGTCGCCCCTAAAAGAACATTTATGTATCCTTGAGAACCGCCGTTTTCCTGTAAAGAACGAACGCGTTTTTTCAGGATTTCATTGCGTTTTTCAATACGCGCTTCTGTTTCTTTGATTTCTTTTTTCAAATCAGCGATGCGCTTTTTCGTTTTTTCGTTTTCAGCTTTTTTATCTTCAATTTTATTGCTTGTATCCAACGCTTTTGCGTTAATGTCTTTCAGTTCTTTTTCAATCTTAGCCTGCTTGTCCTGAAGTTTAGACAATTCCTTTTCTTTTGCATCAAGGCTTGAAGCCACCTCAGATTGCTTGCTTTCGATTTTTGCTTTTTTGCTGTCTAATGTTTCCGCCGATGCAGTTTTTGTAAATGGGATCAAAAAACTGCTTGTCCCGATGACGGAAGCCAAACCAAGTGTTAATAAACTCTTTTTCACTTTTTCTTTCCTCCCTTTTACTTTAAACCTGTTCTCATTTGGAATTCTATTATGAACATCAAAGTTACGCTTCCTCACAAACCCGTGAGGCTGATGATTTTTATGTATGAATCTTTTAATCTTTTAAATTGGTATAGATTATACAGCACATGTAAAATAAACTAATCTCTTATGTACGAGAATCATTATACCATCATGTTTCGACAATTTTTATTACAGTTATATTTCAATGTGATTGCAAATCTCATATTTTGCAAAATAAACGGTGCTGGCGGCCTGATTTCGGTTCAAAAAGCAAAAAAAAGACGTATAAAAATCTCTTTTTTCGGCAGTAAAGTTCTGTTTTACCCCTTTCTGATAAAAAAAGAACCGACTCTTTATATAGAAAGAATCGGTTTTATTCCAATATATCATCTATTTGTCTGATGTATTTTGACAGTGTTGCCGGAGATACACCGTAAACGGCGGCCGTATCTTTTTTCGTCGTTTTTTCGCCGTTCGCTTCTTTCCATACGTATGCGATGGCTGCGGCCCATGCCCGCTCATTCTGTACGGCAGCGGCGGCGCGGATGTGCTGAATGACGTGAAAAACCCAGCAGCTCATGACGTCAGTCTTTAAACTGCCGGCTTCCGCTTTCTCCAGCAGCTTGACCGTCCGATACGTAAACAAAGCATCATGAGAAACGCCTGAAGCGCCTTCTTCACCGGAAAGCAGCAGTCTGACGAAGTCTTGTTCAAACGGTGAAGCAGCGCGTTTTGCCGTCAGAACTTTTTCAAGCTGGTTCCGCTCTCCTTCAGCGCTGCTGATATAATAGGCGGCGAGCCGCTGTTCAAGTGCAGCAGGCAGCGGTTCCTGCCGTTCCGCCCAAGGCGCGGACCGGTCTGATTCGGGAAATTCGGTTTCGGCCTTTCTCCAAATGGTTTCGGCAAATGCTGTGCGGCCTGTCCCGTAGGCTGAGGCGGCCAGCCAGTAATAAAACGTGTCGTCGCCTTCAAACCCGCTTTTGTAGAGAGACCGGAGCCATTTATAGCCGAGATCATGTCTGCCGACAAGCGCCAGCGTCGCCCCCAGCTTGTAGCGCTGTTCGAATAAAATCGGATATACATTGGAGAGCCTTTCGCTCAATTCCCCGACTTTTTCATCTTCTCTCTCGTAATAGCAGAATACCAGGTAGTTGCACAAGGCATGGAGATTGCCTTCATTTTTCTCAAGCACTTCGAATACCGTCTGTTTCGCTTTTGTGACATTGCCTGAGTAAAAGTAAGCGAGCGCAAGGTTGTTGTATGCGGACCAAAGCTCGGGATAATCGGCTGTAATCTCTTCAAGCATGACAACCGCTTCATGAAGCTGGCCGCTCTCAAGAAGCGTTTTTGCCCGGTCCTGCCTGATCAGCAATTCATCCTGGTCATAGAGCGATTCGTTTTCACCCGCTTCACCGAAATCCAAAAGCTCCATCAGATTTTCTATCTCTTCGCTGAATTCTCCGTCCGGATCGGCATCTGAATAAGCCGCGGCTTCTTTGTATGCTTCCTGAAAGAGCCCCAAATGCGCGAAATTGTTCGCTTTAAAGTAATGACACTCGGGCATTTCTTCTTTCAGGTTCACCATAATAAAGTCGAACAGCTCATTTGACTGCTGGTAGTGGCCCATTTCAGAATAAATGACGGCCAGCCGGGACAGCATTTCGGAATCATTCGGCTCGAGGTGAACGGCCCTCTGAATCAGTTTGCTGGCCCGTTTTAAATTCCGCTCTTTATATGCTTTTAAGCCTTTATGAAAAAAATATTGTCCATCCTGAAGCAGCTGGACAATTTGTGCGTGCTTTTTATGTTCAGAAGTGTGTTTTCCCACAAATATCCTCCGTTTTATACGTATTACCGTCAGTAGTATACCATAAAACGGTTTCGCCTCAATAGTTCAAAAGACAGAATCAGCTTCGTTTTTTACTGGCTGGTTCGACCAGATTTTAGCTGTTTTTTTCATGAGGATCGGCAGGAAGGGTGACGCGGAAAAGGGTTCCTTCGCCGCGCTTGCTTTCAACCTCTATCGAACCGCCGTGCAGCTCGGCGATTTTTTTGGCGATGGACAGGCCGAGGCCGCTGCCCCCTGCGTTTCTCGCCTTGTCCGCTTTATAAAACCGTTCAAATACGCGCTCCGCCTGCTCAGGCTCCATTCCGATTCCGTTGTCGGCGATTTCGACAGCCGCCTCCGGCAAATCAACAATTTTAACAGATATGCGGCCTCCCTCACCGGTAAACTTCACGGCATTGTGAATCAGATTCATCCATACTTGGCTGAGCAGCGCCTCATCTCCGTACACATACGATTCCTGTAAATCAATGAGAAATTCAATCTGTTTGGCGGACCACTCAGGCTCACAGGTCAATATGGTGCGCCGCAGCTGTTTGTCAATGCGGAACGGTTTTTTTTGAATCGGTTCGGTTTGGCGTTCGAGTGCAGTGAGCTTCAGCAGATTTTCACTGATTTTTGATAATCGTTCTGTTTCTGTCTCGATGATGTGTAAGTAGCGCCCCCGCTCCTCATATGACAAATCCGGTTTTTTCAGGAGGTGCGCGTACCCCTTTAATGAAGTAAGCGGGGTTTGGATTTCATGGGAAACGTTCGAAATAAATTCTTGTTTCAGTTTTTCCATTTCACTCAGTTCCGCGGCAAGTGTCGACAGTTCATCAGCCAATTTCGTCACGGGGTGGTCCCGTTCAATCTTCTCCATTTTTCTGGAGGCGGCCGCAGTGAAGTTGCCGCTCGACATTTGCTTGATCGTGGCGGTCAGCGAATCCCAGATCGCATGATGTCTTTCACGTGCTGACTTTGAAAAAATAAACATCGTGACAAACAGCAGGCCGAAAACAAGCCAAAGCGTGAGAATCTGCTGGACGTAGGGCACAAGCAAAATCGGCCATATGAGACCGAATCCCTGAACGATCAGGTGGGCCGCGAGCCATAAGAATGCGGTGACAGTGAGAAGGATGATGATTTTTCCAGCCGTTCTGAAGATCCGTTTCATCCTGTCACCACAAACCGATAGCCGAGCCCCCGCACCGTATGAATGGCAAAGGGATAGTCTTTTTCCGGAAACCGTTCTCTCAGCCTTTTAATATGCACGTCAACCGTCCGCTCATCACCTTCATAATCAAAGCCCCAAATATCTTCTATTAAATGTTCTCTGGAAAACGTCTTATTCGGGTAACTGGCGAGCTTGAATAAAAGCTCAAATTCGCGCCGGGGCAGCGTCATTCCCGCCCCGCCGCCGCGCGTTACGGTGCGGGATTGCTTATCTAATGTGACCGTTCCGACGGTCAGCAGTTTTTCAGCGGTGATCCGGTACCGTTTCAGCAATGCTTTGACCCTCGCTTCAAGCTCAAGCGGCTCAAACGGTTTGACGAGATAATCGTCCGCTCCGGAAGTAAAACCTTGCACTTTGTCCAGTGTTTCGCCTTTTGCCGTCAGCATCAAAATCGGAATGTCCGTAAAGCTGCGGACGGCTTCACTGACTTCAAACCCGTCCATTTTCGGCATCATCACATCCAGTATGGCAAGATCAACAGGTGTTGATTCTATCAGCCGCACCGCCGCTTCTCCGTCTTCAGCTTCTGCGACGTCAAAGCCGCTCTGCTCCATCATAAGGCGGACAAGCTCACGGATATGACGGTCATCATCCGCAACCAATATGACAGCCATAAAAATCCCTCCTTCTGATTTTTTCACTCATCATCTTTTAATGAATCGACATGATCTTTATAAGCCGTCTGATCTTCTCATTGTCTCCTGTATCGACATACACTTTTTTTGTATGGCGGATCATCTCCTCCGTCACTTCTTTCATTACACCTTTTTCAGTAAACTCCCAGCGCAAAGGAACATTGTATACCTGAGTGGTGCCGTCGCCGTTGCTGCTGTAAGTGACCGACCCATCAACTAAACGGGAACCGGCTAACTGAGTAACATCTTCCGGATAGCGGGCGCTCGTATGATCGTCAGGATTGACGAGTGCTCCGGCCGGAATGCGGCGAACGTTCAATTCATCTATCTTCTGATTTTCCCCAAGCTGCAGCCAGACGCGGGCATATTCAATTTGCAGAGGCGAATAATCTGCCGCGATGCTGTCTGGTTCGCTTTTGTCCGCAGAGATGTGATGTGAATCTTTGTTTACGGCTTCGTTTTTTTCTGCCGCTGATGCTGTTTCATCCTTGTTTATGCTGCTTCCCCCGGCCGGACTTGAAGAATGGCCCGGCTCTTCATCGTTACCGCCCGTACACCCGGCAGTCATGATTACGAGCAGCACGGCAGCGTGACAATAAAAAATCGTTGTGCGTTTTTTCATGATTTGACCCCCGCTTCCAATGAATAGGACTCCGGCTGCAAAATAAAAAGCAGCTTTTTCAGCTGCTTTCTATTCCTAAAGTCTTGCTTTACACAGCTTTGTTTTCTAAATCGGCATTCAGCTTCAGCTGCTGTTCCGCAAAATCGCGGTACAGCGAATGGGATGCCATTAATTCATGATGTGTGCCCCGGCCGGTGATTTCCCCCTGTTCGACAAAGAGAAGCTGATCTGCATCCACAACCGTGGATAAACGGTGGGCGATCACAATCGTGGTGCGCCCTTCCATTAAGACTTCGAGCGCCTGCTGCACCCATTTTTCAGATTGGCTGTCCAGACTGGATGTCGCTTCATCAAGCATGAGAATGCTCGGATTACGGAGAAGTGCTCTGGCAATGGCGATGCGCTGGCGCTGTCCGCCTGACAGCATAATCCCCCGTTCACCGACCTCGGTTTCAAATTTCTTCGGTAAGTCTTCAATAAATTGCAGGGCGTAGGCCATGTCGGCTGCTCGTCTTAATTCATCGTCAGTCACCTCGCGTTTTAATCCGTAGCAGATATTGTCGCGGATGGTGCCTGACATTAACGGGCTTTCCTGCGACACGTAGCCGATATGCTCCCGCCATGATTCAAGGGAATACGCATCAATCGGTTCGCTTCCGAGCAGGATGCTGCCGGCCGTCGGATTGTAGAATCGTTCCAGCAGCTTAAATAACGTTGTTTTCCCGCCGCCGCTCGGTCCGACAATCGCGGTGACTTTGCCGGCCTCAATCGTTGCCGTAATGTCTTTTAAGATGGTTTGATCTTTTTTGTAGCCGAATGAGACTTGTTCAAGCTTAATCGGCTGATCTGCGTTTTCAATGATCTTTCCGGTTTGGATATCTTCTTCTTTTTCTGCAAGAATGTGAATCATCCGTTCCGTTGCGCCGACGGATTTTTGAAGCTGTGTAAAAAATGAAGTGATTTGGCCCATCGGCATAATGATCTGAAACAAATACAGAATAAAGGCAACGAGCGCGCCGGCTGTTAGTTCACCCGATGACACCTGCATTCCGCCGTACCCGATGACAGCGACCAGCGCCGCCATTAATACAAGTGTAATAAGCGGGCCTACGAGCGACTGCACCTTCGCTTCACGAAGACCGAGTTTAAAGAGCGCCATGATGCCTGCTTTTCCGCGGCCGTATTCCGCTTCTTCAGCGTTTGAGGCTTTCACAAGTCTGATTTCCGGGAGGATGTGGTTTAATAATCCGGTGAATCTCGCCGTCTCATCCTGTGTTTCCCGAGAAATTTTAAACATTTTCCGGCCGATCGGCACTAAAATCACCGCAGCCAGCGGCACGACGATCAGCACGAGCAATGTGAGCTTCCAGTTCATGAAAAATAAGATCGTCAGTGACCCGATAACGGAAATGATTCCGGTAATAAATCCGCTGATATTGTTTGTGATCAGCTCTTTTACCACCATCGTGTCATTGGTGACACGGCTGATCGTTTCTCCCGTGGCGTTTTTGTCAAAATAAGAGACAGGCAGTTTAATTAACTTCTGCCACAACAAATCACGCAGCCCCGAGATGATTTTCTGGCCGCTGTAGTTCAGGGCGTAGGTGGCGTAGGCGCTTAATGCAGCCTGTACGATAAACACGGCTGCGATGATTCCGATCTGCACGCCTGACAGCGACGACATGGAAAAGCCGTCGACGAGCTGCTTTGTCAACAGCGGAATCAACAGGCTGACGAGCGTTGTCACAATACTGAGAGACAGTGCGAAGGCCAGCATTCCGTAGGATGGTTTTGTTTTTTTGACTAATGAAAAGAATGAGCTGAATTTCCCTTTAGGTTTTGGTTGTTTATTCGGCATATGTTTTCCTCCTATATCACTGTTTATACTATAACGGATGTGCATGAACGGAATATGAACAAAACGTACATTTTTGATAAAAACCAAAATAAACTCTATTAGTCAATATTATCAAATTCGTCTGCCTCCGGTTGCAGAAATAAGGAATATTTTATTGAATGTTTAAGTTCGGGCATATTTAAAAACCTCACGGAGTCCTCCGTGAGGTTTTTGTTACTCAGATGCTGAATGGCGTTTCGCAAGAACGTCAAGCACGTCGTCTAAAGGAAGCGACTGTTCACGCAGAAGAACGAGCAAATGATACAGCAAATCTGCCGCTTCCCATTTTAATTCTTCATGGTCGCGGTTTTTCGCGGCGATGATCACCTCTGCGGCTTCTTCGCCGACTTTTTTGAGAATTTTATCGACACCTTCCCGAAACAGATACGTTGTGTAGGCTCCCTCAGGCATCTCCGCCTGCCGTTTGGCGATTACGCTTTCCAGTTCGTTTAAGATGCCGAAACGATCCTGCGCGTCCGCTTTTTCCGGAGAAAAGCAGCTGTAGCTTCCCTTATGGCATGCAGGTCCTGAAGGCTCCGCAAGCACGACAAGGGCATCTTGATCGCAATCATAGCGGATGGCTTTCACCTTTTGGGTATTCCCCGACGTCGCTCCTTTATGCCACAGCTCCCCGCGTGAACGGCTGTAAAACCAGGTTTCTTTCGTTTCTATCGTTTTTTCGTAGGATTCACGATTCATATAAGCCAGTGTCAGCACTTCTTTGCTTGCCGCATCCTGCACGATGGCGGGAATCAGTCCGGCCTCGTCAAACCGCAGTTCATCTGCCTGTTTCATCTCACATTCACCCCGTGTTTCTTCATATAATCTTTCACTTCTTTTATAGATGTCTCTTTGTAATGGAAAATGGAAGCTGCAAGTGCGGCGTCCGCTTCACCGATCGTGAAGGCTTCAAGCATATGGCGCGCGCTGCCGGCTCCCCCTGACGCAATGACAGGCACCGGGACGGCACGTGAGACAAGTTTTGTAAGCTTATGGTTAAAGCCTGTTTTCTCACCGTCAGCGTCCATGCTTGTCAGCAGGATTTCACCCGCTCCCCGTTTGACGGCTTCTTTTGCCCAAGCCGTGACTTCCCACTCGGTTTTCTTTCTGCCCCCGTGTGTGTACACTTTATAGCAATCCGAATCTTCGTCATACTTTGCGTCGATCGCCGCTACGATGCATTGCGAGCCGAAAAAATCCGCTCCTTCCGTAATCAGCTCGGGACGGAGGACGGCCGCTGTATTAACGGATACTTTATCAGCGCCTGCGCGAAGCATTCGTTTCATATCGCTTAATTGATTGATTCCGCCGCCGACCGTAAACGGAATCGCCAGTTTTGCCGCAACCTGCTCCACGACGTCAGTCATCGTCTTCCGGCCTTCATGAGAGGCGGAAATGTCGAGAAAAACAAGCTCGTCAGCGCCCTCCCTGTCATAGGCTTCGGCCAGTTCGACAGGATCGCCCGCATCCTTCAGACCGAGAAATTGAATGCCCTTGACGACGCGTCCTTCTTTCACATCGAGACACGGAATGATTCGTTTCGTGATCATGCGTCCTTCACCCCGCTGAGCGCTTCAGCCAATGAAAATTGTTTTGTATACAGCGCTTTTCCGATAATGGCTCCCGATACGCCGGCGTCTTTGCAGCGGGCCAGTGCTTTGAGGTCGGCGACTGAGCTGACACCGCCTGAGGCGATGACGTTTTTCCCCGTTGCTTTTGCGAGCTGAACGGTGCTTTCAATGTTCGGGCCTGACAGCATGCCGTCAGTCGCAATATCCGTGAAAATGAAGGTTTCCGCTCCTTCCTCCGCCAATTCACGGCCCAGATCGGACGCTCTTACCGAGGATGTTTCCAGCCACCCTTCCGTCGAGACATACCCGTTTCTCGCATCAAGGCCGATGGCGATTTTGCCGCCGTATTGTTTCAGCATGCTTTTCACAAACGCCGGATCGGAAACGGCCGAGCTGCCGAGAATGACGCGATCAGCGCCTTGTGATAAGTAGCCGTATACATCCGCTTCAGAACGAATCCCGCCGCCGATCTCAACTTTGACATCAAGCTGCCGGACGATGTCCAGAACATGCCTGTCGTTTACTTTCCTGCCCTCTTTCGCACCGTCAAGATCCACGAGATGAATCCATTCAGCACCTTCTTGTGCAAATTGCGCCGCCATGTCTAAAGGTGAGTCTCCGTAGATCGTTTCCTTGCCGTAATCACCTTGAATGAGGCGGACGCATTTGCCGTTTCTCATATCGATTGCCGGATATAATGTAAAAGCATTCATTTCTTCACCTTCTGTTCCGCTGCCATTTTTGTAAATTGCGTTAAGATCGCCATTCCGGCCGTGCCGCTTTTTTCCGGGTGAAACTGCGCTCCGAAGACATTGCGTTTCCCGACGACCGCAGGAACTCGAACGCCGTACTCAGCGCTTGCCAGCAGATCGCCTTCTTCCATCCCGTCTATATAATAGGAATGGACAAAGTAAACAAAGCCTTCTCCCGCTTCCGAAAGCAAAGGAGATGTTTGGTGAACCGTCAGCCGGTTCCAGCCCATATGCGGCACCTTCAGCTTATTTCCTTCGGCATCCCTGTCTTTGAGTCTCACTGCTTTTCCGGCTAATAAACCAAGTCCTTTTGCAGAGCCGTTTTCGCTGCTTTCTTCGAAAATGAGCTGCATGCCGAGGCAGATGCCGAGAAGCAGCTTCCCCTCATCAACCATGCGGCCAATGAATTGATCGAGGTTCGTGCTGCGTAAATTGTCCATGGCGTCACTGAATGATCCGACACCGGGGAGAATAAAAGCATCCGCTTTTTCGAGCTCTTCCGGCCGATCTGAAACGACATACGGGACGCCGACGCGTTCCAGCGCCTTCGACACGCTGAATAAATTGCCCATTCCGTAATCAATTACACCGATCATTTACAGCATCCCTTTCGTAGACGGTACACCTTTGACGCGCGGGTCAATGGATGACGCTTCGTCCAGCGCTCTGCCAAGCGCCTTAAACACGGCTTCTATCATATGATGGGTATTCGTGCCGTAATGAACGATGACGTGCAGATTCATTCTCGCTTCGAGCGCCAGTTTCCATAAGAATTCATGTACCAGCTCGGTATCAAACGTTCCGACTTTCGCTTGCGGAAATACAGCGCGCATCTCAAGGTGCGGCCGGTTGCTCAGGTCTACGGCGACTTGGGCGAGCGCTTCGTCCATCGGCACAAGCGCTGATCCGTACCGTTTGATTCCTTTTTTATCACCGAGCGCCTCCAAAAAAGCCTGCCCTAAGCAGATGCCGATATCTTCAGTCGTGTGGTGATCATCTATCTCCGTATCGCCCTTTGCGTCAACGGTTAAATCGAATTGTCCGTGCTTTGTAAACAAATTAAGCATATGAGTCATAAACGGCACATCCGTGCTGATATCGGCTTTTCCTTCTCCGTCAATACCGAAAGCCAGCTTAATATCCGTCTCATTTGTTTTTCTGGCGCGTTCCGCTTTTCTCATCGGTCATTTCCTCCGTTTCTCGCTTCAATCGATCTCGCGTGCGCTTCAAGCCCTTCCAGTCTCGCAAAGGCGGCAATGCTGTCCGCGTGGGTTTCAAATGCCTTCCGGCTGTATGAGATGATGCTCGATTTCTTTTGAAAATCCGTGACATTCAGCGGGCTTGAAAACCGCGCCGTCCCGTTTGTCGGCAGAACATGATTCGGTCCTGCAAAATAATCGCCGACCGGTTCAGCGCTGTATCGCCCTAAGAAAATCGCTCCCGCGTGCCTGATGCTTCCAAGCAAAGCCTCCGGCGAATGCGTCATGATTTCTAAATGCTCAGGCGCCAGCGCGTTCACCGTGTCCACCGCATCCTCCATCGTTTCCGCGATGTAAATATGGCCGTGATCCCTGATCGACGCTTCGGCAATTTCTTTACGCGGCAGCGTCTGAAGCTGTTTATCCACTTCATCTGATACCGCTTCGGCAAGCTTCCGTGAGTCGGTGACAAGCACGCTTGAGCTGAGCATATCGTGTTCGGCCTGAGAAAGCAGGTCAGCGGCAACTTCTTCGGGCGCCGCCGTATCGTCTGCCAGGACTGCGATTTCGCTTGGCCCGGCTATCATGTCAATATCCACATCACCGAAGACTTCGCGCTTCGCCAGCGCCACAAAAATATTGCCGGGACCTGTAATCTTATCAACAGGCTGTATCGTTTCGGTTCCGTAAGCGAGCGCGGCAATCGCCTGCGCGCCTCCCGCTTTGTAAATTTCCTTTATGCCGAGCTCAGACGCCGCCGCCAGAACGCCCGGCGAAAGGCGGCCGTCTTTTCCCGGCGGACTGACGAGAACGATCCGCCCCACTCCCGCAGCGAGAGCGGGGATGACATTCATCAAAACGGACGACGGATAAGCAGCCGTCCCGCCCGGCACATATACGCCCGCGGAATCAAGCGCCGTTATCTTCTGTCCGAGCATTGTGCCGTCTTTACGATGGTAAAACCAAGAGGATTGCAGCTGGCGCTCGTGATATTCTTTAATATTGGCGATTGCCTGCTTGATCACTTCCAGCAGCTGATCATCAAGCAGACGGTACGCCTCTGCGATTTCTTCTGCGCTCACCGCCAACCGGTCCAGGCTGATGCCGTCAAATGTTTTTGTATAGGCTAAAACGGCTTTGTCACCGTTTTTTCTGACGTCTTCAATAATCGCCCTGACGGTTTTCCGCTGCTCTTCGGTTCCGCTGTCAATGGAACGCTTCAGTGAAAAACGCTCGCTTTTTTTTATTGCGGTTATTTTCATTTTGCCGTTTCTCCTTCCACAACCCTGGCCAGCCTGGCAGCCATTTCGTCGATGACGTCATCCTTCATGCGGTAGCTGACCGGATTGACGATAAAACGCGATGTGATGTCACAAATGTGTTCTGATTCAACGAGTCCGTTTTCCTTTAATGTCCGCCCTGTTGATACGATATCCACGATTCTGTCAGCAAGCCCGATTAAAGGCGCCAGCTCAATGGAGCCGTTCAGCTTAATGATTTCCACCTGCTCGCCCTGCTCTCTGAAATAACTTGACGCAACATTGGGATATTTCGTCGCAATCCTCGGGGCGACACCGTTCCAATCCGCTCCCGGAAGCCCCGCAACGGCGAGATGGCATTTGCTGATATTCAGATCGAGCACCTCATACACGTCACGCTCTTCTTCAAGCATGACATCCTTTCCGGCAATACCGGCATCAGCGACGCCATGTTCGACATAAGTCGTGACGTCCATCGGCTTCGCTAAAATAAAGCGGAGATTTTCTTCAGGAACGTCGATGATCAGCTTTCTTGATTCCTCAAACTCCTCGGGCAGCCTGTATCCGGCCTGCCGCAGCAATCCGGCCGCTTCTTCGAATATCCGCCCTTTTGGCATTGCCATTGTGAGTACCTTACCCATTTTGCTCTTCCTTTCTGGCACCGATAAAGTATGTGACGTTTGTGAATGATTTTGTCATATGATCGATATTTTCAACGCCCGCCAAATCCTGCAGGACGACCTTTCTGCCTCTTGCCCTTTCTTCCTCTGCGAATAAAATGGCCTGCGCCCGCTGCTCCTTGCTGAAAATAACGGCGTCCGCCTCGCTTGTTTCTTCCTGGATGCCGAGCGCTTCAATCAGCCTGTCGATACGGAGTCCGAAGCCCGTGGCGGGAGCAGGGCTGCCGAAATGGCCGAGAAGATTGTTATAGCGGCCGCCGCTTCCGATGACAAACCCGACATTTGCCGCATACACTTCGAATAAAATTCCCGTGTAATAACTCATATGGCTGACCATGTTCAGATCAAGCCGGATATGCTCGGCACACCCGTAATCTTCAAGAATGTCCCATAGGTCTTCCAGCTCCTGAATCACGCTTTGCCCGGAGATGCCGATGATCTCCTCCGCTTTGGCGCAGATCTCTTTTCCGCCCCGCAATTCCAAAAGTCCGAGCAGCCGGCTTTTGTCTATTGAAGAAAGCGGAAGCGATTTGACATGTTCTCTGTACCCCACATAATTCTTTTCAAAGAGAAAGCGCCGCAGAACATCCGCCCGCTCGGCATTGCCCAGCACCTCGACAAACAGCTCATCTGCGAGCCCTGCATGGCCGATCGCGATTTTAAATCGGTGCAATCCCGCGTTTTTCAACGCGCCGGCCGCGAGTGCAATCACCTCAGCGTCCGCACTTGTTGATCCGTCGCCGATCAGCTCCGCGCCGACCTGTTCGAATTCGGCCGGACGTCCGCCTTCCCGTTCTTGAGCGCGGTAGACGCTTGCCGCGTATCCCGCTCTGAGCGGATGATTATTTTTGTGCAGCTTAGACGCCGCCACCCGGGCAATCGGTCCGGTCATGTCAGGCCGAAGCACAAGCGTTTTTCCGTCCTGGTCGAGAAGCTTAAACAGCTGCTGTTCTTCAATGGCTGACTGGACACCCACTGTTTCATAGAATTCTAGGGTCGGAGTCTCCATAAACTGATAACCCCATTTATCAATTAAATCCGTCAGTGTGGAACGGACTTTCTTCTTTGCTTCGTATAAACCGGGAAGCGTATCTCTCATGCCATGCGGTTTCTCAAACATAAACATTCCCTTTTGCACCTCCGCTTTGTCTGAAGGAAAATTCCGAATCCTTTAGTTCGCTAATATGATAATATGTTAGCAGATAAAAGAATGGATTGCAATGCCCAATGTCCGCCTATTCTTTCCCATATTGATGACTAAATCATGAACAAATCTGTAAACATAACAGAACCATCTAATCATATTGAGCAGAAGTGCTATAATACATAGAATAGCTTCAACAGAAACAAGGGAGAAGAATTGATAATGAAGACGCTTGGAACATTATGTGTGCTGATTCTGACAGCCGTCCTTGTCTATCTGGGATATAACATCTATACAAACGATATTCATTTGAATCTTTTCAATCAGCAGTCCGACGAGCCTGATGAGAGAACACCGTTAAAAGGGAGCGCGTCACCGCTGAATGTCGTTCTGTACAGACAGATGGATTCACCCAGACTGTACAATGGCTGTGAGGTGACAAGCCTTGCTATGATTTTGAACAATGCCGGATATCATGTATCAAAAAATACATTGGCGGATCGAATCAATAAAGTTCCGCTCACATACAGCAGCGGGCTGAAAGGAGATCCGAATGAAGGATTTGCCGGAGACATGGAAAACGGCCCGGGTTTAGGCGTTTATCATGAGCCGATTGTTAAACTGGCCAAAGAGTATGCGGGAAACAAAGTATACGACCTGACGGGAAAAGACATTTCTGCTGTGTACCGCCAGCTTGAAAAGGGACGGCCGGTCTGGGTGATTATCACCACTTCCTTTAAACCGGTTGATCAAATGCAGACTTGGAATACGCCGAACGGAAAGGTCGACATCACGTACAGCATGCACAGCGTAGCCGTCACCGGTTATGATCACGATTATGTATACGTCAATGACCCTTACGGCTATAAAAACAGAAAAACGGACCGGACTGAATTCGAAAAAGCCTGGAAGCAGATGGGCAGCCAGGCCATTGTAATCAAGTCATAAAAAAACCCCGCTGACGTTAATCAGCGGGGTTTTCCATTCGTTTTTTCATTTCTTCGTGCGTATAGATCAGCTTCATCGGATTTCCTCCGACAAACGCCCCGGCCGGGACATCTTTATGCACCAGCGTGCCGGCTGATACAACGGCTCCGCTCCCGATAGTGACGCCGGGCAGAATCGTTGTGTTTGCCCCGATCATTACCTCGTCACCGATTGTGACATCACCGGTCCGGTACTCATGTATTAAATATTCATGAGCCAAAATCGTCGTATTGTAGCCGATGATGCTGTTTTCTCCGACAGTGATTTTTTCAGGAAACATAATATCCGGCATCACCATCAGCGCGAAAGAGGTTTGTTTTCCGACATTCATTTTCAAAAAGGTTCGGTACAGCCAGTTCTTCACGCTTAGAAACGGCGTATACCTTGCGATCTGGATGATGATGAAGTTTTTCATCACCTTCAGAAAGGGAACCGTCTGATATACATGCCACAATGAATTTGCACCTGCAACCGGATGGCGGTCTGTTTTTCTCACGGATCACTTCACTCCGGTGATGTGCAATAAATCACTCATTTTCTCAAGCATATAATCGGGTTCATACGCGGAAAGCGCCTGTGCGCCTTTAATCGTCCACGCCACGCCGGCTGTTTTTGTGCCGGCGTTTTTGCCCGCCATGACATCGTGATAATTGTCACCGACCATCATGGCCTCCGACGGATCGCACCCAAGCCGGCTGAGCGCAAGCCGCACAGGTTCGGGATCAGGCTTCGGATGCTTTACATCATCAAGCGTGACGACAGTATCGAAAAACCGCCCGATGCCTGTCAGCTTCAATCCCATATTGACTGTATCCCTCAGCTTTGTGGTGACAATACCGAGCTGATAGCCCGCTTTTTTCAATTCATCGAGCGTTTCATAAACCGTTTCGTACTCCTTGACAAGCTCATCGTGCTTCTCATGATTGAATGCTCTGTACATGCTGATCATGTCATCGCACTTTTCGGCATCAATGCCTGAAAATGTTTCGTACAGAGGCGGGCCGATAAACGGAAGCACATCTTCCCGTTTATACTGTCCCGGGCAATAATGATCAAGCGTATGAAGATAAGAAGCGATAATCAGTTCATTCGTGTCAATCAGCGTGCCGTCGAGATCGAATAAAATGGCGGTTAAACGTTTATCAGTCATCTTATGTCCTTTCCGATTTCAGACGTCAGTCCGTATCTGCATACCGCTTATCGGCATACCCTTTAACGCGTCTGAAAACCATTAAAATAATCGCAAGAACAATCAGCACAATGGAAATGACCTGCGCGATTCGAAGCTGGCTCGTGAGCATCAGGCTGTCCGTGCGCATTCCTTCAATAAAGTATCTGCCGATCGAATACCAGATGATATACGTTAAGAACAGATTGCCCCTGCGCAGGTTCACGCGGCGGAGCAGAAGCAGAATCACGACACCCGCAAAGCTCCACAGCGATTCATATAGAAACGTCGGGTGATAATAATGTCCGTCTATGTACATCTGATTAATGATGAAATCCGGAAGGTGAAGACTTTCCAAAAATGAACGGCTGACCGCTTCGCCGTGAGCCTCCTGGTTGATAAAGTTTCCCCAGCGCCCGATGGCCTGACCGAGCAGAATACTCGGCGCGGCAATATCCGCCAGCTTCCAGAATGAGATCCCTCTTACTTTTGAAAAAACAACGCCTGTTGCGATCGCACCGATTAATCCGCCGTGAATCGCGATACCGCCTTTCCAAATTTTAATGATTTCCCCGGGGTGTTCCGAGTAATAGCTCCACTCGAAAAGCACATAGTATGCCCGGGCGCAAATGATTGCGATCGGGATGGCGAAAAGAACAAGATCAATAAAAATGTCCTTTTTCAGCCCTCGCTTTTCGCTCTCCCTCATGGCCATCCAAAGCCCTAATAATGCACCCGCGCCGATAATGATCCCGTACCAGTGCACGGATAAAGGTCCGAGCTGCAAGGCAATCGGATTGATCGGTGTTCCTGCTTCGTTCATATTATTGCCAACTCCTATTCGTCTTGTTCGCCGTCTTCAATGACATCCGCCAGCTTATTCGTAAATTGCTCGGCGGCATTTAAACCCATCCGCTTCAATCTGAAGTTCATCGCCGCAACTTCGATAATAACGGCGAGATTTCGCCCAGGGCGGACTGGAATGGTCAGTTTTGTAATTTCCGTATCAATGATTTTCATTTTTTCCTCTTCAAGTCCGAGACGGTCGTATTGCTTCCCTTGCTCCCAAAGCTCAAGGTCCATGACGATTGTAATTCTTTTATTGCTTCTGACGGCGCCCGCTCCGAACAGCGTCATGACATTTATAATGCCGAGACCCCTGATTTCAAGCAGATGCTCAATCAG
This sequence comes from Bacillus sp. SDLI1, assembly GCF_001553895.1. Classification (NCBI taxonomy): domain Bacteria; kingdom Bacillati; phylum Bacillota; class Bacilli; order Caryophanales; family Bacillaceae; genus Bacillus; species Bacillus sp. SDLI1. The sequence goes on along the minus strand of NZ_CP013950.1, from coordinate 2,800,608 downwards.
ATCAGGCGCATTCCCGACGAGCGTATCCTGATCCTCCTGCCGGATTTCGACGCAGTCATCCGCGACAAGACGATGGCCGCGTTTGACGAGCTCCAGGGCCGTTTCACTTTTACCGACGCCGCTTTTTCCCGTTATGAGCACACCGACGCCGTATATATCCACAAGCACGCCGTGAATGGCGGTTGTCGGCGCGAGACGGCTCTCAAGAAAATTCGTCAGCCGGCTTGACAGCCTGGTTGTTTTCAGAGGGGATCTTAGCACCGGCACGCCGTTTTTCTCGGATGCTTCTACAAGCTCCGGCGGGATCGGCATATCTCTGGAAAGGATGATAGCCGGCGTCACATCGGTGCACAGCGATTCCATCCGCTGTTTTTTATCCTCCTCAGGAAGCTGATCGAAAAATGACAGCTCCGTTTTTCCTAAAAGCTGCACCCGTTCTCTCGGGTAATATGTAAAATAACCGGCGATTTCAATACCGGGCCGTGATAAATCACTCATCGTAATCGGGCGGTTAATCCCTTCTTCTCCGCTGATCAATTCTAAATGGAACTGCTCCATTACGTCTTTGGTCCGAACCTTTGCCAAGATATGTTCCTCCTGTTCTGGGATGTTCCGAGCTTTGAACAGTTATATTTTATCACTTTACCGTCTGAACCAAAACAGATTTATACAATTCCGGCATAACTGGTCTAGATAACTAGTCTGAAAAAGAGTAAAATAAAACTAACAACTAACCAGAAAGGCGTGTTTTAAAGTGGCTGAAAGCTTGTTAATCAGCGGTGCGGACATCGTAACAGAAGAGGAAATCATCCGAAACGGATTTCTCGGCATAAAAGACGGCATCATTTCTTACGCGGGTCAAACAAGACCGCAAGAAACGTATGAGAAGGAATGGAAGGCGCCCGCGGGTTCGTATGCGCTTCCCGGAATGATAGATATCCATATTCACGGCGGTTACGGCGCGGATACAATGGATGCCGATCTCGCGGCTCTTGATACAATGTCCGCCCGGCTGCCCGAAGAAGGAACAACCGCTTTTCTAGCGACCACGATCACACAGCAGCACGAAAACATTGAAAAAGCGCTTAAAAACGCCAAGGAATGGACGGACTCCTCACCGCAGGCTCATAAAGGCGCTGAGTTGATCGGCATTCATTTAGAAGGACCGTTTGTCTCTCCGAAAAAAGCGGGAGCACAGCCGAAACAATGGATTACGCCGGCCGATGCCGGGCTCTTTCAGAAATGGGAGCGTCTCTCCGGAGGTCTGATTAAAATCGTGACGCTTGCACCGGAAGAAGATCCTGATTTCAGCCTGATCCGTTATTTAAAAGACCGGAACATCATCCCGTCAATGGGACACACAGACGCGGGAGCCGATCTTTTAGAAAAAGCGGCGGATGCCGGAGCACTGCATATGACACACCTCTTCAACGCCATGAGCTCCTTTCATCACCGTGAGCCGGGGGGCATCGGTACGGCGCTCGCCTGCGGCCGCATCACGGCGGAGCTGATCACTGACGGCATTCATTCTCATCCTTTGGCTGTAAAGCTTGCCTATTTGGCGAAAGGAAGCCAAAACCTGATCATGATTACAGACTCCATGCGGGCAAAAGGGCTTAAGGACGGAGAATACGAATTCGGCGGACAAAGAGTCACCGTTTGCGGAGACAAAGCGCTTCTTTCTGACGGGACGCTGGCCGGTTCCATTTTAAAAATGAATGAAGGCGCGGCGCTCATGCGCAGGTTTACGAACTGCTCATGGCTGGATATAGCTAATATGACAGCGGCAAATGCAGCCCGCCGGCTCGGCATTTTTGACCGTAAAGGAAGCCTTGCGGAAGGAAAAGACGCCGACATTGTTTTGACGGACGGACAGTGCGCCGTGCTGGCAACGATCTGCCGAGGAAACACCGCATATATCTCAGGAGGAGCTGATTGGACATGAACGTCATCACATGCAGACATTATGAAGAATTAAGTGAAAAAGCCGCAGAGATGATTGCTGAAACAGTTAAACAAAAGCCGGATGCCGTTCTCGGGCTTGCGACGGGAGGCACCCCTGAAGGCGTATACAAAGAGCTTGTGCGGATGCACCGCTCCGAGGGCCTGTCATTCCGGGATGTCACGACGATCAACCTTGATGAATACGCCGGGCTTTCTCCCGAGGACAAAAACAGCTATCATTATTATATGAATACACATTTTTTTGCACATATCGACAGCCGAAAGGACCGCCGCTTTCTCCCTGACGGACGGGCAGACGATCTTGAGGCTGAATGCGAACGCTATGACCGATTGATTCAAACACTCGGCGGAGCGGATATTCAGCTTTTAGGCATCGGACACAACGGCCATATCGGCTTTAATGAGCCCGGAACGCCATTTGAATCCCGAACCCATGTCGTTGAGCTGAATGAAGAGACAAGACGGGCGAATGCGCGGTACTTTCCGTCAATCGACCAAGTTCCTGAAAAAGCCGTGACAATGGGGATCAGGACGATCTTGTCCGGCAAACGGATTTTGATCATTGCATCTGGAAAAAGCAAGGCCCAAGCGGTGAAGCAGCTTCTGGACGGGCGCGTCACTGAAGCATTCCCCGCCTCCGCCCTGCACGAACACCCGGATGTGACGGTCTTGATTGATGAAGAGGCTGCGGGCGGCGATTGAAAGGATTTGACCTATGCAGATTGATAAACAATCTCCGATTCCGATTTACTTTCAGATTATGGAACAATTGAAAACCCAAATCAAAAACGGCGAGCTGAAAGCGGATGCGCTGCTTCCGTCTGAGCGGGAATACGCCGAACAATTCGGCATCAGCCGCATGACGGTGCGCCAGGCGCTTTCCAATTTGGTGAATGAAGGATTTTTATACAGACAGAAAGGCCGGGGAACGTTCGTCAGCAAACTGAAGATGGAGCAGCCGCTTCAAGGGCTGACAAGCTTCACTGAAGATATGAGAAGCCGGGGCATGAAGCCGGGGAGCAGACTTGCCGAATACCAGCTGATTCAGGCGACGGAAGAGTTATCTTCTATCCTTGGATGCGGCTGTCAGGCAACGCTTCATAAAATCATCCGCGTCCGGCTGGCGAATGATATCCCGATGGCGATCGAAGCCTCGTACATCCCGTTTGACAAGGCGGGGAAATTGGATGCCTCCCATTTTCAATCATCCATGTATGAGCACATCGAAGCGTACAATCAGATGCCGATCTCACGCGCCAAACAAGAGCTTGAACCGGGAACAGCTTCCGAGGAAGAAGCCGAACTGCTCGGGATCCAGCCCGGCGCGCCCGTCCTCTATATCAAGCGGACCACTTATCTGCAGGACGGCACTGCCTTTGAGCATGTCAAATCCGCCTACAGAGGCGACCGCTACACATTCGTGCATTATATGGACAGGGTGAAATGAAACATCTCCAACCGTTACGGGTTGGAGATGTTTTTTTGATCTGCCATTTTCAAATCAATTCTCTATGACTCTGTCAAAACGGAGAGGCTGGGGTTTAGGTATCTATTTTTATAAAGAAAAGAGTACTAAAATGCTACCCTCTGTTTTGGACAATATACGGAACCTGCTTTGAAATCAGCAGCAGCGGTTCTTTGTTTTTGTGAGCCAGTGAAAACATGATTGCGCCTTCAATCATCGAGTTGATTGTCATCCCAAGCTTCTCCGCTTCCTCTTGTTCAAACCCATGCTCAAGAAATTTTGCCGCAAACACATCCGTCCACTTCTTGAACACCTCAACACATGTGCATCTTAACGTTTCATTGATCAGAGCGGTCTCACCCGCCAGCAATCCAACCGGCACGCCCTCAATATTCTGAGGATCATTAAACTGTTCAGCCGTTACATGAATAAAGTGCTGAATGGCTTCTACAGGGTCCCCGAATTCAGACATACTATTCTGTATTTTCTTTGCAACGCATCTTCCCGTATGTCTGATTGCCGCAATGGCGAGTTCTTCTTTTCCGTTTGGAAAGTGATGATACACAGACCCTCTGGGTGCTCCGCTCTCTTTTATAATTTGATTCAAACCTGTCGCATGGTATCCCTGAATCTGAAAAAGATATGCAGAGGTTTGAATAATTCTTTCTTTTGTCCCGGTTTTACTGTTCATTATGTTTCCTCCTGCATTTAAGAAAACCAATCGATTTTAGTATAGAAAAGGGACATAAAAAAGTCAAAAGCACTTATTACAGCAGGGCGCCGCCATTTCCGTACAGAAAAAATCCTGCTGACCGTCAGATTCCGTTCTGAGCGATCAGCAGGCGGTATTTCACTGTTATGGGTTGGAGACATGCCTGAAATCAAGCTGATCCGGAGCTGGAGCATACGGTGTATTTCCCGTTTTGAACATCCAGATCGGTGATATTGTTTTGCAGTTGTACGGATCTTTGACGACGGTGTACCAGTAATAAACCGATTCCGGCTGCAGGCCGTCCCAGACCCACTCTGCGGTTTTTCCGCTTTTTACGTGTTTTTGATGACCGAGCAGTTCGTTCGTATAAACGTTGCATTCAAAATAATCGGTCGCTACCTTTTTCATTTTCGGCTGTAAATCCATTTGAGCTGAAAATTCGTCTTTATCAGCGAACAGATCGGTGTCATAGTAATTGATGTCATCCGTATACGGCGAGTAGGAGAACATGTGAACCTGATTGGCGGCCTGATCGAATTGCATGATGCGCATATAGCCTTGTCCCCCTTCAGGACCATCCTGATAGTCAGTCAGAATTTGATGAACGAGGCGGTCCGGTTTTCCGTCGCCGTCATCGTCAAGGGCATCGGTTTTTTTCATGGCATTATGGTAATGGCCGCTTAATACCATCGCCACATTGCGATTCGGCTTAACGACTTTTTGATAGATCGTCTCCCCGATCGGGCTTCGGTTTCCGCTCACAAGCAAATACTCATGAAAACATAATATGGCGGTTCGGTCCGGATATTGCTTAAGCACTTGATTGATCCAGTCAATCTCTTGATCCGCAATGCCCCAGCCCATATAAATCATAATAAAATCGTTCCCGCTTGCCGACAGCAGATCATAATGCCCGCGGTTATTTTTGTATGACCCGCCGTAATGCATGTTCTTTTCAAAACGGCGGCTTCCGAAGAAATCCCCGAAGGTTCGGTATGTGCCGTCTTTATGGCCGACGTCATGATTGCCGGCAAGCACTCCGTACGGAATCCCCGCCTTATCAAGTGTCCGCATGGAGTGATCGGCGTTTTTCCACTGTTTCATCACCATTGAATCATCGACGATATCGCCGGTATGAAAGACATATTTGATATTGTGCTTTTCCTTATTTTCTTTGATCCACTCCGTCATTTTGTCAAAAATGTTCGGGTGCCCTTGTGCGTAATACTGTGTATCGGACATCCAGACAAATGAGTAATTGCCTTTTGCCGGGATTTGATCCTGAACGATGACATTCATCTTTGAGTTTTTCACCGCATCCGCTGCGGACACGGCGGCTTTTAACGTAAACGGCTTTTTATTTTTGGCAAGGACGCTGTCCGCCTCCTGCCAGCGGCTTGTCCGGTAATTCCAAATATACATGGTTACCTTTCGGCCGGGCAGAGAGCTTCCTTTCCAGACCGCTTCGGCCAGGTCCGTTTCGTCAATAGACGGGTCAACGGTTACTTCAAATCGGTGATAAGGGAAACGTTCCTTGCTTTCTGACGAGACTGTTTTTCCGTCATTTGCCGAGATACGGTTCATTTCCGGCAGTGTAAACGGCATTTCATTTTCTTTTATGCCTTGCGGCGGTTCTGTTAATGAGGCGTGTTTATACACTTTCACGCTGCCCGGATTCCGCGCGGTGTAACGGAATCCCCGGTAAAATGATACATTCATTTCATCCTTCGTCGGATCCTTTACCCGGACGGACAGCTTCGCTTTATGGGCGCTAATGTTTTGATCGGCAAGCTCCGGCTGATCCGGCTCCTCCCGTTTGATATGGAAGGTGCGGACGGACGTTGTTTCATTTCCGGCAAGGTCTGCCGCAGTGATGGTAAGCGTATGCTTTCCGGGCTTAAGATCGGCTGATGACGTATGATGCGGGAGCGTGATGCTTTCTCCGTCCAAAAACGCTTTGACTTCTTCCACCTTGCTCCATTTATCACGGATGTCCGCTTTCAGCTCAAAGTTACCTTTCAATGTCGCGCCTTCTTTGATACCCGGAACAATTTTCGGGCCTGTATTGTCCACCCGCACAGACTGACTGAGCTGCTCCTCACCGTCGCTTACAAAAATCTGGTGATAGCCTTCAGAAAGCTTCGCCGTATTCCATGGCAAAAGCCGCGACGTAAATAAATGATCCGGCAGGCTGAATGAGAAGGTCATGCTCTGATTCGCCCGCTTGCCGTCACCGATAAACAGCTGCTCATCAGGATCCCGCTTCCCGTCTTTGATCAACGTTCCGTCTGAAAGCACCAGGCGGGCATTTTTCACGATAAAATCATCCCGATTCTCCCCCGTGTCATACGGAGAAACCTTTGAGCCCGCGCGGATGGATACTTTCTGCGTTTTGCCCCCTTTTTGCAGCAGACGTTCCGGAAGCAGAACCGAGTACGTTCTGTAGCGATGAGCCGGATCGTCAAAAATGTGCAGCACCTCGTTTTCCATCATGACGGTGTTTTTGAAATAAAGATTGGTTTTCCGGGCATCGAAGGCGAAATAGACCTCTTTTTCCAGCGCCGGCCGGGTCTCCTGCCGCTTGCCGTCAATCCACAGCCTGATCTTATCCGCGCCGGCGTCAGATGTGGCTTTGAGCAGATAGGTGCCCGATATCGTATCTTCCGGTTCAATGTTCATTCTGAGTCCGTGTGATTTACTCGTCTGTTCAATGTCAATCATCTTGACAGGTGTTTTTGCTTCATTTTCGCCGTCACCGGCTGCGATATAATACTCCAGCTGATCCTGGCCGAGCAGTTCCGGAGAATAAATAATGTGACGGTATAAGCTGTCGTTGCGGTCTTTTTCAGCCAGAATTCGTTTGAATGGTTTGTTCTCATTGGTTCTGTAATAAAACGCCGCTGTTTTGACAAGGTTTTTGTCCCGGATGTCCGCTTTTAATTCAATGCTTTCTGCCGGCCGGACCGGCTTTTTGTCTGTAAGGTCTTCAATGACCGGTTTTTCCTTATCCGGTTTGATCACTCTTTTCTGCTGAGGGATCTGCGCCTGAAAAACGGAGCCCGGTGACGGCTTATGTTCGCTTGTGGAGATCTTGAGCAATTCTCCCGTTCCGTTCAGCGGATATTTGTACAGCAAAGAAGTCAGCCGGCGGAATGCGTGTTTTCGGTAGTGCGCTGAGGCGATGGTTTTTCCGGTGTTTGCTGACAGCACCACCGTCCGCGGGCGGGCGTTGGACATTCCGTCCGTCCCTTCGATGACGGCGAGATGTTTTCCCTCCTTCAGGCGGGTTCCGTAATAGCGGTTGAAATCATCTGCCGTCAGTTCTGATGCGGCATGTCTCAGCCAAAACACATAAGCGCCGCCTGACGGAATGACAATATCTTCTTTCGGCCTCCATATCACATCTGATTCCGGCCCTTCCTTCGGGTAGCGGTAGCGGATATGATAATCCTTAAAGTGAATGGGTCTGTCCGTCGTGTTATACACCTCGATAAATTCATAGGCATCAGCGCCGTCTTCATTTTTCGTATCAACGGCAAGCTCCGTAATCATCAGCTCGGGAATATGATTCAAATCGGCTTGATAGCCGTCCAGCTTCAGCCGCTTTTTCTCCGATTCCGCCCGCTGTCTGCCGTTGGTGAAAACGAGGTAATATTCCAATTCTCCATTCCAAATATCCCGTTTTGAAACCTGGGCCGTAAACAGCCGGATTGCGCCTGGAGCGGGCTCCATCGGCACCATCTTATATCCCAGCTCATTGCTTTGTTTATAAAAAAGAAACGCCGAAAACGCTTGATAATCGGCATTCTGTACATGAGCCTGTATGAACAGGTTTCTTTTCATTTCCGCCTTTACTTCGATTTGGGGAGGATTCTCCAGAAGCGGTATGTAATGAGGCGGCTGTCCGAATTCCTGCTGATTCACCGGGATTTCCGATTCTTTGCGCGCCGCACCCGCAGAAGGACTCACACAAAGCAAACCAATCAGAAAAAAGAGCGTCATCACAAGTTTCATCTCATTACCTCCCTATGCATTATGTTGCGTCAGGAGGCCTCCGCTTATGTAACCGCACATAAAAAAGCTGCCCCCTCGGGGACAGCTCTTTTCTTATCCTTTTCTAAGCGGCTCCAATATGCCTTTTTGAATCAGCAAGTGGAAAACGGAAAGCACGACGGATGCCCAAATGGCGGTGCCGAACCCGTCAATCTGAAAGCTGTCTCCCATTAAGGCAGCGGTCATCATTAACGTAATGGCGTTGATGACAAACAGAAAAAGGCCGAGGGTCACAACCGTGACAGGCAATGTCAATATGACGATGATCGGTTTGATCAGCACATTTAACACAGAAAGAATCACACTGGCGATGACAGCCGCTCCGATACTGCTGATATGGACGGAATCAAAATATCCCGCGATAACGATTAATAATAAAGCATTTACTAAAATGCTGACTGCCCATTTGATCATTTATTTCAAATCTCCTTCTAAAGGTACAACAAAACACCAGATAATATATACAATCGGCACGATTCCGCTCGTGACAAGCGCTAATACAACGGTTATGATGCGCAAAAGCGACGCATCCATATTGATATACTCCGCCAAACCGCCGACGACACCGGCGATTTTACGGTTTTTTTCTGAACGGTAAAGTCTTTTCATCCAATCACCTCTGAGTATGCTTGAGCTTAATGGCTCCTGTTAACGATTCTGAGAAAATCGAGAGATGCTGATCATGGCCTTGATTTGATTCCAGCATCAGTTCTTTTTGAATGGTATCATTCTTTTCCTTTAAAATCTCCGCATCAATCAGCTCGTGGCTGAGAGAACCGAGATTGCTTTTGAGCTCCGCTTTCACCGCCGAGTCATCAGGCAGGGCGATTTCCACATTTCCGGTCGTCGTTTTTGTGTAGATGGAGCGGCAGTGCGGCGCTGTCACGGTAAGGATGATATTGCCGTTAAAGCTTTGGACGTCAATAGATTCACTCGATCCGCGCAAATCAATCAAGCCGTTAATCGTTTCCGCTTCGATCGCGCCGCATTGATGGCCGGCCAGCTTGATTTGTCCGTTAGCCGTTTCCGCCGACGCTTTCTCAGCCGTCAGATGAGAGAATGACAGGACGCCGTTTGTCGTTTTCGCCGAGAATTCTTTTACATGTAAATGTTCCCCTCTGATCGGTCCGTTAAACAGCTTCACTCTTATCTTATCGTACTCTTTCTGAGGAACATAAAGCGTGACATTGGTTTTCATCGTTTTCTTTTCCGTGCGGACAAAAAATTTATTGCCCTTCATTTCACACTCAATGTGCTGGAGGAATGCGGTGCGCGCCGCCTCCTGACTGTCCGCCCGGTACACTTTCGCCTGGCACTCCGCTCTGACATCTTCATCCGCCCACGGTACGATATTGACGCTGCCGTTTGCAATCTGCATATCAATGGCTGAGAATTCACTGTCTTTAAATTGAAAAATATGCTGCACGTCGTGTGCGTGGCCGAAATTCAGATCCAGATCCGCTTCCTTCACTTTTTTGACAGCCGAATCAATCCAATCGAACAGCTTAGCACCGAGCGACGGCTTTTGGCTTTCTTTTGTCCCGCTTTTGAAATCTTCCGCAGATTCCTGGACCTCCGTTGATAATGCGGTGATCTGCTCTTCTTTTTCTTTATATTCATGATCCAGTTTTTCAATGAGCGTCAAAGCTTCCTGCGCCGTCAGCCTGCCTTCTTCCACAAGCTTTAAAATCCGTTCTTTCTCCTGTTTCATATAAAACTCCTCCCCCCGACTTTTCTTACACCTGGCGTAATACCTTTATTCCCTGCACGATATTCCAAATGACCATTCCGATGAGGATCAGAAAATAAACAGCTGCTCCTGCTATCATAACAAAAACCGGAACCATACTCTCCCCCTGAGCCGTAATCGCTCCTCCGACAACACCGGCAATCACAATCAGCAATCCCGCAAACGGAATGATGTGAGAAATCAGGGCGCGCATGGCATGCCGCTTCGTCTCTTTTTCATCGACGACGAAGTAAGCCACAATCGGAAGAATAAGAGGCGCGAAAAACACGCTGAAATAACAGATGGATGCGATGATCGCTTGGTTTCGATTCAATAAAAACACTCCCTGTGCGGTAATGTAAAAGGCCCTTCATTATACATACGTATGACGAATGGGCGGGTTTCATTTTCATGCTAAAGGACATGCTTCGTTATACGTAATTTTTCATTTCAGAGATTTCACTATAGAATCTTTTCCCCTAACCGATTACAATATGTAACAAAGCCTGACCGTATGCAAGGAGGACATACCAAATGGAGAAAGATCCCGGAAACGACCAAGTAACGGAAGAAAGTCTGCGAAAATTGATTCGCGAACAGAAAAGAATGAACAGCGAAATGCTGGCTGAACTGGAACAGATCAAGGCGGCGCCTCTTCCCATTTCTCATGATATTCAATATATAAAAGTGCTGCTGGACAGCAGCAGCACTCATATTCTGCAGGATTTAATGCATTTAAGCAGACAGCTTCCCCAACAGAAGAAAAGCCTGTAGCACAACAGCCCAAAACCGATCGGTTTTGGGCTGTTCTTGTATCTGTTAAGTGGCTGCCGTTTCTTTTTCGGCCAGCAATGCTTTCATCCGTTTTTTATCACGTTCCATTACCGGTTTCAGATAGCGGCCCGTATATGATTCTTTCACTTCGACAATTTCTTCAGGCGTCCCGGAGGCTACGATCGTGCCGCCGCCCGCGCCGCCTTCAGGTCCGAGATCGACGATGTAGTCCGCCGTTTTAATGATATCGAGATTGTGTTCAATAACCAAAACGGTATCTCCGTTATCGACGAGTCTTTGAAGCACAACCAAAAGCCTTGCGATATCATCAACGTGGAGGCCTGTCGTCGGTTCGTCCAGAATATACAGTGTCCGGCCGGTGGAGCGCTTATGCAGTTCGGAAGCAAGCTTGACGCGCTGCGCTTCTCCGCCTGAGAGCGTCGTCGCAGGCTGGCCGAGCGTCACATACCCGAGTCCGACATCGGCAAGCGTTTGAAGCTTGCGTTTGATTTTCGGGATATTTTCAAAGAAAGACAGAGCATCTTCCACCGTCATATCCAGAACATCAGAAATGCTTTTTCCTTTGTATGTGACCTCAAGCGTTTCCCGGTTGTAACGTTTGCCGTGACACACTTCGCACGGGACGTACACGTCAGGAAGGAAATGCATCTCAATTTTGATGATGCCGTCGCCGCGGCAGGCTTCACAGCGCCCGCCTTTTACATTAAAGCTGAATCGGCCTTTTTTGTAGCCGCGCACCTTTGCTTCATTTGTCTGCGCGAACACATCGCGGATGTCATCAAACACACCCGTGTAAGTTGCCGGATTTGATCTCGGCGTCCGGCCGATCGGCGCCTGGTCGATATCGATCACCTTATCGAGATGGTCGAGGCCTTTGATCTCTTTATGGCTTCCCGGTTTCGCTTTGGCTTTATGGAGCTTTTGCGCAAGCGCCTTTTGCAGAATTTCATTCACAAGCGTGCTTTTTCCGGAACCGGATACCCCTGTCACCGCCGTAAAAGTGCCGAGCGGGAATTTGGCGTTCGCTTTTTTCAGGTTGTTTTCCGTGGCGCCTTTGATTTCAATGTATCGGCCGTCAGGTTTTCTTCTCTCAGGAGGCATCGGAATGAATTGAGCTCCTGATAAATAACGTCCGGTCAGAGAATCCGCATCATTCATCACTTCTTCAGGCGTGCCCGCCGATATGACGCGGCCGCCGTGAATGCCGGCGCCCGGTCCGATATCTATCAGATAATCGGCAGCCATCATCGTATCTTCATCATGCTCGACGACAATCAGTGTGTTGCCGAGATCTCTCATGTTTTTCAGCGCGCTGATCAGACGGTCATTGTCACGCTGGTGAAGGCCGATGGACGGCTCATCAAGAATATACAGGACGCCTGACAAACGGGAGCCGATCTGCGTCGCAAGCCTGATACGCTGGGCTTCGCCGCCTGACAGCGTTCCCGCCGCCCGGCTCAGCGTCAGATAATCAAGACCGACTTTATCTAAGAAACTGAGCCGTTCTACAATTTCTCTTAAAATTAAATCTGCAATCTGCATATCTTTCTCAGACAGCGTCAGGTTTTTGAAAAATTCCAGCGCATCGCCGACGGAAAGTTCGGTAATGGTTCCGATGTGGCGTCCGTTGACCAAAACGGCCAGCGCTTCTTTCTTCAGCCGGTAGCCTTTGCAGGTCGGGCACGGCTTCTGTGACATATATTGCTCCATCTGTTCACGGATATAATCGGAGCTTGTCTCTTTATACCGTCTCTCAATATTGCGCAGCACGCCTTCAAATTCAATTTCATTCTCCCGCACTTGTCCGAAATCATTCTCGTATTTAAAGTAGATCCGTTCATTGCCGCTGCCGTACAGCACTTTATCAAGCTGATGCTTCGGCAGGTCTTTGACCGGAGTCTCCATATCAATGCCGTAATGGCGGCAGACCGCCTGAAGCAGCTGCGGATAATATTGGGAACTGATCGGCGTCCACGGAGCGATGGCGTGTTCTTTTAATGAGAGCTCAGGATTTGGAATGACGAGCTCCGGGTCCACTTCCAGCTTCAAACCGAGACCGTCACAAGTCGGACAGGCGCCGAACGGGCTGTTAAACGAAAACAGCCGGGGCTCAAGCTCTCCGATGGAAAAACCGCAAATCGGGCAGGCGTGATGCTCGCTGAACATCAGCTCTTCCTGGCCGATGACATCTATCATGACACGGCCTTCCCCTAAGCGGAGGGCGGTTTCCAGTGAGTCGGAAAGCCGGGCGGCAACGCCTTCCTTGACGACAATCCGGTCAATGACTACTTCAATGGAATGCTTTTTGTTTTTTTCAAGTTCAATATCGTCGGAAAGCTCGGCCATTTCTCCGTCAATCCGCACCCTTACATACCCTTGCTTTCTGATTTGGTCAAGGACCTTAACATGGGCGCCTTTTCTGCCTGAGACCATCGGCGCAAGCACTTGAAGCTTCGTCCGCTCAGGATATTCAAGAATCCGGTCAACCATCTGTTCAATCGTTTGTGACGTAATTTCGATGCCGTGCTCCGGACAGTGCGGCTTACCGACTCTCGCGTATAAGAGCCGGAGATAATCATAAATCTCCGTTACCGTTCCGACGGTTGACCGCGGATTGCGGCTTGTCGTTTTCTGGTCAATGCTGATGGCCGGAGAAAGCCCTTCGATCGCATCAACGTCCGGCTTATCCATCTGCCCTAAAAATTGGCGTGCATAGGCAGAAAGCGATTCGACATACCGCCTCTGTCCTTCCGCGTAAATGGTGTCAAAAGCAAGGGATGATTTTCCCGATCCGGACAGGCCCGTCACGACGACGAGCTGATCCCGCGGAATCGTTACATCAATGTTTTTTAAATTGTGCGCCCTTGCCCCTTTCACCTCGATCCGGTCAATTGCCATGTGTTCATCATCCTTCCGCTTTTAGCTCTAACAGTAAATCACGAAGCTCTGCCGCCCGCTCGAAATCAAGCGCTCTGGCCGCTTCTTTCATTTCATGCTCCATTTGCTCAACGACTTTCTGGCGTTCTTTCTTCGTCAGCTTCGTCAGCTTAGGCGCGGCTTTTGTTTTGTATTCTTCTTTATCCTCAGCGGCCTGCGTCGCGCGGATCACATCGCGGATTTCCTTATTGATCGTTTGCGGCGTAATGCCGTGGATTTCGTTAAAATGCTCCTGCTGTTCCCGGCGGCGCTTCGTTTCATTCATCGCGATTTCCATCGAATTCGTGATTTTATCGGCATACATGATGACCCGGCCTTCTGCGTTTCTCGCTGCCCGTCCGATCGTCTGAATCAGCGAACGCTCAGAACGGAGGAAGCCTTCTTTATCCGCATCCAGAATGGCGACAAGCGACACTTCCGGAATATCAAGACCTTCTCTCAGCAGGTTGATGCCGACCAGCACATCATATTTTCCGAGCCGGAGGTCACGGATGATTTCAATCCGTTCAAGCGTCTTAATCTCGGAATGCAGATAATTGACCTTAATCCCGATTTCTTTCAGATAATCGGTCAGATCCTCTGACATTTTTTTCGTTAAAGTCGTTACGAGCACACGCTCATTCCGTTCTATCCTCGCCTGAATCTCGCCGATCAGATCATCAATCTGTCCTTCAATCGGCCGGACGTCAATGAGAGGGTCGAGCAGTCCCGTCGGCCTGATGATCTGTTCGATCATTTCCGGCGTATGCTCAATCTCATACGGTCCCGGAGTAGCCGACACGTACACGATATTGTGCATATGTTTCTCAAATTCCTCGAATCGGAGCGGACGGTTGTCAAGCGCTGACGGCAGGCGGAACCCATGATCGACAAGCACCTGTTTTCTTGCCTGGTCACCGTTGAACATGCCGCGCACCTGCGGAATCGTCACATGTGATTCATCAACGACGATCATAAAATCGTCCGGAAAATAATCAAGCAGCGTATACGGCGTAGAGCCCGGAGGACGGAGCGTCAAGTGTCTTGAATAGTTCTCAATGCCCGAACAGAAACCCATTTCCCGCATCATTTCAAGATCATATCTCGTCCGCTGCTCAAGCCGCTGCGCTTCAAGGAGCTTGCCGTTTTCGCGCATGACTTTCAAGCGCTCCTCAAGCTCCTGTTCAATGTTCAGAATCGCTTTTTCCATCTTTTCCGCCCGGGTGACGAAGTGGGAAGCCGGGAAAATCGCGACATGATCGCGGTCGCCGAGAATCTCTCCGGTCAAAGCGTCAACTTCTCTGATCCGCTCTATTTCGTCTCCGAAAAATTCCACTCTGATACAATGTTCGTCACGGGAAGCCGGGAAGATTTCCACAACGTCGCCGCGCACGCGGAACGTCCCCCGCTTAAAGTCGATATCATTGCGGGCATACTGGATATCCACAAGCTTTCTCAGCAGCTCGTTCCGCTCAATCTCCATTTCCGGTCTGAGCGACACGACCATCTCCCGGTATTCTTCAGGCGAACCGAGACCGTATATGCATGACACACTCGCAATGATAATGACATCTCTCCGTTCAAACAGAGAGGATGTCGCGGAGTGCCGCAGTTTATCAATTTCATCGTTAATACTTGCGTCTTTCTCTATAAATGTATCCGTTTGAGGCACATACGCCTCCGGCTGATAGTAATCGTAGTAGCTGACAAAATATTCGACAGCGTTGTTCGGAAAAAACTCCTTAAACTCGCTGTACAGCTGTCCGGCAAGGGTTTTGTTATGGGCAATGACCAATGTCGGCTTATTGACTTCTTTAATCAGATTGGACACGGTAAAGGTTTTGCCCGTCCCTGTCGCACCCAGGAGAGTCTGATGTTTTCTGCCTTCCTGTATGCCTTTGACAAGCTTCTCAATCGCTTGCGGCTGATCTCCCTGGGGCTGATATTTCGAGACTAACTCAAAACGATCTTTCACAAAAAAGCCTCCGTTTCTTTACGAAATCTTCCTATTGATATAGTAACACAATGACGGGCAAAATCACTAAAAATACGAACTAAAGTTCGATGGTTTGTTTTTACCAAGTCAATTTTTGTATAAAAAACCTGCTTTTATGGCGTAAAAGCAGGCTTCCATTTCATATTCACCATGTCAGGCATTGTCTTTCTTTTTGTCTGCTTCTTTTTTGGCCATGTACAGCCCGCCGGCTACCAGTGATACGACATCCAATCCAACGATGAAATACGTTTCGGTGTAACCTTTTAAATAGGATGCGAAAAGCAGTGCGGCTGTGAGAGCGATCGCCACATAATGGTTAAAAGTGACCCGCGTAAAAAGGACGACCAGCATAAAAGGGAAACATAATGCAAAAACGGCTTTTGTAATCACAAAAACCCTCCTCGGGAATTCTTCATCTCATCTGATTATAGTAAAAAATGAAGAATCGGACAATCGTTCCCCTGCTATCACAATACCCTTTTTCAGCAGTCTTCAATCATCTGTCAGAAAAAATGCGAATGTAAATCTATTGAACCATTAATGAAATGAACCAAATTGCCTTTCTTCAGCCGAAAGGAGGAGAAGGATTAGGTCTTTGTGTCTTTGACAGTTTCTTCCTCCCTCTTTACAATGTAATGATAGTGTTTACTATCATTTTCTTGGATGAAGAAAAAGGGGGTTATACCGCATGTATTCAGTACGATTTCAAAAAGCGGAAGAATCGAGCCGCTCAGCAGGCGCAAAAGGAATGAACCTGATTAAACTGACGAAAAACGGCCTGCCCGTTCCCGACGGTTTTGTCATTCAGACAAATGCCCTGACGCGTTTTATGGAAGATAACCTGCTTCAGGCAGATGAGGAAGAGATGGAGCGCGCCATTTTAAACGGCACGTTTTCAAAAGAGCTCCGCGATGAGCTGATTGCCTCTTTTTATGAATTGAGAGAATCATACGCCTCTGTTGCCGTACGTTCCTCGTCTGCGTCCGAAGATCTTGAAGGCGCTTCTTTCGCGGGCCAGTACGAAACCTATTTAAATATCAAAACAGAAGAAGAGTTTCTCGGAAAAGTGAAAGAATGCTGGGCTTCCTTCTTTTCGGCGCGGGTCAGCGGTTATAAAGAGAAAATGAACAATGACACTGCAGAACCGTTAATGGGTGTTGTCGTCCAAGGGCTGATCAATTCTGAGGTGTCAGGGGTCATTTTCAGCCGAAACCCCGTCACACATGATGACGGAGAACTGATGATCAGCGCGAGCTACGGTCTCGGAGAAGCAATCGTGTCCGGAAGCGTGACGCCCGACACATTTATCGTCAATAAAGACACATTCCGGATTGACAAAGAAATCGGCTTAAAAGAAATGTATATCGTTTCCCAAAAGGAAGGCGTGACCGAAAAAGAAACGTCCGCTGACATGAGAAACCGCTTCTGCCTCGATGACGAGAGCATCAAAGAGCTTGCCATGCTGACGATTAAGACGGAAGAACTGTACGGTTATCCCGTGGATCTCGAATTCGGATTTGCCGAAAATAAGCTGTATCTGCTTCAGGCCAGACCGATTACAACGATCGCGCAGGATCAGAAAGCGGCAGACGAAGAACGGGAATTTATCATGACGCCTCGGGACCAGAAAGATTTTTGGATCAATATGGAGTCCAATATAGAAGGCCCCATCAGCCCGTTATTCGCCTCTCTCATTGTGCCTGCTTTAGAATACGGCCTCAAAGAAGGCACGAAGACATTCCCTGTGATGGGCATCGAGATTGAGCGTGTCAAGCTCCACCAGGGCCATGTTTTTTCCAGACAGCATAAGACGGACGATAACCTGCCCGCAGAACAGTTAGAAGCGCTTTTTCCCGTTTTGGCTGACCGCATGTATGATATTATTCATGAAACCTTTCTGCCTTTTTATCAAAAGCTTGACGGACTGGCGCATAAGAATCATACACCGGAGACTGCCCTTGAGGCGTTCCGAAACCTGCAAGAATTTTATTTAAAAGGATATGAAGAACATTTCAACATTGTCTTTCCGCAGATTGCGTTAAATATGACACTGGAGTCCATGTACGGACAGGTTGAGAAAGACAACGCCTCCCTTCTGTATGAAATGCTGGCCGGCGTCATGAATAAATCACTGGAAACCGACAGACAGCTCTGGCTGCTTTCCGGACAAGTAAAAGACAATCCTGAACTGCTGCGCGTCTTTACAGCTTCCCAGGCCGGCGAGCTTCATCAGACGCTTCTGCAATCAGATGAAGGAAAACGCTTTCTTGAACAAGTTGGCGAATTTTTACAAGAATACGGCTGGAGATCAGTAAAAAGCCATGATCTGATCGAAGAAACGTGGGCGGAAAATCCTTATTTCGCTTTGGCTAACATTCAAAACTATGTCCGGAACGGCTACGATTTTGACAGTGAGTTTCATAAAACGATAGAAAAACGCAAACAGCTTTACGCCGCCTTCATGAATCGAATTGAAGATGACGGCTTCCGGGAGACGTTTGACCGTTATTATCAGTGGGCGTTATCTGCATCCGTCATCATAGATGATCACCATTTTTATATCGATGCGATGCTGGACGCCAAAGCGCGCCTTTGTCTCTTGAAAATCGGCGAGCTGCTGCAAAAACAAGGCGTGATCGATGACCGGGAGGATATGTGGTACTTATACAGCGATGAAGTCGAGAAAGCGCTGGTGACGCCTGTTCCGCTGAAGGAAAAAACCGCTGAACGGAAACAGCTTTTCCAGCAATATCAGCTGCTTGAAGCGCCCGCTTATCTCGGCACACCGACGCCCGAACAGCTGAAAGCCGCTGAGCAGGTTACAGGCTCCATCACAGAAGATGAAAAAAACACTGAACATCATATTTACGGACTTGCAGCGTCAAGCGGAATCGCAAGCGGCCCGGTGAAAGTCATTCGTGACGCAAGTGATTTTTCCCGTTTTTCATCAGGAGATGTGCTTGTCTGCAAAATGACGACACCGCTTTGGACCAGTCTGTTTCAGGATGCAAAGGCCGTCATTACGGATACGGGCGGCATCCTCTCACATGCGGCGATCATCGCAAGAGAATACGGGCTTCCCGCTGTTCTCGGCACACGTGTCGCGACTGACAGGCTCAATGACGGAGATATCGTCTCGGTAGACGGCACAAACGGACAGATTACGATAGTCAAACGCGCTTCATGCTAGGTTTCCCTCTTTATTGACGGGCAGGGCGGGTGTATACTTGTCCTGCCAGTATTTACGCGAGGTGAAACAAGTTGAGAACGACGAACAAGAGAATTCTTGACGCTGCGATGAATCTTATCATTCAAAAAGGATACCGCGCCGCGACAACAAAAGAAATCGCAGAAAAAGCGAATGTAAGCGAAGCTACGATTTTTCGTAATTTTAAAAACAAACAAGGACTAATGAAAGCCATGATTGAGCAGCACACGCCGGTTCCGGAAAGCGTGATCACCAAGGCGGAAGGCAATCTGTATGAGGATCTTCTTCATTTCGCCACGACCCTTTTGCAGCGATTGGAACAAAAAAAAGAGGTGTTCCGCATCTGCCTGCGCGAACCGGAATTATTCGAAGACGTCCTGCAGGATATTGTCGTATATCCGCAATCCGTAAAAAAGGATTTAATCGTTTACTTTAAGGAACTGACAAAGAAAAACAGGATAAGCCCCGGCAGCGAAGAAGCTAATGCAGACGTCTTTATGACGATGATTTTCGGTTATTTTATGCACCGGCTGCAGCTGGGGAAAAGAGTCATCACTCTTTCTGAAGAAACGATGCTGAAACATAGCACTGAGATTTTTATTAAAGGAATTATCAGCCGGTAATGTCCGGCTCCTAGGAGGATGAAGGATGAGTTCAAAGAAAGAATGGGCGCTGATCGTTTCGCTTTTGCTGGGAGCCATACTCGTTCCCATCAATTCGACGATGATCGCAGTCGCTCTTTCATCCATTTCCCGCTCATTCAGCGAATCAATTGCCAGCATCACATGGGTCGTGACGGTGTATTTAATTGTGATGGCCGTGACACAGCCCATTGCCGGCAAGCTCGGTGATATGTACGGAAATAAAAAAATGTATTTATGGGGTGTCGGCCTTTTTCTGATCGCTTCATTGGGGTGCGCCCTCTCGCCAAGTCTTTTTTTATTGATTTTCTTCCGGGCGCTTCAGGCTGCCGGCGGCGCTTTGCTTACGCCAAACAGCATCGCCATCATCCGCCATGTCGTGTCCGAAAAACGGCTTCCGAAAGTATTTGGTTTTTTCGGCCTCGGTGCCGGGCTGGGCGCGGCTCTCGGTCCGTTTATCGGGTCACTTTTAATCGAGAGTTTCAGCTGGCATTCTATTTTTTGGGTCAACATTCCGTTTCTGGCGATCGCACTCGGGACGGCATTTATCATGTTTCCTAAATATAAAGAAGAAACCTCTGACGCGCCGCTTGATATCATCGGGTCCGTTCTGCTTGCCGGGAGCATTGTATCTATTATTCTTCTGACGAAAAATGAAAGCTCTTTGGGCTATTGGGTGTACGCGCTGCTCATTCTTTTATTTGTTCCGTTATTTTTCAGGCGGGAGCTGCGTACGAAACATCCGATTATTGATTTTGACCTGTTTAAAAACACAACCTTTACAAGCGCCAATCTGTCCGTTCTGTTAAGCAATTTAATGATGTATGCCGTGTTATTGATGATGCCGCTCTTTATGACCGGCCACTTCAGCATGAATACGTCGCACAGCGGTATGGCTCTTTCAGTCTTTTCCATTTTTATGTCCGCCAGCAACTGGGGCGGAGCTCAGCTGCATCACAAATGGGGCGCGCGAAGAATGATTTTTCTGTCCTTCGGGCTGATGGCCGGAGCCAATCTTTTATTTCTGCTTTTGGTTAATTCCCATTCCGTCCCGTTCCTTATGGCATCGCTTATTGTAGGGGGCATCGCGTCCGGTGCGGGGCTGACGAGCATGCAGGTGTCTTCTCTGGCGACGGTAGAACCGGGCATGTCCGGTATCGCATCCGGGATTTTTTCCACCTTCCGTTATTTCGGAAGCATTATTTCTTCAGCACTGATCGGTTTAATCTCCGGATTTCACATTCTGTTTATGATATTGATCGGCGTATCTGTGATCGGCTTGTTCGTATCGCTTGGAATTAAGTCCGGCGAAACCGTTGATACGAAAAAAAGCCATTCGGCGTAAACAAAAAAAGGTTCCGTGAGCACCCGCTTTCCGGAACCTTTTTTCGTTTTCCTTCTTATTTTTCTCTCTCGAAGTGTCACCGCACTCCCCCGCTGTACATTTAATTGTACTTCTCTATCTCTCGCTGCTCTGCCAGCAACAAATTCACCATATCACTATAGCTATTCAAACCGTCTGTCTGATTATTTGCCTTCAGATATACATCATTTACATTTCTTGAAATACTTGAAATAACACCCTCATACTTATCCCGGTACTGCTCATTTTGTTCTATATCATGCTGCACCGCCTTGGACAGACTGGACATTATATCAGACGCCTGATCTGGATCCACTTTCTTTAGCTCAGATATAGAATAATCAAATGCTAGAAAAAAACCACTGTAAAGTATCATTGGATCATCCTGCTGCTTACATGCCAGATATGCTATAAAATTTGCCTCATCCTCATGCATGAAACCACTCTGATGTGCCAATTCATGTGCCATAGTAGCAGGCACCAAAAAAACTGGCACATTAACATTGATATTGGATTCATAAGTAAAAGGGACAAAAATACCATGTATCCCTGCATGCGACATTAGTTTTGACATCACCACTGGTTTTGGTGTTGAATATGAATGCTCCAAAACAGGATATTTCTTTGATAACATTTGCATCGAGAACACTGCGTGTTGTGCATAATAATCAAAAACCTCTGGTACATGAGCCAAAAGATCAGTATCCGCTAACTTTTCCCTTGCCAATTCCATTTCAACGGCAAGTGACTTACTCAATTTAACCAGTTCTTCCTTGCTGTAGTTCTCTTCTTTATATTCGGTATGAGACAAAAAAGAATATCTGTGATAGTTTATTCCACCCAAAATAGTATAACAAAAATATATCACGCTACAGATCGTAACGATTCCTAGAGCACCACGATAAACTACCATCCTACGTGCACCTTTACTCATGATGACCTTGCGCACATAATAAACGATATAAAATAGAAATAGTAACACAACCAACACGACGAGCCATTCACTAACAGAAAATGTGACCCAAGAAGGTACAAGTCCTACTGTTTTTGACAATAACGGATATACAGACCTACTGTATTTCTCCGCCCAATCCTGATGGTTCTGCGCGTATTTTGTCAGTATATAAGCTATAACTCCAAGTGAAATCAACGGTAATCTCTTAAGTAAAAGCTTTTTTACAATGTACTCCCCCTATCCAACATAACCATTATAATCAGTTATTCTTAGTATATATCCTGCTAAAGATTCATCTTCTAAAGGTTTTGGAGTTAGCAATAACCTTTCCAATAAGCCATACCTCTCCTTCATTTATTTTTTTATTATTTCAAAATAAAACAGCTAAGAAAATATAATTTTCTTAGCTGTTTTACTTTCTAGCTGATTTTGAAATCTAGTTTAGGAGTTCTTGAAACTATTCCGAATAATTATGAAAAATCACATTATAATGCTGTCATTTCTTCTTGCTCATGTTCATGTTCATCCTGAACGAATAAAATACCTAATTCATGATGTTCGCCTTCATAGGACGCGCGCTGATCAAACCGGAGCTCACCATTCAGGCCGATGATCTCCATTTTTACAAATGCGCGGTTTTTTTGAAGTGCTTCGTAAAAATCCGATACATGCTTCACGGGAATGCCGTTTACTTTCGTTATAATCTCACCGATCTTCAGCTCAAGATCTTCCGCGGGCGTATTCGGAATGATGCCGAGCACCATTAAGCCCTGATCCCGCTTAGAGAAATAAAACGGAGCCGCGTTATCGTTCAGCCGCTGTCTCAATGATAAGAACAGGCGTCCGAGCACCGCAATACAAGCGGCAGCACCGGCAAGCGGACTCCACCAAAGGGCCGCTGCCCCGAATGCGGTGACGATAATCCCGAGAATCATGACACGTTTCGCCGTTATCCGTATGCTGACTTCCGGAAGGGATCCCTGCACACGCTGTCCGAAGCCGGCGATATAAGGAATCCAGATCAAATGGAAAGAGCCGCCCGGCACGGTAAAGACAGGCCACCAAGAAAGGTGTGACTCAAGCCCGCTGCCCGGCACCAATAAGAAAAGCGGAAGCAGCCATGCGCGATTCGCCAATTGACGGCCGATGGGCAGACCTCTGCTGCTGACGACAAGCGCCGGAGATGTTTTCAGGTACGCTGAACGGTAAGCAGCCGCTCCCTCCGTGATGATCAAAAGGCCCATAAACACGGCCGCTGATGCCCAATTCACGCCGAATGCCTGCGGAAACCGATCCGCAAACGGCACTGTGTGGGTATACTGAAGGATAAACGCAATCAACATGCCGGCGCTGACAATATAAGCTGATGACAGCCAGTTCATACGGAACGTCAGCGATGCCAAAGCCGTCACAGCCGCAATTATGCCGAGAAGACCGAATGGAATCGAAATTCCCAGTCCAAAAAATAATATGGAGAGAAGAATACCCGGTATAAGCCCTTTTATGTATGTAAAGATAAGCTCGTCATACATATCTGCGATTTTTGTATGAAACGTATGGCGTTCACGTTTAATCCGCAAATATCCGCAGGCGAGACTTATGATGATAAAAAACCAAAACATCGGGTGCAAAAAAAACAGACCGATACTTTTCAGAAGTTCAATTCCCCATTGAACAGACATTGCTTTCACCGCCTCAAGCCAAACATTTTAATTCTATTGTACCAAATAATCATTGGCTTGAATATCTCAAACGTCTATCTCTCTTCCGTCATCCACAACGTCACATTTGAGAGAGAGAAATCTTTCAGATAGTGGTCGACTTCCACCTCGATTACACCGCTGATCAAAAGCATGGACCGTTTAATATCCGTCAGATTGATTCCTAAACGTTTATGGTTTTTCATTAAGTAGGTGAAATAATGCTTTGCACACTCCTCATTGATATCGTGAACACATTCAACATTTGTGTAATTGACCAGGTATCTGCTGAACAGCATAAGAAGACTTAGTGCTTTTGTTGATGAAAATGTAACGTCTTTTGTTCGGTCTTTTAGTTGTTCCACTAATTCATAATATTTTTTTTCACGCACAATACTTGCCCTCTTCAATTGTGAACCCCCATTTTTTTATCCAGATAAGCACGGGTGATTACAGCTGCCGTGCTGAAGCGCCGCAAACACTTCTGCTTTCAATACTGAAATGCAGCTGCCAAACTAAAAAACTGTTCTCTATTAGAACCTTCTTTTATTGTAAGAACTAAAACTGACTGAGGCAACTTTCAAAAGTTTCATTTTGAATACATATTAACTCGGCATAAAGTCTCTCTTCCCTATAAATATCGGGTAATGTTTGTCCTTTATAAATGTTTAAATGTGAAAATTTTTTTAATATCTTGTCAAAACCGTCATAATTATATGTCTTTTGGTTCATTTGTGAGACATGACAAAAGAAACAGGAGGCTTAAAAAAAGCCTCCTTTTCATTTATTTAACAAATAATGATTTTAACGCCATTTGCAGCTGTATATCATTTTTTTCGTCAGATTTCTTCTCATTCATCAGCTGATTCATTTTTTCCGCTGTTTGTTTGTCAATGACAGCTGTTTTATCAAGTTTGTACCGATCTTGGAACGCCATGACGGCTTTTTTCATTGTGCCGCTGAAATAGCCGTCCGCCCTGCCCGGGTCGAAACCCAAGCCTTTCAGCAGGATTTGTGCGTGTTTGACATCCGCGCTGTTCATATCAGGCTGAAGCGGCTGTTTCAGCTGAAGCGGTCCCGCCGCAAAATAATCCGGCTGGCTTACGGCGATTGTCGGAGTAATGCCTTTTTTGTGAATCCAATTGCCTTTCGGCGTCAGCCATTTGTAAAGCGTCAATTTAATGTTGCTGCCGTCTCCCATCGGCACGGCCTGCTGTACCGTTCCTTTACCGAAGGAGGTATCACCGACAACGTCATAATGCCCCGCTTCTTTCAGCGCGCCCGCAAGAATTTCGGAAGCGGAAGCGCTCCCTTTATCCGTAATGACATTAACGGGATACGGCTTCTTATGTTTTAAAGTTGAGAAATATTGTTTTTTATCTCCGTTGCGTTCCGCGATTTGGATATACGGCATGTCTTTTGTGACGAAATGCTTTAAAATCTGTTCGACGCTTTGAAGGTAGCCGCCGGGATTCCCTCTTACGTCAAGAACGAGTCCGTCAATCCCTTGTTTCTCAAGCTTTTTCAGCGCCGCGGCGAAGTCCTGAGCAGTATGCTCGGAAAATGTCGATATAGCGATGTAGCCGACATGATGCCCGCCTGATTCCTTACGTGAAGCAAATACGGTTTCCAGCGGGATTTCCGCTCTTTTAATCCGGAATGACAGCTGTTTTTCAGTGCCCGGACGATGTATTTTAATAGAAACCTTCGATCCTTTTTTCCCTCTGATTTTCAGCACAGCTTCATTTAAATCTTTCCCGTTCATTGACTCGCCATTTATACTGATGATTTCATCATTCGGCTTGAGGCCTGCCTTTTCAGCCGGAGATTGCTTAAACGGTGATACGATAATGATTTTATTCTCTTCCATACCGACTTCAGCGCCGATCCCTTCAAAAGATGAATCCAGAGAATCGGAAAACTGCTTGGCGGTCTGCTTGTCCATATAAACGGAATAAGGGTCGTTTAATGTAGACAGCATCCCCTGAATCGCTCCTTCAAGAAGCTTTTCTTTATCCACATTTTCCACATATTCGTTCGAGATCAGCTCATATGCTTTTTCGATTTTTTCCATTGCCTGGCTTCTTTCTGCTTCTGATGATTTCGGCTGTGCCGCCCCGGCAGTATGGGCTCCGCCGCACATGATGCTGACGGCCGCTATCGCTGCGATCATTTTCTGCTTCATCGTTTACCTCCTCTTAGTCCTTTTACGAAAACCTGGAGATAGTATGTGTAAACCGAAAAGAATTCATGTAACGGCAACAAAAAAACGGAACCAATAGATTGTTTCATATAAATGGGTAACGTATAATAATTTGTATGCAATTCATTAAATATACAGGAGAATGCGATATGAACATAAAATTGTCGATTTTATCCGCGGCGGTGCTGGCCGCAGGCATTACCGCCTTTGTCTGGCATAAAACAGAGGCCAATGAAAAATCACAGGCTGACGCTCTGTATGTTTCTCCCGCGGGAAACGATCAAAATGACGGAACGAAAGAAAAGCCGTTCCGCACATTGAAGCATGCGGCGGAAAAGGCCGAGGCCGGAACAACCGTATTGATTCGGGGAGGAACGTACGACGAAACATTTGAAGTAAAGCACAGCGGGACGGCGAAAAAGCCGATTACATTTCAGAACTATCAGAATGAGCATGTCGCCATCAGCGGCAAATCTGCGCCTAAAAGCGATTCTGAAACACCGTTAATTCAAATCCGCAATAAACAGTACATTACCATTCACGGCATTACGCTTGAAAACCTATCTGTCTCATCAGAAGATGCGACAGCCATGGGCATCTATGTCACCGGATCAAGCAGTCATATCGCCATTGACGGCAACCATATCCGGAATATTAAAACAACGGCTGATGAGGGAAATGCACACGGCATCGCGTTTTACGGCTCGGGCGCCATGAAGGATGTCAGCATCACAAATAACACGGTTGAAAAACTGACGCTCGGCGCAAGCGAAGCGGTCGTGCTGAACGGAAATGTTGACGGATTTAAGATCGCCGGCAATACCATCCGGGACAACAACAATATCGGGATTGACGTGATCGGCTATGAAGGAACTTCCAAGCAAAACGACTATGCGCGAAACGGCGTCATTGAAAACAATACGGTGAGCCATAACTCTTCTTACGGAAACCCCGCCTACGGCAATGAATACTCTGCTGGCGGTATATACGTTGACGGCGCAGAACATGTGGACATTAAGAAAAATACCGTTTACAACAATGACCTCGGCATTGAAGCCACTTCCGAGCATAAAGGAAAGTACGCACAAGATATACGGATTACGGATAACAAAGTGTACAACAATGCTTACACGGGTATTTCAATCGGGGGATATGACACAAAACGAGGCGGCACAATCAATTCCGTGATCGCTCACAATATCATGTACCGAAATGACACGAAGGACCTTGACGGCGGCCAGCTGCTGCTCCAGTACGATACAAAAGGGAACACCATCGAAAAGAACATCTTGACGGCAAGCGGTTCACGGATTTTTATCGCAAATGATTATACGAAAAACGAAGGCAATACTGTTAATCATAACGTCTATCACAAAGAAGCGGGAAAAGACGGCATTTGGAATTGGAAGAACAAAGAATATGATTCATTCGCAGCTTACAAAAAAGGAACGGCAAACGATTCAAATTCCATATATGCCGATCCGATGTACCGTGACGAATCGTCTTATGACTTTACATTAAAGCCGGGATCACCGGCCCTGCCCGTCATTCAATAACGGAACCATCAAAAAAAGCCAGTCTCACAAAGACTGGCTTTTGCATTTATACACGAAGGAATTTCCGGATGGAAGTCAAACTTCCCCATACTCCGATAACCGCGCCGATCAGAATGAGCACAAGTGATACTTGGAACACAAACGGACTGTACGGCAGGAGTGAAACAAATGAGCCCTGAACTTTCGGAGCCACCCAAGCGACCATTGACTGGTACGTGCTCAGCACGAGAGCGATCGGTATGACAGAACCGAATACCCCAAGCAGCAGCCCTTCAAGGAAAAACGGCCAGCGGATAAACCAGTTTGTCGCGCCGACAAGCTTCATGATTTCAATCTCTTTTCTTCTGGCGAAAATCGTGATTTTAATTGTATTTGAAATTAAGAACATCGCCGTGAACAGAAGGCCGATGATTAATGCGATCCCGATGTTGCGTGACACTCCGACGACCTTAAACAGACGGCTGACTTCTTCTTTCCCGTATGTCACTTTATACACATGATCCAGCTTCTCAATTTTTTTCGCGACTTTCGGCGTATCATGCGGATCTGTCGTTTTGACGATAAACGCGTTGTTCAGCGGGTTTTCCTGATCTTGCATTTTCATGGCCTTTCCGCTGTCGCCGAAGCTTTTGACCAATTGATCAAGCTCTTTATCTTTAGATGAAAACTCTACGCTTTGGATTCCCGAGATATCTTTAATCTCATTCTGCAGCGTATCCTGCGTTTTCTTATTTGACGTCAGATCGATTAATACTTTAATTTCCACTTCTTTTTCAGCATTTTTAGCCATGTTGTTTAAATTCAGCATAATGACTAAAAACACGCCGACCAAAATCAATGTAACGGTAACGGCGCTGATGGATGCAAATGTCATCCATGTGTTTCTTCCGAGAGATTTAAAACTCTCACGCAAATGGCGCCCGAGAATTTTAATCATAAGAACCATACTCCCCTCTTGACTCATCACGCACAATAATTCCGTCTTCGATTGCGATGACCCGTTTCTTCATGGTGTTTACTATTTCTTTATTGTGTGTCGCCATCACGACGGTCGTCCCACGGTTGTTAATCTCTTCCAGTGTCTTCATGACTTCCCATGATGTGACCGGATCAAGGTTGCCCGTCGGTTCGTCAGCTATAACGACGTCAGGATTGTTGACGATGGATCTTGCGATGGAAACACGCTGCTGTTCTCCTCCGGAAAGCTGGTCGGGAAACTGCCGCGCTTTATGCTTCAGCTGCACAAGGTCGAGCACTTCGAGCACGCGTTTTTTAATGACTGACTGCTGCTCTCCGATAACTTCAAGCGCAAACGCTACGTTTTCAAATACCGTCAATTTCGGAAGAAGTTTAAAATCCTGGAAAACAACACCTATTTTACGCCGCACGAAAGGAATCTCTTTTTCTTTCACAGCCGCGAGATCTTTATGATTAATCAATATTTGCCCTTTTGTCGGTTTTTCTTCTCTGTAAATCATTTTAATAAAAGTAGATTTACCGGCTCCGCTCGGTCCTACGACATATACAAATTCTCCGGGATGAATCATGACTGACAGCCCGTTAATCGCTTTTACACCGTTCGGATAGGATTTATATACTTCTTTCATCTCTATCATGAAATCACCTAATCTTTTATTTATGTCTTGCAGCCATAGAGTTCGCAAAAATACTGCGGTTTATGGCCGATCTACCAGGAAACAGATGAAAAATCTGAAAGTTCCTTTTCCTCAGTACACTTCATTATACGTCAAATTTAGACATATTACTATTACAGTTTCTTTTCATTCCCAGGCCGTGAAAAAACCTTGCCCCTATAACAGGCAAGGTTTTTCTGTTATTTTTTCTGTGACAGCCATTTTGCGATCTTCGCGGCTTCCTCATCATTTACAAGATGGCTCGGCATATTGCCCCGTCCGTTTTTAATGATGCTTTCAATCTTGGCTTCATCATACTTCCCGCCGACTTCTTGTAAATTCGGACCTCCGCCGCCTTCTAAATCTTTACCGTGACAGCCGATACAGCTTTGCTGATAAAGCTCTTCGCCCGCTGACGCAGATGCTTTCGATCCGCCTGAGCTGTCAGAGCTTTCTTTTTTCGATTCATTGGCTCCGCCGCATGCCGCCAGCAGGACGGACATGGTCAGAACCAGCGCCAATAGCGCCCATTTTGATTTCATATGTAAGATGCACCCCTTCGCTATTATAACCCTGTTTATGCGCGTTTGAAACCCTCGCCGAGCACCTCGCTTGCGTCTGCGACAATGACAAAGGCTGACTCATCAATTTGTTTGACGATTTGTTTCAGTTTTGTGAATTCGGTCTGGCCGACGACACACATTAAGATCGGCCGGTCATGTTCCGTATACCCGCCGACTGCGGAAATCTTCGTCACACCCCTGTCAATTTCCGTAAACACAGCCGACCTGACGGCTTCTTCATGCTGCGTAATGATTAAAGCCATTTTGGAGCGGTTGAACCCGACCTGCACGACATCAATCGTTTTGCTTGAAATAAATACCCCAAGCATCGCATACAGTCCCTGTTCCACTCCGAAAACGAGCATCGCGCTCAGCACAATTAATCCGTCCATGATGGCAAGGCACGTTCCCAGTGAAAGCCCCGTGTATTTGTGGATAATCTGCGCCGCCAGTGCCGTTCCCCCCGTGGAGCCTTTGCCGAGATACACGATACCGATCCCCGTGCCGATCCCGACGCCTCCGAAAATCGCCGCCAGCAGTTCATGGGTCGTCGCGGCAGGCAGGTCTCTCGTTAAAAAGACGGCAAGCGGCAGAACGATGGAACCGACAAGTGTCTTCATTCCGAATTTCCCGCCGAGAATGATCACGCCGGCGATAAACAAAGGGATGTTAATGATCCACTGCACGTAAGCCGGCTCAAAACCAAATGTCTCCAAAATGGTGCTGATCCCGCTTACTCCCCCCGCTGCTATACGGTTCGGCAGCAAAAATACGTTAAACACGACCCCTGTAATCGCCGCGCCGATCACGATATATATGTAATCTTTGATCAGACGGAGCGGCTTATTGTGATTCACAT
The DNA here is from genome assembly GCF_001553895.1 of Bacillus sp. SDLI1. Lineage (NCBI taxonomy): Bacteria > Bacillati > Bacillota > Bacilli > Caryophanales > Bacillaceae > Bacillus > Bacillus sp. SDLI1. Next base: position 2,770,295 of record NZ_CP013950.1, on the reverse strand, counting down.
CCATGCAAAATCCTCCGTTCTCCGATTTTCTCTCGATAGCATTTTAAGTCTTCCCGGCTTAGAAGTAAATAACAGCCAAATACCGTATTAATTTGCTAAAGCGCTATTGTGAAAAATGGAAAAAGAGAACGGATAAAAAAACACACCATGCCAAAGGCAGGTGTGTTCCCGGATTAAGACAGTTTAGAGCGTAAGTAGGCATCAATGAAGATATCAATATCTCCGTCCATAACCGCCTGTACGTTCCCCATTTCCGTATTGGTCCGGTGGTCTTTCACCATGGAGTACGGATGGAATACGTAAGAGCGGATTTGGCTGCCCCAGCCGATTTCTTTCTGTTCGCCGCGGATTTCGTCAAGCTCCGCCTGCTGTTCTTCAATTCTGCGCTGGTACAGCTTCGCTTTGAGCATTTTCATCGCTCTGTCGCGGTTTTTGATTTGTGAACGTTCCGTCTGGCATGTAACGACTACATTTGTCGGCAGGTGGGTGATCCGAACGGCCGAATCAGTCGTGTTGACGTGCTGTCCGCCGGCACCGCTCGCCCGGTACGTATCAACTTTAATGTCTTCGGTACGAATATCAATGTCGATTTCTTCATTGAATTCAGGCATGACTTCACATGACACGAATGACGTGTGGCGGCGGCCAGATGAATCAAACGGAGAAATCCGCACGAGGCGGTGTACGCCTTTTTCCGCTTTTAAATAGCCGTATGCATTGTGGCCTTTAATGAGCAGTGTAACCGACTTAATTCCGGCTTCATCACCTGGCAGATAATCAAGCGTTTCAACTTTGAATCCGCGTCTTTCCGCCCAGCGGGTATACATTCTGAGCAGCATGGAACCCCAGTCTTGGGATTCTGTACCGCCTGCACCCGGGTGAAGTTCTAAAATCGCGTTATTTTTGTCATATGGTTCACTGAGCAGCAGCTGAAGCTCAAATTCATTCAATTCCTTCGTTAATGACTTCAGTTCTTTCTCAAGCTCCTGCTGAAGATCCGTATCGGGTTCTTCTTTTAAAAGATCATGTGTCATTTGGAGCTCTTCATGAGACTCGCTCAGCTGATGGTAGGAGTTCAAGTATTCCTTCAGACCGTTCGCTTCGTTGATGACAGTTTGGGCCTTCTGCTGGTCATTCCAGAATTCCGGTTCCGCCATCTTTTCATCTAATTCTGCAATGCGGGCTTCCTTTGATTCGAGGTCAAAGAGACCCCCTGAAGTCCGCTAAACGAGAAGCCATATTTTCGAGCTCTGCCCTGATTTCTGATAATTCCATTCCATTCACCTCATTAAAAGATCCGGGGCGCCATAAGACGCAGACCCGGTCATGTTCGATGCATACAGTCCTGACTATTCTGTCCGGCCGCAGCAATTTTTATATTTTTTTCCGCTTCCGCAATGGCAAGGTGCGTTGCGTCCGATATCTACGACTTTGCGTACCGGCGCTTTTTTCGCTTGTTTGGCCTCATCGCCGTCCTGCGGCTGGTGAGCCGTCGTTTGGCCCTGAACAACTTCTTCGCGTTCCAGATTGCTTTCAATCTCGGCCTTCATGACGAATTTCGCAACCTCGTCCTCAATGGACTCAATCATGTGCTCAAACATAGCGAAACCTTCCATTTGGTATTCACGCAGCGGATTTGTCTGCGCATAGGCGCGGAGGTGAATCCCTTGACGCAGCTGATCCATCGCATCAATATGATCCATCCATTTTGAATCGACGGCACGCAATACGATGACTTTTTCGAATTCACGCATCTGCTCTGTGCCGAAATTCTCTTCTTTTTCATTATATTTTGTCATGATGCGGTCCATGATCATCTCATGCATTTCATCCGGTTCTTTTCCGAAGATATCGCTCTTTTCAAGCGCGCCTTCATCAAGATACGTTGTATTCACGAGCTCCACGAGGCCGTCAAGATTCCATTCTTCCGGAAGCTCCTCTTTCGGCGTATAAGCGGCAATTGCACGCTCCAGTGAAGACTTGATCATGCCTTCCACAATGTCACGCAGGTTTTCAGAGTCAATGACTTCAAAACGCTGCTTATAAATGACTTCGCGCTGCTGACGGAGCACGTCGTCATATTGGAGAAGCTGTTTACGTGAATCGAAGTTGTTTCCTTCGACACGTTTTTGAGACGATTCCACGGCGCGTGACACCATTTTGCTCTGAATCGGCGTGGAGTCATCCATACCGAACCGGTCAAGCATCGCCATCGTCCGTTCAGCTCCGAAACGGCGCATCAATTCATCTTCCATTGAAAGATAAAATTGTGTGATACCTGGGTCTCCCTGACGCCCTGAACGTCCGCGGAGCTGGTTGTCAATCCGGCGGGATTCGTGGCGTTCCGTACCGACGACTGCAAGGCCGCCAAGCTCTTTTACGCCTTCACCGAGTTTAATGTCGGTTCCGCGTCCTGCCATGTTGGTTGCAATTGTGACAGCGCCTTTTTGTCCCGCTTCTTCAATGATCTGAGCTTCACGCTCATGGTTTTTCGCGTTCAGCACCTGATGCGGAATTCCTTTATTCTTCAGAAGTTTAGAAATCAATTCAGATGTTTCAACGGCAACCGTACCGACAAGAACGGGCTGTCCGGTCATGTAGCGCTGGGCGACATCCTCCGCCACCGCCTTGAATTTCCCTTCCATTGAGCGGTAGATCAAATCCGGACGGTCTTCACGGATGACCGGCTGGTTGGTCGGAATGGATACAACCTGCATGTTATAAATATTGCGGAATTCTTCCTCTTCCGTTTTTGCGGTACCGGTCATGCCGGCAAGCTTTTCATACATACGGAAATAGTTTTGGAACGTAATCGTCGCCAGAGTCATGCTTTCATTTTGAATCTCCAGGCCTTCTTTCGCTTCAATCGCCTGGTGAAGGCCTTCGCTGTAGCGGCGTCCTTTCATCAGACGGCCGGTGAAGGAATCGACGATGACGACCTGGCCGTCCTCAACAACATAATCCACGTCTTTCTGCATCGCCGCATGGGCTTTTAAAGCCTGGTTGATATGGTGATTCAACGCCACGTTTTTGACATCAAACAGGTTGTCGATGCCGAACGTTTTTTCAGCCTTCGTCATTCCTTCTTCCGTCAGCTGAACGCCCTTCGTTTTGACGTCATACGTATAATCCTGATCCTGCTTGAGTGTGCGGACAAATGCATTTGCCTGCACGTACAGTTTTGTGGACTTCTGAGCTTGTCCGGAAATAATCAATGGCGTTCTCGCTTCATCGACTAAAATGGAATCGACTTCATCAATAACGGCAAAATGAAGCGGGCGCTGCACCATTTGTTCTTTATAAAGCACCATGTTGTCACGCAAATAATCAAAGCCGAGTTCATTATTCGTTGAATATGTGATATCGGCCGCGTAAGCTTCGCGTTTTTCGTCTTTTGACAACGAATTCAGGTTCAGGCCGACTGTAAGCCCGAGAAACTCGAAAATTTCTCCCATTTGCTGGGCATCACGGCTTGCCAGATATTCGTTGACCGTTACGACGTGAACGCCTTTTCCCGTCAACGCGTTTAAATATACCGGAAGGGTGGACGTCAGCGTTTTCCCTTCCCCTGTTTTCATTTCGGCGATATTCCCCTCATGAAGGGCAAGACCCCCCATCAGCTGCACTTTAAACGGAAACATGCCGGTTACGCGGCGTGAAGCTTCACGAACGACGGCAAACGCTTCGACAAGAAGGTCATCCGTCGTTTCTCCTTTTTCAAGCCGCTCTTTAAATTCTGCCGTTTTTTGTTTAAGCGCATCGTCAGAGAGATTTTCATAATCTCCTTTTACAGCATCAATGTCATTCGCTATTTTTTCGTATTTGTTCAGCGCACGTTTGGTCGGATCAAACATTTTATTTAAAATCCCAAGCATCTATAACGCTCCTCTATGTTCACATGCAGATTTCGCATGGAATAAATGATAATTTTCTGTCCATGTATACCTCTCATTATCATAACATACCTTTTGCTATTTCCAAAGAATTTGCAGATAAAGAAAGAGAAAAACCTTCCGCGCGTTCACGGAAGGCTGGATGGTTTATTCAGTCGGTTCAATTAATCCGTATTTGCCGTCATTCCGGCGGTAAACGACATTTGTCAGATTCGTTTCCGCGTTGGTGAATACGAAGAAATTATGTCCGAGCATATTCATTTGGAGAATCGCTTCTTCATTATCCATCGGTTTTAAATTAAAACGTTTCTGACGGACAATTTCCGGGCTGTCATCTTCAATTTCGTCCTGAACCGCTACGTTTGTATCAGCTGCGCTTCCGTTCTCGAAGTAATGTTTCGGAAGACCCTGCTCGCGGAATTTTCGGTTGACTTTTGTTTTATGCTTTCGGATTTGACGTTCCAGCTTGTTTGTTGCGAGATCAATTGCATTGTACATATCCTCGTTATGCACTTCAGAACGAAGCGACAGATCAGTCATCGGAATGGTGACTTCAACTTTGGATTCCTTATCATTATAGAATTTTAAGTTGACGTTCACATCGGCATTGACGCTCTGCTCGAAATATCGTTCCAGCTTGCCGATTTTTCTTTCCACATGATCCTTTAACGCAGGTGTAACCTCAATGTTTTCTCCTCTGATATTGTAGTTCATCAAAGAACGCCTCCCTTTATCTAAGGATATGTAACTATTTCTCTTTTTCCCCTTCTGATCCCTGCTGAAACGTTAAAATAATGTGTAAATTCGGTGAACGATGACGAATGGTGTCGGCTTATATCCGCTGCTTCCGGCAGGATTATCAGTATATGCAGAAGACGCAGGCAAAAGACCTGCCGCTTGCAGCAGGTCTAGTGAAGAACATACGGTTTGATGCAGTCGTGCGTCTGCTCCATCCACACCTTATAATGCGGCAGAAAGATGGTTTTTAAAAACTCCTGAAATGGAGCGGACGGGAAATCATAATCATTTAACATGCTGAAATCCTGAAAAATCTCGTCAAATGACCGAATCGCCGTCTCCACGCATTGGCACTCAACGATAGACAAGAGAAGCGCATGAGAGGAATCGAGATGAAAAAAAGCCTGAATCAAATCGTTGTAAATCCGTTCGCCCTCCGTCTTAAAAAAATCATCCTGCGTATCCAATAGGTAGCAAAGCCCCTCATCAATGGTAAAAAGAAGCTGGTAGTATGCTGACACCAAATGGTAATCGTTCAAACTTCTCAAAACACTCACCTATTTGCGTTTGTCGTAATAACGGCCGTCACTTGTCGTTTGATGATACGGATTAAAATACGTATTATGGTACACCCGTTTTTTCTTGAGAGTTTTTATTTCATTTCGGATGCCATCCTGGAGCCGTTTCACTTCTCCGGTAATCAAGCGGTCCATCGCGGCCACCTGCTGAAGCAGCGTTTTTTCTTCTTCGGAAAAAGGCGGCTTTATGCCCGCAAGCATCTCTTCCCTTTTCTCCGTAAATGCCGTGAAGCTGCTGATGAGGCCGTCGCTTTCCGGGGCATCCTTCAGTGCAGCGTGCATGTTCTTCGTTTCGTTATACAAAGAAAGGACATTGCTGTTCATCAGGCAAGGCCGCCCGCGCCATGGCTGTTTTTCCGTTCGCTCTGCATGGCTTGTTTCCACGTATCGCGAAATTCAGTAACAAGCTTTTCCGCTTCATCTAACAATCCTTCATTATTCTGCACGTTCGCTTCAATCAGGCGGCGGCGGATGTAATCATAGATTGATGACATTTGTTCAGAAATCTCAATCTCCCGGTTTAACGTGATGCTGAGCTCTTGAATGATGTTTTGCGCCTTTACGATATTTTCATTTTTGGCTTCAGGGTTGTTTTGCTTCATCGCCTGCCTTGCCAGCTTAATGAATCGCAGGCAGCCGTTATAAAGCATAAGGGTCAGCTCTTCCGGAGCGGCTGTAAAGACGGATGTCTGCTGATAAGCAGCAAAAGGATTATTTATTGCCATTTTGTGAAACCTCCAAGATTATGATGTTGAAGATCCTAACATTGACGTGAGATATGAAGATTGGCTGTTCAATTTCTCCAATGCCGTATCCAACGCGCTGAACTTTTTATAATATCTCGTCTCGATGTCATCCAGCTTTGTTTTCATATTCGTAATATTTGTTTCTACTTCGTTCAGGCTTTTTCCGATGGCAAAGCTGGTTGATACCGAGCTTTCCGTACCGGCCTGTTTTGAAATTTGAGTCTGCATTTTGTTTAATGTGTCTTTTAACCTCCGGGCAATCCCCTGTTCTTCGGGGTTTTTGGTTTTCGCTGTATCAGGGCTGTCCGCATTAAACAGCTTAGCCACGAGAGACGGATTCTCGGTAATTTTCTGTTTCAGTTTTGCTTCATCTTTAATGACTAGCTTTCCTTGATCGGTGTAGTTATCAGACGTTTCGATTCCGAAATCCGTGAGCTGATATTTTTTTCCGTCAATCGTAACCGTCGAGTACAGATCCAGCCGCATCTCCGCCAAACCGTTCTGCAGGGTGCTGTCGCTCCGTAATAAACCGCTTTTGGCTTTTGCCTCCCACTGCTCAACCTGCTTATCGGTCATTGATTCTTTTTGTTCATCGGTTAACGGCGTATAATCACGGTATTTGGATTCTGACACCTTCGCGTTTACGCTTTTAATTAACGTGTTGTATTTATCAACGAAATCTTTAATGTTGTTAAAAATGCCGTCCGTATCAGTCGTGCTGTTGATCGTAACCGTTTTATTGCTTTCCGTCACGCTGTTCAGCGTATATTTGATGCCGTTGATCGTAAAGTTATTTGACGTTTTGGTCATTTCAAGCCCGTTGAACGTAAACTTCGCGTTTTTCCCTTCGGCATTGGCCGTAAGTTCATTCGTTGTATCATCAACGGCAAAACCGAGCTGATCTTTCAGGAAGCTTCTAGTTGCGTCATCACCTGCGGCAAGGGCAAACCCTTCTCCCGTTTTATTGGAAGTAAACGCGATCGTATCCACATAATCCGTGCCGTTGGAGATTTTCTCTTTTAAAGCCGTCACCCCGAGGCCCGAGCTGTTCAGTTTGGTGACCACATCATCAATCGTATCGGTTGCGGCGATCGTGACGTTTACCTCTGTCGGCTTCGTTTCACCCGGATTTGTGACATTGAATTTCAATGTTTGGCTCTGGCCTGAGGTGAAATGAATGACGCCTGAAGATTTATATGTCGTCGGCGTGGCCAGCTGCTGAACAGACATGCTCGTTGAAATATTTTGCTCAGCACTGACGGCCGTCGCGCTGACACTGGAATCCGAACTTGTTACTGTTTTTTTATTCCAGTTTGTGGACATCAGCATATTATTAAATGTAGTGGAATACATGTCGGCAATCTGGGTATTCATTTCCCGATAAGCATCGCGCTTCCATTCAAGCGTCTGCTTTTGCTGGTTTAATTTATTAAGCGGCTGCTTTTCGGCATCCATCATTTTTTTCACCAGAGAATCTACATCAAGACCGGAATTAAGGCCTGTGATTCTTGTGACCATATGTACCCTCTCCTTTTCGGCGTTTAGTCGTAGACGGCTCTATGACAACAGTGAGTTTCCGACTGTTTATCATATCACAGCTCCATAAATGTATGATCTTATTCTTATATCGGTCAGATTAAAAGGTTTTCAATAATTTAACTGCAAATTATAACGTTTCATTTTGTCAATAGTGTTCTTTGGCATGATGAGGGGAGATAGCTGAAGGAATAAAAAAAAGACCCTGGAGAACCAGGATCTTTCCGTCATTAACCTTTAAGCAATTGAAGAACTTGCTGAGGCTGTTGGTTAGCTTGCGCAAGCATAGCTTGAGAAGCCTGAGTAAGGATATTGTTTTTCGTGTACTCCATCATCTCAGAAGCCATGTCTACGTCACGGATACGTGATTCAGCAGAAGTCAGGTTCTCAGAAGAAGTACCAAGGTTGTTGATTGTGTGCTCTAAACGATTTTGAACCGCACCAAGTTTAGCGCGCTCGCTAGATACTGTGTCGATAGCTGTTTTGATTGTTGTAAGAGCTGAAGACGCAGCTTTAGCTGAAGATGAGATGTCGATACCTTTAGATAATTTTTCGCCTTCTGCTATTTTTTCCGTTCCTACAATAGTACCTTTATCATCATAATAACCGGCTTTTTTTGTAACTTTACCGTCTGTTACTTCTTCATCTGCCCAAGTAGCGGTGCTATTTCCATCACCTGATTTAAGTGTTCCATCAGCTTGAGCTGTATAAGTCGTACCAACTTTCAAGCTTTCAGAGTCCATTTTATTGATAGACAGGCTCATTGTTTGGCCTTCGTTAGCTCCGATTTGGAACGTAAGATCTTTTGCAGTTCCGTCAAGAAGTTTCTTCGTGTTGAACTCAGTGTCAGTAGAAATTCTTGTTACTTCAGATGATAATTGGTCCATCTCTTTTTGAAGCTCAGAACGGTCTGAATCTGTGTTTGTATCGTTCGCCGCTTGTGTAGCAAGCTCGCTCATACGCTGAAGAATGCTGTGAGTTTCGTTCAATGCACCCTCAGATGTTTGGATAAGAGAGATTCCGTCTTGAGCATTTTTAGACGCCATGTCTAAACCGCGGATTTGGGAACGCATTTTTTCAGAGATCGCAAGACCCGCAGCGTCATCACCAGCGCGGTTGATGCGAAGACCTGAAGATAATTTTTCCATGTTTTTTGCAGCAGAACTTGAACCTGCATTCAGCTGACGGCTAGTGTTAAGAGCCGCGATATTGTGGTTGATTCTCATTTTGTATTTCCTCCTTGAATTGTTTTTCGCACGTCCTTGTGCATTTGCGCAGCATCATTTTTGAAGAAAATTTTTCCTCTCATTGGCTACACTATATATATCGGACGGCCGCTTCTATTGTTTATATTGAAAATAAAAAAATCCTCACTTTTTTTGTGAGGATAAATTAAGTAATAAATCAGTATTAAAAGATACAGCTCTGTTATTCTCTTCCAGGATGGACAAGTATATTTCCTTCCGATGAATATCCACGTGCTGCGGCGCTTCAATTCCCAGCTTCACTTGCTCTCCTTCGATGGCAATCACCTTGATTTCAATATCCGGCCCGATTTGAATGGACTCATTCACTTTTCTCGAGAGAACTAGCATGATCCTCCTCCTATCAAATGTTTTGTTTCATAGGAAGCATCATGTAAAATGATTTGTTTCGCCTTCATTTCCTTTTTATTGACGATAATCGGCGCTTTTAAATTGGCGGTCGTGTTTTCAAAAGGCTCTTCCAGCGTTAAAATCGCCATCACTTCGACGTCCTCTATATCTTCAATGTGCAAAAGCTCCAGCGTCGATTGGTCAATGTCAAATTCGTATCCTTTAAAGAAAATAAACGGACTGGCGACAATAAAGGCGATATGCTCCTGTTTGACAGACTGCAGCGCCAAAAACGGTGAATCTTCCGACAAAGGAAGAACAACAAATTGAGTCTCGTCATTAAATCCCGGCAGCCCGTTTTCAAATGAGATAATCTGCCCTTCGTCTATTCTGATTTCTCCGTGATATTTTGTTTTAATAATCATGCTTCACAATCCTTTACCACTTTCATCTTTTATTCTGTATTACCGTCGTCAACCGAAATCGTCACTTTAGGGTCTTGCATCATATCAATCTGAACTCTCCCCGGTGTGTAATTCCATACCGGTTTATGGGCGGTGGCTTCAATTGAAGGTTTGCGGGCTTCAATATCAACCGTAAGCATTGAAGGAATGCAGTCAATGTCAACGAGAAACTGCGCAGGCAGAAAGTCGCTGAATTCGCCGAATGGATCGGGCGGACTGACATCCGCTGCCTGACGAGCCATCACATTGCCGGTTTTCTTTTCGATAGCCGCCATTTCCTTCCCTTCTCTGACTGTTTTCGCAATAAACTCACTGCATGCTTGCGCACCTTTCTGGGCGGCTTCAGCGTTCAGCTTCTCAAATGATTTCAGATTTAAGTTCTCCCACGCCCTCGTCTGATCAATCGTCAGTTTGGCCGGCGTGCTTTCAATGTTCAGCTCTGCCGGCGGCTGCTCGATTTCCAGGTCAGCGGGCGGCTGTTCCATCTCGATTTCTTCCTTCTGAAAGGTTATACCGATTTTAGCAGGCACACTGTCAATAATCAATCTCGGCATCTGCATAGAGACCCCTCCTCTTTAGAGTGTTCTAGTAAAAAAAGCGATCTCCCTGTTGTGAGTCGCTTTTTTTATATATAGAAGACGTTTCATCTATTATTTCAGGAAGTCGATCAGTGACGGCTGAATGATATTCGCATTTACTGACAGCGCAGCTTTATGAACCGTCTGCTGAGATAAATAATCAACAATCACATCTTCCATTTCTACATCTTCATTATCTGACAATACTTTTTCAGCGGTAGCAGCTTGAGATTCCAACCTTGTCTTAATGAGTTCCAAACGGTTTGTTCGGGCGCCGATATTGGATTTTTCAGCATTCATTTTGTCAGTAAAACCGTCGATGTCTGACAGAATTTGATTTGAATCTGCTTCAGAGAGCGTACCTTTGCTTAAAGAAGCTTCTAATGAGTTGAGAAATTCAAATACATTATCTCCATTTTGAGCGACGCCCCCGAAAGCTGAATTCGGGTCAGAATTCACTTTCAGCACTGCCCCGTTCGAAATGTTGATGTTAACATCCGAAGCACTCGTGTAATTTTCATAGTTGTACGTATACGTGCCGTCGGCATTTTCAGTGATCGGCGGGACATCTGAATTTGTTCCGTTAAACAGGTAACGCCCGTTCACCTGAGTATTCGCGACAGAAACGAGCTGCTTTTTCAGCTGGCCGATTTCTGTACCGATGGCTTTTAATTCCGTTTCACCGTTCGAATCACTTTTTGCCTTAATCATCAAGTCCCGGATTTTCCCCATAATATCCGTTTCTGAGTTTACGCTGGATTCCGAGTTTTCCAGCCATGTGAAACCTTGCGAAACATTCCGCTGATACTGGTTGACCTGCGCAAGCTGAGTACGGTACTGCATTCCCTTCATTGCGACGACCGGATCATCAGAAGCTTTGGTGATTTTTTTCCCCGTAGACACTTGCTGCTGAAGCCGATCGAGCTTGTCATAACTTGAGCCGATAAATCGAAGAGAATTTTTTGCGATCATCCCTTGAGTTACTCTCATTTACTTATCTCCTTATCTTCCTCCGGTGCCCATACCGTTAATAATTTTATCGAATATTTGATCCTGCATCGTTATGATTCGCGCAGCGGCATTATAAGCGTGCTGAAACTGAATCATATTTGTCATTTCTTCATCTAATGACACGGCGCTGACTGATTGTCTCCGCTGATCGGCCGAAAGGGTGTTGCTTTCAGAGTTGTTCATAAGATTGGCCGCTTTTTGTGAATTAACGCCCAGCTTGCCGATAAGGGATTCATAAAAGTCATTAATTGTAGTGGTTTCACCGTTAATTGTCAGCTTGCTGTTCTGCACGGCTGCCAGGTTTGTCGCGTTTGTGCCGTCACTTTTTTCTCCGTTTAACGACGCTGCGATATTGTCGGTAGACGCAAGGACTTTGTCACTGACTTTTATTTTCGCTGCCGCCCCTTTTACCGGCACCGCTTCATCCCCGCTGAAATCAAAAAATGCTGCGCCCTGTTCGCCTGTATAGGTCTTTCCTTTTTCGTGAACTGCATTAAACGCGTCAGCAAAGGAGAGCGCCATATTATCAAGAGCAGTCATCATTTCAGGATAAAGGCCCTTTTCTTCTCCATTTGACATATAGCCGTATGACTCAATAAGACCTAAAAGTGATCCTTTGCCGGTAAATGCATCCGCATTAACCGCATTGCTGCCGACGGATACGCTTGACACAAGACCGCTGTCCTGGTCGTAGTTGATTTTCATTTCTGAAACCGTTTTTGTATTACCATCAAGCAGTGTTCCGAGAGAATTGTTGTTTCCGTTCAGCAATTCCACGTTGACCGTGCCTTCAGCAGTCGCCAAGGCATGTCCGCCCGACTTATTATATGAAACTTTTATATTTGCCATAGAAGATAGTTGGTCAATCAATCTGTCTCTTTGGTCATATAAATCATTAGGAAGCATACCGCTCGGCTCAACTGCCGCTATTTGAGTATTAAGGTCATTCAGCTGATTTAAAATTGAATTGGCCTGATCCGCTGTGTTATCCAGGTTCTTTTTAATATCCCCCTGAATGTTAGTCAAAGAGCTTGATATATAGTTAAAACTCTCGACAAGAGATTTCCCCTGCTCCTGCAAGACTGAGCGCGCTCCCGTATTTTCCGGGTTCGTCGCCAGGTCCTGAAGGGCATTCCAAAACGAACTGAATGATCCGTTTAATCCGTTATCATCAAGCTCTTTCATGACGCCTTCCATTTGCGACAATGAATTGGAACGGGCTGTATAGTAGCCTAATTTTGTATTTTCAGTTCTGTACTGATAGTCTAAAAAACTGTCTCTGACACGCTCCACTGAACCGGCTTTGACCCCGGTTCCGATTTGGCCGGCCGTCAGCTCACTGTTTTTTGATACAGCGGGGTAAGGACTCGTCGATTGTAATGTGACGCGCTGCCTTGTATATCCTTCTGTATTTGCATTTGCAACGTTATTTGAAACTGTGCTCAATGCAGTCTGCTGCGCACTCAGTGCACGTCTTGCTGTTTCGAGCCCCATAAATGTCGATGGCATTGAAAATCCTCCGTTCTAAGCTTTTGAATCGAATAATGTCAAACGGCTGACAGGCTGGCGCGCCGCTTGCGGCTCTTTATAATTCATATTCTCTTTTTCATCCGGCATGATCATATCGAATGCCCCTGAGATGAATTGCAAAGCCTGAATCGTGAGCTGCTTATTCATCTCATTCACTTCTTTCAGACGGTTAAGAAGCGCAGATAAAGAGTGAAATAATCCTTCAAGCTCCTGTTTTTCACTGCCTGAAGCTCTTGAGATACATGCAGCAATTGTGTTATCTTCACCGCGGCTGAGAAACTGGGAAGTTAACTTGATTCGCTCTTCCTCAGTCTGCCCGATTGCCTGAATATACTTTTGCTCTTTGGTCAATATGTTGGAAAGCTCTTTTGTTTTACCTGCTTTCAGCGCTTCCGTTTTCTCCTCAGACAGCGTGAGCAGATGTTCATGCAGTGCGCAAAGTCGCTTCAGTTGATCGATAATTGGCTTTGCTGACATTGGCTTTCTCCTTTTTATTGCTTTTTATAGAAATTCATTATTTTTTCAGCGATGCTGTTTGAATCTATTTTATATGTTCCGCTCTCTATATCCGCTTTTAGCTGAGCGATTTTTTCCTGACGTGTTTTAGTGACCGCATCTGACGCATTTTGAAGCTCTTTTGCATGAGAAGAAATTTCCACTTTGTCTTTCGGCTTTGCAGCCTCTTTTTGTACGGCTTGCTTTTCGTAATTTTTTTGGTATGGATTAACGGATTGTGTTCCGTACTGATTGATTTTCATTGGATTCCTCTCGCTTTCTGTTCGCAGTCTAATTCTTTTATCGACTGCGTTATCAGTTAGTTTAGGGAATCAGGTGTTTTTGGTATTATAGGCATAGTATGTGTCTTTAGTACCATTTTTCTCTTTGAATTCAGCAGCTGTTTTTTGGTTCATATGATCTAATTGCGACTCGATATCAGTCTGACAGGACTTGCAGAATTTCCCTGTCCTGATCGGATTTCCGCACCTTTCGCAAGGGTATGCCAAATTCGGAAGATGGCTGATTTGAATCCTTTTTTGTTTGATAAACTTGAGGATCAGCTCTTCTTCCACACCTGTTTCCTCAGTAATCTGCTGCATCGTCGACTGTCTGTTGATCTGCTTTCTTAAAAATTTATAGACGGTTTCAAATGCTTTTTCTTCTTCTTTAATACATGCCTGGCATACGGTCTGCAGGTTCGTTTTAAAAAATAAAGCATTGCATTTTGGACAATTTGCCAATTCACCCATCGTTTTAACTCCTATTCCTTCATTTATCTGCCTTATATTTCTATCAATTATATCGGCAGAAAAAATGAATGATTTAGCTCCTGATTAAAGTAAAAGAGGAGACCGATAACGCTTTGCCTGCTGTCAGCAGAGCTTCGGCAGCTTGATGCAGTGTGGCGCCCGTCGTATAAATATCGTCTATTAAAATGACGTTCATACCTTCGGCGGAGTTTTCAGCAGCTGAAAACTTTTTTTCTGCGGAGAGCCTTTCTGTTTTGCTTTTTTTGGATTGTTTTTCATTGTTCAGTCGGATGAGGGGGTAAATGACGGGCATTCCGAGCAGAGAGGCCAGCAGCTCGGATTGATTGAATCCGCGTTCCGCCAGCCGTTCGCCGCTCAGCGGAATAGGGACGAGGGTATGTGTATTTGACGGGTACGCCGCTTTATAGCCGGCAGCAAAATCACGTTCAAATGCTTGAATGATTTTCGCATCACCCCGAAATTTAAACCGGGTCAATGCATCCTTCATCGCATCATTATACAAATATACCGAACGGTTCTGCCGCAGTAAAAAGCGCTTTTCCGTTTTTGATTCCCGCGATATGCAATCAGCGCATTTTTCATTTGACTCCTGAGACCTTCCGCACAAACAGCATACGGGACCTTCAATTTTTTCGAATTGATTGCTGCATGCGCTGCATACCTCTTGTTCCGGTGCAAGGGAAAATAGAGATCTCCAGGTCAGTGAACTTGAAATTGGTGAATCACACAATAAACAATTCAGAGATATTACGCTCCTTCCCGATTTTCACAGAACTCGCTTGGTTTAACTGAAACAATCGCGGCTGATTCAGCCAGAATGACAAGCAGCGCCGTATTTTTCTGTTTATCAACCATCTCTGCTTTTGCATAAGCAACTTTCTTTTTATCAGTAACATATGCCGGTTCAGCCCGGTTTAATGAAAGAGCCAGTACATCATTTTTGCATACGCGGCATGTGCATTTCATATGAAGCTGAGGCATATGGCGGTCGAGAAGTTCCCTTAATATGATTTCTTTAGAATTGACAAGCATGTTGACAGCTCCTCATAGGAAAGTATGAGTATACTGTATCACGTTTTCTGAAATTAACTAGTCCAACAATTTACTTTTTTGTGCCAATTTGTTCATATGTTCTATATGTTTTTTTGCTTTTTTCATTCCGTTTGTCATTCCGAAATGAAACATGACGACATCACCGCTGAAATGTTTATAGTGCCTTCCCGTTCTGCCTGCGATCTGCACGAGCGCGCTCTCAGTAAAGATAGGTGCTTCCGCGCCGAGGACACATGTCTGAACTTTGGATACGGTAACTCCTCTTTCTAAAATCGTAGTTGTTACCAGCAGATCAAGCCGGCCGTCTCTGAACCGTTTCACTTTATCCTTTCTGAATGTGTCTTCCGCATGTACGCCTTCTGCGCGGATATTTAATTTCTGAAAATAATCCGTTGTCTTTTTCAATACGTGTACAGACGGAACGAATAAGAAAACCGGCAGCCGTGATTGAAGTTTTTGCCGGACCCAATCCGTTACTGAGTGCGGCAGTTTTCCTTTCTCAAGCTTCTTCTTCCAATTGCCGCACCATAAAAAACGCGGCTCCGGGAGAGGTTTTCGATGATATCTGGCCGGTATGCGGACGCTTTTCAGCAAACCGGCTTCAGCCTTCTTTTTTAATGCGTCTGAAGGAGTTGCCGTTACATAAACAAGGGCGCTGTTGTTCTTTCTGGCTTTATCAACCGCGAATCTTAATGTCTCATCGGCTGAAAAAGGAAATGCATCCACTTCATCTATTATCATGACATCAAAAATGTCCCGATATCGCATCAGCTGGTGAGCGGTTGAGATCATTAGCGGAGTTAAACTGCCTTTGTCTTCACTGCTGCCGTACAGAGCTGAAACTTCAACATTCTCAAATGCTTTTTTCAGTCTCGGCAGAAGTTCAAGCACGACATCTGTACGCGGAGTCGCGACACAGACCCGCAATCCGTGATTCAGTGCAAACTCTATACCCGGAAACAGCATCTCTGTTTTCCCTGATCCGCAAACCGCCCACACTAACAGTTCTTGTTTCTCTTTTATCGCTTTTATAAGCGCGCCGGCCGCCTGCTTCTGTCCGTCTGTCAGTGTTCCTTCCCAAGCAAGCTTTACAGGCTCCCAGCTGCTTTCTGAGGTTTGATTCCAAGAATATAATGACGTCAGTTCATCAGCCCTTCCCATTACGACACAGGCACGGCAATAGGTAATATGTCTTTTGGCAGAAGGCGCCCAGAATGCGGCAAAGCAGGCTTGGTCAGACTGGCCGCATCGGCGGCAGGCGTAACGGTTTTTCCTGCGGATAACAGACGGCTCGGCCGTTATATGTTCTTTTTCTATAAAAGAATTGATACGCTGATCTGAAAACGGTATCTCAGATCTCAACAAATGCCTGCCGTAAAAGAAATCCCTCACCTCTGAAAATTCTGAAGCATCTTCGGACATTTCTCTGCCTCCTTTCTGCTCAAAGTATGCCTGCCGGGAATTTTTTTGTCGAATCCCGAAAATTAAAAAACAAAAAAATCTCCGCCCTTGAAAACGGAGATTTCCACTTAGTTTTTAAAGCACCAGCCGATTCCGATGGCGCCTTCGCCCAAATGCGTTCCGATCACGGCACCGAAATAGCTGTTATAGAATTCGACATGAGGGTATTTACCGCTTAATTCTTGAATAATATCCGCGGCTTCTTCCTCCCTGTTTGCATGAATGACAGCTGCCCGCATCGGGATTCCTTTACTTGCATCCTCGCCAAACAGCTCGAAAATTCTAGAAATCGCTTTTTTGCGTGTCCGAATCTTCTCAAAAGGAACAATTAGCTTATTGTCAAAATGAAGAATAGGCTTTACCTTTAACAGACCGCCGATAAAAGCCTGAGCACTGCTTAGGCGCCCGCCCCTCTGCAGATGTGATAAATCATCAACCATAAAGTATGCACGGACTGTTTTCTTCATTTCTTCCAGCTCTTTTAAAATCTCTTTCGGAGAGTCAACACCGTCTTTAATAAGCTGTGCAGCTTTTAATGCATAAAAACCTTGTGCCAAACAGCTGATCTCTGAATCAAACGGATAAACTTCGATATTATCAACCATAGCGTTTGCCGAAGCGGCGCTGTTATAAGTTCCGCTGATTCCGCTGGACAAGTGTATGCTTATGACCGCATCATATGTTTTGCCCAGTTCTTCGTACAATGCGATCAATTCACCGAAAGAAGGCTGTGACGTAGTCGGCAGCTCATCATGATTTTTTACTTCTTTATAAAAGCTTCTCCAGTCGAGCTCTGTTTCTTCGCGGAATGTTTTTTCACCGAAAACCACTTGAAGAGGAATCATATGAATATGATGTTCATCTCTCATCTCTTTCGGAATATATGCTGTACTGTCTGTTACAACTGCAATATTCATCACTTTACCTGCCTTATTAAGTACTTAATAAGTATTTTAATAGATATGAAGCTGTAAAAAAAGACTTGCCTATTATGGCAAGTCTTCTCATACATGACTAACGCATCTCTACCCAGCCGTTTTTAATGGCTACGACAACAGCTTGTGTCCGGTCGTTAACGTTCATTTTCTGCAAAATATTACTCACGTGGTTTTTCACTGTTTTCTCACTGATAAACAATGATTCACCGATTCCGCGGTTGCTTTTTCCGTCTGCAAGCATTTGCAGCACTTCACATTCCCGTCTCGTTAATATATGTAATGGTCTCCGAATTTCCGGATAAACCTCATGCTGAGGATGAGCGGAAACTCCGCTTGTCGCAAGACGTCGGAATTCGTTGACAAGATTGTGGGTTACTTTCGGGTGAAGGTACGAACCGCCTTCGGCTACTACTTTCACTGCCTCAATTAAAGTATCCGCGTCCATCTCTTTCAGGAGATAGCCTCTTGCGCCTGTTTTTAAAGCATGGGTCACATAGTTTTCATCATCATGGATGGAGAGGATAATCACCTTAGATTCAGGGTACAGCTCAACAAGCTGTTTAGTAGCCTCTACTCCATTTACATTCGGCATATTGATGTCCATTATGACGACATCGGGATGATAATGCTCGACGATACGAGCCGCTTCATCTCCATCGTCACCTTCTGCTACCACTTCAAAGGTAGGTTCAAAATCCAATATTCTTTTTACACCCTCACGGAATAGTTGATGGTCGTCGATAATAACAATATTTACTTTAGTCACACGCTACGCCTCCTTATCCTATTGTTCTATATACGCCGCTGTTCGGTCAATATGTCTTTTGGCTCTATTTAACAAATTATAGGCCGAGAGATAACGGAACCTTAATCATGATAAATGTCCCAAGACCTATTTTAGAGTCTATCGTTATCGTTCCTTCAAGCAGATCTACTCTTTCTTTCATTCCCAGCAAGCCGAATGACTTGTTTTTCTTTTGTTTAGCTTCCTTAATATCAAAGCCTTTTCCGTTGTCCTTAATGATAAGAACGACAAAATCAGCGGTTACTTCCACTTTTACCGTAATTTCCTCTGATTCTGAATGTTTGAGAGCATTTGTGACGGCTTCCTGAGCGAGACGGAAAAGCGCCACTTCAAATTGCGGGGCAAGCCTTTTGTTCTCCGTGTCTCCGATACACTGAAAATGTATTTTCACCTTTCCGTTGTATTCTTCAGTTGTATAAAGATATTTTCTCAGCGTCGGAATCAGCCCTAAATCGTCCAATGCCATCGGTCTTAAATCATATATAATCCTTCTGACTTCGTAAAGGGCATTCCGCACATTCTGCCGAAGATTTCTGATTTCCTGAAAGCCGTCCTCCGTACCGCGGTCGCGGAAGATCCGTTCTATCAATTCCGATCTCATCATGACATTTGCCAGCATTTGCGCGGGACCGTCATGAATTTCTCTGGAAACTCTTTTTCTTTCTTCCTCTTGGGCTTCGATAATTCTTAAACCGAAATCTTGTTTAGCCTGCGCATCGGCAAGCAGAAGCCCTACTTGGCGAAGGTCTTGATTCAGGTAATTCAGAACGACGGTTATTTGGCTGACCAATGATTCTGACCGTTCAATGATTTCCTGAAGCCCTAAAAGCCGGCGTTCCAAATCATCCCTGCGCTCCCGCAGCTGTTTTTCACGCTGCTGAATCATCGTCAGTTCCACTTGAAGTTTGTGCGCCTTTTCATAGGCGTTGCGAATTTCTTCTTCGCTGAACTTATGGAAATTCCTGCTTACTTCAGACAAACGGTTTCTTGCGTGCCGAGTATGAACTTCAAGTTTGTCGCCCAGCTCAATCACTTCGTAGACCTGCTGTTTGATCTGTTTAAGTTCTTCGACCAGCTGCTCATATTGCTGGCGCGACTGCTCTCCGATTTGAAAAACCTCGTCTTTGCTCCCGTCCACGGTTTTCAGCATTTTCATGAGTATAGAATCCAAAACTTTGGAGTCCATCTTCGATTTATTCATCTGTCTCCCTCCGTAACGGTGTTGTTATGTATTTTTATTATAAATGTAATTGAACTGCAATTTATGTCGAATTATAATGAAAGAATGCGTATATTCTAGAAAAAAACATTTTTATATAGTATCTTACTCTTTCATGATACCAAAATATGCGCAAAAATTCTAAAGTCTGTTCGAATTTGTAGAAACAAGTCTTTTAATGCTTGTCAGGAGGGTCCAGCAATCATGCTGCACAGCTATTTAACTGTTAAAGAAACGGGTGAACACGAGATTGTGATTGAAAAATCACGTTTCATCTGCCACCTGAGCCGTGCTGCTTCTGAAGAGGAAGCGCAGGAATTTATACAAAAGATAAAAAAACAGCACTGGAATGCGACTCATAACTGCTCAGCTTATCTGATCGGAGAAACGGATCATATACAAAAGGCGAATGATGACGGAGAACCAAGCGGCACAGCAGGCGTACCCATGCTGGAAGTGCTGAAAAAACGCGGCCTGAAAGATACCTGCGCGGTGGTTACCCGGTATTTCGGCGGAATAAAGCTCGGAGCAGGCGGATTGATTCGTGCATACGGGAAGTCAGTGTCTGAGGGGTTAAATCATATAGGGGTTACGGAGCGGAAGCTGATGCGGATTATGCATACATCGGCGGATTATACGTGGCTCGGCAAGATAGAGAATGAATTGAGGGAGTCAGTTTTTTTACTGAAGGATATCCATTATGCAGATCACGTCGAATTTGAAACGTACGTTGAAGAAAAAGACAAAGACGAGTTTATAAAATGGATGACAGAACTGACGAACGGCAAGAGTAAGAATACAGAGGGAGAACTGACGTATTTAGAAACAGACGTCAGCCCTAAAGGAGACTAATGTAATGGCTGAACGTGTAAGAGTGCGTGTTCGAAAGAAAAAGAAAAGCAAACGAAAGATTATTTTCAAGCGAATTTTGCTGCTGCTTACCCTCGTTTTGTTAGTCGCTGCCGGGGTCGGCGGGTATAAAGTATACAAAACGATCAATGCGGCAGATAATGCATATGATGCCCTTTCCCGCGGAGATAAATCAAAACTTCGGGATGAAGTCATAGATATGAAGAAAAAACCGTTCTCCATTTTGTTTATGGGGATCGAAAATTATGCCACTAGCGGAAAAGGCGGACGATCAGATTCTCTTATTGTCGTTACCCTTGATCCGAGAAATAAAACAATGAAAATGCTGAGTATTCCGCGTGATACGCGGGTGACGCTTGCCGGCGACACAACCGGTAAAAAATCAAAAATCAATGCGGCTTTTGCTAAGGGCGGAGCGGATGAAACCGTGGCGACCGTAGAGGACTTGTTAGACATTCCGATTGATAAGTATGTCACTGTGGATTTTAACGGATTTAAGGATGTTATTGATGAAGTTGGCGGAGTCAATGTAAAAGTGCCGTTTGACTTCGACGAGATGAGTGACGTCAGTAAAAAGAAACGGATTTACTTCAAGAAAGGAAACATGCATTTGAACGGTGAGCAGGCTCTGGCTTACGCGCGGATGAGAAAGCAGGATAAGCGCGGAGACTTCGGCCGGAATGACCGTCAAAAGCAAATCCTCAATGCACTGATCGACCAAATGTCGAAGGCTGGAAATATTGCTAAAATCGATAAAATCGCTGAAACAGCGAGCAATAACGTACAAACGAATATCCGAATCACTGAAGGGCTCGCTCTTCAGCAGATTTACAGCGGCTTTACCAGCAAAAAAATTGATACACTGTCCATTACAGGATCAGATTTATATTTAGGCGGCGGCGGAACCGCATCTACGGGCGGAACGTATTATTTCCAACCGGATCCGGCCAATCTCGAAAAAGTACGGCAAACCTTGCAGAAACATTTAGATTACCCGTCCGGAAACGGCACCGCTGCCGATTCTGCTTCTGACAGCACCGGAACGGACAGTACGACTGGTTCAACTTCCGGCGGCACAGGAACAGACGACGGGACGACTGATTCGACTTCCGGCAGCACGGGAACCGGCGGCACAACTGATTCAACCAGCGGTACTCCAGGTGCAAACGGAACGGACAGCACACAGTCCGAGAGCACAAATTCAAACGGCACAACAGGCTATTAACAGCAAACCCGATCCTTTGAGAAGGATCGGGTTTTTCTATATAATAAGAGAATAGAAGAATCCATAAAAAAGCAGACCATTCGCATGATCTGCTCTTTTTAATTTTTCTTTACCAATCTCTTGTAAAACTTGGTAAATGGTTTAAATTGTTCATTTACTAACCCTGTGACCTCTGCTATGATTTGCATAAATACAATCAATACAAAAATAATAAACAGCGAAAGCCATATGGTCGCGCTTTTCAGCAGGATTGCACTGATGCTGAAAATAAAGCCGATTAAATAAATGATGATGACAGCCGTACGGTGTGAAAGCCCGAAGGCCATCAGCCGGTGGTGTATATGTGACTTATCAGGCGCTGAGATCGGCTGTTTGTTTAAAATCCGCCTGATGACAGCGAATGTCGTATCAAAAATCGGCACGCCCAAAATAATGATCGGAATGATGATACTGAATAAAGTAACGCTTTTATAAAGACCCAATAATGAGAGTACTGAGATGACGTATCCGAGAAAGAGCGATCCGGTATCTCCCATAAATATTTTTGCCGGGTGAAAATTATAAAATAAAAATCCGAGTGTGCTTCCTATCACTACGAGAGAAAGTGACAGAATCAGGATTTTGCCTCCGGACAACGCCATTACTGCAATGGTGGACAGTCCGATGACTGACAGGCCCGCAGCGAGTCCGTCCAAACCGTCTATCAGGTTCATCGCGTTCGTGATACCGACGATCCATAACACAGTCAGCGGGTAAGCGATCCATCCCAATTCTAAACGTTCCGTTAAAAACGGCACGGAGAAAAAGTCCATTTTCAGTCCCGTGCTCACAATCATAATGGCCACGGCTAACTGGACGAAAAACTTTACCTTTGCGCTTAATTGGTATTTATCATCAAGGATTCCTAAAATAACAATAATAAACGCGCCCACCGTGATAGCGGTCATCTTCGTTTCATTATATATGCCGGCCGCGAGCACCCCTGCCGCTACGCCGATAAAGATAGCCAATCCGCCCATACGGGGCATTATTTTATCATGTACTTTTCGGTTGCTGGGCTGGTCAACTGCACCTATTTTGATCGCAATTTTTTTCACGATAGGAGTTAGGATTAAAACCGTTAGCAGAGAGACAAAAAACGCAACAACTATGCGAAACATGCGTTCGTCAAGCATAAAGAAGTCTCCTTTGGAATTATATGAAGTCTTTTCTGATATTGAACCGTTCCTTCCATTATAATTCTTACTAGTTATTATAACAAGCATCATCAAAAAGAAACACGCAAATCAAAAAATGCGCTTTCCCTTTTAATGGGATTGCGCATTCTTCAATATACCCGTGCATTCGAGCATTCGGCCGAATAAAACGTTCCAATCCCGTCTCCGGGCCAATTCACGGCGCAACGCCTCATATGATCCGCTCCGTTCCGATGCCAGCAGAGCGTCGCAGGCTGCGATGAAATCTGCGGGGTCGCTGCCTTCAACGTATTCATAAACGAAAGGCCTTTTGATTTTTGCCGTAGAAGTAAGGTTGCACCCGACAACCGGTTTCCCGGCAGCTAAAAATTCAAAAAGCTTGAGCGGAAATACCGCGTCATTATAAGGAGAATTTTTATAAGGCATAATGCCGATGTCGACGAGCTGCATATAGGACGGCACTTCATTCGGCGCGGCGGGTCCCGTCCAGATAACATTCGGGCGCTCCAGAAGCGACTTGAAATCCGGGTCATCCTGAGCCGTGTTCGGGCCTACCAATAAAATCGTCCAGTCCGGCCGTAAATCTGCCGTTTCCGCCAAAAGCGCGAAATCAAGCTTCGGTTTGATTCCGCCGATAAAACCGAGAACGTTTCCGTTTCTTCCCCGTAAAATGTCTGCATCCGGCTGTTGATTTTCCCGTGAAAACAGGTCATATTCCACTCCGTTTTCAATGGTGAACACTTTCTGGCGCGGATTCTCCAGCTTTTTTCCGACCTCCTGGTGCAGAAAGTCAGATGTGCAGGTAATGGAATCCGCCCGCTGAATGATTCTCATTTCCGCCTGTTTAATGATGTTTCTTCTTACATTTGACAGCACACCGGCACGGCCGCTGATCGGAGCGGCCCACAGATCGCTGCAATCGTAAATGACTTCATCCCAAGGGTAAAGATCTGATAAAAGCGGAAAACCGGGGAAGGTGTACCATAAGCAGCAGCGGGCCCCTTCTCCTTCTTCCTTCAGCACGGCCAGCAACGGTGAAAGCTTATGCCTGTAACACATATCTGTATACCTGCCGAATCGGAATGCTTTTTGCCTGAAGAGATCCTTTACCGCGAACTGCCGGATTCCCTCGGAAATTCCGGTCATCTGTCCGTCATTTGCCCGCGGAGACGGACATACCCAAATGACGCTTTTCGTTTCTTTTTGCCGTGCGAGAAATTCAGCCAGCCGGTGCCGTCTGTATCTCAGCCGGTCATGACCCCATTCCGCCGCTCCGACGATTACGTGAACAATCGGTTCCACCTTCATCACCCAGCCCCTCTTACGCCTACAGCCTTTTCATGACCGCGTTTTTCGCATATTGCATAAAACACCATGAAGCCTTGATAAAGTGCAGGCGCTCAATTTCTCTATAGACAAACCATGTTTTTTTGGCGGCTTTCCACTTGTTGCTTGAAATCGAATTCTGCACAAGTCTGTATTCTGAAAGACACTCATTCAAGCCGTAAGCTGTAAATCCCCTTTTCAGCAGGGAAAGCCAAGTCGCCAAATCCTGCCGCGTTCTGATATCAGGCATTTGAATCTGCCCCGTCTGCTCTCTGTCAATCATGACCGTTAAACATCCGATAATCGTGTTTTTTAAAGCTTCATCATATGACAGGCTTTCAGGCGCTTGAATCGTTTTATCCGTCGGCGTTCCGTCCTGCTCCATGACGCTGTAGCCCGTGAATGAAAAGGCGCAGGACCGCTCTGACATAAACGTCAGCTGTTTCTGAAGCTTTTCCTTCTTCCATCTGTCATCGCTGTCCAAAAATGCGACATAACGCCCCTCGGCATGCTCGAGGGCTGTATTTCTGGCAGCCGCGGCTCCCTTGTTCTCGTCTAAATAAACGACGCGGATCCGCTCATCCTTTTGTTCATATTGCCGTAAAATATCTCTCGTTCCGTCCGTTGAACAATCATCCGCAATGATCATTTCCCAATGCGGATGGCTTTGATGTAAAACGGATTGAATCGTGTCTTCGATATATTCACTTGCATTATAAGACGGTGTAATGACAGATACGAAAGGTTTCCAGTTTGTCATGGTCACATCTCCATCGCAGATTTTTAAAAGGACTCTCTAAAAAACTCAGGAATGACAATGAACATAAATGCAACTGCAATGCCGATCAAAACACCCAGAACCGCTTTCTTTTTCGGCGGCATGCCTTGTCCCGCCGTTTCACTCACCGGCTCTGAATTGATGACGGCGGCTGATTTCAGGTTCAGCTGTGTATTTTTCAATTCGTATAAAAATCGTTCCTTATCCACTTTGGCATCCGCGCTGACGGTTTCTCCTTCAAGTGCATCAATGCTCTGCCGGACCACTTTTGCCCGTTTCTCAAACAGCTCCTGATCATTCTTCAGAAATGTCTTCATGACGGCCTGAAACACCGATTCGGTCTCCTGCTTGTTTTGATCGCTGTAGCTGACCGTGATCAATGAATCTGATTGTGTTTCGACAGTCAGTTTACTTTTCACGGCCGTCCTTTCTTCGTCTGTTTTGTCAGGCAGAGCCTGTTTTAAAAAAGCATCGCTCGTCAAAAGGAGCGGAATTTCTTTTGTGTTGTTATAAAGCGGATGATCATAGTTTCCGGCGGCAATCGCGGCTTCCGATGTGAAACTGCTGCTTCCGGTGATTTTTGACGGCAATAGATAACCCGCCGCCCCCAGCACTACGGGCAGCGCAATGATCCAAATGATATTCTTTTTGATACGCCGGATTATTCTTGTCAACATATCCTTCATCTCGCATCTCCCTGTTTTTCATAGTACGCCGTAACGGCAGGCTCCTTTTGTAAACGCCTCAGAATATTGACCGCCGCAATTACGAGTGAGAGAAATACCCAGTGGAAAAATAAATTTGATACGGAGCTTGGGCTGATGCTGCTTACCAAAAAACCGGCCATTGCCGTGATGAGTCCTTCTGTGATCAGTCTTGACTGATTTACCGATTTTCTTTCATGGCATTTATAAAGTGTCCAAAAAAGGTACAAATAGACTGTCAAATAGCCGAGCATCGCAAGCACGCCGAAGTTCGCCATAATCTCGACGAGCCAGTTATGCACCTCAACTACGCCGCCCGTATCATAAACGGGCTCGGCTTTTAAATAGTACGAGACGTTTCCGGCACCCACTCCGAACCCCCAGGAATCAATCACGTAGTAAAAGGCGTTCTTTAAAAGATTCGCCCGCGCGAGGTTCGATGGAAGCGGGTGCTGTCCCGGCATCGCCTGCGGAGCTGAAAACAGATTCAAGACGGCATTTGTGATACGGCCCGCAAATAAAACCGCAAACAGCGCAGCACCCGCTCCCGCTGCGTACAGCGCGAGTTTTTTCAGCAGAGAAGGCAGCAGGATAAAGACGTATACAGCCGCCCCCGCGCATATGCCCAGCAGGCTCGCGCGCGAACCGGTCAACATGATTAAATACAAAGCGCTGATCGCAAAGAGCAGGCTGACGGCTTTTACATAGCCGTTTTTCACATTTTTCACCGCCGCCGCGTACAGAAAGAAACTGATGCACAAAAACGTCGCAAAATCATTTTGATTAAAGAAAACGGACGTCGGATAATGCTGTTTGTACTGCGGCCCGTTATAAAGCGTAGAACTCGGCAGTTGGTGGTGAGTAAAATGGTTGTAAAAGCCGATCGCCATCACAAAAATGGTCATCACAAGCCATATGCCGTAAAAAACCATCAGCTGATCAAAGCGCTGAATAAACATGACGATGAGATAAATCAGAAACATGCCCATCGCCATTAAAGCTAAATATTTGATCCCGTACGTCACGGATTTTGCCCACAATAACGATATGAGACCGTATGTAAACCATAAGGCGAAGAACATCAGGATGCCTTTTACATTCACCCGATTCCATCTGTCAATATGATGACGGTTTGTCAGGATGCCGGCGATGTGAAGAGCACCCGCCCCGATTAATAACAGACGGTATATAAATAAGCTGAAAAACCCGAGATGGATCGCAAAGAAGGCCTGATTTAAAAATGTACACGCGATCAAGACATAAATGAGCCCCATAAACATCTGACCGTTTGCGGTAAAGGCGGATAGCAAAGCAAGACCGGCAATCCCGATCATGGCGGCAAGCAGCAGCACGGTGATTGTTCCGAAGCCGGCATCCGCCCTGACCGCCTCCACCATGATAAATCCTCCTGTAATGACAGCGGCAAGCAGCACAAGAACATGTGCCGCTGAACGTTTGATAATCACATGGCAAACCCCTTTCCAAAACCGGCAGCCGAGCCGGGCCGCCGAGAGCCTGAAGACAAATCTTTTTCTATCTTGCCAGTTCTTTTATTTGCCGATCGGCATGAACCGCCGGACGTCCGACGGAATGATAAGTGAATCCTGAAACCCGCATATATTCCAGCGGGAACATATTTCTGCCGTCAATGATGACCGGCTGTTTGAGCAGCTGCTTCGCCCTCTGAAGATCCATCTCCCTGACTTCCGGCCAATCGGTTGTAATCAGGCATGCATCCGCATTTTTGATGGCGCTGTACAGCTCTGTGTAATAGTCAATGCCGCCGTTTCCTAATGCCGCAGACGCTTCGGGAATCGCGATCGGATCATACGCTTTTACGTGAGCGCCCTGCTCTTTAAGATGCGGAATGATATCAAGAGCCGGGGCGGAGCGGACGTCATTTGTGTGCGGTTTAAAGGCCAGCCCCAGTACGGCCACGGTTTTCCCTTTTACCGAACCGATGGCGCGGTTTAATTTTTCCGTTATTAGAACCCGCTGCTTCTGATTGGTTTCTATGACGGCTTCCATCATTTGAAACGGATATCCGGCGCTGTTTGCGATATGCAATAAAGCCGTTGTATCTTTCGGAAAGCAGGACCCGCCGAACCCGATGCCCGCCTGGAGAAATTTATTCCCGATCCGGCTGTCAAGGCCGACGCCTTCTGACACGTGAGAAATGTCCGCGCCGACACGTTCGCAAATATTTGCGATATCGTTAATAAAAGATATTTTGGCGGCTAAAAAAGCATTTGCGGCATACTTAATCATTTCCGCGCTTTCAAGATTGGTCTTCACGATCTTCGTACGGAACGGCTTGTGAAGCTCTTCAATAACCGAAGCGGCATGTTCGCTTGTGGCGCCGATGACCGCCCGCTCCATCTGCATCGTATCCCGCACCGCCGAGCCTTCGCGGAGAAATTCAGGATTTGACGCGACATCAAACGGATATTTCCCCTTCGACGCTTCGCTGACGATTTGGTAAACGAGCTTTCCCGTCCCGACCGGAACGGTGCTTTTGCTGACAATGATTTTGTATCCGTTCAGCTGTTCCCCGATTGTTTGCGCCGCGGCCTTGATATAGGTCAAATCGGCTTCACCCGTCTTTGACATCGGTGTACCGACGGCAATATAGATGATATCAGCGGCTTTCACAGCCGGCCCAATTTCTGCCGTAAAGGACAAATGCCCGGCACTGACGTTTTTTTCAGCTAATTCCTCAAGCCCCGGTTCATATATCGGGATAACTCCGTTTTGCAGGCTTCTGATTTTCGCTTCATTGATGTCACAGCAAGTCACATGATGGCCGATTTCAGCAAAACAAGTTCCAGATACGAGACCTACATACCCTGTTCCTAATACAGCGATTTTTTTCACAGCTTCATCCCTCTTTCGAAAGGTTCTCCTCTTGCCCGGCCCGATTCATGACGGTCCGGTATTTCTCTTTCAGCGCTTTTGCGTTTTGGCTTGCGTCAAAATACGTGCGGACGGTTTGATAAAGTTCTTCGGCTGTTTGCGTTGTCCATGCCTCTCCTTTTTCATATTGCAGGATGGATTCCGCCAGCGTTTCGGGTGAACCCGGTCTGATCAGCAGCCCCCGGTGTTTACCGAATAAAGAAGCCGCTCCTCCGACATCAGTGCAGAGCACCGGCACCTTCAGAGCAAGCGCCTCAATGACCACGGTCGGCATGCCTTCACTGTAAGACGGCAGGGCCATGATATCCGACGCCAGCAGATAGTCCTGTATCTTGTCATTCGGCACTTGCCCCGTGACGATGTGAGCGGCTTCCCGCAATGAGGATGCGGCGGGTCCGTCACCGACAAAGACGGCTTCAAATCTTTCATCCAATGACTGAACGGCTTTTGATAAGTCGAAAACGCCTTTCTCTTTGACAAGCCTGCCGATGAACACGATCAGCTTTTTATCCGGAGGAAGGCCGAGGCGTTTTCTGATGGCTTCTTTCGTCTCGTTTCTTTTTTGGAAGGCGTCAAGCGTGATGCCGATCGGAAGCACGCTGCAATCCGCTGCGCTCAGCTTCTTCATTTGTTCACGCAGACTGCCGCTGACGGCATAAATGTCGGCAGCCTCCCGCACCGCAAATGTGAATGCGCGATGAGCGCTTTTGCTGTAATGCGGATAGACATTGACATCACTGCCATGCAAGGTCAGGACATACGGAATTCCCAGGGCCTTTGACACAATGGCGGCCGCTCCGCCTGACGGCATGGCGAAATGCGCGTGAATCAGATCAGGCTTCAGACCGTTCTTTTTGATCGCAGAAAGAACCGATGCCGCCATTCTTTTATGCGGCTGCGCCCATTTCAGCTGCCCGGGGACCGCCTGATAAAACGGCCGGTGTACGGACACGCCTTTCCGCCATTCATGCGCAGGCCTTATATCCTTTTGCCGATATGTCTTTTTCAGCAGCCGGAATGGCGCGGCGAGTTTCGGCCGCGGACAGATGACGGTCATCTCCGCGCCAAGCTTTCTCAGTTCTTGCGCCTGTGTTTCATGAAAAACGCCTTCCCCCGGCTTTTCACTGCTCGGATAGACACTTGTCATCCACAATACCTTCATAGCAAACGCCCTTTTCTTAATTTACTTTTCATCTGCGGATAAGCTTTGATTAAAAGAAATAAATAACACAATGCGCCGCAGGCTACTGAGATCGCCAGACGCAGCTTTACATCAAGGCTGATCCGCTCCGTTCCGAGGCTGGCTGTAAAGGCGATGACACCCATCGCCGCCGTAAGCAGAAACGGTTTGGCCACGGCTTTGAAGTAAGCCGACAGCCGCAGCTTAATGACATATGCCAACAGCCAGCGGCCGATCAGGAAATTCAAGATGCTGATGAATGCGTACGTCCAGGCTACCGTCAAGAGATTTCCGGACAGCACGGCGGCGTACAATGATGCACCATACAGCAGCATCACCCCGGCGTCCCAATAAAACGCCAGATCGGCCCGCCCTTTTGCCAGCAGCACAGATCCGTTCGGGTTCATCAGGACCCTTAAAATCCCGACAATGGCGAGAACATTTAAGACCGGGACAGCCGCCAGCCATTTTTCTCCGAATACCGACGCCACGAATGCATCCGACACTGAAACCAAACCGAGCAAAAGCGGAAAGGATATCAGCGCGAGCATTTTGGTCATATTGAGAAAGCCTTCTCTGATGGCGCTGTTTTCATGCTTGTTTTTCGCAAAGACGGGAAACGCGACTCTTGTAATGATCGGATTAATTTTTAATACCGGAAGCGTGACTATCTGATAGGCCAGATTATAAATGCCAAGGGCCTCGGCGCCGATAAAACTGCCGATCAGAATCATATCAGTATTCGCCCCGAGCCGGTTCACAAGCCGGGAAGACAGCTGAAAGGCTCCGAAAGAAAAGAAGCCTTTCATTCCCTTCAGATCAAAAACGAACGACGGACGCCATGTTTTTCTGCAGGCCATCCAGTACAGAATCCCCTTCGACGATTGCAGCAGCACCTGTGAAATCACATATGCGAGAATCGGGTCCGTATAAAAAACCGCAGCCGCCAAGTAAACGAAGGACAGCACATTTGAAAAGATTTCAATTTTGCTTAACGTGTTAAATGCCAGCGCTTTTTGCAGCATATACTGATATTGCTGACCGATCGGTGCGATTAAAAACATGACGGCCAGCACGCGGACTAAATAGTCAAGCTCCTCCCGCTGATAAAAATCAGCAATGAGCGGGCTGCTGAAAAACAGCAGCGCAAACAGTGCAAGCCCTGTTATGATATTCAGCCAGTACAAGGAAGACATCTGTTTTTCAGTGACATGATCTTTTTGAATGAGCGCGGCGCCAAACCCCATATCAAGCGCAATTTGGGCAAACACCGCTACCGTTGTGATCATGCCGACAAGGCCGAATTCAGCCAGTGACATGACCCGCCCGAGCAGGGCGAATTGAACGATTTGAATGACCGTAATACACGCTGTCGAAATACTTGTCCATTTGGCGCCGCTCAAAATTTGATTTGTAATACTAGGCATCGTTTTCCCTACTTTTTTGTCTGCTGACCAGAATTTTTATCGTGCCCCGTCACCGGTCCAGATTACTTTGCACGTTTTGAGCATAATCTTCAGTTCCAATGAAAAGGTCAGGTTGCGGATATAATATAAGTCAAACATCAGCTTTTCCCTCGGTGTCATGTCATATCCCCCATTGACCTGCGCCCAACCGCTTAATCCCGGCTTAACAGCCAGCCGCTCCGTAAATCCCGGGATTTCTGCCTGAAACTGTTCCGTAAACACGGGCCGTTCGGGGCGCGGGCCGATCAGGCTCATTTCTCCCCGAAGCACATTTACCAGCTGCGGCAGCTCATCAATACGGGTCCTTCTGATAAAAGCGCCGACCTTTGTCACGCGGGGATCCTTTTTCAGCGCCCAGACCGCACCCGATTTTTCAGCATCTATTTTCATAGAGCGGAGCTTATACAAATAAAACGGCTTCCCGTCTTTGCCTACCCGCTCCTGCTTATAAAAAGCCGGGCCGGGCGACTCCAAACGAATCAGTATGGAGAACAGGCCTATTATCGGAAGCGCCGCCAAAAGCCCCGCAAGCGCAAACACAATATCCATGAATCGCTTAAAAGCCAAATAACGGGCCGTTCTTTCCGTTACGGCAGCGGAAGTCCCCTGCCGCACTGCATAGTTATTATTTACATTCATGCTTTTCTCTGCTCCCACTGACACACACCTCACGATTTGTTGGGATGTTTGATGACCTATGCCGTGAGTTTAGCAGATGGATGTTAATTGGAAGTAAAGGAAACGTTAATGTTTATTAGAATGTTTCGATTATTGTTTTTTTATTGTAAATCTATTCATATCCATATTTGAGTCAAACCATAATGAAAAATAAAAAAACAGACCGGTATGAATCGGTCTGTTTTAAATGGAAAATACTATCTGAAATAGGAGGAAACGCCTTGGGTGATCCCCGCCGCGAGTCTGTCCTTTTTCGTTGATTGTTTTAAAATATTGGCATCAATCGGGCTTGTGACAAAACCGGTTTCTAACAAGACACTCGGCATTTTAGAATACTTAATGACGTAAAATCCGGCAGTTTTCACACTGCGGTCACGCGTGCCGAGAGCAGAAACCATTCTCGGCTGAATATTTTGGGCAAGCCTCAGACTGTTTGCGGATTGGTAGGTTGGATCATAATATGTCTCCGTACCGTTTGCACTGCTGTTATCATTCGCGTTTGCATGGACGCTGATGAAAATATCGGCGTTCGCCTTCGCCCCTTTGCTCACTCTCTCCTCAAGCGAATCAAAGGTGTCGCCTGTCCTCGACATTACAGTAAGCGCACCCGCACCGTATAATTGATTGTTTAGGCGTGTTGCGATATCAAGGTTCACATTTTTTTCAAGCAGGCCATTGCCCGTTGCTCCTGAATCCTGGTAGCCGTGTCCCGGATCAATAAAGACCGTTTTGCCGACAACTGGATTTTTAAGCTGCGATGCCGCATTGTTGCTTAAAGATGATGCACTCCCTATGACGGTGAAGCTGGTGATGCGTTTACTTCCGATATACGTCCGGACGTCCTTTGACAGACTGTCCCCATTCGTCATGAGGTGAACTCTTCCCTGTTTGGCACTTAAAACGCCTGCGACAATGGTATCCGGCTCTTTAAAACCATTGGTAACAAACGTATAGCCTGTGCTGAGGCCTGTCTTTTTCGCAAGATTCACAGACAGGTTATAGCGGTTTTTGCCGCTGACTCTTGAAGGATTCGGCAGCTTATTGTAAAGTGAGCTGCTGATGCTGCCGGTGCCGCCGATGACAATCGTATTTTTAATCCCCAGGCTTTTGATCGCATTTGACGTGGATCCATTCAGTGTTGAATCATTGGTAAATAAAATCGGATATTTTTTCGCAGATGCATAAGAAATCGCAGCCATCCCATCTGCATCAACAAACCCGTTTACCACTAAGGCTGTAGAAGATCTTGTCATTTCACCCGCCACTTTTGCGGCTGTGGCATATCTCGTGCTTCCTGATAAACGTTTGACGCTGATGCCTAATTTAGCAATTTGATTCTCGGTATTTTTCGAAACGGCAGGTGTACCGCCTACGATAATCACATTTTTCGTTTTTAAATCAATTAATCCCTTTTTTGTGCCGGCAGACAGCTGATCTTTATTGGTAAACAGCAGCGGCGCATTTTTTTGATATGAAAGCGGCGCAGCAGCAATCGCATCGGCATATGAAGTTCCGCCGGTGATAATAACCGTTTTTGCTTCGCTCCATGATTGTTTTGCCGCCTGTACAGCCGTATCATACCGGGTGCTTCCGCCGATCCTTTTGACCGTATTGTCAGCCAAAGCGGACGGGACAAAAAGAATGACCCCGAGAATGAAGACAGGGAGACATTTTATGATGAATTTCAATCCGATCTCCTCCACAGAAGTTTAGTAGTTTGTAAGTGCTGTATTAGGATAATAGAACGCAAGAATAGAAGTATACGGCTCTCCGGCCTCCGCTCTTTCTCTCGCTCCGTATTGACTCATTCCCACGCCGTGTCCGTATCCCTTTCCTGATATCGTGATTTTCGCAGAATCAGCGGACGCACTGGCGTATGTACTTTTAAAAGATGAAGCTCCGATCATCGTTCTGAGTTCTGACGCCTTCACCTCAAAGGATGCAGTCTTGTTCATGACATAGCCTTTCGACTTGTCATTCACATGGTATGTCACCTTCACCGCGGCGTCTTCTGCCCGCTGCCCTTTTGTTTTTCCGGTGAGCGAGAGATCAGAGATGCTTGCAATTTTTATGGAATTTGCATTGGTTTCTTTATTTTTCATCAGCCAATTTTTTATTCCGTTGAGCTGCGCAGCATTTGCTTCGTTTGTTTTGGACCACCAGGATGCGGGGTTTTTCATATCCAGACCTGCTGGCAGCTGCTGTTTCTGCAATGTTAAAGACCAGCTGATTTCCGGATCTTTTGTATCCTTTTTGGCTACTAAATACGGCACTTTTGAGCCCCATACTTCATCGCCGGCTTCAGTGTAGCCGCCATTGCTTGACGAGTAGGTGGCATCTATCAATCTGCCGGAATAAGTGAGCACTTTCCCCTTTGTTCCGTCAACGGCTGCGGTGGCGTTTGGATACCAGCTGTATCCCCCGTACACCTGAAAAGCCGTTGAATCCGCAACTGTTTGTCCCGTCTTGCTGATAGAGTAGGTGCGGGCGGCAACAGCCTGAGCCTTCAGCGCTTCTGTCGGCCAGCTTCCCGGCATTTCATTCGGCAGGACACCTTTCAAATAATCCTCAAAAGGAATGTTTTCATTTACAGGTCTTACATATTTGCCGGATTCCGCAGAAAAACTCATATTCCCCAAATACGGTTTTCCGTCAATGCTGATTGTGTTCGATGTTGAATATTTTTCAGGAACCGCCTTGAAAGACGTTTTTCCGCTGTTAATACCGGCAACGCCTAGTTTGCCGCCGGATGTTTCAATGCGGTACGTTTTCCCGTTTACGAGATAAAACTCTTTTGCGTAAGCATCCTTAACTGAATCTGCAATTGAATTCGTGCTGCCTATTAATGTATAAGAATAGGTGCCTTTTGCTTTAAAAAGGCTGGCTTCGTCGGCCGGCGTTTCACTTTTTTTGATGTATACAAGCGGCATATGATTTGCGGCGGCAATATTCGAGCCGACAACGATGTCCGCTAATTTTGTCCCGTTGGCAGCAACTGCTTTGCTTACATCCATGCCCAGCGAAGTGACTGCATTTGCTGATATTTGATATCTGTTTGAACCGGTAATTCTTTTTGTCACTGAAGCTTTCTTTTTAATTTGATTCTCCACATCTTTGCTGACGCTTGAAGTGCCTCCCATGATGATCACTTTTTTAGGCAGACTGTAGCTCGGGAGGGAGTCTTTTTTCGTCAGGAGAATCGGATAGCCGTTTTGCGCGGCATAAGGTGCGATTGCCAGCGCATCCGTATAAACATCTCCGGTTACTACGATTGCCTGGTCATAGCTGCCCATTTCGGCCGCGATATTTTTGGACAGATCATATCTGTTTTTTCCGCTGATCCGTTTCGTGCGGCCGTATTTTTTCAATGTTTTTTCCGCAGCTGACGAAATACTGTTCGCCCCGCCGATGATTAAAATATTATCCGGGTTGTATTTTTTGATTTGCGCTTCCGTGCTGCTGCTGAGTTTTTTCGATTCAGTCAGCAGAACAGGCGCTTTCAGTTTATTCGCTAAAGGAATGACGGAAAGCGTGTCCGCAAAATAAGCATCCGTATTAACGACGACTACGTTGGACGGATTTTTCCAATACTTTGATGTCGCGGCGTTTGCCGTATCATATTTGGATGCGCCTCCCAATCTGACAACGGAGGACACACCGCTTCCCGTCAGTTTATAAGTTCCGGAAGGTTCGATATTCAGAGTCGATTTATTACCAATATAATTCGTCAGTTTTACTGAGATATCAGAACTGGCCGCAAAAGTGCTTTCCGGTAATAAAGCCAGGCTGAATATCACAGAAAAACAGACAGCCCATATTGTTTTCTTCAATTTTTATCCCGCCTTTTGCTGATCATGATGTATTATTTTGCTTTCTCGATTTCCTTGATCTCTTTTTGGCCTTTATCATTTGTGAAATAAGTAATGCTGACTTTGTCATTTTCGCTGAATTTATTCAGAACATCAGAGAAGTCGTCAGAAAATTCAAAGCTGACAGGCTGATCATCGACTTTTACTTCAATTGTGTGCGTATCCGCCATACCGACATAATATGCCGTTTCTTTTTGAGCCTGCGTTTCCGAAGAACCGCTTCCCTTCTTTGATTGATCCGCCGTTCCGCATGCTGCTAACACAACTGAAAAAAGCAGTATTAAGAACGAAGCTGCAACAGTTTTTTTCATTTTTTTCACCTCATCTTTATGTATCGTCTTATACTAACTTTTTTTTAAGGTAATTTTAAGGTCTTTTTGTAACCTTTTTTTTAAGAATTTCGTCTATTACACGGTTAGAAGTAAAAATATGACTGGGTTTATAAAGATTAGTAAATTGCATCGTGAAAGTTAATAGAAAAGGTGATGACAAATGAGGGCTGAACGAAAAAGAAAGAAGAAAAAAGTTCTTCTGACAATCGTAACGATCATCGGGCTGTTAGTTTTATCATCAGGAGGCTACGTCTACTACTTGTGGCACAAAGCAGCTTCAACGGTGGCAAGCATTCAGGAAGACTTAAAAAAATCGGACAAACGTGACACAGATATAGATCTCGGAAAGAAGGACCCGATTTCTGTTTTAATCATGGGCGTCGATGAACGGAAAAATGATAAGGGGCGCGCGGATACGATGATTTATATGACCGTCAACCCTAAAACGAATACAACAGAAATGGTCAGCATTCCGCGTGATACGTATACGAAAATCTCCGGCAAAGGTACGATGGATAAAATCAACCACTCCTATGCTTTCGGCGGGACGCAGATGGCCGCGGATACCGTCGAGGACCTGCTTGACGTGCCGGTAGATTATTTTGTGAAAGTAAACATGGAGAGCTTCAAAGATACGGTGGATACACTCGGCGGGATTACGGTGAACAGCACGTTTGCCTTCAACTACGACGGGCACTCTTTCGGAACGGGGAATATCAGCCTGAACGGTGAAGAAGCACTCGCCTACACGCGTATGAGAAAAGAAGATCCCCGGGGGGATTTCGGCAGGCAGCAGCGCCAGCGCCAAGTGATTGAAGGGATTATATCTAAAGGGGCAAACATCTCGTCTGTCACGAAATTCGGAGATATGTTTAAGGTCATTGAAAACAATATGAAAACAAACATGTCATTCGATGATATGTGGACGGTTATGACTGACTATAAAAACGCCCGCGGCAAAGTTATTCAGCATGAACTGAAGGGAACGGGAACGAGAATCAACAATATCTATTATTACAAATTAGATGAAGCAAGCCTCGCTTCAGTCAAAAAAGAATTAAAAGAAAGCCTGAAATAATAAAAAACTCTGCATGCGATGCAGAGTTTTTTATTCTGTAAAAGGCTGCGGACGTTTTTTTCTATAGCCGTACCGATAAAGCAGCTCCTCCGCAATCCGTTTTGACGCAGATCCGTCACCATAGGGGTTGGACGCCTTTGACATCCGTTCATATTCGGCCTGATCGGTTAAAAGCCGTTTTGTCAGCTGATACACGGTTTCCT
This sequence comes from Bacillus sp. SDLI1, assembly GCF_001553895.1. Taxonomy (NCBI): domain Bacteria; kingdom Bacillati; phylum Bacillota; class Bacilli; order Caryophanales; family Bacillaceae; genus Bacillus; species Bacillus sp. SDLI1. The sequence continues at coordinate 2,733,064 of NZ_CP013950.1, read as the reverse complement.
CATCTGTGCCCGCAAGCTTTAATGTTCCTGCTTTCACTCCCTCTGGGCGTTCGGTTGTATCCCGGAGCACCAGCACCGGCTTACCGAGGGAAGGCGCTTCCTCCTGCACTCCGCCTGAGTCGGTCATAATGAAATGGGCTTTCGCAGCGAAATTATGAAAATCCACAACCTCCAGCGGCTCTATTAAATGCACTCTGTCCGAATCAGCGAAATGGGCTTCTGCGGCCTCACGTACTGCGGGATTCAAATGGACGGGATAAACGACTTGTACGTCCTCAAACTCTTCAATGACTCTTCTGACAGCCTTAAACATCTGTTCCATCGGCCTTCCTAAGTTCTCACGTCTGTGCGCTGTCAGGAGGATCATCCTGCTTCCGTCCAGTTTCTCAAAAATCGGATGAAAATAATCTTCCCGCACTGTCGTTTGAAGCGCGTCTATCGCCGTATTTCCCGTGACAAATATAGAATCCGGCTTTTTATTTTCCGCAAGCAGATTCTGTTCAGCCTGGCTTGTCGGCGCAAAATTCACATCAGCGATCACGCCCGTCATCTGCCGGTTGATTTCCTCAGGGAAAGGAGAGTATTTATTTTGCGTACGCAGACCGGCCTCCACATGGCCGACCGCGATTTGATGATAAAAGGCGGCAAGGCTTCCCGCGAAAGTTGTCGTCGTATCTCCGTGGACCAAAACGATATCTGGTTTTACTTCTTGGAACAGCTTGTCCAGTTTCAGCAAGGCGTGAGATGTAATTTCAGAAAGCGTCTGACGCTCTTTCATAATGTTCAAATCATAATCAGGCTTAATGCTGAATGCTTCAAGCACTTGATCCAGCATCTGTCTGTGCTGTGCGGTTACAGTCACCAGTGAATCAATTTCCGGATATTTTTCAAGCTCTAACACGAGCGGAGCCATTTTAATTGCTTCAGGTCTTGTACCGAATACGGTCATTACTTTTAGTTTTTTCAACGGTTTGTCTGCACCTCGTTTTATATGTCGGATATTCCCTTCATGTTAACATATTTATGCCGTTTCTTAGATATTGTAAAGCTTAACGGCAAACAAAGCAAAATCCTTTACAAGACTCTTTGAAAGCGGATTAAAAGGTGTGAATTTTAATCAATTGTGGTAAAGTGGAAAAAGACTAGGTTATAGTTCTGAAAAAAAGATTCAGCAGAAACAAGGATGGTGTTATTCAGTGAAGAAAGTACGCAAAGCCATTATTCCGGCAGCAGGTTTAGGCACACGTTTTTTGCCTGCCACAAAAGCAATGCCTAAAGAAATGCTTCCAATCGTTGATAAACCGACAATTCAGTATATTATCGAAGAAGCTGTCGAATCCGGCATCGAAGACATTATTATCGTAACCGGAAAAGGAAAAAGAGCCATTGAAGACCATTTCGACAATGCGCCTGAACTGGAGCGCAATTTGGAAGAGAAGGGTAAAATCGAACTGCTGCAAAAAGTGAAAAAATCATCAAACATCGCGGATATCCACTATATCCGCCAAAAAGAGCCAAAAGGACTCGGTCATGCGGTTTGGTGCGCACGCAACTTCATCGGCGATGAACCTTTCGCCGTTCTTCTCGGCGATGATATTGTCCAGGCCGAAAAACCGGGACTTCGCCAGCTGATGGACGAATATGAAAAAACATTGTCTTCCATTATCGGGGTTCAGCAAGTTCCTGAAAGTGATACACACCGATACGGAATAATTGACCCGTTAACAAATGAAGGACGCCGTTACCAAGTCAGAAATTTCGTAGAAAAGCCTGAAGCGGGCACAGCTCCTTCCAACTTGGCGATTTTAGGAAGATACGTTTTCACTCCTGAAATTTTCATGTATTTGGAACAGCAGGAAGTCGGTGCAGGAGGAGAAATTCAATTAACGGACGCCATTCAAAAGCTCAATGACATTCAGCGTGTCTTCGCTTATGATTTCGAAGGAAAACGTTACGACGTCGGAGAAAAACTGGGGTTCATCGAAACGACGCTTGAATTTGCCTTACAGGACAAAGATATCCGCCATAAATTAATTCCGTTTATGAAGGATCTTCTTGAAAAAGAAGAAGCTGACGAATAGAAAAAGCTGCCGAGTCCGGCAGCTTTTTTTATGTGATCTTTACTTTTTAGATGTTACGGTCAGTGTTTGATCAGCGTTGTTCACAGAGAAAGTATATTTCTGGTTTTTAAGCATGAACAAGTTCTGATTGATTTTGCTGCCGCCTTTTTCACTTAAAGCTGAGATGTCTGCGGGACGCGATAAATGAAAAATCACTTCGGAGACTGTATCATTGTCAATCACAAAATCCGTTTTCGCATCGGATACTTTTAATACTTTCCGTCCGTCATCCGTTTGCCCGTCAGCTGGATTTTTCAATTTACTCCGCACGTCGTCAAGGCTCTTATTGATATATGAGAGAAACTCTTCTGTCGTTTCGCCTGATAAACTGCTGCTTAAATCACTGAGCTGAACATCCGTCGTTCTTAAAGCGTTCACTTTATGCAAATCAGTCTTTTTCATAAAGTACTCTTTATCGTTTAATCTCACTTTGGCCGCTTGGTTATTCTCGGCTTCTACCTGCACCTTCGTACCGAAATTTACACTTGCCGAGATTTTCCCTTTTATATCTTTTCCGGCGTAAAGATCCGCTTTTTCAGCTTTTACCAAAGCAGGTTTATTCACAGACTCATAAAGGCCGGCATCGCTCTGTTTGACGTCGCCGAAAGATGCGATCGCACGCAGAGGCTTGTCTGAAAACATCGAAGCAGCCGCTCCTGCAGCCAGCAATGCAAGCAGCGTAATCTGAATCGTATTGGCAATGAATTTGGGCTTCGCTTTCTTTTGCTGCGCCTGAGTGATTTGCTGTTCCTCGGCAGCCCGCGTTCTGCCTTCAATCTGCTCATTTTGATATTTCTTTTTTTCTTTCTTTGAAAGCTTGTTGAACCAATCCACAAAAGCTTTATATTCTTTCACAACCGCTTTTGTTTCATCAAACATACGCATTTCGCCGTAATGCATCCAAGCCACCCGATCACACATTTTCTCAATCTGTCCGATTGAATGACTGACGAAAAAGATCGTTTTGCCGCGTTCTTTAAATTCCGTAATGCGGTCCACACATTTTTGATAGAAAGTCTGGTCCCCTACTGAGAGCGCCTCATCGATAATAAGGATGTCAGGGTCCATATGCGCCGATATGGCAAAACCGAGACGGGATTTCATACCGCTTGAATAGCTTTTAACAGGCTGATCTATAAAGTCGCCGATATCCGCGAATTCAACGATTTTTTCATAAAGCTCGTCTATCTGCCGATTGCTGAGACCCATCATCAAGCATTTCAAACGAATGTTGTCCTTACCGCTTAATTGATTGTTTAATCCGGCAGAAATGGCGATTAAAGACGGCTGCCCGTTCATATCAATCTCACCGCTTGTCGGCGGAATGATTTTTGCAAGCAGATTAGACATCGTTGATTTTCCCGAACCGTTGATTCCTACGAATCCGATCGTTTCTCCTTCATAGACGTCAAAAGAAACATTTCGGACAGCGAAAAAACCTTTTTGATTTCTGTTTGGGAAAAACAGCCCTTTAATTTTGTCAGACTGTTTTTTATATAGAAAATACTGTTTTGAAACATTTCTGAACGAAACTTTTAGTTTCATCGTATAATCTCCTTACTATATTAAAGAAAGTCAACAAACTTATCTCTGAATTTCATATGAAGAAGTGAACCGACTGTTAACAACAGCAGTGTGACGAACCAGAAATACAGCGTATATTTCATATCGTGGAAAAACCACTGCCCTTCCATAAAGCTGTCTCTAAAGCCCTCAATAATATAGAAAAGAGGGTTTAACTTCAAGATGGTCAACACTTCAGGTCTGTTTCCAAATTTCTCGGCAATGTCCCAGAAAATCGGCAGAAGAAAAAAGAGAAGCCTTGTAACGGCCTGAAGCAAAAACTGATAGTCCCTGATTAATACGCTGATGGTCGAATTAAACAGGCCAAAAGCAAACATAAAACTGATCATGCAAAACAAGTAATAAATATATTGCAGCCAGTGAAGCGTCGGAAACAGCCCGTTGCTCAGCAGCACAATAATATAAATCGCCATCATCACAAAATAACTGAATAAATTCGAAGCTATCACTACAGAAGGCAGTGAACTGATCGGAAAATTCATTTTCGATACTAAATTTATCCGTTTAAAAACGCTGTTAGATGCATCCAATATCGTCGGACTGATAAAGAACCAAGGAATTAAGCCGGCCAGCATCCAGACGATGAACGGTACGCTGTCTCCATTTCCAAGCACCATATCATGTCCGCCGCGAATCCCGAGACCAAATACGAACCAATAAGCCAGCATTTGAATCATAGGGTTGAGAAACTGCCACAATATACCCAAATAGTTCACTTGATACTTTGATTTCGTTTCGTACACTGCAAGCCGCATAATCAGCGGAAATGAGTTGAATTGCTCTTTCAGAATTTTTACCAATGCATTCATTCTAATCTTCCTTAGTCGTAAGTTTTGGTAATAGCTTTGACTTACAAAAGCACCGCTCATAATTGTAACAGATTACGATGTATTTTTCACTTCATAACAAGCCTGCGTCCGGTGAGCTCAACATGCCGTCTTTTAAGCAAAAAAGCATAATTAACGTGGTTAAATTATGCTTTTTTGCACTTATTTACTTGTCCCCGAAAATCACTTTTACGGCTTTTTCAGACGATTCCCCGGTCTCTAAATAACAGAACTTCTCATAAAAAGGCCCGAACGAATCCGGAAGCTTATAATTGTCTGATTCCGTTTCATTCACCCACTTGATAACGTCACCCGTTTCTTTGACCAGCGGGCCGGGCGCTTCTTTTTCAAAGTCAAAGTAAAACCCTCTGAGTTTATCCCGATACGTTTCGATATCAGGCACATAAAACAGCATCGGTCTTTTCAGATTTGCATAGTCAAAAAAGACAGATGAATAGTCCGTTATGAGTAAATCAGAGACCATATACAGCTCACGGATATCTTCGTAGCTGGAGAAATCATACGCAAATCCTTCATACGGTCCGAGATCAAAGTTTTCCGCAACCAGATAATGCATCCGTAAAATAATGACGTAACGGTCGCCGATCGCTTCTCTCAATTGGTGAAGGTCTAAATCAAGGTCAAACTTGTATTTTCCCTTCTTATAAAATTGGTCATCCCGCCATGTCGGTGCGTAGATGATCACTTTTTTATCTTGCGGAAGGTTCATTTTTTCTTTCAGCGCTTTGATGACAGAAGGACTGTTATCCGTCTGAAGGAAGTCATTCCGCGGATATCCAGATTCAATCATGGTTTTATTAAACTGAAACGCCCGAGCGAAAATTTCTGTTGAATATGCGTTCGGTGAAATCAGATAATCCCATTTTGAAGCCTCTGTCGTAAAATTGCGCTTATATTTTTCAGTGTTTGTTCCCGGCATATGCACTTCATCCATATCAACGGCAAGACGCTTTAAAGGCGTTCCATGCCATGTCTGGACATATGTCGTATGCTCGGGTTTCGGGATCCACAGCGGCATACGGCTGTTGACAATCCAGTACTCGGCTCTTGCCATGGCAAACAGCCATTTAAACGTAAAACGTTCGATATAAGGAATTCCTTTATCTTTAAATGTCTGTGTATAAGCGGGATTTACACTCCAGCACAGACGGTATTCAGGCATTTCTTTGCTCATGTATTCGTAAATTGCCCGCGGATTGCAGCTGTACTGTTTTCCGGCAAAGCTTTCAAACATGACAAATTTCTGTTTGACGGGCATTTTCCCTGCAAGCCTGAATCCTGCTTTATAAGTGTTTTGTATTCTTTTCTCAATAAACTTTTTCAGCTTATTCTTTCTTTTGCGTATAAAGGATGCGCCCCGTTTCAGCTTTCCTTTTACAAAATACTCGACGCGGGTGCTGAAACTGTAATCATTCATTCTCAGATGGAGATTTTTTGTTTTCTTTTTCGTGAAAACATGAAATCTGGCAGGTCCTTTTTCCGTTTTCAGAATCGTGAATTGGTTAGGGTTTACTTGTTCAGATTTCAGTGCCTTTAACGGCTTGCTGTTGGTGATAACCTCTTCACCCGTCCCGGCATCTTCAAAAATGAATTGAATATGGAATTGAAAGATAAGCTGCTGATTCAATTCTTTATAAATGGCATTCAAATCAATTTTTGTATCAAAGCCTATCGTGTCAAGTGCCGTTGTATCCTGAACATATTCATCAAGGTCGTGTCTCGGCACGTCATGAAGCGGATACTTCAGAATGAGAGGCTCCTCTTCTTTACCTTTTTTCATTTTCAGAATCAGGTTTTTTTCTTTTATCTTTAAGGTTTCTGCTGCATTCAGCCGGAATGCAAAACCTTTCAGATGTAAGCTGCCGTCAGATTCAAGCTCCATTTCATCAATTCGCGTGACGAACTTTCTCTGCAGCAGCTTTAAGGAGAAATTCCCTTTCTTGGTCGTGTAAGGGAAAAAGAACATATGATGAGCCTCATCTTTATAAGAAGACAGTTCAATAGGTTCAAGGCTGGATTTTAACCGTTTTTTATTGATATCACTGTCATCATTGATAAAGGAGACATAGAAATCAAGACATCCTTTGCCGTCCGTATGTTCAGAAAGCAGCTCCGTGCCCATAACAGCATGGTACTCCCCGCCTTCTCCGGGCAACCTTTTCAGAGGGACGGAAAGTTCCGCTTTTGTCTTACGATTTATAATCTGAAGAGAAGGCTCTTCCTCTAAAGCGGCATTTTCACAGGATATCGTAATACTGAATGTATCTTCCTTTATATTAAGATGTTTTAACTTGTATCTGACAGGATTTTCTATACCCATAAAATAAGTCTACTCCTCTGTTTCAATTAAACATATCCAATCACAATCATCATTTTGATACTTTCAGCGATAGGTTCTCCTTCACTGTCCGGTAGAATTGATAGTGCAGTCCGTTCGCTTCTGCAGTTACCTTTTCATCGTCTTCTCTGTTTAACATGACCCGTTCATAATCGTTATAAATGACATACATAATATAACCGCCAAGTCCGACTTTTTCAATGTCACGTAACGGGAGTTCAAGGACGTACCGCCCGTCTCCCAGTGACTGTACCGGAAACTGGTGGTATTCTTTCATTTTTTCTCTGTGCTGAAACTGAATATATTGGGCATTATTTCTGTCCTGTCCGAACAAGCGGAACGTAATGGTGAATTTATCATCGGCGAACACCGCGCTTTCCGTTTCCCCGTGCATGCGCAGTTCGACCAGTTTATTTTCTTCATCCGTCAGCGGGCTTTCTAAATAAGCCAGTCCGTCCCGGGTCACGATGTTTTTATTGGGCTCTTTTTTAGACCATCGGAACAGCTTTTCGACTTCATCATACCGTTTTTGAATCAGCAGGCGGTAGGCTGTTTTATGGATCGGATGAAAAAACGTCTCGGAAATATCGTACTTCGTCTTCTTTAATACATTCAGAATTTCATTGAATTTATTGTAGTAAGCTTCTTTATTTTCGCTTTTCAGGAAGTGCATCCGATCGAAAAGCCGCGTAATGGAATCGAATTCAATCAGACGGTTCATCGCCATCTTTTCTTTCTCAGTATCTAATTTTTTGTTCAGAATATACTTCATTACGGCTATGTTCGTATCGGTTTTTTCCATAATATTCGTCTTTTTTGTCAGCGACTCATTATTGTCCATTCTGTTCAAATAATAAACCGGTTCTGTTGACGTTGAAATATCTCCGCACGACAAAAGAACATCCATAAAAAATTGCTTATCTTCAGCAAATTTCATTTCCGGATATCTGATATCATTATCTTTTAGAAATTGTAAGCTCATCATTCTTGCCCGCGGGCCGAGATGATAGAAAATATGCCGGATTGAAAAAGGCGATACTTTCGCTCTGTTCAGTGAGGACTCATGTTTCCCGATTGTTTTTTGCCCGTTCACCTGCATTTCGATCGTTTTTCCGACCGCATAATTCACATGATCTCTTTCAAGCATGTCGAATAAAATTTTAACGCCGTTCGGCGCAAACCAATCATCCGCATCTAAAAAGGTAATGTACTTTGCATTTGCAAGCTCAATTCCCAAGTTTCTAGGATAAGCGGGAGTTCCCGTATTGTCTTTCAAAAATACGACCGTAATATTTTCATACAGCTCGGCGTATTCAGTCAGAATGTTTCTGGAATCATCAGTTGAACAATCATCGACCAGAATTAAAGAAATATGCTGAAAGCCGATATTTTGAAGGATTACTGAATCAACTGTTTTCCGTACATATTCTTCTGCATTATAAACAGGAACAACTACCGCTACCTTCTTTTCATCCGCCAATGCTTCTTTGTTTAAAATGGTATATTCACGTTCTTCTATGGACGGCTTGGACTCTTTTTTATTCAATTTAAAAAAGTTACTAAGATTCATTTTAAATTCTCCTCTTATTGTCTAGCTTTTTTAAAAAAGCGCATAACAAATATAGCGAAAATAACCTTATATTACAAGAAGTACTCCCTATCCGGAGGGAGTACTTCTTTATCATCTGCATATCCGAATGTTTCAATTACACCCCGGCAATTTCTTTTTTAATCTGAGTAGTGGAAATGCCTTCGGTTCTAGGGAGATAGATGACTTCGCATTGATCTTTAAGGAAGTCGAACTTGCCTTCCCAATCGTCTCCCATTACGAACACGTCGATGTTGTGCTCCGCTACGTCCCGGACTTTTTGATCCCAGCTGTTTTCCGGAATAACTTCGTCGACATAACGGATTGTTTCAAGAATTAACTTTCTGTGTTCATAGCTGTGGTAGGCCTTTTTTTGTTTTTGAAGGTTGAACTCGTCTGTTGAGATGGCAACGACAAGATAATCTCCAAGCTGCTTCGCGCGCTCGAGCAGTTTAATATGACCCCAATGCAGTAAATCAAACGTTCCGTAAGTAATGACCTTCTTCATGAAACAAAAGCTCCTTTCTATCATCATACGTATAACAAGCAACTGCCCTGAAATGCTGTGCAGCTGTATCCTTAATCACTAAAGTGCCAATTGCGTTCTCATGGAACCTCATTATATCACATAGCCCTGAAAAGGTTAAGCTAATGTAAAACGAAGTTAAATTCCACTTATTAACAAATGTTATTGCGATAGGAGTTTAGCAGGGTTTTTGCGCGTATGATTAAAGAAATTGTTATCTTATTTATATTTTTGTAAAACTATTGTTAAGTTTATCTGAAGGTATTATGTTAAAATAAAGCTTAGCTTAAGTCACGAAAAAGTGAAAGAAAATCCCGTACAAAAAGGAGGACGGCAGATGCAGACTGAAATGGTGCACAACCTTTCTTATGTTAATGGAAATTTACAGGAGTTTATTTCATATTTAGACACTTATTACATCGCACAAAAGCAAGGAGCCGTCATTGCGACGGTCAATCCAGAGATCGGATACGCTGCGGCGAAAGACAAAGGTTATCATCAAGTCATTTCTTCCGCGGATTTCGTCCTGCCGGATGGTATCGGCGTCGTGTTAATGTCACGTTTGACGCAGCACCCGCTGAAATCAAGAATTGCGGGATTCGATGTGTTTCTGTCGCTGCTCGGTCTCGCAAACCGGCAGTCTAAAAAAATATTTTTATACGGAGCTAAGCAAGACGTGCTTGACGCCGTTTTGAACCGGATCGGCAAAGAGTATCCGAATATCGAGGTTGTCGGAGCCAGCAACGGCTATGAAGCCGATAAACGCTTCGTCGCTAAACAGATTTCCCGGGCGAAACCCGATCTCGTGTTTGTCGCCTTAGGATATCCGCATCAGGAGCAATTTATTTATGAATACAAACATCTTTTCCCTCAGGCTGTTTCAATCGGTTTGGGCGGAAGCTTTGATGTGTTCAGCGGAACGGTAAAACGCGCCCCTGAATGGATGATCAAAACAAATCTGGAATGGCTGTACAGACTGGTGACGAATCCGTGGAGATGGAAAAGGATGCTGAACATTCCGAAGTATGCTTTTACCGTTTTGAGAAACAATAAATCAAATAAGAGCCTGTACTCCAAGCAGGCTGAAGATCAAACGAAACAGCTTTAAACAAATAAAACAGCAAAAGAGATTGGTAATCTATGAACTTGCGATCTTTATTCGCCGCTTTCTATTCTATATATCTGTCGGTTCTCGGCGTTTTGTTCAAGCCTGTAAAGCCAAAGAATCACCTGGCCCTGCTGGTATCTTTTGAAGAAAATGCGCAGGCTCTCATCCGTTCTTACAAGGCGCACGCTGAATCGCTTTCTTATGAAGTGACGGTTCTGTATACGAGACATGCCGTCAGTCTGAAAAAGGAGCTGGAAGGTCTCGGCTCTTTTTATCTGAACGAAAAAAACCCGCTGCATCTTGTGAAGGCCGTTTTCATCCTTTTTAAGAGCAAAGTGGTCATAACGGATAACTATTTTCTCCTGACAAGCGTCTTAAACCGCCGGCCGCAAACGACATGCATTCAAGTATGGCATGCGAACGGCTCTTTGAAAAAGTTCGGCCTTGAGGACGTGACGAACCAAAGCCGGCCGGCATCAGATATCAGCCGCTTTAAAAAAGTGTACCGTTCGTTTGATTTTGTCACCGTCGGTTCAGATGAGATGGCTGACGTTTTTAAAAAGTCGTTCGGTATACGGGATGCCCAGCTGTTAAAAACGGGAGTTCCCCTGACTGACGTCTATTATGAAGAAAACAAGCCGGAACCGGAGCGCAAATGGCCGAAAAAAATCATTCTGTACGCACCGACATTCAGGGATTATGATATGCAATCCTTTCGGCTCCCATTCACCGAAGAGCAGCTCACAAACGAATTAAACGGAGAGTATCTGCTGCTTGTAAAGCTTCATCCTGCCGTTTTGCATCATATTTCAGCTTCGTTTGAAAGTGAATCGATCAAGAACGTATCTGACATGCGTCTTCATGATCTCTTAAAAGCGGCTGATATTTTAATTACGGACTACTCTTCCGTGCCCTTTGAATTCGCGCTCTTAAATAAACCGATTTTCTTTTTCACCTATGATCTGGAGGAATACGATCAAAAACGCGGTTTGATCGACAATTATGTTTCGGTCATCCCCGGAAGAGCTTGTCATGACAGCAAAGCCCTTCTCGAGGAAATGACGAAAAAGCCATTTCATGCAGAAGAAATGAAGCGGTTCTCGGACAAATGGAATATGTATTCAAATGGGAATTCGAGTGAAGCGTTATTGAAATTTGCGGAAACAAAAATGAAAAATTGCGCTGAAGCACCTGCCTGAATCCGAGGCGGGTGTTTTTTTGCATGAAGAAAGGCTGAAGCAACAGCTTCAGCCTTTTTTTATACTTTCATATACACAGGAACATCATAGTAAAGCGTGTAGTTGTCCAGCAGTGAGTATAAGCTGTACATGCGGTTTACCTGCTTATACGCCCAGCCGATGTCTGTGGCATACTGATGGGACGCGGCTGGAGACCATCTCATTTTATACAGGGTATCCTGCTCGTATGCGGAGTTGTGAATATATGACGCACCGATAAATTGGGCTCCGCCGATAATCGCGGCTTCCGGAGTAAACCAGCCTTGATTATATGCGTATTGTGCGCCGTAATAATTCGGGTTGCTGTCATAAGCCCCGATGCCGTACATGTTATAAACCTTTTTTCCATTATACGTAATGCCGTTTGCAAGCTCTGACGTGCCATTGCCCGTTTCAAGCAAAGCATGCGAAATCAAATACACTTCATTGATGCTGTATTTTCCGGCGGCTGTAATAAAGGCCTGGCCTTTGCCTGTCAGAATTCCTTTATTGACCAGCACTTTTTGATTCAATTCAGATGCGTTCAATCCCGCTGTCTGAGAGAGCTTCAGAAATTGAAAATAATACTTGCTGTCTTGTGCGAAGTGATCGGGATTGACGTATTGCTCGACTTCATCACTGCTGGCGTTTCTCCAGCCCATGCTGAGTTTGGCCCAGCCGTTTGTCTGGCCGGTGATGCTGACTTTATCGCCTTTTTTCAATTGCCCGATAATATTGCCTGAGCTGACTTCCGGAGTTGAGCGGACGTTCAGGACGTCGGCTGTGACCGTCCCGGAAGCCGTATTGATGTAAGTAAGCGACGCGTAAGCCGAGGCATCAGTCTGCGGGCTGACTGTCATTTGTTTTTTGACCATATCTGCAAGCGACATGTTGTAATTGGTATTCATAATTTGCGGTCCGTTTTTTATTTTCAAAATAGTCATCGTCCATCCGTACAGCTTTTTCAGCTTTTGAGAGGCGGCGTCCGCAGACTGCGCGCCCGTGAATTGATCGCGGAGATGGAGCTCATAAACCGGATGGCTTTCACTCGTATAGCCGGCCTGCAATTGTTTGGCGCTGAAATAGCTCATGCTTTTATTTAAAACGGTTTTACCGGTGAACTTTTCGGTTTTGATGACGTACTGTGAATAGGCGGTTTTCCCCGTCTCCTTTACAGTGCCGGCCGCTTTGTTTTGTTTGAAAAAGGCAGTCACGCGGTCAATGTCTTCCTTCTTAAGCAGCGGGGCCGTTTCAATCCTGAATTGTGTATACGCTGTTTCACCTGTTTTCTGTGAAGAAGCGGATACTTTTCTCCCTTTGAAGAAATCCAGCGTTCGATTGATCTTTGCCGTATCAAGCAGTGATTCAGTTGCGACTTGGTATGTTGTTCCCGTTTGCTTGGCTGCTGTTTTGGAAACGGCACTCAATTTATATCCGGCCAGAAGATTCAATCCTTTTTGAATCTTCGATTGGTCTGCCGTCTGCTGAGAAAGCAGCTGATATTGGTTTTCTGCTGTTTTTCCTGCCGCGGTTCTTGCCGTCTTTACATGCTGCTGGCGGAAAAACGCCTCCGCTTGATCTGCCTGTGCGGCGGTAAGCTGTCCTGCTGTAATCCGGTAAACGGACGCTGACGCTGTCTTTTTGACAGGCGTTGTGTCGCAATGCCATTTTTTCTTTTTAAAGAAGGATTGAACGCTTTGCAGCTGCTGAGCCGTCAGTCCGCTCATCGCGACCGTATAATTATTTTTCGTGCCGGCTTTTTGATAGCTGCTGCTGACGCCTGTATTCTTCTTGATTTGGCTGACGGCATTTTGCACGGCGCTTACTCCGTTAAAATATCCTGACCGCACGTTGTACACGGCAGCTGTTTTGCTTTGGGCATACGTTTGAACATTCCCTTTGATGCCCGTTTTCTGCTGCAGCTGTTTCGCTAAGCCTGCCGCTTTATTTGCATCCGGAATGCCGGAAGCTGTCACGGTGATATTCGGGCTTCCTTTTGTTATCACCTTCAGCGACGATTGTAATCCTGTTTCCTTTTGAAAATCAGTTTGGATTTGAGCAGCTTTTTGATCGCCGGTAATTGTTCCTGATTGGATCTGAAACTGGGCTGTTTCCCGCTTGATCGGGCGGTATGATGCCTTCACGCCCGTCTGCTTCGTCAAATCTTGAGTGAGCGTTTTCGCGTCTGCTTCGGCTGCGATCTCAGAAGTCACGACCTGCATGTACGGCTGCTTCGTTCCCGACTCCTTGACGGCGCCGGTCACACCCGTTTCTTTCGTCAATTTGGCAAGAAGGTTTTTCGTCTGCTGCCCGTCTGATAGAGCTCCTGATGTGACGGTCACGTACGGCTGTTTGCTTCCGCTTGCGCTGTAAGTGCCGGCCACACCCGTCTGCTTCGTAAAATCTTTCAGCACGGCTTTCGCGTCCGTTTCATCGTGTAAGCCTGAAACGGAGATTTGATAAGCAAGCGGCGCATTACCGGCTTTCTTTGCGTCAGCCTGCCACCCCGTATCCTTTTTCAATTTCGCTGCCGCTTGAAGCGCCTCATTCTCAGAAGCGAATTGCTGCTTCGTTTCCAGCTCATAAACGGAATAGTCGCTGTATGCAGCCTGGGCGTGCTGTGTAACGGTGCTAAAGACAAGGAAAACGGCGGACAATAACATAGGTGCAACGAATCTCTTTTTCATTCCTTCTCCTCTTTCTGATTCAATTGGTTTCTATCAAACTAGTTTATTTATCGGCCGGCTTTCTTCATTTTTACAGAGAGAAATCATCCAATTATCCAAATAAAAAAACTTAATCCCATCGCTGGGATTAAGTTTCGGTGATTTATATATGAGAAACGATGATTGTGCATTCTCCGGTTATCGTAAAGTCAGGCATCTGATCCGGCAATATGAAATGCGCGCCTTTTTCAAGTGTTGCGGTCTTGCCTTCACAAGTGATGGAGCCGCTTCCTTCTATGACGCTGCACAGCATAAACGGAGCGTCCTGGGTCATTTCCGCCGTCCCGCTGATATCCCATTTGTAAACAGAAAAATATTCTCCCTGCACAAAGGTTTTGATAGTGATTCCTTTTCTCGTTTCAGTTGATTCATCTAAAAATCCGTCCACATGAGGAACAGTGGCGGCGTTGACGGCATCGCGGATATGCAGCTCACGCGCCTCGCCGTTTTGATCTGTGCGCCCGTAATCATATATCCGGTAGGCGGCATCTGAATTCTGCTGTATTTCCAGCACGAGCGCCCCGGCGCAAATGGCATGGATGGTTCCGCTCGGCACATAATAAAAATCGCCGGGTTTGATCTTCACGCGGCGCAGCAGGCCTTCCCAATCACCGCTGTTAATCATGGTGACAAGCTCTGCTTTCGAACGGGCCGTATGACCGTATATAATCTCCGCATTTTCTTTACAATCGATAATATACCAGCACTCAGACTTCCCCGTTTCGCCCAGTCCATGCTCCTCGGCATCATAATCGTCAGGGTGGACTTTGACGGACAGGTGATGTTTGACGTCCAGTATTTTCGTCAGCAGCGGAAAGCGGTCCCCTTCCGTTCCGCCGAATAATTCTCTATGCTGATTCCACAGTTCGATCAGGGTTTTCCCTTGATACGGACCGCTTTTGACCGTGCTCATCCCATGCGGGTGGGCTGATATCGCCCAGCATTCACCGGTTGTTTCTGAAGGTATACTGTATCCGAATCGTTCGCGTAATAACGTGCCGCCCCATATTTTTTCTTTACATACAGGCTGTAAAAAAATCGGCTCTTGCGTCATGTTCGTTCCCCTCCCATTAAAAAGCGGCTCATATCCCATTCCCCCTGTACCTATTTTAAAACACGGAGGGAGCCGCAGTTAAAAACAATATGTATAAATGGCTGACCTGCTCATTATACCATTCGGATGGGGCGGAATGCTCAGTCATTTCCTATTCCAGAATAAAATCCCTTGTTTGTCGCAAATTAAAATAACTGATGAAAGGGGGGAAACATTGTGACGATAAATGCTGAACTCGGACAAAACCTTCAAGCGCTGAAAAAACGGTTCGGCCAAAGCGATGACATGATGTTTTATTCATTTACGTACGGAAACGGCAAATGTGACGCCTGTCTAGTGTATATAGACGGACTGACTGAAAATCAATTGCTTGCCGAATATATTATTTCGCCCGTGCAGGCGGCCGCCCGGCATCAAGAGGAACCGGCTGAAACACCGCCGGCATCCATTTCTTTCGGATATCACCACACCCGGCTTTCTTCACTTAAGGATGTTGAGGCAGACATTCTTTCCGGCAAATCGGTTTTGCTGGCGGAGGGATGGAAGGAGGCCCTTTCCTTTGATACGGAAACATTTAAAATGCGGGATGTCGAAGAACCGGCATCAGAAGTGCTGGAACGTGGACCGAGGATAGGCTTTGTCGAAAAGCTTCGGACAAACACGGCGCTTTTGCGTGAGCAGTCCGGTGACCCCAACCTCCAGATCAAGGAACTGACACTCGGCGAACGGACAAAAAAACGGATCGCCGTTGCCTACATTCGGGATATCGCGCCTGATGATGTCGTAAAAGAAGTGATGAAAAGACTGGAGTCCATCACCATTGATGATATTCCGGAATCAGGATCGGTCGAACAGCTCATTGAAGATAACACGTATTCCATTTTCCCGACCATTTTGACGACCGAACGGCCTGACCGGGTTATGGGCGCTCTTTTGGAGGGAAGGGTCTCCGTTCTTGTAGACGGAACGCCATTTACCCTTTTGATGCCGGCTACCATTGATGAATTTATCCACTCCCCTGACGATTATAATCAGCGGTGGGTTCCGGTTACCTTTCTCAGGCTGCTTCGGTATTCGTGCATTTTAATCACGATTTATTTACCCGGCCTTTACATCGCGCTCGTTACGTTTCATACCGGGCTTTTGCCGACGAGAATGGCGGTGACGATTGCCGGGAGCAGATTGAATGTTCCGTTTCCCCCTTTTGTTGAAGCATTTATTATGATTTTTACGATTGAAATGATCAGAGAAGCCGGGCTCAGACTGCCGAAGCCGATCGGCCAGACGATCGGCCTGATCGGGGGAGTGGTGATCGGCCAGGCCGCCGTACAGGCGAATATCGTCAGCGCAATGATGGTGATTGTCGTATCCGTTAC
Organism: Bacillus sp. SDLI1; assembly: GCF_001553895.1. Classification (NCBI taxonomy): domain Bacteria; kingdom Bacillati; phylum Bacillota; class Bacilli; order Caryophanales; family Bacillaceae; genus Bacillus; species Bacillus sp. SDLI1. Next base: position 2,716,579 of record NZ_CP013950.1, on the reverse strand, counting down.
GGCATTGGCCTCTTTTACGGCGCCCTCCTATGTGTTCAATTTCCCGCTGAGGCTCATCCGCATTTTTTCGATGATTTTATCGGCGATTTTAGGTTTATACGGACTGATCATGTGTTATCTGCTCGTCGTCGGCCATCTGATGCGCCTGAAAAGCTTCGGCCAGGATTATATTATTCCGATCATGGCGCAGCCGGGCCAGGACTTAAAGGATACGATTGTCAGGCTGCCGACACCGCTTTTGAAAAAACGGCCGACCCGAAAAGAGACAAAAGATAAAAACAGACAAAGGTGATCCCCATGATAAAACCGGAAGACAAGCTGTCTTTTATGCAGACCCTTCTCATGGTAAGCGGAACAATGATCGGAGCGGGCGTGTTAACATTGCCGCGCTCCGCCGCAACAGCGGACAGTCCGAGCGGATGGATCATTATTCTGTTGCAGAGTGTCGTGTTTATCGGCATCGTCCTGCTCTTTATGCCGTTTTTGCAGAAGAACAGCGGGGAAACCATCTATGAGCTGAATCAAAGCATCATGGGCCGCGCCATCGGTTCTCTTCTGAATTTATTCATCAGCTGTTATTTTGTCGTCACCGTCTGTTTTCAAGCCCGGTTTCTCGGTGAAGTCATCAATTACTTTTTATTGAAAAATACGCCGATGGGTGTCGTCATATTCATTTTTCTGGCGGTCGGCATTTACCATGTGACCGGCGGGGTCTATCCCATTTCAAAGCTCTATGCTTATCTCTTTCCGGTTTCGATCGTCATTCTGCTTACACTGCTCATATTCAGCCTGAGACTGTTTAAGCTGGATTTCGTCCGCCCGGTCTTTGATGGGGGCTACAAAAGCTTTTTTGAGCTGTTTCCGCGAACCCTTCTGTATTTTTCGGGGCTTGAAGTGATTCTTTTTCTGGTGCCGTTTATGAAAAATCCGAAGCAGGCGAAAAAGGCGGCTGTCTTCGGCATCGCAGGCGCGAGCTTATTTTACAGCTTTACGCTGCTTATCGTGATCGGCTGTATGTCAGTTGCTGAAGCCAAAACGGTGACGTATCCGACAATTTCCCTGATTCACGCTTTGGAAATCCGCGGTATTTTCATCGAAAGGTTTGATATCTTTCTTTTAATTACGTGGACATGCCAGCAGTTCACCTGTATGCTCGGTTCTTTTAAAGGAGCGCATCTCGGATTCAACACCATTTTCAGGCTGAAAAATAAAAACAATGGCTGGCTGCTGGGGGGATTATTGGCGGTGACATTCGGCCTTTCAATGTACCCCGATGATATCAACAGTGTGTTTGCATTCGCTAATATTCTCGGATATGCGTTTTTTGCCGTCATTATGATTCCTTTTCTCATTTGGTTTGTCAGCTGGATGAAGAAAATAGCGGGGAGGAAACAGACGTCATGACACATTTCATAAAATGGGCGGCGGCGCTTTTCATACTGATCATGCTTTCAGGATGCTGGGACGCGAAGGAAGTCGAAAAACTCTCGTTCGCCCGGGGAGTGGCCATAGACGAGACGAGTGACCGCCGATATAAACTTACCTATCAAAACCTGCTGCCCCAAAGTGAAAACAGCCAGGCTTCCGGCCGGCCCGTGTTTGTCAATGTGACGACGCGGGGGGATACCATTCTTGAAGCCGTCAGTGAAGTCTCCTTAAAAGATCCGCCCGTTTACAGCGATCATTTAAAAGTGCTGATATTCAGCGACAAATTGCTGGCCGACCAAAATATCCTGCAGATGATGAATCATTTTATCCGTGATGATGAATTAAGGCGGAGCAGCTATCTTTTCGCGGCAAGAGGAAAAGCGTCCGACATTCTGACGGAGCCGACGCCGAATCAGCAGCAGCCCATGGCCGCGGAAAAGCTCATCGACCTCACAAACAACGGCGGCTACAACGGAAAAATTTTAAAACCGCTCAGAATCGGGAGAGCTTCGATTTACTGCCATAATAAACTCAGCTTTCTCATGCAGGCCGTCAGCAATCAAAAAGGAAAAACGGTGTATGACGGAGCGGCCATCATCAAAAACAAAAAACAAAACAGACTGGCGGGATTCCTGTCATCATACGAAGTACAGAGCCTGAATTGGCTGACGGGAACGATACAGGGCGGCGTGCTGCCCGCTATGGATAAAGGAGGGCACCCGATTACCTTCGAGATCAAAAAATCAACATCCTCCATCACCCCCCGGCTGAAAAACGGGAAGCTGTCATTTCACGCAGCGGTGAAAACAAAAGGCATCTTGTCGGAGGATCAATATGCCGGCGAGGATTCATTCAATCAGCATTATTTAAACGGGCTCGAAAAGATTTTCGAAAAAAAACTGAAAAGCGATATAAAAGAAGTCATTGATAAGCTTCAGAATCAATATGAAACGGACCCTGTATTCTTTTCTGACAGAGTCCGCATTCAATATCCCGACTATTGGAAGAAAGTGAAGAATCATTGGGATGAGACCTTTTCCAAAGCGGCATTTGACTATGATGTTTCCATTCAGATTGTCAACTTCGGAACGATGGGTCGGTAGCCTTCAGCGTGTTTTTTCGACACGCAGGAGGATTTGGTAAATCCGGCTTTGTTCGGGCAGCTGTGTTACCGGAAATTGCATCGCCTGCGCCATTCGTGTGATTTCTTGTAAAAACAGCTGCACCCGCTCATCAACGTGAACATACGTATAGGACTGCTTTTTCACGTCAAATGTCTCTTCCGGAAAGAGCGTGCGGACCGTCTGCGGCGTAAAAAACCGCAAGTGGGTGCGGTCGAGAATGCCGGCGTCCTTGTATGTCCAGTCACCGAGCAGAAGCGGAAACAGCGCTTCGGCATGAGAAATATTCGGAATGCTGCAAACGATTGATCCGGCAGGCGCCAAATAGGCTGAGTACGTTTCAATGACACGCCAAGGGTCTTTTAAGTGCTCAAGGATGTCTGCAAAAATGATGCAATCAAAAAAGCCTTCCGGATACGGGAGCTTCACTTCTTCGACATCTTCCTGCAGAACCGCTTTATAGTGTCCTTTTGCCGCTTGCGCCGCCAGCGGGTGCAGTTCTATTCCGTACAGTTCACAGGGCTGTCTGTTTTGAAGTTCCAGTCCCGTAGCTCCCGCGCCGCAGCCGACATCAAGTACCCTTTTCGCTTCCCGGGGAACAAGCTCCGCAATTTCCGGTCTCGGGTGGGTAAAGTACGTAAAATCAGTGCCCCATTTTTCCGTAAAACGCTGGCGGTTCTCCACATATAATTGATTGATATTGATATCCTGATTAGCCGTAAACGTCGCGTGCCCGTGATGATGCACAAAGGCATCGAGGGCGATGTGCAGGCTGTAGCCTTTTTGCAGGGCGCGCAGACATAGGTCATCATCTTCAAAAGAACCGTATCCGAATTGTTCATCGAACGGGCCGATGTCTTCAATGACGCTTTTTTTCACCAGAAGGCAGAATCCGACAAGGCGGAGCACCCGCTTCGTATTATGCTTTTCCCGGGCGCAATAGGCCTCCGCGAATGACTCCAGTTCATCAAGCGATTGATACGCGTCATGGATCATCTGCGCGCCGCTGACATAGTTGCTGACGGGACCGACCATGCCGTTTTTTTCAGATTGATACAGCACTCTCAGCATGGCGCTGAGCCAATTTTTCGTGACCATCGTATCGTTGTTCAAAAACAGCAGATTGTCCCCCGCCGCCGCTTTGATTCCTTGGTTGCAGCCCTTGGCGAATCCGAGATTTTTTTCATTTAGGATGACTTTGACGTCAGGAAGATTTGATATGTACTCTCTCGTTCCGTCTGATGAACCGTTATCAACGATGATCAGCTCTATCTCTTCTTTGTCGGTGTATTGATCAATGCTGGCCAGACATTTTTTGGTCAGCTCCAGCTCATTATATGTAAGGATAATAATGCTCGTTTTCACCGGCATCCCCGCCTTTATCGTGACTTTATACTAACGTATGACATATTCCTGTCATTTATGTGACCGGGCGCGGGGCGCAGTTTTAAGGGGCCGGTGTATAACCGCCCCCTCTCACACTGGAATTAAGGATGAACTGTCTGCCGATTGGATTCTGATTCCGAGTCTCCGTTACGGCTTCGCAAATCCTGTTCGATTTCTTCAAGGCTTTTCCCTTTCGTCTCGGTCACTTTAAACCAAACGAACAGGAATGCCATTATCCCGATCGCGGCATAAATGATAAATAGATAGCTGATGCCGACGGCCTCCATTAATATCGGATAGGTTAATGAAACAAGCAATGTTCCGGCATGCAGCATCAAAGTCGAGACACCCGTGCCGATACCGCGGACATGCAGCGGGAATAATTCCGGCAGCATAACCCACACGACAGGCCCCCAGCTGATCGCAAACACGATGATAAACAGGCCTAAACAAATGACCGTCGTCCATGATGCAGCTGCTGAATGTTCAAAGAAGAGATTGACCGCGGCCAATACGAGCAGACTGATGACCATGCCCGCATTTCCGGCCAAAAGCAGCGGCTTCCGACCGATCTTATCAATGACTTTGATAGCCGCAAGCGTCATGATGACATTGACGGCGCCGATTCCGACGGTTCCCAGGATAGACGCGGAATTGCCGAACCCGACACTGGTAAATGTTTTCGGGGCGTAATAAATAATGGTATTTGTCCCGATGAATTGCTGTAAAAAGGCTAGCCCGAGACCGGCAATCAGCGCGGGCCTCACCCACGGCTCAAACAATTCTTTCAAACCGCCTTCATTTTCCTTTTCCGCTTCTTTCATCTGGTCAATTTCGCCATCAATATTCTTCGTTCCCCGCAATGACGAAAGAATTTCTCTTGCTTTATCTTCTTTGCCGATTGTAAACAGCCAGCGCGGGCTTTCCGGCATGAATAATATTCCGATCAGCAGAATGACTGACGGCACGACCGCAAGACCAAGCATCCAGCGCCACGCGCCTGCATCGGCAAATATATAATTCACGATATACGAAACGAGGATTCCGACCGAAATCATCAGCTGGTTCAGTGATGAAAGCGCCCCCCGTTTATGCTTCGGAGCCAGCTCCGATAAATAGAGCGGAACGATCGTTGTAGATGTTCCGACAGCCAGTCCGAGAATGATCCGGAATAGAACCATCACCTGTGTATTCGGGGCAAAAGCGACCCCTAGCCCGCCAATACAAAACAGCAGCGCCGCTCCCATGATGGCTTTCCGCCTGCCGAACCGGTCGGTCAGCTTGCCGGCGAATCCCGAACCGAGAATCGCCCCCGCCAATAACGAACTGACGACGAGGCCTTCCGTAAAGGCGTTCAGCCCCAGCTCTTTTTTCATAAATAAAATAGCCCCGGAAATGACTCCGGTATCATATCCGTATAAAGCGCCGCCGAGAGCGCCGAAAAAATAGAGCCATTTATTCGAGTGTATGCTTTTCATGTGATATAGACTCCCTTTCATCCAACGCTTTATCCGCGCGGAGTTGTTCTACTGCTTCTTTTGCCTGATTCCGATCGTTTCAAACCTTCCGTACGGTTAACATCCATTATTTTACTGATTATTTTTTACAACCCGACGAAACATTTTCCGGTTCCTGCCGTCCAATATAATGTGAACCTGATGTAAAAATAACAGTAGATGTTGTCGAAATAGAGAGAAAGATTTGGAATTTTCTCATTTACAGATTTGCTCCAAGCCAACAATTATGGTACGCTTCACAAAGAATAGAAACGAGAGGTAATGATATGGAAGAACGATCTCAACGCAGAAAAAAGAAAAAACGCCTCAGAAAATGGGTGAAATTCGTACTGGTTTTTGCCGCTTTCTTATTGGTGATCGCCGGTTCCGTAGGCGCCTACGCATTTGTGAAACTGAACAATGCGACCAAGGAAGCGCACGTCAGTCTTGACCGCGGCGACCAGTCCGTGAAACGGATTAAAGAATTTGATCCGAAGAAGGATTCTTTCACCGTATTGCTTTTAGGAATTGACGCCCGTGACAATAAGGGCGAATCAGTGGATGACGCAAGAAGTGACGCCAACGTGCTCGTCACCTTCAACCGGAAAAAGAAAACAGCGACGATGCTCAGCATTCCGCGGGATTCCTATGTCAACATCCCGGGACACGGCTATGACAAATTCGCGCACGCACATGCTTACGGCGGTTATAATTTAACTTATAAAACAGTAGAAAACATGTTTGATATTCCGGTAGATTATGTGGTTGAGAGCAACTTCGACGCGTTCCGCGATGTCGTCAATGAATTGAACGGCGTGACGGTAAATGTAAAAAGCCAGAAAATTGCCGATCGTATTAAAGTCGATACAAAAGGAAAAGTCGTGCTGAAGCCGGGCGTCCAGACGCTTGACGGTGAGCAGGCACTGGCTTATGTAAGAACACGTAAAGCGGACACCGATCTGATGCGCGGACAAAGACAGATGGAAGTGCTGAGCGCCATTATTAAAAAGTCTAAATCGTTAAGCTCGATCCCTTCTTATGACGATATCGTCGACAGCTTAGGGAAAAACTTAAAAATGAACTTATCTCTGAATGACGCCATCGGCCTGTTCCCGTTTATCACATCGCTGAAATCAGTGAACTCTTTACAGCTGACAGGTTCTGACAGCTATATTTACACTCCTCAATACGGCAAAAATATTTATTATTTCAAACTGAATGAGGAGAACCTTCAAGAAGTGAAAACGAAATTAAAAAAGGATTTAAACGAGTAAGATGTCACGGCGGGGTTTCAGAATCCCCGCCGTTTTTCTGTTGAAAAATAGGGCATGAAGGTATAGCCTTTTAATTGACGGCTTTCTGCTGATTTCGCAAAAAGCTGAACATACTACAGGAAGCAGCTTTATTTTTAAGGAGGGCATCCATACATATGAAATTGATAGCCATTGACTTAGACGGCACATTACTGAACTCGGACAGTGTGATTTCTCCGGAAAACAGAGCGGCTTTACAAAGAGCGGATGAAGCGGGCGTTCTTGTGGCCATCTGCACGGGCAGAGCCACTTTTGATGTAAAATCACTCCTGGAAGATTTGGATATTCCGATCATTGCGGCAAACGGCGGGACGGTTCACGACAAAGGATACCGGCTCGTCAGCCGGCTCTTAATGGATCAGCAGGCCGGTAAGGATATCGCCGCTTATTTAACGGGAAAAGACATTTACTTCGAGGTTTATACAGATCATCACCTGCTGTCCCCGTTTGACGGCGAGTCCAAATTGCAGGCAGAATTGGACATTCTGAAAAGCGCCAACCCAAAGGAAGATATTCAGACATTATGGGAGGGCGCAAAGACGCAGTTCAAACAATTCGGCATCAAACCCGTGCAGGATATACAGGCGATTTTTAACGGAGACGAACATATTTACAAGCTTCTTTGCTTCTCTTTTGATATGGAAAAACTGAAAAACGCCAAAGAAGAAATTACACACCATCCGAAATTATCCCAGACTTCTTCCGGAAAACACATCATCGAAATCCTCCCTGCCGGTTCCGGTAAAGGACGGGCCCTGACGGAGCTTGCCTCACTGTACGGAATTGAAAAACAGGATATTTACGCCATCGGCGACAGCCCGAATGATTTCTCCATGTTTGAAGCAGCCGGAAACCGCATTGCCATGGGCAACGCGATTGATGAACTGAAGGAAAAAAGCACGTATATTACAAAAAGCAACGATGAAAACGGCGTTGCCCATTTCATCAACCGGCTTCTCGACAACGAACAATAAAAAATCCGTCCGTCAAAAGCCAGGTCTTTCACGACCTGGCTTTTTCATGTTTTCTAAAAAGCAATTTCCAAAATTGAAAATAAATTGTAAAATAAAGAAAAAAGGAGCGTTATTATGTCGAATGCAATCGCTATTATTGGATTTTTGGCTTTTCTCTTCGCACTTGGATACGGAATATTCCATCTCATATGCAAAGCGGCAAAAAAAGAAAAACGTTTTTCAAAAAAGCTGTTTTGGCCCCTTCTCATCGGCGGGCTGATCTTGCTCCTGACAGGCGCCTCCCTCACAGAGCCGGACGCCGCGGCTGCAAAGGCAGAGCAGAAATACAGCACCCTTGATACGGCCTATCAAAAATTAACGAAGGACCACCAAGCGCTTGAGAAAAAATATGAAAGCATCAGTGCCGCGGCTGAAAAAGAGAAATCCGAAGCCGAAGCAGGCAATGAAAAAAAACTCAGCGAACTCAGCCAAGAAATAAACGAGCTGAAAAAAACAAATAAATCACTCAAACAAGACAACGAGAAATTAAAAAATTCACAAAAGAAACTCGAAAAGACCGCTAAAACGCTTCAATCAGAAAATAAAACATTAAAGCGGCAAAAAGAAGAAACAAAAACATCCGAGCACACGGAAACGGCGCAAAATACCGCCCCTTCCTCCGGCGGACATGCCGGGACGAAAGCAGCCGACACCTCACAGGGATGCGACATTAAAGGCAGCCGAAACGGCATTTATCACACGCCGGGAAGTACATACTACGATCGGACGACAGATCCAGTGGAAATGTTCTGTTCTGTAGAAGAAGCGGAAGCGGCCGGATTCAGAGCCCCGAAACGGTAAAAGAAAAAGACGTCAGAGACACTCTCTGACGTCTTTTTTTATGGGAGCCGGATGCTGCCAGCATATTTGTCCTTCCAATAAGCGCTTGTATTCATATTTGTTATGGTTACGCCTGCGGACACAGTGACATGAATCACTTGTCCGTTCCCGATGTAAATGGCCGGATTTAAGCTCTCCGCTTTAAAGAAGACCAGATCGCCGGGCTTCAGATCCTGTTTATCGACCGGAGCGCCCGCCTGCATCTGCTTGTCAGCGTAACGCGGCAGGCTGATTCCTTTCGCTTTTTGATAGACGTATTGAACAAATCCGGCGGTATCAAAGCCGGTTTCCGGTGAAACGCCGCCTTTCAGATAAGAAATTCCGATATGATCAGCCGCTGTTGACACAACGGGATTATCTTTAGAAATAGTCAGGTTGCTGAATCGGCGCACTCCTGTAAAATGCTTTTTCCAATAATCTTCCGCCAAATAAGAAATGGTGACTTTTTCGGAGCGGCTCGCTTGGATGAATCTTCCTTCTCCCGCATAAATGCCCGCATGGGAAATTCCTTTTTTATAGGTGTCGCTGAAATAAATCACGTCCCCGGGCTTTATGTCGCTCAATTTGATTTTCTCACCGACCAGCCACTGTTGCTCCGCAGATCTCGGCAGGTAAATGTGAAGCTTGTTTTCGAAAACATATTGGACAAGCCCTGAACAGTCGAAACCCGTTTCAGGCGTGCTTCCGCCGAATACATACGAAATGTCGAGATAACGGGCCGCCTCCTGAACGATCGGATTATCAGCCAGCTCCGGATCTTTTTTAATCCGTCTCGCGCCAAGATATAAATTCATCCAATAACTGCTTTTTTGAAAGCGCGTGATCGTCACACCTTCTGACGGAGAACTGTGTATCATCTCTCCGTTTCCGATATAAAGACCATCTTGGACGGGCGTGTTTTTTGTTGAATCCGACTTTTTGAAAAAAACAATATCTCCCGGTAAAAGGTCATTGTCTTTGACGGCAGCTCCGACTTTCCATTGATCACTGACCGTTCTCGGCAGATGGATGTTCTGTCTGCTGAAAAGATAATGGATCAATCCGGACGGATCAAAACCGTCCTCAGGCTCTTCGCCTCCGTAAACATATTTATTTCCGACAAGTTTTTGTGCATCTGAAACAATCAGGACAGAAACTTGAGAATCCGCTTCAGCAATCTCCGTTCTCGTTACTGCAGGTGCCACAAGACAAATCATAAGGCCGGCAAGGATGTACTTCCTCCAGCTTGTGAGCATGTTTTTTGTTCACTCTCCTTATTTTTAGTAGTTTTTACATCGGTAACTTTTAACAAATGTTTAGAGAGCATAAAAAAAGAATGCCCGATATGGGCATTCTTTACTGGATTCGGTGCAAACAATATGCCGGCAAGCGGAATCATGCGCTTATTTTGCGCCCGCTGTGTCCTCTTGCTGAATTTTTTGCATTTCCGTGTCAATTTTTTGTTTTTCCTGATCTGTGAGCTGATCATTGTATTTAAAAGCTGACATAAACATAAATACCATAATGATCGCGGCAAACGGCCATCCGGCTTTAATGATTTTCATTTGTTTTTCCCTCCGCTTTCTTTTTTAAGATATTGCTGTGGTCCACATCAAACGTTAACTTTCCGTCCTTGACGCTCCACTTGAAATTCGATTCTTTCGTCAGTTCGCGTATGATTGTTTTATGATTGATGCTGCCTTTTTTAACCGGCGCAGGCGTCGCTTCATGAATGTTCATCGGCGTGACTTCAAAGCGTCCCGTGCCGTTTTTCTGCAAATGATATTGTACAAGCGCCGTGTCTCTCGTTCTTGTCCATCCCTGGTCAAATACGAAGTTGCCCAGGCTGTAGAAAATAACGGTGCCGTGGTACATTTCGATCGGTTCAAGCACGTGCGGATGGTGCCCGACGATGATATCCGCTCCGGCATCCGACATTGCTCTTGCCAACTGGCGCTGTCTGTCATTCGGATCATTATCGTATTCCTGTCCCCAGTGTGTTTGAACAATGACAAGATCGGCTTTCTTTTTGGCTTTGGAAATCATCGGAATGAACAGCTCAGGATCGGCCGGAAGCACACCCGGCGCATTTCGTTTAGCTGCAAAGCCTTTTCCGGAAACATCGGTGAATCCCAGTGTTGCAATTTTGATTCCGTTTACATCTTGATATGAAATGTTTTGCTCGGCCTCTTTAAGCGTCAGGCCCGCACCGACAAGTTCAAGGTTCTGCTTAGAAAATTCTTCAACAGTATCCCGCATTCCTTGAGGGCCGTAATCCATCGCATGGTTGTTGGCTGCCGTCAGAACGGTGAAATTCGTGTCCTTCAATACTTTTACGGCATCTTTGTCTGACTGAAGGTGAATATTTTTGTCTGCTTCTTTGTAGTTCTTTTTATATGTAACCGGGTTTTCAAAGTTTCCCGACACATAGTCAGATGCTTCAAAAAATGGCTTTGCGTAGCGGAAGACGCTTTCCGTTCCGTTATGCTTTGTCACTTTCTCCACATTCCGGCCCATCATAATATCTCCGACGAACGAGGCTGATACAAGGTCATCGGCATTTCTTTTCACACTCGGCGTCTCCGCCTTCCCTGTCAGAATGCAGATGAACATCAGGCAAAAGACGATCGGCAGTGCGATAAAAACGTGAAGATTGGTTTTCTTTTTCTGCTGTTTGGTCAGCTTCAGCAGTTTCTCTTGAAAGCTTAATTGTTTTTTCATCGTTTGACACACCTTACATTAGATTAAGTAGTAAGCAAACATAATGGCAAAAGTTGCGCCGCTTAAAAACAGCGTGCTGGCAAATGTAATCGTTAATCCCTGTTTCTGAATGGTATTGGCGATCAGACCCGGTACAATGATACCGATTCCGCGGAATTCTGATATCTCAAACGGTACGATCGGGTAGAGAAAATCCAGAGCGATTTTTAAGCAGATTCCCGTAATCAGCATAGCTGCGAATTTTCTGCGTCCGTATAAAATCATAAATCTTGATAAACCGTATTTGACGATCACGTATGTAAGAAGACTCACTAACAATACGAGTAAAATAAAGACCGGCTGGTTAAAAACGAGCCCTAAATAACCCGGTACGACTAACCCGGCAGGTACGATACCTGTTTTTTTCGCAAAAATTAAACTGATTAACACGCCTAAAATAAGTGAGATATATAAATCTGATCCGAACATTTATCCTTTTCCTCCTAGCTAACGAGCTGTTTCACCTTATACTCTTGGATTTTTTCAATTAATGGTTCCGCTGAACCGTGGATGTTGCCGACGCCATATATGACACGGTTTTGCATTCTTGTTTTCAGCACGTCCATGATTTCGTCTGTTGATTTATATTCGAGATCGTGCAGGGTATCGGCAGGAATCTTGCCTTCTTCATAAGCTTTGACGATCGGTTCTGTCGTCTCGCCGATGAGAATGAGTTCCTTCGTTTTAATGTACGGAAGCACGTCATTGGCAAACTGAATCGTTCTGTCCACGCGGTCGGCGCGGCAGTTCATGATGACGATCGGTTCATCTGTCGGATAGCCGATTTCCTTTACACGTTTCCATATATTCAAAGTAGAAGATGCATCATTTGCGGCAAAGCCATTTACGAAATGACCGGGCTCTTTTGTGCTGAGCAGCGGCAGAATTCTCATGGCGCCTGGATCAGGCGGCGCATTCAGCATGCCTTTAAACGCCGTTTCTTCATCTATACCAAGAGCCTGGGCAACGCCGAGCGCAAGTGAAGCGTTATCAGGAAAGACCATATATTCGAATTTCCGCAGGTATTCATCAGTAATTTTAGAGTTATCCGCAATAATGACTTCAGTATTTCGCTCTGCGGCTTTTTCTTTAAAGAAATCTGTGTATTCACTGTCTGTAATCACAAGATGGCCGTTATAAGGAATCGTCGCGGTAAAAGCTTCAGCGATTTCATCAAGCGTCGGCCCCATAACGTCCATATGGTCTTCAAGCACATTCACGATGACGCCGATGTTGGCTTGAAGGAGCTCTTCCTGAAAGATAATCTGATAATCCGGGTTTACCGCCATACATTCACTGACAATGGCATTGGCGCCCCGTTCAACGGTTTCCTTCATTACTTCTTTTTGCTCGCCGATATTCGGGCCCTGCGGTTTCCGTTTGATCGGTTTCTCCTCAGGTGTATCCCAATAGATCATCCTTGCATCTGTTCCCGTCGTTTTTCCGACTGTTTTGTAGCCCGCCTCCATCAGTATTCCGGTTGTCAGCCTCGTTACGGTTGACTTTCCGCGGATACCATTAATATTGACGCGTACTGGCAGAGCATCGATATTCTTCTGATGCCGCCTTTTTTCAATGATTCCGATGATTAGTACGGCAGCACAGGCTATAATGAGTAACCACATTGATTTTTGACATCTCCTTCTGTATTGATAAATTCATTCATCAGTATATAGCTTCACTATGAATTCTCAATCGGCATTATGTAACATAATCTTTCCGCTTTCACTGAGCCAAACTTCTCTATTAGTGACGCTATTCTTCCTATTATCGAATTGCTTTTTCTGGGAATCGGCAGGACTTAGAACTTACTTCGATTTTTTTTAGAAAAAATGAAAGCGTTTACATTTTCCTTCGTCTATTTATTTGGACTAATAGAACTATTCACGTTCTGTAAGAAAAAGATGCAATCATAATCCATCTTATCCAGCCTTTTATACCAGTGTTTTCCGCACTGCGCATACGTTCTCGGACTCTTTGTCCGCTGGATGCAGACTTCCTGTTTTGTTAAGAATAAGGTCTTAAAGTCATTCATTTTTCCCCTGTATTCTGCTGTCAGTCCCATTCCAAAATAACTATCGGGATGTCTTGTACATGACAGAAACAGACGGGTCCGGAGTGTTTACAAGAAATATACATTTTATATGCGGAAAGCCTATCTGCTTTCGTACCGTTTACAGGCCATTTCTCACTCTTTTGAAATAATTTTAATAAATCTTTAATTCGTTCAAGAAAAGTTCATCCATAATTGTGAAGTTCATGGAAAAACAGCAAGCAGCATCACGAAATTCCTCTAATTTATAAAATGCATAAAAAAGGAATGGCTACTGATCCCCGCCGGCATCTGAAAGTGAAAATTCGTTTAAAGCTGAATGCATGTGTCTTGGAATATCCGAAAGACAAGCTGAATTCCTATGCGGCTATCGCCAAAATGAACAAACAAGCCTCAGTCAATCTGAACGAGCGGAGCAAGCATCTCAATTGGGCGTGAGATCTATCCTTCCATAGAGATTGTCCCTGATATCAAAGTGAACATCTCTCAAATCAGTACCGTGAATGAATAGAGGCTCCGGCCTCTTTTTTTTTGTTGCCAAGCGAAAATATTCGTGATACTCTTTTTATGTAAACGATTACATAAATAGAGGAGGAGTGTTTGTTGGCAACGATTAAAGATGTCGCAGGCGCTGCCGGCGTCTCTGTTGCCACGGTCTCGCGTGTCCTCAATGACAACGGCTACGTGCATGAAGATACAAGAACGAAGGTCATGCTTGCCATGGAGAAGCTGAATTATTATCCGAATGAAGTTGCCCGTTCTCTTTATAAAAGAGAATCCAGACTGGTCGGACTTTTGCTTCCGGATATTACGAATCCCTTTTTCCCGCAGCTTGCCCGCGGCGCTGAAGACGAATTGCAGCGGGAGGGGTACCGGCTGATGATCGACAACAGCGATGAGGAATTGGAAAAAGAGCTCGACTATCTGCAGACATTTAAACAAAATCAAGTTGCCGGAATTTTGGCGGCCACCAATTACCCCGATCTTCCCGAATACAGCGGGAGCCTTTACCCGGTCGTATTTCTGGACCGGGCAAAAGAAGGCGCTCCTTCCGTATTCAGTGACGGCCGGGCAGGCGGAAAACGGGCGGCTGAGGAAATGCTCCGCGGCAAAAGCACAAGCATCACGCTCGTCAAAGGCCCCGGCCGCCTTCCGACCGCTCAGGAACGTTTTAACGGCGCACGTGACGTGCTGCAAAAAGCGGGCGCGCAGTTCAATGTCATCTCCGCCGCTTCATTTTCCATCAAGGATGCCGCCATTTTAGCGGAAGAATTGTTTGCCGCATTCCCGGAAACTGACGGCGTCATTGCCAGCAACGATATTGCGGCGGCGGCCGTCCTTCATGAGGCGCTGCGGCTCGGTAAAAAAGTTCCCGAGGAGATTCAGATTATCGGATACGACGATATTCCGCATAGCAGTCTCTTGTTCCCGCCTCTTTCAACCATCCGCCAGCCTGCATATGAGATGGGAAAACGAGCGGCAAGCCTGCTGCTGCAATTAATAAAGAAAGAGCCGCCAAAAGAGACGTCCATTCAAATGCCAGTCACATACATGGAAAGACAAACGACGAGAAAGGATGAGTACAAGTGAGTGAAATTTGTGTTATCGGAAGCTGTTCTATGGATCTTGTCGTCACATCCGAACGGCGTCCGAAAGCGGGAGAAACCGTACTGGGCGCAGACTTTCAAACCGTGCCCGGGGGAAAAGGCGCAAATCAGGCCGTAGCCGCTTCCCGCCTGGGAGCTGACGTATATATGGTAGGGAAAGTAGGCAGTGACAGCTACGGAAAAGCGATTATTGAAAACCTGCAGGCAAACGGTGTCAATACGGACTATATGGAAACGGTTACACACCAAAAAAGCGGAACGGCTCATATTGTGCTCGCAGAAGGAGATAACAGCATCGTCGTCGTAAAAGGCGCAAACGATGACATCTCCCCCGCTGATGCCAAAAGCGCGCTCGCGAAACTTCCCGGCATTGATATCGTGCTGATCCAGCAGGAGATCCCCGAAGAAACCGTTGAAGAAGTGTGCAGCTACTGCCGCGAGCATCAAATTCCGGTGATCCTTAATCCAGCGCCGGCCCGTCCGCTGAAACAATCAACGATTGAGGATGCCGCTTATCTTACGCCGAACGAACATGAAGCATCCATTTTATTTCCTGGCCGGACGAAAGAAGAAGCGCTAGCCCGATATCCCGGCAAACTGTTCATTACCGAAGGGAAACAAGGCGTGCGGTATGCTGACGGCACTGCAGAGAGACTCGTTCCCGCCTTCCCTGCGGAAGCGGTCGACACGACGGGAGCCGGTGATACTTTTAACGCGGCACTTGCCGTCGCACTTGCGGAAGGACAGGACATCGAACAAGCGCTTCTGTTTGCCAACCGCGCAGCCTCCCTATCCGTGCAGCATTTCGGCGCCCAGGGCGGTATGCCGGACAGAAAAGCAGTCGAGGAGTTGCTGTCATGAAGAAACACGGAATGTTAAACAGCCACATTGACAAAGTATTAGCCGATCTCGGGCATACAGACCTCATCGCGATCGCCGATGCGGGTCTCCCCGTCCCAGACGGTGTCCCTAAAATTGATTTGTCCTTAACGGCGGGCGTTCCCGCCTTTCGGGACGTGAGCAGCCTGGTGGCCGGGGAGATGGAAGTCGAAAAGGTGATAGCCGCCTCCGAAATCAAAGACGCCAATCCTGAGAATGCAAGTTTTCTAGAAAGCTATTTCTCAGAGCGGACAATCGAGTACATGCCCCACGAAGAATTCAAGCGGCTCACACAGAAAGCAAAAGCCGTCATCCGTACGGGTGAAATGACACCATACGCCAACTGCATCCTGCAGACGGGAGTGATTTTCTAGAAGGAAGGGATCCAGCATGCACATCAGCATGACAGACATTCATAAAGCATTCGGGAAAAATCAAGTGCTCTCCGGCGTCTCATTTGAGCTTCTGCCGGGAGAAATCCACGCTTTAATGGGAGAAAACGGAGCGGGCAAATCGACGTTAATGAACCTGCTCACCGGGCTGCACCGCCTCGATAAGGGAAACATTACGATAAACGGAACAAATATGACCTTCTCCAATCCAAAAGAAGCCGAAAAGCACGGAATCGCCTTTATCCATCAGGAGCTGAATATATGGCCGGACATGACGGTGCTTGAAAACCTCTTTATCGGCAAAGAGCTGACGACGGCATTCGGTGTTTTGGAAACGAAGAAAATGAAAGCGCTAGCAAAATCACAACTTGAAAAACTGGGAGTCTCTCTGCCTCTTGACCGGGAAGCCGGACAATGTTCCGTCGGCCAGCAGCAGATGATTGAGATTGCTAAAGCGCTGATGACAAACGCCGAAGTCATCATTATGGACGAACCGACCGCGGCGCTGACCGAACGGGAAATCAGCAAGCTGTTTGACGTAATGACGGCGTTAAAGCAAGACGGCGTTTCAATCGTCTATATATCGCACCGAATGGAAGAGATATTTTCAATTTGCGACCGGATCACCATTATGCGGGACGGTCTCACTGTCGATACGGCGCATTTGAAAGATACTAATTTTGATGAAGTGGTCAAAAAAATGGTCGGCCGGGAGCTGACTGATCGGTATCCGACACGCACGCCGTCACTCGGCGATAAGGTGCTCGAAGTGAAAAACGCCTCAAAAAAAGGAAGCTTTTCACAGGTCAGTTTCCATGTGCGCGCCGGAGAAATCCTTGGTGTTTCCGGCTTAATGGGTGCCGGACGGACAGAAATCATGAGAGCGCTGTTTGGAATTGACCGGCTCGATTCCGGAGAGATCTGGATTTCCGGCCGAAAAATCGGCATTCGGGGTCCGGCTGATGCCATCCGCAAGGGACTCGGCCTGATTACAGAAAACCGGAAAGATGAAGGACTGCTTCTGGATACGTCCATTCGTGAAAACATCTCATTGCCGAACCTGACCAGTTTTTCTCCGAAAGGCATCATTGACCGAAAACGCGAGGCGGAGTTCGTCGAGCTGCTGATCAAGCGGCTGACCATTAAGACCGCGTCTCCGGAAACCGCCGCGCGGCATCTATCCGGAGGAAATCAGCAGAAAGTCGTCATCGCCAAATGGATCGGAATCGGGCCAAAAGTTCTCATCCTTGATGAACCGACAAGGGGCGTCGACGTAGGCGCGAAAAGGGAGATCTATTCATTAATGAATGAGCTGACCGACCGCGGAGTCGCCATCATCATGGTTTCTTCCGAGCTGCCGGAAATTCTCGGCATGAGTGACAGAATTATCGTCGTCCATGAAGGACGCACCAATGGAGAAATCAATGCGGCCGGCGCAACACAAGAACACATCATGACACTTGCCACGGGAGGGCAGCAGAATGAAAACTGAACCAATGACTTCAATTGAACAAAAGCGTTTTTCCATTCATACCTTTACGCAAAAACTCGGTCCGTTTCTCGGCTTACTGATTCTTGTGCTGATCGTTTCCGTTTTAAACCCGAGTTTTCTTGAACCCCTCAATATTCTGAACCTTCTTCGGCAGGTTGCGATTAACGCGCTGATCGCTTTCGGAATGACGTTTGTCATTTTAACGGGAGGCATTGATCTCTCTGTCGGAGCCATCCTCGCCTTATCGAGCGCAATGATCGCCGGTATGATGGTATCAGGCATCGACCCGATCTTAGCCGTTATCATCGGCTGCGTGATCGGCGCCGTACTCGGCATGATAAACGGTTTATTAATCACAAAAGGAAAAATGGCTCCGTTTATCGCCACTTTGGCGACAATGACGGTCTTTCGCGGACTGACCCTCGTCTATACGGACGGAAATCCGATTACGGGACTCGGTACAAATGACGCGTTTCAATTATTCGGGCGCGGTTATTTTCTCGGCATCCCCGTACCCGCCATTACCATGCTGATTGCATTCGCGGCCCTATGGGTTCTTCTGCACAAAACACCGTTCGGCCGCCGGACATACGCCATCGGCGGCAATGAGAAAGCGGCGCTGATTTCCGGTATCAAAGTGCCCCGCATCAAGATCATGATCTATTCTCTGACAGGTTTATTATCGGCGCTGGCCGGAGCGATTCTGACATCACGCTTAAATTCCGCACAGCCGACGGCCGGGGAATCATACGAGCTGGACGCTATCGCAGCGGTCGTACTCGGCGGAACGAGCCTGTCCGGCGGACGGGGACGCATCATCGGTACGCTGATCGGGGTTTTGATTATCGGAACGCTGAACAACGGCTTGAACCTTCTCGGCGTATCGTCTTTTTATCAGCTCGTCGTCAAAGGAATCGTCATTTTAATTGCGGTGCTGCTGGACCGCAAAAAATCGGCATAGTAGGAGGATCATGATGAAGAAGGCCATCATCGCGATTGCGGCATTATCACTGTTTTTGCTGTCCGCCTGTTCACTTGAACCGCCCCAATGGGCAAAACCGTCAAACACCAAACATAAAAAAGAATTCACACTCGGACTTTCCGTCTCCACTTTGAACAACCCGTTCTTCGTTTCATTAAAAGACGGCGTGGTAAAAGAAGCCAAAAAACGGGGCATGAAGGTCATCATTGTCGATGCCCAAAATGATTCATCAAAACAGTCGAATGACGTAGAAGACCTGATCCAGCAGGGAGTCGATGCGCTGCTGATCAATCCGACCGATTCATCAGCGATTTCAACCGCCGTCGAATCTGCAAATTCCCTCAGCATTCCCGTCATTGCGCTTGATCGTTCAGCCGAACACGGCAAAGTCGAAACGCTTGTCGCTTCTGACAATGTCAAAGGAGGAGAAATGGCGGCCGGCTACCTCGCTGATCAGCTCGGAAAAGGCGCCAAAGTCGCGGAATTGCAGGGAGTTCCGGGCGCATCCGCGACCCGGGAACGCGGTACGGGCTTTCATCATATCGCCGACAAAAAGCTGAATGTCGTAACAAAGCAAGCGGCCGATTTTGACCGTACAAAAGGATTGACCGTCATGGAAAACCTGCTCCAGGGCCACCCTGACATCAAAGCCGTGTTCGCCCATAATGATGAAATGGCGCTCGGTGCGCTCGAGGCGATCAACAGCTCGGGCAAACACATTCTGGTTGTCGGTTTTGACGGAAATAAGGATGCGATTTCCTCCATTAAAAACGGGAAGCTGACAGCCACGGTCGCCCAGCAGCCGGAGCTGATCGGAAAACTGGCGGCGGAAGCGGCGGAACAAGTGCTGAAAGGAGAAAAAATCAAAAAAACCATTTCCGCCCCATTGAAACTTCAAACGCAAAAGTAACCGTCCGATGTTTAGATTTCCGGAAAAACGTGAAAAGAAGATGTAAAAGGAGAGATAGAGATGAAGAAAACAGCCAAAGCGGCATCCATCCTGACCCTTGCAGCGGGAATATCAGCGGCTTCAGCTTTCGGAATAACGCCTCTTCCCAAGACACACGCGCAAGAAGCGGGCAAGATTGACGATCTGTACAGCTATCCGCTTGACTCTTATCTCGTTTCCGCGGAAGCATTGAACGTCAGAACAAAAGCATCGGCTGTCAGCTCGAAAGCAGATGTCCTTCATTTAGGCGACAGCTTAAAAATCGTTTCATTCCAGAACGCTGACTGGGCAAAAGTTCATTATAAAAACGGAAAAACAGGATTTGTATCTACTCATTATATTGTTAAAGCAGCAACAACCGTAAAAACGACCGCAAAAACTAAAGTATATACAGAAAACCGAGCAGTCAAAGCTTCCCTTGCTAAAAATACGAGCGTTTCTTTCTTAGGATGGAAAAAAACTGCCGGCGGCGGCATTGACTTCGGCTGGGCGCTTGTCGATTACGGCGGCGCAACTGGATACATCAGCACAAAAGATCTGCAAAAACTGACATAATTTCAAAAACGGATTATGCACATTCACCGCGAAATCCGTTTTTTTCTTTCTGACAGTCAAAATTGTCGGGAATTCGAAATATTTCTCAGGAAATATTGTCACATAAAGACGAATGCATACTGCATCCGCTGATCATTTTAAAATGATTTCTTTATGTAATCCGCCAGGCTTCTCGCATTGTCACGAATATTCGCCGCACCCGCCCCATTTACACCGTACAGCGTGAAAGCCGGCAAATAGGTCATACCCGTAAAATTAGCCATTGCCTGAAACGGCCTTAAAAGCTCGCTCAATGTAAAGTGGTTGGAACCGCCTGCCTGGTATGCATCCTCGCCGGCACCTACGGAAACAGCCAGCAGTAATTCTTTGCCGTGCAGCGCCTTGCCTTTAGAGCCGTAAGCCCAGCCGTACGACAGCACATGATCCATCCATGTTTTTAAAAGCGGAGGCGCACTGTACCAGTACAGCGGAAATTGAAATACGATCCGGTCATACTGTTCACACAGCTGGCGTTCCTTTTCCGCATTGATTTTCCCGTCCGGATATTCTTTATAAAGCTCACGGACCGTAATGTCATCGTGATTTTTTAATTCTTCTGTCCACGCCTTATTGACCACTGAGTTTTCCATGTCAGGGTGAACCGCCAATACCAAAACTTTCACAGCTACCACACCTTTCCCTTTTGACTGTATTTTACCTAATCATTTCCGATTCAGCCAAATAAAAAGAAAGCCCGGGAGAAAAACGGGCTTTCTTTTTTCATTTATTCAGGGCTTCCTTCGGTTGTTTCAATATCCTTCGCGAAATTCGGATTATCTAAATTCGCGTTGAAAAAGTCCGCCGTATTCGGAAGCTTGAGATTCATGTTCATTTTTTGAGAAATGGTCACTTTGCAATCTTTAATGATATAGTCAAACACATGTCCGCCGGAATTGCGGCCTTCATCAATGAAGTGCAGGTGATACCCGGAAACAGCGATGCCGTTTGCGTAACCCGGCGTCCAGAAGCCGGCGATCGTTCCCTGAATGTCGTCAAAGTTGAACACAGGCTGTGTTTTCACCGCTTCGATCATCGGAACGTACGGTTTCTCCTGACGTTCTACCGTTCTCGTCTGCACCTTTTTAAATACACCGTCTAAACGGATCGCATAAAATAAGTTTTTACTAGGCAGAAGGCTGGCCATTTCCTGCTCGAATTCTTCACGAGTCATTTCGCCGTCGATCGTATGCGTCATATCCGGTGTGAAAAATGTGAATGAACAGAATGGTGACAGGTCTCCGCCTTTCACAGGCGTAGCCGTTCCATCGCCGCGCAGACGGTAAAATTGTCCGTCAAATCCGATTAATTCGCCGTCCAGTTTGTTGAAAGTGCCGATTCCGAAATCACCGAACTTCGGAATGTCAGCCATATCAAAATCTCCGTCATATACTCCGTCCAGCAGAGATGTCATTGTTGATACTTGATAGATCTGATCCTCAGGTGAGCCTTTTTCTCCGCGGCTCATCACTTGGATGTCATTTGCATTTTTCATTCTCTTCACTCCTTTTAAATTAGGCTGTTTTAGAAAACAGGTCATGGTGCGCAGAGTGCTAGAGAGCTTTTGCTTTCATTCTTTCTTTGAATTGCTTCGGAAGCATGTCACTTGATAAATGAACGTTGTCACTGTAATCGACAGGAATGTCGATGATGACAGGGCCTTCTGTGTTCAAGCCTTTTTGCAGCACGTCTGCCAGCTGTTCCGGTGACTCGACACGCAAGCCGGTGGCGCCGAAGCTTTCTGCATATTTTACGATGTCAATGTTTCCGAAATCTACGCATGATGTACGGTTATATTTTTTCATTTGCTGGAATGCGACCATATCATATGTGCTGTCATTCCATACAAGGTGAACGATCGGCGCTTTTAAGCGGACTGCCGTTTCCAGTTCCATTGCGGAGAACAGGAATCCTCCGTCTCCTGAAACGGATACGACTTTTTCACCCGGATTCACCAATGTGGCGGCAATCGCCCAAGGAAGCGCTACGCCCAATGTCTGCATGCCGTTGCTGATCATCAGCTTCAACGGCTCATAAGCGCGGAAGTAGCGGGACATCCAGATCGCGTGAGAACCGATATCGCAAGTGACGGTTACGTCGTCATCAATTGCATTGCGCAGTTCTTGGACGATTTGCAGAGGATGCGCTCTGTCGGATTTATGATCGCTTGGCGCCTTCTCGCTGTCTGATAGCATTTGTTTTAATTCGCTCAGCACTTCTTGTTCACGGCTGCCCATTTCAAATGTCACAGCGTCGTGTTCAATTTGTTTAACCGTAGCGGCGATATCACCTAATAATTCTAATTCCGGCTGATACGCATGATCGATATCGGCCTGAATTTCATCAAGATGGATAATAGCACGGTCGCCGTTTACGTTCCAGAACTTCGGATCGTATTCAATCGGATCATAACCGATCGTTAATACGACATCCGCCTGTTCAAGCAGAAGATCGCCCGGCTGGTTGCGGAACAGTCCGATCCGGCCGAAATATTGGTCCTCAAGCTCTCTGGACAATGTGCCGGCCCCTTGGTACGTTTCTACGAAAGGCAGTTTTGTTTTGGCAAGCAGCTTGCGGATTTGTTTTACCGCCTCCGGTCTTCCGCCTTTCATGCCGACTAACAGAACGGGAAGTTTCGCCGTCTGGATTTTCGCGATAGCCGCGCTGACCGCTTCTTCCGGTGCAGGGCCTTGTTTCGGCGCCGGCACGCTGCGTACGTTTTTAACGTTTGTGACTTCATTCACAACATCCTGCGGAAAGCTCACAAAAGCCGCGCCTGCCTGACCTGCTGACGCTGCCCTGAAGGCGTTTGTTACCGCTTCTGGTATATTCCCTGTTTCCTGTACTTCTACACTGTATTTTGTGATCGGCTGAAATAGTGCCGCATTGTCTAATGATTGGTGTGTCCGTTTTAACCGGTCCGCGCGAATCACGTTTCCCGCCAGTGCCACTACCGGATCACCTTCTGTATTAGCCGTTAACAAGCCGGTCGCTAAGTTGGATGCCCCCGGGCCTGAAGTAACGAGACAAACGCCAGGTTTTCCTGTCAGTCTTCCGACAGCCGCTGCCATAAACGCAGCGTTCTGTTCGTGACGGCATAAAACCAGTTCAGGTCCTTTATCTTTTAACGCATCAAATACTGCATCAATTTTTGCACCCGGAATGCCAAAAACATGTGTGACACCTTGCTCCACTAAGCAATCAACAACAAGCTCCGCCCCGCGATTTTTTCCAGAGGTTTTCAGTTCATTTGTTGCTTTTGCCAACACCCTCACTCCTTATTATGCATATTAAATATAAAATTTTAAGTAATTTGTGATATTATTCACTATACACCCTTTGGAAATTGACCTCCAATATCAATTCGCCGTATGATTAATATGTTTCACGAATAATTAACAAAGGGAAAGGAATGGATAAGGATGGAGCTTCGCCATCTTCAATACTTTATTGCCGTCGCTGAAGAACTTCATTTCGGCAAAGCCGCGCTTCGGTTAAATATGACACAGCCGCCTCTCAGCCAGCAGATCAAACAGCTTGAGAAAGAAGTCGGCGTGACTTTATTAAAGCGTACGAAACGGGTTGTAGAGCTTTCAGCTGCCGGAGAAAGTTTTTTGAAACACAGCAGAAACGCGATCGAACAAATAGACAAAGCGATTGAAATGGCGCAGAGGACGGCGCGGGGAGAGCTCGGACGGCTTGTCGTCGGTTTTGTCGGCTCAGCCACATATGAATTTCTGCCGCCGATCATTCGGGAATTCCGCGAAAAATTCCCCTCCGTCAAGCTTGATCTGCGTGAAATTTCTTCTTTCAGACAGCAGGAAGAGCTTCTGAAGGGCAACATTGATATCGGCATCCTTCATCCGCCTTTACAGCATTCGGCTTTACATATGGAAAAGGTGCAGAGCAGTCCTTGCATTCTGGCCTTGCCGAAGCAGCACCCGCTTACCGCCAAAGAGACAATCGACATTGAGGATTTAGAAAATGAACCGATTATCACACTGGCGAAAGAAACATGGCCGACTTTATATCTGGAATTTGTAAACTATTGCGAGCAGGCGGGCTTTAAACCGAAAATTGTTCAGGAAGCGACGGAGTATCAAATGGTGATCGGATTGGTAAGCGCCGGAATCGGTGTAACCTTCGTGCCTTCTTCAGCTAAAAAGCTGTTTAATCTCGAAGTCGCCTATCGCGACATCAATCAGGTTCAGCTTACCGCCGATTGGGTCATCGCCTATCGCAAGGACAACCAAAACCCGATCCTGAAACATTTCTTGGAGATTATCAATAAACGCCAGGCTTTATTGCAGGCGGATAAGGAAAAAGTATAAAAAAGAGGACGCCGAGAAGCAGCCTCTTTTTTTTGTGCTTTTATGGAATTTTACTAAATTAGTAGAAACGCTCAGTACACCTTTCGGCCTGTACTCGTATACATACAGTACAACTGATCAGGAGGGATAAAAATAACGGGGCGGCAATGACCCATCCAAAAAGGAGGCAGAACACATTACACATATTAGCGTCATATTGACCCTGATTTCTTTCTTTGTGACCATTATTTTTATTTTTTGGAGACCCCGGGGATTAAATGAAGCCGTTCCGGCATCGCTGGGCGCCATTTTCGTTTTGTTATGCGGAACCGTTTCCTTTCATGATTTGGGAGATATAGGGTCTAAAGTCACCGGAGCATCGATCACCATTATTTCCACAATGATTATGGCGATCGCGCTCGAAAGCTTCGGTTTTTTTAATTGGGCGGCAGCCAAGCTGCTCCATCGCGCCAGAGGATCAGGCATCCGGCTGTTTTGGCTGACCAACCTGCTTTGTTTTTCAATGACGCTCTTTCTGAATAATGACGGCAGCGTCTTAATCACCACTCCTATTTTACTGTTGGTATTAAAGTATCTCGGACTTAAAAAACATCATAAAACGCCCTATTTAATCAGCGGCGTCTTAATCGCGACGGCAGCAAGCACTCCTATCGGCGTCAGTAATATCGTCAATTTAATTTCTCTCAAAATGATAGGCATGGACCTTTATTTGTACACCAATATGATGTTTATCCCCGGCACGCTGGGGCTCGTGTTTATGGCCTTTCTGCTGTTTGCTGTTTTTTACCGCCGCTTGCCGAAACAGCTCCCCGATATTCCGGTTCATTTTGATTCACTGGAACATAAAAGATATCATCCGCTCCTGCCTCCGCCAGATCAGGCCCAAAACAGCCGTACGAAAATCATGTTTTGTGTTTTGGCGTTTGTATTGTTAGTGCGGGTCAGTCTGTTTGCCGCTTCATACAGCGGCATATCCGTTTCACTTGTGGCAGTCATCAGTTCAGTCATCCTGCTTGCCTGGAGATGGTTTCATTTGAAAATCAGTCCGGCAGACTTATTAAGGAAAGCGCCCTGGCATATCTTTGTTTTTGCCTTCACGATGTACATTATCATCTACGGACTGCATAATATCGGACTGACCGCATTGCTTGTTCAGTATATTGAGCCTTATGTCTCACAAAGCATTGCCCACGCGGCATCTATTATGGGTATTGCTACATCCGTCCTCTCTAATTTGTTTAATAACCATCCTGCCCTAATGATCAGCACCTTGACATTAACTGAAATGTCAATTGACCCATTAACCGTAAAAATCATTTATTTGGCTAATATTATCGGCAGTGATATCGGATCATTGCTTCTGCCGATCGGGACATTAGCCACACTGATCTGGATGCATATCATCAGACAGCACGGCGAAAAAGTCTCTTGGTCAGAATATATCAAAACGACCATTGTCGTTGTCCCTCTCACCGTTGTGTTTACCATTACCGTTTTATATGTTTGGATCAGCTGGATATATCTTTAGCACCGATGAAAAAAACTGCCTGCTGTATAAGAGAGGCAGTTTTATCATTTATGGGAGGTGCATGGTTTTTAAATGATTCAATTTCCAAAAGACCGTATCTCCGTCCGCATTGGTCAATTCAAGAATGTTATCTGAGACGTCCTGTAACAGCCCCACTTTATTCGGTATATCTCCTAAATCCAAAATAATCAATTTGCCGGTATATTTTTTTAATTGCTCCTCAAAATTCCGGACAAGGGGCACACTAGCGGGAACGACCGGCAGTTCTGAGCTGTTTAATGTATACGGCGTCTGCTCATCGGAATATGGTGTCAGCCATTTTAAATGATGCATTGAGATGAAAAGCGTCTTATAAACCGGAGAGAAGAAAACAAAATAATCGTTTAAAACACTTGTTACATACCCATGAATGGACCGGTCTCCCGTAACGAATATTTCTGTAAATCTGCCTTTTATATGCTGGAGGGTATTCCGGTAAGAAAATGAATGTTCCTGTTTTTCAGGATGCGGACTTTCTTCTCTTGTGTACGGCCCTTTATTCTCATCATCCGGCACAGTTAAAGTCATCCGCTGCAGATGCAGCAGCGGGATATAAAGAAAGGTCCGGCCGTCATGGATCACAATGATATCATGACCGATATCCAAAAGAGTTCCTGAAAATGTTGTATTTCCCGATATCTCAATATCGACTTGTTTATCCAGAAATCTGCTTAACCCAGCCAATTCATCCTCCCCTCCCCCTCGTTTTCGGACAATCTTTCCGGTCATTTACGGCCGTGTTTCCACCGGTAATCTATTGTTCTTAATACAGTGGCGTAACTATAAGATTCATCTTTTTCCTGTTTTGAGGATCGTACGGACTTTGATGATCTTTTCGATTTTTTAGAGGAAGTCTGCTGCTCTTCATGTGATTCTTCTTCAGCGCACTCTTTCTCATCTTTATTCTCGTCTTTTTTGGCCGCTCCTTTTGCCCCTGCGCTGATGCTCTTGATATGAAAAGGGTAGATCCGCAGCACTTCTTTATCTTTCACAAGAGTATAGTGGCCGTCAGAATTATCCACAAGTATCCCTTCAACGGCTTCAGGACCCCCGCGATTGATTGAAACCCATTTGTGGATCAGGCGTTTAAATATGCCGTGAAAATCATCAGCCATTTCAAATTCCGGGCGCTCCTCCTCTTGGCCGTCCTCTTCTTGTTCGGCGCTGATGCTTTTGACATGGTCGGCGTTAAAATAGACGATTCCGTCATCTTCTGTTTCCAGCACGAGAAAATCATCCCCTGTTTCGTGAAGCTTTCCTCTTTTCGATTCCGGACCTCCCTGATTCAATTGCACCGTGCGATTGGTCATCCTGCTGATCAAGTCTTGAAAATCATCAGCTTTCTCGCATTCTGCCGGCTCAACCGGCGATAAGGTCTCACTCGTATTTTCCGTTACGCTTTTCACGTGCTTCCATTGATAGTAAACGATTTTATTATCAACCTGAAGAGCGATATAATCCGATTGAATGTCTGCCAATCTTCCTGTCTTGGACTCCGGGCCTCCCCGATAGACTGTAATCACTTTTCCTTCCATCGCATGCAGAAAGTTGTCATCAGACCGATGCCGATTCGTATTGCGTTTCATCTATTGTCCTCCTAGTCATATTTCTCATTAATTTCAAACATAATGCATATATACGTATCCCGATTCTTTTCGGGAACTGGTTCACCAGCCTATTTGTAAAAAATCTTTCTTCCTTCCCAAATCAGATATTCCACTGCTCTAACTCGCTGCTGATGAAAGCAGACCGTTCCTTAATGTACTCGCAAATCACATCAGGCTCCCGATCAAAGCGTTCAAGCTCATCTTTTTTATAAGGATCCTTCGCGACATGCGGCCTGATTTGCTCATACAGCGACATGACCTTCGGCTTCATATGTTCAATGGTAAACCGGGTCTGAAGCGTCTCTTTCAAAAGCTGTTTGTACGCTTTGCGGAAATACGGTTCATCCAGAAGTCTTGCAGTCAAGGTATTAAATCCTTGTATTCTGACATAATCAGCATCCATCCGGTCACCGTGAATATCTCTTCCCCACGTCGCATCGTAATCCCACGGAATGACTTCAAAAAGTCCCGTTTCATGGCTGCGGTACAAGGCGTAATTATGAACAAACCCATCGTAGTTTGAGGTAAACACGATGCCCGCAAGCCACCGCAAATACTTATCCGCGTCCAAGTGTTTGACAATCTCCCTCTTGAACTCTGACTTCGGCACGGTATTAATTTTATAAATCATATCCTGCAGATAAAAATCGTCTTCTTTCGTTCCCGTTTTCTTTTCATAGCCAAGTTCGAGCGATGTTTTCGTGTCCCGCTCCAAATCACTGACGAGGGAGAAATTTGCATCATCATCCACCGCGTAAAAAACAGCGCCGTCAGCCAGGTTCCGTTTCGCCAGAAAATATTCATCCACTGACTCCAGCTCAAGGTACACACCCTCATATTTGCCGTTGATCTGCAAGGATACGAAATTCGCCTTTGGTGACAGCGTTCCAAGCTCCGCGAAGAAATCGAGAGACAGCTTATTCCGCATCATCGACGGATCTTTGTACTCGGCGTTTAAATGTATTTCTTTAGCCCTGCGAAATGTTTTCGGCGAATAAAAAGTGACGTGATACGATTTTTTCTTAAAGTCTCTTATATGAGAGCCGCGGTACGCCAGATCAATGTCAAGCCGTTTTTGATTCACTCTCAGCACCGCGGGCACCGGATCATCATCCCAAATGTCTTTTTTCAGCTCCAACAAGTCCTTCGGGTGAATAAACAGCTGGTATAAAGGCAATGCTGATTGGTCTTTCACCTGAAAACCTCCTTGTATTAATTTAGGCTGTGCTTTTTCGATAAAACTCAGCGGAACACACATACACTTTTTTTATCCATGCGTACTATGTGGTAGTAAGGATCGCATCCTTAAAACATATATCAAGAGGAGGTTTCAAAATGGGCCACTATTCCCATTCTGATATCGAAGAAGCAGTAAAGTCCGCAAGCACCGAGGGATTAAAAGATTATTTGTACCAAGAACCAAAGAGCAGTAAGAAAAGAAAGTCCCGCAAAAATAAAAAATCTCGCAGCCACAAGAAATCACGTTCTCACAAAAAATCCCGCAGCCATAAAAAATCATGCCGCTCTCACAAAAAATCTCGCAGCCATAAAAAATCACGTTCTCACAAAAAATCCCGCAGCCATAAAAAATCACGTTCTCACAAAAAATCACGCAGCCATAAAAAATCACGTTCTCACAAAAAATCACGCAGCCGTAAAAAATCGTGCCGTTCTCACAAAAAATCACGCAGCCGTAAAAAATCACGTTCTCACAAAAAATCACGCAGTCAGAAAAAATCGTGCCGCCGCAAGAAAAAACGCACTCAGAAAAAACCTTACCGTTCTCATAAAAAACAAAGCCATAAAAAAGACGATTACTGCACCAAAACAGAGTACTGGAAAGATGGAAATGTCTGGGTTGTAAAGAAAAACTATAAGAAGTAATCCCCCAACAACCTAATATCACTTGTAAATAGGCTGCCGGCTAAACGGAAGCCTTTTTCCTCAAACAGATATATGCCACGAAATAAGATATGCATCCGGGTTTCTTTTGTTGTGCTTCCGAATTTTCTTTCGGTATAATCAGGTCATACGAAAAAGAAAGGCGGCTGACATGATGCATATCTTACGAGCAGACGAATTGAACGCGAAAGATACCTACAAATTGCTTTCGGGCACAGTAGTTCCCCGGCCGATTGCATTTGTCACTACGCGTTCATCTATCAACGGCGCCGTAAACGCGGCGCCCTTCAGTTTTTATAACGTTGTCTCCGCAGATCCGCCGCTTCTTGCCATTTCTGTAAACCGCGCGGAGGGACAGCAGAAAGACACTGCGAGAAACATAATCGCTCATCAGGAATTCGTCGTGCATGTCAGTGATGAGTCCATCATTGAAGACATTAACAAAACGGCGGCAAGGCTTGGCCCTGATGTCAGTGAGCTTGACATGACAGACCTTTCCGTGACAGACAGCGCCTGCATCAGCGTTCCCGGTATAAAAGAAGCGAAGGTCAGGTTTGAATGTATACTCGAACGCCACCTTCCGTTCCAAAATGACGGCGGGGAAACGACGACAGATCTCATCATCGGCAGAGTCGTTTGTTTTCATTTGAATGATCAAGTATATGATGCCGATAAGGGCTACATACGGACCGATGAACTGCAGCCTGCGGCGAGGCTCGCGGGGAATGAATACGCCAGACTCGGGAAGACATTTACACTTGTCCGCCCGATCTGAAACAGGAGACAATATAATAGAAGAAACTAGTCAAAAAGACCCCTTTTAAAAGGGGTCTTTTTTATCTGTTGACCGTTTAACTCAGTCTAATGTCTTATAGAATATTGAAACTTACAAGGTCCTAAACGAATGACAAGTGTTTAGGGGGCAGACGATGGATTTCATTCAGTTACTGATTTTTCAGCCGTATTTATTTTGCTCAGCCTTATGTTTCACGTATTTGCCGTCAAAGTTCTCCATTTGCCAAAGCCTGTTAAAAAGCAGAAGCCGATAAACGGCACACATCGATTAATCGAAATCACACTGCTTATTTCAGGCATCGCAGCGGTGTCATTATTCGATGAAATGTACGTATTTGCGGGAGTTGTTTCCATGCTTTTTTGCTGCAGCGGCTTAATGGAGCGGCGGCACCGACGGGAGAAAAAGCAATATGTGTACGATTCGTTTTACGCGGGTTTATCTGCCGCACTTGGCGTGCTTATTTTTTTCATCAGTTAGCGTAGCTCTATACTCCTGCGGCCGCTCCGTCGCCGCGCGGGTCGGCACCGCCTTGGAGAAAACCTTCGTCATCAATGACGATCGCTGCCGCGTGTCCCATGATCCGGTCAAAATTGCTAACCGTCTCGACGCGGTGGCCGCTTCGCTTTAATGCTTCTCTCGTTTCACGGCTGATCCGGCTTTCGACCCTCAGCCCTTCATACGCCTCTCCCCATGTCCGTCCCCACACCCAGCGCGGCTCACTGACCGCCTGCTGCGGGTCCATGTTGTAATCAATGATGCGTGTAATCAGCGCCGTCTGAGTTTGCGGCTGGCCTTCTCCTCCCTGGGTGCCGTACAGGATGTGCGGCTTCCCTTCTTTACAGGCCATCGCCGGCATGAGGGTGTGGAAGGTCCGTTTGCCGGGTTCGAGCGTATTGACATGAGATTCATCCAGCGAAAAAAATGACCCGCGATTTTGCAGCAGAATGCCCGTCTCCCCCGCCGTAACGGCTGACCCGAACTCAAAATAAAGGCTCTGTATAAAGGAAACGGCATTTCCTTCCGCATCTCTGACGGCGGCATAAGCAGTGTCGCTTCCGACCGGACGGCTTAGCGCCGGCGCAGCCGTGTAACCGATTTCTTCCGCCAGCTGCTTTGCATACTGTTTATCCAGTAACCGATCCAGCGGAATATGAGAAAACGCCGGATCAGTCAGCACTTCATTCCGATGCTGAAAACTCTTTTTCAGCGCCTCGATCAGCAGATGATAATATTCAAACGAGCCGTGTTCGATCTTAGAAAAATCATAGTTTTCCAATATATTAAGCGTCATTAAGCCTGTAAACCCCTGTGAATTCGGGGGAGCCTGATAGATGCGGTACCCGCGGTAATCAGAGGATACCGGGTCCGACCACTCGCCGCGATGGGCTTTAAAGTCTTCAAGCGTCAAACGGCCGCCGTTGTTTTGCAGAAATGATATGATGCTTTGGGCGATATCCCCTTCGTAAAAAGCGCTCCTGCCTTTTTCGGCAAGCTGCTCCAAGCTGGCCGCCAGATCCTTTTGGACAAACCGCTCGCCGGGCAGGGGCGCTTTTTTGTTTCTCGTAAAAATGGCTGAGGTATAAGGTGTTGAGGCTAAAAGAGCGAGATTTCGTTCTGTGTGGGCGTACTGGTCGGCGGACACCGGGAATCCGTCTGCCGCATAATCAAGGGCGGGCTTCAGCACCTCAGCGAGCGAAAGACGCCCGTACGCCGAAAGCACGGCATCCCAGCTGTCCGCCATTCCCGGAACGGTAATGGCGCTTTCTGTACCGCGCATCGGTATCGCTTCTCTGCCTCGATACAAGTCTCTCGTCACATGTTTTCCTGAGCGGCCGCTCCCGTTGTAAGCTTTGATTCGGCCCGTTTCTTGATGGTAAGTAAGCCAAAATGAATCTCCGCCAAGCCCCGTCATATGCGGATACACGACTGCCAGGCAGGCGCTGACCGCCACCGCTGCATCAAACGCGTTTCCGCCCTTTTCAAGAATGCCGGCCCCCGCCTGGGAAGCAAGATAATGCGGACTGACGACCATTTGTTTCGTTCCGATGGTAGAAGTATTCATGGCAAGCCCCTTTACAAATTTTCTCAAGTATAAAAAGCGGCACCGACGGCATCCACTTTTCTGAGAGAAAATCTCACACACTATTTTCTTTCCGATATAAAAAAATCACTTTTTATTACGTAACGAAAACAATTAAAAAATTTATCCTTCATACCGTAAGATTTCATGATACAATAATGTCTACCAGATGAAGGAAGTGGAAGCCGATTGGAACATGAGTACAGCATTCCGAACCTTGTACTTGATGAAACGGATAAACATATTCTCTCGATTTTGCACGAGGAAGGGAGGATTTCCTATACAGACTTAGGAAAGCGGGTTAATCTGTCGCGTGTGGCGGTTCAGCACCGCATCCAGCATTTAATGGATGCCGGCGTAATTGAAAAATTCACCGCTGTTATCAACCCGGCGAAAATCGGCCGCCATGTGTCCGTGTTTTTTAATGTGGAAGTGGAGCCGCAGTATTTGGAGGAAACAGCGTTAAAGCTTGAAAAGGAGCCGGCCGTGACAAGCCTTTATCACATGACCGGCCCGAGCAAGCTGCATATGCACGGCATTTTCGCAAATGATCAGGAGATGGAAGAGTTTTTGACAAAACGGCTCTATACGCAAAAAGGCGTCGTCAGCGTCGATTGCCAAATGCTGATTAAACGGTATAAAAGCAGAATGGGCATGAAGCTGTAAGGAGGAAACGGCAATGAAAAACCCCTATTGGGACATTACGGCAGCAATGGCGCGAACAGGCATTCTCGGATTCGGGGGCGGCCCGTCCGTAATTCCGCTCATCCGCCATGAAGCCGTCAATAAATACAAATGGATAGATGATGATGAATTCGGAGAAATATTAGCGATCGCAAATGCGCTTCCCGGGCCGATTGCCACAAAAATGGCCGCGTACTTGGGCTTTAAGCTAAAAGGCACGTTAGGCGCAATCTTGGCAACCCTCGCCCACATTCTGCCTACATGCCTTGCTATGGTAGGCTTGTTTGCCGCTGTAAATGTCTTAAGCCACTCAGCGGTTGTTGCCGGCATGATTGGCGCCGTCACGCCGGTGATCGCCGTCATGCTCGGCATCATGGCGTACGAGTTTGGCCAAAAAGCGCTAAAAGGTTTCGGCTGGGTCACCGGCATCCTGTTTTTTATCATCGCTTTTATCGGCCTGCAAACGCTTCAGATCAATCCCGGCTTTGTCATTATTATTTTCTTAGCATACGGCGCGTTTCATTTTAAATTGAAAGACAAAATCACAAATAAACGTTCAAAAGATAAAGGAATGTCGGCTTCATGATGATGATCTATTTATTTATGGCGTTTTTTATTGCAAATGTACTCGGATATGGCGGCGGCCCTGCGTCTATCCCGCTCATGTTTGAAGAAGTCGTCAACAGATACAGCTGGCTCTCAAACGATCAATTCTCAAACATGCTCGCCCTTGCGAACGCATTACCCGGCCCGATCGCCACTAAAATCGCCGCGTATGTAGGCTACAGCGCAGGCGGATGGCCCGGCTTCCTGATTGCGCTGATCGCCACCGTCGTACCGTCAGCACTCGCATTGATCGTGCTGCTTCGCATCATTCAGCGCTTCCGCCAATCACCCGTCATCAAAGGCATGACGCTGTCCGTCCAGCCCGTCATCGCCGTCATGATGCTCATTCTTACGTGGCAAATCGGCGCAGACGGCATCAAAGCGATCGGCTGGATTCAATCACTAGTCATTGCGGGGATTTCCCTCCTTGCCCTGACAAAATTCAAGCTGCATCCGGCCTTTCTGATTATCGCGGCGTTTTTGTATGGAGGTCTTGTGGTTCCTCATTTGTAGAAAAAAGCACCTGGACAGGTGCTTTTTTCTAGTATTCATTTTTCATTTCTTTCATAAAAATATGATCCAATTGTGTTGTTAATTCTTTAAGTCCTGTACACATAATATCCTCTAAAGGATTTTCCCAATCTCCGTTTTTTATCAGTTCAATGCCATAACTGCCGGTTGGATCCCCTTCTGGGTACCATCCTACGTCAAGCAACAAGTTTTTTGCCTTATGAGAGATTTGCAGAAGATCTTGATTGAAGTCAAATAACCACGCATCATCATTTGCCTCTAGAGTCTTAGGGTCAGTATCTTTTAATGAAATATAATCAACAGTCCAGCCCTCCGGTATCTTAAGCCTTAAGAAATTGGGAACATGTTGGCTTAGCGGCTGCAAACCCTCTAAAACCCCACTTCCCACAGTCCAGATTTGATATTCTAACTCTTCTAATAATTGCTCTATTTCATTAAAAGATTTTTCTTCATAAATCTTTTCTGTTTTTAAACCCGCTACTTTGACATGGTATTGATCATTTTCAAATATTACCTTAATAACAGCATTACGTTTTTCATTTTGTAGTTTTAGTAGTTCATATTTTTCTTGCATTCTTTTTTCTGAACTTAAATTGTTCAGTACTACAGACCAGCCATTACAGATTTTTAATGGCAGCAATTGAGAAATATGGTCTCTGTCCATCCAGTTTCTCCTTGTACTTTGTTGGCCTATCTTTAAAAAGCTTCATCATTCTAAAAAAACTTGCCGATACAACACAGCAAGTTTTTATATATAGTAATTCTAATACATCAGTAAACCAATGCATCTCCTAATGTTAATCTCCGGAATGCATATTAGCTTTTAGAACATCTAATTTAATATATTTACTTACCATGAGAACCTCTGTTAGCAACTATTCATTTCCTAAGCTTTATTTTTTATAAGGTTCAATGCTATAACTTCCGGTTCAATCTCCTTCTGGGTACACCCCAAATAAACTAATCATTCATATCTTTAGGGGGTATAAAAGCGACTAATTGACCTTCAGGATATATACCTTTCCATCCACAAGGCCATCCGCCTGTTTTATACACTTGAAACATTTTCTCAAAAAGATTGTCTTTATTACCGTTTACTAGACGATTGATTGCACATTTATACAGATCTGACTCTACTTCTTCAGCAATATCCCAAAAATCCATAGGAATGAAATCTTCAGAATAGTTATCATCAGAATTGAAAATATTCGACAATTCTTCATCTAATGTTTTTAAGTGATCATCACTTAAAATTATACCCAATAACTGTCCGCTTTCATCTGATTTTACATCTTGCCAAACTACTTCAACTTCATCAGTATCTTGAGACCATGCTAATTGTTGCGCTATCTCAAAATCTTCTATAAGTGTAATATCAGACAAATTCCTATTATTATTCTTAAATAATTCTTCGTGCTTAATAAAGTCAATTACCTCTTCCACTAAATCGCTATATTTACCGTAACTACTCATTTATTTAACCACCTTTCCCATAATTCCTCTGTAGCCTCCGCCTCTTTGCTAAAAAGAAGGCTTTTTGTTTTATTCCCCTCTTTAGTTTCATACCTATAAAAAACCTGAAAGGCGTAAAACCAATTCAGGTAGGAGTTCTATCGTTTTTTAATCAATTAGTAACTCCAAATAATATATTTAATTAAGGTTTCTCTCCAATGTTCATAAAAAGAGTAAAAACTAAAAAGCAGGTACAGTATAATACCTGCTTTTCACAACAAATTTATGCTCAGGAAATTTTTATTCCAAATGACGTTCCAATTATTATCCATTACATAAATTGCATAAGTTAAAGGACTATCAGTAAACTCATACGCTAAATCCAGAATAAAGCAATCATCTACTTTAACTATATGAGGTGAAATAATATCCTTTGATAGGACATCTTTCTCTGATCAGGTCTCAACGCATCAAAATGAAAATTCATTATTCATATAAACTTTCTATTTCAATACCCCAGAAGTTCCCTTCATTTATACAATTTGAGTCTACTCTTTTCAGTTCTTCTTTCAACCGTTCAATTACATATTCAGGAATATCATTGTCGATAAAAGCATCTTCTCCATTAATTTGAATAGCTTTGTCAATCATTTCTGAGAAAAGCAGTATACTTTCTGCAAATTGATTTATTGAAGAGTTAATAAATACTTCTTTATATTCATTACCATTATCTAAATAAACAATTCTCTCGTTATTTTCTATAATACAAATTGGATCTCCGGAACCAGTAGAACCTAACAACCAATATTTTCGAAACGTTTCCGACACATCAAAGATACTTGTAATTGGTTTAAATGATGTTTGAAAAGAAGTGAAATCCAAATATGGCGGAGGGGTTTCAGGTAAACCTCCTAAAGAAATAAATTTTTTAAATCCCTCCGAAAAAGGAGTCTCTACTAAGTCATCATATGGGAACTTTAATATCGGACCATTTTTATTAACATCCCAACTTCGATTAAATTCTTCGGGTAATAACATCGTGTCACCTTCCTGATTCTTTTCTGAATGTTTCTAGTCTATTCGCAATTTGATCGTCTACCCCAGTAATTCCCCATTCTTTCTCAACATTATGAATACCACCATACCCAGGGTGAAGGCTTTTAGGTAAAGCTGCGGCCTGGCCTCCTTCTCCAATATGATGATGTCTCATTGGGTCTTTTAAGTAATCTGCATACTGTGGAAAGTGTTTTATAAATTGTTCATCAACAACTGGGACTCTTCCTCTTTTAATCTTAGCAGTATTTTCAGCACTCCAAAACTCAGGATTACTTTTTAGCAGCGTGTTAAAAAACTTTTTCGCATTTCTCTCCCAGCCAGCAGCATTTGTCCCAGATTTCCCTTTCCCCTTAAAATTCATCTCTACTACAAGCCTAGGATCAATTAAATACTTATTATCGTAGTTTGAAAGTTCTCTGCCTTTATATCCTCTAATTCGATCGTATTTTCCGTCATTATTCCATTTGCCCGCCATCTTCACAATCCCAAGATCTTTCACAGCTTTCGTTTTCACATCAGCATGAATGATTGGGAAAGTTGCGCCATCCGGTGTGACAGTCTTGTGGACGCGAATTTTTACATTCGTTGGGACTTTGAATTCTTTTACTTGGTCTAGAATCTTTTTCCCTTTTTCAACTTTTGCTGCTTGTGGCGATTTTGCAAGCGGGATGCCTTTGTTTACATGTTTCGCCAATACACCGGCTCCAACCAAACTCAATGCCGCTTCCAGTGCTCCTTGCTTCCGCTTCTCCTCAGACACTTTGTTTCCGAACATATCTCTGCCTGTGACGGCTTCTGAGAAACCGTTTGAGGCGACGAGGCCGTATGCGCCCATTTCTGTCATTTTGAGAATGTCTAAGGATTTTCCGGTTTTATAGACGTCTAAAGCGTGTTCTGCGGCCATGACGGTTTTTCCGGTTTTGTAGATGGCTTTTCCGCCTTTGAAAGCGCGTCCCGCCCAGCCGACGACCGGTATGAATCCGGCGGCGGCCATCGCTCCTGCTGTGACGCGTTCTGCGGTGGAGAGTTTTTCTCCTGTCACCGGATCGACGCCTTCGGCTGCTCTTTTATAATCATAATAGCCAGTGACTTCTCCGGTAAAGTTGCAGATACCGTCCCATGTTTTCTCGTACCATGGTTTATTGGCTTCTTCTTCAGCCTTTTCCTGAAGCCGTCTTGCTTCGGCCTGCTGGGCTTTTGCATCAATATAGTCCGTTCCCTGCTTTTCTGCTTCAATGACGCTTTTGTAGATTTCATTGCTGTGGAAGGCTTTTTTGTCATAGTACATAGGGGATGCGCTTTTCCCGTTGCTGGTGGCTTGCATGAGAACGGAATATTTGCTGAGAACCGCGTTGTCCAGAGATTCTAAATTTTGATATTCAGTGGTCAGGGATTCATCAAGCTTATCGACTGCCGTGATCGTGTCACGTCTGGTTTTCTGGGCATCGCCCATTTTATCTGCGTAATCATCAAGCGTATACGTATCGAGATGAATAATATCGCTGATGCCTGACAAAATGGAGTCGATTTCGGCTTTATGGGCGGAGACAATCTCTGAAGCCTTCAAGTCCGCGTTGGGCAGCTCATGCTCCAAAAACGAAGTCTCCACATATGAATCGCTGAGTTCTTGATCTTTAATATCACCTGAAATGCCGTTTAAAAACGCAATTTGAGCAGAAACAAGCGTCAGCCAGCTTTCGGCGATTTCCGCTTGTCCCTGAAAGAAATCTTTTATATTGTCTGCGCCTTTTCCTTTTAAAGCATCACCCAGATCAGCCATGCCTTGAAAGGCTTTTTTGAGCGAATTCAGCTGTTCTTCAAGAGCTTCGTATTGTTTCTTTCTCTTGTCTGCTTCATCCGTTAACGATTGTGATTCAAACACTTTGCTCATCGGCAAGTCCTTTCTTTCGTTATTTTACGGCGATCGCCTCGTCCTGTTCTTTCAGGGAATCTACGTTGTCTTTTACGTCCGCGATGTTCTTATGAACGGCTTGCTTATATTCGCTGATCATGGATACAAGCTTTGCCTCGCGGGAGTGGTACTTGGAGGTATAGTCAAGCTTGTTTTTCCCGGTTGAACCCGCATTCCCGATCGAAACGGCCTCCAGCGCGCTGCTG
This sequence comes from Bacillus sp. SDLI1, assembly GCF_001553895.1. Taxonomy (NCBI): domain Bacteria; kingdom Bacillati; phylum Bacillota; class Bacilli; order Caryophanales; family Bacillaceae; genus Bacillus; species Bacillus sp. SDLI1. The sequence goes on along the minus strand of NZ_CP013950.1, from coordinate 2,677,568 downwards.
ACGGATTCAAGCTGTTTCATGACGGCTCCGTATTTGAGTTTTATTTCTGTCATTAAAACCAACTCCAGCTTCTTTTGATTGATTGTATTTTGTCTCCCACGGCGTCAAGGGCTTCTTCACCAAGCGTCAGCAGGTGCTCTGCTTCTCTGGCGATGCTTCTGGCGGCAAGGAGCCCTCCTTTTTCAATTTCAAGCTGTGTCATCTTTAAGCCGATCCGATAAATATACCCGTCGTATTTGTCTGTAACGATTCTGTATGCCTCTGTATGGGCCTGATCGCGCCGCTCATCAAATTCCTCAGCGAAAGTGCCGGTCCAATGATGATCCAGATGCGGTCTGAGGATGTCTTTGATTTCAGACATGCCCTCTTCCTGCAGAGATTCTATATCTCTCTTCGCTTCTTTTAATTTATCAATTTGGTGTTCGATCTCGCCCAGTTTATGGCTGATTGTGCTGTTAATATGGCTTAATGTGCTTGAATGGCTCATCTGTTTTCACCTCGTCTTACGCAAAAAGTCGTACAAAAAGCACAGACTTTTCCATACTATATTTCCATATATTATATTTTAAAATAGACAGAAAGCGGCTTAAATAGGTTAAACGGCTTATTTTCATCAGCCGAGGTGCTCTTCACCAACGCCAAAAGACTCATGAAACCGGCACGTTCATTCACAGATCTCCTCTATATATCCATGATAAATTCCCTAAAAAAAGGAGCCGGTTATCAATAACCGTCTCCTTTGCCGTGTATTATCATTATAAATATGATAAAGGCCGGCGCGGACGCCGGCCTTTCAAGTGACAGAATCAGTCTGAGGCAGGACGGCTCTTCTTCCGATTGAGATATATTCCACGCCCGCCTGTTCCGCTTCTTTAAGCGAGTGGCAGTTTCTCCCGTCGAAAATAACCGGAGTTTCCATCAGCTCTTTGTAGGCTTCAAGCGGAAAATGCTTAATATCTTCCCAGTCTGTCAAAATCAGAACGGCATCCGCTCCCCTGACCGCTTCCTCTATAGACTCCCGATAGGAAACCCCGGCCGGAAGCAGCTCGGAAGCCCGGAACGAAGCGATCGGATCGTACGCCGTCATCCGGGCGTCAAGAGCCGCCAGACGATCCGCAATGACAATGGACGGCGCATCCCGCATATCATCGGTATTCGGCTTAAAAGACAGCCCTAATAACGCAATGGTTTTTCCCGTAACTCCGCCAAGCCTGTTCAGCACTTTATCAACCAGCATGGACTGCTGGTTATTGTTGACTTTAATGACGGACTTCAGCAATTCAAAATCATGCTCCACATGTCCCGCGATCTGCACGAGGGCATTTGTATCCTTCGGAAAGCAGGAACCCCCGTAGCCTATGCCGGCTCTTAAGAATTGATTGCCGATCCGTTTATCCAATCCCATTCCGTATGCGACTGATTCCACATCCGCACCGACTTTTTCGCATATATTGGAGATTTCATTAATAAAACTGATCTTTGCCGCTAAAAAAGCGTTCGATGCATATTTGATCATCTCGGCGCTTCTGATATCCGTATGATAAACCGGAATGGCAAACGGCGCGAAAACCCGGTCAAGCGTTTCTCCCGTCTGCCGGTCTTCAGTTCCGATTACGATGCGGTCGCCGTGAAAGGTATCGTGAATCGCCGAACCTTCACGGAGAAATTCCGGATTCGAGGCGATTGAAATATTCACGTCCGATTTCAGCCGTGAATGAATAACTTCGCTGATCCTGTCATTCGTTCCCACGGGAACCGTGCTTTTTGTCACGACGATCGCATCTTTAGAAATAGATTCGGCAATCCGTTCGGCGACATTTTCAATATAGGTAAGGTTTGCGTGCCCGTCTTCTTTTTGCGGCGTTCCGACCGCTATAAAAATAACCTCTGCTTCCGCAAGCCCTTTTTCATAGCTCGTTTCAAAGGCCAGCCGATGCCGGCCGATGTTTCGTTTCATCATATCTTCAAGGCCCGGTTCAAAGATAGGGGATATTCCCTTTCTCATCTGCTCAACCTTACGTTCGTCAATATCTATGCATGTTACGTCATGGCCGATTTCTGAAAGAGACACTCCTGTCACAAGACCGACGTAGCCTGTTCCGATCACTGTTATTTTCATCGTGTTCCCCCAACCGTTTAGAAATTGCTGCTGGGCAGCTTACCGTTATTAGCATATGATCCCGGCGCCGGCAGAATGCCGGAAGCCTGCGGTCATGATAGAAAAAACGGTGCCGGCCGCTGATTATAGCATAAGCATAAAAAGATCATCTTGCAAAACAGCCGCTTATGCTTCATTTAAACGGGATAGGGAAGTTGGTTAAAAAAGACCCCAGCGCTTACGGCGGGCCACAGGCAGCGGAGGTTCCTTATAAACGGCTTTGTTTTCAACGAGAAGCGTCGCGTTTTCCGTAAGCATGTAAATCAGCTCCGCCCCGGCTTCTTTTTTCAGAACGCCGAGCGCCTCCTGATAATAAAAATGTCTCGATCCGAGATTATGGGCGTCAGATGCGAGAAAGTGGATCAAATTCGCTTCAATAAGCTGCAGCGAAAAGCTCTTCGCTTTCCGCCCGAATGCTCCGGCAAGGCAGCCGGCCGTCACTTGGGCAGCAGCGCCTTTCTTTACGAGACTGTAAAGGACGGACGGGTTTTCGCGTATTTCTCTGTTCCGCTCCGGGTGGGCGATGACAGGGACATATCCCCTCAGCTGCAATTCATAAAATAGCCGTTCGGCGTAGGCCGGAACATGATCCGCCGGAAACTCCGCCAGCACATACTTTGTATCATGGAGCGGGATAAGCCGGCCGCTTTGAAGACCTGCCAGCAGATCTCCGTCTGTTCTGATTTCCTGTCCGGGCAGAACGGTCAGCGGTATGCCTTCCTTATTCAAACGTTTGTTTAACAGTCTGACCGCTTCTTTGACCGTATGCCGGTCCGTGTCATAGCGGTATTTCACGTGATGCGGCGTCGCAATGATCGTATCAATTCCCTGTCTGACCGCTTCTCTCGCCATCTCGAGGCTTTCTGTATCATCCGCCGCGCCGTCGTCTATGGAAGGAAGGATGTGACAATGGATATCTATCATATTTAATCCCTCCTTCTTAAAAAGAATGGACCGCGCCCATTATGACATTACTGTCCATAATAGGCGTAGTCCGAGTGTTTCGTTTGTTTTTTTCCGTTCATCACGGCCCCGAGGAGCTTGCACGGGCAATAATCGAGCGCTTCTTTCGCCTTGGCCGCTTTTTCCTTGTCCGTTTTCCCGCTTGAGATCACCATAATGGCCCCGTCAGTATAGCTGCCTAATATTTTCGTATCGGCTACGGCCAAAACGGGGGGCGTGTCCAAAATCACCTTATCATAAACAAGGGCTGCTTCTGACAGAAGGTCCCTCATGGCCCCCGTCGATAAAAGCTCCGCCGGATTGGGCGGGATCGGCCCGCTCGTTAAAATATCGAGATTGGCTTCCTCAGCCCGCAGGACGGCTTTCTGAAACGGAATCTGTTTTAACAGCAGCGACGTTAAGCCGGTTCCGTTATCCAATTTGAAGGTGAAATGAACCGTCGGTTTGCGCAGATCCGCATCAATTAAAAGTACTTTTTTCCCCTGCTGGGCAAAAACGACGGCAAGATTGGCCGCGGTAGTCGACTTTCCTTCTTCCGGACCTGCGGATGTGATTAAAAGGGACTTCACCTCTGTATCGACGGAAGAAAATTCAATGTTTGTACGGATCGTCCGATATTGTTCTGAGTTGATGGACTTCGGCTCTGACATCGTAATCACGCTTCGTTTTGCCGGCTTGTCTTTTTTACGCGTCAACTTGTCCGCCTCCCGCTTGTTTGATTTCTGCCATCCTCAAATTTTTGGCAACGCTGTCTTTTGCGCTGATTGAAGTAACCGTTCCCAAGACCGGGATGCCGAGCAGCGATTCCAGCTGTTCCTCCGATTTGATCGTATTATCCAGATGTTCCAGCAAAAAGGCGAGACCGATTCCGCCCAAAAGTCCGGCCGCAAACGCAATCGCGATGTTCAGCTTACGGTTAGGCTCTGCCGGTGACTGGCTGTCCGCCGCTTCGGCCTTTGAAAGAATGCTGACATTATCCACGTTCATGATGGCCGTGATCTTGTCCTGAAAAACGGCTGCAACCGTATTTGCCATAACGGCCGCCCGCTTTGCATCCGTATCCCGCACGGCGATCGTCACGACTTGTGAATCCTGCTCGCTGGATACCGTGATTTTCGATTCCAGCTCTTTCGAAGTCATGGACAGATTCAGCTCTTTAATCACCTCATCGAGGATGACCGGGCTTTTGATGATGACATTATACGTGTTGATTAATTGGAGGTTGGTTTGAACGTCATTGAATTGGACTTCTTTTTGATTGTTTTTGGATTGACTGACCAAAATTTGCGTTGAATTTTCATAGACCGGCGTAAGAGCGAAGAAACTGATGAGTCCGCCTGCGGCAGATGCCGCCGCGGTGATAATAAGTATAAACAGCAGACGCTTTCTCAGTATTGCGAATATTTCTTTTATACTTGAAGATTCTCCCATATAACCTCCATATCACTTTCCGTGTATTCCTATTCCCTCCAATAACTTTTCCAATTACGATTATACAGCTTTGAACTGTCATTTCTAACCTTTTCAAATGACAATATTCGACAAAAATACACAAACACTTCTATTCGGTTTATTTTTGTAAGCGTTTTAAATACTGGTATCGCAGGAAGATTAAAAAAGTCCCGCGGTCAAGAGCCCGCGGGACTTTATGTTGCATATCCATTTTTAATATGAGAAATCAAATTCTCAAGCATTTCTTTTGTGGTCATCTCAGAGGACTGCTCACCGATGTCGTGCGCATGCATTAAAATCTTCAGAAACTCCTCTTGATCTAACTTCGTTTTCTTCATCATTCGTTTCCTTTCGGCTTCCATTAAATTGAAAACAAGATTATTATATGCTGTCGGGTGCTGTTTTGCAATCTCTAATACATCATTCGACACACTCGGGTTTTTATGTCCTTTTTTAGGAAAAACTTTTTCCGGACCATGTGTTGCGATATAATAGAGGAATTGGAATCTTTTTATTTTGTGACTCGTTAGGAGCGATAATCATGCTTCAGGATATGATTGCTAAAGAAGATGTGCTCGCAGCGGCTGAACAGCTTAAAGAACTTCTTCCTTACAATGAAGACAATGTTCAGCTGATGAAGAAAGCACTCATTTTATATCGGCAGGATTCCGTCTATCGTATACAGGTTCAAACCCCGACAGAGATTTCCGCGTATGTGCAGGATGTTGTGCCTGTAAGGGTCACGCTGAACTTATTTTTTATGGTGAAAAGCGGCTGCGCATGCCCGTCTGAGGCGATCTGCCGCCAAGTGCTGGCCGTTTTTCTTTACGTATATGCCCAATTTGAACGGGTCGGTTCCTTTACCGAGCATTGGCTGGAAAGAGAAAAGCTTGAGGAAAGCAGGGAGCTTGTCCGCCGGCAGTTTCAGGAAAAAGTGCTGCCGAATGAAGAGTCGCTGTCAAGCTGGCTCGCTTTTTTTGATTCGGAATTCTCGCTGTGGGAGGCGCGGACGCCGGCCGGAAGCCAGACGATGCAGGGGCTTTATTATGGCTATTTGTCAGCGCTCAAAAAACACGCCCCGAAAAAACCCGAGCTCAAAAGCTTATATCAGATTCACTCGGCGCTTGCCGTCTGGCTTCACATGTTTACTTTGATTGAGTCTGGCAGACTGGATGCCGAAAAAGATTATTACAGCATCAACCCATACGTCGAACAGCTGATGGATACGATTTACTCCTCCATTGACAGACTGAAAACGTATGCCCTGTCTTTCTCGCTTGATCCCTTTTTGGACCGGACGCCTCCAGTGATCCGCAGGCTTCTGCTGAAAGAAGAGCTTTTTCAATACGAACGCCTCCGGGTATTCGGCGAAGTTTGGAGCGCGCTTTTGAACCGGCCGAAATGGGTCGCGCGTGAACAGGAGATTCTCGCACAGGAAAGCGGACGCCGTTTTTCGCCGGAAGTACGGTTCGGCCGGCTTCATTTGGCCTTTTTGCAAAAAGATGATGCAGCGGTCTTTGAAGATATTTCACGCTTCCCTTCCGAAGCGCTGCCTTATACCTTTCAATGGCTCAGTGAGCTCACCGCGAAAAAAGACTGGAAACGGCTGAAAACATGGTACGGTCAGATCGAACCTCTTGCCGTAAACTACACGAAACTTGATAAGCCGTTTAAAGAAATGCGCGATATTATCGGAGAGCTGTTTGTGCTGCTGGCGGATTATGCGCGGCACTCACGGGATGATCAGCTGTTTGAACGGTTTGCCTCCGGCTGCCTTCCCTATACCTTTACAGAGTACAGCCAGTATCTGTACGAAAAACGGCGGTATGCGGAGTGGGTGGAGATTCACAGCCTCGTCGGTTTTTCCGTCTGGGAAATCGAAAAGGACATTTTGAAGGAAATTGCCGCCAATGATCCGGAAGCGCTCATCCCCTCCTATCACCGGGCGGCGGCCTTTTTTATCGATCAAAAAAACCGCAGCGCCTATAAAGAGGCTGCGCGCCATCTGAAAAAACTGCGGACGCTTTATAAAAAGGCAAAAAAACAGCAGGTTTGGGAGCGGTATATCAGCCAGCTGAGCGCAAGCTACAAGAGGCTGCGCGCCCTTCAAGAAGAATTGCAGAAAGGAAAGTTGATTGATGGCGAGTCTTAAGGAAATTTTCATTCATGTAGAACAAATGGAAGATTGGACATTTACGCTGTCAAGCCATGACGAGAAAGAACAGCCGCTTACGCTCAGTCAGATGAAGACTCATCTGTTCCAATGGCATGAGTCCACCTTTTACGGAACGTTTCTTGAAGACGTCAGCTTCATCGGCACCCCGGCCGTTCTGCTCAGCCCGTGGATGACCGTCGAGCTGCTCGGAAAAAACTCGTTCAATTCATTCAGCACCGTTCAGCTGACAAAGGAAACGGAACCATTAATCGAAGCGGCTTCGACGATATACGAATTTATAGCCGACGGCGATTTTCTTCCGGATTATGAGGCTTGGCAAAACGGCGTCCTGCGCTTTAAAGACCGCGAGCTTTTGCTGGAAGGATTTACGGCTGACTGGTTCTCGGCCGCGGTTCAGGACTACATTCAGTACAATGATGACCTGCGGGAAAAATGGCAGCAGATCGAAACCCGTTCGCCGGCCGTTCATACGTTTAAAGGCTCCTTTTTGGACGAAGATGATTTTCTCGAGGGAATCGGCTGGAATGATGATCTGACGCCGTTTACCGTCGGGCTGCGATTAAACGAGCCTGATTTTGACGGTGACGACTGGAAAATCGAAATGTTTTTACGCGAGAAAAAAACCGGAGCCATAACCTTTTTCGACGGACTGAAGGGGCTGAAAAAAGCGTGGCAGGCATACAGCGGAAAAATCGCGCGTGAACAGGACCGCTTCCGCCGAACGGTTCCCTGGCTTTCATTTGATTCGGGAACGACGCTCATTTCTGAAGAAGAGGCTTGGATCTTCTTATCAGAAGCGAGTGAGACGCTTGTCGATATGGGCGTGGAGATTCTTCTTCCATCGTGGTGGCAGATTGTCCGGGAAAGCAATATGATGCTCAAAGCAAAAGTGTCATCCTCCCCGCGGGGCGAGTCCTTTGTCGGCATGAACGCCCTGCTTGATTTCAACTGGAGATTCGCCACAAACGGAATTGAGCTGACAGAGGATGAGTTCAATGAGCTTGTCGCAAACAACAGACGTCTCGTCAACATCCGCGGCCAATGGGTGAAAATTGATCCGCAATTTATTAAACAGATGAAAAAACTGATGGAAAAAGCGGAATCTGAGGGTCTCCACATGTCCGACGTGCTGGCGCGCGAACTGATGGATCACGGGGAAAACGGAGCAGAGGACACGGACATCATTGACTCATCGGCATTTGCCGGGGTCAAGATCGAATTATCAAAGCAGCTCAGAAGCCTGATCCGCAAACTGACGGATGCCCGGGATCTGCCGGAGCATGAAGTCAGCGCCGCGTTTCAGGGCCAGCTCCGCCCTTATCAGGTGTACGGCATGAACTGGCTTCTCTTCCTGCGGGAAAACGGCTTCGGCGCCTGTCTCGCAGATGATATGGGACTTGGAAAGACGATTCAGATGATCGCTTATTTTCTCCATGTGAAGGAAAGCGGCCGGCAAAAAGCGCCTGCCTTAATCATTGCGCCGACATCGGTGCTCGGCAACTGGCAGCGTGAGCTCCAGACCTTCGCGCCGCAGCTGAAGGCCGTGCTTCATTACGGACCCCGCCGGCCGAAGGAGGAAGCATTTGTCCCGGCCTATCAAGACGCAGATGTCGTTCTTACTTCATACGGCCTCTCGCACGCCGATCAGGAAGAGCTTTCTTCCGTGACATGGAGCACTATCTGCCTTGATGAAGCGCAAAATATTAAAAACGCGCATACGAAGCAGTCCCGCGCGATCAGAAAGCTGAAAGGCGTCCATCATATCGCGCTGAGCGGAACACCGATGGAAAACCGCCTGACAGAGCTTTGGTCGATCTTTGATTTTATGAACAAAGGCTACCTCGGCAGCCTGACCGGCTTTCATAAACGCTATGTGCTGCCGATTGAAAAAGACCGTGACGAAAAAAGAATCAACAAGCTTCAGCAGTTAATCCGGCCGTTTTTACTGCGCCGGACAAAACGGGATGAAGAAGTGGCGCTTAATCTCCCTGACAAGCTGGAACAAAAAGAGTTTATCCCGCTCTCGGCCGAACAGGCCTCCCTTTATGAGCAGCTTGTCAAAGATACATTTGAACATATGGCTTCTCTGACCGGCATGCAGCGGAAAGCACTGATTCTGAGCATGCTCGGTCGCTTGAAGCAAATATGCGACCATCCTGCGCTCTATTTGAAGGAAGAACAGACAGAGCTGTTAAACGGGAGATCCGTCAAACTGGAAAAGCTGCTTGACTTAATGGCGGCGATCCGCGGACAAGGGGAAAGCTGCCTCATTTTCACCCAATACATTCAGATGGGCAACATGATGAAGCGCCTCCTGGAAAAAACATTCGGAGAGCCTGTTCAGTTTTTAAACGGAAGCCTGTCCAAGCAGGAACGCGATTCCCTTGTAGAACGGTTCCAGAAGAAAGAATACCCGACGCTGATTTTGTCACTGAAAGCGGGCGGAACCGGCCTGAACCTGACGGCTGCCAATCACGTCATTCACTATGACAGATGGTGGAATCCGGCGGTGGAAAACCAGGCGACCGACCGCGCCTACCGAATCGGCCAGGAGCGGTTCGTCCACGTGCACAAATTAATTACGACGGGAACGATTGAAGAAAAAATTGATGCCATGCTCGAAACGAAGCAAACGCTGAACGATCAGATTATCCAAAGTGAAAATTGGATCACCGAGCTGTCATCCGATGAGCTTGAAGAATTATTCACCCTCAGCGCATCGGCGCAATCACATTAAACGCAAAAAGGCCGGCTCTCTCGGAAGAGCCGGTCTTTTATGCCGTCCTTACTGTTACGCCGCATTTGCCATGAATGCGTCACGCCAGTCGTGAACAGTATCGCCAAACCTTTTAAAGTAAATTCCTGATCATATGCGCAACGCCGTTTTGATCATTTGTCAATGTAACGGCGTCAGCGATCTCTTTAATGTCTTCTCTCGCATTTCCCATCGCTATGCCTTTTCCGGCCGCCTGAAGCATTGAGTAATCATTTAAGCTGTCACCGACCGCTGCGGTTTCAGCCATCGGAATGCCGAGCTTTTGCGCCAGCCGTTTAAGCGCCTGCCCTTTAGAAGCATGTCGCGACGACAGTTCAAAGTTGTGATCGGCAGAGCTGACAAGGGTGAGGTCTTTCTGATCGCTGAATCGGTCCCAGCCCGCTTTCAGCTTCCGCTCATCAAACGAAAACCCGAGAATATTGTAAAAATCCAGATGTTCTTCTTTCTCAAAGAGCTCACGGTATGATTGAATGTAAGCAAAGCCCGACTGGCTGTATTGCACAGAAGCCGCCTGCTCCAAAATAGAAAGGTCGGTTTCCGGATTGGCGCTTTTTACCCGATCCATTTCGATATCGAGCAGCTGCCTGCCGGTTTCAGGCGTATAGATGGCTTTGTTTGTAAACACCTCATAGTAATATTGATTCTCTTCAAGCCAGGACAAAATCCCCCGGGCCCTTGTTTCTTCAATCGCATCACAATGGTACAGGCTGCCGTCAGGAGCATGAATGGCGGCTCCGTTTGCACTGATAATCCAAGTTTTTATGCCGAGCGGTTCGAATATGGAGTACACGTCAAAATGCGCGCGTCCCGTGGACACCACGATTTCAATTCCCGCTTGCCGGGCTTCCCTTAAAGCCCGCTCGTTTTCATCGCTTACTTGATGACTGCTGTTCAGCAGTGTGCCGTCCAGATCTATGGCAATCAGTTTCACATGTCCTCATCCTCTTCTTCAGAATCAGTTACAAGCAATTCTACGCCGTGCCGGTCGAGCAGATCACAAAAATCCTGATCAGGCAGCCGATCGGTGATCAGCAGGTCAACCTCGTGCAGGTCTGCATATTGATAAAAACTCGTACAGCCAAGCTTGGAATGATCGCTCAGCGCAATCACCTGTTCCGCCTGCCGGATCATTTTACGCTTGACCATGCCGTCTTCTTCATGCGGTATCGTCAGACCGTTTTCCGAGATGCCGACAACGCCGATCAGCACCTTATCGGCGTGATAATCCCCCAGTTTTTCTACCACAGAAGCGCCGTATAAAAACCGGTGTTCCTTTTGCAGCTTTCCGCCGAGCAGATGAATGTCAATTCCCTCTTTTGCAGAGAGGATATCGGCCTGATTGATCGAATTTGTAATAACAGTGCAGCCAGTGACATTTAAATGTTCGGCGCAGGCCTGCACGGTTGTGGAGGTATCCAGGATGATCCGGTCTCCTTTATGGATCAGGGAGGCGGCCAGTCTGCCGATTTTGTTTTTCTCTTCAGAAACGGTTTTCAGCCGGCCGGAATAGCCAGGCACTTCCTGATGCACAGACGGCAGAATCGCGCCGCCCCGTGTTCTGATAATGGCTCCGCGCTCTTTCAGCTTGACAAGGTCCCGTCTTGCGGTGTCTCTTGAAATATGAAGCAGCGAACATATCTGTTCAGCGGTGATCCGCCGATGCTGTTTCAAATATTCCATTATCGCAATCAGTCTTTCTTCTTGATACACGTCCTCATTCCTTTTTTCGTCACTTATCTGTAAGTAATTATAAGTTTTTATCTTAAAACATTCAATTATTTTAAGTGTTTATAAGCAAAATCACTTCTTTTTAACCATTTTTTAGACCCCGAACCAAAAAACCAGTCTTTCGACTGGCGTATAGGAAGGGGGTATTGCGGGGCCCGCCAAAAGGCGGGGAAAAGAGGAAAAAAAGCATGTTATTCAGCCAGCGGCTCTTTCCGTTTTTGATCCATAAACCGAACGGTATCAGCCATGACCTCGGTCACATAAACTTTTACGCCGTCTGTCTTTTCATAGCTTCTCGTCTGGATTCTGCCGCTTACACCGACCAATGACCCTTTTTGGCAGTACAATGCTGTGTTTTCAGCGCTTTTTCTCCAAATGGTGCAGTTGACAAAGTCAGTCCCGGTTTCACCTGACGCGCTTTTAAAATTGCGGCTACAGCCAAGGTAATATGAGCCACGGCAATGCCCGCTGATGTAAAACGGAGCTCCGGGTCTTTCGTCAGCCGGCCGACAAGCATCACGTGGTTAAACAAGCCGTATCCTCCTCTCTTTTTCGAGGGTGGCTTCATTGTAGTACAAGAGCTCCAGAAAGCAAAAAGCGGAAAAAACCGTTATCCGTTTATGCCTCTCTTATGATTTCGCTTTTCTTTCAGATAAAAAAAACTTTTTCTTTTGACCGCTTATGTAATATGTATTTTTGAGCAGCCGCGAGAAAAGTTTCGTTTTAAGCCAGTTTTTCTCAAACATCCTGACGAACTTTCCGCCGTCCCATGCGAACCAGTAAAAACTCAGCTTTTTATCAGTCAGCGAAAGCTGAATTTTATACTGTTCCATGCGGTCTTTTGTTTCATACAAAAAGACGACATTCCCTCTTCTGTTAAGATGCACCTCGCACTCTTCCTTTTTGGATACTAAGTAGGAATGATCGTCCTCCCGCCTTAAGCCGTCTTCTATATAAATTTCCTTCAGGCGCAATTGATTCATAAGCATCTCTCCATGACTATATTCTTTTACATTATAATGAAAAAATAGAAATGATTAAATGTTGACCGCCTACAAAAATGATGAAGCATGTCTTACAGCATTTTCCCGGAAAAAGTGATATGTGTTATAATAAATGAACGAAAAAACATGGACAACAGGGGTGAAAATAGAGATGAAGACCTTTAAACTGGTTGATCTGAATGTGGAACGTTTAGATAAAGACGATCGGCCGATTGAACAGTTTCCCCTTTTAGACGGATTGATTATCAATAAAGAAGACGGTGAAAACCATTGGTTAATTGAAGCTCTGGTGCCGGCCGAACACTTTTCTTTTTTTGACATGCTGATGAAAAGCCAGAAAGAAGCGAAGGTGTTTGTAACGATTACGAAAAAAAGCAACCGTCCCGCCCAGCTGACGGGAAGCATCAAAAATATCGTCGAGCTGGAAAAGAGTATACAAGTTTTAATTTACGGTCAAATGGTGTCAAGAAATCACCCCGGATCAGAAAGCATTCTGGAGTCGCTCGTGAAAGAAGGATATTCAGGCAGCCGGCTGATTGAAGCGTTCAAACAAAAATTATAATCATGAAAAAGGCCGGACGTTAATCATCCAGCCTTTTTTTATGCCCTAGTCATTGTGATGCGCCCGCTGTTTCAGCAGATCTCTGATTTCAGTCAGCAGTTCTGTCTGCTGATCTGTTTCTTCGGCTTCTTCCGCCTCTTCTTCTGCTTCTTTTTTACGTCTCAGCTTGCCTAATGTGCGAATCACGATAAAAATAGAAAATGAAATAATGAAGAAGTTCACAATCGTTTGTATAAAGCTTCCGTACTTGATATGGGCGTCGCCGAATGTCACTGCCAGTCCTGAAAAATCAAGGCCGCCAAGAAGAAGACCGACAAGCGGCATAATGATATCTTCAACGAGTGACGTCACGATTTTTCCGAAAGCGCCGCCGATGACAACACCGATTGCCAGATCCATGATATTGCCCTTCATCGCAAAGCTTTTAAATTCTGACCACATTACATTCACCCCATTCTACACGAAATGGGCTTTTTTATAAGCCCATTTGTTTATTTTTATTCTCCGAGCGCAAAGGTTAATTCGGCTTCACACACGAGCTCGCCGTCAACTTTGGCAACGCCTTTTCCGCGTCCGATCGTCCCGCGTGCACGTGTAATGTCCACTTCAAGCTCCAGCTTGTCACCCGGTTTTACCTGCTTTTTGAAACGGCAGTTATCAATCCCCGCAAAAAACGCGAGTCTGCCTCTGTTTTCTTCTTTAATCAGCATCGCCACAGCTCCGACCTGCGCCAAAGCCTCTACGATTAATACGCCCGGCATAACAGGGTATTCAGGAAAATGGCCGTTAAAAAAATCTTCATTCGCCGTCACATTTTTATATCCCGCCGCCCGTTTTCCTTCTTCGACTTCCGTAATTCTGTCTACCAGAAGAAACGGATAGCGATGGGGAATAATTTCTTTAATTTGCTGAGTATCAAGCATTCTCTTGACATCTCCTTCATCGACAATAGTATGTATAGAAGGTATAAGTGGTAACCAATCTGTACATTTGGAAGTATATTATGAATCAATTTCTTTTTCAACCGCGCTATAAACTGTAACCAGCTGGCAATGAGCCTCGTCCATTAATGTGTTATGATAAATAAAGATTTTTATCCTAAGCAAAGAGGTTGGAAGATGATTGCTAAGTTTACTGAGAAACGCACGCTGGTGATGCTGAATGAGTGGTATGACGCCATGGGAAAACGCCAATTCGATCTAGCCCGTTCCCTTCACGAACAAATCAATCAGCATCTCCCCAAATTACAAAAGAATGCAAAGCTCAATCTTAGATATCAGCTGTTTTTTGCACGGTTTCAGCTGCTATTTGAGAAAAAGGACGGCCTGAATAAACTGTTCTGTGAGCTGAAGCGGCGCAAAGATGAGATGGATCATGAATTAACTTATTATTTCCATTTTTTTAAAGGATTATTCCATATGGTGAACGGCACTCCGAACCGGGCTGTCTGCCGCTTTAAAGAAGCCGAACAGTACCTGCCGGCCATCCAGAACCGTATTGAAGCCGCTGAATTTTATTATAAAACAGCGGGTGCTTATTACATGATGAAGTCGCCTCCGCTTTCCATTCAATATGTCAACAAAGCGCTGAAGATCTATCAAAATGAATTCGGCTACATCAAAAAAACGCTCAGCTGCCAGCTGCTTCTCGCCGTAAATTACATAGACGAGGCACGCTATGAAGACGCTGAACAGCTCTTCAATGAATCCATAAAAATAACAGACCGCATCAATGACAATAACCTGCTGTGCCACGCTTATTACAATTTTGGTTTTTTAAAGACCGCTCAGAAAAAAGATAAAGAGGCGCTTCCTTTTTACAAAAAGGTATTGGGCAATCAGCGTTTTGAAAAGGAGTCTCCCGTTTCCTACCTTCATTGTGTATACGAAGCGGTCAGAGCACTTTTTAAAACCGGATGCCCCGCCGAAGGACAAACCGTGCTGCAGAAAGGATTATACATAGCTGACAAAGTGCAGAGCAACATCATGAAACTGAAGCTGGCCGCGCTCAAAACACTGTATACCTCTCAGGAGGATCCGTACGACCGATTGCAGAAGCTCGTGCTGGAGCTGCAGAAAATTGAAGCGTGGGTGGATTTGGAAGTGCTGCTTCAGGATATTACGGATTACTACAAAAAAAAGGGCGATTTTGAGAAAGCCGCATTTTTCATCATGCGCGGCTGATCAAAACGCCCCTTCTTTTATTATCTGACTGAGTTGATTAAGCCCAGCATTTGGTCTCCCAATGTAATCGTGCGGCTGTTCAGCTGGTAAGAACGCTGCGACACGATTAAGTCGGTCATTTCCTTAGACATATCGACATTTGAATTTTCAAGCGCCCCCTGCTCCATACCGATCTCCTGCCGGTTTGCGCCGGTCAGCTCTTCAATCGCTGAAGCTCCCGCACCGTTTACGGAAAACAGATTATCCCCTTCCGCATGAAGCGCCTGAGGGTTATTGACATTGACGATGCCGAGATTAAACGTCTGGGAACGGGTCCCTGCCTGGTCTGAAGCTGTCAGAGTTCCGGTTTTGCTGATTTTCAGCTTAGTCAGCGAGCTGTCAATTTGGATGGGCTGACCGTTCTCATCGAGGATGGGATTGCCTCCCGCCGTCATCAGCTGCAGAACCCGGTTATTTCCGCCGGCCGGCTTGAGGGTGAGTGAGCCGTCCCTTGTATACACCCGCCGTCCGTCCGCTTCTGCCTGGAGATATTGATATGGTGATGTGAACGCGATATCAAGGTCACGGTCGGTTTTTTTGATGCTTCCCTGCCCTGAATCCAGCTGCGGCGTCATCATCGCTCCGGCGCCGAGACGCAGGCCGGGCGGTGTTTTCCGCATGTTCGGCGAATTTTCCTTTTTATCATCTATTTGATCATACTGCTGCCTGATCAGCTCGGAAAAGCGGGAGTCCCTCGCTTTATAGCCTGTCGTATCACTGTTTGAAAGGTTGCTGCTGACTGTATCCATCTGCTGCTGAAGCTGGTTTAAGGCTGTTGAAGCCGTCAGCATTGATCTGAGCATCATAATTGAACGTCCCCCATTTTATTACACTTTGCCGATTTCATTTGCGGCTTTATCCATGCTTTTATCGTAAGCCTGAATGACTTTCTGATTGGCTTCAAATGATCTGTATGCTTCCGTCATTTCTGTATACGTGCTTGTCACGTCCACGTTTGAAAGCTCCGAGACGCCTTGTTTTAAGGTATACGAGACTTGGGGATTCGCCGCCGCACTCGGCAGTTCAGAGCCGTCGGCCGTGCTGTATAGGTCATTGCCGTCCCGTTTCAGATTGCGCACGTCTTCTTCCATTCTGATGTCAATCTGCCCTGCCGGCCGGCCGTTTGTTGTGACCGTGCCGTTTTCTGATACGGTGAATTTTTCATTGTCGACTGTAATCGGCTGTCCGTTTGTTGATAAAACAAGATTTCCGTTTATCGTAAGCTGATTGTTTTCATTTAATGAGAAAGTGCTGCTTTTTGAGTAGCGGACGCCGCCCGCAGTCTGAACCGGATAAAACAGTTCGGCATTTTCATTCGTTTCGGCATTCTTGGGAACTTGATTCTCCATAAGCGCGATATCCGTCGGCTGATCGGTCGTTTTCAGGCTTCCCTGCGTGAACAATGGTTTCAGCTCCTGCATGTACACGCCTGTGTTGACGGAACCGATTTTCGTTTTTTTGTCGCCTTCTATTCGGCTCAAAAGCATTTCGGGAAAGGCGCGGATTGAACCTTGATCCTCTTTGTACCCTGATGTATTCGCGTTTGCGATATTATTTGACAGCATTTCCGTTCTTCTCTGCTGTGTAATCATTGCGGACGTTGCGGTATATAATCCTTTTAACAAGTCTTCCACCTCTGAAATAGCATGATTTCCAGTTGCCTAACCGGAACATTTGTTCTATAATGAAGATCAGCATTTTTTCTTATTATCGGATTTACATTCCCTTTCGTGAAGGGTTTTACAGAAAAAACCTCATTCTTTTTCAAGAATGAGGTTTTATGATCAGCTCAGTTTGCGTTTTGGAAGCTTGTCCATGTTATCAAGCATGACGCCGGTTCCGACCGCAACACAATCCATCGGATTCTCAGCGACAAGAACAGGCACCTTCAGTTCTTCGGCAAGAAGCTGGTCAAGTCCATTTAAAAGCGCTCCCCCGCCGGTAATGATGACGCCGCGGTCGATGATATCGGCGGACAATTCAGGCGGTGTTCTTTCAAGAACCTGCTTGGCAGCCTGCACAATGACGGCAACTGATTCACGAAGGGCTTCTTCCACTTCTTTGCTGTTTACTGTAATCGTTCTCGGCAGACCGGAAACCATGTCACGGCCGCGAATGGTGATTTCTTCATGACGTGCGTCTGGGAAAACCGTTGCGACCTTCACCTTAATATCTTCAGCGGTACGCTCACCGATCAGCAGCTTGTACTCGCGTTTGATATAATTTAAGATTTCCATGTCAAACTTGTCCCCAGCCATCTTAATAGAAGAGGAGGTGACAATATCGCCCATAGAAATAACTGCGATATCCGTCGTGCCGCCTCCGATGTCAACAACCATGTTACCGCTCGGCTGGAAGATTTCCATACCTGCGCCGATAGCGGCAACTTTCGGTTCTTCTTCAAGGTACACATGCTTTCCGCCGCTTTTTTCTGCGGCTTCTTTAATCGCTTTTTGCTCAACGGACGTAATATTCGTCGGGCAGCAGATCAGCATACGCGGTTTTGAGAAAAGTCCTTTTACATTCAGTTTATTAATGAAGTGTTTCAGCATGGCTTCTGTTACTTCGAAGTCTGCGATTACGCCGTCTTTCAGGGGACGGATCGCAACAATGTTCCCAGGTGTACGTCCAACCATTCGTCTGGCTTCTTCGCCGACCGCCAGCACTTTGCCGCTGTTTTTATCAAGCGCCACAACGGACGGCTCATTCAGAACAATTCCTTTTCCTTTTACATGGATCAGTACATTTGCAGTACCGAGGTCAATTCCAATATCCCTTGCAAACATCTATTTATATCCTCCTTGATATCTGTTTCACAGTAAAATATCCACATTGTTCCCTAATTATATATATTATCATAATTTATCAAAAAAAAGCTGCTGAACGAGATAAGTTCTTGACAAAATTTTGCGGATATTCGTGAAACCGCCAGGAGGAAAAAAAGGGAGCCGGCAGACGTCAGACGCTACGGCTGCTGAACGGGCTCCCCTTCTAGAATTTCATCTTTTTTGTACTTTAATTTCGTCGCCTCTCCCCCTCTTAAATGTCTGATGGATTTATGATAATCGAGTATTTCTTTTACTTCATTCGCCAAGTCAGGATTGATTTCAGGCAGGCGCTCTGTCAGATCTTTGTGTACGGTACTTTTGGAAACACCAAACTCTTTCGCAATGACACGAACGGTTTTTTTCGTCTCCACGATATACTTGCCAATCTTGATTGTTCGCTCTTTGATGTAATCGTGCACACCACTCGACCTCCCCAGTTGGATGTGAGAAGTGTGAAATGAGATCCGTATTCTGTAACAGATTCACTGATGATGCAGCTTCTTTGTTGTCCGATTATATAAGAAGGTTTTTGAAATATGCCCACGATCCCTCACCTCAAACACTCTCTTTGATAGGTTTGTAACAGTGTATTAGCAATGAATTGGGAATATGCTAAAAACTCAATAAGGACAAGGGACGGATCGCAATTTTCTGCTTTTTGAACGGGGGGCTTTACATCCGCGCGATCCTGCTGTAGAATGAAACAGCGCAATTAGTTACTTAGGTAAGTTTTTTGAAAAGGAGAACGGAAATGATCCCCGTCAACAGACGCCTCATTCATCAAATCAATCAATGCGCCCGCCTGATTACGAAGAAAGCCAATGAGCGGCTGGAACCATTCGGCCTGTACTCCTCTCAATGGTCAATCCTATATTGCTTGAAAACGATCGGACCGATGACCCAAAAAGAAATCTGGTCCTATCTGAATGTGGAGGCGCCGACCGTTACCAGAACGATCAAACGCCTTGAAGAAAACGGCTGGATTCAGCGGGAACAGGGAGAAGACAAGCGGGAAAAGCTCGTCGTCTTGACGAAGGAAGCTGAATTGAAATATGACTGCATCAATCAAGAGATGCTGAAGTTCGAGGAAGACATGCTTGCGGATTTCCAAGATGGAGATAAGGAAGCTTTTTCTGAGTTTCTGAATGTGTTTTTAACAAAATAAAAAAGAAAGGGAAGTGCTGTACTTTTGAGTAAATCTGACTCGATCTGGACCAAAGATTTTATTATGGTCGTACTCGTGAATTTATTTGTCTTTGTGTTCTTTTATACATTTTTGGCCGTGCTGCCTATCTATATGATTCAGGAGCTTGGCGGCAGTGAATCGCAAGGAGGGCTTTTGATCAGCCTGTTCCTGTTATCTGCTATTATTACCCGTCCTTTTTCAGGGTCGATTATTGAACGGTTCGGCAAGAAAAGAATGACGATTGTATCTCTGGCGCTGTTCGCCCTGTCTTCTTATCTGTATTTGCCGATACACAATTTCTATCTGCTGCTCGGACTGCGTTTTTTCCAAGGCATCTGGTTCAGCATTTTAACGACGGTCACGGGTGCAATTGCCGCTGACCTTATTCCCGCCAAGCGGCGCGGCGAGGGACTCGGTTATTTCGCGATGTCTATGAACCTTGCCATGGCGATCGGTCCGTTTCTCGGGCTGAGCCTTGTGAAAGTCATTTCATTCCCGGTTTTCTTTACGATTTTTGCCGTGTTTGTTTCTTTAGGCTTGTTAATCGCTTTCATGATTCGCGTGCCGGATCAAAACAACAGCGGAACGACTGTCTTCCGTTTTTCTTTCTCCGACATGTTTGAAAAAGGCGCGCTTAAAATCGCGATTGTCGGGTTGTCCATTTCTTTCTGTTATTCAAGTGTGACTTCATATTTATCCGTTTATGCAAAGACGATCCATCTGTTGGATGTCAGCGGCTATTTCTTCGTCTGTTTCGCCGTGACGATGATGGCCGCCCGTCCTTTCACAGGAAAGCTGTTTGATAAAATCGGGCCGGGAATCGTCATCTACCCGTCGATTATCGTGTTTTCCGCAGGGCTTTGCATGCTGGCGATGACAAACAGCGCCCTCATGCTTCTCTTATCCGGCGCCGTCATCGGTCTCGGCTACGGCTCTATCGTACCGTGTATGCAGACTTTGGCGATTCAGAACTCGCCCGGACACCGTTCAGGCTTCGCAACGGCTACCTTCTTCACTTTCTTTGACAGCGGGATTGCCGGCGGGTCCTATGTATTCGGCCTCTTCGTCGCTTCGGCCGGATTCCATTCGATTTATCTGGCAGCAGGGCTGTTCGTCCTGATTGCTTTACTTCTGTATGGCTGGAGCCAGAAAAAAAGAACGCCGCTTGAAGCGGACGGAAACGTTTCAATCGCAGACTGATATGACAAAAAGCCGGGGGAAGCCCCCGGCTTTTTTTATTCTGCCGCTCTTTCCCGCACCATTTGTCCCGCCGCTTTCGCATAAGGCGGATGGAAATACATAAGCGCCGTATAACCGAGACATGACACAATCACACCCGCGAACCAGGAAATATCGTAGATGCCGGCGAACGCCGGGACGTACATCCCGATTAAGGAGATAAACGCGCCGAGAAAGGTCGCGGCAAAGGCCCGGTAATTATAGCCTTTGTAATAAGTGTACTGTCCGTTTTCCGAATAAAGGTCTTCAACTGAAAGCTGTCTTTTTCTGATGAGAAAATAATCAGCCATCATGACCCCGGCTACCGGTCCGAGCATCCCGCCGATGAGTCCGAGAAACGCATATACATTCGTGGCGCTCTCCATCAGCTTCCAAGGTATTGTGAACAGGGCCAGAACGGCGGTCAGATACCCTCCCCTTCTGAACGTAATATATTTCGGCAGGGCATTCGCCAAGTCATAGGCCGGTGACACGATGTTTGCCGCCACGTTGACCGAGACGGCGGCGATGCAGAGTGTGATGACCGAAAGAGCGATAACGAAAGGATTATCAAACCGGGCCAAAATCTCCACCACATCCCAAATCGGTTTCCCGAATGCTACCTGTGAACCGGATGTCACCGTAATGCTTGCAAACGCAAACAGGGCAAACGTTCCCGGCAGGCCGTAAAACTGGCCGCGAATCTGTTCTTTTTGCGACGCGGCGAACCGGGTGAAGTCAGGAATATTCAGAATCAATGTCGCCCATATTCCGATAATGCCCGTTACTCCGGCTGCAAACGGCCAAAACGTTTCAGAAAAGGTATGAAATTTTCCCGGCTGTGAGTAAATCGGACCGAGCCCGCCGGCAATATCTATCGCCCACCAGACCATGCCGCCGAATACGAGATAAACAAGCGGGCCCGCCCATACTTCAAATTTTTTGATTGATTCCATGCCGTGCCGCAGCACAAGCAGATGAATGCCCCAAAAGAAAATAAACGACAGAAAGCCCGGCAGATGAAGTCCGAGTATATTCCAATCTCCGCCGAGGCTTCCCCAGCCCGGCCATATGTTCAGCAGCAGAATGTTTAAAGCTGTGCTCCCGGCAAATGTTTGAATTCCGAGCCACATAATGGCCGTAAACGCCCTGAGAAGCGCCGGAATGTTTGCGCCGTATATTCCGTAAGAAGCCCTGATGATGACCGGAAAGGGAAGCCCGTATTTCGTTCCGGCATGTCCGTTTAAGGCGAGAGCGGCGAATAAAATGAGTGATGCTGTCACGATAATGGCGAGCACCTGCCACGGAGAAAGGCCGATCGCAATGAGCCCGCCTACAGTCGCATAGGTCGGGATGTTATGAATGCAGCCCATCCAGATAGATGCAAAATTCACCGCTTTCCATGTCCGTTCTCCTTCTTCTAAAGGCAGTAAATCTTTGTTGCTGAGCCGATCATTCGTTGGTTTTTTCATCTTCACCCTCCTGTATGTACGGTTTCCTCACATATCATGTTAAAGAATATAACTGAAAATTCCGCAAATAACATTGGGCGCTATCGACAATTTTCGTTTTGATTTTTGAGCACATTGCACATAAAAAAAGAGACGGGGAGTACCCGTCTCTTTTTGATGCGGCTGTTAAGAGGCCTTTTTGAGAAGAACTGAAAACCGGAACGCCATCAAAAGGCTTACGGCGCCGACAATGATAAGAATCGTGCCGAGCATATGAAAATGGCCTGCGGTTATTTCTTTTCCGAAAAGAATGCCCAAAATGACGGAAGATAAGATCGAACCGAGATACCGGCAGGTCTGAAACAGGCCGGACGTTGTTCCGACCATGTCGGCTGGACTTGTTTTCAGCATGGCCGCCTGAAACGTCACATTGCCGAAGCCGTAACCGACACCCAGCACAGACAGAATCAGCCCTTTTCCTATCATAGGCGCCTGAAGGAAGAAGAACGTTAACAGGACCGCCCCGATCGCGGTCAGGCAGGTTCCGGCAACAATCGGCTGAAGAACCCCTTTCTTATCTATCCATTTTCCGGTCAAAGGCGACACCAGGATGCTCATGCCCGACATAAACAGCATAATCATTCCGCTTGTCTGAACGGACAAATGCATTTCATCCTGAAAATAGCTCGGAAGCCCGAAAAAGATGCAGTAAAAGAATATATTCAGCAGAATAAATTGAATATACACCGACGATAGTTTCCGATGCGTTTTAAACAGCCTGACATCAATAAACGGCTTCTCCGTTTTCAGCTCGCGCCAGATAAACAGCCCGACAAACAAAAGCCCGAATATACCTTCTGTATAATGGGGCTTCGTACTGAAGGACAACAAAAATGACAAAAGCAGAATAATCGCCCCGGCAAACAGGAGTATCCCGATCGTATCAAGCTGGCGGAGCACGGCTTTCAAGCCGCCGATCTCGCGTTTTTCATCTTTCGGAAACATATACATCCCGAGAAAAAAGCTGAGAATGATAAACGGCAGATTGACGAAAAAGATTGCCGGCCACCCTCCCCAAACGATCAAAAAACCGCCGAGTGTCGGACCGAGCGCCGTCATGGCTGAGGCAAAGATCGACAGGACGGCAAGCGCCGACGCCTGCTTCTCCTGTATATTCGAACGGATCAATCCGACGCCGGACGGATATATCGCGCTGCTTCCGATCGATTGAAACAATCTCATCATTAACAAAGTCATGAAAGTCGGCGCAAACGGCGCGCCGACGGCCGAAACGGCAACAAGCAGAAGCCCGATCAAAAACAGCTTCTTCCTGCCGAGCATATCACCGAGCTTTCCGGTAACAGGCTGCGCCACCGCACTGGCCAGATAAAAGGACGATATCAGCCAGGACACCGTTGTAAACGACAGGCGAAATTCATGCTGAATACTGTGAAGCGCAAGAGAAATCATCGACGAGTTCAATGGGTTCAGCATCGTCCCCGAAGCCACGGCTGTTAAAAACAGAACGCGGCTTTTTTTGGAGATTGTCATTTGGTCTCTTCGATGAACTCTTCCGTCGTCCGGCTTCTGCCGATTTTCGGGAAGATAAACTTGAGTGTCGCTTCATGCTGTTCATCGCTGAACGTCGCCATCGCGTCAGTTATGAAAACTTGCTGATACCCGAGCTGAAAAGCTTCCCGCGCCGTGCTTTCCACACCGATGTTTGTCGCAATCCCGCATAATACAATCGTGTCGATTCCCCGTCTTCTGAGCTGAAGATCAAGATCAGTGCCGAAAAACGCGCCCCACTGCCGCTTTGTCACCGTATAATCATCTTCTTTCACTCCGATTTCAGGCACAAATTCAGCCCAATCCGCCGCCGGAGCCGAATGGCCCGCCGCCCCTTCATCCGTCAGCGGCTTCAGCGCATCAGCCCCGTCATGAAAATCAACGTTCACAAAGCTGATAAAACCGCCTTTTTCCCGGAACACATCAATTAATTTTTTCGCGTTCGGCACAACGGCCCCGCTTTTATCCATCGGCACAATGCCTTTTTGTAAATCAATAAGGACCAAAGCCGTTTTTTCAAATTGCAGATTCAATGATGTTGTCATATTCAATTCCTCCTGATGCAGTTAGTGTTTCTCACCCCGATTATTTTACTCTTTCCCGGACAGGATTTCTTCTTCGGTGCTCCGATGCTCTTTTTATGGATATAAAGTCACATGACGTTCATTTGAAAAGCGACATGATGAACGCAAAAAACCATGTTAGATAACCTTACACGAAAATGTTTTATCATTCTTTTTTCTCTATAATAATGAATTAATCACAATTACATTCTGAATGAGACGGAGGAATACAACATGCAGATGGGCGATACAGTATTTATGTTCTTTTGCGCTTTACTCGTGTGGCTGATGACCCCCGGGCTGGCTTTATTTTACGGCGGAATGGTAAAAAGCAAAAATGTGCTCAGCACGGCGATGCACAGTTTTTCTTCCATCGCCATTGTATCCGTCGTTTGGGTTTTGTACGGATATTCACTTGCTTTTGCTCCCGGCAATACATGGCTTGGCGGCATTGAATGGGCGGGGCTGAAGGGAATCGGCTTTGCCCCCGGAAGCTACAGTGATACGATCCCGCATTCATTGTTCATGATGTTCCAAATGACATTTGCAGTCCTGACGACGGCGATTATTTCCGGAGCATTCGCTGAACGCATGAGATTCAGTGCTTTTCTTTTATTTTCCTTTTTGTGGGTTTCCCTCGTATATACACCCGTTGCGCACTGGGTATGGGGCGGCGGCTGGATCGGCCAAATGGGCGCCCTTGATTTCGCAGGCGGAAATGTTGTTCACATCTCTTCCGGAGTTGCCGGACTCGTTCTGGCGATTGTCCTCGGGAAACGCAAGGACGGCACGGCGGCTTCTCCTCACAATTTAATTTATACGTTCTTGGGCGGGGCGCTCATTTGGTTCGGATGGTTCGGCTTCAATGTCGGCAGCGCCCTGACGCTTGACAGTATCGCGATGTTTGCTTTCATTAATACAAACACCGCAGCTGCGGCCGGAATTATCGGCTGGATTTTAATCGAATGGATGCTGAACAAGAAACCGACTATGCTGGGCGCTGTATCAGGCGCTATCGCCGGACTTGTCGCCATTACGCCGGCTGCCGGGTTCGTTACGCCGTTTTCTTCCATCGTGATCGGTTTTATCGGCGGGCTTGTCTGCTTTTGGGGCGTGTATTGGCTCAAAAAGACTTTCGGATACGATGATGCACTTGACGCTTTCGGCCTGCATGGAATCGGCGGGACATGGGGCGGCATCGCGACCGGTTTATTCGCGACCACTTCCGTCAATGACGGCGGGGCAAACGGGCTGTTTTACGGCGATCCGGGACTGCTTTGGAAACAGGTTGCGGCCATTGCGGCAACCTATGTATTTGTATTTATTGTCACTTTCGTTATCATTAAAATTGTAGGTCTCTTCATTCCCCTCCGCGCCAGTGAAGAAGAAGAATCACTCGGGCTTGATTTAACGATGCACGGGGAAAAGGCATATCAGGACTTATAAAGTGAGGAGTGACTTAGATGAGCGGTCAAATGTTCAAGGTAGAAATCGTTACGCGTCCGGCTAAGTTTGAAACATTGAAGCAGGAACTCGGTAAAATCGGAGTCACATCGCTGACTTTCTCCAACGTACACGGATGCGGCCTTCAAAAAGCCCACACCGAACTGTACCGCGGAGTCAAAATTGAAAGCAATGTGTATGAACGGCTGAAAGTGGAAATCGTTGTCAGCAAGGTCCCCGTTGATCAAGTGGTGGAAACGGCGAAAAAAGTGCTGAAAACGGGAGAGCCCGGCGACGGCAAAATATTTGTCTATGAAATCGGAAACACGATTAATATCCGCACCGGAGAGGAAGGACCAGAAGCTTTATAAACATACAGAACGCCCGGAGACAGCATGTCCCGGGCGTTTTTTTTCGGACTTCATTAAAAAGAAGAAGCCTTTTTTTCATGCGGGACAGGCCGCTTATGCCGTACGGTTTGTTTTTTTGAATATGTACTGATATTGACCAGTATGCCGCACAAAAACAGCGTCATAATCAATGAAGAACCGCCGTAGCTGATAAACGGCAGCGGCACACCCGTAACCGGGAGGAGTCCGCTCATCGCTCCCAAATTCAATACAACCTGAAACATCAATTGAAACGTAATTCCGATGGCGAGAAGCTTTCCGAACGGGTCATCAGCACGCATGGCTGTTTTTACGCCGAGAAGCATTAACGCGAAATATAATCCCAACACGATCAGAACACCGAATATCCCCAGTTCTTCGCTGATCACGGCCATAATGAAGTCAGTATGCGCCTCAGGCAGGTAATTCATTTTTTCAACACTGTTCCCAAGTCCTCTTCCGAAAAATCCGCCTCCGGAAATGGCAAAATAAGATTGAATCAGCTGATAACCGTCCCCGTTCGCGTCACCAAACGGATTGGTAAAGGAAACAAGCCGCTTCACACGATAGGAAGCGGAAAATGCGAGATAAACGACTCCCGACACCGCCGTCGCGCCGAGCACGAGCAAATGGCGCTTTTTCAAGCCGGCACATAATAAAATTGACCCGCACGCCGCCAGAATTAAGGAAGCCGTCCCTAAATCAGGCTCTGCCAATGTCAGCAGAAAAGCGGTTCCCAAAATGACTAAAGGCGGCAGTACCCCCTTCACAAATTGATGAATGTACGGCTGCTTTTTCGTGTAAATCGCAGCGAAATACAAAATCATCGCGATCTTCGCCAATTCAGACGGCTGTATGACAAGCGGCCCCGCTCCCAGCCATCTGCGGGAAAAATTCCGCTCCAGCCCGATTCCCGGTATCAATACGAGCAGCAGCAACACCAGCGATCCGACCACAAACAGCGGTACAAGCCGGGCATACCGCTTATACGGCAGACAGGCTGCAAATAAAAATAAGCATATTCCGAGCAGCAGAGAGGTTCTCTGTTTATGGAAGAAATAGGATGGATCTCCGTATCGCTGAGACCCCATCACATCACTGGCGCTGTACACCATTAACAAACCGAATCCGCAAAGCAGCATGATGACAAACACAAGCGGCAGATCGGCGTTTTTCAAACGTTTCAGCAACGGACAAAACTCCTTCGGCTATTCTTTTCCCTCATACTTGACGCACAGTAATACAGTCACGTTTCATTCTGTTTACTTTTTTATAATTATTTTTAATACCAATTGTGTCTCATAGAAAAAAGCATTACACTGTTCATATAAAATAAAGATAAAAGGTGATATTTGTGAATTACGAACTGTTTAAAGCGATCAATGGTTTGTCGCACCATAGTGCCATTCTCGACTCTATCATGGTATTTATAACGGAATACGCCCTTTACGCCTACGCCCTTTTCCTGCTTGCCATGTGGCTGTTTGGAAACACAAAAGGCAGACAAAACGCCCTGTACGCCGGCTTTACCGGCATTGCGGCGCTTATCGTCAACTACATCATCACAAAAATCTATATCGAGCCGCGCCCCTTTGTCGATCATACGGTTCATACGCTGATCCCTCATGCCGCGGATGCGTCTTTTCCGAGTGACCATACGACAGGCGCTTTGGCCATTTCAATTGCGATTCTGTTCCGCAACAAAAAACTCGGCTGGCCGCTAGTGATTTTCGGCCTTTTGACCGGCTTCTCAAGAATTTGGGTCGGCCACCACTATCCGATTGATGTACTCGGAAGCATTATCGTTTCCCTCGTTGTCGGATTCCTGCTGTTCAGATTTTCAAATGTGCTTCGTCCGATTGTCGACCTGATCGTGCGAATCTACGAAAGTATTGTTCATAAAAACAAATCGACAAACCATAACATATAAAAAAAGCCGGCGTCTTTCACAGACTGCCGGTTTTTGTATGTTTGGCGGTATGTTTTTTCCTTTGTAAAACACAGAATACAGCAATGCCGAGACTGTCAATCAGCACATCGCGGAGGCAGCCGTTTCTGCCGAAAAAGAGCTGGATGATTTCTGTCAGGAAGGCGGCGGCCAATGCATAGAGCACCGCCCTCTTCATGCGTCTGCGCTCTCTGAAAAACAAACCAGTGAGCACAAAAAAGGAAAACGCGTGCCCGAGCTTTTGAATCGCCGCTTCAGGTACGGTGAGCTCCGCCATATCGAACACAAAGAAACCGGATGCATCCGGATGGGGCGTGAAACGGAAGGCCATCGTCTGCGTCACAATCATATCGTGAAAGCTTTCAGTCAAAGCAGAAATGAAAATAAAGACGAGCCATCCCGCCGCCAGACATTTATTCATTCAGCATCTCCCTCGTTTTCTATTAGTATAAAGGCACATGAGGCAAAATGAAAAGCGCCTATCAGAGCTGATAGGCGCTTAGGGATCACAGTTACTTGCCTGAATCTTTCATTGAACCGTCATCTTTACCATCTGTCTTGTCTTTTGTGCCGTCTTCTTTACCGCCGGGTTTTTCCTCGGTTTCTTGTTTAGGCGTCACATCTTTTTTCTCGGAAGACTGCTGAATGGATCCTTCCGTTTCTTCTGTTACAGCGTTTTTCTCTTCAGCTGCCGCTTTTTCAATAGATGTTACCGGTTTGTCCATAAAGTTCAGCGGATTCATCGCAACGCCGTCTTTGCGGATTTCAAAGTGCACGTGGTTTCCGCTTTCTTCACTGTAAAGGTTTTTTCCTGATTTTCCGATAACCTGGTTCTGCTTCACTTTGTCGCCCTGATCGACGCTGACTTCAGATAGAGACTGATAGACAGTAGACAGGCCGTCTGAATGTTCAATTTCAACCACATATCCCAGTACCGGATCTTTAGCAGCTTTCACAACCGTACCGCTCAGAGAAGCGGAAACGTCAAATGATTTTCCGTCTTTCTCAGCTAAGTCAATTCCTTTACTTAGGCTGTACGTGTTATTATAGTTAACAAGTGCTGCTTCTTTCTCTTTTTTTGCGGCATTCGTTTCATAAAACTTTTTCACAACAGAAACATTTTCAGAATGAGCAGCCGGCATTGCGACGTTTTCCATTGACTTTCCTACTTCGACGGCATCGTCTTTGCCGCTGTCATACGCGGAGTTTCCGCCGTTATTCGTCAGATTGTCCTTCACATCATTTGAAACGGATTGATACCAAAGGACAGCTGTTAAAATGACGGCCGCACTGACTAAGTAAATTGCAGGGAATATCCAGCGTTTGCGAAAGAACCGCTGAAGTTTTTTGACTTGAGAAGTTTTCTTTTCTTCCTCTCTCATTTGTTCATCACCTCAGCAACATTCTGAACACTTTTCTGAAAATATATACACATCTTAAAAAAACTTTTTTGGAAGTAGTATGTGCAGATTGCTCTTAATTATGTAATGAAATGTGAAGGGAGATCCCGGAATATGAATTTGACCCTGCGCAAAGCCGTATTGGAAGATTTAGATGCGGTTGTGTCTATATACAACTCGACGATCGCCTCACGGATGGTCACGGCTGATACGGAAGAAGTGACACCCGAAGACCGGATGGATTGGTTTTTGCGGCACACGGACAGGCGCCCGCTGATGGTTGCGGAAGATGAAAACGGAAAAGTGGCGGCCTGGATCAGCTTTGAAACGTTTTACGGCCGTCCGGCCTATGACAAAACGGCGGAGATCAGTATTTATCTGCATCAGGATTGCCGGGGCAAAGGAGCGGGAAGCTTTCTGCTGAAAGAAGCCCTTGCGATGGCTCCGAAGATCGGCATCCGTAATCTGATGGCTTTTATCTTCGGCCATAATGTGCCGAGCATTAAGCTGTTTGAAAAATTCGGTTTTACCGAATGGGGCGTATTCCCGGGTATCGCCGAAATGGACGGAAAACGATATGACTTGAACATTTTAGGGAGAGAACTGTCATGATCAGCATCGATAAAGAAGAAAAAGACGGTAACCAGCCGCTCAATAAAAAAGCCCGTTCCCTTGCCGACATCGCCAAGTGGGGAAAAATCACCGCCGTGTTTCTTATCATTACGGGCTCTCTTTCCGCCCTGTCAGCCATTGTGACGCTGCTCGGAGCCATACCGGGTGTTTTGCTCATCATTTCCGGCGTCATGCTGATGCGCTCGGCAAAAGCCGCAGCCGCCCTTCAGGAAGAATCAGAAGAAAACGCGGAAGAAAATATGCTCGAACATTACGCATCCTTTATCAAAATGCAGTTTTTTTACGCGGTATCGAGTGTGGCATTGGGCATTATCGCTTTTATTTTATTCGTCATTTTCGCTGTCATCGGAATTGTGGCTTACCACAGCACTGATACGCATGACGCGCCTGATTCATATTACTATGAGAACGACCCTGTGTTTGAATGACAAAAAGAGCTGATCGCGCGTCAGCTCTTTTTTAATACAGCATCTCTTTTTTCCGGTCTTCTTCTGTTAAAAATTCAATAAAGCTTTTCATCGCAAACGGCTCCTCCGCTACCAATCGGGTATAGGCGCTTTTCCGTTCCTCGGATAGAATATTGCTTTTTCTGATTCTGTTCAGCATATACAGGCGGATCGTTTTTTGCACCTGTTTCCGCTGGTAGCCGGCTTCTTTAAAAAACGCAAGACCCAGAGCCGCAAGGAGTGCAAAAATGCCGGCCGACACGAGGGCTCCTCTCCCGGAAGGGGCCTGAATCAAAAGCGATGCCAGATGAAACAGACTAAAAGCGGCGAGCGGGAAAGCGAGAAAACGGTAAATGATGCTTTTTTTCATCAGCGGTGCGATGGCGATTTGTATTTTCTGAATTTCTTTTTTTATGAATCCCGGCAATTGTTCCGCATGTTCCAGCTTCATACCCTCTCCCCTTTGCTGTCATTTTTGTCTTCTTTTTCATATATGCTTATTCTACCGCACCCGGAACTTTCTTTGAAAGAAAACTGCATCCATCTTTGATTCCGGCTCTTTATTCTTTTAAAATGTCAATGTTATAATTTGAAATGGGAATCAGATTGCTGCACTTGTCGGAATACTAATGGGCACAGTCTTGATAAATATGATATAGCGGGGTTGCAAAGTGAGCATTTCATTTATTTTATTCGGATTTTTTTTCGTTTTAAATATACTTTTGGCCGTCATCATGATTTTCAAAGAAAGACGCGACGCCAGCGCTTCATGGGCCTGGCTCTTGGTTCTTTTTTTTATTCCCATTTTAGGGTTTATTTTATACCTGTTATTCGGCCATAACCTGAGACGCAAGCACCTGTTTCAATGGGAAGACCGTAAAAAGATCGGAATTGAAAAGCTGCTGAAGTCTCAGCTGAAAGATCTGAAGTCGAGGCAATTCCAATTTAACAACAGGGCGACCGTGGATAATAAGGACCTCATCTATATGCTTGTCATGAACAACCACGCGGTTTTTACAGAGGATAATTCGGTTGAGATTTTAACGGACGGGCGCGATAAGTTCAAACGTTTAATGAAGGACATTTCCAACGCAAAAGATCACATTCACCTTCAATACTATATTTATAAAGGTGATGAGCTGGGAAAAAAATTGCGTGACGCCTTAGTGAAAAAAGCACAGGAAGGCGTAAAGGTCAGAGTGTTATATGATGAACTCGGTTCACGATCACTCAGAAAAAAATTCTTCAAACCGCTGCGGGACGCCGGCGGCTATGTGGAAGTCTTCTTTCCTTCCAGGCTTCGGCCGATTAATTTGCGGCTCAATTATCGGAATCACCGCAAGCTCGTGATTATTGACGGCGAAACCGGCTATGTCGGCGGCTTTAACGTCGGAGATGAATATCTCGGCCTGAATCCGAAATTCGGCTATTGGCGGGATACGCACCTCAGGCTTCAAGGCACGGCGGTCCATGCCATTCAGACACGGTTTATCCTCGATTGGAACCAAGCCTCCCATCACCATACGCTCACTTACGTTCCGAATCATTTTCCGGAATGCGAGCCAAAGGGCAATGTCGGGATGCAGATTGTCACAAGCGGACCGGATTCAGAATGGGAACAAATTAAAAACGGCTATATCAAGATGATCTCAACGGCGAAACGGTCGATCCTGATTCAGACGCCTTACTTTATTCCTGACTCCAGTCTTTTAGACGCCCTCAGGATCGCCTGTCTGTCAGGCATCGACGTCAAAATCATGATCCCGAACAAACCGGATCACGCTTTCGTTTACTGGGCGACTTTATCTTACATAGGCGATCTTTTGAAAGCCGGGGCCTCGGTCTACATTTACGATAACGGCTTTATTCATGCGAAAACGATTGTCGTCGATGATGAGACGGCTTCGGTCGGTACCGCGAATATCGACGTCAGAAGCTTCAGGCTTAATTTTGAAGTCAACGCCTTTATTTATGACGTCACCATCGCGAAAAAGCTCATTTCCTCATTTAAAGAAGATCTGCTCGTCTCCAGAAAATATACGTATGAAGAATATCAGGAGCGTTCGCTGCGGATCCGCATTAAAGAATCGGTTTCAAGGCTTCTGTCGCCGATTTTGTAATTCCTGGGTGCATCCCGGGAATTTTATCATATAGAAACAGATGCACGGCAGAAAAAAAACACATTTTATATTCAAAAGAATGACCGAATAGTGTATAAATGAAAAGTGAGTATTTTTTTGTAAAGGAGTGCCATGTTTTGAAACCTGAATCAGTAAATCGTTCGCTTATTTCTATTTCGAAATGGGGAAAAGCGACAGGTATTTTATTCATTATTATGGGCGCATTTGCGGCGCTGTCAGGTGCGTTTTTCTTCTTAATCGGAGCCATTCCCGGCGTTTTGCAGATTATTGCCGGCATTTTTCTGATGCGCTCGGCAAAAGAAGCGGGACAGATGGCGGAACAGTTCAATGAACTGACAGAGGAACATATGCTGGAGAATTACGCAAAATTCGTGAAAATGCAGGGGATCTACCTCATTGTAACGATCGGCCTGTCCGTTCTCGGCATCATTCTCTTCATTGTCCTCATGACGTTCGGCATTGTTGACGGTATGTTTGATAACATTGATGCAAATACATATTAAAAATCCCGGCGCGTGAGCCCGGGTTTTTTTCTTATTCGGCTTGCAGCTTTGCCTTTTCTGCCTTTTAACGAGGCTGACCATTCCTCTGCAGGTTCTCAAAATGCCATTGTCCGCCGCAATATCATAAGCAGATTTCCCTGTTCAGTGAGCGGCTTATCGGCGATTAAATCCCCTCTTACATCGAATACAAAGTAAAACATGACAGATGACTCCGTCAGATTCAGAAACAAGAATTGTGATTCTGCGAAAAAAGAATAAGGCTATGGCGGAACAGGACCGCCCATAATGTATTTTTTGGGCCTTTGTAATTAAATTACAAATACTCTTAATCTTCACTTATGCATTCGTGATATGATATTGAAGGGAGCGATCAAAAGCTTTGGCGTTAGTCATTAAGAATGTTTTAAATATATACGGGTGCTGCCTCACGTCAACGTCAGAAAAAATAGTATAGGAGGTCACATATGTTTAAATTTAAAAAGAAGTTCTTAGTTGGATTAACGACAGCTTTAATGGGTATTAGCTTGTTTTCGTCAACCGCGTCTGCTGCCGGTACAGACTACTGGCAAAATTGGACTGATGGAGGCGGAATCGTAAACGCTGTCAATGGGTCTGGCGGGAATTACAGTGTTAATTGGTCCAATACCGGAAATTTCGTTGTTGGTAAAGGCTGGACGACAGGTTCCCCATTCAGGACCATAAACTATAATGCCGGAGTTTGGGCGCCGAATGGCAATGGATATTTGACTTTATATGGCTGGACGAGATCACCTCTCATCGAATATTATGTAGTGGATTCATGGGGTACTTACAGACCTACCGGAGCGTATAAAGGTACTGTAAAAAGTGATGGAGGTACATATGACATCTATACAACGACACGTTATAACGCACCTTCCATTGATGGCGATAACACTACTTTTACGCAGTACTGGAGTGTCCGTCAGACAAAGAGACCAACTGGAAGCAACGCTGCAATCACTTTCAGCAATCATGTTAACGCATGGAAGAGTCATGGAATGAATCTGGGCAGTAATTGGTCTTACCAAGTCTTAGCGACAGAGGGATACCAAAGCAGCGGGAGTTCTAACGTAACAGTGTGGTAACACATTATCTTTAATCAGGGGCAGCTAACGGGCTGCTGATCGTTCCTTGAGAAATTTTAAAATCATTATGATTGTGAGTGCTAAGAGGCGACGGTCTTTTAGTTGGACTCCCGATATGGAGCCAAAACCGCAGCCTCTTGATCTTTTACATTTGATGCATGTCTCCGATGGCTGTCATTTCATGCCTGCGTTCCTTCGCTTCTATCATAACGGCTTTTCCGCTGTTCTTTTCCTCCTTATTCCTGTAACCATTTTCATTACATCTCAAACGACATGAAGCCATCTCTTTTTAACAAAAGAGATGATTCATTACATCATAAAGAGATTTGTTCGCCAGTTCATTCTCCATTGCCCGCTGTACGCTTCCGAACGTCTCATCAAGCGCGCGCTGAATATTTTTGCCGACCGGACAGTCCGGATTCGGATTGTCGTGAACCGCAAAAAGCTCTTCCTTATTTTGTACCGCCCTGTAAACCTCTAAGAGGGTAATCTCCGACGGATCTTTTTTCAGGCTGGCTCCCGCAACACCTGCCCGGGATGTCAGAAGACCTGCTTTTTTCAGCTGGCTGATCGTTCTCCGCACTACGACGGGATTGGTGTTTACGCTGTCCGCAATCATATCTGACGATGCCCGTTCATCCGTTGAGATCAGCGAAAGAATGTGAATGGCCACAGCAAGACGGCTGTTAATCATGTTTTTCACCACCGGTGTAACCACAATAGTTACATTTCATTTGTTTTTCAATTATTAATATACACTAAAATACGCGGCAGTATGAAATCAAGTTGACAATAGAGGTGTAAATAGGCCGGCGGAAACCGGCCGGAGAGGGATTAAAATAAAAAATAACGCTGTCCGAGCGGAACATGGCTGACAGGCTGGCATGCCAGTTCTTCTCCGTCGGCGAACACCTGATAGGTTTTCGGATCGACTTGTATATTCGGCATTGCGTCATTCAGCTTCATGTCGAGCTTACTCAGCTTGCGGATATTCCGTACGGGGGAAATCATTTTTTCAAGCCCGAGCTTTTCCGGTACACCGTTTGCGATACCGGCCTGGGACATAAATGTTATAGACGTATTGCGGTTCGCTTTCCCGTAGGATGCGTACATCTGGCGCATAAACACAGGCTCAGGCGTCGGGATAGAAGCATTCGGGTCTCCCATCTGGGCGCGGGCGATCATGCCCCCTTTGAGCACAAGTTCAGGTTTGACGCCGAAGAAAACCGGATCCCACAATACGAGGTCAGCGAGCTTTCCTTTTTCAACGGAACCGACTTCATGACTCAGGCCGTGAGTGACGGCAGGATTGATCGTGTATTTGGCGACATAGCGTTTGGCGCGCACATTATCATTGCCGCTTTCTCCTGAAAGAGCGCCTCGCTGCTTCTTCATTTTATCGGCAACCTGCCATGTCCGGATAATCACTTCTCCCACCCTGCCCATCGCCTGCGAGTCAGATGATGTCATGCTGATCGCGCCGATATCGTGCAGAATATCCTCCGCCGCGATGGTGGCCGCTCTGATGCGTGAATGACTGAACGCCACGTCTTCAGGGACTTTTGAATCTAAATGATGGCAGACCATCATCATATCAAGATGCTCGTCCATCGTGTTGACCGTATACGGAATCGTCGGCGTCGTAGAGGACGGCAGGATATTGGCGTAAGAAGCGAGTTTCATAATATCAGGTGCATGGCCTCCGCCGGCTCCCTCTATGTGATATGTATGGATAACCCGGTCGCCGATCGCATCAAGCGTATTTTCTAAAAAGCCCGCTTCATTAATCGTGTCTGTGTGGATTGCCACCTGAATATCCGCCTCATCCGCGACTTCCATGCACGCTTTAATGGCGCTTGGCGTTGATCCCCAATCTTCATGCAGCTTCAGGCCGATCGCGCCGGCTTCTGTCTGTTCAATGAGAGGCGCTTTATCAGAGGCATTCCCTTTCCCTAAAAAGCCGACATTGATCGGAAACTGCTCAGCCGCCTCCAGCATTCTCGCCATGTACCATGCGCCGGATGTACAGGTCGTCGCTTTACTTCCCGTCGCAGGGCCCGTTCCGCCGCCCAAAAGCGTGGTCACGCCTGAAGAAAGCGCGACTTCCATCTGCTGCGGGCAGATGAAGTGGATGTGCGTATCAACGCCGCCGGCCGTTACGATTTTTCCTTCGCCGGAAATGACTTCTGTTCCGGCGCCGATGACCATGTGCGGGTCCACCCCATCCATAATATCCGGGTTGCCGCTTTTCCCGACGCCGACAATCCGGCCGTCCTTCACCCCGATATCCGCCTTGACGATCCCTGTATAATCCAAGACGACGGCGTTTGTAATGACCAGGTCAAGCGCTCCGTCTTTCCCGGTGATACGGCCGTTTTGCCCCATGCCGTCCCGGATTGTTTTTCCTCCGCCGAAAATCATTTCTTCTCCGTAATTCGTGAAGTCTTTTTCGACTTCAATCCATAAATCCGTATCTCCGAGTCTGACTTTGTCTCCCGTTGTCGGTCCGAACAGCTCTGCGTATTGCTCACGTGACATTTTCATCGGATCGCTTCCTCCATCCATCCGGCTTTTTTAAGATTCGACAGAGTCTTTTCTTTTCCCCGCTCATCCATATACGTATCGGCCATGCCGTTCAGGCCTCTGACCGTTTTTCGTCCTCCGATTTCCACGAGTGTGACGGTCTTCTCTTCTCCCGGTTCAAAACGGACTGAGGTGCCTGACGGGATGTCAAGACGCATGCCGATTGCTTTCTCACGATTAAAGGACAGGGCGCCGTTGGCTTCCGCAAAATGAAAATGCGACCCTACCTGCACTGACCGCGTTCCATGATTGGTAACTGATACTTCCAGCGTCTTTCGGTCTTCGTTAATGGTGATGGTCCCTTTTGCGACTTGAATGGCTCCCGGCTTCATGACTTCACCTCCGCTTTGATCGGCTGATGAACGGTGACAAGCTTGACCCCGTCCGGAAACGTCGCTTCCACCTGAATGCTGTCCAGCATTTCCGGAACGCCTTCCATAACGTCTTTTTCCGTCAATACGCTGCGGCCGGATTCCATCAGCTCAGCGACGCTTTTTCCGTCTCTGGCGCCTTCCATCAGATAACAGGTCAAATATGCGGCAGCTTCAGGATAATTCAGCAGAACGCCGCGCTCTTTCCGCTGTTTTGCGAGCTCTCCCGCTGTGAAAATAAGCAATTTTTCTTGTTCAACCGGTGTCAATTTCATCTGTATTCCCCCTTAGTGATAGTCAAACGCAATCCACATGGTCATACCGAAACGATGCAGGCGATTACCACCCCCTTCACCTCATGAAATGTTAAGTAATAAAAAGTATTCGACGGTGAACGGCCTGATTCCTTTTGCGGAAATTTCAGATTTCTTATTTTTTTAAACAAACGTTTAATCAAATGTGAAAAAAGATCACATTCTTTGTGAATATTATAAAGAAATTACCGCATAATTTATAGAATATTTAAAAATTTAGTGAATATTAACCAATCGAACTGGAATTTTTGTCATTTCTCATAACAAAAAGCCCAAAATATTTTGGGCTTTTGCTTTGTTTCAATATCAAATTAATCGTCACTGAGTTTATCTTTCGTTTCACCGACACCCTTTTGCAGGCTGCCTTTCGCTTTGTCCTTCTTCCCTTCAGCTTTTAAGTCGGACTTGTTTGCCATGTCACCTGCTTTGTCCTTCGCTTCCCCTTTCATTTTGTTCATGCCGCCTTTTACTTTGTCTTTTAACCCGTTATCTTGACTCATATCTCTTCAGCTCCTTTTTTGTTTTGTGTACTTGTTTTCTTCCCTTTCAGCCCTATCGCAAACATGTAAACTCTCAATTATTGATTTCACAGCGCTCCCCGTAGCGGAGCACTTTGTAAACGGCCAATCCGTCTGACAGCTTATTATCCCCGTATTTGACCGGCAGTAGAGCAAAGAATACATAATACGTTGAAAAATAGACAAATTGGTAAAAAAATAAGTTTGGCTCGAGAACATCTTTTATGATCAGCAGATTTATTATAAAGATAGAAGCGAGATTAAACAGACAGCCTCCGGAATAGACGAGCGCGCTCGTCAGACGGTTATCTATCCGCAATTCGCCGAACTTGCAGAAAGAATCTATAAAGTAGATACGCCGCACCTGAATCGGCCCCACTTTTAAAAAACGTTTCCCCATACCGATATCCAATGACGCCTTGCCTCCGAACAGCATCGCCATAAAGCTGTGGCCTGACACATGGATGACAGACACCATCGGCAGAATGATGAGAAAGGATACGAAAAACTTTATCATATCATTAAATCCGAACAACAAATCCCTCCTTTCAATCGTCCGTTTTTCCCTCTTTTGCGATTTTTCCGATTTCTTCAATGATCAAACGTCATAATGTGCATAAAAAAAATAACCATCTGCCGATCAGATGGTTAGAAAATTTATATATCGTATAAACATTGTTCTTTTTGAATGTTTTCTCTCATGTGAATCACTTTTTCATAAAAATACGCCGCTTCTTTATATTGCTCATGGGCGCTTGTGTATATGGCAGCCTCCAAGGCGAAATCTTCAATATACACATACAGCGATTTTTCATTCATATAGTCAAACACTTCATGGATTAAGTCCATATTGAGGGATTCCAAGTAAAGCGCTTGTAAAAACTTATATTTCTCTAAACTGAATCGGTCGCCCCGTTCTTTCGCGATCGTGACCCCTTTTTCATAATAAGTAAGGGCCGCTTCGTCATCACGCAGCCTGAAAAGGGTGTGTGTTAAGCTGAACAGCGCCTTCGGAAGCTGTTCAAGCTGATGTTCTTCAAAGACGGGCACCGCTTTTCTAAAGTAACGGGCCGCTTCAGCCAGATCACGCTTTTCAGAATAACAATTCCCCAGATTGTAAAGCGAAGACCCGATCAGGCGGGGCTGCCCTTCAAGCAAAGAAAGGCGGAGCGCTTCGTCTAAATGCCCAAGCGCTTTGTCGTAGTTTTTGCAGTCGATATAGTTTCCTGAGATGACGAAATGGCACTGTATTCTCCGCACTCTGTAAAAATCGTGTTTCATATATGTATCCAGCGCCTGAATCCCGTGATTCATGGAGAAATGAGTCTGCTTCATGACGTAAAACACTTCAGACATCTTGAAATGGAATTCCGCCCTCTCTATATCATCCTCGACAAATGAAAGGAGTTTTTCCGCTTTCCGGTAAAAAGAAATAGCCGCAACATAGTTATTCTGATCGAATTCATACATTCCTCTGAACAAATGAAAATAATACTCGGACAGTCCCGATATGCTGTCCGTGCTTTCGATCGTCTTTTGCAGCTCGCTGTACTGAATTTGAGATTGTTCGGTGAAATCCGGCTTGACGTAATCAAGCATAATATGATGGCGGTAGCTGATCAGCTGGTAATATAACAGCAGCAGCTGGTCTTCCTCCATACGTTGTATATCCTCATCAATTTCCTCTTTCAGCTTTATGGCATCAGCCGCTTGAAACGCTAAAATGTGCTTGTACCATTTGTTGATCTTGACTCCAACTTGAGATGACGGAATCTCGTATGCGGTCATGCCCCTTTCACAACCTTTTCTAATTTCTATTGGTTATATTTTAACATATTGTATGGCTTTGGAATTGAATAACTTGATCGTCCTGCATCAAAATTCCTATCATATATTTCGGCAGACATCGGTTTTTTTTGAACAGGCCTGAGCTTCATTTGAATAAAAAAGCCTGCCCTTGTTCGGGCAAGCCTTTTTTCATCCGCCTATATACGACATTTCCACTTTCTTTTTCCCATCTGTTTTAGAAAGTGCGCGGTCAATTGAATACTGATCCGTGCGATTTCTCCAGACAGAGGCGATGGATTCCGTCAATTCGTCATCAGTCAGGCCGCCGCGCACAAGCTTCCGCACATCGAAGCCGCTTGAAGCGAACAGGCACGTAAAAAGCTCGCCCCTTGCCGACAGACGCGCTCTGTTGCAGGAGGCGCAGAATGCATCCGAGACGGAGGAAATCACGCCGATTTCGCCGGAACCGTCGAGATAGCGGAATCTGGAAGCGACCTCTCCTCTATAATTCGCTTCTATCGGCTCCGCCGGCATGTGCTGATTGATCAGATCAATGATTTCAGCCTTCGTGATGACGTCTTTTTTATTCCATTGATTTGTATTGCCGACATCCATAAATTCAATAAACCGAAGAATATGGCCCTTTTCTTTAAAATAGCGGGCCATCGGCAGGATGTCTTTTTCATTGACGCCCTTTTGAACAACCATATTGATTTTCACACCGAGTCCGGCCGCTTTTGCCGCTTCAATGCCCTCGAGCACCTTGTTCACCGAGACGCCGCGGCCGTTAATGGCCTTAAACCGCTCATCCTCTAAAGAATCAAGACTGACGGTCACGCGATGCAGCCCCGCCTGCTTCAGCTTTTCAGCATACACCGGAAGCAGAGAGCCGTTCGTCGTCATCGCAATATCGTTAAGCCCCGGGATGCGCGCAAGCTTTTTGATCAATTCAGGCATATCTTTTCTCATCAGCGGCTCCCCGCCCGTCAGCCTGATTTTTTCAACGCCGAAGCGGCCGACAAACAGTTTGGCAAGCCGTTCAAGCTCCTCAAATGAGAGCAGTTCCGTCTTTTGCAGAAATGGATAATCCGGTCCGAACAGTTCGGCTGGCATACAGTACGTGCATCTGAAATTGCAGCGGTCGGTTACAGAGATACGGAGATCCCTGAGCGGCCTTTCCCGTTTGTCTGACACGCGGCGCGTTTCTGTATTCATAAGCCCAAGACCCCTTTCTATTGTTCAACCCGTTCAGGATGTGTGTATATGTTAAACGATCCGTTTCTCACAAAGCCTATCGCCGTCATGTTCAGCTCTTCCGCCATTTGCAGCGCAAGCTCCGTCGGCGCCGATTTTGAAATGACAATCGACACGCCGATTTTTGCGGCTTTCAATAAAACCTCTGAGGAAATCCGGCCGCTGAAGACAATCAGCTTGTCACGGACCGGCATTCCGTTTTTCAGGCAGTTGCCGTACAGCTTATCCAGCGCATTGTGACGCCCGATGTCCGTCCTCATGAAGAGCATCTTTTCCGTATCGCACAGCGCCGCATTATGGACGCCGCCCGTTTCCTGAAATGTGCCGCTTTCGCTTTGCATCTCCTTCATGAGGCGAAGACACGTCTCAGGAGTTATAGTGATGCGGCTGACGGCCGTTTTGGCCGTTTTCACATCCTGCTGAAAGTAAAAATGGCGGCCTTTCCCGCAGCATGAACCGATCACTCTCTTCGTATAGTCTTTTTGCTCAAGCACTTCGGGATTCGTCAGCTCCACATATGCAAATCCGAGACTTTCATCTATCGTAAAACGTTTGATCTCTTTTTCAAAACGAATGACGCCTTCTGACGCGAGAAATCCGATAACGAGTTCCTCTAAGTGGTCGGGCGTGCAGACGAGCGTAACAAATTCCTGCCCGTTCACCATGACAGTCAATGGATACTCTGATACCATCCGATCTGCCGTTTTTGTTAATACCCCTTTTTCATAGCGGTATATTTCTCTTACCGCTGTTGTTTTTTCATCCACTGTTTTCCCCTCCGCAGTATCCTTCTCTTTTATTCTTCCATAATCCCTGTATTTTGTCGAATTTGCGGTTTAAAAAAAGAGCCCTCTTCGGACTCTATGTTTCGTTGCGATGATGTCTGCTCAAAATGGTGAATAAAATAACTGCGGCGATAATGGCCAATATACTGACGAATATGAAGGCGGCAAGCTTCAGAAAAATTCCCATCAGTACAAAAACGACTGCCGCCAGCACTAATATAATGCCTGCTCCTTTTAACAACAGCGCTCATCTCCTTTTAGTTGTATCATTCCCGCTGTTCCGTTTTCTAAACAAAAAAGACGCCGCGCGGGCGTCCTTTTTCAGCCTATTCTTTTGCTAAATCCTTTGCAGCGTCTTCCCAAGCCTGTTTGAACTCGTCCGCGCTGTCAGCTGAGACATACGTCCCGCCTCCTGCTTCCGCCGCTTTTTCAAGGCTTTCGCTTCCTTTCATGCCGAAGTTGAAGCCGATGATATTGACGATTGTGTTGACGTTCGCTTTACGGAGCTTTTGAATTTCAGCCTGAGGATTACCGCCGCATGTTTCTTCACCGTCTGTAATCAGGTATACGACGTTTTTCCCTTTAGCGCCGGCCCGCTCAAATTCTTCGCGCGTATCAGAAAGCGCTTTCGCTATCGGTGTCCAGCCTGTCGGTTTAATTTTGCTGAGTGATTGCTCAAACGGAGT
This sequence comes from Bacillus sp. SDLI1, assembly GCF_001553895.1. Lineage (NCBI taxonomy): Bacteria > Bacillati > Bacillota > Bacilli > Caryophanales > Bacillaceae > Bacillus > Bacillus sp. SDLI1. Next base: position 2,635,404 of record NZ_CP013950.1, on the reverse strand, counting down.
CACGGCGTACGGCTGAAGTCCGTATAACGTTTCTGTCGCGTTACATGATACGGCTTTGCCGGAGTTTTTATTATTGCCCTTATGGCCGAATACCCGAAGCATCAGATTCGTGTCTTCAGGAAGAACTTTCGCAAAAGAGGTGACAGCATCTTTCGCAACATCTATTTTACGTTCTCCCCCCGTTTTTTGTATCATGCTTCCGCTTGCATCAAACAGCACAGCGACGTTGGTTTCCTCTTGCTTTTGCTCAGCCGCAAAAACAGGTGATCCGAGTGAGAGCGTCAAAAGTCCGACAATCCCCGCAGTAAACATTTTTTTCATTTCCTTCATTCCTCTCCATTTGTTTTTTTGCCGATGGGCCCCGGCTCTTCTCTATGCTAGTTTAGCTATTTGGAAAAAGATATAGGGCGTGATGCCTTTTGTGAGACGGCGATATATTACCAAAAATGAACAGAATTATGCGCATCATCCTAAAAAGATTGGCTAAATGATGACAGTTTTAATGCCTTTTTTGTCCTTTTTGTAATATAAGTCCGGGATCTGATTCTTTTTACAGTTTTCTCTTCATCTCTTCATGAAAATTTTGTTAAATCAAACATAAAAAAAGGGCCGATAAACGGCACCTTTTTCTTATTCCGCTAATGATCTCGCTTCCATTGTAAAGATACGGTTCATATCCTTTTGGCTGTGAGCTTCGTAATATTTTCCTCCGCCCGCTCCGGCAATCGCGTGCAGCTGGCCGTTGAAGCCTTCCTTAAAGTCAAAACCGATCACGTTGACTTTAATATGATGTTTGCGAAGTTCTTTCGCCGTCTTAATAGGATCTCCGCCGCATGTCTCCTCACCGTCCGTCAACAGGTACACGGATTTAAAGCCGAATTTATGAACACCGTTAAAAGAAGCCTTCGCATCTTCTAATGCTTTTGCAATCGGTGTCCAGCCTGTAGGCCCGATTCCGTTCAGAGAGTTGAGGAAGCTTTGTCTGTCAAACTTTTGTAATCCGTACACACCGCGAATGGCTTCACATGATTGAACTTTTCCGGAATTTTTATTATTGCCTTCCGAACCGAAAACCGTCATTCTGACCTGTGATGTAGACTTAATTTGATCCGCAAAACGGATGATTTCATCTTTTGCCATATTGTATTTAGATACGCCGTCTATCCGTTTCGCCATACTGCCGCTCGCATCAAGTAAAATGGCGGTATTGTTTCTGAATAAAAGAGTGTTCTCGTCTGCTTTCTCAGCAGCAAAAGCAGGAGATGCAGCAGTCAGCATCAATCCGAGCATAAGTATGAGTGAAAATGTTTTTTTCATTGCTTTTTCCCCTTTTCAATAGATTTACGTTCAACGCTGAACAATATTTATCGTAAATGAGATGAAAAGGGAAATAAATAGGACGGGCTTCCTCATTATTTTTGCGTACATTCACATAGAAGCGGCAATTTTATCAGTGATTTTCACCCGGTGCGCAGCCATCTATCCCCATTTGTCAGCCTTTAGCCTTTCGTTATATGAGTCCGTTGGTTGTTTTACCGTTTATGGAATAGTTTTCCGAAAAAGTAGACGCTGATGACAGCGTCTACTTTTTCGCCATATATTTGTTTAAAAAAGAAGCGGCCTCGGAAATGTTCACTCCCTGATAGTAATGCTTGACGATGTCCGTCACGGATTTTCCCTGCTCCGCCATGTAATTGGCTCCGTACTGGCTCATACCCACGCCATGGCCGAAACCCTTTGTCGTAATAGTGATGCTGCTCCCGTTTCGTTTCCATTCAAAGTCGGCAGAGCGGAGTCCGAGTTTTTCCCGGATGTCTCTGCCCTTCAGCTTCTTGCCGTTTATGACGGCCGTCGCCACTTGATGCCCCGGTGTTCTGGCCGTAATCTGCCCCACCGTGCTTTGTCCTGAAAGCTGCACGCCGAGCTTTTGCTGAAACTCAGACACACTGAAGGTCTGGGTGGCGAGATATTTAGGCGATTTCTTATCCCAGGGGCTTTTCACACTCTTTAAATAAGGAATGGCGCTTGTCCAATAGGCTTCCGCATTTTCCGTATAGCCGTTGCTTGTAGAGAAAAAAGATGCCTCAATCGGTTTGTTGTCATACGTTAAAATCTTTCCTTGGGTGCCGGCCACCGCGTTAGTGATTTTCTTAAGCTTTTGAGCGTACTCAGAACCCCATTCTTTTTTCAGCTGGCTCTTGCTTTGATAGACTTGGAACATCTGTGTGTCATCCACCAGCGATCCTTTAGGCGCCTGAACGGCTGAGTCAGCGACCATCAGTCTGACAATGAAAGTCCGGGCAGCGAGCGCCTGGGCTTTTAAGGCCTCCGGTTTAAAGTCTGCGGGCATTTCGGAAGCTACGACTCCGGTCACGTACTCTTCAAGCGGAATGTTCTCTACAGAATGTTTGGATGTCCGATAAACCGGAATGGATACAGGTGATTCTTTCAATGTTTCTGCTCCTTTTGTCTCTCGTATGGTGTGTGCTGTTTTGTGTCCGGGCTCTTTGTTCGCGGCCGCTCCTTTTTCTGCCTGAAACGGAAGAACGAGAATGGTGGGAACAAGAAGAATAAGTACACACAGCCCAGATAGTAGAAATACAATGGGTTTCATATATCAGCTGCCTCCTGCTTGGGATTCGACTCTACTTCATCTTATGGGCAGGGACAAGCTAATATGACTTCCTTTTGGACAGAATCTTTATTCGATTATTCACGCCAAAAACGTATTCTTTTTTGAAAATCAGAGCATAATAATGATGATAAACCCTATAAAAAAACAGTATGCCAGATTGACATACTGTTTTTATAACCTTTATGCGTTTAAGTCAGTAACGGCTTCTTTGCTTTCTTGTTCAGCGGCCGTTTCATCAACGACACGCTCGATGTCAGCGCCGAGAGCCGCAAGTTTTTTATGGAAATCCACATAACCGCGATCCAAGTGCTTCAGTTCCGTAACGCGTGTATGACCTTCAGCCACTAATCCCGCAAGAATCAGCGCCGCGCCCGCACGCAGGTCCGTAGCGGCAACTTCTGCGCCTTGCAGCTGTACAGGACCGTTAATGATCACAGAACGTCCTTCAATTTTAATGTCGCCATTCATCCGGCGGAATTCTTCAGCATGCATAAAACGGTTTTCAAACACAGTTTCAGTAATCATGCTTGTTCCGCTCGCACGGAGAAGCAGCGCCATCATTTGCGACTGCATGTCAGTCGGGAATCCGGGGTGAGGCATCGTTTTGATGTCGATCGGCTTCAGCTGGGCAGGACCGATGACACGAAGGCCTTCTCCTTCATCCGTAATTTTGACTCCCATTTCTTCCATCTTCGCAATTAAAGACGTAAGATGCTCAGGAACCGCACCTTTTACTAATACATTTCCTTCCGTGATAGCCGCAGCCACCATGAAAGTTCCCGCTTCAATACGGTCAGGAATGATGTTGTGTCTTACGCCGCGAAGCTTCTCGACACCTTCAATTTTAATGGTGCCTGTGCCGGCTCCGCGGATTTTTCCGCCCATCGCATTGATATAGTTCGCTAAGTCAACGATTTCAGGCTCTTTTGCCACGTTTTCAAGCGTTGTTGTTCCTTCAGCTAATGCAGCTGCCATAATCAAGTTTTCTGTCGCACCCACACTTGGGAAATCTAAATAGATTTTTGCGCCTTGCAGACGGCCTTCCACTTCCGCTTCAATAAAGCCGTTGCCTACTTTGATTTTTGCACCCATTGCTTCAAAGCCTTTTAAATGCTGGTCAATCGGTCTTGAGCCGATAGCGCAGCCGCCCGGAAGCGCTACTCTTGAATGACCCGTACGGGCTAACAGAGGGCCCATTACAAGCACTGACGCGCGCATTTTACGCACATATTCAAAAGGTGCTTCTGTTTCTAAAGCGTAAGAAGCGTTTACCGTAACTTCATTATTCTCAAAATGCACATCTGCTCCTAAATGACGCAACACTTCATTAATTGTATATACATCGGAGAGCGTAGGTACATCACATATTACGCTTTTTTCTTCACTTGCTAATAAAGATGCAGCGATAACAGGTAAAACGGCATTTTTTGCTCCTTCAACTTTCACTGTGCCGTTTAACTTCTGACCGCCGCGGACGATGATTTTTTCCAAGGTATTCCCCTCCGCGTCCCTATATTCTCTATATTAATATTCAGTTGTCACGATTGGTGTGCCAACCGTAACGGTATGTTTTTCGCCCATTCCCGCACTTCTAAGCGCAATTTGCACATTCATCTTATGTTTAGATGTCATGATGTAATCTGTCCACTTATATGTAAATGCAGAAACAGAAACGAAATGAGGCTCAACTACATGTTCAACTGGACTTGCTTCAAATTCTTTCATGAGTTGTTCTGCTTTTTTTTGCAAAACAATACTCATATTATCATTTAAATGACCCTTAAGACAAGTAAAAATAAATACTTTATTTTGAAATATGTCATGTGCCTGCCGTTCAAACTGTTCATATGTATCATTCCAGTTTTCCGGTTGCTCCGGGCTCATTTGCTCATATAATAAATACGAAGTTGGGTTCTGGTTTTTGAGGGTAGTGACGAGCTGCAGTTTAAAAGTTGTATGATTTTTTTTGTCAGAATACGTGCCGACAGCCTTTACAATTTTATCTTCTTGAGCGGTTTCCCACTGATATTGAGGATTCTGCGTCTTCAGTTCTTTCACCTTGTCATCAAATTCACTCAGTGACAGGTTCAGATTTTCTTTCGCATGAAGCGTCCACTCATCTACAGTGACATGCTGCCGCTCCATTCCTTCGGCAATCTGGGCAAGCGGAGACAGCTCACTTGCATGAATGGAATGAAATACCACAATTAAGGCGCTTAAAAAAACAAAAAACAAGATGATACGGCCTGCTCTTTTTTTCTTCATATCGGTCTCTCCCCCTTACTCCCATTTTTGCCGGAGCCGGGGAAAGCGATACATGGAAAACTTCGTCAAAACTCGCCAAACGGGTGAAGAAAAAATTGGTTTCTCCCCCAGCGATTCCCTTCATTTCAACTGACGAAACACCTTAAAACAAGTATGGAAGCTGCTTCGAATACGTAAGATAATCTAAAAAGAAGTCAGCGACTGCCGTTCCGATCGCAATGGTAAGAAGAATAATCAGCAGCCTTGCCTGCACTATTTTTCCTTTTCGGATCAGCGGATCAAAGTTGACGGCCTGTAGGGCCCACCAAGTCACCGCAATGCATACCAGATGAACCAGAATGCTGATTGCGGCCTGCTGCCCCAATACATTCACACATTCCATCTCCTTTCATTTTTTCCGTCCCTCATATCCTCTCTTATTATATAAGAAGAAAAGAGAAAGATGATCATTTTCACAGCAGAATTTTTATCCAAAATTAGGGGCAATCCCCGCTTAAATGTCCGTTCTCCTGCATGGTATACTTTTTTGGAAAGGAGATGGGAATATGAATCATTCCTTTTTTCATCCGGAAAAGCAGTATGGAGAATCACTGCCCGTATTTGACCACGAGTGGGAAGCGATAGCATTCTACTATGATTATAGACAGTCTCAAACAGAGGAACTGAAAGAATTATGTCAGTTTTTCAACATTTCTCTTGATTATTCACACGGAAGCCTGACGAAATTGGAAGCTCTTTACTTCCGCAGCATAAAAGAGCTGCTATTGGCGGACTGGAATCTGCCGATTGACGAATTTGAGAAAATGCTCAGTGTGTATGTCATAGATTGCGCCATCAGACACCATGACGATGCCGAATGGATCGTTAAACCTTATCCGTATACGGACGGCGCCTATACGACGGGCGTGCGAAGAGGAAACAAAACGTGGCACACCGACAACTGCTGTGAACATTTATATCTGCAAAAAGAAGAGGATCATCCGCTTATCGGCGTCTATGAATCTCTTATGCGTTAATATAGAAAAAGAATCCTTCTCAGACAGCCGAGAAGGATTCTTTTTTAGTTTCCTGCAACATCCAATCTGTTTACAGCCCGCTGTAACGCAAGCTCAGCCCGACGAATGTCAGTATCATCTGATCGTTTGTTCAAACGGTCTTCCGCCCGCTTTTTCGCAGCAAGGGCGCGCTCTTTATCAATGCTGTCCGCAGTTTCAGCGGCTTGTGCAAGGATAGTGACCTGATCAGGACGGACTTCCAAAAATCCGCCGCTGACAGCCGCCAAGTCGGTCTGTCCGTCTTTTTTAAGACGGACAGCGCCGATTTTAAGCGGAGCCACGGTCGGAATATGGCCCGGCAAGATACCGAGATCACCGCTCTCGGCTCTTACGCTTACCATTTCAATATCAGCATCATATACTGGGCCGTCGGGAGTAACGATATTGACTTTAACGGTCTTCATGCTTTTACCCTCCTAGGACCAGATTAAACTTCTACACCCATCTCTTTTGCATTCTCAATAACTTCTTCAATGCGTCCTACAAGACGGAATGCATCTTCCGGAAGATGGTCATATTTACCGGAAAGGATTTCTTTAAAGCCTTTAACTGTTTCTTTAACAGGCACGTAAGAACCCTTTTGTCCCGTAAACTGCTCAGCTACGTGGAAGTTTTGAGAAAGGAAGAACTGGATACGGCGTGCGCGGTGAACGACAAGCTTGTCTTCTTCACCCAATTCATCCATACCGAGAATTGCGATAATATCCTGCAGTTCTTTGTAACGCTGAAGCGTTGACTGAACTTCACGCGCCACCGCATAATGCTCTTCTCCGACAATTTCCGGAGCAAGCGCGCGGGAAGTGGAAGCCAGCGGATCAACCGCAGGGTAGATACCCATTTCAGTTAATTTACGCTCAAGGTTAGTCGTTGCATCCAAGTGAGCGAACGTCGTCGCCGGAGCCGGGTCAGTGTAATCATCGGCAGGCACGTAGATCGCCTGGATAGATGTAACTGAACCAACGTTTGTAGACGTAATACGCTCTTGAAGCTGACCCATTTCTGTCGCAAGCGTCGGCTGATAACCAACCGCAGAAGGCATACGGCCGAGAAGCGCGGAAACCTCTGAACCCGCTTGTGTGAAACGGAAAATGTTATCGATAAAGAACAGTACGTCCTGTCCTTGTTTATCACGGAAATGCTCAGCCATTGTAAGACCAGTCAGTGCTACACGCATACGTGCGCCCGGCGGCTCGTTCATTTGTCCGAAGACCATGGCTGTTTTCTTGATAACGCCTGAATCGCTCATTTCGTAGAAAAGGTCGTTCCCTTCACGAGTACGCTCTCCTACACCGGCGAATACGGAAATACCGCCGTGCTCTTGCGCGATGTTGTTGATTAATTCCTGGATTAATACGGTTTTACCTACACCGGCACCACCGAACAATCCGATTTTACCGCCCTTGATGTAAGGAGCGAGCAGGTCAACGACCTTAATTCCCGTTTCAAGAATTTCAACCTCAGTTGAAAGCTGATCGAATGAAGGAGCTGATCTGTGGATCGGGTCCTTTTGAGCATCCGCAGGCAGCGGTTCATTTAAATCAATTTTATCTCCCAGTACGTTAAATACGCGTCCGAGAGTCACATCACCGACAGGAACGGAAATCGGAGCACCTGTATCAACTGCTTCCATTCCGCGCTGAATTCCGTCCGTAGATGCCATGGCAATTGTACGGACTGTATCATCGCCTAAATGAAGAGCAACCTCTAGCGTTAGGTCGATGCCTACTTCATTTTCGCCTGTAGCTGGCTGTGAAACTTTAATCGCATTATAAATCGCAGGCAAGTGGCCGTCCTCGAAACGTACGTCGACAACCGGTCCAAGCACCTGACTTACGCGTCCTTTCTTCATCGCTATCCCTCCTGACAAAATCTTTCTATTCTAAAGCGGCTGCACCGCCGACAATTTCGGTAATTTCTTGTGTAATCGCCGCTTGACGCGCGCGGTTATATGAAAGCGAAAGTGAATCAATGAGTTCTTTCGCATTATCAGTCGCATTTTTCATTGCTGTCATTCTCGCAGCGTGTTCACTTGCTTTACTGTCAAGAAGCGCGCCGTAAATTAAGCTTTCCGCATATTGAGGAAGCAGCACTTCGAGCACCTCTTCTTCATCCGGTTCGAACTCGTAAGAAGCCGTGCGCTTCCCGCCGCTCGTTCCGAAATCCGTTAAAGGCAGCACTTTTTTCTCCGTCACTTCCTGTGAAATCGCACTGACGAAATGGTTATACACCAAATGCAGTTCATCAAAAGCGCCGTCGATAAACATTTGAACCGTCTGACGGGTCAAATCCTTAATCTGAGCAAAAGTGACCTCGTCGCCAAGCCCCACTAACTCAGACAAAATCGGCATTTCCCGTTTTTTGAAGAAATCGCGGCCGACTCTGCCGATTGCAATCACCGTGTATTCATCTTTAGACTGATGGCGTTCTTGAATGGTGCGGTAAGCGTTTCGCAAAACCGAACTGTTAAACGCACCCGCAAGCCCGCGGTCAGACGTAATGACGAGATACGCCGTCTTTTTCACTTCTCTTGAGACAAGCATCGGGTGTTTCGCGTTTTTCGCGCCTTTTCCGACGTTAAACACAACCTCCTGGATCTTATCCATATACGGAGCAAATGACTTCGCGTTGGTTTCCGCACGGTTCAGCTTCGCAGCGGATACCATCTGCATGGCTTTTGTAATCTGGCTTGTTTTTTTCGTTGACGTGATCCTTGACTTAATATCGCGTAATGAGGCCAAAGATTTCACCACCTTTATTCTTCATTTGCGTAAAAAGAGAGAAAAAGAGAACCTTTTTCTCTCATCTTCTAAGGGTTAGTTGCTTGGTGCAAATGTGCGTTTGAAGCCTTCGATTGCAGCTTTGAAGTCTTCATCAGCAGGAAGGTTTCCTGTTTTCGCAATGCCGTCAAGCAGATCTTTATGGTTTTGATCAAGGTACATGTAGTACTCTTCTTCAAAACGTCTGATATCCGCAACCGGAATATCATCAAGATATCCTTTTGTCAGCGCATAAAGAATGGCTACCTGTTTTTCAACCGGAAGCGGTTTATTCAAGTCTTGTTTCAGCACTTCAACTGTACGCGCACCGCGGTTCAGTTTCGCCTGAGTCGCCTGGTCAAGATCAGATCCGAATTGGGCGAATGCTTCAAGTTCACGGTATGAAGCAAGGTCAAGACGCAATGTTCCCGCTACCTTCTTCATCGCTTTGATTTGGGCTGATCCGCCGACACGGGATACTGATAATCCGGCATTGATCGCAGGACGCACGCCTGAGAAGAATAAGTCGGATTGAAGGAAAATCTGTCCGTCAGTAATGGAAATGACGTTTGTCGGGATATAAGCTGAGATATCTCCTGCTTGTGTTTCGACGAACGGCAGCGCCGTAATTGATCCTGCGCCTTTAGCGTCACTCAGCTTGGCTGCACGCTCAAGCAGACGGGAGTGAAGATAGAATACATCCCCAGGGAATGCTTCACGGCCCGGCGGACGGCGAAGAAGCAATGACAGCTCACGGTAAGCGGCCGCTTGTTTGGATAAATCATCATATACGACGAGAACGTGCTTGCCGTTGTACATGAATTCTTCACCCATTGTCACCCCTGCATACGGTGCAAGGTAAAGAAGCGGAGCCGGCTGTGAAGCAGACGCCGTCACAACAATCGTGTAATCAAGCGCGCCATGCTTACGAAGTGTTTCCACCACGCCGCGTACTGTAGATTCTTTTTGACCGATCGCTACATACACACAGATCATGTCTTGGTCTTTTTGGTTTAAGATTGTATCAATCGCAACAGATGTTTTACCTGTCTGACGGTCCCCGATAATCAGCTCACGCTGTCCGCGGCCGATCGGAATTAACGCGTCGATCGCTTTGATACCCGTTTGCAGCGGCTCATGTACCGATTTACGGTCCATTACGCCTGGTGCCTGGCTTTCGATCGGGCGGGTTTTGCTTGTCAGAATCGGGCCCATTCCGTCTACCGGCTGTCCGAGCGGGTTGACGATACGTCCGATTAATTCTTCACCTACAGGAACTTCCATGATGCGGCCCGTTCTTTTGACCTCATCACCTTCACGGATATCTCTGTAAGGTCCTAAGATAACGATACCTACGTTGGATTCTTCAAGGTTTTGAGCCATACCCAAAACGCCGTTTGAAAACTCAACAAGTTCACCGGCCATACAATTGTCAAGGCCGTGCACACGCGCAATACCGTCTCCGACTTGGATGACTGTACCTACGTCATGAACTTCAATTTCAGATTGGTAATTTTGAATTTGCTGCTTTATCAGCGTGCTAATCTCTTCAGCTTTGATGCTCACTTAGGTTTCACCCCTTCTATCGATTTCCTCCGGCAAGTTGACGTTCCATGCGCTCAAGCTTTCCGCTCACGCTTCCGTCATATATCCGGTTTCCAATGCGGACTTTAATGCCGCCTATTAAATCCGTCTGCACTTCATTTCTGATTCTGAGCGAAGCGATTCCGGCTTTTTTTGCAAACACTTGAGATAATGATAACATTTCCGCTTCTGACAGCGGTTTTACTGAATAAACAACCGCATCCTCTGTCTGACGGGCCTGATTGGCGAGTTTGATAAACTCGTCTGTGAGATCAGGCACAATCGAAGACCGGCGGCGGTCAATCAGAAGAAAAATCGTATGCAGCACAGACTCAGACAGTGCGCCGAACGATTGCTGAATCAGCTCTTTTTTCTTAGCAGCCGATACCTTCGGATGGCTTAACACTTCCTGTAATCCGGCTTCATTTCGGAAAACTTCTTTTAGTACGGTAAGCTCTTCTTCGATTTCATTGATTTGAGAAGTCTCAACGGCAATGTCGAAAAGCGCTGACGCGTATCGTTTAGAGACAGCAGATCCACTCATCGGCTCTCTCCTACCTCTTTAAGATAATCCTGAATCAGTTTTTCCTGGGCTTGTTCATCAAGCTCTTTTTCGATCACTTTCGATGCGATTAAGACAGAAAGTGATGCGACTTGCTCGCGAAGTGCGGAAACCGCTTGTTCTTTTTCTTTGACAATTTCGGTTCTCGCCGCTTCTTTTAATCTTTCAGACTCGGCGCGCGCAGCCTGGATAATGTCTTCCTTCTGCTTTTCACCCAGTTTTTTCGCATTTTCAATGAGTGATTGTGATTCCTGTTTCGCTTCTTTTAGAAGAACGCGCTGCTCTTCAATCAGCTTCTGCGCTTCTTTATTTCTTTCTTCAGCGGACGTAATTTCGCCGGTGATATGATCTTCACGCTGTTTCATTATATTTAATAGCGGTCCAAGAGCGAATTTCTTGAGAAGCGCTAATAAAACTAACATAGCTAACAATTGGAATAGGATATCTCCGCCGTTAAACGACAGTCCTAATTCAAGAGGTAATTGAGACATCTACTACGGCAACTCCCTTCTGCAGGTTTTCTCTGCTGATAAAAGCCGTTTCAAGACGGCCTGCTTATCAGACATAAAGCAATGGCGAAGGTTCTCTTAGAGTGATCTTCGCCATTTTTAGTTCATATAAGGCTTTTATGCTTAGCCAAAGAACGCTAAGAACGCGATAACGACAGCGATAATTGGAAGGGCCTCAACCAATGCGATACCCATGAACATAAGAGTTCTAAGTTCTTTTCCTGCTTCCGGCTGACGGGCAATTCCCTCTACCGTACGTGAAACAATCAAACCGTTACCAATACCTGCACCAAGTGCACCTAAACCGATTGCAATCGCAGCTGCTATTAAATTCATGAAAAAGTTCCTCCTTTAAAATGTTATCCGAATTGGATATATGATTTTAATGATCATGACTGATTTTGTGTGACATGTACACCATCGTCAGCATCGTAAAGATAAATGCCTGGATGGTACCGATGAACAAGCTGAACGCCTGCCATGCAAGCATCGGAATAATGGCTCCGACTGTACCGACCAAACCGAGAAAGAAACTGTTTGAGTAGAAATTCGTCGCCAGATTTGCAAGAAGGCCAAGAAGAATTTCCCCGGCGAAAATGTTACCGTAAAGACGAAGTCCGAGTGTCAGCGTATTCGCAAACTCCTCAATGATCTTCATCGGGAACATAAGCGGAACCGGTCTGAGGTAATCCTTAGAATATTCCTTCAAACCTTTCATTTTCACGCCGTAATAGTGTGTTAATGACACGACCATAACGGCTAGAGTCAGAGTAATAGCCGGATCAGCCGTCGGTGATTTCCACCAAAGCTCGTGTCCGACCGTTACAGAAAACGGCAGCCCCAGCATATTTGATACAAATATGTACATCAGCAAGGTTACACCAAGCGCCAAGAAGTTAGCCCCTGTCTTTAAATCCATTGTACTGCCTATAATATTGCGGACAAAATCAACAATCCATTCCATGAAGTTCTGGGCTTTTCCCGGACGGATGGACAGCGTTCTCGTAGTAAGAATCGCAATCAGCAGCACAATCACACTTGCCACAGTAATCATCAGAATGTTTGTCAGATTAAAAGTAAGACCATACAAATCAATAGTTCTGTAATCGTGATTCAATGGGTTTTCACCTCTCTTCCATTGATGAACGTTTGAGCTGAATAATGGAATCTATCATAATGACGGGATAAATTGTCATTAATCCAATAATCACACTTGCCACACTGACTTTGTCGGGATATTTAAAGGCGACAGCCATCGCAAGTATCGCATTGCACCAACGCGCTGCGCTCCCGAGTGATCGTATGGACTTTCCTTTCGCTACGGCCTTGTCAAAAGCATTCATTCTTCTGGTCAAGAGCCACAGATTAAACAAACTGAAAACAGTTCCCAAAAAGAGGCCTAAAAAAACAGTTTTATACGCCGTAAGACCATATCCCAGCAAATAGATTGCCAAGATCACAAATACATATCTTCGTTGTCTGCTGAATGTAAGATTGGGATCGTCCATCAACTATCTGTCTCCTGATGAAAAAGTAATATAATTCCTGGATACGGCATACATGCGGTTAACCCTTTGCAGAAGGCCTTTTTTGTCCCGCAAAAAAACGGCCTGTTCGAAAAAACCACTCATCCTCCTGATGCGGGATGCTGTTTCATTCGCTTAGATAAATCCTCATATAACGGGTTTTTTTGGAGGATTTAAAATGAGGATGGATACTAGAAATGAAAGGAATGAAAACCTTCTCATAATACCCTCGTTTAGCATACAATAGCCCCTAACATGTGTCAATCTGTTTAAAGTTAAAAAACTTTTTATACCGGAAGCATACACAGAATGTTCACAAATTCACCTATAAATGTATGAACTCTCCCCTTTCAGCAAAAATTTGGATAAAAAAAGAAAACCTCTGAATGAGGTTTTCCGATTTATTTTGTTCCGTACAGTCTGTCACCCGCGTCACCGAGACCCGGAACGATATAGCCTTTTTCATTCAGCTTTTCATCCAGGGCCGCGATGTAAATATCAACGTCTGAATGGTGTTTCTGCAGCTCTTCCACGCCTTCGGGAGCCGCTACAAGACACATGAAACGAATGTTTCTCGCCCCGCGTTTTTTCAGGCTGTTTATCGCTTCAACCGCAGAGCCTCCCGTTGCAAGCATCGGGTCCACGACAATAAATTCACGTTCTTCCACATCAGAAGGAAGCTTCACATAGTATTCCACCGGTTTTAAGGTTTCCGGATCACGGTATAATCCGACATGTCCCACTTTGGCGGCAGGGATTAATTTCAGCATGCCGTCAACCATTCCGAGACCCGCTCTCAGGATCGGCACGATACCGAGTTTCTTCCCTGAAATCACTTTGGATGTCGCTGTTTGAACAGGTGTTTTCACTTCCACATCTTTAAGAGGAAGATCACGTGTAATTTCAAACGCCATCAGTGATGCAACTTCGTCCACAAGGTCTCTGAAATCCTTTGTGCCTGTATTTTCATTCCGAATATATGTCAGCTTATGCTGGATTAAAGGATGATCAAATACGTAAACCTTTCCCATACTGTGTTCAGCTCCTTTTTTGTTGTCCGAGTGACTTTTTCACACTTCTATTGATTCTACAGAAAAAGACAAACAGTTTCAAGAAAATCATAAAAAAACCCGCCGGATTAGGCTTCCGGCGGATTTCTTCCTTATTAATAGTCCAGTTCTTTATATAAAGGAAACTTTTCAGTCAAGGCAGATACGCGCTGTCTTGCTTCTTCAAGCTTTGCTTCGTCTTCATGATTTTTCAGCGCAAGGCCGATGATGGCGCCGACTTCTTCAAGTGCGTCACCGTCAAATCCGCGGCTTGTCACAGCTGCCGTACCGAGACGGATTCCGCTTGTGACAAACGGTTTTTCCGGATCATAAGGGATCGCGTTTTTATTAGATGTAATACCGATTTCATCAAGAACATGTTCAGCGACTTTTCCGGTCAGACCGAGTGAACGGAGGTCGACAAGCACGAGGTGGTTATCCGTTCCGCCTGATACGAGCTGAATGCCCTCTTTGGTCAGAGATTCAGCAAGACGCTTCGCGTTCGAGATGACGTTTTGCGCATATGTTTTGAAATCATCTTCAAGCACTTCCCCGAAAGAAACGGCTTTGGCCGCGATGACATGCATAAGCGGTCCGCCTTGGATGCCCGGGAAAATGGATTTATCAATCTTTTTGCCGAACTCTTCACGGCAAAGGATCATTCCTCCGCGCGGTCCGCGAAGTGTTTTGTGAGTCGTTGTCGTTACAAAGTCAGCGTAAGGAACCGGATTCGGATGAAGGCCGGCCGCGACAAGACCCGCGATATGCGCCATGTCGACCATGAAGTAAGCGCCGACTTCATCAGCGATTTCGCGGAATTTTTTAAAGTCGATCGTGCGGGGATACGCGCTCGCTCCGGCAACGATCAGTTTCGGCTTATGCGCCAGCGCTTTTTCACGCACATCTTCATAATCTATATATTGCGTGTCTTTATCGACACCGTATTCAACAAAGTTGTATTGAACGCCGCTGAAATTAACCGGGCTTCCGTGTGTTAAGTGGCCGCCGTGGGAGAGGTTCATCCCGAGCACCGTGTCGCCGTGCTCTAAAATCGTGAAGTAAACAGCCATGTTCGCCTGAGCGCCTGAGTGCGGCTGAACGTTTACATGCTCGGCTCCGAAAATCTCTTTCGCGCGGTCGCGGGCGATGTCCTCAACGACATCAACGTGCTCACAGCCGCCGTAGTAGCGTTTGCCGGGGTAGCCTTCAGCATATTTGTTTGTTAAAACAGAGCCTTGCGCTTCCATTACCGCTTCCGTCACGAAGTTTTCAGAAGCAATTAATTCGATATTAGTCTGTTGACGCTTACGCTCATTTTTAATGGCGTTAAACACTTGTTGATCTTGTGCAGGTAAATGTTTCATCAGCGAAATCCTCTCCTATCCGTTTCCTGTTCTTTATTTTTACCACCCTTATTGTACATGGTTTTTCAGGTGAATGTAACAGCTTATTTAAAAAAATCACAATATTTAATTAGAAAACACGAACATTATATAGGAAAAGTATTTTCATCATTCGCATTCATAAACGGCGCGAATTCCGCCGATCAGCTTCGGCCTTGTCCGGGCCATCGTCACATGCGCTTCTCCGAGCTCACGGCTTGATATCCTAACAGGGACGGCAACGGGTTTTAAATGCATGCCGATGAACGTATCACCGATGTCAATTCCGGCGTCAGCCTGAATCGATTCAGCGAGCACGGGAGACTGCATCTGCCGGTATGCATATGAAGCCATCGCTCCGCCCGCTTTCGGGACGGGGACGGCTGAAACGATGGGGAGCCTGAACCGCTCGGCCGTTTCCGCCTCAATGACAAGCGCCCTGTTTAAATGCTCGCAGCATTGAAAAGCAAGATGAACACCCGTTTTTTCCTTGAACCGGGCAAGTCCGCCGTAAATCAATTCAGCCCAATCGCCGCTCCCCGCGGTGCCGATCCGGCTTCCGGCGGCTTCACTCGTACTGCACCCGATGACCAGCAGACTGCCGTCCTTAAGTCCGGCCTGCTCTTGAAATTCAGTCAGCATGTCCGTCCATTTTCGCTTCATCTCTTCCATTGTCCAGCACCTCTTACAGATTTTTTTCTTCGTAATCTGCGATTTTGCCGATCCGCCGTTCGTGGCGGCCGCCCGTAAATTCAGTCGTCAGCCAGATTTTTGCGATTTCGCGCGCCAGACCCGGGCCGATGACGCGTTCCCCCATCGCAAGAACATTCGTATCATTGTGTTCCCGCGTCGCTTTTGCGCTGAAGGTGTCATGCGCAAGCGCACAGCGTATTCCTTTTACCTTGTTTGCGGAAATGCTCATGCCGATGCCTGTGCCGCAAATTAAAATTCCCCTGTCAACTTCACCGTTCACCACTTTTTCCGCTACCGGAAAAGCGTAGTCAGAATAATCAACAGAACCGCTGCCGCATTCACAGCCCATATCAATGTATTCAATCTGCAATTCATCCAACAGACTTTTGATTTCTTCGCGGATATGGACGCCGCCGTGATCTGACGCAATAGCTACTTTCATTCATTTACCTCCTAGGTGTGGCTGGGCGAAGACAGCCCAGTGTGCTTGTCCTTTTTTACGAAATCCGTTGATTTTATTCTACTCTTTCATATTCGTTTTGCAAATGACCTGTTTGCAGATTTTCTGACAGATTACTTGCTTTTTCCGTCAAGCAATTGGTCAGCCAAAAGGGTCAGCAGTTCCTCCAGTTCGTCCCGCGTCCTTTTATAAACATCAAGCGGACCGCCGAATGGGTCAGAAATATCGCCGCTTTTTCCCGTTACGTATTCTTTAATGGTAAATACTTTACCATGACTGTTTCGATATCGGCTTTCGATCAGCTGTTTGTGCTGTTGGGTCATCGTCAGCACCAGATCGGCCGTCTCGATATGTTCTTCCGTTAAGGGAGATGAACTGTGATTGAGAGCGATCCGTTTTTCAAACAGCGCTTCCACGGCATGAGCCGACGCTTTTCCGTTCGGGGACGCAAATACTCCGGCAGAGCTTGCGCTGACGTCCAGCCCTTTCGTTACTGCAATGGATTTAAAAAGAGCCTCAGCCATGGGACTGCGGCACGTATTGCCTGTACAAACAAAGATTATTTTCATATCCGTCACCTCTTACTGCCTATTATAAATGAAGAAAAAAGAAACGGCATCTTCGTTTCTTTTTTACTCAGCCCTATATCGGTAAAAGCAATTTCACCCCGAATCCGATCAAAATGGCTCCGCCGAGGGCTTCACTGTAGGAGCCGAGCCATGATTGCACCTTTCTTCCCGCCAAGAGCCCCGCCCATGTTAAAACGGTGCTGAAGATTCCGAACAGCGCAACGGCCAGAATCGGGTTGGAGCCGTTCATCCCGAGGCTGAGCCCGACAGAAAAACTGTCAAGACTGACACCGACCGCGAATAAAAACAGTCCCGAGCCTGCCGGAGATATGAGCGGCCCGTCCGATTGCTTAAACGAGGCGATGATCATTTGCACTCCTAAAATGAAAAGAAGAGACCCGCCGATGTAAACGGCAAGCATACCCAGAAAACCGGACAGCAGATGCCCGGCCGCCATTCCTGCCAGCGGCATGATGACATGAAACAGCCCGATGACAATTCCTATATGAAAGATTTGTTTTTTCTTCAGCTGAATCATTCCCATTCCGAGCCCGACGGAAAAAGCATCCGTCCCCAAAGCAAATGCCATGATGCTTAAGGAGACAAGCTCCCCGATGAATAGATTCGACATGAAATAAAAAACCCCCTTGGACGTGCCCGCTTGTTTAGCTTATGCATGTCCGATAAGGGGTAGAACAAGTTAATGGATAACGGTGCCGCCCGCAGCCTTCATCAGCCTGTTCATAATGGCGAGTCCCACTCCGGTGTCCGGAAAGGATTCAGATATAATCATATCCACTTTCGCATCATCAAAGCTGCGGAGCGCATCGTACAAGGCCGACGCCACTGTTTCAAGGTCGGCGCGCCGGCCGCATACTTTAATAAAATCAGCCTGGTAGCTATCGGCATTCTCCTCTGTTGTCAGAATGCCGATCCGTTTTCCCCGGCTTTTATATTCGTCAGCCAGCTCTTGAATTCTCAGAGCGCCGCCGTCGGCAATAGCCATCGGCGCAGAAGGCGCATAGTGTGTATATTTCATACCGGGAGAAATAGGAACCTGATCTTCTTCGGTCAGCCCTTTATCCACAAGAACCGGACCGGCTGCGGATTCAATCTGTTCTTTTGTCACGCCGCCCGGACGAAGCAGCACGGGCTGTTTCCCCGTACAGGACAGAACGGTTGATTCCACTCCGATCCCGGTCGCTCCGCCGTCCACAATGCCGGCAATGCGGCCGTTTAAATCATGAGCCACATGCCCGGCCTTCGTCGGGCTCGGTTTTCCTGATAAATTGGCGCTCGGCGCTGCGATCGGCAGTCCGGCTGAGCTGATGAGGGCTAACGCCACCGGATGATCAGGCATTCTGACCGCTACCGTCTCAAGTCCCGCGGTGACACGGGGGGACAGCACGCCGGGCTTACACGGCAAGACCAGAGTCAGCGCACCCGGCCAAAAAAGCGTCATGAGCTTTTTCGCCGTTTCAGGAATATGGCTGATAAAACGATCAAGCTGGCTGATGTCAGATATGTGCACAATCAGCGGATTATCGCTCGGCCTTCCTTTCGCCTCATAAATTTTCGTTACGGCTTCCGTATTTTCAGCGTTAGCGCCCAGTCCGTAAACGGTTTCTGTCGGAAAAGCCACAACTTCATTCTGCCGGAGCAATTCCGCGGCTTGTGTAATCTGGGGATCGGTTGTGGATAATTCTGCGGAAGAATCCACAAACCATCTTCTTGTTTTCATGTATAACCAAACTCCTTATTTTAAAGCGGTAAAACTTTATTTTCTCTCGTGTATTCCTTTTGAAAGTATAAAAGATGTCCTTTAATAAAACAAGTGTTATCCACAAACTGTGGACAACACTTTTCGATAAGTGGATAACTTTGTGCATAAGTGAGGTTATGCAGAGGTTTTCACCATCAAAAACGAACCCTCTGTGCATAACGAATTGCGGAAATGCTCGGACGTATACAGTTCATCAGGCACATCTGCGCATTCTTCAAATCCCATCACATTCAGAAATTCAGCAGATGAGGGCTGATTGGCGACTAAGTAGACATCTTGAATTTCATGTTTTTTGCACAGCACATCCATACTTTGAAACAGCGTAACGATATGGCTTTGGTTCAGCCTGTCCGACATAACGAGTGAACGGAGAAGCCCTTTTCCGCCGCTGAATTTTTCGATCCCGAGACAGGCGGCAATCTCTTTCTCACTGTCCTCCAGCATGATAAACCGGCTGATCTGCTGATCGATTTCCGCATGTGCCGTATCAGCCTTTTTCAAAAAAGCCTCCAGCGCCTCCGTATCTTGATCTCTTGCCACTCTCAGCTGATAAAACATATATTTCCCCTCCGTTTCGATCAACTCTTTCTTCCAATCTATGAATCGAATCCGGATTTATGCCTTTTTGCTTCAGGAAAACA
Organism: Bacillus sp. SDLI1; assembly: GCF_001553895.1. Lineage (NCBI taxonomy): Bacteria > Bacillati > Bacillota > Bacilli > Caryophanales > Bacillaceae > Bacillus > Bacillus sp. SDLI1. Next base: position 2,615,935 of record NZ_CP013950.1, on the reverse strand, counting down.
GATCTGAAATCCAATCGACGAGGAAAAACTTCACTTCGGTATCATCGTCATCTTTATTTTCTTTCTTCGCTTTATCAGCTTTCGCTTTGACGTCATCCATCACTTTTTCTGTCTGTTTTTTCGTTTCTTCCTGCTTCTGTCCGTCGTCTTCCTGATCTTTCACCGCTTCACCGTTTGAGAAATCAAGGAAGCACAGCGGCGGAAACAAGACGCACCACCAGTTGGCGCCCTCGCCATTGCCGAGGGTAATTAAAATCGCTTCATATTTTCCGGCCGGATAGACCATATTGCCGTAAAGCTTTGTCGGAAATGAAATTTTATTGAATTCAACTGAAACGGATTGATGCGCACCTTTTTCTTTCATTGTTTGTTTGGCGATGTCTTTAATTTCAGGAAGCTTTGAACGGATGAGCCGCCGCGCTTTTTCAATAGAAGTGATATCTTTCACCCAGCCCGTGATTTCCTTGTTTACAGCATCTCTGATCTGGCGCTTGAGCGTTTGATCCTCATCGTTATCACTGTTGGCTAAGATCCGAAGCCGTATCGCTTCATCCGGTATGACAACGGGCTCATTGGCTGACGCCCGCGCCGTTTCTTCTTTCGTCAAGCCCGCAAGCGCTCCTGATAATAAAAGAAAAATATATATGCAGATCATCATTGTCTGTTTCATCGGTCCCCACCGTTCCTCTCCGTGCTTTTTTATCTAGTCTTATTATGGACATGACCGAAAAGGTTTAAACCGGCGGGAAGAAAAAAATCTAGCAAGCTGATAATCTGCATTGACAGACTCAGAATATGGTACGATATTATTTTGATAGGAGGGTTTTCAGATGAAATATAATTACACCGTGCTGCTGTCGGCGGCATGTATGTCTGTCATTTATTCTATTTTGTATGTTCATCAATTTATTTTCGCGGCTTTCATTTCGATGGCATTTTATTTTTTGTTTCCCTATTTGATTTTTGCGCTGCCGCTTCAATACTTTTTGAATAAAAAGCCGAAGAGATTTCATCCGCTTTATTTCATTTATTATTTAGGAACGTCTTTTGTCGCAAACGGGATCATCTTCGGTCTTTTGCAGCCGTCAGGCCAATCCCTGTTTTCTAATTCGGCCTTTTATATTTTTGCGGTTTTAACAGCCGCCGTCTATTGGGTGTGGGATTCCGTATTGCTGCAAAGACAAAGTCCGGCTACAGAAGCGTAATCAGCAGACAGACGGCTGAAGGCAGAGCGGCGCAAAAGAAAACGGCTGCCATCTTTAAACGGGCGTGCCGGCCTTCTTTTGTTTCAGAATGATAATTGGCCCGCTGTTCTGCTCCGCTTACGGCCAACCCGGAAACAATGATCGCTGTGATGATAAGAACGGCCGTAACGGCACCGAAAATGCCGTCAAAGCCAAACGGCAGAACAAACCCCGCCGCATAAGCTGCGGCGGCGAGTATACATCCGAAGGCGAACGCTTTTTTCAAGGCGATTACCCCTTTCATTTTCTTTCCATTGTAACAAAAGCCTGCCGTGTGCGTCACCGGCAGGCTTTTTTCATGATGTGATGACCGCGGATACGGTTCTGTCTTTTCCATTGATGTCCTTTATGACTTCCACTTCCGCATTCGGAAAGGAATGACGGAACAGGTCTTTCACGGCTTTTCCCTGATTATATCCGATTTCAAAGACGACAAGCGCTTTATCTTTCATGACAAGAGGCAGCTCCTCCATAAACCGCTTGTAGAATTTCAAGCCGTCACCGCCGTCTGTAAGAGCATGAAGCGGCTCATGAAAACGGACGATATCGGATAACTCCGCCATCTCTTCTTCAGAAATATACGGCGGGTTGGACACAATAATATCCGCTTTTATTCCTGATGAAATAAAAGGAGTCAACAGATCTCCCTGCAAAAAGCGGACGTCCGCTCCGAGGTTTTGCGCATTTCTTTCCGCCACTTGAAGCGCTTCTTTTGAAATGTCCGAAGCCGATACTGAAAAATGTCCGCATTCAAGCGCAAGCGTCACCGCAATGGCTCCGCTCCCCGTTCCGATATCAATGACATTCAGGCGTTCTCCCTCAGAAAACACCCGCTTCTGTCTGTCCAGCAGATGAAAGACAACTTCTTCCGTTTCCGGACGCGGAATGAGAACATCGTCATTCACAAAGAATTCCCGGCCGTAAAACTGTTCTTTCCCGATAATATATTGAATCGGAACGCCTTCTTTATGCATTTCCACATGCCGCATGAAACGGTATAGCTCATCCTCGCCGACAGGCTCCTGCAGACTTGCGAGAAGCTTGCTCCGATCCATTCCGGTATCATTTAACAGCAGCAGCTCGGCCGCGTTTTTTTCTCTTCCCGCTTCGGTTAAATAAGAAGAAGCCCAGCTTAGGGCTTCAAAAACGGTCTTCATCTTAATTTTCCGCCTGCTGGAGCTTGCTTGACTGGTCTTCTACGATTAACGCTTCAACCACTTCATCAAGCTTTCCTTCAAGGATTTGGTCCAGCTTTTGAATCGTCAGTCCGATGCGGTGATCCGTCACACGGTTTTGCGGGAAATTGTATGTGCGGATACGTTCAGAACGGTCGCCTGAACCGACGGCTGATTTGCGTGTCTGATCATATTCAGCCTGGGCTTCCTGCTGGAATTTGTCATAGATTCTGGCGCGGAGCACCTTCATCGCTTTTTCTTTGTTTTTAATCTGAGATTTTTCATCCTGACAGGATACGACGACACCCGTCGGCAAATGCGTAAGGCGCACGGCCGACATTGTCGTGTTTACGCTCTGTCCGCCCGGTCCGCTTGATGCGAATGTATCGACGCGGATATCCTTTTCATGGATGTCCACTTCTACTTCTTCCGCTTCCGGAAGACACGCCACCGTCGCCGTAGACGTATGAATGCGGCCGCCTGATTCCGTTTCCGGCACACGCTGCACGCGGTGCGCCCCATTCTCATACTTCAGCTTGGAGTACGCGCCTTTTCCCGTAATCATAAAGATGATTTCCTTGTAACCGCCCGTTCCGGTCACGTTTGCTTCCATGACTTCGGTCTTCCAGCCTTGGATTTCGGCATAACGGGAGTACATTCTGTAGAGATTTCCCGCAAACAGCGCGGCTTCTTCTCCGCCTGCTGCGCCGCGGATCTCCATGATTACGTTTTTGTCATCGTTCGGGTCTTTCGGGATGAGGAGCACTTTTAAACGCTCTGATAAGGTTTCGGTCTCTCCTTGCAGCTCGGAGATTTCTTCCTTCACCATTTCTCTCATATCGGCATCAAGCTTATCCTCAAGCATTGCTTTCGCATCGGCAAGCTGTTCTGATGCGTCTCTGTATTGTCTATAGACTTCAACAGTTTCCTGTATATCAGATTGCTCTTTCGAATATTCTCTAAGCTTTTTCGGATCGTTGACCACTTCCGGATCACTTAAAAGCTCATTTAATTTTTCGTATCGTTGTTCAATTGACTGTAAACGGTCTAACACGGTCTTCACCTCTGTTTTCCTGTGCGTAACATTCTCATTATAGTATAGGGCTTATCGCCAGTCAAAAGCAATCGGCCTCTGCTATACTGAAACAAAAAAGGAGGAGCGGATATGCTGAAATCCATCCACCATATAGCAATCATATGCTCTGATTATGAAAAGTCGAAAGCTTTTTACACCGAAACGCTCGGTTTCGGCATTATAAAAGAAACCTACCGAAAGGAGCGCGGGTCTTATAAACTCGATCTGGCGCTGGACGGCACATATGTGATTGAATTGTTTTCCTTTCCCGATCCGCCCGAGCGGCCGACCCGTCCTGAAGCAGCAGGTCTCCGGCACCTCGCCTTCACTGTAAACGATCTTGAAGCGGCCGTCAGGGAGTTAAAAGAAAAGGGCATCGACACAGAACCGGTCAGAACCGATCCGCTGACGGGGAAACGCTTTACCTTTTTCTTCGATCCCGACAAGCTTCCGCTAGAATTGTATGAAGCGTAACGTTTTTTGAAGAAATGTTGCTTTCTTTGGCGAATTCCTTCTTGTTTTGTCTAACATGAAGGGAACGCCGCCTCATGGTCGAATACCTAGCTGAAAAGGAGGTATGTGATCATGAATACAAACATGGCCGCGAAAGAACTCGGTGTCTCCGCAAAAACGGTGCAAAGGTGGGTCAAGCAGCTGAATCTTCCGGCTGAACGGAATGAGCTCGGGCATTATTCCTTTACGCCTGAGGATCTTGATGTACTTAAATCGGTCAAACAGCAAATTTCTGAAGGCACTGCTCTGCTGGACGTACAAGTGCCCCGGCAGCCAAAAAAAAGGACGGGCTTTATTTTGCAGCGGCCGAAAACCAGCGGCGGCGCCGAACAAAGGTTGGCAGAGCTGGAACGCAAACTGGATATTCTCACGAAAGAGAAACAGGACGGGGACCAACTGCTATCAAGAATAGATGAGCTGGAACGCCAGCTGAAACAAAAGGCGGATGAAGGTGTGTCTTATCAGCTTCTTCAGCACAGACGGGAAATCGACGACCTCAATGCCGAATTGCAGACATTGGCCTCCCGCATCCAGGAACTTGCCCAGACAGCTCCCCTCTCAGAAACAGCCGCTTCTTCAGAACATAAGAAACCCAGAAAAAAAACGAGATTTTCGCCTTTTAAATTTCAATTCTAATGAAAAAAGCTCCCTGAAACAGGGAGCTTTTCATTATGCAGTCAGCGCAATGATGATCGGCAGTGAGATTAGAGATAAAATCGCACTGATCACGAACGCAGACGCAGTTTCTTCCTCTTGTTTTTCGAAACGTGTGGCAATCATCGCCGCTACCGCAGATCCAGGGAATGCAACAAGCAATACCGCTTTTGTGATCTGGTCAGCCGGAAGTCCGACTGCAAGAGCGATCAAGTACATCAATGCAGGCTGAACGGCAACTTTTAACAAAGCGATACCGAAAGCCGGCACACTGAGCTTGATGTTGCGGATACCGACAGTTACACCGACGGCGAAGAGCGCAACACCTGATGTTGTGCTTCCGAGCTGCTCAAGCATTTTATCGCCGAGCTCAGGAAGACTTACACCGAACAGCACAAGGATGATACTGATAAGCGGTGCAGCCGCAAGCGGTTCGGAAAGACCGTGAAGAATAGACTTACCAGTCATTTTCCAGAAATTCTCGTTTTCACTGTCTTGCTTCTTAGATGACTCACCGACAGTAGCGATAATGATCGCAATCGGATCAAGCATGGCGTTAACCACGATACCTGTTACGGCAATAGGAATCGCTACTTCGTTTGCGCCGAATAAGCTTCCGAGTACAGGAATACCCATAAATGCAAATGTCGGCTGTGCTGAGTTTAAAGAAAATACAGATGAGTTCGTTAAATCATACTTAAAGATGAATTTACAAACCAGCAGAATGACGATATAGAATCCGACAATCCCGATGATCAAAGCGATCATTAAAGGAACCTGTGTTAAAAACGCACTTCTTGAAGTGGTTAAAATACTGGCGATAAAATGCGCCGGAAGCGCGTACTTCGTAACTAAGGTGCTTACCCCTTTTGCTGACTTCGCGTCATAACTTCCGAAGCGACCTGCGAACCATCCCAGCACGATCACGAAAAAGATCGGCGCCAGGAGGATTAAAATATCTAAGAAGCTCAAAATGTTCTCCTCCAAATCCTTAATGTCCGTATACTTTAGCCTTTACATAAAAGCTTTCCCTCGGACTGTTAAATTAATCGTAAAATTATTTAGCGACAACTTGTTTGTATTGCGGTTTCCACATTGCATCAAGAACGGCTTGTTCTACATTTTCAGGAATGCGGTTTGCCACGCCTTCTTTAATTGCAGTTTCTGCTACGGCGATCGCAACTTTAATTGAAACTTCTTGTAAGTCGCTCATGCTCGGAAGAAGGCCTGAACCCGGTGTTTCAAAATCAACGCTTTCTGCGATTGCGTCAGCAGTTGCCGCAAACATTGCAGGAGTAATCACTTTCGCTTCTACAACGATTGAACCGAGGCCAAGTCCAGGGAACGCGAATGCGTTGTTAGATTGTCCGATTTCATGAGAAACGCCATTGTACTCAACATTGTCAAACGGGCTTCCTGTTGCCACAAGAACTTTACCGTCAGTCCATTTGAAAAGATCGCTAGGAACGGCTTCAGCAAGCGGTGTCGGGTTAGACATCGGCATGATGACCGGACGCTCAACGTGTTTTGCCATTTCTTTTACGATTTCTTCACTGAATGCGCCGCTTTGGCCTGAAGTACCGATTAAGATAGTCGGTTTTGCTTGACGGATCACTTCAATGAAAGGAATTTGTCCATTTTCATCGCGTTTCCAATCTTTAATTTCTTCAGCTGTGCGCAGGTACGGCTCTTGGAAATCAAGAATGTTTTCCATACCTTCAACTAACAGGCCTCTGTAGTCCATTGTGTAGAATGCTTTGTTAGCTTCTTCTTCAGAAAGACCGGCAAGCACCATAGTGTCGCGGATTTGGTCAGCGATTCCGATTCCGGCAGATCCCGCACCGAAGACAACCACACGCTGATCTTTAATAGAAGCGCCTGTTTTCTTCATAGCTGCAAGCACACCTGCAAGCGTAATCGCACCAGTACCTTGAATGTCATCGTTGAAAGTAAGAATTTCATGATTGTATTTCTTCATGATATTGCGCGCGTTTTTGTTTCCAAGGTCTTCCCAGTGAAGAAGAGCTTTAGGGAAATATTTAAGCGCAGCTTTTACATAAGCGTCAATGAAAGCTTCATAACGTTCGCCTTGGATACGTTCATGGCGGTTACCGATGTATAAAGGATCGTTCAGAAGTTTTTCATTGTTCGTACCGACGTCAAGAACGACAGGAATAACACGGCTTGGATCAATACCGGCAGCGGCTGTGTATACGGCTAATTTACCGATGGCGATGTTGATTCCGCCTACACCCCAGTCACCGATTCCGAGGATGCTTTCTGAGTCTGTCGCAACGATCAGATCAATATCGCCGGCAGTGGCATGAAGGTTTTCAAATGCTTCTTCAATGCCTTCCACATTGTCGATAGAAAGGTAAATCCCTTGAGGTCTTCTGTACTCATGGCTGTATTCTTGAATCGCTTCACCAACAGTCGGTGTGTAAACAACCGGCAGCATTTCGCGAAGATGGTTTTGAAGCAATTTAAAGAAAAGAACTTCGTTACGGTTTTGCAAATCATTCAAATACACGTTTTGGCGAAGGCGGTCCGGCTGAGCCTGAAACTGCTCGTATGCGCGTTTAGCCTGCTCATCAAGAGACAGAATTGTCGGAGGAAGCAGCCCGTCTAATCCAAGGCTTTTTCTTTCCTCTGCTGAAAATGCAACACCTTTATTTAAAGTAGGGATAGATAGAACTTCTTTTCCTCTTAAAGTAGTTTCTAAGTTGCCTTCCTTCGTTACTTTAATATTATTCAAGAAAATCTCCTTCTTTCTTCAAATAGTTAACAAAGTTAAGTAATCACCTAATTTGGCCAGTGTGATCGCGATCTGCTATATCTTTTTTTGACAATTATTCGAACAATGTCTCATAACTATTTACATTACTTAGTCATTTTATGCCTGTAAAAATGAAAATTCAAGAGATGAAAATTACTTAATTTTTTCATACTCTTTTTTAAGTTATTTAACTACAATTTTTGAAAAAACGTCAAAAAAACACCGGATCTTTTACCGATGTTTTCATGAAAAGGGTTATTTATCAGTCTGTTTATTCGGCACTTCATGATGGTGTCTGCATCTCGCTTCGTATGACTCTGATGCGCCGACTAAAATGACCGGGTCATCATAGGAAGCGGGCTTCCCGTCAATTAAACGCTGCGTACGGCTTGCCGGCGACCCGCAGACGGAGCATACCGCCTGCAGCTTCGTTACCGATTCGGCAACCGCCATCAGATTCGGCACAACGCCGAACGGCTCTCCGCGGAAATCCATATCAAGTCCGGCCGCGATGACACGATAGCCTTTATCGGCAAGCCGGGATAAGTCGTCAATGATCGATTCGCCGAAAAACTGCACTTCATCCACCGCGATGACGTCCGTGCTTTCACTGATATGATCCCATATTTCAGCCGAAGACGAGATGACGTGGCTTGTCATGGATGTGCCGTTGTGAGAAACGACGGCTTCCTCACTGTAGCGATTATCAATGGCAGGTTTGAATACCTTAACCTCCTGCTTCGCATATGTCGCTCTTTTCACTCTGCGGATCAGCTCTTCTGATTTCCCAGAGAACATGCTGCCGCATATCAGCTCAAGCCATCCGCTTTGCTTCATTATGTACATAGGCTATCCGCTCCCCTTTTTCCTGTTTATAGACATAAAAAACAGGCAAGAAGCAATTCTTGCCTGCCTGTAAAATCTATTATTACTTAAGACCGTATTTTTTGTTAAAGCGATCAACACGACCATCAGCAGAAGCGAATTTTTGACGTCCAGTGTAGAATGGGTGGCATTCAGAGCAAATCTCAACGCGTACCTCTTCTTTTACTGAGCCTGTTTCAAATTCATTTCCGCAAGCGCATTTAACTGTTGCTTTTTTGAAATTAGGATGAATTCCTGCTTTCATTGTATCCATCTCCTTCCGCCCTGAATCCCGTGTGGAAACAGAGTTATTATTCCGGAGCGAATCCGGAACGCATATGAGAGAATTATATCAGTCATTTACTGCATTTGCAAATACATTTTTTATCAGCGGCGGGCTGATGATGACAGGTTCGCCTGCTTCCATTCTTGGTTGATCAGATCGAAGAACTCCTGATTCGTTTTCGTTTTTTTCATTTTTCTCATAAACTTCTCTGCGAAGTCAGGAGAATCAGACATCGACTTGCGGATCGCCCATAAACGGTCAAGATGCTCTTTCGGCACGAGCAGCTCTTCTTTCCGTGTGCCGGAGCGGCGGATATCGATCGCCGGGAAAATCCGTCTTTCCGCAAGAGAACGGTCAAGGTGAAGCTCCATGTTGCCCGTTCCTTTAAATTCTTCATAGATGACGTCATCCATCCGGGAACCCGTGTCTACGAGTGCCGTCGCTAAAATGGTCAGGCTGCCGCCCTCTTCAATGTTTCTCGCGGCACCGAAAAAGCGCTTCGGACGATGGAATGCAGCCGGGTCAATCCCGCCGGAAAGCGTTCGTCCGCTTGGCGGGATAACGAGGTTGTAGGCGCGTGCCAAGCGGGTAATGCTGTCCATCAGGATAATAACGTCTTTTTTGTGTTCAACGAGACGCATCGCCCGTTCAAGCACAAGTTCCGCTACCTTAATGTGATTTTCCGGCACTTCATCAAACGTGGAGCTGACGACATCGCCCGCTACGGAACGTTCAATATCCGTTACTTCTTCCGGTCTTTCATCAATTAAGAGCACGATCAATTCAGCGTCAGGCTGATTTGTCGTAATGCTGTTAGCGATTTCTTTTAACAGCATGGTTTTACCGGCTTTCGGCGGCGCCACGATCAGACCGCGCTGGCCGAAACCGACGGGAGCCATCATATCGAGAATTCGTGTTGAGAGATAATTCGGTTTCGTCTCAAGCACCATTTGGCGGTCGGGATAAAGCGGAGTCAGCGCAGGAAAATGAACGCGCTCCTTCGCGGATTCCGGATCATCGCCATTTACCGCTTCAACGTGCAAAAGTCCGTAATAGCGTTCGTTCTCTTTCGGCGGGCGCACCTTGCCGGAAACTTTGTCACCGTTTCTTAAATCAAAGCGGCGGATCTGGGAAGCAGAAATGTAGATGTCTTCTGAGCTTGGCGAGTAATTAATCGGTCTGAGGAAGCCGAACCCTTCCGATTGGATGATTTCGAGCACACCTTCCATAAACAGAAGATCCTCCTGCTCGGCGTTGGCTTTCAGTATGGCAAAGATTAATTCTTTTTTGGTCAGTTTGCTGTAATAGGAGATTTTATAATGTCTTGCCAGTTCGTACAGTTCTTTTAATTTCATATTTTCCAAAGAGGAAATAGATACGTCTTTCATAAAAACACCACGCTTTTCATAGTCAATGTATTGCTGTTTTCATTCAAATCGGCTGCTTTGCATGATTCCGCCAAAGCACATTCTTTTATAAAACATTCAGGAACTTCTATCGGTAACACTTCCACCCATGATCGGCGCTTTTTTTTAAAAAGGATTGTCTTAATGAGTTTTGAAGGAAGCGAGGACAAAAACTTGAGAAGATCAATATTTATATCGTCTGTATGCGGTAGAATTTGAAATTTCCCAGTACTCAAAAGAAGGAATGACACAGAAAAATCGCAGCACTCTTTATTTTTACCTCATTTTAAAAAATTATTCAACTTAAATAATGCTTTGACATATAAATGATAGGGTTGACTCTTTTTTGCAAAAGAAAAGCGGGACGGAAAGTCCCGCTTTTCTCTCTATCTATGGCCGGATCACAAGATTTGGTTTTTTCTTCAGGCTGTGTCTTCCGTCAACGAATCGGACCGTTCCTGATTTCGCCCGGATAACCAGACTTTCGGTCGTGCCGACTGTGCCTTTGAACTGAACGCCTTTCAAAAGCTCTCCGTCCGTTACGCCCGTTGCCGCAAAAATGGCGTCGTCCCCCCTCACAAGGTCCTCCATCCGGAGCACTTTGGATACATCGAGCCCCATCCGCTCACAGCGGGCTTGCTCTTCCGCACTTTGCGGCAGAAGCCTGCCGATGATTTCGCCGCCGAGCGCTTTTAACGCAACGGCAGACAGGACGCCTTCAGGTGCCCCGCCTGAGCCGAAGAGAATGTCTACGCCCGTATGGTCAAAGGCCGTATTGATGGCGCCCGCGACATCACCGTCGTTGATCAGTTTGATTCTGGCGCCGGCCTCACGCAATTCAGAGATGATTCTTTCATGTCTGTCGCGATATAAAATGGTTGCCACGACATCTTCAATGTCTTTGTTTTTCGCTTTCGCAACAGCTTTTAAGTTATCAATGACAGGAGCTTCGATGTCGATGCAGCCTACCGCTTCAGGTCCGACCGCGATTTTTTCCATATACATATCAGGAGCGTTCAGCAGTGTTCCATGGTCAGCGACCGCGATCACCGTCAGCGCATTCCAGCCGCCGCTGGCTACGATGTTAGTGCCTTCAAGAGGATCGACGGCGACATCGACGCGGGGGCCGTATCCGTTTCCGAGCTTTTCGCCGATGTAAAGCATCGGCGCTTCGTCCATCTCGCCTTCCCCGATAACGACCGTGCCTTTCATTGGCACTGTGTCAAACACGTCACGCATGGCGCTTGTCGCCGCATCATCGGCTTCATCCTTTTTCCCGCGGCCCATCCATCTGGCAGATGCTAAAGCCGCCGCTTCAGTAACCCGAACCAATTCCATTGATAAGCTTCTTTCCATTTCAACACGATCTCCTCTCAAAAGTCCGCATTTCTATGAATTTTGGAGCTGTTCTATCTCTTCGTCCGTCAGCCTCTGCCGCCAGATTGTGGCGCCCAGACCTTCGAGTTTTTTCTCAAGATTGCTGTAGCCGCGGTCCAAATGCTCAAGACCGGTAATTTCGGTTACGCCGTCGGCCATCAGCCCTGCTACGACCAGACAAGCGCCTGCACGCAGATCGCTCGCCTTTACTTTTGCGCCCTGCAGCTCGGCCGGACCGGTGATAATCGCCGACCTGCCTTCCACTTTCATGTTGGCTCCCATCCGTCTCAGCTCATCAATATGCTTAAATCTGGCCGAGTAGATGGTGTCAGTCACGACACTCGTGCCGCCCGCTCTCGTTAACAGAGACGTCATCGGCTGCTGAAGGTCAGTCGGGAATCCCGGGTAAACAAGCGTTTTCACGTCAACCGGTTTTATCTGCTTCTGCCCGCCGAGCATGAGAAGCTGGTCGTCACTCGTCTCGATGTGAAAACCCATTTCCCTGAGCTTTGACGTTAATGACTCCAGGTGAGTCGGTATGACATTATCAATAATGACTTCTTTCCCCATCGCGGCGCCGGCAATCATAAAGGTGCCCGCCTCAATTCTGTCCGGGATGATGGTGTGCCTGCATCCGTGCAGCTCTTTCACGCCGTCGATTCTGATCACATTGGTTCCCGCGCCTTTTATCTTTGCGCCCATGCTGGTGAGCAGTGTGGCAACATCAATAATCTCAGGTTCCTTGGCGGCGTTTTCTATCACGGTTTTTCCTTCAGCGAGCACAGCGGCAAGCATGATATTGATCGTCGCCCCGACGCTGACGACGTCTAAATAAATCCGTGCGCCTCTCAGCCTTTCGGCGCGCAGATAAATCGCGCCTTGTTCATTGGTGACTTCAGCCCCAAGCGCCTCAAACCCTTTTATATGCTGGTCAATCGGTCGAGGCCCGAGATGGCACCCGCCCGGCAGTCCGATGACCGCCTGTTTAAAGCGGCCGAGCATCGCGCCCATTAAATAATAAGAAGCGCGGAGCTTTTTCACTTTGCCGTTGGGAAGCGGCATGCTGATCATCGGTGAAGGATCCACGACCATTTCTCCTTTTTCAAAATGGACGTTTCCGCCGATTTCTTTCAGCAGGTCACGCAGCGTTTCAATATCTGAGATCTCCGGAAGCCCTTCGATCGTTACTTCGGAATTTGCCAGAATGGTTGCGGGTATCAATGCGACGGCGCTGTTTTTCGCACCGCTGATATGTACGGTTCCGTTTAACGGATCGCCGCCGGCAATATTCAACTTTTCCATGATAGTCTCCTTCCATAAGAAGATAGCTGCGGAGCATAAATAAAATGGCATTTTATTCTGTCTCTGCAAATAAAGCTCTTGTCCAAAATGTAGCCAATTCGAAGAGAAAGAATACAAGGACATTATAAAATAACAGGAAGAAAATAGCGAAGCTTTACGGGGCATTTTTAACACAGGATGCACAGAGACCCGCCGGGTTCACATTCCGGGGAACTTTGATATGAAGGCCCGCCGTCAAACAGGAAAACATAAGGGTGCGGCAAACGGATGCAACCGGTTTGCCGCCCATTACACCCTTATTTATTCCAGTCTGCCAAAAATTGCTCAATGCCTTTATCCGTTAACGGATGTTTTGTCAGCTGGTGAATGACTTTCAGCGGCATCGTACCGATATGTGCACCGCGCAAAGCCGCTTCAGTCACGTGCTGCGCATGACGGATGGAAGCTGCGATGATTTGTGTATCAATGTCATGAAGGTCAAAAATCTGTCTTACTTCTGAAATCAGGTCAAGGCCGTTATGGCCGATATCATCCAGGCGGCCTAAGAACGGAGATACATAAGTCGCTCCGGCTCTTGCGGCTAAAAGCGCCTGGTTGGCGCTGAAGATGAGCGTTACGTTTGTTTTTATGTTCAGGTCGCTCAGCGCTTTTACGGCTTTTAACCCTTCAGACGTCATCGGGATTTTCACCGTGATATTCGGCGCAATTTTCGCAAGTTCTTTACCTTCTTCAATCATTTCTTCAGCATTCAGGGAAATGACTTCTGCGCTTACTGATCCGCTCACGACTTCCGTAATCTCACGAAGTCTGTCATGGAAAGTCACGTCAGCTTCTTTTGCTACTAAACTAGGGTTTGTCGTCACTCCGGCGAGAACGCCAAGTTCATAAGCTTCTTTAATCTCGTCAATGTTTGCTGTATCAATGAAAAATAACATAAGGAAAGCCTCCCCAGTAATCAATTTTCAGAACTGTAAAACATGATTGCGCTTTCTAAAGGTAAGACATAAAACCGCCTGTCAATGCTGTCAGGCGGTTTATGGATGTTACACTGGATTAAGCTTGGTTTGAAGAACCGAACTCACGCATTTTGCCGATAACCGTTTCTTTGATCGCTTCACGAGCAGGTCCAAGATATTTACGAGGATCATATTCGTTCGGCTTAGCTGCCAATGTTTCGCGGACAGCTTTTGCAGAAGAAATTTGGTTTTCAGTGTTTACGTTGATTTTAGCCGTACCAAGTGAGATTGATTTTTTAATGTCGGCAGTCGGAATTCCTGTACCGCCGTGAAGTACTAACGGAAGGCCGGTTGATTTGCCGATGTCTTCCATTTCTTTGAAACCGAGGTTCGGTTCGCCTTTGTAAGGGCCGTGAACAGAACCTAATGCAGGTGCAAGGCAGTCGATGCCAGTACGCTCTACAAGTTCTTGACACTCTTTAGGGTCAGCATAGATTACGCCTTCAGCGATAACGTCATCTTCCTGTCCGCCGACAGTTCCGAGCTCAGCTTCAACTGAAACGCCGTGGAAATGAGCAAGCTCAACCACTTTAGCTGTAGTTGCTACGTTTTCCTCAAACGGATGGTGAGATGCGTCGATCATTACAGAAGTGAAGCCTGCATGAATCGCTTTCGCACAAGATTCAAAGCTTGAACCGTGGTCTAAGTGAATGGCAACAGGAACTGTCACTTTGTATTCTTCCATAAGAGCTTTAACCATGGCAACGACCGTTTTGAAGCCGCCCATGTAGCGTCCCGCGCCTTCTGAAACACCAAGAATAACCGGGGATTTTTCCTCTTCTGCTGCTTGTAAAATAGCTTGAGTGAACTCAAGGTTATTTAGGTTAAATTGTCCAACAGCATATCCTTTTTCTTTAGCTGTATTCAACATTTCCGTCATTGAAACTAAAGGCATGTCGAAAGTCCTCCTTATGTAGCCTGATTTGCTTTCTCGAAAAAAGCTTTCCACCCTATAGCATGACCATAAAAACCTGTCATATGTAAAACAACAGATCGCTTTTTCTCCATCTCTAGGATACCAACTTTTCGACAAATCGGCAACACAATGACATAATTGTTTCTAATTTTATTAATTCGATTTTAGAGGTAAATATTTTTTCACCGCGTCTCTGATCTCGTCAATGTCGAAAGGTTTGGCAAAATGAGTCAGCGCTCCGAGCTCTTTTGATTCCTTAATCATATCGAGTTCTCCGTAAGCGGTCATAATAATGACGCGGATGGAGTCGTCGATCATTTTCATGCGTTTGAGAATTTCGATTCCGTCCATGCCGGGGATTTTCATATCTAAAAGCACAAGATCGGGCCGTTCTTTTGTTACGATGTCCAGCGCCTGTATGCCGTTGGCGGCCTGAAACGTCTGGTACCCTTCTTTATGAAACACTTCATTGAGCAATATACGTATACCGTATTGGTCATCTACGATTAAAATCTTTTCATTCATCATTTTACACCCCAATATTATCATTTTCGTCAAAAGGAAGCAGTTGTTTATGTATTCTGTTTGATTTTCACATTTCCTTTAATTATAATAGTCTACTTTCCGACATTTTCTGAGCATTTTCTCTTTTGTTGTATACTGTTCTTGTAAGTGTAAAGGAGGTTTCACTCATGTTAAAGATCTTTACGACGCAGCTTGCAGGCATTTTTTCCCGCATTCAGGATAAGGAATCCGAAGCAATAGAAGACGGCGCGCGGCTGCTGGCTCAGGCTGCCGTCAGCGGCCATTCCATCTATTTATACGGCGCAAATGAGATGCAGGGCATTTTGTGCGAGGCGGAACTCGGCTCTGAACCGATGCCTTCGGTCAAGGCGTTTCCGGATACAGCTGATTCGATTACAGTAAGCGACAGGGTGCTGATGTTCTGTTCAGGCCCGGGTACGGCTGAAGAACAGGCGCTGGCAAAAAAGCTTTATGAAAAAGGGATCGGCCTCGTCTGCGTGTCCCCCGTCATTAAGGATCAAACCGGGATTGAGGCATTTTGTGATGTTCATATTGACAGCAAATTAAAAATGCCGCTTCTGCCCGATGAAGACGGAACAAGATACGGCTTTCCTTCATTAATGACAGGCCTGTATGTCTATCACGCACTGTCCTTTACATTAAAGGAAATGGTGCAGGAATATGACTGATGAAGAAAAAAGACTTGCCGCTTTTAACGGAGGCAAGTCTTTTTTTATTACTTCTGTTCGGCAGCTTGTACGGAAGCGCCGATAAAGTCTTTGAATAAAGGCTGAGGTCTTGTCGGTCTTGATTTGAACTCAGGGTGGAATTGGCAAGCGACATACCAAGGATGGTCTTTCAGCTCGATAATTTCCACAAGGCGGCCGTCAGGGCTTGTGCCTGAGAACACAAAACCGTTCTCTTCCATTTTCTGTCTGTATTCATTGTTGAATTCATAACGGTGGCGGTGGCGTTCGTATACCACTTCATCCGCATACGCTTCGAAAGCTTTCGTGTCTTCCTGAAGCTTACAAGGGTACAGTCCGAGACGAAGCGTTCCTCCAAGATCCTCGACATCTTTTTGTTCAGGAAGAAGGTCGATGATCGGATAAGGAGTGGACGGATCGATCTCCGCAGAGTGAGCCCCTTCCAGACCTAATACGTTTCGCGCATATTCAATGGATGCAATCTGCATACCGAGGCAGATGCCGAAGAACGGAATTTTATTTTCACGCGCGTACTTGGCGGCGATGATTTTCCCTTCTACACCGCGGTCTCCGAAACCGCCGGGCACGATGATTCCGTCTGTGCCTTCAGTGAGCTCTTGAATATTGCTTTCTGTCACTTCTTCGGCGTTAATCCATTTGATCTTCACATCAGCGTCAAACGCATAGCCCGCGTGGCGCAGTGATTCAACAACTGAAATGTAAGCGTCCTGAAGCTCGACGTATTTTCCGACGAGGCTGATTGTAATGGTTTTAGACAAGTTTTTCACTCTTTTGACAAGGTCTTTCCATTCCGTCATATCCGGATCTTTGCACTCTAATTTCATATGATCGCAGACAAGCTTATCGAGTCCCTGCTCCTGAAGGTTAAGCGGGATGGAGTAAAGGTTGTCCGCATCTTCACATTCAATAACCGCTTTCGTGTCAATATCGCAGAAGAGGGCGATTTTATCTTTCATATCTTGAGAAATCGGCATTTCTGTGCGCACGACGATGATATTAGGCTGAATGCCGAGGCTTCTCAGCTCTTTTACGCTGTGCTGCGTCGGTTTTGTTTTCAGCTCGCCCGCCGCTTTGATGTACGGAACAAGCGTACAGTGAATGTACATCACGTTTTCATGGCCGATGTCGCTTTTCATTTGACGGATGGCTTCAAGGAACGGAAGGGATTCGATATCTCCCACGGTTCCGCCGATCTCAGTAATGACTACATCTGCATTTGTTTCTTTGCCGGCGCGGTAAACACGGTCTTTCAGTTCATTTGTGATATGCGGAATGACCTGAACCGTTCCCCCGAGGTAGTCCCCGCGGCGTTCTTTCTTCAATACAGCAGAATAGATTTTACCGGTCGTCACGTTGCTGAATCTGTTCAGATTAATGTCAATGAAACGCTCGTAGTGCCCTAAGTCAAGATCAGTCTCGGCGCCGTCATCGGTTACGAACACCTCACCGTGCTGGTACGGGCTCATCGTTCCCGGGTCAACGTTGATATAAGGGTCAAATTTTTGGATGGTGACGCTCATGCCTCTGTTTTTCAACAGGCGGCCCAGTGATGCTGCCACAATTCCTTTTCCGAGTGAAGATACAACTCCCCCGGTTACAAAAATATACTTCGTCATTTCGTTTGCTCCTCTCTTCGGTCTGCGCTACATTCTTTAAAATGTGCCGTTTTATAAAAAATCATTTCACTAAAAACAAATGATGTTTAAAAGAATTTGGGAGATGAAAATAAGAAAGCTCCCTTTCAATTTCTTGAAAGGGAGCGTAGCACTCTTATGAATTCTCTTCTTTTTGAAGAGCCCAAAATACATACTACATAGTTCGACAATGAAAGTCAAGATCGTTTTGCTGCTATGAAATCAGCGTTTTTGATCCTCGTCTTCATCCTCATCTTCTTCAATCATATCCTCTTCGATCTCAAGATCGTCGTCATCTTCTTCATCGTCGATATCTTCGTCGTCAAAGCTGTCTGCTTCAAGGTCAAGATCTTCTTCAATTTCATCGAGATCGATGTCATCTTCATCAACTTCCTCGAATTCGTCAAGATCAAGATCTTCTTCAACGGCTTTTTTCGCTTTTTTCTTTTTCGCTTTTACAGTCGGCTGTGTTTCTTCGTCCAGCTGATCGTACGGATACCAGCTGCGAAGCCCCCAAGTCTGATCTGACAGAGCAATAAAGCGGCCGTCAATGTTGAGGTCGGTATAAAATTGGGCGATGCGGTCACCCAGTTCCTCTTTCTTAACACCGAGCAAGGAGGTAATTTCATTCAGCAGCTCCTGGAACGGAACCGGTTTTTTATGTTCTGAGAAAATTTCGTGAGCGATTTCAACTAAAGCCATCTGCTTCAGCTGTTCCTGAGAATATTGTTTGATACTCAAGGTCGGACACTCCCTTTCTATTACTTATATGTATCTGTTTCTATCCTATAATAAGAACGATTTTGTATTGTTTTGTTCATAAACCATACCTCTCATTATAAACAAATTAAAACAGAATATGCTACCCTTAACAGTGTAATTTAAGAAATTTTAGAGGCGTCCCTTCATAATTCGGCCGATGCGCGAAAACAAAGCCGCCGGCATATGCGCGGGCGGCCTGCTTCTCTCTATAAAGACTCTTGTTTTTCCGTACCGAATACAGACATGGCGAGTAATTCACTGACATCATAAGTGCCGATCGCGTCTTCGGCATCTTTCGCTTTTGTACCGTCACCGAGCATGGTCAGGCAGTAAGGGCAGCCGGAGCTGATGACCGTCGGGCTGACAGAAAGCGCCTGCTCAGTCCGGGCCGTGTTGATTCTCACTCCCGTTTCTTCTTCCATCCACATGAGGCCTCCCCCGGCGCCGCAGCACATTCCGTTTTCGCGGCTGCGCTCCATTTCTTTCAATTGAACGCCCGGGATGGCTTTTAAGATCGCTCTCGGCGGCTCATACACTTCATTGTATCTGCCTAAATAGCACGAGTCATGGAAGGTAATCGTTTCATTCACCGGATGAAGCGGTTTTAGTTTCCCCTGCGACACCAGCTCGGCTAATAATTCAGTATGATGATAGACTTCAGCCTGGAATCCGAAATCCGGATATTCATTTTTGAACATATTATAGGCGTGCGGATCAATCGTGACGATTTTTTTGATCCCGTGTTTTTCAAATTCGCCGATGTTGTGTTCCGCCAGCTCTTGGAACAGAAACTCGTTGCCTAAACGGCGCGGCGTATCGCCAGAGTTTTTTTCTTTATTGCCGAGTATCGCAAAGGATACGCCCGCTTCATTGAGCAGTTTTGCAAATGAGACGGCGATCTTTTGGCTTCTGTTGTCATAGGAACCCATTGAACCGACCCAAAACAAATAATCAAACTCTTTCTCTTGTTTTTTCATTTCTTTCACCGTTGGAATCTCTGTATCCGTCTGCTCCCGCCAGTTTTCCCGCTCTTTCCGGTTTAAGCCCCACGGGTTTCCCTGTCTTTCAATGCTTGTCATGGCCCGCTGCGCGTCGCTGTCCATCTTCCCTTCCGTAAGCACAAGATAGCGGCGCAGATCGATAATTTTATCAACGTGTTCATTCATGACCGGACATTGATCTTCACAGTTGCGGCATGTGGTGCACGCCCAGATTTCCTCCTCCGTAATGACCTCGCCGATTAAGCTCGGGTTGTAGTCAATGGCTGCCGCCGCTTCACGCGAGCCTCCCCCTGAGGAAGCCGCGGCGAGCTGATTCGCCTTCGTATGCTGAAAAACGGGCGCGGGCACCCACGGAGATTTTGATGTCACGGCAGCTCCCTTTTCCGTCAGGTGGTCTCTCAGCTTTAAGATGAGATCCATCGGTGAAAGCATTTTGCCCGTACCGGAAGCAGGACACATATTTGTACAGCGGCCGCATTCGACGCAGGCGTAAAGATCGACAAGCTGGGAGCGGCGGAAGTCTTCAATCTTTCCGGCACCGTAGCTTTCTTTCGTTTCATCGGTGAAATCAATTTTTTCCAGTTTTCCTTTTGAATTCAGCCTGGTGAGGAACACATTTGCCGGACCCGCAATTAAGTGTGCATGCTTTGATTGCGGCACGTACACTAAAAAGCTGAGCAAAAACAACAGATGAAGCCACCATGAAACATAAAACACGGCGGCTGCGGCCGGTGCTGAAAGACCGCCGAGCACAAACGCAATGGAGGAAGCGATCGGCTCCGTCCAGGACAAAGAATGATCGTGCCATAAAAGGTTCATGGCGTTCCCGAGAAGCACCGTCACCATCAGTCCTCCGATGAACAGCAGGACAAGCCCCGCTTTAAACCCGCGTTTCAGTCTGACGAGTTTTTCAATGTAGCGCCGGTAAAACGCCCAAACCACGGCAATTAAAATAAGAAACGTGACGATTTCCTGAAAAAAGGTAAACGCCGGATAAAGCGGGCCGAACGGCAAATGCCGATCGGGAAGCAGCCCTTTCAGAATAAAATCAATTGCGCCGAACTGAACGAGTATAAATCCGTAAAAAAACAGAACGTGGATGATTCCGCTTTTTTTATCTTTCAGCAATTTTTTCTGTCCGAACACATTCACCCATATCTTTTGCAGACGTTCTTTCAGGCGTTTATCAAATTCTTCCCTTTGGCCGAGCTTAATATAAGCGATCCTCGTTCTGATCAGGTAAACGAATAAATAAACGGCGTAAGCGGTTACAGCTAAGAACAGCAGCGCGTTTACCATGAGAAAAGCGTTCATCTTGTCTCCCCCTTTGTTCTGATTCCCCTCTTCATTGTCATATCTTTACTTTATCATAAATAATGAATGAGTGTTCAGTCAATGGTTAAATTCGCATTCTCAGGGCACACTATGGATACTTAGGAAAGGAGTGTCGATATGAAGATCTTTGTTGTATTGCTTGTCATTTTTATCATATTAATCGCACTTATGCTGCTTGATATGCTGCTTGGCCGGGCGGCGTACAAAAAACAGGCGTATGAGCCCGTTTTTGATCCGAAAAAGAGTGATATCAGACTCATTCACTGCGGCGGCGAGCTGGTGCAGCAAATGACGGCCGATATCCGCCAAGCCGTCTCTTCTATTCATATGATGTTTTTTATTATGAAGAACGACCAAGTCTGCCATGATATGTTTCATTTATTGAAAGAAAAGGCGCAGGCCGGCGTCTCCGTATATCTGCTGCTTGATTGGGCGGGCAGCCGCCAAGTGAAAAAGCCTTCTATTCAAACGATGGAAAAAGCCGGCGTTCACGTTCATTTTCTGAACAAACCCGGATTTCCGTTTCTTTTTTTCAAGCTGCAAAAACGGAATCACCGGAAAATAACCGTCATTGACGGCAAAATCGGCTATGTAGGCGGATTCAACATCGCGGAAGAGTATCTCGGCAAAAAAGCGAAGTTCGGAAACTGGGAGGATTATCATCTGCGGATGACCGGCGAAGGCACGGCGGATCTCCAGACTCTTTTTTTAAGCGACCTGAAACGAAACACCGGAAAAACACCCGAGTCACCCGAGGTTTATCCGCCGTTGCCGGAAGGGAATATCTCTCATAGGACATATGCGTCGGACGGTTTTTCGCTTGAATCGCATTATGAAACCTGCATCCTTAAAGCAGAAAAAAACATCGTGATCGGCACGCCTTATTATGTACCGAGCAAAAGGCTTCAGGCAGCGCTTATTGCAGCCTGCCGAAAAGGCGTCAAAGTCACTTTGATCGTGCCGATGAAGTCAGACCATCCGCTCGTTCGGGAAACGGCGTTTACCTATTATCCCGAGCTTTTGAAAGCCGGCTGTCTCATCTACCGGTATTATCAAGGCTTTTATCACGTCAAAGCCTTCATTATAGACGACCGCATCAGCATTATCGGTACGCCGAATTTTGATAAACGGAGCCTGTTCTTGAATGAAGAAGTGAATGTCATCATTAATGATGAGGCCTTTACGGAAGAAGTGCTCTCAACCATAAAGCAGGACATCGAAAAATCCGAGCTTCTCACATTAGAAAAAGTGAAACAGCGCTCCGTCAGACAGCTTCCTGCAGCATGGCTGGGAAAAGCCATATCTTATTTTTTATAAAGGAGAAACCATATGCTGTTCAGATTCGGTTTCGTTTCAAACGCCATGTGCCTTTGGGACGCATCCCCCGCCAAAACCTTAACATATGCGCGCTATACAAAACTTTCACCCGGCGAGCGGAAAGAGGCCCTGCTTTCTGTGACGAAAGCAAATCTTACCAATACGCTGCGCACCCTCCACTATGCGGTCGGACACGGCATCCCTTTGTACAGGTTCTCAAGCTCGATTGTGCCGCTCGCCACGCACCCGGATGTACTGTGGGATTTTGTCACGCCGTTTCGCCAGGAGTTCCGTGAGATCGGCGGGCTGGTCAGAAAATATGATCTCAGAACGAGCTTTCACCCGAACCAATTCACCCTTTTCACAAGCCCGAAGCGGGAAATTACCGCTAATGCGGTCAAGGATATGGCCTATCATTATGACATGCTGGACGCCATGGGCATCGCGGACCGCTCCGTCATTAACATTCATATCGGAGGCGCTTATGGCGACAAACAAAGCGCGCTTGACCGTTTCGGCATGAATCTGAAAGAACTCCCCGATGTCATCAAACAGCGGATGACTTTGGAAAACGATGATAAAACGTATACATCTGAAGAAACACTCAGTGTATGTGAACAAGAGGGCATTCCGTTTGTGTTTGATTATCATCATTTTTACGCCAATCCGACCGATGACGCTGATTTAGATGACATTCTCCCGCGGATGATGAAAACGTGGCAGCGGATCGGCTTAAAGCCGAAGGTCCACCTCTCCTCGCCAAAATCAGAAAAAGCCGTACGCAGTCATGCGGACTATGTGGATGCGAATTTTATTCTGCCGGTGCTGGAGCGGTTCAGACAATGGGAGACGGACATCGACTTTATGATTGAAGCGAAAGAGAAAGACCGAGCGCTGCTTCGGCTCGTCGAAGAATTAAGCGCTATCCGCGGAGTCAAACGTCTGGCGGGCGGCGTGCTGAGGTGGAAAGCATAACCAGGTTTATCACCGGTTTATATGGGGAATGTCCGAAATAACATATCATCAGACGGAGGAGAATACATATGAAAAATATAACATCTTTGAAAATAGCCGCTAAAAAGTTCACTTTACGAAACATGCTTCAGCTTTATCAGCTTTGCCACACGGGAGGCCACGAGCTGTATATCTACTCTAAAAAAACGATGTGCAAAATCAAAGACATCATCGAACTGGAAACGTTCAGAATGGCGCATAAAGAACAAGAATATTTAATTGTAGTGGAAGGAAAGAAAGCGGTGCAGCTCATTGACCGTTTCAAACATATCATCGAACCTGCGCAAAAAGAAGCCCATTAAATACGGACTACATAAGAAAGGATAGACAGGAGGCGCCTCGGCCCCCGTTCGTCTATCCTTTTTCTATATTAATGAATCAGTTCGCCGAATTGCGCCTGATGGAGTCTTTGGTACATGCCGCCGGATGCCAGCAGTTCCTTGTGGTGTCCTTGTTCGGCGATGCCTTCTTTCGTGACGACGACGATCCGGTCCGCATCCTTAACCGTAGCCAGCCGATGGGCGATCACAAGTGTCGTGCGGCCTTCAGAAAGTTTCTGCAGAGACTTTTGAATGGCAGCTTCCGTCTCTGTATCGAGAGCCGATGTAGCCTCATCCAAAATTAAGATCGGCGGGTTTTTCAAAAACATTCTGGCGATGGAAAGCCGCTGCTTCTGTCCGCCTGACAGCTTCACTCCGCGTTCGCCGATCACCGTATCTAAACCGGCAGGATACCCGTTTACCAAATCCTCTAAATGCGCCTGGCGGACGGCCTGCCAGATTTCTTCCTCGGACGCGTCCAGCCGGCCGTAAGCAATGTTCTCCCGCAATGTGCCGGAAAACAGAAAAACATCCTGCTGGACGACGCCGATTTGTCCGCGCAGAGATGACAGCGTCATGTCTTTAATATCAATTCCGTCTATGGATATCGCGCCTTCAGACGGTTCATAAAAACGCGGCAGCAGACTTGTCAGCGTTGATTTCCCCGCTCCCGAAGGCCCGACAAATGCGACCGTCTCCCCCGCTTGAATGGACAAATTAATGCCGGACAGCACCGGATTGTTTTCTTCATAGCCGAATGACACATGATCATAGCGGATATTCCCTTTTAAACCGGACACATGTTTCGCATTCGGGGCATCCTTGATGTCAGGCTCCGTTTCCAGGATTTCCATAAAGCTTTTAAAACCGGCAATGCCTCGCGGGTACATTTCAATAATCGCGTTGATTTTATCAATCGGACGGAAGAGAACGTTCGTCAGCAGCACGAAAGCGACGAATTCCCCGTAGGATAATGATCCGCGGATGACAAACCATGTGCCGCACAACAGGACGAACAGCGTGACGAATCTTGTCAGCATGTAACTGATTGAGCCGTTTTTCGCCATGATTTTATATGACGTCAGTTTTGTTTTGCGGAACCGCTGATTGTTCACGTCAAACCGCTGCTGTTCAAACGCTTCATTACTGAAAGCCTGGACAAGGCGGATGCCGCCGATATTGTTTTCGACCCTCGCGCTGAAATCCCCGACGTCTTTGTTCAGTTTTGTAAATGCAGAGGTCATTTTTTTATTGAAATACAGAGCGAGCCAAATGACGACCGGCATGATGATAAAGGTCAACAGCGCGAGCTGCCAGTTAATGAACAGCATGACGCCGAACGCGCCCAAAATCGTCATGATGGCGATAAACAGATCTTCGGGCCCGTGGTGGGCGGTTTCTCCGATATACATCAAATCATTGGTGAGCTTGGACATTAAACTGCCCGTTTTGTTGTTATCGTAAAATTTGAAGGAAAGCTTTTGCAGATGGTCAAAAAGCTTTTTCCGCATATCGGTTTCAATGTTAATGCCGAGCATATGGCCCCAATACGTCACAACATACTGAAGTGCCGAGCTGAGGGCGTAGACCCCGAATAAAGCAGCGGAAGTCAAAATAATCAGACTCCAATCCCGGCCCGGGAGCAATGTATCGATAAAGTAATTGACAATCAGAGGAAAACTCAGCTCCATCAATCCGCCGGCAATGGCAGAAAAGAAGTCGAGAAAAAACAGCTTTTTGTACGGTTTATAGTAAGAAAAAAATTGTCGCAGCACGATTCCGTCCTCCTTGTGCCTCGTTCTTAATGATAATATTTCTCAATTATACTATACACAAGGCGTTTTTAAAGCGCTTTTTATAAAACGCCTGAAAATAACCGTGCAAAGGATTCCTTCGTTCTTTCCCATAATGTGCGCTTATAGAAACGGACGGGGCTGATCTTCTCAGATTCCTTCATATCTTCCAGATAATGTGCTTCAAGATCTTTGATCGCAGCCTGATCTGTAAAAAAGACATTGACTTCAAAGTTCAGCTGAAAGCTTCTCATGTCCATATTCGCCGTCCCGACAGAAGCGAGGTTTCCGTCAGTGATGAGCACCTTTTGATGCATAAAGCCTTTTTGATAGGAATAGACTTCGATTCCTTCGCGAAGAAGCTCGGGGAAATACGATCTCGTCGCGTACTGGGTTAAAAACCCGTCATTGGTTTCCGGCACCATAACACGCACCTCTACGCCTCTGGCAGCTGCCTCCTTTAACGCTGTGCGGATCGGCTCATTCGGCACGAAATAAGGCGTCGCAATCCATACAGACGATTCGGCTGCCGCAATCATGGCATAATACAGATCGCTCATCCTCTCCTTCATATCAGGGCCTGTCGGAACGACTTGATAGATGCCGCCGCTTTCTGCAGGGACCGGGCGGCTGTATGCTTTCTGATCAATAAGCACCTCATCCGAAACGTATTCCCAATCAAGCATAAAAATGCTGTGGAGCGTCTGAACAATCTCTCCTTCGACTTTCATATGGGTGTCACGCCAAAAACCGACATTACGGTCTTTGCTGATATATTCCTTGCCGACATTCAGCCCGCCGACAAAACCGGTTTTCCCGTCAACGATCACGATCTTGCGGTGATTTCGGAAGTTGAATTTCTGGTTGAAAAAGCCGTATTTCAGCGGCAGAAACGGGACGATATTCACGCCCGCATGTTTCAGTTTTTTAATGTCTTTTCCGGCCAGCTTCAAGCTGCCGGCCGCGTCGAACAAAAACCGCACTTCCACGCCTTCACGGGCTTTTTCCATCATAATCTCCATCATCTTGTGCCCGAGCATGTCTGATTTGAACATGTAATATTCAATATGTATAAATGACGTTGCCGCCCGAAGCGCCTCAAACAGCTCAGGGAATGTTTCATCCCCGTTTTTGAGCACCGTCAGCCTGCTTTTTGTATTGATATTCATATGGGCCGCTTTGATTGAATACTGAAAGAAACGTTTTTGATTTCCTTTCAATCCGGACAAGTCAGGAGTTTGCTCCATATCAAATATCGTCCTCAGCTTTTCCCGGTTATATGTCCGTTTCGACCTGAACAGCTTGCCTTTTTCATAAAGCTGGCCGGAAAAAAGGTAAAATAAGTACCCGGCGATCGGAAAAAACACAAGAATGTGAATCCATAACAGCGTATGCTGCGAGGTGCGGTTTTCAAGAATTAACGAATAGATGCTGAACAAAATAATACTTGCATAGCAAAGCAATCCGCCGTAAAACTCAAGCCTGGAGACCGGAAAAAACCATATGACATATGCTCCGATAAGCATCATATATAAAAAGCAAAATTCCAGTCTCCTTTTCAGCATCCCGACTCTCCCCCATCTGATCCGATATCTCTGTATACCCTCTGTTTTCCGGCCTGTAAACATATGAAAAGCCTCTCCGAACGAGCGGAAAGGCTTACGATGAGGCTTCCTGTGATTGCCCCGGCGTGAGGTTATGAAGCAAAACCGGCTTGAGGGAGCTGCTGTTTTTGATTTTATTTTTAAAAATGCCGATGATCAGGCCCGTGACCGCAATCGACACTAAGGAGAAGATTCCTCTTTGCAATCCGACGGAAAAAATGCCGGCCAGCACTACGCCAAAATCGAAAAGGAAATTAACCGCACCCGGATTCCATCCGCAGCGCTTTTGCAGAAATAAAGCGAGGATATTGGCGCCGCCGAGCGATGCCTGATGGTAAAACATGAGCGACAGGCCGAACCCGATCAGCGATCCGCCGCAAATCGCCCCGGCAAGCGGTGAAACAGAGAACGGCGGCAGCCAGTGATCTGCGCCTGTAAACATAGTCAGCACTGTGACTGCAAAAACGGTAGATAGAGTGAATTTGATGCCCATTCTGATGAGGGAAAATATATAAAACGGGATATTAATCAGAAAGAAGATAACGGCAAACGAGGATGGAAACAAATATGACAGGCTTAGTGACAGTCCGGCCGTGCCGCCGGTTAATATATGAGAATGTCTGAGTGTCAGGACGCCGGCGCTGGTGATGAGACAAGCAGCTACAATGAAGAAAACCCGCTTCATTCTTCACTCTCCTTTTGTTCATGTATTTCACATCAAACATAACAGGAATCCCGGCCGCC
Organism: Bacillus sp. SDLI1; assembly: GCF_001553895.1. Taxonomy (NCBI): domain Bacteria; kingdom Bacillati; phylum Bacillota; class Bacilli; order Caryophanales; family Bacillaceae; genus Bacillus; species Bacillus sp. SDLI1. The sequence goes on along the minus strand of NZ_CP013950.1, from coordinate 2,588,554 downwards.
CAGCCATTACATTGGCAGAAAATATCTTATATTTTTATTTTTTTCACCATAAAAATCCCCCTCTTGGAAAGGGGATTTTCATGAGCGTTTCCGATAAACAACATAGCTGCGGGTCAAATACTTGAGCGGCAGGCTGAACACGTGAACCAATCTTGTAAACGGCCAGAGGATAAAAACAACATACCCGATGATGATATGAAACTTAAACCATAGCGGGACACTCTCCATCAAAGAAGCGTCAGGCCGGAACAAAACGATTTCCCTGAACCACGGCCCGACTGTCGCTCTGTAATCAAAGCCTTTCGAATCAATGTTGAGAAACGTGGCCGCAACGCCCGACAGCATCATAAACAGCAGCAGGATGAGCGTAAGGATATCCGATGGCGAGCTGGTTTTGCGGATTCTTTTGTCAAACAGCCTTCTGTACGTCAGGATCACGAGTCCGGTACACGCCGCAATCCCCGCCGGCAAGCCAGCGCCGATCGCTATTTTGTGATACATATGCTCTGAAATGCCGATGGAAGCGTACACGGCTTCCGGGATCAAAATTCCCATGACATGTCCGCCGACAACGCACACGAGGCCCCAATGAAAAAGTGTGCTGCCAGCCGCGAGTTTTTTCTTTTCTAACAGCTCGCTTGATTTCGCCGTCCAGCCAAACTGGTCATGCTGATAGCGGTAAATATGCCCGCCGATAAAGATCGTCAATACAATGTACGGCATAATCCCCCACAGGACCCGCTCGCTCATGCCTGAACAGTCCCTTCTTCAATGCTTTCCCGCACGCCGAGAATGTCCAGCGCGGCCAGCAGGGCATGCAAGAGCCCGGCGTATATGCTGTCATTTTTTTCGAGTCGGGATGCCAGCTCTCTCACATTGGACAGATATTTCTCAAACACGCTTCTCGCCGCTTCAGTCTCCGCAGCCGCCGCAAATTCCAGCATCAGCGGCAGGTAATCAGGCAGTTCTTTCTCTGTCGGCAGGAAACCGGATTGCTGGTAGGTGTTTTTTAAATGCAGCAATTCAATGCCGCGTTCCCTTTGTTCGCCTGAGTTAAAGTAGGTGACGTACATATTCGTTTTTTTCCCGAAATCGAACGTATAGACATAGTGTTCAATCAGCGCTTCCGGAGAAAATCCGGCTGCCGCCTCCAAAAAGTGCAGCAGCTTCTCCCTGATTTTCCGGCTGCTGATTTCAAGAATAAGAGACTTCCAATCAGGAAGCTCGGCTCTCCATTCTTCATCAGGATAAGAGAGAAGACAGGAAAGAGCAGAAAACGTAATTTGCCGGTCCATGGTGTTCATCTTGTTCCACCTCATTTATCAAAAGTTAGAAACAAGAGCCTGGGCCGCCTGAAAATGATAAGCCGCAGCTCCCTTGTTCAGCGTATAAATCAGACACTTCTTCCCGATGGCTGCTTGGAATCACAAAGCGGTCATCATATTTGGCGATCGCCAGCAGCCGGTACATGTCTTTAATTTGCTGTTCTGTTAAGCCGACACTGGAGATCAGTGCCGGGTCGATGGATTTATTCGTCTGGACCGCTCTCATATATTGGCGCATAACAGACATTTTCTTTAACGTGGACCGAATATGATCCGTATCACCAGCCGTTAATAGCTGCGCCAAATAGTCAATCGGAATTCTCATTTGGTCGATAGCCGGGAAAATAGCTTCCGCGGATTGCCCGCTTCCTTTTCCTTCAAAGAGATTCATAATCGGGCTCAGCGGCGGAATGTACCAAACCATCGGCAGGGTGCGGTACTCAGGGTGAAGCGGCAGCGCAATCTTCCAGTCGATGATCATTTTGTAGATCGGCGATTGCTGCGCCGCCTCTATCCATTCAGCCGGGATGCCTTGTTCTTTTGCCTGTTTGGCAACCTCGGGATCATTCGGATCGAGAAAAACGTCTAATTGGGAATGATAGAGATCCTTTTCATTTTCAACAGATGCTGCTTCCTCCACTTTGTCCGCGTCATACAGCATGACACCGAGATAGCGGATTCTGCCGACACACGTCTCCGAGCAGATGGTCGGCAGCCCCGCCTCCAAGCGCGGAAAGCAAAGTGTGCATTTTTCCGCTTTGTTCGTTTGCCAGTTAAAATAGACTTTTTTATAAGGGCAGGATGACACGCAATATCTCCATGAACGGCACGCGTTTTGATCCACAAGCACAATGCCGTCTTCTTCGCGTTTGTACATGGCGCCGGATGGGCAGGATGACACGCATGCCGGATTGATGCAGTGTTCGCAAATACGCGGCAGGTACATCATAAAGACCTCATCGAACTCCGTTTTGATCGATTCCTCCATTTTTTGAACGTTTGGATCTTCAAGCCCTGTAATATGGCCGCCGGCGAGATCATCCTCCCAGTTCGGGCCCCACTCAATATTCATGAAATCCCCCGTCAGGGACGATTTCGGCCGTGCCACAGGCTGGTGTTTTTTCTGCGGACTGTTCGTTAATGTTTCATAATCATAGTTCCAAGGTTCATAGTAATCATCAATTGACGGCTGATTCGGATTATAGAAAAGGCCTGCAAGCCGGTTTGTTTTCGGGCCGGATTTCAGTTCAAGCTTCCCTTTTTTCAATGTCCAGCCGCCTTTATATTTGTCCTGGTCCTCCCATTGCTTCGGGTAGCCGATACCCGGCTTTGTTTCTACATTATTGAAGTACATATATTCCGCACCGGAACGGTTTGTCCACGTGTTTTTGCAGGTGACGCTGCACGTGTGGCAGCCGATGCATTTATCCAAGTTCATGACCATCCCTATTTGCGCTTTAATCTTCAAGCCAATCGACCTCCTTCAGCTTGCGGATGACGACATTCAGGTCGCGCTGGTTCCCCGTCGGGCCGTAATAATTAAAGCCGTAGCTGAGCTGGGCATAGCCCCCGATCATCTGTGTCGGCTTAACGTGAATCCTTGTCGGGCTGTTATGGGTGCCGCCGCGGTTATTTGTCAGTTTTGTGCCGGGCACGTTGATATGGCGGTCCTGGGCATGGTGCATAAACGCCATTCCTTTAGGAATCCGGTGAGACAAAACCGCCCTCGCCACGACAACGCCGTTTCGGTTAAAGCATTCAATCCAATCGTTGTCTTTGATATCCGTATCCGCGGCGTCATCTTTATTCATCCACACGGTCGGCCCGCCGCGGAACAGTGTCAGCATCGGCAGGGAATCAAAATACATGCTGTGGACGGACCATTTATTATGCGGCGTCAAATAATTAAGAACGATTTCTTTGCCCTCTTGATCAGGCCTTTTGCTTAGGAACGGGCGATGCTGGAGGATCGGTTTAAATGTCGCCATCGTTTCACCGAATTCCATCATCAGTTCATGATCGACATAATAAGATTGTCTGCCGGTCAGAGTCCGCCACGGAATTAATTTTTCTACGTTTGTCGTAAACGGCGAGTACCTGCGTCCCCCTTTTTCTGAGCCGGTAAAGGCCGGAGACGTGATAACCGTTTTTGGCTGGGCTGTAATTTGTTCGAACGTAAAGCATTCTTCCTCCCGTTCTTCCGCCAGGTCTTTCAGCTCCAGATTGGTGATGTTTTCAAGTGATTCCCATGCTTTCACGGCGACTTTTCCATTGGAGGTGGACGACAGGGTTAAAATCGCTTCCGCCGCCTGCTTCGCTTCACTTATATTCGGACATCCCTTTGCGACGCTGTCCGAGGTGATTTCTCCAAGTCTCTTTTTGAGTGATTCATATTCATCGGCTATCGACCAGCTCATCCCTTTTGTGCCGCTCGGTTTTAAACCGGTGTAAGGTCCGAGCGCGGTCATTTTATGAAAGATGTGCTTGTAATCCCGTTCAACGACTTGGATGTTCGGCATCGTTTTTCCCGGAATGGCTTCACATTCGCCCCTGCTCCAGTCATTGATTTTGCCGAACGGCTGGGCCAGCTCCTGCATCGTGTCGTGGAGAAGCGGCGTTGCAACCACTTCTTTCACCGGCTCCATCTCGACTTCTTCCGCCAGATCGGAAACGGCTTTTGACAGGGCCTTGAAAATATCCCAGTCTGATCTCGATTCCCACGGAGCTGAGATGGCCGGAGCAAATGGATGGATGAACGGGTGCATATCCGTGCTGCTGAGATCGTGTTTTTCATACCATGTCGCCGCCGGCAGCACGATATCGGAATACAGCGCCGTACCCGCCATTCGAAAATCAAGGTTGATTAACAAGTCGAGCTTGCCTTCCGGCGCCTGCTCCCGCCATTTGATTTCTTCAGGGCGGATGCTGTCGCTGTCGTCATTCATCAAACCGTTCGTCGTTCCCAGCAAATGCTTGAGAAAATATTCATGCCCTTTTCCTGAGCTTGAGATCAGATTGGCCCGCCATACGAAGAGATTCCTTGGGAAATTGGCTTCATTGTCTGGATCTTCAATCGCGAATTTCAGCTTTTTGTCCTGAAGCTGTGAGGCTACATACGCACCAACGTCTTCAGGCGTCGCCGCCCCCGCTTTTTCAGCTTCTTTGTACAGGTCAATGCCGCTTTTATCGAAAGTCGGGTAGGACGGCAGCCACCCTAATCGCGCCGCCAGCACATTGTAATCGGCGTGATGCTTGTAGCGGGATGACCCGGCGATCGGTGAAGCCAAGTCACTGATCGGCTGGTCTTCATAACGCCACTGGTCTGTCGCAAAGTAAAAAAATGAGGTGCCGTTTTGCAGCTTAGGCACGCCTTCCCAGTCCTTTGCATTTGCGATCGTCTGCCACCCTTCGGCAGGACGGAGCTTTTCCTGACCGACATAATGAGCCCAGCCTCCGCCGTTTACGCCTTGGGCGCCTACGAGTAAAACAAGATTTAACACCGCGCGGTAGATTGTGTCGGAATTGAACCAGTGGTTAATCCCCGCTCCGACGATAATCATGGATCTGCCGTCAGTATCAATCGCATTTTGAGCAAACTCTCTCGCAATCTGAATGACGGCCTCTTTTTTGATTCCCGTCATCTGTTCCTGCCAGCCAGGTGTAAACGGACGAGGATCATCATAAGAGACAGCTGATTGCTGACCGATGCCCCGGTTCACGCCGTAATTGGCCAATATCAAGTCAAACACGGTCGTGACACATACCTCTTCGCCGTTCAGATCCAGTTTTTTAATAGGAAGATCCCGCTTGAGCACTTCGTTTCCGTCATTTGAAAAATACGGAATGCGCACCGAGCCGATTTCGTCCTCCATTCCAAGCACAGAGAGACGGGGCTCGATCTGTTCCCCGGTGTCTTCATCGATCATGTGCAGGTTCCATTTCTGCTGCCCGTCCCAGCGGGAGCCCATTGTTCCTTGCGGTATGGCAAGAGCGCCTGTCTGTTCATTCCAGACTGCAGGCTTCCATTGATCATGCTTTGTCTGCCGCCCTATGTCCTTCGCATGCAGAAACCGGCCCGCTGTGTATACGCCGTTTTCTTTTGACAGAGTGACGAGGAATGGAAAATCCGTGTATTGCTTCGCATACTTGATAAACCGCTCCGTCTCTTGATTCACGTAAAATTCCTGCAAAATGACATGCCCCATAGCCATCGCAAGCGCCCCGTCAGTCCCTTGGCGGATACTGAGCCAGTCATCGGCGAACTTTGAGGATTCCGCAAAATCCGGACTGATCGAAATGACCTTAGCGCCTTTATAGCGGGCTTCCGCCAAAAAATGTGCGTCAGGCGTTCTCGTTAACGGAACGTTTGAACCCCATGTGATGATATAGCCGGAATTGTACCAATCACTGCTTTCCGGAACGTCCGTCTGGTCGCCCCAAATTTGCGGGGACGCCGGCGGAAGATCCGCATACCAGTCATAGAAACTGAGCATAGGGCCGCCGATTAAAGACATGAATCGCGAACCTGATGCGTAGCTGATCATGGACATCGCCGGAATCGGTGAAAAGCCGACATTCCGATCAGGCCCGTATTTCATGACTGTATACAGCAGAGAGGCTGAAATCAGCTTCAGCACCTCGGACCATTCAGCGCGCACAAACCCGCCTTTTCCTCTTGCCTGTTTATAGGACTTCGCTTTTTCAGGATTTTCAACGATTGATTTCCAAGCATCAAGCGGATTTTGATGCGCCTGCAGTGCTTCCCGCCACAAATTGATCAGCACACCGCGCACGTACGGATATTTCACACGGAGCGGGCTGTAGATGTACCACGAAAAACTGGCGCCCCGCGGACAGCCTCTCGGTTCGAAATCAGGCATATCCGGGCCTGTTGATGGATAATTCAAGTTTTGCCCTTCCCACGTGACAATTCCGTTTTTCACATAAATGTTCCAGCTGCAAGACCCTGTGCAGTTAACACCGTGGGTGGAGCGAACGACTTTGTCGTGCTGCCATCTGTTTCTGTATACATTCTCCCAATCGCGATCTTCGCGGGTGGTTTGGCTATGTTTATTTGAATGGTGTTCGATAGGAGAGAAATAATTCAATCTCCTAAACAACGGACTCATTTTCTTTTTCTTCATGAAAGTTCACTCCTTCCGAGTCAGGTGATGCTAAGTTCACTATAAACAGAGACAGCGTATTTTCTTGTGAACTATGTCACACACTCTGCTTTTTTCACAAAATATTCACATAAAGGAGAAGGAAGGACTTTCACAGATGAGAAGGCTGCGTTCATTCAACGATCAAAAAAACCGGCTCTATTTAAGAACCGGGCTCGGCATTTTCATCTTGTGATGTATGCAGATACCGCAAAAATAATTGATAGGAACAAAAGACGTTTTGCTGAAGCATGGCCAAAAAATTCATTTGCAGCCGCGGATGGTAAGACATCATTTTTTTAAATATGCAATAAGGGATATTAAGAATCAGAATGTCTGAAGTGGCATTGACTTTGATAAAAGGCGATAAATACAGCCCGCCTTTTTCATCAATCGGAAACACATCGCCTTTTTCCCACAGCGCAACGGTTTTCGAGCCTTCAGGGAGCCTGCTGTCCATAAAACGGACACTGCCTTTTAATACAATATAAACGGATTGAGAATGAAGAAAGGATGGAGACCGATCAGATGAGCCGCGGATAAACGTTCCGTTTTTTAGCAAGGTTTCCACAATCGATAGAGGCACTTCATTAAACATGGGAAGTTGTTTCAGAAATAATAAATAGTCACACTGATTCATAGGAAAGCCTCCTGTGTTAAGGATAGCTTTAGTGTAGCTCGATTGAGCCTGTGCAGCAGTGATATATTTCACAGCTTGTATGATGAATGTCACTTACCGGAAGGATGACTGCATTTAGAATCAAATAAAAAAGGAGGGTTTCGATGAAGGTGCTTGTTCCGAAGCAGCACGGCGCATGGGCCATGCTGCTGATTCCATTTTTACTCGGGATGGTCAAGGGCGGTCCCGTTCTCTGGCATATTCCGCTCTTCCTAGGCTGGCTTTTCCTTTACTTGGCGGTTTATCCCGTTACGCTCGCCTTGAAAAAGAGACAACTCAAGCCCTATCAAAAGTGGATATATGTTTACGGTTTTCCGGCTTGCTGCTTCTTGATCATTTCTGTTTTTCATAAGCCGCCGCTCATCTGGATTGGCGTTACTTTAGTGCCGCTGTTCCTCATCCATATGTATTTTGCCCGCCGAAAAAACGAACGGGCGCTCGTGAATGATATGGCGGGAGTTCTGTTCTTTTGTTCAGGCGGGCTTGCGAGCTGCTGGCTGGGGACGGGGGCTCTTGACGGCTGGGCTTGGTTTATTCTCTCTCAATCTGCTTTATTTTTTATCGGGAGTTCCTTTTATGTGAAGTCGGTCATCCGGGAGAAAAGAAACAGAGGATTTGCATACTGGTCATGGGGTTATCACCTGCTGCTCCCCTTTTTATCCGCTCTTCTCGGAGCAGGATGGGCATTTTTTGCTTTTATTCCAAGCAGCTTGCGGGCATGGTTTTTTCATGGAAGAGATTGGCCCGCGAAAACGATCGGCATTTTGGAAATCGTGAATGCCAGCTTCTTTTTTGCCGTCATGTGCATGTTTATATAAAAAAACAAGGACAGCGGTGTCCTTGTTTTTTCAGTCAATATTGCAAATCTCCAGCGGACAATTTTCACACTCGATCTCGCATCGCAAATAGTCCAGCTTGTGCAAAATAATTTTTCCGGATTCGTCTATTGAAATAACCCCTTGTTTTCGGAGATCTCCCAGCATACGGTTGACACTTTCCCGTGCCGCCGCGCAAAACTTTGCCAAATCCTGATTTGTCAGCACAATGTTAATCAGAATGCCGTCGCTTCGTTCCACCCCATAGCTGTTTGATAAGCGGATAAGGGTGGAGTAGAGCGCTCCCTTTTTGCCGTGAAGAAGCAGATCCCTGATTTTGGACTGGATTTTCCGGAGGTGGGTGCTCATCCATTTCATAAATTCAAATGTCAAAGCACCGTTTTGGATTAATTCCTTTTCGAGCTTGTTTTTATTAATGACGAGCACCTCGCCATCCTCCAGCACTTTTGCACTGAGCATATACCTTGGCTCTTCGGTGAAAAGTGTTAATTCCCCGACAATATCATGCTTTTGGCAGATTCTAAGCGTCAGGTCTTTTCCGTCAGATGTCAGCTTGCCGATTTCAATGAGCCCTGATTGAATCAGATAAAGCTCTTCTGCATCCATTCCTTCCCGAAACAAATACGTGTGTTTTTCCATTTTTCTTTTCGTGCTGATTGATTCCAGCAATTCATGGAGATCGCTGGAGATAAAATCACTATCAGATGGTCGAACAGAGAGAAAATTCATGAGCTCACCTCGAAGAAAATCACGTTGCGTATGTTTATTGTAACGTGAATTGATTTGTACCCATCGAGAAAAAATTAACAATCTTGTGAATGCCCCAGTGTTAATTGAGGCTCTGACTGTTTCTCTCCGTGTGCGTTTTCATTTTTTCCTGCCAATACATCCATATGACAAGGACAAAGCTGGCTAACGCCACTTCCGAAAGCGCCATAAAACCAATCGCGTATTGGCCTGTTGCCTGAAATACACTCGCCAAAATCAGAGGAGGGAAAAATCCTCCTAATCCGCCCATGGCAGACACAATACCATTTGCAATACCCGCTTGCTTCGAAAAATAGAAAGGCACGAGTTTAAAAACGGTCCCGTTTCCTATACCTGAGCAGACCGCCACCGTTAATGTCCCAAACGTATAAAGGCCGATCGTCGGTGAGAACGATAAGATAATTCCTGATAATGTAAGTCCCGCAAAAACAACCATCAGGATGCGAAGCGGGCTTATTTTATCAGCCAGAAATCCACCTGCTGGCCTGAGCAGCGTTGATACGGCAATAAAGCCAGCCGTCCGCAAACCGGCATCCGCCGGACTCAGTCCAAAGTGCTCTGCCAGAAAGTTCGGCAGATAGATAGTGAAGGCGACAAAAGCCCCAAACGTAATAAAATAAAACATGCTCAAAAACCACAGCACATGATTTCGGTAAACGGCTTTGATTTGGGTTTTTACGGAGACTTTGACCTTCTTCTCATGCCGGTCGCCGAACAAAACGTGCAGCAATGCGAAAACAGCCAGCAAAACGAGATACATCCGCACGGCTGCTTTCCATCCCGCGGCCTGAGCGATAACCGGCGCCGCAAAAGTGGTAATGGCGGTTCCGATGTTTCCGGCTCCGTAAATCCCATTGACGACACCGTGCTTTTCTTTCGGATAATATTTCGGAAGGGATGTCACCCCAATGGAGAACACCGCTCCCCCGATCCCTAAGAAAAAACCGCCTGCGATTAAATCAAACAGAGAGTTTGCGATACTGATCCAAAACACAGGAAACAAAAGCAAGATGAAGCTGATCATAAACATCAGCCGCGCGCCAAACCTGTTCGTTAAATACCCTAAAGGAATGCGGAGAAGCGACCCGAGGATAACGGGAATCGCCGTCACCAAAGAGATCTCGCCTTTGGTTAAATGAATATCTGATGTCATTTGGGAAATGAGCGATGAAATCAGCACCCACACCATAAACCCTGCCACTAAGCTTAATGACTGCAACGATAATTGAATATGTTGACGATTGATCATTCGGCTTGCCCCTTTCACTGATTCAATATCAGTCTTATCATACAAAAACTCGGTGTGCGGGATTGTGAAGTACATCACACGTTTTATATACAAAAAAAGGACAAAGCCCGAAGACTTTGTCCTTTCATGAATGGTTACATTTTTTCCGGAGCCGATACCCCGATCAGCTGAAGCGCATTGTTCAGCGTAATTTGCGTTGCCTTCATTAAAGCAAGGCGTGCGCGGCTTTTCTCTTCATTTTCTGGATCGATGACTTTCTCCGCGTTGTAGAAGCTGTGCAGAGCAGAAGCCAGATCATAAATATAGTTTGTGACACGATGCGGAATTCGTTTTTCCGCCGCTTCCGCCACCGCCTCAGGGAAGCCGCCGATCGTTTTCAGCAAGTCATATTCTTTTTCTGATTGAATATGGCTGAAATCAAGATCCGCCGCCGGTTTAAGCCCCTGCTCCTCCCCTTGGCGAAGCATGCTGCAAATACGGGCATGTGCGTATTGCGCGTAATACACAGGGTTTTCGTTAGATGTAGATACGGCAAGGTCCAAGTCAAAATCCATATGCGTATCAGCGCTGCGCATCGCGAAGAAATAACGGACCGCGTCAAGGCCGACCTCTTCAATCAGATCACGCATCGTGACGGCTTTCCCCGTACGTTTGCTCATTTTCATTTTCTCGCCGTTTTTGTATAAATGAACGAGCTGAATGATTTCAACTTCCAATGTGCCTTTTTCGTAACCGAGCGCTTCAATTGCCGCTTTCATACGCGGAATATAGCCGTGGTGATCCGCGCCCCATACATTGATGAGCTTGTCGAATCCGCGGTCAAGTTTGTCTTTATGGTATGCGATATCCGGCAGCAGATAAGTATATGAGCCGTCTTTTTTGATCAGCACGCGGTCTTTGTCGTCGCCGAACGTTGTGGAACGGAACCATGTCGCGCCGTCCTCTTCGTAGACATGGCCCTTTTCGCGAAGCGCCTCGAGCGCCTGATCAATTTTTCCGTTTTCGTACAGTGACGTTTCAGAATACCATACATCAAACGGCACGCGGAAATTCTCCAGGTCGGAGCGGAGTTTATCAAGCTCGTACTTTAAGCCGTATTCACGGAAAAATGCCCGGCGTTCGCTCTCCTCTTCATGGACGAAGCGGTCGCCGAAATCTTCGGCAAGCTTTTTCCCGATAGCGATAATATCTTCCCCGCGGTAGCCGTCTTCCGGCATTGGTTTTTCGAGACCGAGCGCTTCAAAATAACGGACTTCAACGGAAAGCGCCAGATTGTTAATCTGGTTGCCCGCATCATTAATATAGTATTCGCGGCTCACATCATAGCCCGCTTTAGAAAGCACGCTGCACAGCGCGTCACCTACCGCCGCGCCGCGCGCATGGCCTAAATGAAGATCTCCCGTCGGGTTGGCGGACACGAATTCAACCTGAATCTTTTCGCCCTGTCCGACGTTTGTCTCACCGTAATGTTCACCCGCTTCAAGCACGGACGGAATCAGTTTTGTTAAGTAGCTGTTGTTCATGTAAAAGTTGATAAAGCCGGGCCCCGCAATATCCATCTTTTCAATGGAAGCTTTGCCTTTATCAAATGACGCCACGATCTCCTCAGCGATTTGGCGCGGCGCTTTTTTTGCGATTCTCGCCAGCTGCATCGCCATGTTTGTGGAATAATCACCGTGTGTTTTGTCTTTCGGCGTTTCTAACAGTACGCTTGGAATCTGGCTTTCTTCCGCCAGGCCCGCTTTCAGAACGGCCGCTTTGATCTCTTCCTTCAGCACGTCCTTCATTTGTTCCGCAATATTCATGCCTTTGTTTCCTCCTTATATTGGATCGTCATGTTATGTACATGTTCTTGGTTTTCGCCTACAGTCATGTTATATGTCAGTTTGACGGAGCCTTCCGAACCGCCGACATCAGATTGAATGTTTTTCGTTTCCGTACGGAGCTCCATTTGTCCGAACGGCAGTTTATATTGAGTGAGTGTCGATGCCCCCGGAATGAACCGCTGTTTCATTTGGATGGCGCCCGATCTCATTACGAGAATCTCTTTTTCTGTGATCTTGACGACCGTTTTAATCTTGCCCAAATCATGCTCTTCGTGATAGGAAAGATACGTTTTGCCGTTTCTCACGTAATAGAATCCACTCGATGTAAATTCAACCGACTCTTCTTCGGAGCCGTTATGAATGAATGATTGCACATGAATGGCTACTGGTGTCTCCTGTCTCATGCTGACACTTCCTTTTCATCATCCCGCTTAACCTGAATAGTATAAGTTTTCAAGGGAAAAAGTTCAACCGCTTCCTCCTATCTTACCATCTTTGCTGATTGGTTTTGAAGATAAACATGATTTTTAAGGAAAATGAAAAAACCGGAAATCCTAGGCTGCGGGATAAATGCGGTTCCTTCGGCGGACGGCTTTGTCAAAGGGGAAAAGTTTGCGGTATTTTTGCGCTATCCTTCCGAATGAAAATGATAAAATATGTCATATACATAACGTGGAAGGGAGGGATTCGGAATAGTGGCGAGTGTTGTATCGTCTTCAGCGGTTGGAGAAAAAATCAACGAATGGTATATGTACATTCGAAGGTTCAGCATCCCGGACGCCGAGTACTTGCGGAGAGAAATTAAAGAAGAGCTTGCAAGCCTGGAAGATGACCAGGATCTTCATCTGTACTATTCTCTCATGGAATTCCGCCACAATCTGATGCTAGAATACCTCGAACCGCTGGAATCGCAGCGGATAGAAGAACAGCCGAGACTATCGGATCTGCTCGCGGATATTGATAAAAAGCAGGCCCGGCTGACCGGACGGCTTGATTATTATTTTAATTTTTTCCGGGGGATGTATGAGCTGGAATGCCGTGAGTATCTTTCAGCCATTCAGTTTTTTAAGAAAGCTGAAAGCAAACTGACGTACGTTAAAGATCATATAGAAAAAGCTGAATTTTACTTTAAAATGTCAGAAGTCTATTATTATATGAAACAAACTTATGTATCGATGGATTATGCGCGGCAGGCTTATTTAATTTATAAAGATGAAAAAAAATACAATATTAGATTAACCCAGTGCCATTCTTTATTTGGGGCTAATTATCTTGATGTAAAGCAATACGATCACGCGATTTCCCACTTTCAAAAGGCATATACGATGGCTGAATTGGAGCAGCAGCCGCAATTAATGGGAAGAACACTTTTTAACATCGCTTTATGCCATAATAATCAAAACAATAAAGTCGAGGCTATTCCCCATTTAAAAGAAGCCATAGCTGTTTTTGAAAAAGCTCAAATGAGCCATTCACTTCCGCAGCCCTACTTCTTACTTACACAGATTTATTTTAAGTTAGAAAATATAGATAATGCGTACGATTATCATAAAAAAGGTATCTCAATATGTAAGGAAATAGATGATATAATTTACGAGGAAAAATTTAAATTTTTGGAATATTTATATATGCCGGATCCAAGAGATACATTAATAAACGATTGTCTGCATTTTCTTGAAAGTAAATTGATGTATGCTGATATTGAGGAATTAGCCCTTGATGTAGCTAAATATTATTACACAAAAGAAGAATATAAAAAAGCTTCTGTCTACTTTTTAAAAGTTGAAGAAGCCAGACAGCAGATCGAAGGAGGAGTGAATTTATATGAAATTGAAGTATAAATTACTTATAGTCTGTTTTGCTGTGAGTACGATATTAGTATCAGCAGGGATAATGAATAGCTTAACTCCTCATTATTATGTTTCTGAACGCGCCATGATTTGAATTTATTATGAAAGATTTCATTTTAGGTTTGCGGGGACAATCCCCTCGAGTGTTTTAATATCTATTACAAAAAACCCGGAACAAAGGCTGCTTCTGCCCTGTTATTCCGGGTTTTCTTCTTTCTATTTCACAAACCCAAGCAGCATTTCACGAATCATCTTGCTTGCCGTGTTTGCGGTTTGTTCTGAGTGGTCATAGACCGGCGCGACTTCTACGAGGTCAGCGCCTTTTACGTTGACTTCTGAGCGCGCGATTTCATGAATGGAGGCGAGCAATTCCTTAGACGTGATGCCTCCTGCGTCAACCGTGCCCGTTCCCGGCGCATGAGCGGGGTCAAGAACGTCAATATCAATGGTAACGTAAACAGGACGTCCCGCGAGCTGCGGCAGCACTTTTTTCAGCGGCTCAAGCACTTCAAACTTAGAAATGTGCATGCCGTTTTCTTTCGCCCATTCAAATTCTTCCTTCATTCCGGAACGGATGCCGAATGAAAATACGTTCTGCGGCCCGATGAGCTCCGCCGCTTTGCGGATCGGAGTAGAGTGGGAAAGCGGTTCGCCTTCATAATCCGTGCGCAGGTCGGTGTGCGCGTCAAAATGAATGATGGCAAGGTCCGGAAACTTTTTATACATGGCTTTCATGACAGGCCATGACACAAGGTGCTCCCCTCCCATGCCCATTGGGAATTTCCCTTTTTCTAAAATGCTGTCCACGTATTCTTCAATCATGTCAAGGCTTCTTTGCGGATTGCCGAACGGCAGCGGAATGTCGCCGGCGTCAAAGAAGTTCAGATCGGCCAGATCACGGTCTAAGTACGGGCTGTACTCCTCAAGGCCGATTGACACCTCGCGAATTCTGTTTGGGCCAAAGCGTGAGCCCGGGCGATAACTGACCGTCCAGTCCATCGGCATGCCGTAAAGGATGGCGTCCGCCTCTTTCCAGTCGGGACGGCTGGCGATAAATACTTTTCCTGAATAAGCTTCATCAAATCTCATGATAAAACCCTCGCTTTCCTGTAAAAAAGCGCAAGATTCGCTCCTGCGCCATACATTTTTATTTGATTAAGTCGCTCACAAATTTCGGAAGAACAAATGCCGCTTTGTGAAGCTCTTTCGTGTAATACTTCGTGTCGATCTCGAAGAAACGGCTGTCCTCCACTTCAAGCGGATCGTACTTTTTAGAACCGATTGTAAATGTCCACAGACCGCTTGGGTACGTCGGGATATTTGCCGTATACAGGCGGGTGATCGGGAAGATTTCTTTCACGTCACGCTGTACGTTTGTAATCAGTTCCGGCGTAAACCACGGGTTGTCCGTCTGCGCGACGAAGATGCCGTCTTCTTTTAACGCCTTGGAAATTCCGGCATAGAAGCCTTTTGAGAACAGATTGACGGCTGGCCCGACCGGCTCTGTTGAATCAACCATGATGACGTCATACTTATTTTCTGATTTCGCGATGTGCATGAAGCCGTCATCGACTCTTACGTCGACGCGCGGATCATCAAGTTTGCCCGCAATGGACGGAAGAAATTTTTTAGAGTATTCAATGACCTTGCCGTCAATGTCGACAAGCGTCGCTTTTTTTACACCCGGGTGCTTCAAAATCTCTCTGATAACACCGCCGTCTCCGCCGCCCACAACGAGGACGTTTTCCGGATTCGGGTGCGTAAATAGCGGTACGTGCGCAACCATTTCATGATAAACGAATTCGTCTTTTTCAGAAGTCATGACCATTCCGTCTAAGAACAGCATGTTTCCGAATTCTTCTGTCTCTACCATTTCCAGATGCTGAAATTCCGTCTGTTCAGTATGTAATGTTTGCTTCACCTTTAATGTAATGCCGAAATTCTTCGTCTGCTTCTCCGTATACCAAAGCTCGCTCAATTGTCATCTCCCTTTCAAGGCTTATTTCATTTATTGTAAGCGTCTGTTTCGCTTTTATTCCGGTTAAAATCTCATTTTCACCTAAGGAAAAAGTATAGAGGATGGCGGGGAAAAAGTAAAGAAGTGTCCGGTTTGATATGTTTAAAAAACCCCCTTTTTTCACATAATAATAGAATCATGAAAAAGGGGGTTCCCAAAAGTGGATAAAGTATCTGGAAAACAGCTCAGAATCACGCTCAAAATCATCCGCGCCTGCATCTTTCTGACGCTGATCGGCGGAATGCTGGCCGGCGTCTGCTTCACATCCGTTCTTCTTGCAGCGAAATGGCAGGGCGCCCCCTCCGTCCGGGTCCCTCAGTCTACGATTCTTTATGCAAATGACGGCTCAAAGCTGGGAGAGACCGATTTCGGTGAAAAACGCTACTGGGTCCGGTTAAAAGATATTAATCCGATGGCGGTGCAGGCCGCCATTGCGGTAGAAGATCAAAACTTTTACAGCCACCACGGATTTGATTACCGGCGGATGGCCGCTGCCGCGCTTGCTGACATAAAAGCAATGGCCAAGGTTCAGGGCGCCAGCACCATCACCCAGCAATACGCAAGAAACCTCTATCTTGAGCATGATAAGACATGGAAACGAAAATGGAATGAAGCATTTTATACGATCCGCCTTGAACAGAACTATTCTAAAAATGAGATTTTAGAAGGTTATGTAAATACGATATATTACGGCCACGGCGCATACGGAATTGAAGCCGCCTCCCGCCTGTATTTCGGCAAACACGCCAAAGATCTGAACGATGCGGAAGCCGTGCTTTTGGCAGGCATACCGAAAGGCCCGTCCGGCTATTCGCCTTATATCAGTGAAAAGAAGGCCAAACAGCGCCAGGAAACCATTCTCCGATTGATGACCGAACAGAAAATGATCTCAAAAGAAAAGGCGGAAAAACTCAAGAAAACACCGCTTGCCTATCAGCCGCTGAAAAACAGAACCGCGGCAAAAACGGCGCCTTATTTTTACGATGATGCGATGAAAGAACTCGAGAAAAAGCTCGGGATGACGCGCGAACAGCTGACAACGAGCGGGCTGCGTGTTTATACAACGCTTGATAAGCGCATGCAGCGGATCGCAGAAAACACTGTGGCACATACGATCCGGACCGGCTCTGACATTCAGGTCGGCTTTTCCGCGATTGATCCGGCAACAGGGCGCGTACTTGCGCTGATCGGCGGACGTGATTACGAAAAAAGCCCTTTTGACCGGGCGACACAGGCGAAACGCCAGCCGGCTTCCACGATCAAGCCGCTTTTATACTACAAAGCGATTCAAAGCGGCTTTACTCCGGTCACGCTGATGAAAAGCGAAGAAACAGAGTTTCAGATTGACGATAACGGAGATACTTATTCTCCAAGCAATTACAACGGCTACTACGCCAATAAACCGATTACGCTGCTTCAGGCGCTTGCGTTATCAGACAACATCTATGCCGTGAAGACCCATCTCTTTCTCGGCACGAATAAGCTCGTGTCGGCGGCAAAGGAATTCGGCATCAGCGAACATTTAAAGCCCCTTCCGTCTCTGGCGCTCGGAACTGAACCCGTGCGCCCGATTGAAATGGTCAATGCCTACGCGATGCTCGCAAACGGGGGGAAGCAAATCACCCCTTCCTTTATCACAAAAGTGACGGATACCGCCGGCAATGTCTTGTATGAACAGCCGCACAGACATCAGCAGGCGCTCGATAAAAAAGCCGCATTTGTGACGGCGAGCATGATGACGGGCATGTTTGATCAGGATTTAAACGGCTATACTTCCGTCACAGGACGCACCATTTCAGACAGGCTGACCCGGACGTACGGCGGGAAATCAGGCACCACGAGCGCGGACAGCTGGATGATCGGCTTTAATCCCGCTCTTGCTGCCGGTGTTTGGACAGGCTATGACAAAAGCAGCACGATAGATTCCGTAGAGGAAAAAAGCTATGCGAAGACCATTTGGGCGGACTTTATGGAGAAGGCGCTTAAAGGAGAACCGGAAATAGCGCTTAAACCGCCGAAGGGCGTCACGGGCGTCTATATCGATCCCGCTTCCGGCTACACTTCCGGACCCGGATGCGCCGCAAAGCATTATACGTATTTTATCGCAGGCACAGAGCCCGCCGATGTGTGCTACGGACCGGAACCGTCTAAAAAAGAAAAGGAACACGCTCCCGCCCGCAAGGAACCTCCGCGCAGAAAGTGGTGGGATAAGTGGCTCGGCAAAAAAGACTAAGCCCGGTGCATCGTGCGCCGGGCTTTACTCCGCTTCTTCCTCAAGCACCCACGGGAGCAAAAGTGAAAAGTCGAGATGGATAATAGGATCGGGAAAATCCTTCGGTATAAAAAATGTTGTACTCGGCAAAGAAAATGAAAAGCGGATATCTCCCGCTCTCTCAATATGAAACTTCGGCCCGCCTTCCCTAAGCCTGCCGACAATCGGATAACTGCCCGCATAATGATGCAGGCCGTTTTCCTTTCCATGCTCCCCCAAGTCGTGACAGACAGCCGGACGAATCCCAAACTGCGTAAACAGCCTTGTTTTCTCGGCGGGAAGGAGATTCATCGCCTCGGAAAAGTTCCGGCAGCTCCCGCAATCGCAAGGATCAGCCCATGATTTTTCATATTGTTTTCTCGTTTCCGCCGCATCTGCTTCAATGACCCAAGGCCCGATTTCAAATACGGTGAACATGATGAAACCTCCGCTAAACATGAAAAACCCCGAGTCTTGGTTCGGCTCGGGACTTTCCATGTCCTGATTCTGTATCAACAGTTTACTCAGTAAAAATGTAAAATAGTGCAAATATTTATAAAGTTCACAAAAAGTTCACAAATTATTTTTCTTCCGGAAGCAGACCCGTCTTCAATTCATCAGATGATCGTTCCCAGAGCCCTTGGTCATGCTTCTGAAGAAATTCAGCAAGCACCTGCTTTGAGCTGTCATCCATTTTATCCAAGATAATGCGGCGCTTCATTGATTTATCCATTAAATTCACATGCTCCGGCAATGACTTATAGCCTCTGCGGATACTTCTGTCCACTGTCATTTCACAAGCCGTCACACCCGCGTAATAAGGGCCTTCTTCTTTTCTGTCAATGGTGACCCACACGAGCCAGTACGGTTTTCCGTTCGGCACTTCATCCTTGTTCGGCAGGAATTTGATCCCTTTTTCCACGACACTGCGGGCGTGCATGGCGCCGATATCGACGAAGGCTTCCTTCTCTTCCACATCGACAAATACCGGAGAAATATTGTCAAGGCTCAGCGATCCGGCGCCGAAACCGCCATGTCCGTCGGTCGGATCACTTTTAATGATATTAAATCCGATTGTTTTTTTCTTTTTTTCTTCCATGAAAATACCCTCCTACAAAAGCGGTTGAAATATAATGGCAAAAACCTTGAGAATCCAGTCTCTTCCCTCGCTTAACAGCGGCCACACGACATAGGAGCCGACCGGTGTCACAAACAGCACGAGAAACACGATGATCCCGTAGCTCTCAAATTGAGTCATTTTCGCGCGCACCCGCGGCGGCACGAGATCCTCAATCATCCGGTAGCCGTCAAGCGGAGGAAGCGGCAGCAGGTTGAATAAACAAAGCGCGAGATTCAGCTGAATCCAAATAGAGAAAAAGCGGTCAAGCCCCATGCTGAATGCCGAAAGCAGCTCCATTCCGTAAGCATGCATCAACACTAGCAAAAAGAAACCGATAAAGGCAAGAAGCAGGTTGCTTACAGGCCCGGCGACGGAAACCAGCACCCCGGCCAGCCGCGGTCTTTTAAAGGCGCGGCGGTTCACCGGCACCGGACGGGCCCAGCCGAAACCCGCGACCAAAATAAGAATGGTTCCGAAAACATCAAGATGTTTAATCGGATTGAGCGTTAATCTTCCCTGTCTGGCCGCTGTATCATCACCGAACCGATACGCGACATACGCGTGCGCCAGTTCATGCATCGTAAATGCCACGATCAGCGTAATTACGACATAGGGCATAAGCTCCAGCGGATAATATAAAAATCTGTCCAAATGTAAAAATCCCCTTTTTTTAAAAATGCAAGATTGTCCTTCATTCAGTATACTATAAGTGATCTCTCTTCCAAAGAGAGGAAACGATAAAGGAGGATCAGCACCATGCCGCTCGTAACCGTTAAAATGCTTGAAGGCCGCACAGATGAACAAAAACGGAATCTGGTTGAAAAAGTAACAGAAGCCGTCAAAGAAACGACAGGCGCAGCCGAAGAAAAGATCATTGTCATGATTGAAGAAATGAGGAAGGATCATTACGCCGTCGCCGGCAAACGGATCAGCGATACGGAGTAATCCTTGATAAAGGCCGGCAATGCTGTACGCAGGCCGGCTTATTTCACAACCTTTTCAACCAGGCCGAAAAAGATTTTCTTTTCTTCCTCTGTCAATGCTTCGAACAGTTCGTCAATCAGCAGCTGCCGGTTTTCAATCATTTGCATGGCCGCCATTTTCCCCGATTCGGAAAGCGTCATCCATACCGTGCGGCGGTCTTCGTTGTTTCTCGACCTTTCCACGAACCCTTCTTTTTCTAAATGATTGAGAGCGGTTGTCGTGGCGGAAGGTGATAATGTAACCTCCTGCAATATATCTTTAATCGTACACGTGCCGTGCCGGTAAATAATCCTCAGAATAAATCCTCTGATATTGTTGATACTCTTCGGAATTGTCGCCTCATCAAGCTTTTTCGTGCTCTTTAAATACTTTGTAAGAGCGTAATCCAGTACATTTGCTTGCAAGTTATCGTGCTTCATGCAGAAACTCCCCATTTCAAGATGCATCCATCATCATTTGTTTGTTTTTTATTACATTTTACTGATACCTTACGGAGAAAGTCAAAGTTCCGGCCGGAATGCCCGCAACTTTTATCCTGCCTTGTACAGACTTTTGTCTCCCTCTTTTTTACCATATCCTTTTATGCAATGCTGGTTTTATAGACACGATTCAGGTAAAATCATAAAGGCGGCTGATCTGATCGGATGCGGCAGACAATATGATTGGAAAAGAAACGAAACAGACAGGGAAACAGAACACAGGATTGTTGATTACACAGAAGATGTGACACGGGTAAAAGCCAAAGAGCTCCTCTTGGTTTTTGCTTTCGGATGGAGGGATGCGTGTTGCGGAATATCCTACAAAAAAAAGACATCACCCAGCTGCTTGAACAAAGCAGAAACAGGCAGACTGCCAAAACGATGGGTGGATTTGATTTAACATTACTGGGCATCGGCGCCGTCATCGGGACGGGTGTCATGGTCCTTACAGGCATTACGGCCGCGAAAAACGCCGGGCCTTCCGTTATCTTTTCTTTTATCATTGCAGCCGTTGTCTGCAGCCTTGCAGCATTATGTTACGCCGAAATCGCTTCTGTTCTCCCGGTTTACGGAAGTGCTTATATTTACTCTTACACGACGATGGGAGAAATTATCGGCCATTTAATGGGCTGGACGCTCTTATCCGTTTATATGGTGACGGCATCCGCGGTCGCAAGCGGCTGGTCAAGCTATTTCAATAATCTGTTAGCCGAAATCGGCATGCCTTTGCCGGACAGTCTGCTGCACGTGCCGAGCCAGGGAGGCATCGTCAACCTTCCTGCCATCATCATTACTCTATTAATTGCGGTCGTTCTGTCACGCGGCTCCAAAGAGAGCAAAACATTTAATAATATAATGGTTCTCGTAAAAATCGGAATTGTTTTGCTGTTTATCATCACAGGAAGCTTTTTTGTAAAGCCGGGCAATTGGCATCCTTTTATGCCTTTTGGAATGAAAGGCGTCATCACAGGGGCTTCTGCCGTCTTTTTTGCGTTTCTCGGGTTTGACGCGATTTCCGCTTCGGCTGAAGAAGTCAAAAAACCGCAGCGCAACCTGCCGATCGGCATTATCGGTTCACTGGTGATCTGTACATTAGTATACGTCATTGTCTGTCTCGTCATGACGGGGATGGTTCCGTATACACAGCTTAATGTGCCGGAAGCCATGTCTTATGTATTGCAGACTGTCGGACAAAACGCGGTGGCGGGTGTGATCGCTGCCGGAGCGGTGATCGGGCTGATGGCCGTCGTTCTCGCCCATACCTATGCGGCGACCCGTATATCTTTTGCGATGGCAAGAGACGGAATGCTGCCGAAAGTCTTTACCATTGTCGGAAAGAAATCGGGAGCGCCGATCTTTAATACGTGGCTGATCGGACTGATCAGCGCAAGCATCGCGGGTTTTGTTGATCTGAAAGAACTGTCGGATCTCTCAAACATCGGCGCATTGCTGACATTCGCCATGGTCAGTCTGTCCGTGCTGATTCTGCGCCGCACCCATAAAGATCTTCCACGGGGATTTAAAGTGCCTTTCGTACCCGTACTGCCGATTTTGGCCATTATCTGCTGTTTGTTTTTAATGGTCAATCTGCCGCTGAAAACGTGGCTTTATTTTGCCGCCTGGCTGATCATCGGCGTGATCGTTTACTTTTTATATTCGTACAAGCACAGCAAATTGAGACAATAAACAAAACCAGGCCCGCATGTTGCGGCCTGGTTTTTACATAAAAAAAGACGAAAGCCATCGCCTTTAACAAATGTGTTTCAGCTCTTCTATGTAGTGAAGCGCCTCATCATATTCTTCATCTGTATATTTCTGCTTGCTCTTGATCGTAAACACTTTCTCTTTCTTCTCCTCAGCTTCAAGGCCGTCAAAATACAAAATCGTAGACACCAGCTCCAGAAACCGGGATGAACGGCTGTTGACGCTGTCGATGTACTTCTTCATATCCGGCATCGTCAGCTCCGCGTGATGTAAAAACTCAGCGCCCGTCTCCGTCAGCGAATACCGGTATTGAAAGTAGCCGCCCTTTTTTTCCTTCACCTCATCCAGAAACCCAAGATTGCACAGCTCTTCAATTCGAAGCGTCAGTTCTTCGGAATACGGGCCGTAAAAATGAAAATCATATTTTTCGTAGAAAGGATACTGCATTTTCTTCGCGATATAAATGATTTTCTGCAGCTTTTTCCGCCCGATGATTTCTCCAGAATCCGAGAACACCTTCATCAGTTTTGCATGTTCTTTCAACAAATTCCCGACATCTCCTTTTCCTTCTTTACCAAAATCCTTTTATGTCAGTCCCAGCAGCTGCCGGATTTTTAATTTCGCTTCAGGGTTTTCTGAATCGTCAAAAATGAGGTCCATCGGATAGTACAGCTTATGATCCGTCCGCAGTTTTCCCGAAATGGATTCGACAATAGCGGACTGCCTGGACAGCTCTTTGATCTGGCCGTTCTGCGTTAACAGATGAATCGGCAGACGCTCCTCCTCTTCACCCGGCCGGTAAAAATCATACGGCAGATCCGATGAAGAATCGACCACCAAATAATAATTGGGATCAATTCCCGCCTCTTTAAACAGAGCGGTCAGTTCAAAATAAGCCGACATTTCCTCATTCGGGTTGAATTCGGCATACTGAAACAGCTGGCGGTTAATAAAGCGGCGGCACAAGTCGGACAGAATCTGATCCTCTTCATCCTCCCAAGCCTGGAAATAATATAAAATGATGGCTTCATCAAGCTTCAGATAATCGTCAAGCGTCAGCTTCCCTTCAAAGATGGAATAAAAATGAACGGGAGCATGCGTGAAGATATACCCTTCTTCATGGAGCTGCTTCGCACGGTGGAGGATTTTCGTCAAAATGACTTCAGCGCTTCTCGTCACGGGATGAAAATACACCTGCCAATACATTTGATAGCGGCTCATAATATAGTCTTCGACGGCGTGCATGCCGCTTTGCTTAATGACGATCTGGTCCTCACGCGGACGCATCACCCTTAAAATCCGTTCCATATCAAAATGTCCGTAGCTGACGCCCGTATAGTACGCGTCCCGCTGAAGATAATCCATCCGGTCGGCGTCAATCTGGCTCGAAATCAGGCTGACCACCTGTTTGTTTCTGTATGTTTTAGCAATGACTTCTGCAACATCCTGCGGAAATCCGGGACCCGCCTTTCTGAGAACCTGATTCACCTCGGTATCGCCGAGAATAATTTCCCTCGTATAGTCTTCATGATCCAGATGAAAAACCTTTTCAAAGGAATGCGAAAACGGCCCATGTCCCAAATCGTGCAAAAGCGCTGCGCTGAGACAGAGTTCGCGTTCATTGTCATCCCATTCAGGGCGCCCTTTAAAAACATCGTCAACCATTCTTCTGACAATCTCATAGACGCCGAGAGAATGGTTAAAACGGCTGTGTTCCGCGCCGTGAAACGTCAAATACGTCGTACCGAGCTGTTTGATCCGGCGCAGCCGCTGAAATTCACGGGTGCCGATCAAATCCCAGATCAGCTTGTCCCGCACATGAACATAGCGGTGAACGGGATCTTTAAACACTTTTTCTTCTGATAATTTTCCATTTGGATACGCCATCGTCATTCCCTCTTTTTTTTAGCCGTGATTCTATTATATCGGCTCAGTCTTTTGAAAACATCCTTGAATTTGTCCGGCGTTTTGTTCCACTTTTTCCGAAACTGAATTTTTTGAAGCAAAAAAGCCTGACCCATCGGGCGAGGCTGTCGAAACACACATTTACTTTTTGATCTTCTTTTTCACTTTCTCAATCAGCTCGTCCTCAGTCGGCGCCGACAGCGGGCGGTTGTTTACGAAAGCAAACGATTTTTTGCGTCCGGGTCCGCAATATGACTGACAGCCGACCTCCACTTTTGCATCCGGGTCAGCTTCTTTTAAACGCGGCAGCAATGTCTTAATATTGGTGGCTTGGCAATCATCACACACTCGGAATTCATTAGCCATGATGTACGCTTCCCTTCATTCAATGTTCCTCTATGTTAAATCTTAATTTTAAAAACGAAAAAAATCACATCACATCTCATTGTACAAGGATTCATCTTATCCTGCAAGGCCCTGCGTATCTCTCATTCTTTCAGCCAATTTGTATAAATATTTTCCAATCTGGACATTCTAATACCATCAAAGATATTGGGGGTTGAGAACATTGACAAAACAAAGACAGGACGCCTGGTCAGAGGAAAACGACCTGCTGCTTGCGGAAACCGTGCTCCGTCACGTTCGGGAAGGAAGCACGCAGCTGAACGCCTTTGAAGAGGTAGGCGATAAATTAAACAGAACGTCGGCAGCGTGCGGATTCAGATGGAATGCCGTCGTCCGCCATCAATACGAAAAAGCGCTTCAGCTCGCCAAAAAACAGCGAAAACAGCGGATGCGCGCGCTCGGAAACGGACAGCCGGCCAAGAAGAAACTATTATATCAGCCGCCTGCTCCGGAAGCGGATATCATGCAGGAAACCGCAGCCGAAGAGACGGTTCAAGCAGAAGC
This sequence comes from Bacillus sp. SDLI1, assembly GCF_001553895.1. NCBI lineage: Bacteria > Bacillati > Bacillota > Bacilli > Caryophanales > Bacillaceae > Bacillus > Bacillus sp. SDLI1. The sequence continues at coordinate 2,563,490 of NZ_CP013950.1, read as the reverse complement.
GCCTAAAGAAGACCGGCAAGCTGTCATGTCCGGCGAACATATGCCTTATGTCGATGAAAGCTTCAAGGAAGAGTTAGCTAGTTTATCACATTTGCTGGCGCCTCAGCAGCCGAGCCAAAAGGCGGAGCTCACAATGGCAGACGTCATTCAATTTCTGCAGAGCTATGAAGGCAGCGGAAAGCAAACTTCGGCCCTGCAAATGGAAAATGACCGTTTAAAACGGGAAAACCAAGAATTGCAGTCTAAAACCGAGCAGCTGGAAGCGGCTGTCGAAAAGCTTGAAAAAGACCAAAAAACCATCCAGGAAGACTACGAAACCTTGGTTAAAATTATGAACAGAGCCAGAAAACTAGTTTTATTTGAAGAAGACGAACACGCCTCCCCGTCCTTCAAAATGGACCGGAACGGCAATTTAGAAAAAATGGCCGAATAACGGAAAAACCCCCTTTCCTTGTCATGGAAAAAGGGGTTTTTGCCATTTGTCAATGACGTACAACCTGATCTATATTAATGTAAACATTGTTCATGAGGTCTTCTTCCCGCAAGGCCTGCATAACTCGGTTCCCGCCCGTACATAAGCATAAAGATTCAATTCCTCACCCCAAATGGTTCTTGGGAATTATTGATTGATTAACTACTGTGCAATACACTGTATAGAGAATACAATTATTAGATATGATGGGAATGATAGTAAATGAGTAGCCAATTACGAAAAGGAGCGTTGGAACTTTGTGTGTTATCCCTGCTTCTTTATGAAGATTTATATGGTTATGAATTAATCAAGATCATAAGTGAAACGTTCCCTGTATCGGAGGGCACCATCTACCCCATATTACGAAGACTCACAAAAAATAACTATTTAAAAACGTATACAGCAGCTTCAGATCAAGGCCCGTCACGCAAATATTACAAAGTAACAGAAGAAGGCGCCTTTTATCATCACACATTAAAATCGGAATGGCTTGACCTGTCCGAAAAAGTGAACAGCATCATTAAGGAGGGAAAATGAATGTGTAAAGACCAATATTTAAAACATCTCCAGCGGGAAATCAAAGATCTGCCGGAATTTGAGCAAAAAGAGATACTCGCGGATATCAGCGAAATATTTGACATGGGCGGGGCTGAAGGAAAAAGCGATGAACAAATCGCCGGCAATTTAGGTAATCCCAAAACACTTGCGCGCACTCTAAAAGCGGATATTTTCATCAATAATGCCCAGGAGCAGAAGACATGGCGCTCCTTTTTCAAGGCATTCGGCCTGCTGCTGGGTATGGGCATGTTCAACTTCATGTTTATGCTGACACCGTTTCTTTTTGCCTCTGTTACGGTATTAAGTTTGATGGCAATCGGCCTTATGCTGATGACCGGATCATTCTTTCTCCTCGTAAAAGTGCCGATTGTAACAGCCGTCTTTAACGGATGTATTGTCCTCGGAGCCGGTATGGCGGTGTTTATGGCAGGATTTGATCTTTCGAAACTGATATTCCGCATCTTTTTGCGCTATTTCAAATGGAATGTCAGCGTTGTAAGGAGGGAAACCATTGAATCGGAAAATGTGGTATAGCATTGCTCTCATTTTAATCGCCGCCGGTCTGATCGGAAGCATGTTCTTCGGTTTTGACGGCTTTTATCCTAATTCATAAGGAAGGTGTGCAAATATCATGACTGAACCGGCCCTGATATTGAAAAATGTTTCTAAAACCATCAATCATACTCCGATTGTACAGTCAATTTCTTTCGAGGTGAGAAAAGGTGAGATTTTCGGCCTTCTCGGACCGAACGGCTCGGGAAAAACCACTATTTTCAGAATGATCGTACAGCTTATTAAAAAAACGGAAGGAACCATTTCGTTCAGGGGCAGACCGGACAGCGACTTTGAATATTTTATGAAACATATCGGGGTTATCATCGAAGGCCCGGACATGTATCCGAATATGACCGCTTTGCAAAACCTGAAATATTTCACCAGACTGCGGAGCACCCCGCTGAAAACGGATGACCTCATGAATATCCTTGCAAAAGTCGGATTAGAGCAGGCTGCCCGTAAAAAAGTGAAACATTTCTCATTAGGTATGAAACAGCGCTTGGGGCTCGCTTATTCTCTTCTTCACAATCCCGGGTTATTAATTCTGGATGAACCGATGAACGGCCTCGATCCTAAAGGAATGAGAGAATTGCGCACCATTCTTTCTGATTTAGCGAAGCAAGGGGTTTCTATTTTATTATCAAGCCATTTATTATCTGAAATGGAGGAAATTTGCGACAGGGTTGCCTATATCAAAAAGGGCCGGATTTTAGGAATTGAAGAAATGAAGCAAAGAAATGACCCTGCCCAGAAAAAGCTGTTTACCGTCACGGTCAATCATCCTGAAAGGGCGAAAGAAATATTGGAACAGGAAGGTATTCTTCAAGTACAGCAAAAAGACAGCCGCATCATTGAATTGGAAGCGGAAGAAGACACCATCCCGTATGTCATTAAATCTTTGGCAGAGAAAGAGATTCTGATTTCCCGCGTTTCTGCAAGAGCTTTGTCATTGGAGGAAAAATACATGATGATTACAGATCAGGAGGACGCGGTATGAGCATATTTCATCTGGCGCAGAACGAATTCATAAAAATAACCCGAAAAAAAGGCACGCTTTTATCTCTTTTTTTCCTGTTTCTCATCGTTTTGCTGGCCGGCCTTATTATGAATCATGAGTTAGATGCTTCCTCGGATAACAATTGGAAAGAACAGCTTCTCGCCGAAAAAAAACAGGAAGAAATTGATAAACCGGCTGAAACGACAGGCGTTTATTATTCTGCTGATGTTAAGAATAAAGACTATTATTTAGAGCATAACATCAACCCCTATGAATGGAACGGCTGGAGGTTTTTCGGCACGGTTACTTCAAACGGACTTGAGATTTTCGTAAGCTTAACCGCGATTTTAACCGTCAGCGGGGTTGTTTCTAAAGAGTTTGCCCTTGGGACGATTAAGTTTATCGCTACAAGCCCGAACAGAAGATGGCGGATCTTAGCATCAAAATTTCTGGCGTCCCTTCTGTTTACCGGTATGGTTTATTTGTTTTACTGTGTGAGCTGTTTGCTGATCGGCGGCGTGTTATTCGGTTTTTCCAATGCTTCATATCCGCTCGTCTATACTCATTTAAATGACAGTCTGTATACCATCAGTTCCTTAAAAGCATCCGGGATCATCCTTCTTTTGCGTTTCATTTCAATTATAAGTATTGTCACCATCGCGTTCACTTTGTCAGTATTGTTCAAAAGCCAGGCTCTCTCCCTTTGCTTATCCGTTTTACTGCTGTTTGCCGGCAGTATATTGGGCGGAACAGATTTACTTGCCCAATTTACATGGTATAAATTTACACTCTTTCCGCATTTAAATCTCGTTGCTTATGTAAATAAAAACGCGGGTGATGCAATTTCAACGTTAAACATTCCCTATTCCGTGACGGTTATAGCGATCTACTTTCTTATTTGTTTATTGATTTCTTTTTCCGTCTTTCAAAGGAGAGACATTACAGCATAGACAGAGAGGCGGCGGCATAATGAGCGGACGGCAGAAAATACTGACGGTCCAGCAATTTGCCGCTGGCCTTCCCTTGATCCATCGCTAATGGATTCAAATAACCGAAGCTCCCGCTGCTTCGCTGCTGAAAGCGTAGAAATTCCCGCCCTTCCTGTATAAAAAGAGCCTCATCGAATCGAAGAAATTTCATAATGGCTGTGTATTTCGCAACGGCATCAATGTGATACTTTCTGCACTCGGCTAACATTAAACCTGAGAAAGCAAAGTCCGATGTTTTGTACCATTTTGTGAGAAAAGGCTGTAATTCTTTCATTTGCAAATAAGAGACGGCATAAAGGGCATCCGCCTGTTCTTCCTGCATGCCGCCCGGTGCCGTGAGCAAATCGGCCTCCCGTTTCATTGCGGTTTCTAAGAAAACGATCAGCTCTTCCGGGGTCACCACCCCAAAATAAGCTGCTAACACCATGAGGATCATAGAGGCGGGCTCTGATTTCAGTTCATCTTGTAAACCGCGGACCATTTGTTCATGTCCGTTATGAAAAAAAATGCTTTTTGCGGCATCCATCCTGCGGTAAACATGATACGCATACGCGAACAGGACCGGGTGGCATTCATGTGTTTTTTCTCCGAAATAACGGTCTAGGAATAGAATAACTTCTTCTGTATCCTTTCTGCTTTCAAAATGATGACATGCCGCTAAACCGCAAAACAGGTGCATAAGGTCATCAGCTTCCATCTCTTCCGGCTGCAGCTGAAGGTTCTTCCAAAAACCCAGCAGCCATTCCTCTGTTTTTTTTATATTAAAATGTCCCTTTACTATCTGCATATTCTACACTCCAGATTCAGAATCTCAATCGCCGGCAAAAGAGCCGGAGCACATTGAATGGATGGATTCTCGTTATGTATGTAATGAAGGGCTGCTTGACAGCCATAAAAAAAAGGATCAATACACGATTGGATCAATAACATAGTGCAAAGCTGTTTCATTTTTCGGCTGCTGAGACAAAACACAAGCCATTTTTGAATGGAAGCCTTCAAGCCGGGATGAAGCTGATGCCCTCCCTTATTCAAATGAAGAAAACAGTACTCAATAAACTCAAGCTCGTTTTCAGCTGTTCGTTTCCATGCGTCGCAGAGCAAAGGCTGAAACATCGAATTTTTGTAAAAACGGACTTTTTCCTGATCAAATGGCATTTCCAGTTCGTTCAGCAAACCGACTAATTCGGCGTATTTAAAATAAGGCCATTCTTTTTTTATAAGATATCCGTTTTGCAATCCATGACGTATGATCTGATCATCCGCTTGCAATCCCTGCTTCTTTTTATAAGTTTTTGCCGTTAAATAGATATGAATCAATTCATTGACTATGGCCGTATTACAGTGAAACAGATCCTCCCAGCATGGCTTATCAACGAAGGCTGCCGCAATCCTTTCAATATGTTCTTTTAGAGCGGAAGAATGGCTCGTCTTCCTGTAGTATTTGCAGAAGCCGGCAAACAGCTGAATGCTCTTCATATCCGGAAGCGATTGTTCAGCAAAAGATAATAAAAATTGATCTGTCTCTTCAGCTAATCTATTCAAGTTAATCGTTCCTTTCTGCTCTAAGACAGGCATGCGCGGCACCCGCGGCGACAAGTGTTGTATGATAGCAGTGTTTAAACACATCTTCTCTTTGCTGTTCACCTTTCAAACCGGGTTTATGTTGATAGGTGATGCTCGGGATATTCCCTTCTTTCATTCGGCCCTGAAATATTTTATTCCAGGCTGCCTCATAGAGCGGTTTATGATTTTCTTTTTCCATGTCGATATGTAAAAAAGAGCTGCACATCAATAATTCACTGGTAATATCTAAATTCTCAAGACATATATAAATCCCGAGAAATTTCAGGACCTTTTCTTTTAAGGAGGGCAGATGATACTCTTTATCTGTAAGCGAAGAACATCCCATATCTGTTATATAAAAAATCGTATGAGTTATACTGTACGCATCATGGTCAGTCATATATGTATTTGGGATATTTTGACCGGCTGCCGTGTAGCAGTATAAATCAGAAAAATCCGGCATTTCTAAATTTACGCCTGCTCTTTGCAGACTGTACTTCAGATCCATTTTTCGAAAGGGAATTTTAGCAAGGCTTTCATCAAAACGAGACGCCGTGAATTTTTCCAGCTCCCATATCACTGAAGCCCGTGTCGGGTGATCAGTTAAGACAAGAAATTCACCTGCAATAGCCAATCCGGCAAGGCCGTCCGGATCAAAATGAATAAATTCTTCAAGCTGATCATTACGGAGCCTTTCTTTAATAAACTCCGTTAAAACAGCAACTTCCTTATCCTCTGCCTGATTTCTGATCAGGTAATTGGTAAGAAAAATAAGCTCTATAAATGTTTTAAGCCGCCATCTGAAATCATTCGCTACTTTATGATTCATATCAAAATAATGGATATTCTCAACAATCCATGACAGTGCTCCCCGCTTAATTTCTCTTATATACTCTTGTGTCAAACTCTCACCGCCTTTTCTAAGATGCGTAGGTTCCAAACGGGTGAATCTAATTCTGAACGGCTAAATCATTTAAATTCAAATTCGGGTTTTGATTGTCTTCTTGGCTCGGTACTACAAGCACCCAGCCGCTCCAAGCAAAGCTATTGCCTGATTGCTCAGCATCTCCGGCTAACAAATGTGTCGGGATCGTGATTCTTTTTTCCTCTTTTATTTTTTTAAAATTCATATCTCCATCTCCTCTAGTTTATAGAATTATTTGGAACCTACAACAATATATTAATCAAATAAGGGATAAATTGTAAACTAGTTTTAGAATAACGATTCTTTTTTCACTGTAACTAATTAGTATATAATTACTAAAAATAAAAAAGCCCGGACCTAGTCCAAGCTTTCCTGCGTACCGAACACCTTCTCATTCCGTTCCAGCATTCGGGTCAGATTTTTTTCAAATACCATTTCTTCTTCCGGCGATAATCCGGCTGCATACAGGCGGCCGCTGCGTTCCTTCAGTTCGGTTAAAAGCGACAGCATTAAGTCCTGCACGGTAATGTCCGTTTGCAGCAATTCGCTTAAGGAAGCCATCGTTTCAGGCCGGATGTCGGGGTACACGCCTTTTGTGTCATTGCTTTTGTCTTTTAAAGCGGCTTGATAGAAACGTCTGATCAGATCGGCGCGTTCGCTTCCGCTTTTATCAGCGCAGAGGTAAATCTGAACTGCGGTTCCGCCCCGCAGGCGCCTTTGTGAGATTCCCGCGAATTTCCGCCCGCCGATGCTGAGATCATAGCTGCCCGGACAGTACGATCCTTTAATTTCATATGCTTCAATTTCAGCATTGTACGAACGCAGCATCCGCCGCACAAGCTCCGTCATCGCCTCGTAGCCTCTGTCGATGTCGATGCCTTTTTTCTCGTCTTCAAAAATAAGCGAGATATTCAATACGCCTTCATCGAGAACGACCGCGAGGCCTCCTGAATTGCGGACAATCACACGATAGCCTTCGTCCTCCAGCAATTTCACGCCGTCCTCTAAAAACGGCAGGCGTGTGTCCTGAATGCCGAGCACGATCGTCCGGTGGTGCACCCAAGAGCGTGCTGTCGCAGGCGATTCCCCTTTGCCTACGGAGGCGCACAGCGTATCATCCATTGCGAATGACTGCTTCGCATCAAAATAAGGACCGAGGCTGGATTGGTCAATGATTCTCCAGCTCGGCTGCATCAATAAATCAATCGGTTGCTTTCCCATCTATATTAAATCCCTTTCGTCATAGGCTTTCCATGCATTTATTATATCATTCCGCTTAAGATGATTGAAATTGACTTTTCAAAAGAGCGATGAAGATTTCTTTGTTTTTTGTGTTCTCCATAATGGAAGATTGAATGATAGACAGTTTCCGTTTTAAGGAAAATCCTTTAATCTGAAGCACGGAAATGCTGCCGTGAAGCAGATCCTTTTGCAGTACGCTTTTTGACAGAACGGAAAGACCCATTCCGCTGATCACAGCTTCCTTGACGCCCTGGTTGCTGCTGATCGACATCATGGATTTCGGCCGCAGTCCGTTTGAATGCAGGACATGGTCCAAATATTCCCTCGTCCCCGAACCCTTCTCCCTCGTCACCCACGCTTGATTTTGCAAGTCGGTCACCGGGATGTTTTTTCTGCCGGCGAGCGGGTGCCCATTCGGAGCGGCAATGCATAATTCATCCTCCATGAACGGCTGAATGTCGAGCTCGTTTTTCCCCGTATGTCCTTCTATTAATCCGATATCGGCTTGAAGCATCCGAACCGCTTCGCTGACCTCCTCCGTGTTCCCGATCATGACGTCAAGGTTCAGTTCGGGATACTCGTCATGAAGCTTTGCAAGAAGCGGCGGCAGAATATATTCGCCGATGGTAAAGCTCGCGGCGATTTTGAGCTTCCCTTTGACATAATGATGATGGGCGTAAATTTCGGTTTTCGCCTGCTCGTACAAGAAGACCATTTGCTTGGCGCGCTGATAGAGAATGTCCCCCGTCGGCGTAGTCGTAAAGTGCTTCGGGGAGCGGTTCAGCAAGGCGGTTTGGAATTCTTTCTCCAGATTTTTAATGTGAAGGCTGACGCTCGGCTGAGAAATCATCAGCTTCTGCGCCGCTTTTGTAAAGTTTTTTTCTTCGACGACGGCAATGAATGTTTTCAGTTCCCCATAATACAAAAAGCATCGCCCCTTATCATTATTTTTCCTAATTGTTTAGATCATATAAATATATTTTACTAATGATTAAGACCGCAGTAAAGTGGAGTTATCAACCTAACGGGAAGTGACGGAGATGAAGATGGTAAAGGGTGTTTCAGTTACCGCAGGAATTGCGTTTGCGGCTTTCTATGCCAGCCGTCTGCCGTTTTTAAATTTGCTCGGAATGCTTGTCCTCGCGATGCTGATCGGAATGGTCTGGCGCGCCGTTTTCGGACAGCAGGCGGCATTGGAGCCGGGGATTGGATTCTCAAGCAAATACTTGCTGAAAGCCGGTATTATCCTGCTTGGCATGAGACTGAACCTGACGGATATCTATCATGCCGGCTGGCACGTATTTGCAATTGCCATCTGCTGTATGATGGTTGCGAGTGCCGTCGTATACGGACTGTCCCGGCTGTTCCGCATTGATCAGACACTCAGCATGTTAACAGCCTGCGGCACTGCGATCTGCGGGGCGGCTGCCATTGCCGCGATCGCGCCGCAGATCAGGTCAAACGAAAATGCGACAGCCATCAGTGCAGCCGCCGTTTCATTATTAGGAACCGTTTTTACAGTTGTATATTCTCTTTCTTATCATGTATTGGGCTTTTCTCCTGCTGCTTACGGCGCCTTTTGCGGGGCAACGCTTCATGAGGTGGCGCATGCGGCGGCGGCCGGAAGCGCCGGAGGAAAAGCAGCCGTCGAGATGGCGGTGGTCGTCAAGCTGACGCGGGTCGTGCTGCTCGTCCCGGCCGCATTCATGCTTGGAATGCGGGCGCGCCGCGGCGGGAAATCAGAGACGGTCTCTGCTGCTTCACTGCCGATCCCTTGGTTTATCTTCGGATTTCTCGGAATGAGCGCCATCCACACATCAGGCATCATTTCCGCCGCGCATTCCGCGTTTCTTGTTCAAGTGTCCTATGTTTTAATCGGCATGGCAATGGCGGGTCTCGGTTTGAACGTTCATATATCGGCGTTTCGTCATAATGGCTGGCGGGCGCTCGCGGCTGGCTTGATCGGCTCTCTCTGTTTATCGCTGTTCGGCTGGGCCGCAGTAGCTTTCTTTCTATAAAAAAAGCCGGCCTTCTTAAAAGGCCGGCTTTTTCCGGATTACAGCGCTTGAGCAGCCGTAATTAACGCAAGATTGTAGACGTCTTCCGCATTACATCCTCTGGAAAGATCGTTTACAGGCATATTTAATCCTTGCAGAATCGGTCCGACCGCTTCAAAGCCGCCTAAACGCTGAGCGATTTTGTAGCCGATGTTTCCTGCTTCAAGGCTTGGGAATACAAATACATTCGCGTCTCCTTTAATGTCGGAGGCCGGCGCTTTCTTCTCCGCAACAGACGGCACAAATGCAGCGTCAAATTGAAATTCGCCGTCAAGCGTAAGCTCAGGCGCTTTTTCCTTCGCGATTTTCACCGCTTCTGCCACTTTTTCCGTCTCATCAGATTTTGCCGATCCTTTTGTAGAGAAGCTGAGCATGGCAACGCGCGGGTCAATATCAAACATTTGAGCCGTATTGGCGCTTTCAATGGCGATTTCAGCAAGGTCCTGGCTGTCAGGGGCAATGTTGATCGCGCAATCAGCGAACACATATTGCTCGTCACCGCGGGCCATGATGAAGACGCCTGATGTTTTTTTCACGCCTTCTTTTGTTTTGATGATTTGCAGTGCAGGGCGCACCGTATCGGCAGTAGAATGTGCAGCTCCGCTGACAAGTCCGTCCGCGAGACCTTTGTACACAAGCATCGTGCCGAAATAGTTCTCGTCTAACAAAGCTTTGCGGGCCTGTTCTTCCGTCGCTTTGCCTTTGCGGCGTTCTACGAAAGCCTGAACGAGTTCTTCCATGCCTTCATATGTATGCGGGTCAATAATGTCAACGCCGTCAAGTGTAAGATTTAATTCTTTCGCTTTTGCTTGAATGTCTTCTTTATTGCCGACTACGATCGGCTTTAATACCTTGTTGCCCGCCAAATTGTTGACCGCAGCCAGGATACGTTCATCCAATCCCTCAGGAAATACGATTTTCACATCTTTTCCTGCTACTTTTTCTTGTACTTTTGTAAATAAATCTGCCACAATATACCCTCCTCTATGTTGACGAAAAACGCTTACTTTTACAGCATACTCTTCTTCCAGCTAAATTCAAATAACCAACTTCTATTATAGCGCTTTCAATAAGAAATCTTATTTTTCTAACTAATTTAACTGACGGGCAGTTTACGGCTTAGTTTCTGATACAAGGGGTGGGATTATTCAAGGTTTCTCCACAGCCGAAACGGTTAAACTGTGATATAGTGAAGGCATCAATGAAAAGATATAGGAGTGAAGATAAATGAGTGAGCAGCAAAAAACGAACGAGGCCGCACAAACGCTTGACGGCTGGTATGCGCTTCACGATTTCCGCACAATGGACTGGACGTCATGGAAGCAGTTATCCAGCGATGAGCGCCTGTCGATTATACACGAATTTACGGGACTGCTTGAAAAATGGGGCGTCGCCCAAAAAGAAGGCAAAGGCTCGCAAACCATCTACAGCATCGTCGGACAGAAAGCTGATTTTATGCTGATGATTCTTCGCCCGACAATGGAAGAGCTGAACGAAATCGAGCTTGAATTTAATAAATCAAAGCTTGCTGAATTTACAATCCCGGCTTATTCTTACGTGTCCGTGGTTGAGCTGAGCAACTACCTCGCAAGCGGAGAAGGCGATCCGTATGAAAATCCGCATGTCCGCGCCCGCCTGTATCCTGAGCTGCCTGAAGCGAAATACGTCTGCTTCTATCCGATGGATAAAAGAAGAAGCGGCAATGACAACTGGTACATGCTTTCTATGGATGAACGCAGAAACCTGATGAGAAGCCACGGCTTGATCGGACGGAGCTATGCCGGCAAAGTCAAACAGATTATCACGGGATCTGTCGGTTTTGACGATTACGAATGGGGCGTCACGCTCTTCAGCGATGATGTGCTTCAGTTCAAAAAACTTGTTTACGAAATGCGCTTTGATGAAGTCAGCGCGCGCTACGGCGAATTCGGTTCATTTTTTGTCGGAAACCGCTTATCTCTCGACACGCTTCCGAAGTTTTTGCACGTGTAACACCCACCCGCCTGTCCGGCGGGTTTTTTTTATTTATCAGAATTTAAATAAAATTTGCTATTTTTATCATTTTTTTTTACGATGTAAAGGAGATTCCATTTTGGTAAAGGGGTGCAGACAGTTGTCAAAACGAACCGCGTTTATTATGGGAGCCAGTCAGGGGATCGGCAAAGCGATCGCTCTGAAACTGGCGGACAATGGCTTTCATACCGTCATTAATTCACGAGTTCCCGAAAATATCGAATCGGTAAAAGAAGAGATCCTCGCCAAACATCCGGATGCGGGCGTCACCGTTCTCGCCGGGGATATGTCGGACCAGAAGACAAGAGCCGGCATTTTTGAAGAGATCAGATCACAATGCGGACGGCTTGATGTATTGATCAACAACATTCCGGGCGGCTCGCCGGATACCTTTGAAAACTGTGATATAGAGGATATGACAAATACCTTTACGAATAAAACGATCGCCTATATCGACTCTATGAAAACGGCCGCAGCAATCATGAAACAGCACGAATTCGGCAGAATCATTAATATCGTCGGAAACCTATGGAAAGAACCCGGCGCCAATATGTTTACCAACAGCATGATGAACGCCGCTTTAATTAATGCCAGCAAAAACATCGCCATTCAGCTTGCGCCTTTTCACATTACTGTCAACTGTCTGAATCCCGGATTTATCGCCACAGACCGTTATCACCAATTCGTGAAGAATGTCATGAAGCAAAACGGCATTTCTAAAGCGGAAGCGGAAGAACGGATTGCATCAGGCGTCCCGATGAAGCGTGTCGGAACTGCGGAAGAAACCGCGGCGCTGGCTGCCTTTCTTGCCTCTGAAGAAGCCTCCTATATTACCGGACAGCAAGTGTCAGCCGACGGCGGCAGCATGAAAAGCATATAATAAAAACATCCCGCTCTCAGCGGGATGTTTCTTGTAATGAAGGAAAGGACAAACCGAGCTTTTGAATCCGCATCACGAATTCCCTTAAATCACCCTGTTTGGCCACCATTGATATCCTGACATAACGCTTTCCGCCGCTGCCGAAAATCTCGCCGGGCGTCACGACAACATGGGCATGCTCCAGCAGATAGTCCGAAAACTGGTGTGAAGACTCGAATTCATTCGGAATTTCAGCCCAGACATAAAAAGTCCCCTTCGGTTTTTCAATGCTCCAGCCTAATTCCTTTTCACATAACGCCGTGAAAAAGTCAATCCGTTCTTTATATGTGCGCTTCAGACGCTCGGTATGCTCAGGATTTCCTGACAGCGCTGCCGCTGCCGCCTGCTGAAGACCGCCGAACATGCCGACGAAGACGTGATCCTGAAACTCATTGACCGCCTGAATGATTTTCTCATTCCCCACGGCAAATGCCATTCTCCAACCTGCCATATTGAAGGTTTTCGAAAATGAATAAAGCTCCGCGCCGATCGTTTTCGCTTCTTTCGCCTGAAGAAAGCTGGCCGGATTCTGATCAAATTCGAACGCGCCGTATGCAAAATCGTGAATAAGGTGGATGTCATGTTTTTTTGCAAACGCTGCCGCTTTTTCATAAAACGCCTGATCCGCAGTCGCGCCCGTCGGGTTATTCGGGTAATTCAAAAACATCAGCTTGGCTTTTTTCAGGACGGCGGGATCAATCCGCTCAAAATCCGGAAAATAGCCGTTTTCCGGATGAAGCGGCATCTCATGCAGCTCCGCTCTGGCCATTGTAATGCCCGATAAATACTCAGGGTAGCCGGGGTTCGGGACTAAGGCGATATCGCCGGGATTCAACAGGCATTGCGTCAAAACGTACAAACCAGCTTTCCCTCCGCCGAACAGCGCGACTTCTGTCTCCGGATTGACCGATACCCCGTACTCTCTCTCATAAAATTCCGCGATGGCTTCTTTCAGAAACGGATAGCCTCTGAACGGGCCGTATCCGTGATACGAAGGATTCAGCGCAGCCTCCCGCAATGTTTCAACGATATGCGGCGGTGTGGGGAGATCGGGATTCCCCTGCCCGAGGTTAATAATCTGGGCTCCCGTTTTCTCCATCTCTTTTACCTTTTGAAAAACGAGCGAAAATTCCTGTTTCGGAAGTGTCTTGATGACGTCGGACGGTATGATTTCCATCTGAAAGGCTCCTTATAAATGAATTTGCTCTGATTCGTTATTCCGTTCTGAAAAGGATTTATTGACCAGTTTTGTATGCAGAAACAGCCCGCTGACCAAAAGGACGATAAACGCCATGATGACTGCCGCGTCTACAATGTTGATCAGCATTGAACCGACGGCGATGCACAATCCGATGGACGCCTCCGCCACCGAAAAGATCCGGCCCTGAATCTGGTTCGCCGCGTTCTCCTGAACTTTGACCTTTGCCAGCACTTCACCGTATTCCATTGCGATAAAGAAAAGAATGGCGGCAATGACTGACACGGCGAAAATCGGGGTAAACAAAAACAGCGCAAGCGAGACGATCGATAACACTGTAAAATACATCAGCCCTTTATTGTTGTTAAAGCCCCATTTGCTGACAAGAGCGGCGCCGATAAAGCCGCCGAAGCCGATACAGAACGTCAGGATGAAATTGCCGATTTCCCCGTCGCCTAAAAAGCGGCTGACAATCGGGAAATAGCTGTAGACGACACCCCACAAAAGCGCCATCGTAATCATCGTGAACATGGCGTTTAACACAAAAGCATTTGTTTTGATTTCCTTCAGGCCTTCTTTAAACGACTGAAAAGCTTCTCTCACGTTTTCTGACTGAATCGGCACGTATTGAAGCTTAATGCGGCTGATGAAAAACGCGGAGACAAGATAGGTCACCCCGTTAAACGCGACGGCAAGCTCCACAGAACCGCCCAACAGAAAAAGTCCGCCGGCTGCAGCGCCGACAATAATCGAAATCGTCGTGGCTTTTGCAAACAAAGTGTTGATATTTTTAATATCCGCTTCTAAAGACGACATGACCGCGAGACGTGCGGGGTTAAAAAACACGCCGCTTCCGTAAGAAACAAACAGCAGCGCCAGAAAAAGCAGCGGATATTCGCCTTTCGGGAGAAATGTCAGCCCCAAAAAGATGACACCTCTGATCACATCCGTCCACAGCATGATTTTCACCCTGTCGAGCCGGTCCACGAGCACGCCTAAAAACGGCTGAAACACCATCGGAATACTGCGGACCGCGATGACGCCGGACGTCACCCAGTAGTCGTGATAGTATGTAGACAAAATGAGCAGAGCCGGGAGAACGCAATAGTCTCCCATAAACGAAAGCGCCTGCCCGAAAAGCAAATACTTAGAGTTCGGTTTCAGCTGTTTCATATCGGTAACGCATACTTTGCAGTCAGCTTCGCCTGCTGCTGAATTTGTTTGATTGATTCGGCCACGTCACCCGAATTGCTTCCTTTCAGCTCAAACGCCGCAATGCTGTTGAACGCTTCGAACAGCCGCAGATCCACGGATGTACCCGCTTCGGCCGCTGAGAAAGAAACGATTTCGGTGTCTCCCTTTAAGACGCCGTCGGGAATGTCAATGCTTTCAATGACGAAATCGACAGCCGTCTCAGGCAACTGGCCGTTCTCTTTAAAATGCTGAGGATACAAGTGGCAGTCGGCGACATAGCATGGCTCCTGCTCCAATAATCCTTTCGGCAGATCGGCTTCTTTTCCGAAACAGAGAACATCCAATAACAGCTGCGCCATATCGACGCCGAAGACCTTTTTAATATTCGGAATCATGTTCCAGCCCGCAAATCGTGCCGCTGATTCAATCAGTCCGGCTTCCCGGTTTTTCATTAATTTAATCTCTGTATGTGTTGCGCAGTTTTCGAGGCCGAGTCCTTCATTCGCCTTTTTGGCTGCTTCGACGATTTTCCGCTTCGCGTCATCATCCAGGATGGACGGCGTAATATGTGATGTCTCCGTGAATCCGATTTGCGGTGTTTTATCATGAATCGCGACAGGGAAGTATTCTCCGTCGGCCATGATGCCTTCTATGCTGATATAGTCGGAATAACCGCTTGTTTCGTACCAGTCGTCATACTCGCCCTGCAAAAATTCTTCCGCGATAAACGGCGCTTCAAACGTGACCGCTTTCGGTACGTTGATCGACTTCAGGTATTCATTGACTCTGTTAAATTCGGCTTCGGCCGTTTCCATCTCTTTAATGAGCGTCACGCCGATGGAGCTCGCCAGATATGTAGGCTTCAGAATGAGCGGCGTTCCGATTTCCTGAAGCGCGGCGCGGAAATCTTCCAGCGTCGTCACCCGTTTGTTTTTGATGGATTTGACGCCGGCCCGGTTGAAGGCGGCTCTCATTTTGTTTTTATCTCTGGCATTTTCAGCGGCCTGTACGCCCGCTCCCCGCAGGCCGAGACGTTCACACGCTTTTGCCATCGGAGCGATAAACAGTTCATTATTGGTCGTAATGGCGTCAACCGCGAACATGCCGGCCACCTTGATGATTTCTTCGACTACTTCTTCCTCAGGTTTGTCATGATCTTCATGAGCCCAGTAAATCGAATCGGGATGCTCAAAATCAGCCAGACTCTTAAAATAGTCTTTATCTTTAATGACCGCGACCGAGTATTTTTCAATCAAAGCTGCATGAGAGGCTGTAATTGCAAAAGGTCTCGGAATAAAGCTGACGAGGTTGTATTTTTCAGCTGCGCTTTTGTAAAACATATGCGGCGGGCATCCCCCAAGGTCAGCGATAACCAATACTGTTTTTCTCTCCATATGTAAACACTCCTTCTCTATTGTGCGGTGTATCCACCGTCTGCGGTGATCGCGCTTCCGGTCATATAGCTTGATAAATCCGACGCGAGAAACAGCATGACGTTCGCTATTTCTTCAGGCTTGCCGAGTCTCAGCAGCGGATTGACTTTCGCTTTTTCTTTTTTGATTTCTTCAAGCGTGCCTTCGTTGTTTTCAAGGAACGACTTTTCATTCAAAGGTGTGTCAATGATTCCCGGGCACACGCAATTGACGCGGATGTTGTGTTTGGCGTAATCGACGGCCATCGAACGCGTCAGCTGCAATACGCCGCCTTTAGAGGCGTTATATGCGGGAATGTCGGGCCATGCAACGACTCCTCCGACGGAGCACGTGTTAATGATATTGCCCTTGCCGCTTTTGAGCATATACTTGAGCGCGTGCTTGCTCATAAGAAACATGCCCGTCAGATTGACGTTGAGCACCTTGTTCCAATCGCTCAGCTCCATCTCATGAATCGGCGCGACAATTTCGATGCCGGCGTTATTGATTAACACGTCCAATCCGCCGAACTTGTCCGCCGCTGACCGGATGGCGTTTTGACATGCCGGTTCATCTGTAATATCCGTCCGGACAAAATGCAGCCTGTCATTGTTTTCTTTCCGGATCATCGCTTCTCCCTGCGCCTCATCAATATCCGCGACGACCACATTCGCCTGCTGATTCAGAAACGCCTGAACCGCGGCATAACCGATACCTGATGCGCCCCCTGTGATGAGGATGGTTTTATCCGTCAGGTTCATGCCTCTTTCGCCTCTAATTTTTTCGCTTTTGCTCTGTTATAGCGCGGAGGGAAAAAGATATTGACTGATTTTGAATCTTTTTCAAATCTGTTGATGGCGCCGTGATCTTCTCTCGGATCACAGAAATAAGCTGTGCCGAATGTCATATCCACTTTGCAGCCTTCAATGGTCATATCATAGCCGCCGCCGATGCAGATGCCGATCTGTTCATTGCGGTGTTTATGGAATGGCATTTCTCCCCCGTTGCCCGGAATGTTGGCAAGCATGATTTCCACCCAGTCTTCCACGAAGAACGTGACTTCCATCCCAGGCAATAAGTCTCTCGTTTTAAAAATATTCAAAAAATAGTCCTCGGGGCTTGTGTAGGTTTCACCGGCTTTCAGGCGTTTGATATCAATGGCGATCACTTCTTGATCCGTCTCATTTCTTGCGCCGTGAGGCACGTTAGGAGGCGCGATATAGGCTGATTCCAGCGCTGTCATCTTTCTTGTGACATCTCCGACAGTCATGGACAGCTCGCCGGAAACGACAAGGCCGATTTGGACTTCCTTATGCTGATGCGGTTCCACGTTTGTATGCGGCGGAACGTAAGAAAGCAGAACTTCCGTATCCCCTCTGACAGACGAATATTGTCTTACTCCGTTATCCCATTCTATTAATTTAGGCGTCGGGAAATAAAGTTCCTGCAAATCTTGTTCAGTTTTCATCATGAATCTCTCCTTTTCCGAATAATGACCAGCTCATGGGAATGCTTTTAAATGTTTTGACAAAGTGAAGGCCGTACTTTTGTCTGGCCAGCTCATTTGTCAGCGCGATGTCGGACAAACCGTCCTTCACTCTTTTCGCGGCTGCGCTCGTCGAGTTCACCAGATCAAACGTAACATCTTTACGGGTAAAATACTTAATCAAATTGATAGGAGACGGGTGGGATACGATGACAGCCTGTTCAAGCATGTCATCTGTATATTCAAAACCGGGCCGGACAGCCAGGCCGTACATCGGGGTGTCGCACCTGAAAATTTGCAGAAGCTGCAGATCCGGTCTCATGTAGAAGTGCTTAATGCCGTCATACGCGTGAGGCACAATTGTGTATTCCAGCGGACTTTGAAGCGTTTTTTCAATGCACGATTCAAATGTATCATGCAGTGATAATTTGCTGTTCACCCCTTGGAGAAGGGTAAAATTGGTGATGAAGTTTTTTGCTGCGTACTCACTGCTTGTCCCTTCAGGACCGAGCGTGTTGATCGTAATCAGTTTAGATATTGAATAAGCCTTGCTTTTTGTTCGAATGCTATTATCCAATATAATCATGAGCACCAACCAATCTGTTAAATTTTAAGTAAATATTATCCATAGAAGTTCGAGCTGTCAATATTATTCGAAAATATTGATAATTATTCCTATATATTAGAAAACACCTTAAGATATAAGGTGTTAAAAATTACATTTATAAAATTATAGAAACTTTATTTTACCGATACAATGATTGGTCGGCCTGATGCTCATATTTCCCATACCTTCTGTATGCGAAAACGCTGAGGACAAAGCCGATGAGGGTGACGGCCGCACAAATAAATCCGACAGCTGCATATCCGTATCCGACATAGACCGGACCCATGACAGCAGAACCCAAAGTGACGGCCAAATTGGACGCCAGGCTGTAAAATGCCATGATTTTGCCCCGGCGGCTCTGTGAGCAATCACTTAAAATGGTGCTGAGCAAGGTCACCGTCAGGCTTTGCATCAATCCCCAGACGAATAACCCGATGACCAAAAACGGCATTGATGACGGTGCATAGGCGAGACAGGAAAGCCATATGCTGATCACGGCCAATGCCGCGATCAAAGAGCGCATTTTCCCCGCCTTATCTGCGATTTTTCCGGTGAACACGCTCATGGAAAAACCGATTCCATACACCATGATCAGCAGCCCTGAAGCTGTATTTCCCCCCGGCAGCACGCGGTGAAGATAGGTGCCAAGAAAGGAATACATGCCGTAAAAACCGATCATGTTGCAAAAAGTGATCGTGAGGTATACAGGGACACGTGGCACCTTCAGCGCATCCCGGAAAGTGCCTCCCTGCCGTCCGTTTTCCTCTTCTGTTTTATCCCCATCCGCCGTGCTGCGGCGCGCCTCAATGAAAATGAGCGAAGCAACGAGGACAGACATCAGGGCGAAAATCCAAAACGTCCACCGCCAATTCAAAACGCCGCCGATAAAAGAGCCGATTGGAACGCCGAAAATCAAAGCGAGCGACCAGCTTGACACGATCAGACCCATCACCTTGCCGCGGTACGCATAAGGCACACGGTCGCCGACCACCGCATAAGCTGTCGGCACAAATGCCCCCGCCGCAAGCCCGGAAAGCGCCCTGCCCAGAAAGAAGAAAAAGAGATTGTGCGCCAGCGCGCAGATCACCGTGCCGGCCGTAAATATAAGCAGCCCCGCCATCAGGCTGAGCTCCCGGGAATATTTATCTCCCAGCGGAACGAGAAGCGGCGCCCCGATAAAAATCATCACTCCGTAAATACTGATGGAGAGCGCCAGCACACTGACATCCGAGCTGAAAGCCCGCGCTAAATCCGGAAGCAGCGGAGAAATCACCAGCTCTTCAGAACCGGCGGCAAATACGCCTAATGTCAAAGCAAGCGCGAGACAGATCGGAAATCGGCGTTTCGTTTCGATGCGATCGGTTTGTTTGCTGTTCATGCTCTTTGAACACCTCTTCCGTAAAACTTTTCTACCTTTTGTCGCTTTATAGTTTAGCATCCTTATATTTCATTTTACATTTCACATGAAAACTAATTCCAATTTTTTATTTACATTCAGGTTTTAAATAATATATTTATTTTGTATTCAATAAATGATATAAAATACGCCGTCCGGTTATGCTATAGTGATAGAATCATTTGTTAAGGTGGGTCATGGAATGAATAACGCTGGTTCAAAGGCCGCCCGCGCAGGCCTCGGCATGGTACTGATTCTCGGGACGCTCGCTTCATTCGGGCCGCTTTCGCTCGATATGTATCTGCCCGCTTTGCCTGAAGTGGCGGCCGATCTCCATACGACAGCGTCCCTTGCGCAGCTGAGCCTGACGTTTTGTCTTTTGGGGCTGGCGATCGGCCAGATCGTTGTCGGGCCGCTCAGTGATATGATCGGGCGCCGGAAACCGCTGATTCTGTCATTGCTGCTTTATACGCTGGCATCTTTATTATGCGCCTTCAGCCCATCTGTTTCATTTTTAATTGTCATGAGGTTTATTCAAGGATTCACAGGAGCGGCCGGAATTGTCATCGCACGGGCTTCCGCGCGCGATATGTATTCCGGAAAAGAATTGACGGCTTTTTTCTCATTGCTGATGCTCGTCAATGGGGCGGCGCCGATTTTAGCGCCGATTACAGGAGGATTTATCCTTCAGTTTGCCGGCTGGAAAATCGTATTTATCGTGCTGGCGGTGATCGGCTGTATCATTTTTGCAGCAGTGCTTACGGCATTGCCTGAATCACTCCCCCCGGAAAGGCGGACAAGCGGCGGACTCAGGGAGACGCTGATGACGTTTCGCGGCCTGCTCGGTGACAGGATGTTTATGGGATTTGCGCTCAGCCAGGCATTTGTGATGACCGGCATGTTCGCATATATTGCCGGGTCGCCGTTTGTGCTGCAAAACATCTACGGCGTATCGGCGCAAATGTTCAGCCTGCTGTTTGCCGTAAACGGTGCGGGAATTATATGCGCCACCCAAATGACGGGACGGATGGCCAAAACACATGATGAACGGAAGCTGTTTGTCTCCGGATTGGTCATTGCCGTCATCGGGAGCGTCGCTTTGCTTTTATCGCTTGCTTTCGATTTGGGTCTGACGGCGGTCTGCATTTCTTTATTCATCATTGTTTCTTCTGTGGGGATCGTCACGACGACAGGGTTTTCTTTGGCTATGCAGAAACAGGAGAAAGGCGCGGGAAGCGCAGCGGCTCTTCTCGGACTCCTGCCCTTTATCGGCGGCGCGCTTGCCGCTCCCCTGGTCGGTATTGCCGGAGAAGAAAACGCCTGGCCGATGGCTGTCAGCATTTTCGGTTTTCAGCTCTTTGCCGTTCTTTCCTACGTGCTGTTGGCAAAACGAAAAACAAAGTAAAGCCCGCCGCTTTTTGCGGAGGGCTTTTTCCTTATCCTGCTGCGCCTTTTTCCGAAGAAGCCGGCTCACGTTTCAGGCGTTTTTTGATACCAAAGTGGTAATACGCGTAACAGATGATCATCAGCGGGACGCCGCAGTACAGACCGATACGCTGGTCCGGAATAAAAATGAGACTGATTAAGATAAGACCGTAAACTGAAAATCCGAGAATCGGCACGATCGGATAAAGAGGCGTTTTAAATGCCAGGGCTTTCAGATTTCCTCCCTCAGCCAGAAAGCGTCTCCGGAAAACGAATTGTGAAGCGCAGATTGACATCCACGCGACGACGGTAATCATACCCGAGATGGAAATAAGCCACACATACACCGTTTCAGCAGCGACTACACTTGTCAGCAGCGATAAACCGGAGATGGCGATGGTGATGGACAGGGCTTTCAGAGGCACGCCTTTTTTCGTCAGTTTCGTTAAGGAAGCGGGGCCCATCTTAGTTTTTGATAGGGACCACATCATTCTGGACGAAGCGTACAGCCCGGAATTCGCCACCGACAGCATGGCGGTCAGAATGACGAAGTTCATGATGTCAGCCGCATAGGATACGCCGATTTTATCCAGCACAGCGACAAACGGGCTTTCGATGACCCCTGCCGTTTGGTACGGCAAAATGGACACGAGAACAAACATCGCCAGCACGAAGAAAAACAGCGTCCGCCATATGACGTTTCGGATTGAGCGTGGAAGCGTCTTTTCCGGATTTTCGCTTTCTCCCGAGGCGATTCCGACCAGTTCGGTTCCTTGGAAAGAAAAATTCACCATGACAAGCGTAAACAGCACGGCCTGAGCCCCGTTCGGGAAAAGCCCTTTGTCCGTCGTAAAGTTTGACAGATACGGCGCTGTCTGCCCGCCGTTAAAACCGACAAAGCCGAATACGGCAGCACAGCCGAGAATAATAAATAATACAATAGCCATAACCTTGACGCTGGAAAACCAAAATTCCATTTCCGCAAAACTCCGCGCCGACAGCGCATTAATGGAGAAAATGACGACACCGAATACAAGGCACCACACCCAAATCGGAACGGCCGGAAACCACCGCTGCATTAAAATCCCCGCTGACGTCAGCTCAAGCCCCACTGTATTGGCCCAGCTGAATGCGTACATCCACCCGATCGTAAAACCAGTAGACGGCCCGAGAAACTTTGCCGCATACGCCTGAAATGACCCTGCGACCGGCATGGCGACTGCAAGCTCCCCCAAACAAAGCATCACCAGATACATTAAAAATCCGCCGATCACATAAGCCAATATCGCGCCGATCGGTCCCGCTTCACTGATCGTAAAACCGGAGCCCATAAACAGCCCCGTCCCGATCACGCCGCCGAGTGCGATCATAAACAAATGCCGGCCCTTCATCGTTCGCTGCAATTCATTTTGATTGGTATCTCCCTGCATATACATCCCCCTTATTCCGTTATGTCATCCTTTTGTGCGTATGTCTAATCGATAGCTGTGCAAAAGGTGCAGCGTCGTCTGCTGAATGAGTTTCGGCAGAACATGGAATGTGTACGGTTTATACACCCGTTCCGTCCATTTATGGCCATCCTTGCCGTATACCCCCATGTTGACTGACGGAATATTTAATTCCCTTATTTCTTTAAAAGGAATCGTCCCGATGACATCCCAGCCCGGAAAATTATCGGTAAAGGCGGCGACCTCCGCGTCTGTTTCATGCAGCGATAAAAAGCTTCCGTCCGCTAAATAAGGGAAAAACTTTTTAAAGATGAATGTTTCCCCCGTTGATGCCGCTGTTTTATCGACGGCTTCTTGAATGACATGCTGCAAAAGCCGGTCCCGCATGCTCTCTTTCTTCAAGTAATTGTGCGGGAGGTAAGGCGGCGCATAAAAAATAATAACCTTGGCGCCCTGCTCAGGATCCAGTTTTTGCAGTTCCTCGACGGCTTTAAAGCATCTCATCCGCAGTTCAAGATGTTCATATGTTTTAAATGCCTGCTCTATACACTGCGCCGGATCGATGCCGCGGCTTCTCAGCCTTTTCAAGTAATCTTCCAGACTGTACACTTGAACGTTCCATGTGATGTCTTTTTTCGGGAGGCTCGTTCTCTCGCAGTATTCGTCATAATAATCAGATAATTTTTGTTCTGTCTCTTTGCATGCTTCCTCAGCCACGGCAGTCAGCTGATCCATGACTTCTTTGGCGGTTTTTTCGTAAATAAAGTAATTAAAATAGACATAGCTGCTGACGGCGGTCTGCACGTTATACGCTTCCTTGTTGTCACGCTGGTAGAGGCAGGTCGGCGGCAGTACAAGCTCCCCTTCAATGTTTTCCGCCATATGAATATTGTTGTGGATTCTTCTGGTGATTTCTGAGGCGATCAAATTCGGGTCGATTCCGGACAGCGTATCACCGACATGCACCTCCCGCCCGTAAATCGCAAAGCAAGGCAAAAGCTTCCCTGCCGCGCCCGTGTAGATGTACCTTGTCGTGTCACCTTCATACAGCGGGGTGATGAAGTCGTTATTAATCGCTGCTAAATATCGAAGCTGCTTTTCTCGTTTCAGCCGTTTTAATTCAGAAATGCCCGTTAAAATGCCGGAATGCTGGCTTTCTTCATCCGGGTTTGCCATGAACAGAATATGGCCCGGCAGCTGATCGCGCCGTTCAGAAAAGTGAAGCAGATTGGCGAGATGAACGGCAATACCGCTCTGCATATCAACCGAACCCCTTCCGAACATCCACTCGCCTGAGCGGGCGTCCCGCTGCACGTCCCGATCAAATTCATAGCTTGAGAAATATTCCGCGAGACGGTCGGAATCAAAAGCGATATCTTTTAAAGGGCCGAAGTCTTCTATGCCGACCGTATCAAGATGAGCGTGATAAATGACCGTATTCAGGCTGTCACCGTTTCCTTCAATAAAAGCGAAGATATTCTTGCGGCCGTAAGGGTCCCCAGGAATCGCCTGCTCCCACACATGTGACGGGTTCTCCTGAAAGTAGGGAAAGCTCTTGATCATATCTTTGATATAGTCGGCTTTTTTTCCTTCTCCCAATGTGCCGTTGATGCTGTTTAACGCCACCAGTGATTTCGTAATGGCTTCTATTTTCTCCTCCGGAAGCATCTTGCTGAGCTGCTGATACATATTCCATCCTCCTTACCCTCATATAGAGAAAATAGCGCGACTCTTTTTTCATCGCGCTATTTCCGAAAGATTAATAGGCTTCAGACGTTGTTTTCGCCTGCATATGAAGAATCAGATAGTCAGGTCCTCCGGCTTTCGAATCCGTTCCTGACATATTGAAGCCCCCGAACGGCTGGTATCCGACAATCGCTCCCGTACAGCCGCGGTTGAAGTATAGATTTCCGACGTGAAAATCTTCGCGGGCGCGTTCAATGTGCGCGCGGGTTTTCGATAACAGAGCGCCTGTCAGTCCGTAATCGGTATTATTGGCAATCTCAAGCATATGGTCGAAATCACGGGCTTTTGAGATCGCGACGACAGGCCCGAAAATTTCCTCCTGCATCAGGCGGGCGTTTTCATCAACATCCGCAAAAATGGTCGGCTGAATAAAGTATCCTTTTGAATCATCACCTTCGCCTCCCGTCAGGAGTTTTCCTTCTGTTTTGCCGATTTCGATATACCTCATGACTTTATTATAAGACGCTTCATGGATGACAGGCCCCATGTATGTATCAAAATCTTCCGGACTTCCGACGGTGAGTGATTTTGTTAAAGCGACGGCTTTTTCAACAACTTCATCATAGACGTCCTGATGAATCACCGCACGGGAACCGGCTGAACATTTTTGGCCTGAGAATCCGAAGGCGGAATACACGATTGAGGAAGCGGCAAGATCAAGATCAGCATCTCTGTCTACAAGCACCGTATCTTTCCCTCCCATTTCGGCAATGACCCGTTTCAGCCACTTTTGGCCCGGCTGTACTTTTGCGGCTCGTTCATAGATGCGGCATCCGACCGCGCGGGAGCCTGTAAACGACACAAATCTCGTTTTCGGATGCTCAACCAGGTAGTCGCCGATTTCTCCTCCGTCGCCCGGTATGAATTGGAGCACGCCGTCCGGCAGGCCCGCTTCCTTCATCACTTCAACGAATTTCGCCGCCACGACAGGCGCCGCATCCGCCGGTTTCAGCAGTATCGTGTTGCCTGTTACGATGGCTGCCGCCGCCGTTCCGGCCATGATCGCAAGCGGGAAGTTGAATGGAGAAATGACGATCCCCACCCCAAGCGGCTCATAATGATACTGATTATATTCTCCGTCACGGCTCTTTACAGGGGAACCGTCTTTCAGCTTCAGCATCTGACGGGCATAATACTCTAAAAAGTCGATCGCTTCCGCCGTATCCGCATCCGCTTCCTTCCACGGTTTTCCGGCTTCTTTCACTAGATACGCGGAGAATTCATGCTTTCTTCTGCGGATGATCGCCGCCGCTTTAAACAGCACATTCGCGCGGTGTTCCGGCCGTACTTTTTTCCATGTTTGAAATGTCTGCAGCGCAGCCTGCATGGCCTTTTCCGCAAGTTCTTTTCCGGCCGCCGATACAGAGCCGATTACTTCTTTTTTATCTGCCGGATTGACGGAAATGATCTTTTTATCCGTCTCAATCGCTTCACCATTGATGATAAGCGGATAATGCTTGCCGAGCTGTGAATTCACATAAGCCAGCGCTTCTTGAAACGATTGTTTATTTGTCTCTTCCTGAAAATTTGTAAATGGTTCGTGTGCGTATGAAACTGTCATTAGAATTCCTCCCTGTATTTTGTAATGTGTGCTCACGCTTTATGAAGATGCAAGAAGCATACCAGCATAACAATTAGCCGAAAGCAGACGAAGCTTGTCTGAATCTGTCGGCTGCATTCAGGTGACGCAAAGAAATTTTGCGATCTCCTGTATAAAAGACGCAAAATATTTTTGCGGATCACCCTTATACCCAGCCGCGGAATCGGGCCGCTTCAGCCGATTTTCTGATGCCTGTCATATAGGCGGCCAAACGCATATCGACTTTGTGGGTATGCGCTGTCTGATAAATGGATTCGAACGAATTCACCATGACGCTGCGCAGTTTTCCGGCGACTTCCTCCTCAGACCAGTAAAAGCCTTGATTATTTTGCACCCATTCAAAATAAGATACCGTCACGCCGCCGGCGCTTGCCAAAATATCCGGCACGAGAAGCACGCCTCTTTCATTCAGAATTTTCGTGGCGTCTATCGTTGTCGGCCCGTTCGCCGCTTCCACAATGATTGAGGCTTTAATGTGATGGGCGTTTTCAGCTGTAATCTGATTGGAGATTGCGGCAGGCACGAGAATATCACAGTCTTTCTCCAGCAGCTCCCGGTTCGTTATGATATCTGAGAAGAGATTTGTCACCGTGCCGAAGCTGTCCCGCTTATCGAGCAGGTAATTAACGTCAAGGCCGTCAGGATCATACAAAGCGCCATGGGCGTCTGAGATGCCGATCACTTTGGCGCCGGCGTCATGCATAAATTTAGCGAGAAAGCTTCCGGCATTTCCGAACCCCTGAATGATGATCCGCGCATTTTCCAATGGAATCCCTTTTTTCTTAACGGCTTCCTCAATACAAATCGTGACGCCTTGCGCGGTCGCCGTTTCCCGCCCATGTGAACCGCCGAGAACGATCGGTTTGCCCGTAATGAATCCCGGTGAATCAAATTCTCTCAGGCGGCTGTATTCGTCCATCATCCAAGCCATAATCTGCGAGTTGGTATATACGTCGGGAGCCGGAATATCCTTTGTCGGACCGACAATCTGGCTGATCGCCCGCACATATCCGCGGCTCAGCCGTTCCAGTTCACCGAAAGACATTATCCGCGGATCACAGCTGATGCCGCCTTTTCCGCCCCCGTAAGGAAGGTTTGTGATGCCGCATTTTAAGGTCATCCAGATGGAAAGCGCCTTGACCTCTTCCTCACTGACTTCCGGGTGAAACCGCACGCCCCCTTTTGTCGGGCCGACAGCGTCATTGTGCTGCGAGCGGTAGCCCGTGAAAACCTGTACTGATCCATTGTCCATTTTGACAGGGATGCGTACGGTCAAAAGCCGCATCGGCTCTTTCATCAAGTCATACATATTGTCAGGATAGCCCAGTTTGCGCAGGGCCTCTTTTATGATCGATTGTGTTGACAGAAACAAATCAAGAACTTCTTTTTCTTCGTCTTTCTGATTGCTTTTAGAAAGCGGGTTGGCTGACATGTTTATCACCTCATCGTATTTTACGTGTAAGCTTCAATTACCGGCAGAACAAAAAGTAAGCGCTTTTACACCAAGACCCATCAGTCCCTTTCACATAGTCGTTACGTCCCTTTTTATATGCAAGATTCATGCCAGCCTTTTGTGCATAAAAAAAGAGCCATTCAGCTAAAAAACACAAAAACGAAGACATCCGCTGTCTTCGTCTTGTACGCTACCGATGGGCCGTCTGCCAGTCAAATCCGATGGTTTCGTCGTTCCATGGGATTCTTTTTTCATCCGGCTGATCCGGATTGTAGGACATTGTCGTGAAATAAATAATGGTCAGCGGGGTTTCTCCCAGCACTCTGTACCCGTGCGCGACGCCTTTGGGAATGAGAAGCAGCATCGGATTGTCTTCTCCCATGTAGTAGACATCCGTTTCGCCCTTGGTTGCCGACTCTTCGCGAAGGTCATGCAGCACGACCTGGGCGTGGCCCGTCGGGAAAAACCACAGGTCATCCTGTTTCTCATGATAGTGAAATGCTTTAATGACGCCGGGATAGCTTTTGGACCAGGAAGCCTGCCCGAATCGCTCCAAGAGATGTTCATCGTCGCGGACGAGTTCTGAAAAGAACCCCCGGTCGTCACTGTGTTTGGTCAGCTTTTTAATTTTTACGCCTTCGATCACTTGCATTGCCCCTCCCTTTGTAAATAATCCCGCAGCGCATCCCGCCAGTGCCTCATGCCGAGCCCCTGCCGTTCGATCGACTCAAGGCTTAACACCGAGTAAGCGGGACGCGGTGTCTCATTTCCGTATTCCTCCGTCGTCACGGGCAGCACGGCGGCGTTCCTGCCGCTTTCTTCAAAAATCGCCTTGGCGAATTCATACCAGCTGCACACTCCGCTGTTTGCGGCGTGGTACGTGCCCGGCGGCCTGTCAAACAGACCGATCACGGTTTCGGCTAAATCCTTTGTATACGTCGGCGAGCCGACTTGGTCATTGACGACACGCACTTGTTTATGTGTATCCGCAAGCTTCAGCATCGTATTGACAAAGTTATGCCCGCCGCTGCCGTACACCCACGATGTTCTGATAATGGTATGATTTTTTCCCGTTAACCGGATCAGTTCTTCGCCGAGTTTTTTGCTTTTTCCGTAAATCGTGCCCGGATCTGCGGGATCATCGGTCTGGTATGGCCGTGTTCCTTTGCCGCTGAAGACGTAATCGGTGCTGATGTGAATGAATTTCGCGCCGGAGTTTTCAGCCTCAAGCGCGGCATAATAAGCGCCGATTCCGTTTATTAAATATGCTTTGTCGAGCTCCGTTTCACATTTGTCAACGGAGGTGTATGCCGCCGTATTGACGACGATATCCGGCTTGTAATGGCTGAATGAGTGCCGCACCGAACGCTGGTCGGATATATTCATCATCGCTTTTGTCAGGGCGATCACCTCATACCCTTCCCGCTTCAGCAGGCGGCATAATTCCCGCCCCAGCTGGCCGACAGCTCCGGTTACTAATACCTTCGTCAATCGGATCCCCTTCTTTCCGATCAGTCTTGGCTGTCTGTATACCAGCGAATGGTTCTTCTCATTCCTTCTTCAAATGTGACCTGCTGACGCCAGCCCAGCTCATTTTTCAGCTTTGAAGCATTGATGGCGTAACGGCGGTCATGCCCTTTTCTGTCTTCGACATGAGCAAACCGTTCCTCGACTCCGAGCTCCTTCATAATAAATGCCGCCAGATCTTTATTCGTCCGTTCATTTCCGCCGCCGATATTGTAAATGTCACCGAGCGTTCCGTTTTCCAGCACGAGCTTAATGGCGCGGCAATGATCCTCGGCAAACAGCCAGTCTCTGATCTGCATCCCGTCGCCGTACAGCGGAACCGGCGTGCCGTTTACGGCGTGCCTGATAATGGTCGGAATCATTTTCTCGTGATGCTGGTAAGGCCCGTAATTGTTGCTGCATCTCGTGATGATCGCAGGGAGCTTATGGGTTTTCACATAAGACATGACGAGCAGGTCTGAGCCCGCCTTGCTTGCGGAATACGGATTGTTCGGAGAAAGCGGCGTCGTCTCTGTGAAAGCGGGATCGTCCGGCCCCAAATCTCCGTACACCTCGTCTGTGGAAATGTGAATCAGCCTGCCGGCTTTGCCCTGTAACACCGCGTCCGCCAGTCTGTATGTGCCCATCACATTTGTTGTGATAAACGGCTCTGCCTGATTAATGCTTCTGTCCACATGGGATTCAGCCGCAAAATGAATGACAGCGTCATACATTTGGGAAAATGCTTTATCAATGTCTTCTTTTTTGGAGATGTCACCTTTGATAAAACGGAAACGGCCGTGCTTTTTTAAGGCTTCTATTTCAAGCGGCCTGCTTGCATACGTAAGATTATCCAGGACGGTAATCTGCGTGTCCGTTTCTTTCAGCATCATGTTTGTAAAGGTAAGTCCGATAAATCCTGCGCCGCCTGTAATTAAATATGATTTTGGCATGATTAATGTTCCTGTCCTTTCTGTATTGCCTGCTGCGCCAGGCTTCCGGCGAGATAGAGCGATTCATGCGTGCCCGCATCCACCCACCAGCCCGTTAACACATCATACGTCAGCTCACTGTGTTCAATGTATAAATTATTGACATCCGTAATTTCCAGTTCACCGCGTTTTGAAGGGGAAATTTGTTCAATATAAGAAAACACTTCTGCGTCGTACATGTAAATCCCTGTGACACATAAGCTGGTCGGCGGATGCTCCGGCTTTTCAATGATCGATTTGATCCGTTTGTTTTCTTCATCAATCTCGGCGATGCCGAAGCGC
This sequence comes from Bacillus sp. SDLI1, assembly GCF_001553895.1. Taxonomy (NCBI): domain Bacteria; kingdom Bacillati; phylum Bacillota; class Bacilli; order Caryophanales; family Bacillaceae; genus Bacillus; species Bacillus sp. SDLI1. Next base: position 2,533,455 of record NZ_CP013950.1, on the reverse strand, counting down.
TCCGGATCGTCAACTTCTTTCAGCAGCACTTTTGCCCCTTTTCCCTGCTGTGCGAAACGTTCCGTATAAGGTTTTAATGAATCTTCGAAAATATTATCTCCTAAAAGCAGGACGAAGGGGTCGCGTCCGGTGAACCGCTTTGCGTACGATAAACCGTCCGAAATCCCTGATGCGGCGGGCTGAACCTGGTATGTGATCGACACGCCGAGCTCTTCTCCGGTTTCGAGAAGTTTATGAAATTGCGAAATATATTCTTTTTGTGTAATCAGCAAGATATCCGTAATCCCCGCTTCTTCCAGCTTCATGATCGACCAGTAAATCATCGGATACGGACCGACAGGGAGTAAATGCTTATTAACCGCTTTCGTCAGCGGCATAAGGCGCGAGCCGGTGCCTCCGGCTAAGATAACACCTTTCACATGAACACTTCCTTACGTGTGGTTTTATCACAAATCATAAAGAATCGCCGCCGCCCGTTTGATGCCTCTCCCGTCAACCAGCGGCGTTCCGTTCTGATGAAGCCCGAGCCGTCTCGGATAATCCGCAGCCAGCTCAGACATATGCCGAGCGAGCACGTCCGCCGGGGTGTGTTCTCCCAGGCCGAGATGAACGGCGGCGCCGCGTGCGGCGAATTTTTCAGCCGTCACGGTTTGATGCGCCACTTGAGAAAGAACGATGCAGGGCACACCCGTACAAATGGTTTCATATAAAGTGATGCCGCCAGACACGACGGCCATATCAGCCCTCGTAAGAAGCGCGGCCATGTCATTTGTCTGCCTTACCATCTCGGCATAAGGCATTTGCGCGATAAGCGTGCGCACGTCATCAGCGTGAGCCGCGGCGGCGCCCATGACGATAATCACTTGTTTTCGCTGAATATCCGGAATCCGGCGGCAGGCTTCCATCACTTTAAAGACAAGCTTCTTCGGATCGCTGCCTCCTAAAGAAACCAAAATGGTCCGGCATTCTTTTCTCAGCTGATAGTGCTGTTTGGCTTTTTCAAAATCCGGATGAAGAATGATATATTCCGGGCCTTTATATATAACGGCTCTGCCCATTTTCATCGTCCGGCTTTTCAGCCCGCTGTATATGCCGTTTATGACGGCATCACATAAATGAATGACATGCTCCCGCTTTTCTTCAAAGAAGACGATGCGTGCCGATGAATGCCGTCTGATTTCTTCAAGCCAGTCACACGGCATATCGAGCAGGTCGAATATGAGAAGGTCGGGAGCCTGCCTGTTTATTTCCCGGACAATAAATTCCTTCTGTCCCTTGTCGGGCTTGATGATCACTTCCCATTGATCAGCAGACAGGTATGAAGAAGCCTCTTTGTTGGTGTAAAACGTGATTGAGCATTTATTCAAAATGGCGCCGGCAAGCAGCTTCATCCTGACGGCGTGCCCCATGCCGATGTCACGGCCCCCGTCGGCGAAAATCAAAACCCGCATGCTAATCAGCCTCTTTTTGCCGGATCATTTGATTAATGGCCCTGAGCTCCGGATCACGATTCAGCAGATGGATCAATTCTTTTGCCGGAATATCAGGACGCGAGCCCGCTTTTACGTACAGCTCGCGGGCCAGCCTGTAGTCCTCTTCGGTATCGACGGTCATCCGCAAGTGGGGAGCCCGGAGTTCCTGCGGGGGCTCAGGAAAGAGGAGCCGGTACTTCTCAGGAGATTCTCTTATTAAAAGCGTGACATGTTCCTGATATTTGTCCGCCAGCGTTTTGTCGGTATTGATCTCCGTTAAAAGGCGCGCGTTTACCGCCTCGCCGCCGATGCCGAGCGGTGTACCGCAAATATACGTGTAGTCTGCGTGCTGGTCTAAATGCGATTGAATCAGAAAATCAAGCAGCGAAGAGTCGACAAACGGGTTATCCCCCGTCAGTCTGACTGCGATATCCGGTTTTACTTGTTCGATGACTTGTGCAAACCGGTCAAGCACGCGCTGCTCGCTGCCGCGGTGCACACGGTAGTTCTTGCTGAGGCAGTGCGCAGACAGAATGTCGTCGGTCTTGCTGTCAGACGAGGCGACGATCAGATTATCCCGTGATTGATCATAATACGCGCTTTGCCGAACCCTTTTGACAATCATATCGAGGATCGTATACCCGCCGATCGGTTTCAGCACTTTGCCGGGAAGACGCCCGCTTCCCATCCGCGCCTGAATGATAAACAAAATGTCAGTCATCATATGGGCTGCCTTTCGTCAAAAGGTCATCCCAACTGATGCCCGTGTCGGCGGGGATATCCCTGACCGCACGCGCGCCGTCAGTTAAAAGCTCAAAATATCTCGGGTGGAGCCCCTGCGGTTTTTGGCCGGGACGAAGGACGGCAAGGTTTTCAGCCGTAAAACATTCGCCTTTTTGAATCGGCGCTGTTGAAAAAATGCCTCTGTAAGCGAACCTTCTGATATCTCCTTCAATCGGTGTCGTGGTTTTATGGGAGCTTCCCGACAGCACTTCCGGCACCGGAGCGTGATGCCCCTGCCGCAGCTCCGCTTCAACTGAGCGGATCGCCGCAACCATTTCTTTTAATTCATCCGGATTGAGGGCGAAGGAGTGATCGGCACCGGGCAGGTTTTTATCGATCGTAAAATGCTTTTCAATCAGTTTCGCTCCGAGCCTGACAGCCGCGCACGGCACATCATACGGATGGGCGCTGTGATCGGAGAAACCGATCACTGCATCCGGGAATGCGGCGGCAAGCATGGGAATGACGCTCAGATTGCTGTATTCAGGCGGCGCGGGATATTTCGCCACACAATGCATGATCGCAATTTCTGTGTTCCCCTCGCCGGTAATGGTTTGATAAGCCTCCTGAATATCTGAAATATCAGCGCCCGCGGTGGAAAAAATAATCGGGGTCTTCAGCCCCGCGACATATTTCAATAACGGCAGATGGTTCAGCTCGTAGGAGGCGATTTTAAAGGCTGAAGGGGAAGTCGCATACAGTAAGTCGGCAGAGCCTTCGTCACATACTGTGCTTAAAAACAGCACGCCTTTTTTCTTACAATATTCAAGCAGCGGTTCGATCCACTCGGCGGGCATTTCCATTGATTGCACCAAAGAAAAAATAGAGACGTTTTTTCCCGCAGCGGTTTTGTACAAGCCGGGGTCTTTCTGATACATTTTGTCAGCCTGAAACATTTGGAACTTGACCGCGTCCGCGCCGGCCTCACTGGCCGCATCTATCAATTCAAACGCCTGGCTCAGTTTTCCGTCATGATTAATTCCGGCTTCGGCGATGATGAATACGGGCGAACCTTCGCCGATTGACTTCGTTCCGATTTTGCATGATGCCATCAGTCCGCCTCCTTCCCGGGCCACACATGATAGTAGTAATAGGACGCATCCGCTTTAAATCCCATTCTTTCATACAGGCGGATGGCTCTTACATTGTGGAGCTGCGTTCCCGCTGATACAGTCTTATGCTGAAAGCGCAATGATTGTTCAATCACGTGCGCCGCTAAATGGAATCCCGCTCCTTTTCCTTCAAATCCCGGCTTTACCGCCATCAGATCAAGGACGAATTCATCGCCTTTAGACAGCCCCTGAACAAAGCCCACGGTCTCTCCCTTATATGTGGCGGCGAATTGTAACGAAGCTCTGCCTTCCGCGTTATTCCGCGCCCACTCTTCAAACAGGCGGTTCGCACTTTCATAGCTGAGATGGGGGTCTTGGTAATACCTGCTTTTTATAAAGGCGTCGCGGGCCAGCCGGCTGATCGCTTCCGTGTCGCCGGGTCCGGCTTCTGTAATCTCAAATGGCGGCGTGCTGTTATATACACGCACCGGACTGACGAGCTTGAGAAGACTCCCTACAAAATAAGCGTTCGGAAGCTGCTGAACGACCTGCATCGCGCCGATATCTTCAGCCGGTATTTTAATAAATATAAAATCAGTGCCTGCCGCCCGCCTTGCCGCGTAAAATTCCTGAAACAGCCTTTTGAGCTGTCCGGCGCTGTTTGCGGCTGCAAGCTTCACATTGATGATATTTTTTCGAAACAATTGACTTTCCCACGAAGAGTTTTCATATAAAATCACGCCTTGAAGGCTGTTTTCTTCCAATAAACAGAGCGACGATTCATAGGCTTCCGGCTGAATGCCCTTCTGATGCAGGAAGGCATGAATCATGTCCTGCGCAAGATTTTCCCTCAGTCTGTACACCTAATCAGCCCCTTTGACGATATCCGTAACGGCTGCAATGACGTATTCAACGTCGTCATCTGTCATTGACGGATAAAGAGGGAGTGACACGGTGCGGTGATAATACGCGGCCGCGGCCGGAAAGTCAGTTTCCTTATACCCGTACGTTTTTTGATAATACGGATGGAACGGAACCGGAATAAAATGAACACTTGTGCCGATATGATATTGGTCTTTTAAAGCGGAAATCAGATCGTTCCGGCTGACCCCGGCCTCCTGCTCCTCTATTTGAAGAACATACAGATGCCATGCATGCCGCCCGTCATCACTGACATGCGGGATGGTCAGCCCTTTCATGTGTCTGAAGGCGTCCTGGTAGCGGCTCGCAATGTCGGCTCTTCTTTGCTGCATGCTGTCAATCCGTTTCAGCTGATGAAGCCCAAGCGCTGCCTGAAGATCAAACATATTCATTTTATAGCCGGGCGTTTCGACCTCATAGTACCAGCTTCCGTTTGAAGAATAGCGGTTCCACGCGCCTTTGCTCATGCCGTGAAGGCTGAGCACCCTGATCTGATCGGCAAGCCCGTCATTGTCCGTCGTCAGCATGCCGCCTTCACCGGTTGCCAGGTTTTTTGTCGCGTAGAAGCTGAATGCCGTCGCATCGCCGATTGATCCGATCATTTTCTGTTTATACGTGGTATACACGGCATGTGCGGCATCCTCTAAGACAAATAACTGATGCTTTTCGGCAATGGCCAGAATCTGATCCATATCACACGACTGGCCGGCGAAATGAACGGGTACAATCGCCTTTGTCCGCGGGGTGACGGCCGCCTCAATTTTTTCAGGGTCCGCATTCAGCGTAAGCGGATCGATGTCAACAAACACCGGAACGGCGCCTGTGTGCACGATTGTATTGGCTGTTGAACTGAACGTCACAGCAGACGTGATGACCTCGTCGCCGGGACCGATCCCTTTCGCCTTCAGGGCCAAAAACAAAGCGGCGGTACATGAGTTCAGCGCGATCGCGTGCTTTGCCCCCGTCCAGGCGGCAAAAGCTTTTTCAAACGCCTCTACTTTCGGTCCCTTTGAAAGCCAGCCCGATTCAAGCGTATCAATAACCTCCTGAATTTCGTCCTTCCCGATCATGGGCAATGAATAGGGAAGAAAAGCTGATCTTTTTTGCACCATTTTCTTTGCGCTCCTATCTTTTTTATGAAGGGTCAACCCGTCTGAAGCTGACTCCGGTTTTTTCCTGAAGCACTTGGCATAAAGCGGCAAGCGAATCCTGAACCGGGTAATTCGCGGCGACAAAAGCACGGCGCGCCTGTTCCGCTTTTTGATATTCTGCGGGGCTTTCGCATATCCGGATTAATTCCTGAGCGAGTGCCTGCGGGTCCTCAAAAACAAATTCTCCAAGTGAATGATAATAAGGGTATCGGCGGGTTCCCGCTGATTTTCCGATCAGCACGGGCTTTTGAAACAGCATCGCTTCAAGACCGACCGTTGATGTCTGTGTCACCGCAGCGTCAACATACGGGAGAATATCATACAGCTCCATCTCTTTTTTGATGATTTTGCCTGCTTTATATTTCCGCAGCACCTGATTGTAAGCATCCAGCTTGTTTTTGCCGATTTCCCACGGATGCGGTTTAATAATGAGCTGCATGTTCTTTTGGCCGGCAAGCTCTTCAAGCACGCCCGTATAAAATTCATCAGAAAACGGCTGCGTGGCGATCAGCACCGTCCGCTGTGACGGGAGAAAAGAAAGTTTGCGGTAAAACGTATCCTGATTTATCGGCTCTCTTGAGAAAATCTCGTCGAAACGGGGATGCCCCGTGATGATGATTTGTTCATCCCTGCAGCCTTTTGCTTTAAACCACTCCGCTTCATAAGCCCCGAATACGGCCTGATAGTCCGTAAATACGGGCAGAAACGCTTCATCTCCCATGAGCGCTCCGTGCTGCAGACAGATGCTGACGGCGTTTTTTTTCGCGGACATCAGCGCCAGCACACGGCTGTAAATATCCTCTGTCGTGCCGACCGCAACGGCGGAAATGGGCTCAGCCGTAAACAAACTATCAAGCGCATCAATCGCTTCAATAAATAACGGAATATCTTTATATAATCGCTCCTGAAATTCTCTGTTTCCGAAAGCGGGATGGCTGTGCAGCTCTTTCAGAATGGCATGGGCTTTTTCAATATAGGGGACAGGGTTCCCTTTTTGGCCCATTCCCGCCAGTTCCGATTTGCAGATAACGGGAAGCCCGTGATGGTCAGGCAGACTCCATCTCGCCAGTACCGCTGTTTTTGCCGGATCAAACTGCCGGTAATTTTCCTCGGTGAACCGAAGATGGTCGAAATGCAGAATGAGTTTTCCGTTTACCGGTTTCTCACCTGTTTTCTTAATGGACTGCTTCTTTTGATCAAAATAAGACTGAATATCGGCTTCAGGAATATGCCGATCGGCGGAACCGAAAAGCTCTGGGTTCTGTTCCATGCTCTCCCGAAGCACCGGACTGATATATTGATAAAAATTACTGATCAATGCGAGCGGGATGTCTTTGTAGCGAAGTGACTGAAAAAGGTCAATATACTGCCGGTACAGCACCCAATAGTTCGCTAAGTATGCCGACAAGCCCTCACCCCTTTCCAAGCTTTTTTAATGATTCCCTCAGCTCCCGGCACGTGGCCTGCTGCGGAAGGCTGCTCACAAACTCATTTTTTTCCGCCGCGAAAAGCTGATAATGAATGGATTGATTGGTAATATAATTGATATCAAGCTCCTCAGAAATCGGGTAAAACGGATAAAAATGATTCACTCTCCAGAAGAAACGGGCATCACCGATGCGGTAAAACGCGGGGCTTTCATCCCAATAGGAACCGAATGCCGATTTGACCTGTTCCAGCACGGAAAACCGATGCATGACTGAGCAATGGTCAATGGCGCACGGCGCATTCCATACGATCCGGTCGGCGGGCCTGGCCGTTTCCTTCACCGTCTCCTTCTGCTGATTCAGATGATAGGTTTTGGAACTTGAATACACAACAGCTTTTTCCGGGTCGGCATCAAGCTCTTTCACCATTTTCTCAAGCCGGTCCGGCACATATGTGTTGTCATCGGTCGCATACGTCACATACTCGCCCTCCGCCATTTCTATTGCCTGATTAATCAAGGCGGCGTAGCGTGTTTTTTCCGTCCTCTCTTTGACGCCCGATACATCGCTTTGATAAAACCGGACGCGGGGATCTGTGAGAAAAGGGCGTATTTCCGCCAATGTCGCTTCGTTTGAGTTGTCATCCATAATAAAAAGCTCAAAGTCTGTAAACGTCTGGAACAGAATACTTTTAATAGAGCGGGCCACATAGTCACTTTTGTTATAGCTCGTCATGATCACTGACACTTTAGGCAACTCGTCACCCCCTTTACGTACCTGAAACTACCGCTATCATATGTTTCTTATGTTAAAGATGCGCTAGGATTACAGACTATTGTGTGAAAAGTCAGCTTTTCTTTACAAAAAAAAGCCGGCTTTGATGGCCGGACTAAAGGAAGCGTGTTTCTTTTTTTTGCATAAATCTTTCTATGGGCTCATATGGTGGAATAGATAAAAACGGCAGCCGCTTTGAAGGCTGTCTGATACTTGTCAGGAGGTTCCAGCACCAAGAGGTTTTCATCAAAGGAGGAACAATATGAAACCGAAAAAGAATCAATATCAGCAAATGCAGGGGATGGGGATGGGAATGGATATGCAGGGATACCAGCCGCAGCTCGGGCCTAATCCTTATCCGCAGCCTCAGGGCCAAGGATCACAGATGATGCCGATGCAGCAGCAAATGCCAATGCCGATGCAGCAAAGCCAGCAGGGCTTCGGCGGAGGGTTCTCCGGCCAGCCGCAGCAGCAGGGCGGCGGGTTTCAAATCCCGTCGGGTCCATCATCATCACAAAGCGTTCCCGGCATGCTGCCGATTGAAGAATCATACATTGAAAATATTCTGCGGTTGAACCGGGGCAAAACGGCGACGATTTATATGACATTTGAAAACAGCAAAGAATGGAATTCAAAGATTTTCCGCGGTGTGATTGAGGCGGCGGGGCGTGACCATATCATTATCAGCGACCCGAAAACGGGCACCCGCTATCTGCTTTTGACCATTTACCTTGATTACATCACGTTTGATGAAGAAATTGCTTATACTTATCCGTTCTCCATGTCTTCCTATTCTCCGAGATAAAGCAAAAAGCCAATCGCTCACTTGGCAGAGGATTGGCTTTTTTTCTTTATAAATATTTGACGGCTGCGACGATAATCATAATCCATGAAATAATAAACGCCACGCCGCCGAGCGGTGTAATCGCGCCCAGAATGGAAATCTGCGTCACGCTCAATACGTACAGGCTTCCTGAAAACAGGACGATGCCCGCGAACATCAGCCAGCCTGCAACCGACACGCTGCCTGCGCCGGAGAGCTTCTCGGCCAAAAAGGCGACAGCCAGAAGGCCGAGCGCGTGATACATATGATATTGCACGCCTGTGTGCCATACCTGCAGATATTTATCGGGGATTTTCCCTTCAAGCCCGTGTGCGCCGAAAGCGCCCAGCGCCACTGCCAATAAGGCGTTAATCGCGCCCAGAATAATAAACACTTTCATCTATTTTCTCCCGCCTTTTCGTTAAAGTTTCCATTTCAATCATAACCCAACATCGGCAAAATTCAACGTCCGTCCTCCGATGACACGAGATTGTCGGATTTTTTCCTTTTGATAAGCTGGGTTCGGTCAATCGCGATCGCCAGCAGCGTCCCCAGCACAAGACCGTTGCTTAAGAGCGAAATCAGGATCGGGTGCATCCCTGATAATGCGCTCTCCGGCACAAACATCACCCCGACTCCCGTCAGGAGCGCCAGACCGATAATGGAACGGATTCGTTTTTGCTCCGCTTTCTCATAAGAGTCAAACTCTGTAAAGGCAAGACCCGCCATTGTTGAGAAAACGACGAAGTTTACCGCAAAGCCGACCGGTGAGGGCAGACTCGCAAACGCATTCATAAATAATGGGATCATACTGATGATGATGACAAATACACTCCCCAAAAGAAACGGCTTTTTCGAAGGAAGCTTCGTCGTCTCAATAAAACCGGCCGCCCCTGAGATCGGCACGGGCGCAATGCCTCCCGACAGCCCGCTTAAAAGGTGGCTGATCGAGGCCGCAAACCCGGCCGGACGCTCACGCCGCTTCCCCACGGTGCCGCCGAATTTTTTCACAGCCGCTTCAACAACTCTGATGCTCGCGAGCATATTGACAATCAAAAGCACTGTAATGAAGAGTGACGTAATGATCAGACCGCTGTCGAACGCAGGTTTTCCAAACGGAAAGAGAGTCGGAAGCTGAATCGTGCGGTCCGGTATTTGAATCGGTCTGGCAGCGCCGAAGACGGCAAACAAGATCCATCCGCCGGCAAGCGAAAGAAGAATCGCATACTGCCTTAAAAAAGTAACATTTGATCGGGACATGATGAACATCGCAGCCGTCACAACCATGGCGAGCCCGAAGACAAGACCGTCGACGCTGTTTTTTAAATAGCCGATGCCCAAAAGGCCTTTCACAATCGGCTGACTCAGCTGCATGACCAAAAGCAGCAGATACACGCCCGTCACTACCGGTGTAAACAATACGGCCAGCCGTTCAATCACTTTAAAAAGGCTGAACAAAAAGAAAAAGACAGCGCTTAATAACAGCGCCCCCTGCAGCGCCCGCAGCGTCTCGCCGAATGTCGCAAACACCGTGCCCGTCAATCCGCCGTAAATCGTGTATACGCCCCACCATAAGCCTGCCGGGCTTTCATTAATCGGCAGACGATGGCCTTGAAGACATTGGATGACCGCCGCGACGCCAAGCACAAAAAATGTGCTCTGAATCAATACGGCAGAATCGGCATGGTTCAAGTGAAATGATTGTGCGATGGCGACAGGAACCACAATTGCAGCCGCAATCATGAATGCTGCCCATTGCACCCCCCCGAGTATCAGTTTCAAATCAATCAACCTCTCCTGTTAAAAATCGAAAATGGAATCTCCGTTTCCGTCTTCCTCACGTTCGTCTTTCGCTTTTTTCTGATATTGGCTCAGCCCGGCGCTGCCCATCATTTTTTCAAGCAGAAGCGGGTCTGTCGAAGGTGACGAGGACGGCTTCGTCGCCGCTTTAGGGATCGGATTCTGCACAGGCGCCTGAGCGGTATCCGTCTGGGTGCCGAGCACGACGTCACACAAAGAGCGGATGGCGGCCGCGTGCATTTTGACATCCTCGGCGCGGGATGCCGTTTTCGCCTGCCTCAGTTCTTCTTCCATCTTCTGAATCAAAGCAGAGATATGTATGTTCATGAGTAAATCCTCCAGCAGTAATTTGTCTTCTTCCTGCATTTTATCAAATTTCTGAACCAATCGCAGAATTGAGTTTGTTATTTTTTCTGACAGCATACCGCCCGGAACGTCAAAAAAGACGCTTCCGCCGGGCGGAAGCGCCTCAAAACACCATTTATTGCGGCAAGTCGGGAATGCACCAGTCGATCGGCTGTTCCCCCATTTTTTCAAGGGCGGCATTTGTCCGGGAAAACGGTCTGCTCCCGAAAAAACCGTTCCTTGCCGAAAACGGGCTCGGATGAGTCGATTCGATAATAATGTGTTTCGATGTGTCAATGCGCTCTTTTTTCATCTGTGCGTGACGTCCCCACAGGATAAAGACGATCGGCTTTTCTCTTTCATTCACCACATCAATGATGCGGTCAGTGAGCCGCTCCCACCCCTTGCCTTTGTGGGAATTGGCCTGACCGCGGCGAACCGTAAGCACTGTGTTTAACAAAAGCACTCCCTGCTCCGCCCAGCTGACAAGCGATCCGTGATTCGGTACGGGGCAGCCGATATCATCCTGAAGCTCTATGAAAATATTTTTCAAAGACGGCGGCTGTCTGACGCCGGGCTGAACGGAAAAACTAAGCCCGTGCGCCTGTCCGGGCCCGTGATACGGATCCTGCCCGAGAATGACCGCTTTTACATCCTCATAAGACGTATAATGCAAGGCATTAAAAATATCATGGCTGTCAGGATACACCGTTCGGCTGCGGTATTCTTGTTTCAGCATCTCTCTCAGCTCTTGATAATACGGTTTGTCGAATTCGTCTTTCAGCTGATTCCACCAGCTGTCCTTTAAAAGCTGTTTCAAACTGTCCGTCCCCCTTATGAAGTGTGCAGTCTTGAATAGACGGGCTTTCCGTCCCACACAATGTCCGTCGGCGCCTCCCGCCTCTTCATGTCCGGCTCTTCAAGAAGAACCGCGAAATTTTTCGTCGGGAGCTCCCCAAGCCCGTGCTTTTCGCTTAGCCGGTCTAAGTACTGCTTCCGTTTTGCGCCGAGGTCCGCAGACTGATTGCCGCCTCCCTCAAAAAACGCATATATGACGCTCGCGCAAGGAACACGCTTCACACGGTGCTGTTTCGCAGCGCGCAAATAAAAATCCCAGTCCCAGTAATTATGGACATCCGGATCAAAATATCCTAACGTGTCATGCAGAGAACGCCTGTACATGCTGCCTGACGGGACATACGTGGAAAACACCCGCATATCCTCATAATCGGCCGTATAGGCGAATGGCTTTCGTGAAACCGGAAATCTCGTGTTGTCCCGTTCTTCAAATGACACAATTTCCGCATCCGAATGAACCAAGTCGGCATCAGCGAGCTCAGCCGCCATTCTTTCCAAATGGCCCGGCGTAATGAAATCATCATCATCGCACAGCATGATACAATCACCTGACGCTTTTTTCACACCGGCGTTACGCGCTTCCACATGTCCGGCATTCTGTTCTAAATCAATCATCTGAATCGGCAGATCGCTGTACAGCTTCTTCGCCTCCTCGACTGATTCCCCGGCATCATTTACGATGATTACTTCATAAGGCTTTACGGTCTGCCTGGAAATCGACTCCAGCAGCTCACATAAAGCCGGAATCCGATTATACGTGACTATGACAATTGATATATTCATGATACGCTCCTTCTGCTTTTTCTCATGTTCTATTAAAACATAAAGCGGCGGAGAGATCAGGGGGGATTTTTGATTTCGGCCCATTCAGAAACAAATCCAGGTCATGCCCGCCAGCAAAACGAGAATGATCAGAAGGTCTCCCCAAACAGTGCATACCGCCTTGGCATTAAGTCTGCCCGCCTCCATGGCGTTCCAAAGTTTTGATTGATAAACAGGCACCAACACCATCGCATAGCATGTGCACAAGCAGACAAAAGCCGGCGGGACAAGCGCACATCCATCCTCATGCCAATCATGAATCAGTTCCGGTATACTCACCCCGCTGTCAATGTACAAGTATAATATACCCGCCAGCGGAATGAGCGAACTGATCTGCAGCTCGAAAAGTTTCACCTTCCACTCACGCGCAAACGAAACGGCCCAAATCCATCCCAGCGCATAAAACAATAGAAGAAGCAAAATACTGAAAACAACAAAAATAGCGTCTTGCATCCCATTCAGAACCATAATAAAAAGACTCACAACGGGCAATGCAAGAACCAAGCCGCAGACGGTAAATACGGTAACGGTTATTTGGGCGCACGCGCCGTACATCCACGAACCTAATCTCATTTTAACACCTCTATATAGATTCCCTATGTATATAGTGAAAAAGATCAGGCAAGCCTCTGCCTGCCTGCGTAAAAACCTATTTTGCCGCAAAACGGAAAACATACCGTCACAACGGCGCATACTGCCGCAAAACTCGGTGTGACCGCCGAAGGAAACAGCCCAGCCGGAACCAGATTGAACAAAAAGACAAACATAAAACATAGATTCGGCACCATTGAAGCCCATACCGTCCGCTCAGCAAGCTTTTTGCCGCCAGCCCCGAACTCCTTGCCAGCTTGATAGCCGATTTGGAACCAATACAGCACATAACCGATCATAATCAGCCATACTGACACGGAAATTCCTTTCCACAGCGCGTCAACAGCGGGATGAATCCTCCACGCGTGCATCATCGTAATCATCGCCCCCATCACAAAAAGACCGCAGTTGCAGAACAGATAAAAGAACATAAAAGTCCGCGCGGGCACCGCCGAAGCTTTTTGAAAAGCAGAGATAATCTCAGACGGAGTCCCCACTTCCCGCAGAATAAGCGCCATCGCTTCGCTTTCGGTTTTGCCTTTTTCCAGATGATCACAAATGGCATGATGAATATGACTTTCGATTTCCTTTAATAATTCACGGCTTCCGGCCTTGCCTTCCAGCCCTTTTCTGATTTCCTGCACATAAAGGTCTTTATCCATTCTGCCCGCCCCGCTTCAGCATCCGGTCCATCAGAGCAGAGAACAGATTCCATTCCTTCGTCCGTTCGGCTAGAATGTTTTTTCCTTCATCGGTGATCCGGTAATATTTTCGGTCCGGCCCTTTGGTCTGCTTTTCCCAGTAAGAAGAAATATAGCTTTGGCGTTCAAGCTTATGAAGCGATGGGTACAGCGTGCCTTCCTTCATTTGCAGTTCATTCCCGCTTCTTTTCTCCATTTCTTTTACAAGTTCATACCCGTACATGGGCCGTTCATTCAGCAGCGTCAGCACCAGAATGACCGTGCTTCCCTTTACAAGCTCCCTGTTGAGCATTTATTTTCTCACCCTTACCTAGTATTCTTATGTAGGTATTGTACGCACATCCCCCGCGGCTGTCAAATCATTCCTCCAAGCCTTCCGTATTGTGATCGGAAGAAAATCTAACTATAATGAGATATAAAACACTGATGGAGGCCATTGATATGTCAATGCACAAAGCACTTACTATTGCCGGTTCTGATTCCAGCGGCGGCGCGGGAATTCAGGCCGATTTAAAAACATTTCAAGAAAAAAACGTATACGGAATGACGGCTTTGACCGTGATCGTAGCGATGGACCCGGAGAACAGCTGGGATCATCAAGTATTTCCGATCGATGCCGATACGATTCGCGCACAGCTGGCGACGATTGTTGACGGAATCGGCGCAGACGCCATGAAAACGGGAATGCTCCCTACCGTGGAGATCATAGAGCTTGCGGCGAAAACGATTAAAGAAAAACAGCTGAAGAATGTCGTTATCGATCCTGTCATGGTCTGCAAAGGAGCGAACGAAGTGCTGTATCCGGAGCATGCCGAAGCGCTTCGCACCCAATTGGCGCCTCTGGCAACCGTCATCACGCCAAACCTGTTTGAAGCAAGCCAGCTTAGCGGTATGGATGAATTAAAAACGGTGGAAGACATGAAAGAAGCGGCCAAGAAAATTCACGAACTCGGCGCGAAATATGTATTGATTACAGGCGGAGGCAAATTGAAACATGAAAAAGCGATCGACGTGCTGTATGACGGAGAAACCGCGGAAGTATTAGAAAGCGAAATGATTGATACACCTTACACGCACGGAGCCGGATGCACATTCTCCGCCGCCGTGACGGCAGAACTGGCCAAAGGCGCTGAAGTGAAGGAAGCCATCTATGCGGCAAAAGAATTTATCACCGCGGCAATCAAAGAATCCTTCCCGCTGAACCAATACATCGGACCGACTAAACATTCGGCGATGCGTCTTAGCGGAAAATAAAATAAATATCCCCCTCATTACCCGAGGGGGATTATTTCATTTTTTTCGCGGATGACCGCAAAAACATCTCAATAGACTGCACAAACAGCGCATATTCCTTCATCTGTTCATATGTATGCATCAGCCGATCACTCCATTCATTGTGCGGCTCAGCTCTCTTGAGCATGCGATTCAGCTGAAGCAATACTTCTTTATATTCTTCCCGCTTATCTTCCACTTGCTCTGCGGCTTTGACAAGTAAACATTTCGGCGTCATCTTCTGATTTTTCAAAACTGAGAAAACAACTCCTTTTATTCCTGGAATCATTGGCTTTCGTTTGAAGAATAGCACAGATGGCATAGGTTTCACATAAGAAAAAAGAACGATTTTCTACAAAAGTGTCCAAATTGAGCCATTTATTTCCGTTTTTCCTGCCGAAGTGACGGTTACGTCATCATTTCCCGGGAAAGGAAAATATCTGGCGCTGAATACCTCTTCTCCATCATTCAAAAACAATTCAATCGAGGATGCATCCAGAAAGAGCTGCACGGAATGCACCTCGCTGATGGCGCAGCTTCTCTTTTCTTTTTCTTCTCCGCTGAAAGCGGTGCGCTCCAGCACAGCCAGCCCCTCTTCCTGATGAAATATAAACCGGGCCGCCCCCCGAATTGAGATTTCAAAACCGGATTCGCAAGTGATGTCCTCCAGCAGCACTTCAGCCCGGGACGCATCTTTCACCGGGAGGCTTACAGACGAGCAATTCAATTGAAGACGGTGCTTTTGTTCATCCGTGCGGCGTGATTTCATTTCCGAAAGCGGGCGCTGTATGATTCTGCCGTTGGACAGTGACAGCTGTCTCGGCATCGTTAAGCAGTGAATCCAGTGATACGCATGGGTCGGGTGTTTGTCCTCATGCTGATCCGGAACGCCCATCCACGCGAACAGAATCCTCCGTCCCTTATCATCTTCCAGCGTCTGCGCCGCGTAAAAGTCAAATCCTCTGTCAAGCTCCGTAAATTCACCGTGCTTAAATTCTGGCGGCTCTGTATGCAGCCTGCCGAGGAAATAGCCCGCCTGGTGGCTGTTATGATATTTTATCCCGTCGGCTTCAAGCCCCTGCGGACATACGAGCAGCACGTCGGTTCCGTCAAGGGAAAACAGGTCGGGACATTCCCACATATAGCCGAATGACCCGAGACCGCCGGAGTCCGCCCCCGCAATCGCACCGAGAAACGTCCAATCCGTCAAGTTCTCTGATGTGAACAACACAGCGCTTCCGGTGAGCTTTTCTGTCTGCGCGCCAAGCACCATGTAATACGCTCCGTCTTTCTTCCAAACCTTCGGATCACGGAAATGAGCGGTATAGCCTGCCGGGAGACGCGCGACAACTCCTTTTTTTTCAAATACGATCCCGTCTTCGGATACGGCGAGGCATTGATACGTTTCCCGATTGCCTTCTCCGTCACGGACATTGCCTGTGTACATCAGGCAGAGCCGCCCGTCTTTTTCGATGGCGCTTCCGGAATAACAGCCGTTTTTGTCATACCACTCACCCGGTGCAAGCGCGATTTCTTCCTCTTTCCACTCAACGAAATCCTTCGTCGTCACATGCGCCCAAAATTTCGCGCCGTGCCCCGTATGAAATGGCTGCCATTGAAAAAACAAGTGATATACGCCGTTCCATTGGATCACGCCGTTCGGATCATTTAAAAGCCCGACCGGCGGCATAATATGATAGTTCTGGCGGTATGGATCTGACGCGGCTGTTTCTCCCCGCTTCTTTTTCGCTTCCTCAGCCTGCAGGCGCAGTTCTTGATCCGGTGTCCTCATTTGACGGCCTCCTTTTCTTTAGCTCCCATAATGTAAGCGGCAATAAACGCCGAGACAGAGGCGATGCCCATTCCGATCAGATAGTTTATAAGATTTCCTAAACCGAGCGGAGCCGTGATGGCAATCATCGGAATTCCGGTCAGACCGTAGGCATTGGCGGCGACACCGGTCACCACGACATAGGCTCCTCCCAGCGCTCCGCCGATCATTCCCGCGATAAACGGCTTGCGGTATCTTAGGTTCACACCGAAAATGACTGGTTCGGTTACACCGAGAAAAGCAGAAAATGCGGCCGGCAGAGCGATTTCTTTCATTTTCGCTTTTTTCGTCAGGAAAAATACAGCCAGTCCCGCCGCGCCCTGAGCGACATTCGCCATCGACCAGATAGGAAGGATATAGTTTCTGCCCAAATCAGCGATGAGGCCGGCCTCAATCGCATGAAAGCTGTGATGCACACCGGTAAGCACAATAAGCGGATAAAGACCGCCGAAAAGCAGTCCGGCAACAATGCCCGCATGATCATACACATATGTCAGCGAGACGGTAATGCCTGATCCGATCGCCCTGCCAAGCGGACCGATTGCGATAAAGGTGATAAATCCTGTGACAATCACCGTGACAAAGGGCGTGACCAATAAATCGAATGCGTGAGGCACAATTTTTCTCGTGCCCTTTTCCACTTTGCTCATAATGTAAACGGCTAACAGTACGGGGATGACCGTCCCTTGGTAGCCGAGCAGCGCAATGTCGAAGCCGAAGAGCTGCATAAAATCAGGCGATGCATCCGCAAGCCCCCACGGATTCAAAAGCGCCGGATGGATCATAATCCCCCCGAGCACGGCACCGAGATAGGCATTACCGCCAAATTCCTTCGCCGCGCTGAACCCGATGAATACGGGCAGAAAGATAAACGCCGCGCTTGAAAACATGTCTAAAAGCTTAAACAGCGACGATTGTTCAGACACCCAGTGAAAAGCCTTCATCATGCCGAGCAGCCCCATTAAAAGTCCGCTTGCCACGATAGCCGGAATGATGGGAACGAATATGTTAGACAGTGTCTTCGCAAATCTTGCGGCCGGATTCAGCTTTTTTTTCGCTGCGTCCTGATGTGTCTCACGATCCTCCCGCCCCAAATCGGCTTCTTTTGAAAAAGCGTCATACACTTTATTCACGAGGCCGGTGCCGAATATAATCTGATATTGCCCCGAGCTGCTGAAAGCCCCTTTTACGCCTTCTATTTCTTCAATGCCGGCCTGGCTGATCTTCTGTTCATCTTGAATGACGAGCCTGAGCCGCGTCGCGCAATGTGTCGCGCTGATGATATTTGATTCCCCTCCGATATGTTTGATAAGCTGTTTTGCCGTTTCTTGATAATTCATGATGTATCCCCCTTTCTAAAATCAAAAAAGACCTAAAATTCGCCAACGAAAAAGGTCAGCATAATCCCTTTTTCATGTACGCAAATTTTAGGTCTTGCCTGCATTACCAGTCACAATCCCGCCGGATTCAGTTTTTTTAATGCGCTTTCATTCTATTTCATGATAGCGCTTTCGTCAATATGTTTTCAAAAAAAAAGTCTGTTTCTCGAAACAGACGCGTTATTCCGGGTTTTTTTGCAGACGCTGGACATGCAGCGTGATATAGCCGGCCTCGGATTCCGGCAGTTCCAAATCATATTCAGTTTTTAAAAACGCCGCCAGTTCAAGCGCACACCGATAAGCAAACGGATACTTTTTTTGGATGAAATAAAGCATCTCCTCGTCCATGGAATGGAGTGCTTCATTTGAGTCCAACCGGCTGACCGCATACCGTAAGTGCGTGACGAGGCGCTGATAGGAAATACTGTCTTCATCCACCTTCTGTTCGAAAAAGGATTCGATCTTTTCGATCATTTCTTTGATCATGGTTGTATGCTTCATCGCCGAATACATGCTTTTGGCATCCGCCTTGGCAGTGTGGATATGAAGCGCGATATACCCCGCCTCATCATCAGGCAATGATATACCGAGGGTTTGTTTCACGTGTTCAACCGCCCAGCGGCCGATCTCATATTCTTTTTTATAGAGCGCCTTAATTTCATGAAGCAATCGGTTATGCACCTGAAGGCCGTTTTGAATCCTTTCGATCGCAAAGGATAAATGGTCCGCCATCGCAATGTGGATGTGATCGTTCAAAGGTGCCGCAAGCTCTCCCTCCGCATGGCTGATGATATCTTCAGCCGCCTCTATATGCTCTTCGGGAAGCGTTTCTAAGACTTGTTTGAACTTTTCATTTTCGTCGTGCACGACAAATATTTTTTCAATTTTATGCTTTTGAATCACATCATTTTTTCTCTTTTGAAAAGCGATTCCGGGACCCATTACGATCTTTTCCCGTCCGTCTTCTTTTATTAACGCCGCATTGTTATTTAATACTTTGTCTATTCTCAAGAGGTTCGCTCCCGTTCATATGTTTAGTGGGATTGTACCCTCTTTTTCATATGATGTAAAGGCACCGGACCTGCGCGCTCCCGTTTCGGCAATTCTTTGCGGACCGGCACCCACCGGTTTTTATCCAGCCTGCCGCAGGCCGATTTCGTCTCATCGGTCAGATCCGCCGATCGGACTCGGCTCACAAACAAAAATGCCCCAGCCGTCCGTTTCGCTTTCTTATGATAGACAGCTTGGTTTCCGTACACAGCGGCTAATTGATATCTTCCGTTTCCCGGCGCCATCCAGTTCATCAGAAAGACCATCCACACCCGTAAAGATACCAGCAAACGTTTCATTGCAAATCATCCCTCCGCTTCTTTTTGACAGACAGCTTGTTCGCAGGCCTGTTTTCTCTCCGCTTTAACGGAAAAGGCGGCCGATCCTTCTCCGCTAAAAACTAGCGGGTCTAGCAACCCTATGACTCTATGATAGACGCGGCCGGGCGAATTGTTTGTCACAATATGAGTGAAAAAACAAACTAGTTTTCAGAAGTTTTGTTGAAAGCTGATGGAAATGACCTGAAAAATGGAGAAGCGGTTAAAAAAGTTATACACAATTTATCCCTTGGTTAAGCACAGCTTAAACACAGGTGATATCCACATATCCACAAATATGATCTATATTTTGTATAGGAACATTCGTTCCCAACAATATATATACACAAATTTATTCAGTTATACACAGGGTTCTGTGTATAACTCCCTCCATATTCACAGACCAATTTCCAGAAATGAGTCCTATGTCACAAGGAATATTTTGAATTTTCGAGAAATATATACTATATTTCTAATTTAGATAAAGAAAAAGGGGGAAACACGATTGAAAAAAGGAATCATCCGTTATCTTCTTCCGGCTTTTGTCTTATCCTTTACCTTATCCACAAGTTCACAGGCGGCGCCGGCTTCAAAATCTCAAGCTCCTGATCTTGAGAAGGCAGAGGTGTTCGGTGACATTGATATGACCACCGGCAAACAAACGACGGTCATCGTAGAGCTGAAGGAAAAGTCACTGGCGGAAGCAAAGGAACTCGGTAAAACACAATCAAAAAGCAAGCTGAAAAGCGAACGCGCAAAAGTAAAAAACAAAGCGCTCAAAACCATTAAACACGGAAAGATCAACAGGGAATATGAGCAAGTGTTTTCCGGTTTCTCCATGAAACTCCCGGCCAATGAAATCCCGAAACTGCTGAGTGATCAGGATGTCAAAGCGGTTTATCCGAATGTCACCTATCATACCGATCAGCTCAAAGATAAAGACATCACCCTATCTAAGGATGCCGTGTCTCCGCAGATGGATGACAGCGCGCCTTATATAGGGGCAAATGACGCGTGGAAGCTCGGCTATACGGGTAAAGGGGTCAAGGTTGCCATTATTGACACCGGTGTCGAATATAAACACCCTGACTTAAAGAAAAATTTCGGACAATATAAAGGATACGATTTTGTGGATAACGACTACGATCCTGAAGAAACGCCGTCCGGTGATCCGAGAGGCGCGTCGACTGACCACGGAACCCATGTCGCGGGCACGGTAGCGGCAAACGGAACGATTAAAGGCGTCGCGCCGGATGCTACACTCCTTGCCTATCGTGTGCTCGGTCCGGGCGGAAGCGGAACAACGGAGAACGTCATCGCCGGCATCGAACGCGCCGTACAGGACGGAGCGAATGTCATGAACCTCTCGCTCGGCAATTCTGTGAATAACCCGGACTGGGCGACAAGCACGGCGCTTGACTGGGCGATGTCAGAAGGCGTCACGGCCGTTACATCAAACGGAAACAGCGGTCCGAACAATTGGACCGTCGGCTCACCGGGAACGTCCAGAGAAGCCATCTCCGTCGGAGCGACACAGCTGCCGCTGAATGAATACGCCGTCTCCTTCGGTTCTTATTCCTCAGCGAAAGTGATGGGCTATAACAAAGAAGATGACATAAAAGCACTGAATAAAAAAGAAACAGAGCTCATAGAAGCGGGTATCGGCGAGCAAAAGGATTTTGAAGGCAAAGATCTGAAAGGAAAAGTCGCAGTCGTCAAACGGGGCAGCATCGCCTTTGTGGATAAAGCCGACAACGCCAAAAAAGCGGGCGCGATCGGTATGGTTGTGTATAACAATGCCCCGGGAGAAATTGAAGCCAACGTACCGGGCATGTCCGTGCCGACCATTAAGCTTTCATCAGAAGACGGCGAAAAGCTCGTCAGCCAATTAAAAGCGGGCAGCACAAAAGCGACATTCCATTTATCAGTGGCTAAATCGCTCACTGAACAAATGGCAGACTTCTCGTCTCGCGGTCCTGTTATGGACACATGGATGATTAAACCGGATGTCTCAGCTCCCGGCGTAAACATCGTCAGCACCATTCCGACGCATGATCCGGCCAACCCGTACGGCTACGGATCGAAGCAGGGAACGAGCATGGCCTCCCCGCACGTAGCCGGCGCAGCTGCCGTCATCAAGCAGGCCAAACCGAAATGGAGTCCGGAACAAATAAAAGCCGCTCTCATGAATACGGCAGACACCTTAACGGACGCGGACGGTGATGTATACCCGCATAATGCGCAAGGTGCCGGAAGCATCAGAATCATGAAGGCGATCAAAGCAGACTCCCTTGTCGCCCCGGGAAGCTATTCTTACGGAACGTTTATGAAAGACAAAGGCAATGAAACGAAAAAAGAAACCTTTACGATTGAAAACCAATCATCCATCAGAAAATCATATCAGCTCGAGTACTCTTTCAACGGCACGGGCATTACCGTTTCGGGCACAGACCGGGTCGTGATCCCCGCTCATCAAACCGGAAAAGTCAATACGAAGGTAAAGGTCAATGCCAAAAAAGTAAAGGCAGGCACCTATGAGGGAACAGTCACAGTGCGTGAAGGCGGAAAAACAGTCGCAAAAGTGCCGACGCTGCTGATTGTAAAAGAGCCGGACTATCCGCGCGTGACGTCAATTGACGTGCAGGACGGCACAACACAAGGAACCTACCAAATTGAAACTTATCTTCCGGCGGGAGCCGAAGAGCTTGCCTTCCTTGTATATGACAGCAATCTTGACTTTGTCGGCCAAGCCGGCATTTACAAAAAGCAGGATAAAGGCTATCAATATTTCGACTGGAACGGCAAGGTCAATGGTGACACCGCACTGCCGGCAGGAGAATATTACATGCTGGCCTATGCCGCGAACAAAGGGAAATCAAGCCAGGTGCTGACTGAAAAACCTTTTATCATTGAATAACCAAACAACCCTGCTGAAGCATCAGCAGGGTTTCTTTTTGATCATTCGGCAAAGGCTTCGCGAAGCAGCCGGTACGACTGAAGTTTATCTTCAAACTGATGAGTAATGGTCACAGCCATCACTTCTTCCGTTCCATATGCTTTACTGAGAGCCAGAATCTGTTCTTTCACTTGCTGCTTTGTTCCGATGATCATTCGATTCCGATTATCGGCAATTCGTCTTTGTTCATACGGTGTATACGTATTGCCGCGGACGGTTTCGTAAGACGGTACGCCCTGAAGCGGAATCCCCTGTTCACCCGCAAGAAGCGTATAATCCATGACGGCCGCGAGTTCCTCAGCTTTCTCTTCAGTATCCGCGCACAGTACAAATACCGCCACGGCCGTTTTTGGTTCTTTTCCTAATACAGAAGGTTTAAATCGGCGCTTATATTGTGCCGTCGTGCTTTCTCCGCCTTCTCCATTAATAAAATGGGCAAACATATAGCCTGCTCCATTTTCTGCACTCAGAAGCGCGCTTTCCCCCGAAGAACCGAGAAGCCAGACTTCCGGCGCCGTCTTAATAAGGGGTGATGCCGTCAGATTCGGAAAACGATGATTTTCGTCGGCTGTATCATGCAAATACATCGCCAGCTCACGAATCTGCCGCGGGTATTGATCAGCATTCCGCTTCCCGCCGTCATTCAGCGCCCATGACGCGATCGGCATTCCGCCCGGCGCCCGTCCCAATCCGAGATCAATTCTGCCCGGCGTCAAACCTTCAAGCACGCGGAAATTCTCCGCCACCTTATATGCGCTGTAATGCGGAAGCATGACACCGCCCGAGCCTACACGGATTCTGTTCGTTTTCGCCGCAATATGGCTGAACCCGCCAACCGCTCTGAAAAATGATGCTCTGACACCCAAAACCTCTTATATCCGAGTTTCTCCGCCTCCTGCGCGAGCCTCACTGTATCCCGCAGCGCACTCTCTGCAGTACTCCCTTCTGATACAGGAGATTGATCTAATATACTTAATGAAATCATCACTGTCACCTCATCAACATCGTACCACTGCTAAGCCGTTTTTTCTTTCTGTATGCTTATAAGCATCCCTGATGATAAACATTTATATACCTTGTTCCATTTTGTCGAAATATGTTACACGTGAAACATAAAAACCTCTCCCGGTCAGGAGAGGTTTTTTCTTAATTCTTTTGAAAACCTTTATCTTTTACATATTGATTTAAATAGGTTCTCGGTTTTTGTTTCATGAACTGCAGGATTTGATCAGACCACGTTTCAACCCGCTTGCCGTTTGTCCGTTTATCATAATAAGCGGAAATGGTTTCATCATATTCCTTCATATAACTGCGGAAGTGTTCTTCATTCGTATCGTACGTGTTTTCATGATATACGGCTTGTTTCGGCAGGCGCGGCTTTTGACCGGACGGATGAGCGGGATGACCGACTACCAAGCCGAACAGCGGCAGCACATGGTCAGGTGTACCAAGCACTTCTGTCACCTGATCAAGTTCATTTCGAATGCCTCCGATATAACAAATGCCAAGTCCCATTGATTCCGCGGCAACACTTACGTTTTGTGCGGCAAGTGCGGCATCAATGACGCTGACCATAAACATTTCCGTATTCTCAAGAAGCTCGGTAATGTTTTCGCCTTTTTCCTCAGCAAGTTTTTTATGGCGGTACAAATCAGCGCAGAACACAAACAAGTGCCCGTTATTTTCGACGTAAGGCTGGTTTCCGGCCAGTGCCGCCAGCTTCCGCTTTTTCTCTTTATCGGTTACACCGATGATGGAGTAAGCCTGCACGTAACTGGACGTTGACGCCGCCTGGGCGCTTTTCACTAATGTATCTATCTCTTCTGCTGTCAGAAGCTCGTCAGTAAATGATCGGATCGATCGATGATTAAGTATAGTTTCGATGGTATTGTTCATATAAAAGCCTCCTTCTTTATATATCATATCCGAAAGGGAATCATGTCAAAAGCGAAATGCTCTAAACAAAAAAAGACAGCCCGAAAAACGAGCCGTCTCATATTAAGAATTGAACAAGTAGCTTTTATATTTCGTCAGCTGCACACTTGCGTTATATACGATCCCGAAGCTGATTAATGTAGAAAGCACCGAGCTCCCCCCATAGCTGACAAACAGCAGCGGAATCCCAGTAACCGGCATTATCCCGATATTCATCCCGATATTCTGGAAGGTGTGAATCACGATAAGTGCAGTAAATCCTACGCAAAAAAACGCTCCAAATCGGTTAAACGCATGCAAGCGGTCAATCAGCACCACAAGTCTGTAAATTAAAAAGAAAAACATGACAACCGCAATGGCGCAGCCTAAAAATCCAAAACTTTCACCCAAAATCGCAAAGATAAAGTCAGTCTGTCCCTCAGGTACGTACACCTTCAGATTATGAACGCCGTTTCCGGTAATACCGCCCGATCCGATCGCCATAACGGCCTGATCCACCTGCCAGCTTTTATCGCTCTCTGCCTGAGTCGTTGCCGCACTGGAGTCAGACATCCACGATGTAATCCGGTTAATTTGATAATCCGCAATGCCGATTGAATTCGCCACATGGGGAAATTCAATTACCAGCACTAAGAAAAGGCCAAGCACAAGCGCGGCCGAACCGCCGATAATGGTGATCAGCTTCCAGTTCACACCCGACATAAACACCATCACCATAACGATAAACAGACAGATCGCTCCCGTTCCGGCATCCTGCAAAACGATCAGGCCGATCGGAATCACTGTCCATGCCGCAATTTTCAAAAGCAGATTCACATCTTCCCGAAGTGATCTTTGATCTTTCGGGCTTGCCTTCGATATAATGGACGCGACCATCATCATAATTCCTATTTTCGTAAACTCAGATGGCTGGAGGGTAAAGCTTCCGATTTTAAACCAGCTTTTTGCCCCGTTCTTAATCGGGGCGATGGATTCCGGTGCGACACGCAAAAGAAGCAGTGAAAGCACGCCGGCAATTAATACGTACAGACTCAGTTTTTCAAGCTGCTCTAAATCAAAATACATAATACCGACCATGAGACCGGCTCCGATGACATAAAAGACGATCTGTCTCATCCAGGCATCACTTCCATACTGCCCGAACTGTCCGGCTGCATAAATCGCCGCAACACTAATTATTAAAAACACACCAAATATAAAAATCAAATCCCC
This sequence comes from Bacillus sp. SDLI1, assembly GCF_001553895.1. Classification (NCBI taxonomy): domain Bacteria; kingdom Bacillati; phylum Bacillota; class Bacilli; order Caryophanales; family Bacillaceae; genus Bacillus; species Bacillus sp. SDLI1. The sequence goes on along the minus strand of NZ_CP013950.1, from coordinate 2,507,983 downwards.
CTGATAATAGGGATTTTGCTGTTTCTTATATCGACTCATTCTATCCCGCCTTACATTTTCATCGGAAGTCACTATTGTTTATTATACATGAACACCGTTCAAGAAAACATGATGAGGTTGTTTCTTTTTACGGTTTGGGGACTACACGACATATGACGTGTCAGAAAAGGAAATGTTTCGGTCATGATGAAACTTTTCCGATAAAAAACCCCTTCTCGTCAGAAAAGGGGTTTCATCTCATGTTTAATGTCATAAACAAACTGTTCGGGTCTTCATTGTCGTCCGCAAACGGTCCGCAATATTGAAACCCGGTTTTTTCATACTGGCGTCTGGCGGGGAGAAAAGCATCCATAGAACCGGTTTCCAAGCTGATCCGCTGATAGCCTCTCCGCTTTGCTTCTTCAATTATATGGTGAAGGATTCGTTTGGCCGCGCCTTTTCTGACATGCTGCGGAGAGGTTTTCATTGATTTCACCTCACCGTGCCGGCTGTTCAGCTCCTTTAAGGCGCCGCAGCCGAGCAGGACGCCGTCTTCCCTCGCACTCCAAAACGTCACGTCAGGCTGGCGCAGGCGGTCCGCATTGAGCGCGTGTATACTCTCCGGGGGAGAATGCAGGGGCATGCTCTTCAGATGCGCCTGCAAAAGCGCAATGACATCCGGCGCTGTTACATCTTCTTTCCTTCCTTACGTGCACTTCAACCACCCTTGCTGTGCATATTTTCTTTGACCATAGCAAAGGTTCACAGCCTGCGCCACACCATTGTATGGAAATGTGACAGGGTATTTGGCCTTTCCGGTTTCTTGTACCTATCCAAAAATGAGGCAATAGTTGCAATACATTTCTCGAAAAAGCGGTATCAAAAATTGGAAAACATGGTATAATAATTGTAACAAAATGTTCAAAAAACGACCACAAAACAGACACATTTTATTCTCTGTATTTCATTTTGGAAACGTTACCATAAAATGAAAGGAGACATGTAAGATGGACATGTTTTTTGCTTATTTACTGGTCGCAAGCGCAACACCCCTCTTTATCTGGCTGGATAACAAAAAAGTGGCCCTCTCGGCCATACCGCCAATCATTTTAATGTGGGTTTTCTTCTACTTTTACGCAACCAGCAGTCTATCCCCTCTCGGCCACACACTCATGATTATCCTGTTTGCCGTCAACGTCATCGTTGCCCATATCGCCGCCTTTATCATTTACGGTCTTCCGCGCCTGCGCCGGAGAAGAAGCCGATAAAGGCACAAAAAACCCTCTTCGCCTGAACGAAGAGGGTTTCTTTTTATTCCTGATGTTCGGAATGTTGTTTCGCACCGCCTGGAGGGTTTCCATCCATATGGTCACCGTGTTGGTAGTGCGCCGCAAAGATCCAGATGGAACCAAGGATGATGACAATCGCTCCGAAAAATCCGAAGAGCGTGTTTCCGACTTGGATTCCGCCGTTTTCGCTTTCTGTCATGTGCATGAACATGAGAAGCTGCAGGCCGGCTTGAATAAATGCGAATCCGAAAATGATCCAGAGTTTTGCTGATGGACTTAATTCCGTATATACCGCAACCCAAAGGGCCAGCAGGGTCAGAATAATAGACAACGCAAAACCTACGATATGCTTCCACGGAAAGTGGCTGTGTTCAGCAGATTTGTTTGCCATATTATAGTCCCCCCAATCCGATGAGATAGACGCCTGTAAAGATGAAAATCCAAACAACGTCTAAGAAGTGCCAATATAAACTTGAGATAAAGATTTTTGAAGACGTCTGCGGCGTTAATCCGCGTTTCTTCAATTGCAGTAAGATGCCGGTAATCCAGAAGATACCGATCGTTACGTGCGTTCCGTGCGTTCCCAGAAGGACGAAGAATCCAGACCAGAAAGCACTTGTACCGAGAGATGCTCCTTCATGTACATAGTGGATGAACTCGTTAAGCTCACATCCGACGAAGCCCGCGCCGAGAAGAAGCGTAATGATCGTCCAAATGACGACGCCTTTTAAACTTCCGCGACGCATTTCATGAACAGCGATCCCGCAGGTGAAACTGCTGATCAGAAGCAGGAATGTCATGATCATGACAAGCTTCACTTCAAATAATTCAGCCGGTAAGACTCCTCCTGCTGTTCTTCTTTGAAGAACGAAGAAGGTTGCAAATAGTGTTGAGAACAACACAATCTCTGCCCCTAAAAAGATCCAAAACCCGAGAATATTGAGTCTGCCGGTTTCAGATTGATATTCCATAGGCGCGTTAGAATTGCCGTGTTCTGCATGTTCCATAAATCACGCCTCCTTTATTCGGAAATCTTTCTTTCCGTCTCTTTTATTTCCTCAACAGGTATATAGTAGCCATTGTCATATTCAAATGAACGAAGCACCATGCAAAGCAGAATGCCGATCAAGCCGACAATGCCCATCCAGAACCATTCAAATACAAGTCCGAAGCCTGCAATACCGAACGCGACTGACATAATAAGCGGTCTGCCGGAGTTGTGCGGCATATGGATTTTCTTGAATTTGCTTTCCGGATGAATATCCACTTTGTCTTCTTTCAATTGCAGGTACGCATCTTGAGATTTCACTTCAGGAAGCACCGCAAAGTTGTAATGCGGCGGAATCGCAGATGAAGTCGCCCACTCAAGCGTACGTCCCACGCCCCATGAATCTCCGCTGATCTCGCGAGTAGAGTAGCGGAAGCTGTAGTAGATGTTGTAGCAAAGGATTAAGAATCCGACACCCATCATGAAGGCTCCGACAGTTGAAATAAAGTTTAATGCAGTCCATCCGTCATTCGGCCCGTAAGTGTAAATACGGCGAGGCATACCTTGCAGCCCCAGGAAGTATTGAGGGAAGAAACATACATTAAATCCGATCATAAAGATCCAGAAGAACCATTTTCCGATTCTTTCGTTCAGCTTGTGGCCGAACATTTTCGGATACCAGAAAATAAATCCTGCGAAACACGCAAATACCGTACCCGCGATCAGCACATAATGGAAGTGAGATACAAGGAAGTACGTATTATGGTATTGATAATCCGCTGCAGCCATCGCGAGCATAACCCCTGTTACCCCGCCGACAACGAAGTTCGGGATGAACGCAAGCGCCCACAGCATCGGTGTTGTAAAACTGATTCGGCCTTTATACATCGTAAAGAGCCAGTTAAAGATTTTAACCCCGGTCGGAACCGAAATCGCCATCGTTGTAATCGAGAAGAAAGAGTTAACAGACGCACTGTTCCCCATTGTGAAGAAGTGGTGAGTCCATACAAGGAAACTCAGGACGGAAATGGCGATAATAGAGCCGACCATCGCTTTGTAACCGAATAACTGCTTTCTTGCAAAAGCTGAAATAATTTCAGAGAAAATACCGAATGCCGGTAAGATAACGATATAAACTTCAGGGTGTCCCCAAATCCAGAATAAGTTAGCCCAAAGCATCGGCATACCGCCGGCTTCCAGCGTGAAGAAATGAGCGCCGAACAAACGGTCAAATGATAAGAGCGCCAATGCCACTGTCAGAACAGGGAAGGCGAATACGATAATAACCATTGTAATCAGCGTCGTCCATGTGAACATCGGCATACGCATCAGCGTCATGCCTTTCGTACGCATTTTCAGGATTGTCACCATAAAGTTGATACCCGTCATCAGCGTACCGATACCGGCAATCTGAAGACCGAGCAGGTAGAAGTTCTCACCAGGCCCAGGGCTCATGTCGTTACTTGCCAGCGGCATGTAACTCGTCCAGCCTGCGTTCGGAGAACCCCCGATAACGAAAGAAATATTGAATAGCATCGCACCTACGAAGAACGTCCAGAAACTCAGGTTGTTCAAGTACGGGAATGCTACGTCGCGCGCACCGATCTGTAAAGGTACGACAACGTTGATCAGACCGATTAAAAACGGCATCGCCATGAAGATAATCATGATCGTACCGTGAGTCGTAAAGATCTCATTATAGTGGTTTGAGTCTAAAAAATTGTTATTAGGAAGCGCTAACTGGGCACGCATCATCAAGCCGTCTACCCCGCCGCGGAACAGCATGATAACAGCAGAGATAATGTACATGATTCCAAGTTTCTTATGGTCTACAGACGTAAGCCATTCAGACCAGAGCCACTTCCACTTTTTGAAGTATGTGAGTACAACGATGATAGCAATAGTGGAAAGCGCAATGGAAACTTGTGCGCCCAGAATTAATGGGTCACCTGTTACAAAAAATTCATCCCATCTCAATTTCATTCGGGCTTCCTCCTTTCTTGTTCAATTTCAATCTTGTTTATCGTCGGATACTTTAAATTCGTTTTTCTTTACATTTTCCCACGGATCTGTTTTAGAGTGCGGTGATACGGCTTTGTAGCCAAGGCGTTTGCGCGCCTCCATCGCATATTCGGCATCTTGGCCGTGGTCAACGTATTTTAAGTGTGTAGAAGAGAACGTTAATTTACCGACATTCTCCGGAAGCATCAGTTCGTCATACTTCTCTTTCGTCAGCTTTGGAGAATCGCTTTGGGCTTTTTTCACCCAGCTGTTAAAGTCTTTTTGCGTAACAGCTTTTACGTTGAATTTCTGGTCGGCAAAGTGTTCGCCGGTGAAGTTCGCGTTGCGGCCTTCATATGTTCCCACTTTGTCAGCCTGTAAGTATTGATCCATCAGCATCCCCGCCATCGCGTATTTTTGTCCCCCAAGCTGAGGAATCCATAGCGACGCCATTGAATCGGCTGAAGAAATTTTAAATAATACCGGACGGTCTACAGGAATGTTCAGGTAATTTACCGTCTCAATATCCTGCTCAGGGTAGCTGAATACCCATTTCCAGTCTACCGAAGTAGCATAAACGACAAGCGGTTCTTTATCCTTAGTCGCTTCAGGCGCTTTTTCTAACGAATATATCGTCTGTACGGTAGGCACAGAAAGTGCAATGACAATTAAAATTGGGATCACTGTCCAGACTACTTCTAAGAACGTGTTGCCGTGCATCTCAGGCTTGTAATTTCCGCTGTCTTTGCCTTTGCGGTCGCGGTATTTCACTAAAATGATTGTAAATAGTACGAATACGACGCCGACAATGAACAGCATAAATCCGATTGACAAGAGAATCAGATCTTTTTGCTGGTCTGCTACAGGTCCTTTCGGATCTAACACGGAAATGTCGCTGCATCCGCCCAGTACGAAAACAACAGCCAACATCGCTAATAAAAGTAACGGTTTAAATGCTCTGAACAAGAAGATCACCATCCTTCCTATTGATGTAGTGAATCTGAAATGTACTTTCTCAAAATCTTTTCTCTATCTACCTTGTTATGCTATCAAAATCTGCCCTTATTAGCTTTATTTTTTTCTAAAGTTCATCTTTTTTTCGCCCTAATGTCACAAAATCGTCAAAAAATGCATGAACTTTTTTCACTTGCGTAAATCAAACGTAAAAAGTTTTAGATCATTTAGCATATATAGAGAAAAAAAGATAGTGAGAACGAATAATACCAAATAAAGGTTTACCACAATAAAAATCGCGGGTCAACAAAAAGTTTCATTTTGTTAACCATTCCACAAAGAAAATATTTTTTCCTTTGCTCTCACCTTTTCACACGGTTTCCATTTTAACGCAACGCATAGGGAAAAAAAAGACCGGAACACGCCTTGATATGTTCATTATAAAAAACACATTCATATGTTTAATATAGACAAAACGAAGGAATCATATAGGCATAAATATAAAAAATAGGAAGTGATATTTATGAGTTTTATCGTATCTCTGATTGTTGCCATTATTATCGGCTGGATCGGAAGTTTATTTGTAAAAGGTAGTATGCCCGGGGGGATTATCGGGTCAATGATCGCAGGTCTGATCGGCGCATGGATCGGACACGGCCTGCTCGGCACATGGGGCCCTCACCTTGCCGGCTTTGCCATCATTCCGGCAATCATCGGAGCGGCGATCGTGGTATTCCTGTTCAGCCTGATCGCCAGAAGCAGAGGATAAAAAAAAGCCTCGTCCCTTAAGGGATGAGGCTTTTTTCCGGTAGAGCGCCCAAATGGCGGATAAACCGCCGGAAAGCCGCTCTGCCTTCTTCTGTCTGTTTAAAGACGCCGGCATGCTCCAATATCCGCGCAAAGACATGGCCGATTTCTTCTTTTAGAATCTGTTCCGCGTTTTCTTTCGTTACCTTCCGCTTATGCAGCACGCCGAGCGCCCAATCTTTATGCTTGGCCGCAGAAGGATCGGCCGTCAAGGCCGCATCCGGGTCCGGTGAGCACAGCGCTTCAGCCGTGCGTTTCATCTCTTCTTCAAGACGCCCCGGCAGAATCGCCAGCCCCATCACCTCAATCAGTCCGATATTTTCTTTTTTCAGATGATGAACTTCCTGATGGGGATGAAAAATTCCCAGCGGATGTTCATCAGAGGTGCGGTTATTTCTGAGGACGAGATCTAATTCGAATAAACCGTTTCTCCGCCGGGCTATCGGCGTAATTGTATTGTGCGGTGTTTCCCCTGAATAAGCGAGGATATCCGCCGCTTCATCGGTATAGCCGCGCCATGCCCGCAGGATGGTGTCCGCCGCGTCAGATAGCTCAGATGCGCTCTCGCTTTGCAGACGGATGACCGACATCGGCCACTTCACAATGCCCATCTTCGTCTTCGGATAATCAGGCAGCCTGTAACGGCTTTCTGTCTCCGCCTGCGCCATGGGAAATTCATGATCGCCGCCTTGAAAATGATCGTGGCTTAAAATACTGCCGCCGACAATCGGCAAATCAGCATTGGAACCGAGAAAATAGTGAGGGTACTGGCTGACGAACGCCAGCAGCCTGTCAAACGTTTTTTTGCTGATCTTCATCGGTTCGTGCCGGTCTTTCAATACGATGCAATGCTCCCGGTAATACACATACGGAGAAAATTGCAGAAACCACTGCTCCTCGCCGAGAATCACCGGAATGACGCGAAGGTTTTGACGCGCGGGGTGATCCGGCCTCCCTTCGTACCCGACGTTTTCTTTACAGAGAACACATCTCGGATACTCGGATTGAGGCTGCTCTTTGGCAGCGGCAATTGCTTTCGGATCTTTTTCAGGTTTTGAAAGGTTGATCGTGATATCCAGCTTTCCGTAAGCTGTCTCAGCCGTCCACCCGATATTCCGCTGAATTCTGTCCGAACGGATATAATATACATCCTCTGAAAATCGGTAAAATGCCTTTGTCGCTTGCTCCGGCCCGTGCACCGCCTTTGTTTCTTCAAAGCGCCGGACAATCTCAGACGGCTGCGGGGCAAAGCAGCCCATGATCTTCGCACTCAGCAGATCGCGATATGTGTCTGTATCGGCTGCAATCCGGCCCGCCTTTGCCGCCCATTCGTAAATCGGGGCCAATATGTCCGGCAGAGATGCCTCCGATTCAGTTTCCGTCCGTGCTGATGGCGCCGGATGGGTGATATGCAAAGTTTCATATAAACGGTTTCTTGTATATTCAATATCAAGAAAGGAAATCAGCTCTTTTTGCAGTCCGTACCGGATTAAACGTTCCACATGCCGCTCAATCGCCATCGTCATCCCCCCTTAGTTCTCTCGCTCCGGCTCCGATGTCCGCCGTGTAAAAATCGGCCTTTCCCCCGGTCTGTTCCTCATAGCGGGCTCCTGCCGTTTCAATAAAATCTGAAACCGCATCATCCTTGACGATACTGACCGTACAGCCTCCGAAACCGGCTCCCGTCATCCTTGACCCGACAACCCCCTCGTGGCGCCAGGCCGCTTCAGCCAGTGTGTCCAGCTCAAAACTTGTCACCTCGTAATCATCGCGTAACGAGAGATGCGAATCCCTCATTAATTCACCGATATGATGAAGCTGATTGTTACTGAACATGCCGGCCGCCTTTTTGGTGCGGTGATTTTCATAGACGGCGTGTTTCGCCCGGCGTCTGTTCACTTCATTCTGAATCAGCTCCGCATGGGAATCAAAAGCGGAGGGAGACAGCTCCCCCAGCGACTGAATGGAAAGGTGCTTCTGCAGATCATAAAGCGCTTCCCGGCACTCCTTGAGCCTCGTATTATAGCCTGAGTCTGCAAGCGTCCGTTTTTTATTGGTATTCGCAATCACGATCGACAGTCCCGACACCCCGAGTCTAATATATTCAAAGGCGAGCGTTCCGCAATTCAGCAGGATCGCATGATGTTTCTTTCCCATCCCGACGGCGAATTGATCCATAATGCCGCAGCTGACGCCGATAAAGGAATTTTCCGCCGCTTGAGCCAGTTTCACCAAATCGGGCATATCTGCATCAAGCTCATGACATTCCTTGAGAATGACCGCCGTGACAAGTTCAATAGAAGCTGATGATGACAGCCCTGCGCCGTTCGGGATATTTCCCCAGAATACAATATCGAAGCCGTGCGGAAGGGAAAAACCGCTGCGGAGGCATTCCGCCATGACCCCTTTCGGATAATTGGCCCACCCGTCCTCTTTCTGATAGCGGATATCATCGAGACTGCATTCTTTTATGCCTGCTTCCTTAAAATTGTGAGAGTACATTCTGACGAGCCTGTCCCCTCTTTCTCTGACGGCTGCATATGTACCGATCGTCAGCGCGCACGGAAAGACGCAGCCCCCGTTATAATCCGTATGCTCCCCGATGAGATTCACTCTGCCGGGCGCAAAGAAAAGACGCAGGCCTTCCGATTCCCCGAATACATCAGCAAACGCTTTCTTTATTTTGTGTTTCATACGCATCCCCTTTCACCGTTACTCTTTCCCCCGGGCGCGCAAAGAAACCGTTATGACACGCCCCCTTCTTTCGCTTTTCTGAAAACAATCCACTTGCTGGCAGCATAGTTGACGACTACGATGATGACGTTATCGGCGATTTTCGCCAACGTTTCATTCATGTGAAATTGACTGACCAAAAGAATCATCATCGCGAGATCTATGCCGAGAGACAACACCCGCACGCTGAAAAAGGCAGTCAATTCTTTCATCAGACTCCGCATCCCCGCAGTTTTTTGCTGAAATACATACAGTTTATTCGTGACATATGCAAATAGAACGGACAGAACCCAAGCGGCGACGGTCGCCGCCTTGTAATCCATCTCAAATACCGCCGTCAGAATGTAAAAACTGACGATGTTCACGATCGTCGTAAACACACCCATAATGATATACATCATAATTTCTCTGTAACGCATGGCAGTTCCTCGCTTTCTGAAAAACTTTTCTAAACCTTTTGTCAAATCAAGAAGAACGTTACCCTGATTTTCTGCCGCTGACAAAAACATAGAGCGCGTCAAACATGCTGCGGAAAGTAACGGGCCTTCCCAGCACATTGGATTGCTTGATCATCCCGTCGATGAGCGCGCACATTATTTTAGCGGTATGCTCGGTATCTATATGGTCTTCTATTAAATTTCTCGATTTGAGCCAATTTATGTACATGGCGCTTTCTTCTATCCATAACTTATACAGGCGGATATACGCTTCATATTCACTGACGACTTTGTAAGTAGGCATATGAACGGCAAAAGACACCACATTCCAGGCAGGCTTGCTGTTTACAAACCTCATCAACAGGCTTGCTGTGCTTGCCGCGGCTTCACAAAGCGTCAACGGCCGCGCTGTTTGCTTTTCTATTTCGTCGAGATAGCCCGTGATGATCCTTTTTTTAATCTGACGCCTGTCTAACAAATGCTTCAGAAAATCTTCCTTGCTTTCAAAATGAACGTAAAACGCGCCTTTGCTGAACCCCGCCGCTTTACTGATGTCATCGATTGAGACTGAATCGTAAGCTCTGTCAATCAGGAGATGAAGGCCTGCGTCAATAAAACTTTCAAATGTTTCTTCTCTCTTAATTTGAAATTTGTTTTTTTTCATTTTTTACCCCAGCTGTTTGATCATTCACTTTATCTTACACCGAATCATTCTTTTGCGGTATTTTTTATACAAAAAGAATATGCTAGTCGACGATCAAAGGGTAAATGTTAATAGGTCATATGATTTATTTTTATTTACATACTATCCAGTCAGTATTTATTTGTTTATTATTATATGTAAGAATTCTTGAAGGATTTTGGTTATTTCAGTCATTTTTTTAGGGAATAGGTAGGTGAATTCATCTTCAATTTGGGATTACCGGCCAACTATGTGTGATATTTGTTACACATTGGCTGCTGTAGCTGGGCAAATCATTTTTTCAATTGGAGGTTCTTATGAAAACTCATGTAATGAAGAATATAGATCAAGATTGGCAATTGTTAATTCAAGAAGCTAGAATCATGGGTTTGCACATTGACGATGTAAGGCGATTCTTAAATACTGAAAAAGCGGTGAAGAAAAAAACATCAATGAAAAACACCATCCGCCAGCAGTAAGATTTACAGGCGGATCCTTTCACCCGAGTTTTCAAAGGAACACTGCCATCTTAAGAGGGGAATCAGAGTACAAAACCGTGAACGGACAACCATTCCCGCCCCCATTCCGCTACCTGAACAGCCAAACATGGTGATTTGAGATCCCCCCGCTGCATATCTTGTGTATTATGCCCATTTATGAGGTGATACACGGATGGATACGAATCCCTATTATGATGAAAAAAAACAGAGCTACTACGAAGGCCTGAATCCTTATTTATTAAACAAAATAGACAAAAACTGGCGGACAGTGCTCGATGTCGGCTGCGGCACGGGCAATTTAGGCGCGGCGATTGAAGACCGCGGAATAACGGTTTACGGCATTGAAGCGTTTCCCGAAGCAGCAAAAAAGGCGGAAAGCAAATTGAGCCATGTGCTTTGCGGCGACATTGAATCCGCCATTCTTCCGTACGAATCAGAACAATTCGATTGTATGCTGTTCGGAGACGTTCTGGAGCATCTTGTCGACCCGTGGTCAGTGCTGAAAAAGCTTCGCCCGTATGTAAAAAAAGACGGCACGGTGCTTGCATGCATACCGAATGTCGGCCACATCTCAGTGGTGCTGGAGCTTTTAGCCGGCAAATGGACTTACAGGGACGCCGGGTTAATGGATCAGACCCACCTGCGTTTTTTTACCCGGGAAGAAACTCTTTCATTATTTAAAGCGGCAGGCTATGAGGTGAAACGCATTGAGGCGATCCGCGTTGATCATCCCTCTTATCACCGGGCCATCGCCTCATTGCACGAAGTATGCGTACAGCTTGGCATAAGACATGATTTTCTGACAGAAGCATCGGCCTATCAATACGTGATTGAGGCCGAGAGGAGCATGTAATGAATGCACATTCATTTCTGTTTGTCATTTGCGTGAATGATGAGTCGCTCTACTCCCGATGCAAAAACCATATTCTGAAGCTTACCGTCCCCCCTTCACATTCCGTTGATATCATGCCGATATACGATTCAGAAAGCATGGCCTCCTCCTACAACAAAGCGCTGAAACACCCTTCCAAATATAAAATTTATCTGCATCAGGATACATTTATCATTCATCAGCATTTCCTGCGAGACATGCTTCATATCTTTCAATCTCATCGTGAGCTCGGTCTTCTCGGTGTCGCGGGCTGCAAAACACTTCCGCCGAACGGCATTTGGCGGGAAAGCGGGCAGCGGATGGGGAAAGTGATTGAATACCGCGGGAATGCTTGCCATCCGCTTGAATTCGAAAACGATGATGAAGACCGACTGTTTATGCCCGCTGACGCCATTGACGGATTGTTAATGGCCGCTCAATATGATGTGGAGTGGCGGGAGGATTTGTTTCGGGGCTTTCATTTTTACGACACATCACAGTCGCTCGAATTTCAAAAACACGGCTATCAAGTCGGCGTCGCCTGCCAGAAAGACCCTTAGTGCCTTCATTTTTGCGGTGACTCCTTTGACGCCGCGGCGTATGAAGCGGACAGACAAATATTTGTCCAACACTATATGGGAAAGCCCTCTTGCTGATGCAAAGAGGGCTTTTTACGGATTAACGTTTATTCAATTCCCGTTCAATGATTTGTTCAAAAGTTTCCTTTCCCGCGACGCCCGGGATTCTTTCATCGCCGATGATAAACGTCGGCACTGCCGTAATGCCGGCTTCCTCATAGGCATGGCGGAGCGCTTCCCGCTGCATGTCCCTGTACGCTCTTGTCTCAAGCGCCTCTTTGAACGCGACGCCGTCAAGTCCGGCTTCTTCCGCGAGCTTTGTCAGCACGTCAATGTCACCGATATTTTGTTCTTCCTGAAAGAATGCCTGAAAAACGCGTGTATGGTATTCGCTTCCTTTCCCATGTTCCTTCGCAAAATGAAAACCTTCAAACGCCAAATCCGTGTAGGGATGCGGTGATACGCGGGGGAATGTCATCTCAACGCCTAAAGACCGCGCCATCGGTTCAATTGAATTTTTCCACATCTGCCGCTTGGCGGGATCATTTACCGGATCAAGTTTCGGTGAGGGGCTCGGACGCAATTCAAACGGCATCCATTCCACCTGTACGTCCTTGTCCTTGATTGCTTCTTCAAACGCCGCTTTGCCGACAAAGCAAAACGGACATACATAATCAGTATATACTTTAATCCGCAGTGTCATTGTATGTCTCCTTTCCTTTTTATTTTACGTTGTAACAAAAATAGTTACAAGTATTTTTTAAAAACACCTTCCATATGGAAGGTGTCACGATTCCAGCAGCTTCTGGGCGATATATTCTCCTTTTTTACAGCCTCCGGGACAGGCGAATAAAGAAGAGCCGATCGTTTGTGTGTATTCATTCAGCGCATCCTTTGCCGCCAAAGCTTTCAGCATCGGGACAAATTGGCGGTCCGGGTCTTTTTGAAAGCTGATAAACAGCAGGCCTGCGTCAACATAGCCCGTCTTCGGGTCGATTCCGTCCGTATAAGAAAACGCCCGCCGCAGAATCTGTCTGCCGGTTGATTTCGCCACGCTGACATGCGAGTCGGCGGGAATTTGATTCAGCTTGACGGGATCAGTCTCCTTTTTTTGTCCGAAAGGAGCGCCCGAGCTTTTCACCCGCCCAAACGTGTCCTCTTGTTCCTTCAAGGATGAACGGTCCCATATTTCTAAAAACATTTTAATTTTCCTAAACGCCATGTACGTGCCGCCCGTCATCCAGTCCGGCTCCCCTGATTGAACCCAAACGATTGAATTCATCAGATTTTCATCCTTTGTGCTTTGGTTGCCGGTGCCGTCTTTGAATCCGAAAAGGTTGCGCGGGGTTTCGCCGTTTTTCCCGCCGCTTAAGAAACCTTTATTGAGAAAACGGACTTCACACACGCCGACAGCCTGTTTAATCAGATTGCGCACCGCGTGGAACGCCGTTTGTTCATTATCCGCACAGACCTGAATGACGATATCACCGCCGCCTTGTTTCTGATCGAGCTTGTCGTTTGGCATCGGCGGAATTTCAGCGAGGTGCTTCGGTTTTTTATCCTTCAGCCCAAAGCGGTCCTTCCCGTCTTTTTCAAAAAATCCGGCGCCGAAGCCGAAGGTAACAGTTAAATTCGCCGGTGCCAGATCCTGCGACTCGCCGGTATCCTGCGGAGGCATATATTTATTTTTTTGCTCGCCTGACAAAGCCGAGCCTGAGGTCAGCAGCTGCGTCAGACTGGTCCAATTTCTGAAGAGGGAGATGACATCAGCTTTGTTGCTTGACTTGACATCAAGCGCCGCAAAATACACATACGTCTGATGCGCCGTTGTGATTCCCGCTTGGTGCTTCCCGTAAAAAGGAACGATTTGTTCATTATCACTTTTTCCTTCACTCTTCTTTGAAGCGGTGGCCGCCGGTTTGAAGAGCGGAGCGAGTCCTCCGAGGCCGCTCGCTCCCACAGCGACGGCGGCGCCCGCTACGGCGCCCCACTTCAGGACATCCCGTCTGTGGATCTGTTTTTCCTTGTTTTGTTCATCGCTCATGCTGTGTCATAACTCCTTTTAAAGCACATCGGCAATCTTCGACATGGTTTCAGAAAGAGCCGTCAGCTTCGTGCTTATCTCTCTGATTTGATCTTTACTTAATTTATCATAAGACGTATACGAATGATCGCCTGTTTTGTATTTCGACATCAAAACTTCAAATTCACTGAATTCCGTATCAAGTTTTTCGGTGACGCCGGAATGATCTTTCACAAGCGCGCTTTTCACTGTTTCATAGACGGCTTTTGAGCCTTCGACGTTGGCGGCCAGATCTGTTAAATCAATGCGGGAGTAACGTTCTTCTTCACCCGTGATTTTTGAGATGCCCGCTTCATTCAGAAGCTCCATGGCGCCGGCGACGATTTGTTCAGGCGTCAGTTTGAGAGAATCGATAGAACCGTCAAGCTCCTTCACATCCTTTAACAGGACGGAGGCCGTTTCTTTTTCGCCAGAAATCTGATTGTCCTTCCAGAGCGCTTTTTCAAGCTTGTGGAAGCCCGTCCATTTGCCGCCTTCTTCCACATCATTTTCTCTGGCGTCGATTTTCGGATCAAGCGTGCCGAGGCTTTCGGCAATCGGTTCAATTCGCTCATAATAGACGCGCGCCTTCGGATAAAGTTGTTTCGCTTGATTGATGTTCCCCGCCTTGACGGCGTCTGTGAATGCTTCGGTCGATTTTACAAGCTGATCGCTCTGTTCTTTGACATATGTTTTATAGTCACCCGCAGCTTTCTTGAGCTGGTCACTGGCCTTTTTGCTGCTTTTTCCAGCGCCCGTCAGCTCCTCCAGCGAGGCTGTCAGCGATATAGATTCCGATTTAATCTTCTCTGTATCAGGCTTATCTTTTTGTGCTTCTGTATAAATCGGCTGCAGGTGCTTTTCGATATCCGTGTATTCAAACGGATAATCTCCGCGGATTTTATTTTCAAATGAGAGCCAGTAGCTGTTCAGTTCTTTTCCTTTTTGCTGAATGCCTTTCCGCTCTTGTTTTTTAACGGATTCATTCAGTTTGGTCAGAATATCCTCCATTTTGTCCACTGATGTTTTGATGTCCTGATTTACACTGGTTTTTTCGGCTCCTTTGTCAGACGCTGACTGCTGAGCGCCGCAGCCCGAGCACAGAGCGAGGAGTAAGCCGGCTGATAAAGCCGCTTTCCGGATCTGTTTCATTTTGCAACTTCCCTTCTATTCGATTTTAATTTTACGGCTTCCATGATGAGTGCTGCGGCTAAAAAGCCAATAATGATCAACTGCGGAATGGTGCTAAAAACCGACGGATAGATGCCGAGAAACGATACCGACGGAAGCCAGCTTTCAGCGTCAGACGGGAGAATATCCGCCAGCTGCAGGCTGTGGATGCCCGTACCGAGAAATTTCACGCACATATACAAAACGACGGCCATGGACAGCAGAAAGAACGGCTTTAACGGAATCCGCATTCCGAGCTTAATCATGAGAAAACCCGCTGCCGCAAGGATCAGCAATCCCGCTGCGGTTCCTCCTATTAATTCGGTAAGCGGCAGCTTGCCGACGAGGCCGATAAAAAAGATTACCGTTTCAAGCCCTTCTCTGACGACTGCCAAAAAGGCGATCAGCGCGAAGGACAGCAGACTTCTTTTTTTAAGCGCCTGCGATTTTTGTGTGTTGATTTTTTCCCGCCATTTATCCATTGAAGCGTTGCGGTGGAGCCAGACGCCGACAAACAGGAGCATCACGGCAGACAGAATGCCGGTCACGCCGCCGAGCAGAAAATTGTTTTCTCCGAAAATGTTTGAGGAAAACAGCAGTGTGACGCCGACCCCCGCCCCGAGAGAGACGAGCATGCCGAGTGACGCTCCGCTCCAGATCCAAGCGGATGAACGGGTGACCCGGGCTTTTTTCGTCATCGTCAACAGCGCGCCGATCACAAGAAGCGCCTCCATTCCCTCCCTTATCGGGATAAGAGCAGCGTCCAGCCAGCTGTAGCTGCTTGACGCAATCGGCTCAAGGAGCTGAATCATTTCGTCAATATGTTTAACGGCCTGATCCGGGCGGTTTTCGGCTTCCGCTTTCATGAGCGCCAGATTCTCTTCTGAGGTTGTGTAGGCCGTTTTGGATTGGGACACGACGTCTCCTTCGACAGCCAGCCAATTCGTGACAAGCTGATCGATTTTTGCTTGGGCTTCAGCGGTTTGGCTGCTTTTGATCAGCTGTTTCGTCTCTTTTAAGCTTTGAATATAGGCTGAGAGTGTAAGCCTTGAGCTCCCGCCGGCTGCGTCTTTTACTGTGACGGCCTGCTGGTAGGTTTCTAAATGGGATCCAAGCTCAGAAAGCTCCGCCTGTACCTTTTTTGTGTCTTTATTAAGCAAAGAAAGTGAAATCATTGCGATATTGGAGTTCATTTTTGAATAGGAAGATAGATTTTCTTTTTTAATAGCAGGCTCTTCCTTTTTCCACACTGTTTTGAATTGTGAAAATGTTTTTTCGGCGGATTGCAGGTTTCCGTCCTTTGCAGATTGAATCATTTGCTGATTCAGGCTGATAAGTGAAGCGATGGGATCAGCGCCTTTCGCCACGGCAGAAGAACTGGCTATGAAGAGCAGGCTGAATAACATGAAAGCAAGCTTCCGTGCCATCATGCACCTCCTGTAGTTGAAAATGATTATCATTATATATCATAATCATAGTCCGATCTCGGCCTTTGTCAATAAAAAGTTGCGCATACAGAAAAAGGGCCGTCCTCCCCGGACAGCCCTCCTGACAGAAACATGTCAGCTTTTTGCTTTGGAACGCTGAATTTCTTCAAAAAATCTGCGCGCCGCCTCTTTTGGATCATCGGCTTGGCTGATGGCGCTGATCATGCTGACGCCGTCTGCTCCCGCTTTAATGACGGGCGCCGCATTGGCCGCCGTAATGCCGCCGATTCCCACAATCGGTATGGTGATGCCCTGACGCCGCACTTCTTCAATCAATGTAACGCCCTGCACAGCTTCAGCATCTTTTTTCGTTTCGGTCGGATAGACCGGGCCCATTCCGACGTAATCGGCTCCGGCCGCTTCCGCCCGCTTCACCTCGGAGACATTATGCGCTGATACACCGAGAATCATATCACCGATTGCCGCTCTCGTTTCTGCAGCGTCTGCGTCATCCTGGCCGATATGCACTCCGTCCGCGTTAAGGCGCAAGGCCAATTCAACATCATCATTAATGATGAAAGGAATGCCGGCCTGTCTGCAGACATCCTGCACCTGCTTTGCAAACAGGACACGTTCCTCCCCTGTTAAAGAACCGCTCCCCTTTTCCCGAAATTGAAAAAGCGTAGCGCCGCCCTCTATGGCTTTTTTCACTACAGACACGGGGTCTGCATCAGTATTATTTGATCCCATAATAAAATAAACCGATAACATATCCTTCATCATTTCCCAAGAAATACGCGTCATTTTTCTGTCACCCTTTCAATTGCAGCAAGCTCGGCCGCTTCTTGTTCTGAAATGCTTGCCAGCTTGTTTAAAAGCTCAATCTGGAAGCTGCCCGGGCCCTTGTGAGACGTGTCCAAAGCGGCAAGCTGAGCGGCGCTTCCGTATACAGAAACGGCTGAAACGGCCGCTTGCAGAATATCCTGGCCCGCTGCGCAGAAGGCTCCGATTACAGACGTCAGCAGGCATCCCGCCCCCGTCACCTTCGTCAGCAGTTTATCACCGTTATGAACGGCGTATGTGTCGGTGCCGTCAGAGATGATGTCGGTTTTTCCGGTAATCGCAATGACCGTTTTCAGCCCGCTTGCAGCCGTCTTGGCGATCTGAAGCGCATCTCCTCCGCCTTCCCCAGCATCCACGCCTTTTATCTTCCAATCGGATGCGCCGGCAATATTGGCGATTTCCGCGACATTTCCGCGAATGACGGACAAGCGGACCTCCTGTATGATTTTGCGGGCTGATGCCGTCCGAAACGGCGTGGCGCCGGCGCCTACCGGATCAAAAATGACCGGAACGCCGTTTTCGTTGGCTGATTTTCCCGCGGCGATCATAGCTTCAACCGATGCCGGACTGAGGGTGCCTATGTTCAGGACGAGCGCTCCGGCGATTTTCGCCATGTCGGCGGCCTCCTCAATTGCATAAGCCATAACGGGCGATGCGCCGAGCGCGAGCAGGCCGTTAGCGGTGAAGTTCGTGACGACGTTATTGGTGATACTGTGAACGAGCGGGCATTGCTCCCGCACTTTACTCAAGTGTTGAGCTGCCGTTTGTGCATCCATGCTTAATCATCCTTTTTTCTCTTTTTCGGATTCCACAAATACGATTTTGTATGTTCCAGCCAGGCTCTGGCGGCAAAGGACATGTAGCGGTCCTTCCGCCAAATGATGGCTAAATGCCACGGAATGACCGGGTGAACGAGCGGAATGGTTTTGACTTTCTCAGGATCAAGGCCGCGGCAGATTCTTTCCGGCAGCAGGCCGATGCCGAGATTGGCCGATACCATTTCGCTGATAAAGTCCCACTGTGACGTTTCATAAATGACGTGCGGCCTGAACCCGGCTTTCACACATTCTGTCATAATTCGATTGTGAAGGACAAAATCCTCCCTGAAAAAGATGAACGGCTCTTCTTTCAATTCGTGAAGACTGCATTCTTTCTCGTCCGCGAGCCGATGTGACGGATGGACGACGAGCATGAGGGTTTCCTTTACGATTGTAAACGTATGAAAAATCTCTTCATTCGCGGGAAGCACGACGACCCCGATATCAAGCGAGCCGTCCTCCACACCTTGCTGCACTTTAATAGAGCCGTCCTCTACGAGCTGAAACGTCACATCGGGATATGTGACGCGGAAGTCACCGAGCACTCTCGGGAAAAAGCCCGACCCGATCATCGGCGGCAATCCGATGCGGACGTGCCCTTTCTTTACCTCCATAATATCATTCAGCTCTGATGTCAGGTTTTGGAATGACTTTGTGATTTCCTGTGCCTGCACATACATGCTTTGTCCGGCGTCAGTCAGTTCAACCTGCCGGCCATTACGGTAAAACAGCTTGATGCCGAGCTCTGTCTCCAGATTTTTAATCATTTTTGAAATTGTCGGCTGTGAAACATACAGTGACTGCGAAGCCTTCGTAAAACTTTTCAAACGGGCCACTTCCAAGAAGTACGTTAAGTGCCGGATGTCCATTTCATCTCATCCTTTCTATAGACAAAAGGAATACATATTATTCTTTATATATATTTTACCTATAGCAAAACCTTATGTACAATATAAATATAAGGGAGGCATCATTATGAAAAAATTGTTGCTTACCGTTATTCAAATCGCTCTGCTGTTTATATTTGCGCGTCTGATCAATTGGGTCACGGCGGCTCTTCATATAAATATTCCCGGCAGTATAATCGGGATTGTGATTCTTTTCACATTATTGCATTTCAAGATTATCAAGCTTGAATGGATCGAGCTTGGCGCAGCATGGCTCCTCGGTGAGCTGCTGTTGTTTTTCATCCCGTCTGCCGTCGGAGTGATTGAATACGGAGATATTATGTCTAAATTCGGTGTAAGCATTTTACTTGTCGTCATCATCAGCACATTTGTCGTGATGGTTTCAACAGGTACGCTTACACAGCTGATAGCAAAAAGAAAGGAGAAAAAACAAACGTGTTCATCGGAATCATAAGTTTATTTTTAACTGTCTTAGTGTATTTGGGCGCGAAAAAACTCTACATTCGTTTTCCGCGGGTGTATACGTCGCCGCTTCTGATTACGCCCGCTGTTTTGGTCGTACTGCTGCTTCTTGTCAATGTCCCGTATCAGACATACAATCTCGGCGGCGGACTGCTGACCGATATGCTTCAGCCGGCAACAGTGGCGTTCGCTATCCCGCTTTATAAATATTTCCCGATTTTAAAGAAATACGCCGTGGAAATTATTTTGAACGTAGCGGTCGGTTCATGTATCGCCATTCTGTCAACGGCCTTTATCGCAAAATGGTTCCATCTCGGCAGCAGCTTAGTCGACAGTCTCGTGCCGCGATCAGTGACGACGCCGATTGCCATGAACGTTTCAGAAATGATCGGCGGGATGCCGGCCGTAACAGCGGTTTTCGTCATTTTAACGGCTTTACTCGGAACGATCATCGGGCCGATGGTCATCCGCTATTTCCGCATTGATAACGAAATTGCCCGGGGCGTGCTGCTCGGAACAAGCGCGCACGGAGCGGGAACATCTAAAGCATTTGAGCTCAGCTCCGTATCAGGTACGATCTCAAGCGTGTCCATGATTCTCGCCGCGATTATGACGCTGTGCGCGGCTCCGATTTTGCTTTCGTTTATGTCATAAAAGACTGCTCCTGACAGAGCGGTCTTTTTTATTTGCCGGAGATCAATCAGTCTGTCCTTCATAAAAAGACGAAAACACGATATGATAAGACATGAAGTGAAAAGACTGAAGAACGGATGTGTCATATGAACGGCCAGCAGCGAAATAGCATCAGAAAAGGGCTTGAAGTCGATATCGTCTTGAAAGCCGATCAGCGTTCAGGAAAGCTGACAAGAGGAATCGTGAAAGATATTTTGACGAACTCAAGCTTCCACCCGCGCGGCATTAAGGTTCGCCTGGAAGACGGGCAAATCGGCCGGGTCCAGCAGATTATTGAATAGAAAAAAAGCCGGGTCTGCATGCATGCCCGGCTTTTTTGTTTATTTTTTCCGCAAGAAAACAACTTTCAAATAGTTCCCTTCTTTAAACGCGGGAATCGTTTTGAAATCTTCCGGAAGCGTATATTCTTCCAAAATGTCGTAACGCTCGTTTGTTTCTTTGAAGGCGGTCTCTATAAAGCCTTTAAATTTCTTCATATTGAAGGCGCTGCTGTTTGTCGATGCAACGATGATGCCGTTTTTTGCGGTGATGGCGATCGTTTCCTTCAGCAGGTTTTTATAATCTTTCGCCGCGCTGAACGTCCGTTTTTTTGTACGGGCGAAAGAAGGCGGGTCAAGGATGATGAGGTCAAACGCCAGCCCTTTTTTCTCCGCATAGCCGAAGTATTTGAAAACATCCATGACTTTAATATCATGTGCTTCGTAATCAATTCCGTTGGCGCTGAACTGTTCAATCGTTTTTGCAAGGCTGCGGTTGGCGACATCGACACTGGTCGTTTTCTCAGCTCCTCCAAGCGCCGCCGCAACCGAAAATGCCCCCGTATAAGAGAATGTGTTCAGCACCCGTCTGCCGTTTGCATACTTGTCCCGAATCGCTTTGCGTACATGACGCTGGTCTAAGAAAATGCCCGTCATCGCCCCGTCGTTTAAATCCACCGCGTACTGTATGCCGTTTTCTTGGACAATGATTGGAAAGTCTCCTCTTTCACCTTTGACAAAGTCGTCGTCTTCCACGTATTGTCCGGCGGTATCAAACCGTTTCTTTTCGTAGATCGCCTTATAAGAAAGCTCCAGGCCGTCAATTGCCTCAATCAAACTGTCCTTATATGCGTAAATGCCTTTGCTGTACCACTGAATCAGCAGATAACCGTCATAGACATCAATCGTGACGCCGCCGATGCCGTCGCCTTCACCGTTGAACAGACGGAACGCCGTCGTATCGGGTGCCTTAAACAGATGGGCTCTTGCTTCAGCCGCTTTTTTCAGCTTGCCCAGAAAAAAACGTCCGTCGATTTGTTCGTCTCTCGCACGGGACAGCACCCAGCCGACTCCTTTATTCTGCAAACCGTAATAGCCTTTCCCGATAAATTCGCCCTTCTCGGATGTCACATCAAAAAGATCGCCCTCTGTTAAGTGAGCCGAGCTTCCGGACAGAGCGTCTTTTTCAATCAGGGGGAATCCTTTTTTCAGCTTTCCGGCAAATGTATCTTTCACTGTAAGTAGCTTCATTGTGCATTCCTCTTTCGTTTTGCTTTCTCTTATCGTACCATAAAACATGCATTGTCCCGAAAAATTCAAAACAGGGGGAAAAACCATGACAGCCAAAAGAATCGACCATACAGGCATTATGGTCAAAGATATTGAAACATCCATTGCTTTTTACCAAGACGTTCTCGGTATGCAGTTAAAGGATCGTATCACTCATACGAACGGCATTATTGAACTTGCCTTTCTCGGCTTTCAGGAAGGGCCTGAGACGGAGATTGAGCTGATTCAAGGCTACAGCAGCGAGCTTCCCGCAGAAGGAAAAGTGCATCATATCGCTTTATTAACTGAAGATATCGCGGCGGAATTCACGCATGCGAAGCGTCAGGGCGCCGTATTTATCGATGAAGAAATCACGACGCTTCCGAACGGGTACCGCTACTTTTACATTGAAGGACCGGACGGCGAATGGATCGAATTTTTCCAGCGTTAAAAAAAACGGGCAGAAGCGCCCGTTTTTTTATATTTCTTCTGTGACGTTTTGTTCCGCTGCCCGTTCCTCTCTCCATTTTTGAAGATCCCACATTCTGAAAAACGGATAATAAATGATAAATGTAATCAGGAGGTTGATCAGCTGCATGACCGAACCGGAGATTTTCCCGCCCGTCGCCAGATAACCGGAAATCAGCGGCGGCATCGTCCACGGCACGGCGATTCCCGCCGGTTTTGCCACCATTCCCGTGCTCATCCCGATGTACGTCGCCGTAATGGTCAAGAGCGGTGCGATGATAAAAGGCACGATTAACAGCGGATTCATGACAAGCGGCATCCCGAAAATAATCGGCTCGTTAATGTTAAAGATCGCGGGTCCGATGCCGAGCCGGCCGAGCTGTTTCATCTGTTTGCTTCTGGAGCGCACAAGCATGGTCAGCACAAGGGCCAGCGTTGCGCCGCTTCCGCCGACATTGATCCATATTTGAAAGAACTGTGTCGTAAAAATGTTCGGCAGCGCTTCTCCCGCTTGAAAAGCCAAACGGTTGACGTCCATCGCTCCGTACCAAATCGGTGACATGACCCCGCCGATAATGGAAGCGCCATGTATGCCGCACGACCAAAGGAGCATTTGCACGAATTCGGCGACAAGGCTTCCGCCGAGACTCCCGCCTAAAATAGACAGCGGAGTGCCCAGCAGGTCGCCTACGACATTGTGGAGGCTTTTAAAAGGAGTCATTTCAATAAACAGACGGGCCAGCCATACGAGCGTAATAATAATGAATCCGGGGATGAGCGCGACGAACGATTTGCTGACCGCAGGCGGCACACCGTCAGGCATCTTAATGACGATATTTCTTTGTACGATAAACCGGTACACTTCCGTAGACAGCATTGCTATGATCATCGCGACAAACAGGCCTTTGCTTCCGAGCAGCGAAATCGGAATGCCGCCCCCCACCATAATCTCTGTTGACGAGCCTTCAGGGATAAAAGGAATCTGATACGGTGTCGCCAATAAAAAGGCGGCAAGGGCAATGGCTCCCGACGACAGGGCATCCACCTCATAGCTTTCTGCGAGCCGGTAAGCAATCCCGAAGGCGGCGACAAGCGCCATAATGTCAAAGGACGCATTCACGGGATACCCGAGCTTTTCAACCCATTGTTCACCGAAAAGACCCGCCATAAAATCGGCATAACCGGGAATCGGGAGACTCGTCAGAATCAGAAAAACCGATCCGATGATAATAAGCGGCATAGTCAAAATAATGCCGTCCCGCAAAGCCCTTAAGTGCCTTTGGCCGGCGACTTTTCCGGCGACAGGCATGATTTTTTCTTCCATGACCCGATTAAACGTACTCATTTATCAAAAAACCCCCTTTTTGAGTTCATTGCGCAGATGTCTCAAAGCATTTTCTCCATCATATTTTGGAAACGCTTACATTTGCATACAGAAATTTTCCTTATCCCTCAGGAAAAAAAGAATTCCGCACTGCCGATATATAAAGAAAAAGGGGGAATCACAATGTATCACACCCTGAAACCAATCATAGCCGCGGCCTTGTGTGTCACCCTGTTCTCCGCCGCGGCACCCGCTCACGCCGAGACGCAGGACCGGGACGTTATCGTGGTCTACAAAAATAATAACGGCAAGGAATCCGCCATAGACAGCGGAGCGGATGTGGAACAGACCTATCAGCATCTTCCCGCAGTCGCCGTGTCGGCTGATTCGGAAACGGTGAAAGACCTGAAACATGATCCTGACATTTTATATGTTGAAGACAATGTATCCTTTCAGGCAGCAGGCGGTTCTGATATCCACCCGTTAACAGCGGCCTCAAGCGGCAGTTACACCCTGCCGCAATGGGATATAGAGCCCACTCAGGTCAAGCAGGCCTGGAAAGAAGGCTTGACGGGAAAAAAGGTGAGAGTGGCTGTCATTGACAGCGGCATTTACCCTCATGATGACCTGTCCATTGCGGGAGGCTATTCCGCAGTCAGCTATACCTCTTCATACAAGGATGACAACGGGCACGGTACGCATGTCGCCGGCATCATTGCCGCCAAACATGACGGATACGGCATTGACGGCATCGCGCCGGATGTCCGGTTATATGCGGTTAAAGCATTGGACAGAAAAGGTGCGGGAGATCTCAAAAGCCTTCTTAAAGCGATCGACTGGTCCATCGCCAACAAAATGGACATGATCAATATGAGTCTCGGAACTAACGCAGACAGCAAAATTCTTCACGACGCCGTCGACAAAGCATACAAAAAAGGCATTGTCATCGTAGCCGCCGCAGGAAACGACGGCAACAAAAAACCCGTCAATTATCCGGGCGCCTACAGCAGCGTAACGGCAGTCTCAGCGTCAACCGAAAAAAACGGGCTTGCGGCTTTTTCCACGACCGGAAAACAAATTGAATTTGCCGCACCCGGCACCAATATTACGAGCACGTACCTGAATCAAATGTACGCCGTGGCTGACGGCACATCTCAAGCCGCGCCGCACGTCACCGGAATGTTCGCGCTGCTCAAGCAAAAATATCCGGAAGAAACAAATACACAGCTCCGACAGCAGATGCAGCAAAACATTAAAGATCTGGGCGCTCCCGGACGTGACAGCCAATTCGGGTACGGGCTGGTGCAATATCACGCAAAGCAAAAGAGCTTTGCCGAACGGGCCGTAATAAAAGCGGAAAAAACGAAAAAGCAGGCAGATATCAATCAAGCAAAAACGGCTGTCAGCAAGCTTTCCAAGTCAAAGGGAAAAACCGCCCTCGAGTCCCGAATCAATAAAGTTCAGACAGCAAGAAATGTGACGGACGCCAAAGACAAAGTCCGGACTGCCGAAAAACAAAAGAAAAAAACCGCCGTTAATGCGGCACAAAGCGCCATCCGGAAATTACCGGCCGGATCAGAGAAAAAAGGGCTGCAAAAGCGGCTTGACGCTGTCAATTCAGGCCTTTTGAAAACTGCTGGGGCCAGCGTCAGACAGGCCGAAAAAAAGACCTCTGAGGCCAACGCCGCAAAAGCCAAAAAAGCAGTGAGCGAGCTTCAGCCGGGAAAAGAAAAAACCGCTCTGGAAAAACGGCTTGACCGGATAAAAGAGAAACTCAACCGGAAGCAGGCAAGAGACAAAGTGAAAACGGCCGAAAAAACCAAAACGAAAAAGGCAAAATCAGCGGCACAAACGGCGGTCAGCCGGCTGAAGCCGTCTGCCGAAAAGACCAGCCTGCAAAAACGCGTGCGCGCAATTCAGGTGAAACATTAAAAAAACGCTTATGAGCCGCATCATGGCTTCATAAGCGTTTTTCTTCCATCTGCCTATTGGTTCATGGCCGGGCGATCGACCGTGTTCCATTTCGTAAAGGACATATATCGGAAATAATGATCACGGTACGGGTGCGCGGTGCCTGTATTCCAAGGCTTGTCTCCGCCGCAGAAATGGACGATGGCCGGTTCGGCCCGTGTTTCTCTGTAACGTATACGGTCGATCAGTTCAGGAGGCGTTTTCTCATTCATGATAATATGCGTCTGTGCATTCCAGCGCGGATGCAGTTCATACCATTGATCATATAAGACCGCGTTAAGCGCGTCCTGATCATGAAACACGAGAAAATCCTCCGAACTGTTTTCATTGATAAAATCAATCACTTTTTTGGAAATATTCTGTTTTCTCCAAGGTTCAAAATCTATAATCATAATGCCGGAATTAAAATACTTGGCCGTGTCGCTGATATTCATTTTTTTCAGCCTTTCATGCTGTCCGGCATCTTCTACTGCCGCAACTATTGCCGGGGAAATATCCAAATCCCATAAAACCGAAATATCTTCCATCACAATTGCATCACAATCAATGTAAATCATCCGCTTTACGGACTCATCCTTAATTAAATCAGGAATGGAAATGCGGTAATAAGCCGCTTTTGTAATGTGGCTGCTTTCGACCGCATGTTTGTATTGATCAGCATCCACTTCTAAAAATTCAAGCGGCGTTCCGAATGACATCGCAGTCTGTTCAAGCTTGTCCTTGTTTTCGGCAGTAATTCCGCCGTCGATCACATATAATTTAGCATTCCTTGTTTTATCCATATTCATCAATAAAGAAGCGAACATCCCACCCAAATGACGAGCATAATGATCATCGGCACATGATACGATATGCATTGTTTCATTCTTTCCCACTGATATTCATCTCCCTTTTTGTTGTATCATTTTCTTTCCCTTTTTTTCAAAAGTAAACCTCGATCTTACACATTTTTTCTGCGGGAATGTGCTGTTGACGAGTTGATATCTTTCTTCTTTGTTTGGGGTGAGGAAAGAAAATGACCTTATCGGCGGGTTCTATGTGAACGGGGGCAAGACGATCAAGGCCGGCAGCGAAAAACGGTGAGCGTCATTGGATAAACAAACAGCCGGACCGCTTTTATTTGCAGTCCGGCTGTTTATGATGCGCCAATCGGTTAATCGACTTCTTTCTTAATCCCAAGCATCTTTTCGTCTAAATAATGGGCGATTTCCGCCGCTTCCTTCAGCTCGTCAGTCAGATGCTTCGGGACTTCGTTATTTAATTTGTAATAAATTTTATGCTCAAGACTCGCCCAAAAATCCATGGCGATAGTGCGGATTTGGATTTCCGCCTTCACATATTCCACCCGATTCGTCAAATAGACGGGAATTTCAATAATCAAATGCAGGCTGCGGTAGCCGTTCGGCTTCGGATGTTTGATATAATCCTTCACCTTCACAATGTTCAGGTCCTTATGCTGCTTCAAAACCTCAGCGACATTATAAATATCTGATATAAAAGAACAGATGATCCTGACACCCGCGATGTCATGAATATGCTCTTTCATTTCCTGCGTCGTCACATCACAGCCTTTGCGCATCAGTTTATTGACGATACTCTCGAAACTTTTTACGCGTGATTTTGTATGCTCGATCGGGTTATGCCCGTGAATCAGATTATATTCCTGACTGATGATAGAAAACTTCGTATCCAGCTCATCTAAAGCGAATTTATAAACTAATAATTCATTTTTCCAATCTTCCATGACCGTTTTTAAATCATCCATATGGGCTGTTGACAAGTCCATTTTTTTCATCTCCTTGCTTTGCTGTCCACATATCAGACGGTTCGGTCGGCAGTCAGGTTCTTTACAAAATCGTGAAGATTATTTCATAAAAAAAGCAAATGCCGTTATGGCATTTGCCTTGTCATTTGATCAGGAAATAATTGATCAGGAGTCCGATGGAAAGCAGGAATCCGAAGAATGTATTGGTTTGCGCCGTTGATTTCATCGCAATAATCATGTTCATCGGCATTTCGTTTTTCACGAAGCCTTTCACGGCCTGAACGGGTTTCGGCACGCTCAAAAAGACCAGGAACAGCCACGGGCTTGTATATCCCATGATAACAAGACCGACGATCCAGATGTAAGCGATGGCAAAGGACGCGGCCAGTATCATGACGGCTCCCCTATGCCCCATTAAAATCGCCAGCGTTTTACGTCCGCCCTTTTTATCTTCTTCAATATCACGGATATTATTGGACAGGTTAATCGCGCCGACCAAGATGGCGATCGGGATGGAAATCAAAATGCTCTGTTCATTAATTCCGCCAGTCTGAATGAAGAAAGAAATAAGGACAAACACAGAGCCCATGCAAATGCCGGAGAACAGTTCCCCGAACGGTGTATACGCAATCGGCAGCGGGCCGCCCGTATACAGATAGCCGATCAGCATGCCGGCAAGGCCGATTGCCGCAAGCCACCAGCTGCTGCTCATGCAGATATAAACACCGAGCACGAGGGCAATCGCATAAGAGCCGAGCGCCAGCTGCAGAATCGTTTTCGGCTTCATGCCGTGGCGGACGATCGCTCCGCCGATACCGACAGAATCCGCCGTATCTAAACCGCGTTTAAAATCGTAATATTCATTGAATAAGTTCGTGGCGATCTGGATCCAAAGGCAGGAAAACAGCATGGCCAAAAACAGCAGGAAATCAACCTTTACGTAAAACATCGCCAATACGGTGCCGAGAAGTACGGGCACAAACGATGCCGTCAATGTATGAGGGCGGGTTAACTGCCATAAAATGCGGCCCATGCTTTCTTTTTCAGGCGTCTTTTGGCTGCCTCCCATATTGTTTTGATTCATTTTCCTCTTCCTTTCTATTAAAAGGCTTTCACAGTCAGCCGATAACAGTAGTGTTGAATTGGGGTTTTTATGTTTTCTGCTACCTTATCTATCATAATAATTTCTTCCCCATTTCACAAGATGCGGCGCTCCGTCAGCTTTGCTGCCGAAAACGGCTTTCCGCCCTTCCCTATTGGGGTTCGGCACAAGCCTGCGTAAGAAAAAGCCGCCGAAATTTTTTTACCTCATTTATATTTACGATAAGTTAAAAATCCCGCCTGAACATCGCTTTTTTAGTATGATCATTTGCCAATTTATACATGCGTATTTTCCATCCTTTTGTTTCTCATTCATTTTTAAGGAAATTTTAAGCTTAGGATATTAGACATATTTTGAAACTTTTTGTTAATCTAATCGTCATATACTGGTGTAATTATTGAATACGCGGGGAAGGAATTTTAACATGATGCAAAAATTAAAACGTGCTTATGAAAATACATTGGTTAAATGGACGTTTCATACGGGCTTTTATTTTCTGATATTAGTATTGCTCTTTTGGATGTATGGATTTCATACAGCCAATACCGGCACTTATATTTACAACGATTTCTAATCGGGGAGGATAACTATGAAACTACTTGATGCTATAAAAACATATGCAGACGCCAAGCCTCAGGCCGAAGCGTTTCGTTCCTTAGATCATTCCCTCACTTACGGGGAATTATGGGATTTGTCGGAGCGGGTTGCGTCCGGCATTGAAAAACATACAGCTGACGGTTCGAAAACCCCTGTCCTGGTTTACGGACATATGGAGCCGAATATGATCGTTTCTTTCTTAGGAAGCGTCAAAGCGGGCCGCCCTTACATCCCTGTCGATGTGTCCATTCCGGCAGAGCGGATCGTCAAAATTATTGAAAGCTCAGGCGCAGAGCTGCTCATCAGCGTATCGGGCGATGCAGTCGATACGGGGAGCAATCTGATTAAAACCGTTACACCCGAAGAACTTGCAGCTGACGGAGATGCAGACCTCAGCCGTGAGAACTGGGTAAAAGATCAGGACACTTTTTACATTATTTACACGTCCGGCAGCACGGGAAATCCGAAGGGCGTGCAGATATCAGCTGATAACCTGCAAAGCTTCACAGACTGGATCTGCAGGGATTTTCCTGTGGGCGAAGGCAAGACATTCTTAAACCAAGCTCCGTTTTCTTTTGATTTATCTGTCATGGACATTTTCCCGTCGCTTCAAACGGGAGGTACGCTGCACTGTGTAACGAAAGACAAAATCAATAAACCGAAAGTACTATTTGAAGAGCTGGAGAAATCCAGGCTGAATGTCTGGACATCGACGCCGTCTTTCGTCCAAATGTGTCTGATGGACCCCGGCTTTACGCAGGAACTCCTGCCTGACGCAGAAGTATTTATGTTTTGCGGAGAAGCGCTTCCGGCTGCCGTGGCACAGGAACTGTTAAACCGTTTTCCGAAGGCCCGCGTATTCAATACATACGGCCCGACCGAAACAACGGTTGCCGTCACCTCCGTGGAAATTACGCAGCAGGTCATCGATGAAAATGAATCTCTGCCCGTCGGATTTGCAAAACCCGATATGAATATCTTCATCATGGATGAAAACGGGAATAAGCTTCCGGACGGAGAAAAAGGGGAAATCATCATCGCCGGCCCGAGCGTAAGCAAAGGTTATCTCGGCGAGCCGTCTCTGACGGAAAAAGCGTTTTTCTCTGTTGACGGACAGTGGGCATATCATACGGGTGATGCCGGTTATGCTCAAGAAGGTCAGATTTTCTGCCAAGGACGCCTGGATTTCCAGATAAAGCTTCACGGCTACCGAATGGAGCTTGAGGAAATCGAAGTGCATGTAAGGCAGTCTCAATATGTACGCTCAGCGGTTGTCATCCCGTATCAGCCTAACGGACCTGTCGAATATCTAATTGCCGCCATCGTGCCTGAAAAACATGATTTCGAAAAAGAATTCCAGCTGACAAGCGCTATTAAGAAAGAGCTGGCCGCTTCGCTTCCGGCTTACATGATTCCGAGAAAATTCATTTATCAGGATCACATTCAAATGACTGCGAACGGAAAAATCGACCGTAAACGCATTGGCGAAGAGGTTCTTGTATGACGCCTTACAGCTCGTTTTTCTTTTTTATCTTACTTGGAATCCTTCTCTTGCCGACGATTATTTTAGGGCTGAACGGCAAGAGATTCCAAGGATACAACATGTTTATATCCATCATCGTATTGGCTTTGATTTTCTCGCATGATCTGCACGGCGTCATTGCATTATGTATCTTTACGCTGTGGCAGGTGCTGTTAATCAGGGGGTATCTCGCTTACAGACTGAAAGCCAACAGCGGCTTTGTCTTCAGCATGGCCGTGATCGCGTCCATTTTACCCCTGTTTTTATCTAAATTATGGCCGTTTTTCTTTCCGGCGGTGCCTCATCATCCGGTTCACAACCTGATCAGTTTCTTAGGAATTTCTTATTTGACATTTAAAGGCGTCCAGCTGATCATGGAAACGAGAGACGGGCTGATTAAAGAAAAAATGCCGCTTCACCGCCTTTTGTACTTTATTATGTTCTTCCCGACCATTTCTTCCGGTCCGATCGACAGATACCGCAGATTTGCCAAGGACGAACAGAAAGTATGGACAAAGGGAGAATACGCTGATTTACTGTATACCGGCATTCATAAAATTTTTATCGGTTTCTTGTACAAATTCATTATCGGATATGCGATTAACACATATTTCATTATGAATCTGTCTCATATCACCCACAGCAAACTGTGGAGCAATGTGCTGTACATGTACGGATACAGCTTGTACCTGTTTTTCGATTTTGCGGGCTACACGATGTTTGCCGTCGGTGTCAGCTACATTATGGGTATCAAATCTCCGGAAAACTTTAATAAGCCGTTTATCAGCAGAAACATTAAAGACTTCTGGAACCGCTGGCACATGTCCTTATCCTTTTGGTTCAGAGACTACGTATTTATGCGCTTTGTTTTCTGGATGACAAAGAAAAAATGGATAAAGAACCGGATGGCCGTCTCGAACATCGGGTATTTCCTGCTGTTCATGCTGATGGGCGTCTGGCACGGGCTCGCCCTGCAATATATTGTGTACGGCCTGTACCATGCCGTGTTAATGACGGGGTATAACTTTTTTGAGAAATGGAATAAGAAATACAAGTGGCTGCCCGCCAATCGTTTTACGGCGTTTTTAGCCATCGTCATCACATTCCATTTCGTATGTTTCGGATTTTATATTTTCTCAGGAAAACCATTTCATCACTAAAGGAGATTGAAAACACATGGAATTTAAACAGGAAGTATTAGACGTATTAGCTGAAGTTTGTCAGGAGGACGCTGTGAAAGAAAATCCTGATATTGAAATCTTTGAAGAAGGACTGCTTGATTCTTTCGGAACTGTAGAGCTGCTTGTTGCCATCGAAAACCGCTTCGGCATTACAGTGCCGATCACTGAGTTTGACCGTGACGAGTGGAATACGCCAAACAACATTGTAAACAAACTGACTGAGTTGAAGTAAATGAAAAAGCGTTTCTTTGGACCAATTATTTTAGCGTTTGTCCTGTTTGTCGGAGCTATCGCAGTTCCGGCTTCATGGCTTACGCGCTTCATTCCTGAAAAACGTGTCGAAGAGTCGGCAGCGGCCTTAAACCCTAATATGTTCCAAGGGCTCTATCTGCAAAACAAAATGTTCGAAGACTCGAAGTATCTGCCGATTTTCGGATCTTCCGAGCTTTCAAGATTAGATCAGTTTCACCCGTCCAACTATTTTCAAGTGAACAACCAAGGCTTTACGCCTTATCTTGTCGGAAAAGGCGGGGATCAATCCCTGATACACGCCGTAAACTTTGCGGCGCATTACCAGCAGCTGAAAGGCAAAAAACTGGTATTCATTGTTTCTCCTCAATGGTTTATTAAAAAAGGTTCGGATGAACAGCACTTTGCGCCGAATTTTTCATCACTTCAGGCATTGGATTTAGCATTTAATGACCAGATTGATCCCGCGGTCAAAAAGAACATGATGAAACGCATGCTTCGTTTTAAAGTCGTTCAGCATGATGCCGTCCTTTCTGAATTGTACAAAGGAATGGTCAACGGCCAATCATGGAAAGTGAAAACGGTCATGCCGGCCGCCAAGGCTTACTATTCTCTGCTTGAGAAAAAAGATCTTTATTATTCATTGGGAGAAACCGAGGGTCCTGAGCGGACGATCTCTGAAAACCTAAAAGGAAAATCGTGGTCAGAGTTAAAAACAGCCGCCGCGCAATTAGGAAAACAGAGTTCCAAGTCCAATCCCTTCTATATCGATGACACTTCTTATAAAAAAATTAAGCCGAAGTTAAAGAGAGTGAAAGGAATCAACAAAGGAAGAACATACGCCAAATCAGTCGAATATCACGACTTTGAGGATATGCTGGACATTCTGAAAGATGCCGGCGCTGAACCGATGTTCGTGGTTATTCCGGTCAACGGAAAATGGTATGACTACACCGGCTTCCCGAAAAAAGGCCGGACTGATTACTACAAAAAAGTCACAAAGCAAATTAAAGCGAAGGGCTTTCAGGTTGCCGACTTATCCGGGCACGAATATGATCCGTACTTTATGAAAGACACCATCCATATCGCCTGGAAGGGCTGGGTGTACGTCGATAAAGCGATGGAGCAGTTTTACAAAACCGGCAAAGTGACGGTTCACTGAGCACGGCGATGACCGAATACAGAAAAAACGAACACGCAGGGGGCATTCTCTCCCCTGCTTTTTATGTGATTTGATTTTTTCACAAATTTGAGGAAAACTATTGCGAATATTTGTTGAAGGTATACAATAGAATATAAATTATTTTCAAATAAGTTCGACAATAACACCAATAGGGAGACAGAACATTATGAAACAAGACATTCGTGTTGAATTGACTTCAGCCAAAAAACCTAAACCGGACCCCCATAACCTTACGTTCGGCAGAATTTTCACCGACCATATGTTTGTTATGGATTACGATGCGGATCAAGGCTGGTACGATCCGAGAATTATCCCTTATCAGCCCTTCTCAATGGATCCTGCGGCTATGGTTTATCATTACGGCCAAACCGTTTTTGAAGGGCTTAAAGCGTATGTAACGAAGGATCAGGAGCTGCTTCTGTTCAGACCGGAGAAAAATATGGAGCGCCTGAATCAGTCAAATGACCGTCTTTGCATCCCGCTCATTGATGAAGAGCTTGTTCTTGAAGGCTTGAAACAGCTCGTAGCCATCGACAAAGACTGGATTCCGAAAGCGGAAGGCACTTCCCTTTATATCCGTCCGTTTATCATTGCGACCGAGCCTTTCCTCGGTGTAGCGGCATCCCATACGTACAAGCTGTTTATCATTCTGTCGCCGGTCGGCTCTTATTACAAAGAAGGCATTAAACCGGTGAAAATCGCCGTGGAAAACGAGTTCGTGCGCGCCGTCAAAGGCGGTACGGGAAACGCGAAAACGGCCGGCAACTACGCTTCAAGCCTGAAGGCGCAGCAGGTTGCGGAGGAGAAGGGCTTTTCCCAGGTGCTATGGCTTGACGGCATTGAGAAAAAATACATAGAAGAAGTCGGCAGCATGAACATCTTTTTCAAAATCAGCGGCGAAATTGTGACGCCGGAGCTGAACGGAAGCATTCTTGAAGGAATTACGAGAAATTCCGTCATCACCCTGCTCAAACATTGGGGATTGACTGTGTCTGAGCGGAAAATTTCGATCGATGAAATCATTCAGGCGCATCGTGACGGCCGATTGGAAGAAACGTTCGGAACCGGTACGGCGGCGGTCATTTCTCCGGTCGGCGAACTGATTTGGAATGATGAAAGTCTTGTCATCGGCAGCGGTGAAACCGGAGAGATCTCGAAGAAGCTGTATGATACCATTACAGGCATTCAAAAAGGCGCCCAGCCTGATCTATTCGGCTGGACAGTAGAAGTCGATACACTGTAATAGACCTATGAAACCTCTCTTTAAGAGAGGTTTTTTTTCACCATCTCCGTCACTGCCGCCCTTCTTTCCGTTACTTTAAGCACTGCTAAGTAAAATAGCCCTGTAGCCATAAAAGTAGGAATGGTCACGCCGATCGGCAGCGGGATCACATAGGAAAAATAATAAGCGAAAACAGCGCCAAAAAGATAGGTGAAATAAACCCGTACGTGAAACCCCTTTTGATACCAATAAAACCGCTTCTCCCCTGTTAACATTTCATCCACATGATAGTGTTTTTTTCTAACAATATAGTAATCAACCAGTACAATAGCAAAGATAGGAATAAAAAGCGTACCGATCATCAGTAAAAAATTTTGAAAGTGATCGAGCAGCCATTCTTTTAATAATGAACCTCCAATGGTAATGATACCAAGAGCGATTGCAGGAAAAATGAAGCGCTGTTTGCTGAAGATAGATAGATAAGACATGACAGCACTGTATAATACCATCACATTGGTCGATAAAACAGATAAAAAAATAACAATGGCCGCAATAAAGCCGAGAATAGGATGATACTGTCCAATAATGCCCGCCATTTGGTGATCAGGCTGTTGATGTCCTAAAACCGCAAAAGCTGAAACTGCCGCTCCAAGTCCCATCGCAATGACGGTGGATAAAATATAACCGAAAAAGGTACCTGCCATCCCCGTTCGCTCATTTTTGCAATGCCGATTATAATCGCAGACGATCGGCACCCAAGTAAATGCAGTCGCGACGACAATATCAAATGCGCTTATGCCCTTGATTCCTGAAACGGCAGTTGTTTTCATTTGCAGAAATTCAATCGGATGAAACGTCATAAAGATAAACCCAAACAAAACAGCAGTTAATACCACCATAATAGCCGCTACAATCGTTTCTGCAGATTCAACGACTTTATGCCCATATAACGTGATGACAAGCACAGAAGCTTGCGTCACTATTGTGAACAGATTAATGTTGCTGTAGCCTGTTAAAAAATAAACAGCCTCATTTAAACTGGCCCCCGCCATATAAGCTTGGATCCATGACCAGCCAACTAAAATGAGAATGTTGACAGATGAAGGCAAAATACCTCCTTTTATTCCGAAAGCCGGACGCATTAACACCATCGTCGGCAATCCTGTTCGTGTTCCGATATTACCCATTAAAACCAAGGGGACAGCGCCGGCAATGGAGCCGAGCAAAATGAGCCATAATGCTTGCCAAAAGGTCATATCCGGTACAAAAAGCATCCCTGTATACATCGTCGTGACCACTATATTCGCGCCC
The DNA here is from genome assembly GCF_001553895.1 of Bacillus sp. SDLI1. NCBI lineage: Bacteria > Bacillati > Bacillota > Bacilli > Caryophanales > Bacillaceae > Bacillus > Bacillus sp. SDLI1. The sequence goes on along the minus strand of NZ_CP013950.1, from coordinate 2,472,360 downwards.
GTCCAAATCGAGAAAGTTGAAAAGAACCCCATCGTCCTCTTCCCTGTCTCAATAGGCATGATCCCATCACTGCTAAAACCTGCCGCTTCTTCTGTCATGTCATCACCCCTTATTCAGAACAGATGGATGCCACTGATACCATTCCACAGGATTCAATTTGCTGGTGATATTGATATGTTTAGGCTCTGTAAACGAAGCGAGGCCATAAGGTCCGAGTTCTCTCCCTATCCCGCTCTGTTTTACCCCGCCCCATGGCGCTTCAAGATACGGTGTATGATAGCTATTGATCCAAATGATCCCTGCATGAAGACTTTCTGCTGTTCGCAGGGCTTTTTCTTCATTTTCTGTTAAAATACCAGCTGCCAAGCCAAATCTCGTACCGTTTGCCAAAGAGATGGCTTCATCTTCATTAGAAAATTCCTGAACCGTTATCACCGGGCCGAAAATTTCTTCCTGAACAATTTTCATCGATTGGTTTACGTCCGTGAAGACTGCCGGTGTGATATAGTAACCGGTTTGAGGAATGATCCGCTCACCTCCAGTCACGAGACGAGCCCCTTCTTCCTTCCCGGCTCTGATATAGTGTTCAATTTTTGCGAGGTGCTCCTGACTGATGACAGGCCCCATTTCCGTCTCTTCGTCACGAGGATCGCCAATTTTAATCTGTTTAGCCCTCTCTGTCAGCCTGGCTAAAAAACTGTCATACAATGAATCTTGCACGAGTATACGGGAAGCAGCGACACAGACCTGTCCCTGATTAAAATAAGACGAAAACAATGCAATATCACAAGCTGCTTCAATGTCTGCATCATCAAAGACGAGAAGCGGCGATTTACCTCCTAATTCAAGTGACACTCGCTTAAATGTGCCTGCACATTCGCGATTAATCAGTTGACCCGTTTTGGAACTTCCAGTAAACGAGACTTTCCGAACCGCTCCGTGCTTAATTAATTCTTGGCCGACAGACGAGCCATCTCCTGTTACTAAGTTGAATATGCCATCTGGGAGGCCCGCCTCTTTGACCAATTTTGCAAATGTTAAAAATGACAGCGGCGTCCATTCAGAAGGCTTGAAAACCACTGCATTCCCCGCAGCTAACGCCGGCGCCAGTTTCCAAATTCCCAATAACAGCGGAAAGTTCCACGGTACAATCAAAACGCAGACACCCATGGGGCCTTCAATCACTCGGCTGATTGAACCGTCATCCATTTCCTTGGACCACGTTTTTTTCGACTCTTGCAAATCAGCGTAATATCTTAAACAAGACACAGCATCACTGATATCTAATCTTGATTCACGAATCGGTTTACCGGTATTTTGGGTTTCGATTTCGGCAAATGTCTCTGCGGAAGCTTCCAATAGATCCGAAAGTCGGCGAAGGACTTTTATACGAAGGGATTGATTTTGAGCCCAGTCTGTTTGGACAAAAGCCCGTTCTGCACCTTGGACAGCTTCACGTGCTTGTTCTCCCGAAGCTTCTTGAATGACGGTGATAAGGCGCCCCGAAGCAGGATCAATGATTGCACGTTCTTTTCCTTCTCCTTTTATAAATTCGCCATTAATGAAAAGCTGTTCATTTTTCACATTCAATTTCGATCAGCTCCTAGCCTTTAATAATAAGGTTCAGACTTTTTAAGTGCAGCTGGTTCTTTCTTTGATGTACCAGCAAGCGAGACTGTAATCATGACGATGATACTGACAAGCAGCCCGTACACAATCGGCTCTGTCGACGACACCCCTTTGATAGCAAGACCCGCAAGGATAACTGCAGTACTGAGCAAAATCGAATAAAATGCTGCTTGTGCGGTAGCTCTTTTCCAAAAGAATCCTAAAATAATCGGGAAGAATATCGCTCCGGATAGCACAGCATACGCCACATCAAGCGCTGTCAGTACATCTTGAATCCAAATTGAAATGACGATCGTCGTGATTCCGACTGCGAACGTTGTCAACCGGGATATTTTCAAAAAATGCTGTTCGTTCATCTGAGGCGACATATATCGTTTTAAAATATCATTTACGATTAAAGTTGATGAAGCCAGCATCGTTCCTGAGGCTGTCGACATGAGTGCGGAAATGACACTTGCGATAACAACCCCTAATATGCCAGGCGGAAGCGTCGCGAGCGCCATACTTGAAAAGGCTGTTTGCGGGTCTTTCAAGTGCGGGAGAACAACATAGGCGCACATTCCGATCAAACAAACAGCAACTGCGTAAAAACAACTGTAGACCCCTGCTCCAATCGTGCCGGCCCGGGCGATTTTAGTTGTTCTTGCTGTAAAGACCCGCTGCCAGATGTCCTGCCCGACAGCCATACCTAAGCAAAACAGCAGGAAGTATTGAAAGATGGTTGACATGCCGATAGATCCTGCATCAAAATATCCTGGCGGCAATCTCTCTAAAAGCGTGCTCCAGCCTCCTGCTTTGTGGAGACTCATCGGCAGCATAATGAAGAAGATACCAACTGTCATAATCACAAATTGGATAATATCGGTCATCGTAATGGCCCACATTCCGCCAAGCAAGGTGTAAAACAGGACAATTCCTCCGCCTGTGATCATGGATAACGTTAAATTCCAGCCAAGCAGAACATTGAGAATAGTCCCCATACTGATCACCTGTGTCACCGTAACCATCAGCGTATAGATGGCAGCAACTAAAGAGCTGATCAGCCTTGTTTCCGAATTAAAACGTTTTTCAAGCACCTCACTGATGGTGAGTACTTTCAAGGCCATCATTTTTCGAATCAGAAAAACTCCGATTGCCGATATCCCCAGACCAAGCATGAAAACCATCCATATTCCTGAAAGGCCAAATTGATAGCCAAGTTTGGCGGTGCCAATTGTAGAGGCACCGCCTAATATAACAGCAGCCAGACAGGCTAAATACATCGTGAGGCCGAGATTACGCCCGGCAACGATATAATCTTCAGAAGTTTTTGCTTTTCTCGCTCCTAAAACACCTACAAAAATCAATGCAGCAAAATATAAGACAACCATCATGACATCCAGTCCATTCATAACACCAGCCCCCTTTCGAGTTGAGAATATTCAGTCATTTATGTTAAGAACTATCTCTCTTTGGCCAACCGCAGTTCAGCCTCAGCTTTCTTCTTCGCAAGGGCTGTCAGTGTGACAAACTCATAAATGATGTTAGCGGCCGCTGCTGCAGTAATTTGACCATGATCATACGCAGGAAGAACTTCTACAAGGTCAAAACCGATAAAGTCGATATCCGTCAATCCCCTGACGAAAGCCAAAGCATCATCAATACTTGCTCCAGATACCTCAGGGGTCCCTGTCCCCGGCGCATAAACAGGATCGAGAAAATCGATATCGAATGATAAGAAAACAGGTCCGCTGCCGACTCTCTGATGAATCACATCAAGCATTTTTTCAACACCAAGCTTTTTGTATTCATTCGTCGTAAACACTTCTAACCCAAGATTTTTCGCATCCATTAGATCCTCTTCACCATAAAGTCCGCCCCGCATTCCAATTTGAATGGAACGTGAGACATCGATAAGCCCTTCTTCGATCGCTCGGCGGAAAACCGTGCCGTGGTTGTATTTTTGCTCAAAATAGCTGTCCCATGTATCTGAATGCGCATCGAACTGAAGCAATGCGACTGGTCCGTGAATTTTCTTTAAGGCTCTTAATTCCCCTAGCGTAATCGAATGATCTCCGCCAATTGTAATGGGAATGATCCCTTTTTCTGCTATTGAATAAATACCTTCTTCGATTTTTTTATATGTTTCTTTAAAGTACCCAGGGACCACAGGAATATCTCCATAGTCTACTCCTGAAACATAATCAAAGATTTTAATATTTTGTTCCGGGTTATAAGGCCGTAAAAGAATGGAGAAATCTCTCACTGCTTCAGGGCCGAATCTCGCCCCTGTTCTAAAAGATTGACCGGAGTCGAACGGAATTCCCGTGATGACAAAATCCATATGCTCGTCAAGCTGTTCTCTGTAAGGCAGTCGCATAAATGTCCGCGGCCCGCAGTAGCGCGGAGATTCAAAAGAATTTTTAGGCTGATATTTTTTCATCATAAGACCTCCCAAACGTTTTTCTTTTATTTATGCAATTTCCGTGCCAATCATTTGATTCCAAGTAACGGGGGATTATAAATACGCACAATGAGTTAAAAGTGAATGAAAAGCGGTTACTTCGATTCAAAATGAATTATCTTCATTTATTTTGAATCGATCTTGTATTTTTTGAGCCTCCTGACAACCGTGGCTTGGCTGATCCCTAGTATATCTGCCATCTCATACGTTGTTTTACATTGGCGGTAGGCCCGCTTGAGCCATGCTTTCTCGACTTCTTTTAAAGCGTCCTGCAGTGTGCCCCCACTCGAATTAAATTCGAAGAGCGAGCTCCAATCATAGTCAGCCTGAGTCTTACCAGTCAAAAAACCAATATCTTTTGGATAGATCGTATTGGTGTCAGTCGTAACAATGATTCTTTCAATCATATTCTCGAGTTCTCTTACATTTCCTGGCCAATGGTACTGTAAGAATAGCGGAAACACTTCGGCATGAAAAAACTTGCTTGTCCCATATTTCTGATTGAATTTTTCCAGAAAATGCATCATCAGCTGATCAATTTCTTCTTTTCTTTCTCTTAACGGCGGAATGGTTATGGGGACGACGTTTAAGCGGTAAAATAAATCTTCACGGAATTTTCCCTGCTGAACTAACTCTTCTAAATTCTGATTTGAAGCCGAAACCAGTCGAAAATCGACATGTTTGCCTGTGATTCCGCCAATTCTTGTAACCCTTTTTTCCTGCAGAACTTTTAAGAGTTTGACCTGAATACTAAATGGGAGTTCCCCTACTTCATCAAGAAATAAAGTACCTTTTTGAGCGAGTTCAATCATGCCTGCTTTGCCTTTCTGATTTGCCCCAGTAAATGCACCGCCTTGATAACCGAACATCTCTGATTCAAACAGGTTTTCCGGGATGGCACCGCAATTCACTTCAATGAAAGGGCCCGCCTTACGATGGCTGGCCTGATGGAGGGCGCGGGCAAAAGCCGTTTTTCCTACACCGGATTCACCCAGAAGGACTACATTGGCATCACTCGCCGCAACGCGGTTCAATAATACCCAAAGTTTCTCCATTCGATCGCTATTGATGACAACCTCTCCAGAATTAGCGGTCTTATTTTTCAATTCCTGAATCTCCTTTTCATATCGCCGCATCTTGGATTGAAGCTGTTCATAATCTTCTTTCAGCCGCCTAATCTCCGTTAAATCATGCGAGAAACTGATGATTCTAAATATCTCTCCGTTTTTCATAATCGGAATTCCCGTCGCCATTACGGATTTGCCAGCAGAGGTCGTTTGCATCACTTGAATTTCCTTCTTTTCTTGAATCACTCGTGCGGTAACAGACGGAGAAAAGACCGATCTGCTTTGTAAATCAAACACCGATTTCCCAATGATCTCAGAAAGCGGCCGTCCGTAAATATCTTCACAATTACGACTTGCTTTTAAAACGATCCCTTCCCCATCTGTTATCACAATATTGTCGTTCGAAGCATTTAATATCGCCCCTAACTCTACTTCCAACACTTTCACTACTTCATTCATTAAGCAGCACCCCTTTATAGATGATTCTTTTAAGGTATCATAATTTTCAGACTTCATAATAAAAAGAGCCCTATTTGGTTTGGGCTCGTTCTTTTTCTTAGATTTTCTAAAGAATGGATAATATACGGTGAATGAGATGGCGATATTGATGATTTGCATGACAGCTCCTGATATTTCCACCCGTAGCCAGATAGCCTGAAAAGATCGGCGGCATCGTCCATGGCACAAATATTCCTGTTGGCTTTGCAACTAGGCCGGTGCTCATCCCAATGTAAATGACAGTTACCGTTAAGAGCGGCGTGATGATAAAGGGGATTAACAGCATCGGATTCCTGACAATCGGCAAACCGAAAATAATCGGTTCATTAATATTAAAGCAGGCAGGACCAAGCGCAAGATGGCTGAGCTGCTTCATTTGCTTTTGAACGAACCGCCCCGCTTCCGCCAATATTAATAAATATGTCGAAAAGTTGTTTTGTAAAAATATGCGGCAATGCTTCAGCGGCCTGAAACGCAAGTCGCTTCTCATCCATTGCACCATACCAAATCGGAAACATGATTCCGCCGACGATGCTTGCGCCATGCAAACCGCAGGACCATAAAGCATTTGTGTAAATTCAGCTATTAAACTCCCCGTCAGACTTCCGCCAAGGTTTGCCTAAAAGTTCTCCTATCACGTTGTGAAGGCTTTGAAAAGGCGTGAGTTCAATGAATGACCTTGCTGCCCAGACAACGCCAATGACTGCGAAACCTGGAATAAACGCTGTAAATGATTTGCAGACTGCAGGAGGTACGCCTATCAGGCATTTTGAAGACAATTTTCTTCTGAATAATCCACCTGTAGATTTCAGTTGAGAGCATAGCAATAACCATTGCGACAAATAGACCTTTACTGCCCATTAACGAAACAGGAATGCCGCCTGAGACAAGGACCTCCTTTGTTAACCCATCTGGTGTAAACGGAATTTGATAAGGTGTCGCCAGCAGAAATGCAGCAACTGCAATGGCTCCAGCTGAAAGAGCATCCACTTTATACTTTTCTGCCAAGCGAAAAGAAATGCCGAATGTCGCGTCGAGCGCCATGATGCCGCAGGTTGCACTGACCGGGTAAGATAATTGATCTGCCCATTGCTTACCGAATAAACCAGCCATAAAATCTGCATAACCAGGGATCGGCAAATTCGCTAAAATTAGAAACAGCGACCCAATAATAATCAGCGGCATTGTTAAGACAATGCCATCGCGGAGAGACTGCAGGTGACGCTGGCCAGCTACCCTTGCAGCTGCGGGCATGACTTTCTCTTCCAGGATTCTGTTCAATGAACTCAAGTTCGAATCCCTCCTTTATCTAATAAAGAATGAGTCGAACGCGGGGTGCAAAGTTGTTTCAATGGGGCTGGATTTAAGCGGCAGTCTGGTGAAATAAAATAGGTTCCAGCACACCCGTACTGGAACCTTTTGTTTAAGCTTCGACAGAGTTAAAAAATTTTGGAAGATATTCTTTATGCGCCTCAAGCATTTCATCGAGTATTTCTTTCGCGATCTTATCAGATGGCACAAGCGGATTGATCGTCATCGCAAGGAGCGCCGTTTGATAATCTCCCGTGACGGCTGCTTCAGCGGCCACGCGTTCAAATGATTTGATTTGCTGGACGAGCCCGCGGACGGATACCGGCAGATCACCGACGGCGATCGGTTTCGGTCCGTCTTTCGTTATGACACAGTTCACTTCGACTGCTGAGTCATTCGGGATGCTGGCGATCGCGCTGTTGTTTATCGTATTGACGGGCTGGATATCATGTTTGTCGTTATAGATGGAGCTGATCAGGTTGCAGGCCGCGTCACTGTAGTACGCTCCGCCCCGTTTCTCAAGCTGCGGCGGTTTGATGGCGAGATTCGGGTCTTTATACAGTTCGAACAGTTCTTTCTCAACCTTCTGCACGACTTCGGCGCGTGTGCCCTCCGTCTGTGACGCTTCTATTTCATGCTCGAGCATTTCTTTCGTTTTGAAATAATAGCGGTGGTAGCCGCAAGGAATCAGATCGAGCGCCTTCAGGAATTCAGGCTCCCATTCCGCTCCGGAAATGTTCTTCATCGTCATGGCGTTTTCCGGGTCTCCCATGGCTTCGATGACTTTATCCTTCACGCTGACACCGTCTAAGAAAACATCTAATCCGAAGACCATGTGATTCAGCCCGGCAAATTGCACCTCAATCCGGCTGACATCGACATCCAAGGCTTTAGCGACGCCCATTTTAATGCCGATCGGCACATTGCAGAGGCCGACGACTTTTGTGAGATTCGAGTAGCGAAGCAAGGCCTCGGTAACCATGCCGGCAGGGTTTGTGAAATTCACGAGCCATGCATTCGGACAAAGCTCTTCGATGTCTTTCGCGATTTCCAGAATAACCGGAATGGTGCGCAGCCCTTTGAATAAACCGCCCGGGCCGTTTGTCTCCTGCCCGATTACGCCGTATTTTAACGGAATCCGTTCATCTTTGGCGCGGGCCTCAAGAAGACCGACGCGGAATTGAGTTGTTACGAAATCCGCATCCTTCAAGGCTTCTCTCCGGTCAAGCGTCAGGTGAACCTCTATTGGAACCCCCGCTTTTTCGACCATGCGTTTTGCAAGCGTGCCGACGATATTGAGTTTTTTCTCGCCTTCGGGAATGTCGACGAGCCATAATTCTCTGACAGGCAGTTCATCATAGCGCTTAATGATGCCTTCCACAAGCTCCGGTGTATAGCTTGAACCTCCGCCGATCGTTACAATTTTAATTCCTTTTGTCATATTTTTGCTCCCCCTTGCAGACTCACTTTTTCATAAATCTCGACTAACTCTGCGGCCAAGTCTTTCACGGTCATGGCATTCATTAAATGGTCTTGCGCATGTACCATCAAAAGCGTCATGTCTGTTTTTTCTCCGCCGGCTTCATTTTGGATCAGTTCTGTCTGATAATGATGGGCTTCAGTCAGTTCCCTTGCGGCTTCCTGAAGCTTTTCTTCCGCCAGGGCTCTGTCTCCCTGCTTTGCGGCGGCAATGGCCTCCATTGATGCGCTTCTGCCATTGCCGCCATGCAGGATGATCTGAAAAATGGTCTGTTCCATTTTCTCATTCATGTCTTTCACTCCCTTTCTCTAAAGCACGGCTTTTTGGTCTCCCTGTACGGCTGGCGCCTGCGATTGTTCAAGTTCGTTTTCTTCTTTCAGCTTTTGCGAATCCCACATTCTGAAGAACGGATAGTACACGATAAAGGCTGCGATGATATTAATCGCCTGCATGACAGCCCCTGATATTTTTCCGCCTGTGGCCAGATAGCCGGAGAAAATCGGCGGCATCGTCCACGGGACGGCAATGCCGGCAGGTTTGGCGACGAGGCCTGTGCTCATGCCGATATAGGTAAGAGTCAGTGTGACAAGCGGTGTGATGATGAACGGGATGAGAAGCATCGGGTTCATGACGATCGGCATTCCGAAAATAATCGGCTCATTAATATTAAAGACGGCCGGCCCGATGGCGAGTTTCCCAAGCTGCTTCATCTGCTTGCTTCGCGCGCGGAGAAACATGGTGACCACGAGCGCCAGTGTCGCGCCGCTTCCTCCGATGTTGATCCAGATTTCAAAGAACTGCTGGGTGAAAATATTCGGCAGCGCATCGCCCGCCTGAAATGCAATCCGGTTGGCATCCATCGCTCCGAACCAGATCGGCGCCATGACGCCGCCGACAATGTTCGCCCCGTGTAATCCGCACGCCCACAAGAGCATTTGAACCGTTTCGGCTATCAGGCTTCCGCCGAGACTTCCCCCAAGAATCGAGAGCGGTGTCCCCAATACAACGCTTACAATATTATGAAGGCTTTCAAACGGCGTCGCTTCGACGATTAAATGCGCACCCCAGATGAGAAAGACAACGGCAAAACCGGGAATTAAAGCGACAAACGATTTGCTGACCGCCGGAGGCACGCCGTCCGGCATTTTGAAGACGAAATTCCGCTGGATGATCAGGCGGTAGATTTCCGTCGACAGCATGGCGATGATCATTGCAACAAACAGCCCTTTGCTTCCCATGAGAGAAAGCGGAATGCCGCCGCCCACCATGATTTCCTCTTTTGCGCCGGACGGCAGAAACGGAACTTTGTACGGCGTTGCCAAAAGAAACGCCGCCAGAGATATCGCACCGGCCGATAAAGCGTCCACCCCGTATTTTTCGGCCAAGCGGTAGGCGATTCCAAAAGCGGCGACAAGGCCCATGATTTCAAAGGTCGCATCAACCGGATATTGCAGTTTTTGAGACCACGCGCTTCCGAACGTCTTCGCCATGAAATCCGCGTATCCCGGAATCGGCAGGTTGCCGATGATCAGAAAAAACGAACCGATGATGATAAGCGGCATGGTGAGGATGATCCCGTCACGCAATGCTTGCAGATGCCGCTGGGAAGCAATTTTCCCGGCAATGGGCATGACTTTCTCTTCTAAAAACTGATTCACCTTATTCACACGGCCCGCCCCTTTCTACGATGCGTTTCCGAGCTGTTCTGCTGATTTCAGAACCTCCGCTCCGTTGCATGTGCCGTAATGGACGGTATTAATGACTTCAACCGGCACTCCTTTTGATTCACCCAATTTTTTCAGCTGCGGAAGCAAATAACGGACTTGAGGCCCAAGCAGCAATACGTCCGCTTTATCAATATGCTGGTTGACTGAATCGCCTGAGACAGCCCAGATTTTATATTCTTTTCCTTGTTCCTGCGCGCTTTTTTCCATCTTTGTAACGAGTAAGCTTGTTGACATCCCTGCTGCACAAACGAGTAATATATTCATGTAAAAGACCTCCTGAAAGTTTGATATTTTGTATGTCTCGGTGTTAATACCATCATATTATGAAATCGCTTTCATAACTACTCAGGCTTTTTCCGCTGCTAACGGAAAAAAGGTGTATCCCGGTCTTTCTCTGATCGTTTGTCTCTGAATACTTGTAAAACCTCGTGATAGGCTGTGCATTTTAAGAGACGGCTCACCGCGGCCGGATCATCTAACATGCCCCCCAGCCATTTGTACATATGCTGGAGGTCGGCTTTGCTCTCTTTCTCGACGCAAAGCAGGCAGACAAATTGGACACGCTTATCCGCCCAGTCAATCGGTTTTTTCAGCGTGCACACCGCCCAAAACGTCGTGTCTGTCTGCGGAACGAGCGGATGCGGAATCGCCGTGAGATTGCCGAAACTCGTAGGAGAAATTGCTTCCCTTTCAAAAATAGAATCGGTCAGAGTATCAGAAGCGAGGCCGGCTTTTGCAACCTGATGTCCGAGAAAACGGATGACGTCCTCCTTCGTCTCCAGATCCTGCTGCAAAAAAACCAGCTCCGGTTTCAGAAAGTTCAATTGTTCCCGCTTTTCTTCCAGCATGGCGTCGATTTTTGTAAAATCCCCGCCTCCCAACAGTGTATGAACCTTTAATACGGGAACGGGCAGGTCTTTTTTGATCGGCACTGTACTGACCACAAAATCAATCGACTCAAAGGAAAGCTGGTCAAGGCTGCAGTAATCAGCCGTTCCGACGATTTCAAGGCGCTTTGCGAACCGTGAACGGAGCTTTTCTCTTAAAAGCTGCGCGCTGCCGGCGCCGGACGCACAGACAATCAAGCAGCGTTTAGGCGGCCGTTCTGTCTTTCTCCTTTCGATGGCCGCTCCGAAATGAAGCGCCAAGTATCCGATCTCATTTTCATGGATATCAATGCCGGTTTGCTCCTTAATCACGATTCCCGCAATCACTCCCGCTTCAAATGCGAGCGGGTAATTTTCCTTTATGGCGGAAAGCATCGGGTTTCTCAGGTTCATTCCGTACCGGTTTCGGTTAATCGCCGGCTTGATATGGAGCGCAAGACCGGCTTTCAGCTCATTATCGTCCGTGATTCCGAGCTTCAGCTCCCGCTCAATGGCTTCAATCATCGCCTCTGTCAAACGGCTGGTCTCCCCGTCTATCAACCTTGTAAGCTCTTTTCCTTCCATTTGTGACTGGGTCATGCGTTTTGTCCCGAGCAGGTGAATGGCGATATAGGCGGTTTCCTGTTCAGGAAAGGTGACAGATAGCGCCGATTCAAGCTCTTTGACGATGGCTTCCGCTGACTGATATTCTGTTTCAAGCTTAATATCATGAAGATCCTCCGGAATGAGAGATACATAGTTTTCTGTCCGGATTCGTTTGCAGGCAATGGCGATATGGATGATGAGATTGTTCAGGCCGAAGAAAGAAAGCGGGATCTTATGGTTTCGAACCTGCTTCATAATGGCTGATCGGATCACTTGAATGTCGTCTTTCGGCAGAATACCGGCCTTCTCACTCAGGAGATCAGGCTCAGGCTCGCGGTCGTCCACTAAGTATTCCGCCATACAATAACGGAGACGGAGCTCTTCACCGCGCAGTTTAAAGCCGTAGTTCGGCCTTGTTTCCAAAATGATGTCATAGGGGCGGAGCCGTTTTTTTACTTCTTTCAGATCGGATTGAAGTGTGGATTTACTGATGAACAATTCTTCTGCCAAGTCATCCAGCTTGAGGTAGCCGTCGGTCAGAAGCAGTCTTTTCATAAGATAATCTATCCGTTCTTCGGGAAAAATCGGCACGGCGCTGTTCTGCTGGAAATTGTCCTGAAGCCAGTTTTTAAACGGCTGCTCATCCCGGATCAGCAGCTTATAGCCGCTCCCTCTGACAGACTGAATGGAAGCGCCGTGTTTTTCGACAATGGTTTGCAGTTCCTTTATGTCATTGCGGACCGTCCGCGTCGTTACCTTTACTTTTGCAGCGATGACTGAGCTTGTAACCGGTGTTTCAGCAGCTAAAAGCAAGCGCAGAAGTTCACGAAGCCGCCCATGAAGCATGAGAAAAACCTCCTATCAGATCAGATGCAGACGTAAAAAATAGGCAAAAAGGATGGAAAAGGGGTAAATGTATGTAAATTCTATAATGGGGAGGTTTTCAAGTCAATGCGGCAGCCTGAGGCAAAGCCCGTAAAAAAACAGCCGGATCAGCCGGCTGTTCGGGATGCGGACATGCGGTTTCGCTTAGATGCCTTCCGATCTTTTATGATTTTTCTGATGATCGGATAGATGACGGGCGCCCATTTGATAATTGTTTTGAAAAATTTTTTCAATGTTTGAATCCCCTTTCTTTTACCTTGTCTTTCCCCTATTATCAGCGGCTGTAAACATAGTCAGCGTGAGACATACCGGTTCCCCGTCACCCAATAGCGCCACGGATAATCCCGGGCTTCTCCGCTGTTGTCAATCCCGATTCTCGGGCCAGTTGATATATGCTCCGGTGTAAAGCCTTCCGTAATATACAGCGGCGGTTCCGTGATCATGCCGCCGTAGTCATTCATTGAAATGCCCATCGCCTTCGTCAGCTTCCCCGGGCCGTTTGTCCACTCTCTCGGGGGTCTGCCCGGTCTCCTGTGCTCCATCAGGAACTGACCTTCATGGGGCTGTGCCGCCCTGATTAACACGGCCTGCGGAATGCCGATGTCAGCGGCGACGACGTTCATTAATGTATGGGTGTGCATGACGTATGTATAAATGCGGCCCGCCTCGTGGAACATAATTTCCGTCCGTTTCGTGCGCCGGTTGCCAAAGCTGTGCGCCGCCCGGTCTTCCGCTCCCATATAAGCTTCCGTTTCCACGATAAAGCCTGAAGCCGTTCCCTCATCTGTCTCTTTTACTAAGAGACAGCCGAGCAATAAAGGAGCAAGCTCTACTGACGGCCTTTGGTAAAATTCAATCGGCAAAGGCTTTCGTTCTCCCGCCATTTGTCTCCCCCCTTTCTGATTATATTCAATTCCCTCTTTCACGTTTTTCACTTCTTTTTTACAATATAAACATGAAAGAAAAAAGGGCATCATTGTTGAACACTCTATTGCGTTTTGAAAATCGGCTGGTTATAATATGATGGTTCAAATGAAAATGATTCTCATGTTCAATAAATACCGGACAATGATCATAAAAGTAGGTGAATTGATTTTTGAGCGATTCTGTCACGTCCGCAAGCCGTCTGATCGGCATCTTAAAAAACGGGATTTTCTTCCTGATCGCGGTAATCGGACTGCTTGTGTCTATTTTTTTCGCCGTCTCATTCGGCGCGAAAGACATTACTTTACATACGGTGTGGTCGGCGATTGCTGATTACAATCCAAACATGACGGGCCAGCAGATCATTCATGAATTGCGTCTGCCGAGAGTGCTCGGCGCGGCCGTTACAGGCGCCGCATTTGCAGCAGCGGGCGCCCTCATGCAAGGTGTCACGAGAAACCCGCTTGCCGATTCGGGTGTCTTAGGCGTAAATGCGGGAGCCATGTTTGTTGTTGCGCTCAGCTTTGCTTTTTTCCCTCATTTGTCATACGCCCTGCTGATGGTAATGTCGTTTTTGGGCGCACTGGCAAGCACAGGCTTGATTTTCTTTATCAGCGCGGCGGGAAAAAGCAGCATGACACCTTTAAAGGTGACGCTTGCCGGGGCGGTTGTAGCCGCTCTATTACATTCACTCAGCACAGGTGTGGCGATTTATTACGATTTAAGCCAGGATTTGGCCTTCTGGTACGCCGGCGGGGTCTCAGGAATCAAGTGGGCTCATTTACAAGTCCTTGCTCCCGTGATTGCGGTCTTCATCATTCTCGCGACATTCATGGGCCGGTCCGTCACCCTTCTCTCAATGGGAAATGACGTTGCGGCGAATTTAGGGGTGAACACCGCTCTGACGCGTGCCGCGGGATTAATGATCGCCGTCGTTCTTGCCGGTGTGTCTGTTTCCGCTGCCGGTGCAATCGGCTTCGTCGGGCTGGTCATCCCCCATATCGCCCGCAAGTTCGTCGGCGTTACGTACAGGCTGATTATTCCGATGTCCGCGTTGCTTGGGGCGATTCTTTTGATTTTGGCCGACTTGGCCTCACGCACGGTCAGTCCCCCGAGAGAATTGGCAATAGGCATCATGGTCGCTCTTGTCGGTGTCCCTTTCTTTCTTTATATTGCCCGCAAGGAAGGGAGAGAATTATAAATGAAGGTGCAGAAGGAAACCAAAAAAGCGGCGGCGGCAGGCCTCATTCTGCTGATCATCGCCGTTTGCATTATTCTGATCGGGCTGCATACGGGCTCATTCCGGCTTTCTCCCTTTACGGTGGGAAAAACGCTGTTCGGATACGGCACGTTTCAAAGCACAACCGTTTTATTCGATTACCGGCTCCCCCGGATACTGGTGACGATGCTGGCCGGTATCGGCTTAGGCGTGTCGGGCGCTATTTTGCAGGGCGTATCCCGGAATCCGCTTGCCGATCCGGGTATCCTTGGGCTTCATGCCGGGGCTTCGTTCGGCCTGATGATGTATATCACGTTCTTTCATTCACTTGAGGCGCAGGCGTCGATGTTCATCCCGTTATTTACGTTTGCGGGCGGAACCCTCGCCGCCCTGCTGATCGTAGTGCTCACGTACGACAGGCTGAACGGCTTTTTAACGATCCGCATGCTGTTAGTCGGGATTGCCGTTTCCGCGGGCTTCAGCGCCGTTACATTGTTTATGTCGCTGCGTCTGAATGAAGAAACCTATACATTCGCTTCCCGCTGGCTGGTGGGAAACGTCTGGGGCAGGGACTGGATTCACGTGTGGTCGCTATTGCCCTGGATCGGCATTCTCGCCCCGCTTGCATGGCTTAACGCCCGGTCTTTGAACATTTTAATGCTCGGTGACCAGGCCGCCGCAGGACTTGGCGCACACGTGCAGAGAAAAAGGATCATGCTGATCGCCATAGCGGTCGGCCTGTCTTGCGCGAGTGTGGCGATGGCCGGCGGAATCGGCTTTATCGGCTTTGCCGCCCCTCACTTGGCGAGACGGCTCGTCGGCACCATGCATCAGCATATCATCCCGATTGCGGGGTTAATCGGCCTTGTCATTCTTGTCGCGGCAGATACCATCGGCCGCTCTCTGTTTCAGCCGAACGCCATTCCGGCCGGCGTGGTTGCTGCAGCCATCGGCGCGCCGTATTTTCTCTATCTGGTTATGAAAATCAAAACATAAAATAAGGAGTCTTCTCATGAAAAAAATAATTGCCCTCGTCAGTTTCATGTGTATTTTCTTATTGGCTGCCTGCCAATCCGATTCAACACAGCCGGAGACAAATAAGGCATCCGGCGATCATAAAATTGCTTCGATGTCCATTCACCTGACAAATGATCTGCTGGCTCTCGGCATTACACCGGCCGGTTCCGTCGTGGGCGGAGAATTAAAAGATTTTCTCCCTCATGTAAAAAATCAGCTGAAAGACACGAAAAAACTCGGCCCTGCCTCAGATCCGGATATGGAAGCGTTACTCGAACTGAACCCTGACAACATTTATCTTGATAAAGAATTTGCAGGAAAAGATGTGTCAAAATACAAGAAAATCGGAAACACACACGTTTTCGACCTTGATAAAGGCACTTGGCGCGATCATTTAAAAGACATCGGAAAAATCGTCAACCGTGAAAAAGAAGCGAAAACCTTTATTCAAGATTACGAAGATGAAACAAAACAAGTCAAATCTATGATCGATAAGGAATTAGGAAAAAACGCCAAAGTCATGGCGATCCGCGTGAATGCAAAAGAACTTCGCGTCTTCAGCACACGCCGCCCGATGGGTCCGATTCTGTTTGATGACCTGAAACTGAAGCCTGCTGACGGCATTAAAGACATGAACACCTCCCGCCCTTATGAGGTCATTTCTCAGGAAGTGCTGCCGGATTACAACGCAGATGCGATTTTCGTGGTCGTTAACAGAGACGACAAGTCACAGCAAGCTTTTAAAGAATTGCAAAAAAGCGCTGTATGGAAAGGGCTGAAGGCCGTGAAAGCAAACCACGTCTATAAGATTGCCGATCAGCCTTGGCTTGATTATTCGGCACTGGGAAATAAATTAGCAATGGATGAAGCGAAAAAGCTGTTCCAAAAATAAACATGAGCCGGTTTTGCAAAACGTGCAAAGCCGGCTTTTTTATATTGTTATTTACTTATATAAACAGCCGCTTATATAATGATGTAAAAAAAGAGTGAGAGCATGCAACGGCAGCATAACGCCTTAAGTTCCGAAGGGGTCAGCCAATGCCTCAAGCTTCTCAGCGACACGACAAGGCTTTTGATGCTGAAGTTTCTGAAGGAGAAGGAATACTGTGTCTGTGAGCTGACGGCCATATTTGGCATGAGTCAGCCCGGCATCAGCCAGCACTTGCGGAAATTAAAGAACGCCGGGCTTGTGCGGGAAAGACGGGAAGGCCAGTGGCGGTACTATGCCATTCATCCGTCCGGTCCGGAATACGCGCTGGTCCGCTCCATTCTGCAGCAGATAGATGAAAAAGACGGCGTTTTACAGACATTGCGGCAAAAAGAAGTCACTGTGTCATGCCGATAAGGAGGATATATTCTTGGGAATTGCGGTTTTATCAGCGCTGATTTTTGTGCTGACACTTGTATTTGTCATTTGGCAGCCGAAACATATATCAATCGGCTGGTCTGCCTGCGGCGGAGCGGTCCTCGCTTTGATTGCGGGGGCAGTCAGCCTGCATGATATCGCGGAAGTGACGGGAATCGTCTGGAATGCGACACTTGCCTTTATCGCCATTATTATCATTTCATTGATTCTTGACAGCATCGGGTTTTTTGAATGGGCCGCGCTGCATATGGCCATGGCGGCCAAAGGCAGCGGGCTGCGGATGTTTCTCTATGTTTCCATCTTAGGGGCTGTGGTCTCCGCCCTGTTTGCCAATGACGGAGCGGCGCTCATTTTGACGCCGATCGTACTGGCGATGGTGCGGGCTTTGGATTTACCTGAAAAGCTGGTTTTTCCGTTTATTATCGCCGGAGGGTTCATCGCCGACACCACCTCGCTCCCGCTCGTGGTCAGCAATTTGGTCAATATCGTATCCGCGGATTACTTTCATATCGGATACATTGAATATGCATCACGCATGCTGGTGCCCAACCTTTTTTCTTTGGCGGCAAGCATTTTGGTGCTGTATCTCTATTTCAGAAAAAACATTCCGAAACGGTTTGACACCGGCCTTGTGAAACATCCTGCATCCGCCATTAAGGATGAGCGCCTTTTCCGGTTATCATGGGGTGTCCTGGCCGTTTTATTGATCGGGTATTTCGTCAGCGCGCTGCTGTCGATCCCTGTGTCCTTCGTTGCCGGCTCCATCGCGGTTATTTTTCTCATTCTGGCGCAGCGAAGCCCCGCCGTCCCTGCAAAACAAGTCATCAAGGACGCCCCGTGGGCCATCGTGTTTTTTTCTGTCGGCATGTATGTTGTCGTGTACGGCTTGCGGAATGCCGGACTGACGGATCTTCTTTCTCAGCTTATTCAGAAAGCGGCGGATCACGGACTGTTTGCGGGGACACTCGGAATGGGTTTTATCGCTGCGGTTCTGTCCTCCGTTATGAATAACCTGCCGACGGTGATGATTGACGCCATAGCCATCAGCGGAACGGACGCTCACGGTCTGATGAGAGAAGCATTGATTTACGCGAATGTTATCGGTTCGGACCTCGGACCGAAAATCACGCCGATCGGGTCGCTGGCGACATTGTTATGGCTCCATGTGCTGAGCCGGAAAAACGTGAAAATTTCCTGGGGAATGTATTTCAAAACAGGTCTGATATTAACCGTTCCGACGTTATTCATCACCCTGATCGGTCTTTATTTATGGCTGTTATGGCTGGACTGAGTATGGAACGGCCGATCTTTGACACCGATTGCGGAATAGCCGCTTCTTTTGAAAACGGGTTTTAAAAAACGGCTCTGCTGGGCATATTGTTACCGTTCAAAAAGGAGGGTTCAGCAATGGAAAATAACAAAGACAGCGAAGAAGCGCTTTCCAGTAAGACGACCGGTAAAGGCGAGTCAGAAGACACGCTGACAAACCGGCAGGGCCATCCGGTCACTGACAACCAGAATGTCAGGACAGTCGGCAATAGAGGGCCGACGACATTGGAGAATTACGATTTTTTGGAGAAAATCAGCCACTTTGACCGTGAACGGATTCCCGAGCGCGTCGTTCACGCGCGCGGCGCCGGCGCACACGGATACTTTGAGGCGTACGGAAGTTTTGGAGACGAGGAGATTTCAAAATACACAAGGGCAAAGGTGTTTCAAAAGAAAGGAACGAAAACACCGGCGTTTGTGCGCTTTTCAACCGTCAATCACGGAAAGCACTCGCCGGAAACACTGCGTGATCCCCGGGGTTTTGCCGTTAAGCTTTATACGGAAGACGGCAACTGGGATCTGGTCGGCAATAACTTGAAAATCTTTTTTATCCGTGATCCGCTGAAGTTTCCGGATCTTGTTCACGCATTTCAGCCTGATCCGGTTACGAACATACAGGACGGTGAGCGTATTTTCGACTTCATCTCCCAATCACCGGAAGCGACTCATATGATCACTTTCTTGTTTTCGCCGTGGGGCATTCCGGCCAACTACCGGCAGATGCAGGGCTCAGGCGTCCACGCGTACAAATGGGTCAATGAAGAAGGAAAAGCCGTGCTCGTCAAATATCACTTTGAACCGAAACAAGGCATCCGCAACCTGACACAGAAGGAAGCGGAAGAGATTCAAGGGAAAAACTTTAACCATGCGACACAGGATTTGTATGAAGCAATTGAAAATGGCGATTATCCGGAGTGGGAAGTGTATGCCCAAATCATGACTGATGACGAGCATCCCGAACTGGATTTTGATCCGCTTGACCCGACAAAGCTATGGTATAAAGACGATTTTCCTTGGAAGCCGATCGGCAAATTGGTGCTCAATAAAAATCCGGAAAACTACCATGCCGAGGTGGAACAAGCCTCATTCGGAACGGGCGTGCTTGTGGACGGCCTTGATTTTTCAGATGACAAATTGCTTCAGGGGCGGACATTCGCCTATTCAGATACCCAGCGGTACCGCGTCGGCGCAAATTATCTGCAGCTTCCGATCAACTCGCCGAAAAAGCATGTCGCCACCAACCAGGAAGGCGGGCAAATGCAGTATCGGGTCGATCGGGCAGAAGGGCAAAACCCGCACGTCAACTATGAGCCGTCTATTATGGGCGGACTGAAAGAAGCGAAGCAGGATGGGAAAGACCATACGCCTCATGTCGAAGGCGATGTGAAGCGGGAAGCGATCGACCGGTCGAATAACTTCGGCCAAGCCGGAGAAACGTACCGCCGCTTTTCGGAATTTGAACGGAACGAATTGATCACAAACTTGGTCAATACGCTCTCTTCCTGCCGGAAAGACATTCAGGATCAAATGATTGAGAATTTCACAAAAGCAGATCCGGACTATGGACAACGCGTGGCGGAAGGGCTGAAAAAAGCCTCCGAAAGCAACAGCGGCGGGCCGATCGGCACTACGGATGCGGCACAGGCGGCAAAGCAGGCTGAACGGGAAAGCCATCCGTCAGATCCGTATTAAACAAAAAAAACAGGACAATCGCGTCCTGTTTTTTTTGAGCTAATTAAGCTCCTGTATATTCTGCTCCGCCACAGCCGCAAATACTTTCGGCTCCGGACGGTCAAGATCTTCATGGAATAAACTTACTTTATGGATCTGCCGGTTGTCGTACAGATGAAAGTAATAGCTCCCCGTGTCACAGCACATAACGGACGTATACTGCGTATAATCAATTTCATTCTCCTCGGTGATCACCGCGCCTTTTGGAATATTCATATTAGACAGCACGTGAAAAGCGGCCGTAACGCCATCTGTTTCATGAGCGGCAAGCTCTAAATGCTCTTTCAGGTAAGCGGCCCTGATGAATCGGGATGGCGGCGTGTAGTCACCGGGAAGCCCGATCGTTCCTGACCCTTGGCCGAATGCGGTTAATGTCATTCCGCCTAATGTTTTGCTTTCTGACTGCTGCGGCCTGATTCCGATATAATGGCGCAGATTGGTCACATGCCAAGGAAATTCAGGACTGTTGGTCATCACTCCGGGTTTGTTGTCATAGACTTTCATACCTTCCGGCGTCGGCTCGATCACAATGCAGCTCCCCGTGCGGTCTGATAAAATCCAATGAAGGGGCAGCACCGTATCCAATAACATTAACTTCTTCTCTACAATTGTCAGTGAAGCGAGCTTTTCCTTTACGTCTTCAAGAGATTCACAGTTTGATAAGACCCATGTGACGAACTCATGAGGAGCGATGTGGCACGTGCCCTCCCGTTCCGCTTTCTCGTATCCCGCAAAGCCCGGAAAATACAGCGTCGCACAAGACAGCCCTTTTTCATTCACGCCGTCGGCAAACAGAATATTGCCGAGATTTCTCCCCATGCCGATAAATGCGTATTTCGTCTTATGCAGCCTGCCGTCAGCTTCGCTTTTCCAGCTGTACTGACGAGGGTACAGCATGACGTCGGTGTCGAGCTGAAAAGCAAAATCCATCGTTCGCGCCAATAGGTGATTACCATCTGCCGTTTTCAATGTAAGACTTGTACACATATCATCAATCCCCTTTTCATTTATGAAATTTACACAAAGTAAACTATTCTTAAAGCTTAGCGAATAATGATTCCATTCGTCAAAAGATTGACACATTTCTCCTTCATATATATTAGTCCGTAAGCATATCCATGCCTTTTAAACCCCGGTAAATCGTTTTGGCGGCAGTGTCTGTTCGGTTTCACAAAAAATCTCAGAACGGCTGTCAGCGAGGCTTTACAATGTTTTTCCTGCGTACTGGAATTTGTAAACGGTAAGTCAATCTGTTAAGCTATGACTTTATGTTAAAAGAAGACATACGGAGGAGATTATCTATTGAAAGTAGAAAGGCGAACGATTGAACATATTCCGCATCACGAAAGACACGGAAAGGCCAAAGATTTATTCCCCGTTTGGTTCGGGGCGAATATGCATATTACGACGTTAGTCACAGGCACACTGCCCGTTACAATGGGACTCGATCTCTTTTGGAGTATCGCAGCCATTATTATCGGAACCTTTATCGGCGCAATCTTTATGGCGTCTCATTCCGCACAAGGACCTCAGCTCGGAATTCCGCAAATGATTCAAAGCCGCGCGCAATTCGGCGTGATCGGAGCGATTCTGCCCCTCTTTTTGGTCATGTTTATCTACCTGGGCTTCTTTGCGAGCAGTACGATTCTCGCAGCCGGTACACTGAGCAGCTTTGTACCGATTCCGGCTTCATGGTGTATTATCGGCTTAAGCGCCATCTGTTTTTTACTCACGATCTACGGTCATGATCTGATTCACAAAATGCAGAAAATCCTCTCTTGGACCTCCTTTGCCGTTTTTTTTGCTGCAACGATTCTTATTTTTCAACTGCCGATTCCCTCAGGAAGCTGGGCGCCCGGCTCATTAGATCTGCCTGTTTTCTTAGTGGCGGTCAGCGCGGTGGCCACATGGCAGCTGGCATACGCACCATATGTCGCAGATTATTCCCGTTATCTGCCGGTCAAAACACCGGCATCGCATACCTTTTGGTACAGCTACGCAGGTACGTCAGTCAGTTCTATCTGGATGATGCTTCTCGGCGCTATTTTGACGACGGCGCTCCCGGGATTCACTGCTAATGCCGGAAATGAAATTGTCCGATTGTTCGGCCCGTTTTCCTTTATTATGCTGATCATCGTCCTGTTCGGGCAAATGGCGATCAACGTCTTTAATTTATACGGAGCCTTTATGTCAACCACGACTACCTTGGAGCCGTTTTTAAAACTGAAGGTGACGCCGAAAACGAGAGTCGTAATGATCCTTTGTGTGACGGCAGCGGGTACTGTATTAAGTCTCTTAGGCCAAAGCAATTTCATGGAACTGTTTTTAAATTTCATCTTTTTCATCAGTTATTTCTTAATTCCATGGACAGCGATCAACCTCGTGGATTACTATTTTATCCGCCGCGGAAAATACCACGTCAAATCGATGTTTGACGTCAACGGACAATACGGCAGGGTCAACTGGATTACAGCGGCCGCCTTCGTTTTGTCGATCATATTAGAAATCCCATTCATCAATACATCCTTTTACATCGGACCGCTCGCAGAAATATTCGGCGGAGGCGACATTGCCTGGGTCATCGGGCTGGCCGTTCCGTCGCTGTTGTATTATGTTCTGATGAAATCAAGGTTAAAACAAAAAGAGGCGCCTTCCCTATGAAGACGCCTTTTCTTTATTCATATTCCTTCCATACACGCGGCAGCAGTTCAGAAAGTTCGTGCGCCAATAAGGTATGTGCGGAGCGCTCTTTCGTCCATAACTCCGCACATTCGCCGTGAAGGCGGACGGCGTTCAATACGGCATGCTTCGGGTCTTGATGACAGCACAACATACCGAGGATCATTCCCGTCAGCGTGTCGCCGGTCCCGCCTTTTGCAAGCGCGCCGTTTCCGGTTGTATTCCGGCGGCACTCCCCGTCAGGAAAAGCGATAATGGTTTCGTTTCCTTTCAGGACAATCGTGACATGAAGCCGCTCCGCCCATTCCGCGGCATATGCCGCTCTGTTCTGCTGAATCTCTTGAATCGGAAGGCCTGTCATTCTTGAAAATTCGCCGGGGTGAGGCGTCAAGATCACCGGGGCTTTCCTTTCCGGATAGGTTCTTTTCGTTATGGCGCCCGCATCCAGTATGACGGGATAATCGGCAGAAAGCAGCTGGTCAGCCGCCTGCTGCACTTCGTCCGTTTGGGGAAGCCCCGGCCCGATGGCCGCGGCCCGGATGGTTTCTTCCGGCTGACCCGCCGCGGCTTTTTTCCACCCGTCCCGCCAGTACGTCGCTTCCGGCAGCACCGGGACAATGAGCGGGATGACGCCTGCCGATGTACCGATGACGAGCTTGCCGACGCCGCTTCTCATCGCGCCCAAACCTGCAAGAAGGGCGGCTCCCGGCATGTCATCGCTTCCGGCCAGCAATAACGCCGTCCCGAACGTCCCCTTATGGCTGTCTGCCTCACGCTTCGGCAATGTATCTTTCACATCCCGTTCCGTCCATTCCAGTATGTCCATCTCTGTACCTCCTCTTCTGTCTCTTATTTATATTCCAAACAAGAAGAGATTTTAAACCGCACAAAAAAAACAGCCGCACGTTTGCGGCTGTTTATGTTCTGATCGGAACATCAAGACGGTAAAGCTTCCGGTACCGTTCGTTTTCTGCAAGCAGCTCTTGATGGGTTCCTTCCATTTCTGCTTTTCCATTTTCTAAAAAGACGATCTTATCAGCTGTTTCCACACCTGCCAGATGGTGTGTAATCCAGAGGATCGTTTTCTCTTTAAAGACGTCAAAAATCGTATCAAGCAATTCGCGTTCAGTGACCGCATCAAGGCCGACCGTCGGTTCATCAAGAATAATGACTGGCGTATCCTGGAGCAGAATGCGGGCAAGTGCGATCCGCTGACGCTCCCCGCCTGAAAAACGTATCCCCGTCTCCTGCACGGACGTTTCATACCCGTCAGGCAGTGATTCAATATAGTCGTGCAGCTTCACTTGCCGCGCCGCACGCTTAACATCTTCATCACTCGCCTTGCCGTTTCCGAGCCGGATATTGTTCATAATGCTCGTATTAAAAAGATGAGGCTTCTGATTCAAAACGGCCACCGCTGAGGAAATCTGATCCTGCACGGCCGCAGTTTCCAGCCCGTTCAGTGTCACTTTGCCTGAATCGGGAACTAAGGCGCCTTCAATTAAAGCGAGAGAGGTCGACTTACCGGAGCCGCTCCTGCCGAGCAGCGCCATTTTTTCACCCTGGCGGAGAGTGAAGGAAAAGCGGTCAAGCACATGACTGTGCTGATCATAAGAAAATGTCACGTTATCAAACGTCAGTGTCACATCAGTGACATCCAGTTTCTCATCTGACTGCTTCACCTCACGCCCCCGCAGCTCCGGAGCCGCCTTACTCATTCTTCTGATCGAATCCTGATAAGAAGGCACTTCCGTCAGCGCATCCGAAAGGGGCAGAAACGCCTCCGTCAATGGAAATACAACAAGCACAAAGGCCGCAATCATCGTGTTGGCCATACTGCCGTCCGCATACTGACCCGCCGTCCAGAACAGCATGATCAATATGAAGCCGCCGACAAAGCATTGTGCGGCGAGATCGCGCAGCCTCGTAAATCGCTGACGCTTGCTCTCAAGGTCAAACCACGCCTTTTCTTTCTCTTCATAAGAGGAAATAAAGGCGGCCTGACGTCCCGAGAACATCCAGTCGCTCACGCCGAGCACGGCATCGGTCAGCCGGCTGTAGAGCGTATTCCGTCCGCTTTTCAGCCTCATGTTTTTCGCTCTCGTCACAAGAAGCGACACAACCGGAAATAAGACAACTAATACAAACAGGTAAATCGCCGCAAGAGCGGCAAACGGCCAGGAAAAAAAGCCGAGCCCGATAACGGATGCCGCATAGAGCAGCAAAGCGGAAACCCCGGGGAAAATCGTTTTTAAAAACGCATCCTGCAAATGCTCAATATCCTCAGCCAAAATGCCGAGCATGTCGCCCGTCCGGAAACGGGAAGAGAGCATGAGAGAGGCCGGCTCCAGCATATTGTAAAGCCGCACCCGCATGTCGGACACGATTTTCAAAATGATATGGTGCCCCGTCAGACGCTCGGCATACCGGGAGACTGAACGGGCGATCCCGAAGGTCCGCACGGCCACAATCGGGACGTACACCAGCAGGATATTCTCAGGCCTTGTCGCCGACTTTGAGATCAAAAAACCGGAAGTAAACATGAGAAAGGCCGCCGAAAAAATCGTCACCGCGCCTAAAAAAATCACAAGAACAAACAAACGGGCATTTTGCTTCATATACGGCAGAATCCATTCTTCTTTCCTCATGTTCTTTCCCCCAGTTGCGCCTCTACAAGTTTGGCGTATACGCCTTGTTTCGCCATCAATTCGTCGTGGGTGCCGATTTCCGCTACCGCGCCGTCATCAAGCACGATAATCTCGTCCATTTCAAGCATCCAGTGAAGACGATGAGTGGCCAGAAAAACAAGCTTATTTTCAAACAGGTCTTTCATCGTTTCTTTTATTTCATACTCTGTTTCAATATCAAGGTGAGCGGTCGGCTCATCCAAAAGGAGAATCGGTCGGTTTCCTAAAAAGGCTCTGGCCAGCGCGACACGCTGAGCCTGCCCTCCGCTGAGCGCCCGTCCGCCCTCGCCGATCCGGCCGTCAAGACCGCCGGGCAGATCACGGATCAGTTCGGAAAGACCCGCTGAAGCAGCGGCCTGCGCTGTTTCCTCACGGGAAGCATCAGGATGATAAAACCGGATATTATTCAAAAGCGTGTCATCAAAAATATACGGATGCTGCGGAATATAGAGCAGCTGCTTCTGCCAGCCGTCCGACTGCAGATGCGAGCGGGATTCACCGTTTACCTTGATCTCACCGGACGCAGGCTCTAAAAAGCCGCCCAGCACATCAATGAGAGTCGATTTTCCCGCGCCGCTTTCCCCGATAATCCCGATTTTTCTCTTCCCTTTAAAGGACAGATTAAATTCAGACATCGATTCACGGACGGACAAACGAGTAAGCTGTAATTCATCTCCGTCAGTCCACGTATCAAGCTCGAGCGGCTTTTCTTCTTTAAAACCGGGCTGCGCCAAAATCGCCTGAATGGTTTTTCCCGCTTCCTGCCCGTTTAATGTCGCGTGGTAATCATTTCCCACCTCGCGGACCGGGAGAAAGTATTCAGGCGCGAGAATCAGCGCGGTCAATGCCGGACCGAGAAGAATCTGTCCGTCTATCAGCCGCAAGCCGAGGAACACCGCCACTGTCGCCACCGACAGCATCGTGAAGAAATCAAGGGCGAATGATGATAAAAACGCGACCCGGAGCGTGCTCATCGTCGCCTTGCGGTATCTCTCACTGACATGAAAAATATTTTTGCTGTGTGATTTGCTTAATCCTAAAAACCGCAATGTCTCCAGTCCGCGGAGCGAATCCACGAAATGATTGGAAAGCGTCTGATAGGACTTCCATTGGCGATCGGCTTTTTTCTGTGCGACAAGTCCGAGCAGAATCATAAATACAATCAAAATCGGAAGCGCAAGAATCAGAATCAAAGCCGATGTTTTATCCTGAAAAAACACGTAAATGACAACGGCAGCCGGCACGATCGCCATGCTGACCATTTTCGGCAGAAACAGCTCTAAATAGCGGCGGAACTGGCTGATGCCTTCCATCGCCAGCGTCACCATCCGGCCTGTCCCCTCTTTTTTCGCAAAGCGGGGGCCGAGACGGAACAATTGCTCAAGAAATCTTTTTCTTAAGTCTGCGCCGGTTTGCGCGGCATATTGGTACACGATTTTCTGCCGGACCGTTGTCACCGCATGCCGGACCAAAAACGCAAGCAGGAAAAAGCCGATAACCGGATAAAGAGAAGCAATCCGCTTCCCGTTAAATAATCCGGTTACCGCCTGGCTCAGCCATTCCGCCTGCAAGATAATGGCGGCCGTTTGTATGATCGTTAATCCCGTAATGATCGCAAGAATCCGCTTCATTCCTTTATAAAGAAACAGGTCTTTTCCCATTAATAAGTCATAGGCTCCTTATGGCTGACGCGTTTCCGGAAGACATAATAGCTCCAGATCTGACTGCCGATGACAAACGGCAGCAGAGTCAGTGCGACAATTGTCATGACTTTAAGTGAATAATCACCGGAAGACGCGTTAGCTACTGTTAAGTCATACGCGCTTTTCAGCGAGCTGACCATGACGCGCGGGAACAGGGAGATAAAAATCATCGCGACTGTCAAAGCGAGACCCGCGCCGGTCATACCGAATGCCCAGCCGTCTTTTTTCTTGCTCATGAACACAATGGCAAGAACGTTGCAGATGACAATCAGCACGAATATTGGAATCGTGATGTTTGCCCGGCGTGTAAACATATCCGTATCGTATGCAGACATCGCAAAGAAAGCAAGTACAACAAGAAAGATAACACCGATTACGCGTTTTGCCATTTTTCTCGCACGCTCTTGTAAATCACCGATCGTGCGCAGGGTGATAAACATTAAACCGTGCAGGAATGAAAGAAGGGTGACGGCTGCTCCGCCAAGAACGGAATACACGTTCACAATATCTGAAAAACCAGCGTGAATGTTCATGTGTCCGTCAATCGGCACACCGCGGAACAAGCTTGTAAAGATAAGGCCGAATACAAACGGCGGGATAAGGCTTCCAAAGAAAATTACCCAGTCCCATGTTTTGACCCATTTCAGATTGTTCACTTGCCCGCGGAATTCAAATGCCACGCCGCGGCCCATCAAGGCAAGAAGAATAATGATAAACGGAATGTAATATCCGCTGAGCATCGTTGCATACCAGTTCGGGAATGCCGCGAAAATCGCTCCCGTACCTGTGATCAGCCACACCTCATTCGCATCCCAGAACGGGCCAATGGTGTTAACCAGCACTCTGCGTTCTAATTCATTATGGCCAAGAAATCGGGTCGAAATGCCGACACCGAAATCAAAACCTTCTAAAAAGAAAAATCCGACAAACAAAATCGAAACGAGTATAAACCAAAGATCATGAAGTGACCCCATGGTAGACCTCCTGACTGAACGGATCTGTTGATACAGGAACATCCTTGTGATCATCATGGTCCGCACCTTTTTTAATTTCACGAACGAATAGGAAAACAAGCAGCGCGCCTAAAATCAAGTACATGACGCCGAAGCTGATAATTGAAAACAGCAGAGATCCCGTCGTTACGTTAGGCGAAACGGATTGTGCGGTCGTCAATTGCCCCATGACCGTCCACGGCTGGCGGCCGATTTCAGTCATAATCCATCCGGCAGAGTTCGCAATGAACGGGAATGCGATCAGTGCGATCATGCCCCGTAAATACCACTTGCTTGTATGAAGCTTTTTGCGGCGGTTCAGAATAAAGCCGGCAATCGCGGCGAAAATCATAAGCGCGCCAGCACCCGCCATGATGCGGAAGCTCCAGAACGTCGTTTTAACAGGCGGGATATAGTCGCCTTTTCCGTACGTTTTTTCGTATTCTTTTTGAAGAGTTTTCATCCCTTTAACACTGCCGCTGAACTTCTGATAAGCCAAGTAGCTGAGTGCGTAAGGAATTGAAATTTCTGATGTGTTTTTTTCTTTATTCGTATCAATGTTCGCAAAGGCCGTCCACGCAGCAGGATCACCGCTGTCATCCCAAAGCGCTTCACTGGCAGCCATTTTCATCGGCTGCGATTCCATTAAATGCTCAGCCTGCATATGTCCGCTGAACGCAACGCCGATACCGGCGATCAGACCGACAATCATTGAAAGCTTGAAAGATTTATGGAAGAAAGGCACTTCTTTTTTCTTCAATAATTTATATGCGCTGACACCGGCGATAAAGAAAGCACCAGTTGCAAGCGCCCCGAAAATGACGTGAGGGAATTCAACCCAAAGCTGAGGGTTTGTCAAAAGCGCCCCGAAATCATTCATTTCTGCGCGGCCATTTTTAATCGCAAAGCCGACCGGCTCCTGCATGAATGAGTTTGCCGTCAAAATCCAGAAAGATGACATAATCGTCCCGAAGGATACAAGCCAAATGCAAAGCAAATGCACTTTTTTAGATAAACGGTCCCAGCCGAAAATCCATAATCCGATAAAAATAGACTCCATAAAGAACGCCAAAAGCGCTTCAACCGCAAGCGGAGCGCCAAATACGTCTCCGACAAAACGGGAATAATCAGACCAGTTCAATCCGAACTGAAATTCCTGAAGAATCCCTGTGACGACGCCGACAGCAAAGTTAATTAAAAAGAGATGTCCCCAAAATTTAGCCATTTTGAGATAGGTCTCTTGTTTTTTGACAACATAAAGCGTCTCCATCAAAGCAACCATAAACACAAGCCCGATAGACATAGGCACAAACAGGAAGTGAAACAATGTTGTAGATGCAAATTGTATGCGGGCTAAAACCAACTCACTCATGATGTTTTTCCTCCAATCTGGTAAATTGCTCAACATTTCACAAACACGACAAAACCATTGCTCGGCATTTCACAAGAAATGATATATTTGCTCAATGTTTCACAAATTTGTCAAAACTAATGAATTATCAGCCTGCACTCCCTAGGGGGCAGCGGCTGTCATAGAAATGATTCAATATCATTACTTTACAACGATTCCGCCTAAAAAAAAAGATCGATATACCTAAAAATAGGCTGAAATTGTGACCGATTAATGTCGAATTTGTAGAGATTTTATGTCGGCACCTAGGATTTTTGTCCCTTCCATATCGTACCTCTTTTTTATTCGTGTGGCGAACAAAATGCTTTATTCAGCGAGAAAGGCCGCCAAATCGCCTTTTTGAGAAAGAAAAGAGGGGAAAGCAAGTTTTCTAGTAAATTCCTAATATATGAACAATTTAAATTTTTTAGTATACTTTAAATGGGGATATTTTTCACTACATAACGACTGGGGGAACAAGCATGGGAGAACTTCAACCAAATTTGCAAACGGATTCACTCCAAAAACAGCAACGGACTGATAATTGGTTTGCCAGAGCAATGAATATAAGAATCGGCATTATTCCTCTTCCTATCTATATCCTGCTCTTCTTGCTTATTACGGTGTTTGTCATGAAACACGATGTAAAAAGCGACATCCTGACATCGATTGCCGTCATGAGTTTTTTCGGATTTACCTTCGGCCAGATCGGAAAATCCATTCCGATCGTGCGTTCCATCGGCGGCCCTGCGATCCTCGCAACCTTTATTCCGTCCGCTGTCGTCTACTACCACCTGCTTCCGAAAGATATTATTACATCAACAACAGAATTCACAGAAAACTCTAACTTTCTCTATCTATTTATTGCCGGTATCGTCGTCGGCAGTATTCTGGGGATGAAAAGAGAGACTCTCGTCAAAGCTTTCGTCAAGATTTTCATTCCGCTGATCGCCGGCTCGATCGCGGCCGCCATCGTCGGCTTATGCGTCGGGACGCTGCTCGGGCTCGGTTTTCAGCACACACTGCTTTATATTGTCGTCCCGATTATGGCGGGAGGTGTCGGCGAGGGCGCGATTCCTTTATCCATCGGCTACTCCGATATGATGCCGATGTCCCAGGGAGATGCCTTTGCGCTTGTGCTGCCGTCCATCATGCTCGGCAGCCTGTGTGCCATTATGTTATCGGGTTTGCTGAATGTCATCGGGAAACGCAAGCCGGAATGGACGGGCAACGGGAAGGTTGATAAGTCTGATCAATCCGCTCCTGTATTGGAACAGCAGGCCAATGACAATGCTTTTAATCTGTCTTTTTTCGCTTCGGGGGGGATTTTAGCGGTTTCCCTGTATTTGGTCGGCATGCTGGCGCATGATTTCTTTCAGCTTCCGGCTCCAGTCGTGATGCTCGTCCTTGCCGTGCTTATTAAGCTGTTCAGGCTGGCGCCGGCCTCGATTGAAAACGGAGCTTTCGGCGTTTCGCGTTTTTTCTCGACAGCCGTGACCTATCCGCTCTTATTTGCGATCGGCGTTTCAATGACACCGTGGGACAAACTGATTGCAGCGTTTAATATCAGCAATATCATTACCATTTTATCCATTGTCATTACGATGATAGCCGTCGGTTTTCTGAGCGGTAAATGGCTGAACCTGTACCCGATTGAGACGGCGATCATCAATGCCTGCCATTCCGGTCAGGGCGGCACAGGCGACGTCGCAATCTTAAGCGCCGCTGAACGGCTTGAGCTTATGCCGTTTGCCCAAGTGTCGACCAGAATCGGCGGGGCGATTACCGTGAGTATCACCCTCCTGTTGCTTCATCAATTCTATTAAACGGAAAAAAGCCTCCGCCATATGCGGAGGCTCTGTTATTTCATCACATTTTGGATATAAGAGCCGAATGCCGTACCGGACATGCCCGGCGACACACGGACACGGTGAAGCGAGTAAAGCCCCTGATCTCTCGATGCCGCTCCCGGCTCCGTCGTGACCGCCATACGGTAGCCTGCAGCAGCTGCGGCTTTTAAAGTTTCATTATTATATCGTCCGACAGGGTAACTGATTACAGACGTCCGCTGCCCGAACATTTGGTCAAATAAACGCTTAGAGTCCGCCATTTCGCGTCGCTGCTGCTGAGGCGTGAGCCCGTTCAATTCGAGATGGTTCATCGTATGGCTTTGAATGGAAATGCCGTGTGCGGCCATCTCCTTCATCTGCTTCTCAGTCAGGTGATTTTTATGTCCGATAAAGTTACCGATCATGAAGATGGTCGCTTTCATCTTATATTTCTTTAAAATGGGATACGCCGCTTTGACATTGTCGGTATAGCCGTCATCAAATGTGATCAGCACGCATTTTTCACGCGGCTCTCTATCCTCCGTCAGCATCAGATAGGCTTCTTCCGGAGTCATCGTATAATAGCCGTGATCATGAAGCCACTTCATATGCTGCTGGAATTCTTCCTTCGGCACACGCAGGCTGTTTCCCTCAGAAATGCTGTGGTACATCAGAATCGGCAGTCTCGCTGTTCCCTTCGTTTTAACCCAGGCGGACGTATCCGGCTCCTTTTTGATTTGGCGCTTTACAGACTTTTTATCGTGGTGCGCTTCTGCCTTCGGAATGCTCTCTTCGGCACTTGCCTCATGGTCCGAACAGGCGGCAAGCGTTAACAAAGCAGCCAAAAGGCACATGCACGTAATCATGCGTTTCATGGTTTTCCTGCTTTCTGTCTACTATTTACTTTTTATATCGGCCGACGGGCAAAAATTGTTTAAAAGCCGGACATCCAGCTGTCCGGCTTTGCGTTATGAGCGGATTCTGATTTCTGTTTCACTGTCGAAAAAATGAGCTTTATTCATGTCGAAAGCGACGGTCACTTCCTCACCGGCATGAATGTCATGGCGGGCATCAATCCGGGCGATAAAATCCTGATCCCCGATCCGGGAATAAACCATAATTTCTGACCCGAGCAATTCCGCGACATTGATTTTAGCTGTGATGGATGAACTCTTATAGGATTCTACCACAATCAGCTCGTCATGTATGTCTTCCGGGCGGATGCCGAAGATGACATCTTTACCGGCATAGCCTTTTTCCCGGAGCATTTTCATTTTCCCTTCCGGCACGCTGAGAGCGGCTGAACCGATCTGAATAGCGCCGTCAGTCAGCTTTCCTTTAAAAAAGTTCATCGCGGGGGAGCCGATGAACCCGCCGACAAAAACGTTTTCCGGATGTTCATAGACTTCTTTCGGCGTGCCGATCTGCTGAATCTTCCCATCCTTCATGACTACAATGCGTGTCGCCATCGTCAGCGCCTCTGTTTGGTCGTGCGTCACATAGATCGTAGTTGTTTGCAGTCTTTGATGGAGTTTAATAATTTCAGCCCGCATCTGCACCCGAAGCTTTGCGTCCAGATTTGACAGCGGCTCATCCATTAAAAACACTTTGGCGTCCCTGACGATCGCTCGTCCTAATGCAACACGCTGCCGCTGCCCGCCGGAGAGCGCCTTCGGTTTGCGGTGCAGATACTCTGTGAGCCCCAGCATTTTCGCTGCTTCTTCGACCCGTTTTTTAATCTCCGGTTTCGGCATCTTTCTCAGCTTCAGACCGAAAGCGATATTATCATAAACCGTCATATGCGGATACAGCGCATAGTTTTGGAACACCATGGCGATATCCCTGTCTTTAGGAGCGATATCATTCACTCTCGTGTCTCCGATATAAAAATCGCCCTTCGAGATGTCTTCCAGCCCGGCAACCATCCGCAATGTTGTCGACTTTCCGCATCCCGACGGACCGACAAACACGATAAACTCTTTATCTTTAATATGAAGGTTAAAATCATCGACAGCCGCTTCTTTTTGATCGTAATACTTATAAATATGCTCGAGCCGAAGTTCCGCCATGTATATCCTCCTTTATTTGTAAACGCTTTCTTAAATAGGATTGTAACAGCCTTCGGCGGCGGCGTGTATAGGCAATGTTCATAAAAAAAGCCGGCAGCCTCCGTGCACATTTCCCATTTACTGTGATTTTTCATACTGCAGGCAAATGAAATAAGCCAGCAGGGCGCCCCGATATGTCTTTATATCAATACCTGAGCGTTCCGCAAATTTATCAATCCGATATTGAAGACTGTTGCGGTGCAAATGCAGTTTTTTCGATGTGAGCGACATGTTTGAGTTATGTTCAATAAAAGTCTGAATCGTATGCTTCAGCTCCGGTTCTTTCTGAAACAGCAACACCGCCTCTTCGTGAAGCAATGCAGAGAGCTTATCTCGGCTTTCTTCCGAGAGCATGGCCGGAAATACCGTTTCCGCAGTCAGCGTGCTCAGCTGCGGGAGATGATGCCTTCCAATCTGAAAATATTGCTGTTCTCTCCGATAATGAAGGCGCAGACGTTCCCCGGCACCGTAATACCTCCCGATGAAGAAACGGACCCTGAAATAAAAATCGCATTCAGAAACCTTTACAAAAGATGCGATATCATCCGGATCAGGGGCTTCAAGCTTTTCTTCCTCTACAATCACGCCTTGATCCCTTCCCGTCCGGACAACTGTATATGAAACCGGCCAGAAATGGCGCAGCGCTTCCGTAAATGCCTCCCAGTCCCGTTCTCCCAATAAGTCATAATGGATAAAACGGACACGAGGCTCCTTGACATCAGGCACCGGACCTTCTTCCAGCAGAAACTGCCGCCACCTCTTTGCTGCCGCCGTCTCCGCAAAAAAATCGCCTTTTTCTTCAGCGGGCGTCAAAAATGATTCCAGAAGCAGTTTCTCCTTCGGGGTGATATCCTCCTTCGGAATGGCGACATAGACCCGCCTCTTCTCATCATAAAAACAAAAGACATCCTCTGCCGCACAGCACGTATCAGACAGCACAGCCCTCGGGTAAATTGCCAATAACGGGTTCATATGCGCTCCTCTCTATCGCTCTATTATATTTTCAGTATAAAACGTCCGGCGGGTTGTATCTACTTCATTTTAGAAACAGCTTTCCGGCTATTTCCCGGGAAACGGATCATACCGTTTCTCCCCGGTATATAAAAAACCCTCCGCACCGGCAGAGGGATCTTTTTTATTTAGAGATATCGACGAATCCTTCACCAAAGACGTCTCGCACATCATGAACAATGACAAACGCCTTTGTATCACAGCTTTTAATAATTTTCTTGAGCATGGAGAGCTCTTGTTTCTGGATGACGATATATAAAATTTCTTTCGACTGCCCCGTGTAATTCCCTTTACCCGACAGCAGCGTCACCCCTCTGTCCATAAGCGTGTTGACCTGCTCAGCGATTTCGTGCTTATGCTCAGATATGATCGTCACCGCTTTTTTCGTATTCAGCCCTTCAATGATAAAGTCCATCACCTTCGTTCCAATGTACAGCATCACAATGGTAAACATCATTTTTTCCGCACCGATGATGAAATAAGAACTGAAGACGACAATCAGATCAAAGAACAAAAGCGCATAGCTGATATTCCAATCGAGATATTTGTTCGCAATCCTCGCCAAAATGGCGGATCCCGCAGTCGTGCCTCCGACTCGGATAATGATTCCGATTCCGACACCGGCAAACACACCTGCAAAAATAGTATTAATAATGAGTTCATGTGACGGCGAGTGCCAGTCATGCGTCAGATGCAGAAACAGCGAGTTGGCGACAACGGTAATGATCGTATAAAGCGTTGTTTTACCGTCTAAAAACTTATATCCGATGATCAATAAGATCCCGTTCAAAATGATATTCGTCACCCCGGGCGACCATTCAAACACATAATACAAGATCAAGGTAATCCCCGTTACCCCGCCCTCTCCAAGATCATTCGGAATGGCGAATAAATTAACGGCCAATGCGAAGATAAAAGCCCCAATCATCAGCATCAGCACATCCAGCAACCTCTTTTTCATCCCAGACACTCCCTTTTTATAAAATCAAAAAAGCCCGGGAGAGCACTCTTCATCAAAAGAGCAGAAACTCCCGGGCTTTTATCCCACCGTGTCACAGCAAAAAACCTGCTGTGTGTTTTCTCTCGGTCCAGACCAATTCAGCATTGCGGAACCCTAGAAAACCACTGTTTTTTATGTTCAGTTTTTGTATTTCTTTCAAGATTATACGGGAAATCACGAGCATGTTCAACCACTCTTTTTTCAATAACCTATGAAAAATTCGAACGATCTGCCGATACTAATAAAGGCCCTTAAAATACATGACTAAAAAATCATCAAAATACTATTTTTCTCAAAATTGTATTGACTATAGGTTATTTTACAGGCATTATAGTATGTAGTTTTCAAGAAATAGTTTACATAGGAGGAAATATTATGGCAGTCAACTTAGTGTCTTGTAAGGCATGCGGCAAAGAAATCGCTAAAGGCGTTAAAAAATGCCCAAACTGCGGTAAAGATCAAAGAAACTTTTTTATGAGACATAAAATCATCACATTGCTTCTGGCAGTAGTGGTTATTATCATTCTCGTAAATCTCGGCGGCGGAGGCGGATCTTCATCATCTAAAACTGCGTCCTCAAAAGCTGCGGAGTCCAAGGAAAAACTGTATAACATCGGTGATACTGTTAAGACTGAAAAAACAGAAGTGACTGTGACGAAAGTGGAAAAAAGAGATTCAGTAGGCTCTCAATTTGTCGAGAAAAAAGCGTCTGACGGCGGCGTTATCGTAGCTGTTCAATACACAGTTAAAAATGTGTCAGACAAGCCGTTAAGCTCTTTCTCCATTCCAAGAGCAAAATTAGTAGATTCTAAAGGAACATCCTATGATTCAGATATTGATGCTTCTTCAAGCTATGCAACGGAAACAAAAGTAGACAACAGTAAAATTTTAAGTGACTTGAACCCGAACATTAAAGTTACTGACGTAAAAGCTTTTGAAGTTGATAAAAACGCATACTCTAAAGGCACTTGGAAATTAAAATTCAGCAACGATGTTGAAGTGAAAGTTAAATAATGATCATAACAAAAGAGACCTTCGCCATTTGAAGGTCTCTTTCTTTTTACACCTTTTGATACCCGTTCACATTGGAGGACTGCCACTTCCAAGAGTCGGCGCACATTTCTTCAAGGCCGCGCTTTGCTTCCCAGCCTAATTCTGCCTTCGCTTTTGCCGGGTCTGCGAAGCATGCGGCAATGTCTCCCGGGCGCCGGTCGGCAAAACGGTACGGCACTTCTTTTCCCGATACTTTTTCAAACGCCTTGACCATCTCAAGAACGCTGTAGCCTCTTCCCGTGCCGAGATTATAGGCGTCGGCGCCCGTTGTGTCCAGCACCTTTTCAAGCGCTCTGACGTGGCCCTCGGCAAGGTCAACGACATGGATGTAATCCCGCACGCCGGTGCCGTCCTTTGTCGGATAATCATTGCCGAACACCTGCAATTGCTCAAGCTTGCCGACAGCCACTTGGGCGACGTACGGCATTAAATTATTCGGGATGCCGTTCGGGTCTTCTCCGATCCGGCCGCTCGGATGCGCGCCGAACGGATTAAAGTAGCGGAGCAGCGCAATGCTCCATTCAGGGTCCGCCTTATGCAGATCGCGCAAAATCTGTTCCAGCATCAGCTTCGTCTGCCCGTAAGGATTGGTCGCGCTTAACGGAAAATCTTCGGTGATCGGCGTTGTTTCCGGAACGCCGTAAACCGTCGCTGATGAGCTGAAGACGATTTTTTTCACACCGTGTGCCTGCATGGCTTCACATAAAATAAACGTCCCCGTCAGATTATTATGATAATAACGGAGCGGAACAGCCACAGACTCACCGACCGCTTTTAAACCCGCAAAATGAATGACGGCTTCAATCTCATTTGCAGCAAACACCCGGTGAACGGCGTCACGGTCAAGGAGATCCGCTTCATAAAACACAAGCCCTTTTCCGGTAATGTCTTTCACACGTTCCAATGCTTCCGGTGAACTATTTGACAGATTATCCAGAACCACGATGTCATAGCCGCTGTTTAACAGCTCAACACATGTGTGGCTCCCGATATAACCCGCTCCGCCTGTCACTAAAATCGCCATGAAGAAAGCCTCCCTATTGAATGAATTGACCATATTATATAGTTTTTTTCTTCCTCAATCATCCATTTTCAGAAAGTTTAATCGTTTAGTCATCGTTTCTTCATATTTTGTTTTCATTCGCGTAATTCAAACGGGTTGTGAAATAGAAATCCCTCCCCCGCACATGGTAAGATAAGACAAAGGAGATGACGGTATGAAAAACGAAATCATTGCACGCTTTACTTCTTATGTAAAAGTCGATACACAGTCTGACGAAAACAATGAAAACTGCCCATCCACCCCCGGACAGCTGACATTGGCCAACATGCTGGCAGATGAATTAAAGTCGATCGGCATGAAAGAAATCACAGTCGATGACAATGGATACGTCATGGCGACTCTTCCGGCAAATACGGATAAAGACGTGCCGACGATCGGTTTTCTGGCCCACGTAGATACAGCGACTGATTTCACCGGAAAAAATGTGAATCCTCAAATTATTGAAAGCTATGACGGACATGATATCGTTCTGAATGACAAACTCAACGTCATCCTGTCGCCTGAGCAGTTCCCGGAGCTTTCCCGCTATAAAGGCCAGACGCTGATTACAACCGACGGCACGACGCTGCTCGGAGCCGACAACAAAGCGGGCATTGCCGAAATCATGACGGCAATGGTGTACTTGATCAAACATCCGGACATCAAACACGGGACGATCCGGGTCGCATTCACGCCGGATGAAGAAATCGGCAGAGGGCCTCACAAATTCGATGTCGGCCGCTTCAACGCCGCATTCGCCTACACGATAGACGGAGGCCCCCTCGGCGAACTGCAATATGAAAGCTTTAACGCAGCCTCCGCAAAGCTTACTTGTTACGGAAAAAGCGTTCACCCCGGAACGGCGAAAAACAAAATGGTCAACGCTTCAAAAATCGCGATGGAATTTCATCACGCGCTGCCGAAAGAAGAAGCGCCGGAATATACGGAAGGGTATGAAGGCTTCTATCACTTAAATTCAATGAACGGAGACGTTTCTGAAGCCGCCCTGTCGTACATCATCAGAGACTTTGACAGAGACCGCTTTACAGAACGAAAAGAATTTATGCAGAAAACCGCCGACGCGCTTGCGGCTAAATACGGCAAGGAAAGCATCAAGCTTGAACTGCATGATCAATATTACAACATGAGAGAAAAAATCGAACCGGTCAAAGAAATTGTCGACATCGCCTATCAAGCCATGAAAAACCTCGGCATCGAACCGATTATCGAACCGATCCGGGGCGGAACCGACGGATCACAGCTCTCTTACATGGGACTGCCGACACCGAACATCTTCACGGGCGGCGAAAACTTCCACGGAAAATATGAATACATTTCCGTCGACCATATGGAAAAGGCGGTAAACGTCATTGTTGAGATCGCCAGGCTGTTTGAAGAACGCGCGTAAAACCAAAGCTCCCTGCTTTGGTTTTTTTCTTTCACATGAAACCTTTCCTTCTTTCTTTCCGTATATAAGGTATGAATTGGAAGGAGGGAGTGAAGACTATGGCAAGAGGCACTGTAGCAAATGAATTAAAAAAAACCTTAAAAGACCCCCGCGTTCTGGAGACGAAATCGAACCCTTTTAAAAAGCTGCGGAAAATGTTCAGACGATTTTTTGTAAGATAACATCTCGTTTTCTTACAAAAAATAAGGAAAGCGCTATCAAATCATAATCTTCCGTTAGAAGCAGTTTATTTTGCATATCGCAGGATTTTTTAGGGTACTGAATAACACAAGGCAAACGAAAACACTGCATTAGTTAATTAGGCACTGTCAAAAAATAGTCGAAAAGTCATATAAACG
Organism: Bacillus sp. SDLI1; assembly: GCF_001553895.1. Taxonomy (NCBI): domain Bacteria; kingdom Bacillati; phylum Bacillota; class Bacilli; order Caryophanales; family Bacillaceae; genus Bacillus; species Bacillus sp. SDLI1. The sequence continues at coordinate 2,432,962 of NZ_CP013950.1, read as the reverse complement.
ATCATCACTCAGCAGCCGATACAATCTATAGAACCACAACAAGAGCAAAATCAACCGCAGATCATAGTCATTTTTACGGAAAATGTCTTTATTTTTTAAAAAAGTGACAATTGTTTGAATACTTTTCGTTTGTTTTTTCGTACAATAATAATACCAAAACTTTTTTTGGGAGGTATGTAAAATGATGCTACTTATTTTTGCTGCTTTGACAGGATACCTGGTTTTCTCTTTCAGTAAGGACAACCGCCGGAAAACGCCAAAGACAAGCCCGCTGGTGACAGCTGCCGACACGAATAACATCATTGATTTAAATGCGATCCGTCAGAAACGCCGGATGCCGCTATCATAAAAACGACAGCTGCCGCAAAATCGGCAGCCTTTTTTTGTGCACCCCTCCAATATGAAACCATCCGTCTCCTTTTTACGTACAACATAAAAAAGGAGTTTTTTTATGTATCATTTTTATATCAAAGAGCGGATGTTTACGTTTAAGAATCGGTTTCAAGTGTTTCTTGAAAGCGGAAAAGAAGTCTACAATGTTGAAGGAAAGCTGTTTTCGTTCGGTGATGAATTGAAGCTGACTGATTTGGACGGCCGCACGCTCGCCAGCGTCAGTCAGAAACTGATGTCGCTCGTTCCCCGTTACGAAATTTCCGTCGGCGGCAAGCCTGTATGCCAAGTCATCAAGAAAATGACGTTTTTCAAACCGAAATTTGAAATTTCCGGAGTCGGCTGGGATATTACCGGCGATGTGCGGGGACGGAATTTTCAAGTGACAGACGGGAAATCAAACCGGATGACCGTCACCAAATCATGGATGAGCTGGGGCGATTCTTATCATTTGGAGATTGAAAATGAAGAGGATATTGTTCTTTGTCTTGCGATCGCAATCGTGATAGATATGATTCTATTTGAGGGTGATAAATAAAAATATTTATCGAAATATATTGACAATATAAGATAATATACTAAGATTAAGAGTATTACAGTTTATTCTGAAAAATAGCATATTTCCTTATCAAGAGAGGTGGAGGGACTGGCCCTATGATACCCGGCAACCGCTGTTCAGCAGAATGGTGCTAAATCCTGAAGATAAGGTTGAGATTTGCGGACGCAAGCTCTTCCCTATCCAAGGGAAGAGCTTTTTATATTTCATTGAGGAAAGAAGGAATCGTTCATGTCACAGCAAAACACAGAACAACCATTGCACACTCTTCTTAGAAAAAACCCGCCGTTTCGCGCGGATCAGGTCGGAAGCCTGCTCCGGCCGGCGGCTGTGAAGCAAGCCCGCCTGCAAAGAGCGGCGGGTGAGATTTCGGCAGAACAGCTGCGCGAAATCGAAAACCAAGAAATCATCCGCAGCGTAAAAAAGCAGAAAGAAACCGGCCTCAATGTCGTGACTGACGGCGAATTCCGCCGGGCCTGGTGGCATTTTGATTTTCTCGAAAACTTAGACGGCGTCGAAGCGTTTACGCCAGATAGCGGCATTCAGTTTCACAATGTACAGACGAAAGCGCGCGGCATTAAAGTAACGAGAGATATTGATTTTTCTCAGCATCCGATGCTCGAAGATTATAAATTTCTTCACAGCATTGCCGGCGATGCTGTTCCAAAAATGACGATTCCAAGCCCGAATATGTTGTTTTTCCGCGGAAAATTGGAAAAAGCGGCGTATCAGAATGATTACAAACAATTTCAGCATGATGTATCAAAGGCGTATAAAAAAGCGATTCAAGCTTTCTATGACGCCGGATGCCGCTATCTTCAGCTCGATGATACCGCATGGGCCGTTTTCTTATCGGAAGCGGGGCTTCGCCAGATTGAAGCATTCGGAACGACGCCGGATGAGCTGCGCAGGCTGTTCGCAGCTTCTATTAATGACGCCATTAAGGATCGTCCTGCCGACTTGAAGGTTACGATGCATATCTGCCGCGGCAACTTCCAGTCCACATGGACGGCTGAAGGCGGATATGATGCGGCGGCGGAAACGATTTTTGACGGGCTTGACCTTGACGGATTGTTCTTGGAATATGATGATTCCCGCTCCGGCGGCTTTGAACCGCTCCGTTATGTCAAACGCTCTGATCTTCAGCTTGTACTCGGTTTGATTACGTCGAAACACGGCGATCTCGAAGACAAGGACGCGATTAAACGCCGGATTGAAGAAGCTTCTCAATATGTCAGCCTGGATCAGCTTTGCCTCAGCCCGCAATGCGGATTCGCTTCCACTGAGGAAGGAAACCTGATCACAGAAGAACAGCAATGGGCAAAACTGCGCCATGTCGTCGACATCGCCGGTGAAGTCTGGAAATAAAAAAAAGACACGCTAATAGCGTGTCTTTTCCGTTTTACAGCGGATCGGTCCCGATTAAAACTTCGATATCTATCGTGATATCAGCCGCTTTTCGGCCGATAAACCGCTGAATGCTTTCTTCAGTACATTTCCATGTTAGGGGCGTCATTTTCACAAGCCGTTCAAGATCAGGCTGCGATAACGTCTTCGTGTAACGCAGCCGTTTGCGATCAAAGATTTGAAAGCCCGCTTGGAAACGGCAGGCCGCTGAATCGGCGGTGTCATTCCGCCGGAGACTGTCTCCGAAAAAGAATTCCCTTACTTCCTTCAAATAATCACGCCGCGGCACCGCTTTAATGACTGTGCCGCCCTTTCGTAAAAGCCTGCTGCATTCCTTGTAATTCCAAGGTGATAAAACAGACATCACGACATCAAAACAGCTTTCGGCAAACGGCGCATCCGCCACATCAGCGACGGCAAAAATCATTTGATCCCCGAAGCCCTTTGCCGCATGCAGCACACCTTCTTTCGAGAGATCAATGCCGATTCCCGTCACAGAAAAAGCGGGCTGCAGCAATCGGCATACGGCGGCTAAATGAGAGCCCTCTCCGCATCCCGCATCCAATACCGCCGCCTGTTTTTGCGGAGATTGCGTACGGCTGATGATGGCGGCGATCTTTTTTTGAACCGGCGCAAAAAACTCCCGGCTGTCAAAAAGCTCGCGTCTCGCTTCAAACAGCTGCCTGTCATAGCGTGTTTTGACCGCTTTATTGAGGAAATTCACATATCCTTGTTTTGATATATCAAATGTATGCCCGTTTCCGCATATCAAGCTTTGATTTTGGGAGACCGCCATGGCCGTACGGCATAGCGGACACCTGAATACGGACTGGCATGATTGCAGTAATTCCGCGCGTTTTCTTTTCATCGGCGCCAAAAAAACACCTCATTCATTCGTTATTTTGATGAAATGAAAAAGGCATAGACAAATAAACCTTGCTAAATTGGAAGGTTTAACCTATTTATCTATACCTCTCATTATCTGTAACGAATGAACTGGATGATCACGAAAATGACCCCTTTTCTGCCGCCTTTTGAAGGCTGTGCCCTCAGATCCATTTTACCATATGCATCCAGTATTTACAATGAACCGGAACGGTTTTTAGGGGCGTTTTATACCTTTATTATCCAATTACTTTTATATATCCTTTATTTTCTTTATTTATAATATAAATTTATTATTTTGAAAATATCTAAAAAGGTTGATTTTCAAAAATTGAAACGATAAAATACTGCTATCTCATGTAATATCGTTATTCTTGTATATGATCAGTAATATGGTCTGATTGTTTCTACCTAGTGCCGTAAAAGACTAGACTACAAGAAAGTTTGCATAAATTTGAACGAGTGAAAAGCATATGATGCTGTCAGTCTATTCTTTTCTTTTGGCTCTTATTTATCACACTTTCTGGCTTTCAGGAATTTGTGACGAATAAGAGCTTTTTTTATTTCCATAATACCCTTATAGGAGTTGCTCACATGTACTTTTTATTGAACATTGTCGGTCTCATTGTTGTCATGGCTGTTGTTTTCTTATGCTCTCCCAACAAGAAGAAGATTAAATGGCGCCCGATTGTCATGCTCCTCGTCTTTGAGTTTCTGATTACTTGGTTTATGTTAGGGACAAAAGTCGGCGGATTTGTCATCGGGAAGATCGGCGCCTTCTTTACATGGCTGATTTCCTGCGCCAGTCAAGGGATTGCGTTCGCTTTTCCGTCTGTCATGGCCAATCCGACGGTTGATTTTTTCTTCAGCGCATTGCTGCCGATTATCTTCGTCGTGACCTTCTTTGATATGCTGTCGTATTTCGGTATTCTGCCGTGGCTCATTGATAAAATCGGCTGGCTGATTTCTAAAATATCCCGTCTGCCGAAGCTGGAGAGCTTTTTCTCCATTCAGATGATGTTTTTAGGAAATACGGAAGCCTTAGCCGTCATCCGCCAGCAGCTTGCCGCCGTCAACAACAACCGGCTTCTGACATTCGGGCTGATGAGCATGAGCAGCATCAGCGGCTCAATCATCGGATCGTACTTGACGATGGTTCCGTCCACTTATGTGTTTACAGCCATCCTGCTGAATTGCTTAAACGCGCTTTTAATCGCAAATATGCTGAATCCCGTTGACGTTTCTAAAGAGGACGATATCATTTACGTACCTTCAAAAGCGGAGAAAAAAGACTTCTTCTCTACGATTTCTAACAGTATGCTTGTCGGCATGAACATGGTGATTGTCATCTTAGCGATGGTGATCGGGTATGTGGCGTTAACCGCCGCGTTAAACGGCGTGCTCGGACTGTTCGTGCACGGTTTGACCATTCAAAAGATTTTCTCATACATTTTCAGCCCATTTGCCTTCCTTCTCGGATTAGGCGTACATGACGCGATGTATGTCGCACAGCTGATGGGCATCAAGCTCGCGACGAACGAGTTTGTGGCGATGGCCGATCTGAAAGGGCATCTGAATTCACTTCCGCCGCACACGATTGCGGTGGCGACGACATTCCTGACATCATTCGCAAACTTCAGCACCATCGGTATGATCTACGGATCTTATCAATCTCTGCTTGATGGTGAAAAATCAGCCATCATCGGGAAAAACGTCTGGAAGCTGCTTGTCAGCGGAATTGCCGTTTCCTTATTGAGCGCGGCGATTGTCGGATTGTTTGTCTGGTAAAATAAAAAAGCGATACCGCTCCGTTCTGGAGTGATATCGCTTTTTTTTATTGATAGACGGACGCAGGCACGAAAACATCCCGGATTCCTGCCGCATACGGCCCGAGATCGTATTGGCCGAACACAACGGCAATGCCGTTTTTCGTAAAGAAGAAAGGTCTTTCGTTGTTCAGGGTGATCTCCTGTTTTTTGACGTCCTGATCGAACAGATCGTCATGTTTCTTGATGTAGCCGTAAAGATAGTCTCTCGTTTTGTTACCTTTCGTTTTCGTATTCAGCACATCATGGAGGGTGACCCGTTTTTTTGCGGCCAAGTCGTAATTAAAGGTCTGAACGGATGTCAGCCCGTGTGCGCCGCCTGTGTAAATGTAGTTTTCCGTCAGAATGCTGAGCTTTCCGCCTTGATTATACTTCACCTTGAAGTCTGCTTGGTATTCCGCTTTATAGCCTTGTTTCTCACCGTCTTGTTTGTTTTTCACATATTCTTTGTACGAGTTTTCAATATAGCGTTTGAAGTCCTGATTGATTTTCTTTTCAAAAGATGCGTTTCCCGTATTTGTGACCTCGGGGTATGTCAGCTGCTTTACATGCTTATACGTATGGCTTTTGACAACGGGCTTTGCGGTTTGTGCAGCTTCGGCTGAAGGGGCGAAACCTCCGAACGGCGCGGCTGTCAGCACTGCCAAAAGCACGGCCGCCATCATTTTGAATGTCTTTTTCATCACAACTCCTCCTTTTCATTTACCCGTTCCCTTTTTGAAAACGGGTTACACACTATAGACAGCGCAGATCAGGAAATTGTTTCTGGGCCTTCTCTCACATTTTCTCCATAAAAAAGAGACATGGATCATCCATGCCTCTTTTACCGGGAAGGTCTTTGCGCAATGGCTTCATAAACGGCTTCCGCCAGATCGGAGTTGCCGAACATCTCCAAAACGCCGATGACGGTTTGATCAGGAATCGGTTCTGATTCCTCCTTCGGCACGACGAGCTCTTCAGCCGTTTTTCGCAGCTCTTCGTTTAAAGGCTGTCCGGGGTAAGCCCTGCTGTAAATCGCCATCGGATCAAGGTCATGATTGACGCACCATTGGGCAAACACCAAAATCATCATGTTTTCATCACGCCGGTAATATTCTTCGAGTTGTTTTTCAGTAAACGGCTTCACTATCATTCGCTCCTCCAGAAAATCTATCCCTAAGATACACAAACACAGAGCGGAAGTAAACCAAAGAGGGTGAAACATTTACTTCACAGCGGGAAGTGCGGATGTGCACGGAAGCGATTTTCGTTTTCTTCCCATATTAATGCTTCGTTCCGATAGTTCACTTTCACAAGAAAAAAAGCGCCCCTCTCATAGAAAGGCGCTTTGTCATTCTTATATTTTTCTGTCCCAATGCCGATGCTCAGCCACGGCCTTCAGAAATTGTTCATGGTTTCCGTCCGGAACAAGGCCGGGGCCGTTTTCGGTTCCGGCGGCGAGGGCGAGAAGTTCTTTTCCTTCACCAGAGGCGCCGATCGCTTTGTAATGGCTGAAGGCTTCACTGACGAAATCTTTAGCCGATTTTTGGGCTTTGAGGCTGTCAGTGCTATGTTGTCCGCCCGGAATGAATACAGCGTCATACAGGACGGAATCCGCTGTCAGGAAAGTGGCTGACGCTTCGAGCTCCGTGCCGTTTTCTCCCTTGATGGTTCCAAGCACAGGACTGATGATATCGGCTCTGACTCCCGCCTGTTTGCATGCGTCAAGCAACTGTTTGACTTCCTCATCGGCAAACCCGTGGTCGGCTAAAACCGCGACCTGCCTTGTGGCTGCCGTCTTTACCGTATTTTCCTGGCTTAAGGCCGGGGAAGTGAACGTTTCATCAGATTCACGGTCCTTTGGCGGCGGGTTCACACCGATTCCTTTCGCAACGCGCTCGGCAAGACCGGCGTCGACGTGACTGAAGACATCAATCACCTGCTGCTGCACATCCTTGCTTTTCACTTTTCCTACCTCAAAACAGAACGCGGAGATGATATGTTCCTTCTCGGCGGGAGACATGCTGTTCCAGAACATCTTCGCCTGAGAAAAATAGTCATTGAAGCTCTCGCTGCGCTGGCGGATTTTTCTGCCTTCTACTTTTTCCTCATAATGAACGTATCCGCCTTCTTCTTCTGAGGCCGGCGACGGATCATTGTTCTGCAGAGAGTTTTTATGATAGGCGACAGGGCCCTTATTGATCGTCATCCGGTGGTAGCCGTCGTATTGGTTGTTATGGAACGGGCAGACCGGCCGGTTGATCGGAATCTCGTGAAAATTCGGTCCGCCAAGACGGATGAGCTGTGTATCTGTATAAGAGAAAAGCCGTCCCTGCAGGAGCGGGTCATTGGTGAAATCAATGCCCGGCACGACATTTCCCGGGTGGAATGCGACCTGCTCCGTTTCCGCAAAGACATTGTCCTGATTGCGGTCGAGGGTCATTTTTCCGATCAGCTTGACGGGAACCAGTTCCTCCGGCCACAGCTTCGTCGGATCAAGGATATCGAAGTCAAATTTAAATTCATCTTCTTCGTCAATCATCTGAACACCGAGCTCAAACTCGACTTTGCCGCCGTTTTCAATGGTCTCCCACAGGTCACGGCGATGGAAATCGGGATCTTTCCCGGCAATTTTCTGCGCCTCATCCCATACGAGAGAATGCACGCCGAGAACCGGCTTCCAGTGGAATTTCACGAAACGCGCTTTTCCTTTCTCGTTGACGAAACGGAATGTATGCACGCCGAAGCCCTCCATCATCCGGTAGCTTCGCGGGATGCCGCGGTCAGACATCGTCCACATGACCATGTGCGCGGATTCAGGATTGTTGGCGACAAAATCCCAGAACGTATCATGAGCCGTCGCTGCCTGCGGCATTTCATTGTGCGGTTCCGGTTTAAAGGCATGGACGAGATCCGGGAACTTGATCGCGTCCTGAATGAAGAATACCGGAATATTGTTTCCGACGAGATCGTAATTCCCTTCTTCGGTATAAAACTTAGTCGCGAATCCTCTGGCGTCACGGACTGTGTCGCCTGACCCTTTGGAGCCCGCCACTGTTGAGAAACGGACGAAGACAGGCGTTTTGACAGACGGATCCTGTAAAAATTTCGCCCGTGTATATTCCGTCATCGGTTCGTACACCTGAAAATGCCCATGAACGCCGTATCCGCGGGCATGAACGACCCGTTCCGGAATCCGCTCATGGTCAAAATGCGTCATTTTTTCACGAAAATGAAAATCCTCCATCAGTGTAGGGCCGCGGACACCCGCTTTTAAAGAATGCTCATCCTCAGACACACGAAGTCCCTGATTGGTCGTCATTTTCTTCCCGCTGTTATCAGACCTGTACTGCTCAAGCTGCTCGTCTTTTGAGTGCTCATTTACTCGTTTGTTTTGATCATCACTCATGTCAGTTCCCCCTTTTAAAACGAAACATTCTACAGCACATTTACCCGCGGTGTTCCCTATATAAACTGCTGATCGGCTCAATAGGATTTTAGGTCTATATCTAAATATGCGGTCATACACATTTGAAATAAGCCTTCGTGACAGAAAGAAAACATGGAAGCGCTTACTAAAACAACCGTTGAAAAAGGGAGGTCCTATCGTGCTTGCCATACTCGGTTTTGTGATGATCATTGTCTTTATGTACCTTATTATGTCTAACCGGCTTTCCGCTCTTATTGCCTTGATTGTCGTTCCTGTTGTGTTTGCCCTGATCAGCGGATTTGGCAAAGATCTCGGCGGGATGATGATTCAGGGCGTGACAGACCTCGCTCCTACCGGTATCATGCTGTTATTCGCCATCCTTTATTTCGGCATTATGATTGACTCAGGCCTGTTTGATCCTCTCATTGCCAAAATCTTATCATTTGTCAAAGGAGATCCGTTAAAGATCGCTGTCGGTACAGCTGTCCTGACGATGACCATTTCGCTGGATGGAGACGGGACAACGACCTATATGATTACGATTGCGGCGATGCTGCCTCTTTATAAACGGCTCGGCATGAACCGTTTGATATTAGCGGGAATTGCGATGCTCGGTTCAGGGGTCATGAATATTATTCCGTGGGGCGGACCGACGGCGAGGGTTTTGGCTTCCTTGAAATTGGACACGTCAGAGGTCTTCACTCCGCTGATTCCCGCCATGATTGCCGGTATTCTTTGGGTGATCGCCGTTGCTTATCTCCTCGGAAAGAAAGAGCGGAAGCGGCTCGGCGTCATTTCGCTTGATCACGCGCCGTCCTCCGATCCGGATGCGGCGCCGCTCAAGCATCCCGCTCTCCAATGGTTTAACCTGCTGCTGACTGTCGCTCTGATGGCCGCGCTGATTACCAGTCTGCTCCCGCTCCCTGTTCTTTTCATGACCGCGTTCGCCATCGCCTTGATGGTTAACTATCCAAATGTCAAAGAGCAGCAGAAGCGGATCTCGGCGCATGCGGGAAACGCGTTAAACGTCGTGTCCATGGTATTTGCGGCCGGCATATTCACAGGCATTCTCTCCGGTACAAAAATGGTGGATGCGATGGCACATTCTCTCGTTTCACTCATTCCTGATGCCATGGGCCCGCACCTCCCGCTGATCACTGCGATTGTCAGCATGCCGTTCACCTTTTTCATGTCAAATGACGCCTTTTACTTCGGTGTCCTTCCCATCATCGCCGAAGCCGCTTCCGCTTACGGAATAGACGCCGCTGAAATCGGAAGGGCCTCCTTGCTCGGCCAGCCGGTGCATCTGCTCAGCCCGCTTGTGCCATCCACCTATCTATTGGTCGGAATGGCGAGCGTCAGCTTTGGCGGCCATCAAAAATTCACCATTAAATGGGCTGTGGGGACAACGATTGTCATGACAATTGCGGCGCTTTTGATTGGGATTATTTCGTTTTAATCAGAAAAGGATTTCCGCTGACGGAAATCCTTTTCTATACATTATTTTTTTGTATAACGCACCCAGTCGTAATGTGCGTATAGCGGATTTACGCCATTGTAGGAACCGAGCCAGTCATCGACACCCGTACCATTCCACAAATTCATCATGATTTTCCCCGGCGCTGACGGAATTTGGGTTGTCGCAGTATGTTTTAATTGCCCATCCACATACCATTTAATAGAGTTTGGCTGCCAATCGAACGCATACGTATGATAGGCATTGGCTGCATCAAATCCGAGATCCGCCAGCTTCTCATGGTTTCCCGCGCCATTTGTATAATAGTTAAATTGAACCTTTGTTGTGTCTTTTCCTAAAAACTCGATATCAATCTCATCCCAAGGAGTCCCATCCGTTGGACCTGTATAAGTAAAGAACGATGAAACAATCCCTGTGTTTTTAGCCGGTTTCATTCTGACTTCATAAAGTCCATAGCCATATGTTTGAGCCGAGCGGTTTTCCCCGCAGTCAAACTTGTTATAAGACGGACTTGTCAGCGCCAAACGCATTTCACCTGATGACGTCACGGATACGTTATTTGCACGCCAAGTGCAGTTAAACATATCTCCATTCGAGTAACCATTTGCTTTTTGCCATAATCCGGAGTTATAGCTGTTAAAAGGTTCAAAAAACGATCCGCCTGTTTGAGCCGAAGCACTAGAAGTGACCGCACACAAACTCAAAAACAATCCAGTGACAAGAAGCAGCAGCACTCGTTTCATACGATAAGGCATATTGGCATTCCCCTTTCTTGGAAAGCGTTTTTTTATTGATCATACATGATTCTGTTAAAAGGGAACATCGGTCAGAATAATGATAATAATGAATCTTAAAAAACCTAAATTACATTAGCACAGTAAGAGATGATCCGCACTCATTGTAATTTAGGCTCATATGTAAAAACAAAAATGATAACGCTCTCATTATGCTTGTTTGACTACCCTTTCTATATGAATCGTTAAATACAGCAGCTCATCACTAGTGAGCTTGTGCTCATACTTTCTCTCCATGGAGGTTTGGATTTTCTTCGTGCATTCATACGCCCGATGGTATTTTTCTTTCACTGTCTCCAGCAAAAAATCGTCCCGGCTTTCCATGTGTGTGCCGTTAAAAAGACGCTGTGCGAAAAACTTTAAGTGGGTGACAAACCGATAATAGTGAAGTGATTCTTCATTGAATTCAATCTTAAAATGGTATTTTACGATACTCAAAATCTCTTGCATGACTTTTGTAATGCTGATGATATTGGGCATCTCCTCATTCAGCTCGGCATTTACAATATGCAGCGCAATAAAGCCTGCTTCATCCTCCGGCAGAGACACGCCAGTCTTGTTTTTCACCATGATCAGCGCTTCTTTTCCGATTGCAAATTCGTCTTTGTAGAGCCTTTTTGTTTCCCACAGCAAGGCATTTTTGATATCCAGCCCTTTCTTATTGCGCTGGATGGCAAAGTTAATATGGTCGGTCAGCGACACATAAATGCTGTCGTTGAGCTTTTTGCCGAGCCGTAATTTCGCATAGCTGATAATCTCTTCGGATACTTCCATACACTCGATCGGGATATCATACAAAAGGGTTTTGAACTTTTCGGATACATCTCTGTTATCGAGGGTGAACACTTTCTCAATGCGTGCTTCATCTACAGGGTCTCCTATTTTCTTTTGAAAAGCAATGCCCCGGCCCATGATAACCAATTCCTGATTGCCTTCCTTAAGCACACTGACGACATTATTATTAATGACTTTCGCAATCTTCAATTCTGTCTCCCTCCCGCCTGACCATTACCTGCCACACCTTGATTGTACATCCTTTTTGAACTAGGTCAATATCTCCAGGTCAATCAGAAAACAGGGTGCAGAAATCTTTGTCCAACGATGCGGATGAGGCGCATATAATGTAGAGAACCGGTTTTTGAGAAGGAGCGTGTGTGATGAAACGGTTTTCGAAAGAAGAAAGCAGCTGGATGCTGTATGATTGGGCCAATTCAGCTTATTCGGTCATTATTATGACGGCGGTATTTCCCCTGTTTTTTAAAGCGGCCGCGGCGGAGAACGGCGTCAGCGCGGCGGATTCCACAGCTTATTTAGGCTATACGATTGCCGCCGCGACTTTTATGTTGGCGATGCTCGGCCCCGTCTTAGGAACGATTGCCGACTACAAAGGATGCAAGAAACGGTTTTTTGCCTTCTTTTTTCTGATTGGTGTGGCGGGCACCGCCGCGCTGGCTTTGATTCCCGGCGAATCTTGGATGCTGTTGTTAATTTGTTATACGATTTCCACGATCGGCTTTGCCGGATCTAATGTGTTTTATGATGCGTTTCTCGTTGATGTGGCCGCAAAGGAGCGGATGAATATGGTGTCGGCCAGGGGGTTTGGGCTGGGCTATATCGGCAGCACGATCCCTTTTCTCCTCAGCATTGCCGTCATTCTGTCAGCACAAGCGGGGGTGATTCCGCTGTCCGCCCAGGCTGCGGGCCGCATTGCCTTTTTGATTACGGCGGCTTGGTGGGGACTGTTCACGATTCCGCTCCTTCGCCGCGTCCGCCAGCGCTATTATATCGAGAGAGAGCCGCGGCTTGTCGTCAGCAGTTTTAAACGGCTGGCCGGCACGCTGAAGCAGATCAGGAAGTACCGGGCGCTGTTTTTGTTTCTGCTCGCCTATTTCTTCTACATCGACGGGGTCGGCACCATCATTACGATGTCGACGTCATACGGGGCAGACCTCGGCATCAGCGCGGCAAATCTGCTGATTATTTTATTTGTCACACAGGTTGTCGCCGCGCCTTTTTCGATTTTGTACGGGCGGCTGGCCGAACGGTTTAAGGGAAAAACGATGCTTTATGCCGGAATCGGCGTGTATATGATTGTCTGCACGTATGCTTATTTTATGGATTCCGCTTTTGATTTCTGGGTTTTGGCTATGCTTGTCGCCACTTCCCAAGGCGGTATTCAGGCGCTGAGCCGCTCTTACTTTGCCAAGCTTGTCCCCAAACCGCACGCCAATGAGTTTTTCGGCTTTTATAATATCTTCGGCAAGTTCGCTTCGATTATCGGCCCGCTTTTGATTGCCGTGACCGCCCAGCTGACCGGGAATTCGTCAGCCGCCGTGTTCAGTCTGATTTTGTTATTTGTGATCGGCATTGCCATCCTTGCATTTGTGCCGGAAGAGAACAGTGCCGATATCAGCCAGCAGCAAAATGACCTGCCCCTTTAACTGGGAGCAGGTCATTCATCATTTATTCGCTTTATTCACCTTCAGCTTTTTCCCTTTGACGGTTGTGTTCTTCATCACTTTAAGAACTTGAGGGCCTTTTCCGTTTAAAATCTCCACGAAAGAGGCGTTGTCCATGATTGTGATAATGCCGATGTCATCAGCTGTCACACCGTCAATTTTGGCGATCGTTCCTACAAAATCAACGGCTCTGATTTTCTTTTTCTTCCCGCCGTTAAAGTACAGCTTCATGATGTCTTTGTTTAACTGTTCGCTTCTGTCTGTTTTGACGTCTGGGCGGGCGTTCAATTTTTCCGCAAAAGCCGCTTTCCGTTCCGCTGTTTCTTTTTCTGACGGTGCTTCACGCTTTTGGATGCGGAAACCGATATATGTCTCAATGTCATTCAGAAACCGCGATTCAAACGGCGTCACAAACGTAATGGCCCGGCCGCGGTGTCCGGCGCGCCCCGTTCGGCCAGTGCGGTGCACATAGCTTTCTTTTTCAAGCGGAATATCATAATTGATGACGAGGCTGATGTTTTCGATATCAATTCCTCTGGCGGCAACATCGGTCGCAACGAGATAGCGGAACTCGCCGCGCTTGAACTCATTCATGACGTCAAAGCGGTCTTCCTGCACCATGCCGCCGTGAATTTTATCGCAAGGATAGCCCAGCCTGTCCAGCTCATCGGTTAACTGGATGACTCTTTCTTTTGTCCGGCAGAATATGATGCAGCTGTCCGGGTTTTCGGTGATCAGGACATCACACAGCAATGATGATTTATCCTCTTCTGCTGTTCCGGTGACAAAATGCTCAATATCTTTTGTCGTCAGGCCTTCCGCTTTTACTTCAATCAATTCAGGGTCTTTCATATATGTGCGGCTCAGCTTCTCGACGTCGTCAGGCAGCGTCGCTGAAAACAGCATGGTGACTCTGTTTTTCGGCAGATGCTGAATGATGGCTTCCACCTGTTCAATAAATCCCATATTCAGCATTTCGTCCGCTTCGTCAATCACCACATACGCCAGCCGTTCAAGCGGCAGCGTCCCTTTTTCTATATGATCAAGCACTCGCCCCGGCGTTCCGGCAACAACGTGGCTTTTTTGCTTCAGTTCGGTTTTCTGTTTATCAAAAGAAGCTTTTCCGAAAACCGCCGTGGCTTTTATCCGTTTAAAACGGCCGATATTCGTAATATCTTCTTTAATCTGCGCCGCAAGCTCGCGGGTCGGCGTTAAAATCAGGGCCTGCGGTTTGTTTTCCTCCCACTCCGCAAGCTCGCAGATCGGAATGCCGAAGGCCGCGGTTTTGCCGCTGCCCGTCTGCGATTTGACGACGAGATCTTTTTTTTGCAGCGCGGCGGGGATGACGCGCCGCTGCACTTCAGTCGGCTCGGTGTATTGCAATCCTTTCAGCGCCCGTTGGATATCAGGGCTGATCGCGTATTCATTAAACTCATTCATAACTAAACTCCTTCTCTGTCCGGCTCCCCTCATTATACGCGAAACGCCGCCGCTTTACCCTGACGTTTTGCGGGGACATTCGGAGACTGCTTTTTCTTCATGTCAAGCACGACCCACTTGGCGCAATAGAAGCTCATTCTTCCTTCCCCGTCATCGACATAATAGCGTATCGATTCCCAGCCGCCGTCGACCGGGCTGATACCCAGACGGATGTCGGTGATGCTTTCCAGGTCATCCAGCCGGGCAGCACTCACACCTTCAAACCGCAGCACAGCATCATACTGTCCATCAGTCAGCCTCAGCTCAAACACCGGGATTTTATCATAATACTCGTTATATCCGGTATAGAACATAAACTCCGTCAATTCAAAACAACCCGGCGAATCCGGCCGCAGCATAACTGCTTTCTCATGTTTGTGCCACTCCATTTTGTGCCTCCTTCTCCTCTGCTGCTGCTTCATATTGACAGCAGTAAAAGCGGAACGTTTGGTTCTCCCACTCCTCCACGAGAAAACGCTGTCCCTCATCTCCAGCAGCAGCAGGATCAATTGTTACAATGCCTGAACCAGCCGCATGACTCTCCATTTCTTTTATTTGCACGAAAGAAACGTCTTTGCACATGAGCCTCAAACAAATGAGCTGATGTTCATACTCGAAGGAAAACGCCAACTCAATTACAGAAATCTCTCGTTTCCGGAAGAGACGGAATTCTAAAAGCTCCTGAATCAGCCACTTATTCTTTTTCATTTTCTATAAATTCTCCTATAGAAGCGGCATACAACTCAACATCGGCAGTCTCATGATCCCACAGATAAACAGTCTCCTCCATTACGCCGTCCGTCTTTTTCAAGCACAGCTTATCTCCGGTTCCGTTGTCGGCAATTACGATCATATCGTCGGGCATGCTCTCTTCTCTGCACACACTGTTTTGCCTGATCACATCATCCCAAGTTTTCTGTAAGCGGCTTTGTTCACGGACAGGAAAAAAAATCCATTCTCCAATTTCCGCAGGGTTCTTTTTATGAAGCAGCCGTTTATATGCTTTCGGAAAAGACGCTCTCAAGCTTTTTTCCGCAGCTCCGAACTCTTCTTCTGTCATCCTGTTATTCCTCCTCCCGTAAAAGCATGAAATTCATTCACAAGCTGTCTTCACTTTTGAAATAAGACAGGAGCGTTTCTTTCTATCGCCCTTATTAGCGGTGAGCCAAATATCGTAATGGTTTGCTGCCGCGGATCCCCCAACAGCCCCCACTGAAAATCCTGGTGAATAAAGAAACCATAGTCTCCGTTTGGAATAACGGGGACAAGCCATTCACCGAATTCATCTTTATCAATTGGCGCATGAGGATTAAATAGATAACATTCATGCTGCCAGTCCAGCGCATACATAAACTCATGCTTTAACGTACAAGATTGAAATGCCTTTAGAATCTGCATCTCTGCATCTTCCAGAAAACCGATACCATTGAATCCTTGAGATGCATCAAAGACCTGAAACGGCTTTGGAGGTTTCATTGAAGCAAATATACTGCCCGGTTTCCATTTCACTGCGCGATTCACCCTGCGCCACAAGCACTCTGTCTCCTCTTCACTCAAACCATGCCAATTCATGTATTTCTGCCTCCCGCAGTTCAAACGTCTCATCTCTGCTCTCCCTTGTTCAAAAGCCGCCTGTCAGCTTAGTAAGTAAAGTCGGTTGCTCTCATCAATCCCCGCAGCCTTATCTTGATACGCAGTCACTTGCGTAAAACGGAGAGCTTTTCTTGAGACTTTATCAGTGAGCTGGTATTGCCCAGCCTGTTTTGTCATGTTATGAAATTTTAGTGCTTTGTCAATTCGGCACGAAGCTTCATTCCGAATCAAAAAGTAATATGATGAATCAATCTTGAATTGTGCACTAAAGTCAAAGTCTGCCTTCTGAAAGCTTAACGTTTCGCCTTGCAAATCGACCTTCCGAATATAATCTTCACCAAGTGTATGATAATGAAGATACAGGGCATTCTTTTCTGCATATGCTCCATAAAAATGATCAATAAGGTGCGGATACGTACAGAAAGACTCACAACGAGATTTCCAAGTTCCGTCTGTAAAAGGAAAGCGGGTCACGCCTTTTGAACTGATATCGTCGTCCAGACAAGAAAATATTCCCGCTTCATCGTATCCCAGCCACAAATGATTTGCAGAATCGACTGTCATTGACCGGATATAACGGCCCCCGTAAAACGAATGACAAAACCCTTTAATCGGGTGCCATACATAAATATTCGGTTCTTCATGAACCATCCCATCTTTATAGTCCATATGAATGATAAATAAAAATAAATCCCCGGATTTCTGAACACCGGTTATTTTCTTTGATGTTTCAATTTGATAGCGATGACGTAAATATCCATCCCTGTTCCGGAATATGAAAATGCGGTTGATATATTTATCTTTCCGCTTTTCCTGAGCCAGTACGATGAGTTCCGCTGCATTCATGGACAAAATGATTGGGCCGCTTGTGTTTATTTTTGTATTGATTCTTGTAAAGACTAATTCCGACATGGATGTACCCTTTCTTCTTGCGTTTTCATATATTCCTGCAACCAATATCTTAATTCTTCTATCGTATGCAGATACGAATCAGGCGTATCTTTCAGATCAAACCCGCTCAAATATATGAGCATCTCCCAAACGGTTTCGTCCTCAACCGCCGGATCATCTGCAGCCACATACTCAGACGCCCAATCCGACACTTCTTCCCTCTCCGCTTGACCGTTCAAGATCAGACCAGCCTTTTTCAGACATTCTGCCATTGTTGGTTCTTTCACGTCAGAAGCCTGCCTTTCATTTCTTGTTTAAAATGCTGACCAACAGCCTTCTCACCCGCTCGTGCCGCCCGATTTCCCGGCTGAGCTCCGGATAATCTGTTAAAGCGTTTTTCAGCTGTGCATATTGCGGATAAAGCTCAAAAAAGGATTTATATAAGGCTTTACGCTGCCGCGCAGGCATTTGTTTATTCGCCAAAACAAAATCTAAGCTGCCGCAGACAAACGCGAAGTATTCATAAAAATCCCCAGCGCAGGCAGCACCCTCAAAGTCTTCTTCAAATTTTCCTGCATCTGAAGGCAGCGGACCCTCTAATTCTTTTTTGTGTAATTTCAAGTTTCTGATGACGTCATTATTTAAAGAATATCTGTTGGATCTTAACATCTTATTTAGCCAAGAAGAATTCATTTTATTTTCCCATTACTGATATCCCGCTTATAAATCCCCGAATTCGAGACCGCGTAAATGACATTGCCAGTCAGCTTCAGCTGATGCCCGGAAAGCTCATAGCCATCCGGATCACAGCACGTCACCTCTTGCATCGGCAGACTGATATCAGCCGGAATGAGAAACAGTGAATGATCATCTTTGCATACCCAAAACCCGTCATTTGAAATCGCTAGCTGGTCGTAAACCCCGGAATATGTTTTATCAGAAATAATCCACACTCGTTTCACTTCGGTTTCATCAAACGCAGCAATGACTGTATAAGAGTAATACAGCATGTAGATCAGTCCGTCTTTTTCTGCAAGTGCATAGCAGTCATCTGCCGCGGGCGCGTATATTTCCGAAAGCTGCTGATCAATGTGAGTTTTCTTCAGCCGGCCATCTAATGAATAGCACAGCACACTGTGCCCCTCAGGGTTTTCATCACTATAGATACCTTCATCACTTAAACCGATCCACAGGTTTTGTTTTTCGTCCAAAAGACTGCATGAAACCCCTGAAGGCAGAGAAAATGCACATTGTTCTGTTCCATCTGCTGAAAATACTTTCACTTTATACTCATGCGATTCAAAGAAAATCAGCACATACCTATCAGCCAAACTCTGTTGAAACAGCATAATATCCTCACACAGAATTTGTTCATCGATATGAATCACTCGGCTATTCCCCGATTCGTCGATGATCGTAAACGAAAGACCGTCATTCTGATGCCTTCCTAGATACAGACGCCCGCAGTTATCAAAATGACAAAAACATCCTTTTACTGATTCTTCGAATAGCTTGTTCATTTTTATTTTCATGTCATTGCCCCTTGCTATTTATAATGCGTGGCGAGCTTTTTTTGAAATTCATCCGGAACGATCTGATCCGGGAATACAACTGATACCCAGTCTAAAACACGATCATCTAAGGGCCTCCATGATCCTAACGTTTTTCCCGCAGTCTCCTGATCAATTCCTAGAATACAGATTTCAAAATCTCTCTCTCCATAAATCGCCCACTTTAAAGTTGGTGAAGCCCATACGACGCGGGATGCAATATTCATTATGCTGTCATTTTTACTGTGCTTTGGATAATCAGTTAGGATTGAAAGATATTCATCTTCGGTTATATTTAAAGGAATCTTTAACCAGTTAAAATATCCGAATTCCTCGTAAAACCGATTCATATCATCCGGTTGTGCCAGAACGGCCATTAAGATAAATTCATCGTGATGATGATGCGCCAAACTTTTGAGCATCTCCCAGCCTTCTTCAGACAAGACCCAGTGGAATTCCTCGAATAGATAATAATGTTTTTGTTGTTTAAATACTTGTTCGGGCAACGTTTTATTTTCATGAAATAAGGAATATATTTGGGATTGAAAAATCGCCAATTCCTTTGTGTTCTTTATAAAAAAGGGATGCATTTTGTACCTCTTTTCGGCGGTTTACACACAAGCTCACAGCCGTATTCTGTGTGAAATAAACAGACAGAAAATGAGAAGGACGGCTCCACTACAATAAAGCTGTTAGAAAGCAGCCGGCCTTCAAAATCTATAAAATCCATGAGACAGTGCAGATGACTTGCACAATCCTTCAGCGCACATTTGATAGCACCGACTTCATTACTATACGGATGAAACAGATAAACAATATCATTCATCCGTTCAACCCCCATATCCGCAATGTTTTCTAAAATAAGCGATACGGCTGTCTCCCTGTCGCTTATATCAACTTCACGCACTGCACTTTGGAAAGAATTCGATAATACGGTCTCTAATATCTGCCTGCTTTGATCTGCGTCAGCAAATTGATAAACAAATCCTGATTCTTCACAAGATTTTAATTCGGTACAAACATGTTTCATTAAAAGATTCCTCTTGTTTTCCTCAAGCTTTTCAATTAACTTTTCTCTCATCACTGAGCACTTCCTTACAGGATACTTTCATGCTGCACAGAACCATCAAAACTTTACCAGATATAAATCGTTATCATTAAAGATAAACATACGGTCCTGTACGGCTCTGTACGTTGTTTTTCCTTTTCTATCAATACCGTGTATCATGACGTCAGTCTCTGATAAGCCTTTGTTCTCTTCATGAAATGCAAATAGGTTATCCTCGTGACTCTGAATCAGAAGCACCCTTTTTTTCGAAACGGACAGCTGATCACAATAGGAGTATTGATCGCCGTCCAGCACATATTCTGCAACAGTACGAATTCTGTCACGTCCAACCTGATAATGCCCGATGATACAGCAATCCTCTCCCTCAAAACATACATACAAATCAGATTTGATCGATTGTACGGCATAGCATTCATGCATCATTTCTTTAAAATCGTCTTCAAAATAAAACGTTCTGTCTTCTGTATGAAAAGCAAATATCGCTTTTCCTTGAGGATTCCTCTCATCATACATACCCTCGTCTGTTAATCCGATCCATAATAACCCATCCTCACTCAGATGAAATACATTGGCGCTTAATAGAAAAGAACAAATCGGATTGATTTTATTACTGTTTACGCAGTATGCAGCCAATTGACACGTATGATTTTCCAGGTAAACGATAACGATAGTGTCATCATACGAATCAACCAGATAGAAATGGGCATCTTCAGAAAATCCGTGTAACTCTTTTTTGATTAAAAGAGAGCTGCCTTTCATAACCTCCAATATTACTTTGTCATCGTGCACCGACACAATAAATACCTGATCATCCCGGCCCGCATTGAAATAAATGATATTTTCCCTTTCATATGACCCAACACGCTCTGCGGTAAGTTCTAACATCAGCAACACTCCGTTGATTAAGAATCTGGATTTATATTAAATTAAGCAATGATATATAAATCTGCTGCATCGTATTCAAACCAAATGATTTTTTCATTATTTTCAGTAGTAACATCAACCTTTTGAGTGTTCGGATTCATGTAGGACTTATTGTTGAAAGGGTTTGCTATTATAACAACAAAATCATTGATCGATGCTAAAAAATATAATTCATCCAATAAGTGGTCTGCCATCAATTCTTCTTTTGTCAGACCACATTCAATATGAATTAACTTTTTCGATATCGTATTCATATGTATCATTTTCTTTTCAACCTTCTTCTTCCATCCCTCAATAAAAGAAGGTGATGCCATTACTTCTATCAGAACTGTTTCGAATTCTAAGTCATTCATTAATTGGAAAAAAGTATCTTTACTCACTAGATCACATGAATATATTGAGTTGTATTTCAACGGGTTAATCACATCCAGATTCCCTATAGCCCTCAATGATTCTTTTTGTAAATGTAAAGGACGGCTCATATTACCTCCGCAAACGGTTTCCCGCGTAAAAGCGGTTTTATTTGTAAGAAAAGAGAGGCTGGGAACCTCTCTTATTTGTTTATTTATGATTTCGAATGATACGCATAAAATGATTGATCATCAAAGCGAACGGTTTCAGCTTCTACAGCAATCAGCATGCTGTTCATATTAATAAGAAAGTTAGCATTTGATTGATACTCCGGAATTACAGCATTTGATAGATTTCCGATTCCTTCCGGGTGGTAACTCATCTCAAATACTTGCCAATTGTATTCTTCCGGATCTATTTTTTCTAATCTCATATCACCAATATCTGCACTAAAATAAACAGATGCTGTATTTTGGAATAATATTTTATGCGTATATTCAGCTTCACTTTCAAAAACCTTAATATCAAATGAGAGTTCTTTTTTAAACACATTAAAATCTAAATGAAGGACACTGCACCCCCCATCTATGTAATCTACCCATTCATTTATTGTTTTGTACATGGTCATCTCCTGCCTCTTTTATTAAGACAAATGTAAAGCCAGACCTCACAAGAGAGGAATTACCTTTCAAAACCATCTAGATAAATTCTTCGTTACGAACAATCTTTATCTGATGCATATATTTCAGTTGAATCAAAGATCACCCGTTCAGTTTCAATTGCATAGACTGCTTGGTTAATCCCAATCAAAATGTTTGCATTCGATTCATAATCTTCAATTAAAGGGTGATATATTGTTCCAATCCCCTGAGGATAGCATGAGAACGAATGTAACCTCCATCTTTTCTCTGCATTGACTCCATCTAAAGATGATTCCTTGCCCGCATAAAAAAATAATGATGATACATTTTTGAATTCAATACAATGCTGTTGCTTCTTTCCTTTCGTATTCACTTCCAAATGAAGAATAAACTCTTTTTTAAAGAAATGAAAATCTGTTTTTAATACGATGCATTCCGAATCAATCAGTAGCTTTTGTAATGGATTATTCACCTGAATCCTCCCTCCTTGAAAAGATTTTTTTGATTCCAGCCACTATATGACTCTTTTGATTTTTTTCAGTTTTCTCGTGATAATTAAACACTTGATATTCTTTAGAATCAAAGTATATATATTTACATTCTATAGCAAGTAAAGTTCCGTTAATTTCTATAAGAAAATTAGCACTTGAGACTTGATCACCTAATATACCATTTTGCATTTTTCCAATTCCCTCTTTGAAATAACTGATTTCTTCAAGGTACCAATTAGCATCACTGGGCATAGTTTTATCCAACTTGTTATTAACACCGAAATAAATTCCGTTTACATCTTTAAATGTAATTTCTTTTAAAGTGGCTTTTTCTCCTCCATCATATACCTTGAAATAAAGAGTTAATCTATTCTCTAAGTATTCAAAATTAATATCGTGCAAAAAGCAATTAACATCATGATTTATATAGTCTATCCATTGTTCAATACTGTTCATGTTATAACATTCTCCTCACTTTATTTAAGTAAAAGGGTATGATAATGCAGATGGCAACTTAGAAAATATCTATAAATAGATTTCATCTGTATAACCATCTGCATCTCTATCTATGTTAATTGCTATTATTAACCCCTAAATGGATCAAAACTTAGAGCTATACATTTATACTAATATCATCTGTGTGACTTACTGCGTAAGCGTTTATTTATATTTCGATGTGATGACCATCTTAACTTTATATGAGTCTCATAAGGATTATTTGAGAAATGCCCTTTTGCATTTAAAGGTCCTTTATTTCTAACTGACATTCTATAGTAAGGTTTTTTTCGCTGACCAGAATTCTTCCCCATTAATCTTACTGTATGTTTTTTAGTAGTAACTACCCAACCTTTCTTAGTTTTAGCTCTCTTAATCACACCTTTGTTTGCCTTTGCGACTTTTCTAGCATTCCAATATGTTTTAGATAATTTTCCAGCCTTATATAGAGTACGTCCTACTCGTAGATAGTTTCCTCCGATTGCTCCGCCAGCGGCACCTAAGGCTACAGATCCAACTAACCTCCAACCTCTTGCTCCCTTTGCCTTCGCTGCTTTGTAAGAAGAGACTCCTCCAATTAAAGCATTTACTACTAGCCACACCCAATGCCCATCCGGATCGACGTTCATGACTGGGTTGTTGTTTCCATAAGTATACCCATTCTGATCCAGCGAATCTCCGTCGCTGCCCGGGTCTGGGTCGAGTGATAGGAATACGCCGTTTCTTGGTTCGTAGTAGCGGGCCATGAGATAGTACAAGCCGGTTTCTTCGTCGTATTGGTAGCCTGCGTAGCGGTAGCGGTTGTCTTTTACTTCGTCGCTCGCTTCGGTTTTTGTCGGATTTCCCCACGCGTCGTACTGATATTTGGCAACGGTTTTTCCGGTGCTGTCTGAGATCGCGATGACGTCACCGTGTGCGTTGTAGTGATAGAAATATTTCTTGCCGTTCTCTGTATAGGATAACAGCTGGCCGCTGTCACCGTACGTGTATGATTTTGTGACGTTGTCGTCGGCGTCTGTTTCATACAGGACGTTCAGGCTGTCTCCGTCGTAGAAGTAGTTCGTAACTTTTCCGTTGACGGTTTTTTGGATTCTGTTTCCTTTTTCGTCATACTTATATGTTGCGAACGGTTTGTCTTCGCCTTTTTTTGTAACGGCGGTCAGGTTGTCTTCCGCGTCCCACGTATATGTGTATTTGCCGTCGGATGTGCGGTTGCCGTTTTTATCGTAGGACAGGTCTTCGTCATTCACCTTCGTCAGCTGGTTCATGATGTTGAAGGATGCGTTGACTGATTTGCTTGCGCCGTCCTTTGTTGTGGTGACGTTTGTCCGGTTGCCGAAGCCGTCGTACGTATATTGAATGACGGTGCCGTCTTCATGAGTTTCTTTGACGAGCTGATTGAGCTTGCCGTATTCGTACTGCACCTTTCCGCCCGCTGAGCTGTCGATGACCGTGCGGTTGCCGTTGGCGTCATATTCATAGCTTTCCCGGAAGATGCTGCCGCCGTTTTTCGCTCCGATATGAAGAGAGCTGACGAGATTTCGCTCATCATACGAGAAGCTCGTGCCGACTTCATTGCCGCTGATGAATGTCTGGACATTGCCGTTTTCATCATAATCAAATGTATAAGCTGAAGTGCCGTCTTTCATTTCAATCATTTGATCAAGTTTGTTGTACGTAAAGCTGTTTGTTCCTTTTTGGCCGCCATGGCTCCATGAGAAAGTTTTCAGCTTATCCGAATCAGCCGGATACGTCCAGTTTTGGCTGCCGCCGCGGTCGGTTAATTCGGTCAGGCGGTTTTTGTTGTCAAAGGTGCGTTTTTTCGTTGTATTTTGTTCTTTGTTTGTGACCGACGTTTCATTGCCGTTTTTGTCATAGGTAAAGTTGTATTTTTCAGTGCCGTTATACGCTTTTGACTTAACCCGGTCGGTGCCGTCATAGGTCAGCGACACTTCATTGCCGTTGGCGGAAACAGTTTTCGTCAAGTTGCTGTTGGCGTCATATTCACTCTTCAGTACATTGCCGAGCGGGTCGGTTGTTTTGACGAGCTTGCCCATGACGTCATATTCATATTGATAGGTCTGGTCTGCGCCGGCCCGAATCGTTTTTGTCAGCTCATTTCCTTCCTTGTCATAGCTGTGAAGGATGGATGTGCCGTTTGACAGGGTCAGCTTTGTCAGCTGGTCTGCCTGATCGTATTCGTAGGCGGTTGTTTCGCCTTTCGCGTCGGTTTCAGATGTTTTCTTGCCAGTCTCGTCATATGAAACAGTGCTTGCATACCCTAGTTCGTCTTCTTCTTTTGTGACATAATTTCCTTTTTCGTCATAGGTGTTTTTCGTCAGGATGCTTCCTTCGATTAAACGGATATCATCAAACCACGCCGTTCCTGTGGCGCTTTTTTGGAACAGAATGCTGATTTCGATTTTATTGATCGGCTTTGTTTTCGGAATGACTGCCGCTCCCCGGTTCCATTCCTGGGTCCCCTGCGGGAATTTGGCGGTGTATACGCCCGTCGTGCCGTCCGCATAGGTGACGCCGGCCTGAAGCGCGTAATCATTGTCGTTCGTTAATTTCACGCCGTCTGCCTTGGACATCCCTGTCAGCGTGATATATACCGGCTTATCGTCCGCGCTTTGGCCTAATGTAACGGTTTGTTTTGCGGCCGCATTGGCTTGTGATGCATTTGTGCGGGACGCTTTTAATGAGCTGTCATCATCGAAGCCTTCATCAAGGTCAGCGGCGGCTCCGCTTGTGCTCCAGCCGTCTGCTTTGGCCGTGAAACTGCTGTTTTGAACCGGGTTATAGCTTGAAGAGACTTCGCCTTTTTCCAGCTGAACCTGATCAAACCACGCTTTTCCTTTGCCGTCCTTGTCGTTATGATCCACTTCCATATAGACGATGGCTTTTCCTGCATTGGCCGGTGTTGTAAAGGTGATCTGCCGTTTCGTCCAGTCATTCTTTCCGGCTAATGCGCCTGATTCATTGTGAATCCATTGAATTCGTTTTTGGTCTTTGTCACGCAGATCAATGTTGAAATACGCTCTCGCCTTTGTCAGATCTGTTTTGATCTGTCCGCTGAGTGTATACGTCGTATTCGGCTCAAGCTGCACTTCCTGCGTTGCGGACGCATGGCCGTGCTCTGTTCCGGCTGAAGCGGATTGTGAGGTGATCTCCAGTGCTTTTTGTCCGGACAGCGCGCCGCTTCTTGCTTTTACAGATGCAATACTTCCGCTGTCTCTCGTAGCGGTGAGATTCCAGCCCAGCTTTGTTCCTTCAAAGCTGCCGTCTTTCAGCAGGCTTGCCGAAGCTGCCAGCTCTTTGCTTGATTGAATGAGATTACCGTATTTGTCATACACGGCGGCGGATGAGGATTTTCCGCTTTGATCCGTTTCAGAAACGGCATCCAGTCCGTCGTATGCAATATCAGTGACGTTCCCCTCGGTATCCTTCATTTTCGTTACGTCATTGTTTTTGTTGTACTGATACGTTTCGGTGCCGTAGTTGTCTTTTACGGCTGTGACGTTGCCGTCTTTATCATATTGATAGCTTTCTGTCGCTTTGCCCGCATCCGCGTCGTTCGGATCGGTGTCCTGAATGACGTTGTTGCCTTCGTATACGGTGTTGGTCGTGATTTTCAGCCCTTCGGCATCATCGATCAGCTGGATCGGGTTGCCCGCCTCGTTATAGCCGTACTGCACTTTGCGGCCGTTCGGCTGCGTCATGAGCAGTGTTTTTTTGCCGGCGTCATAGCTGTAATCATACGTTTCTTTTTTCGCATTGACGGCTTTAGCCAGGCGGTGGCCGCTGTATTGGTATTCAGTGAACAGCGGTTTGTCATCCGTGCTGTTTGCGGAATACTGCTTGACGAGGCGCCCGTCGGCATCATAGTCATAGCTTGTGACGCTGCCGTCAGTATCCGTCACCTTTTTAAGAAGGTCTTTGTCATATGAATACGAAATCTTTTTGTTTTTCGGGCCTGTTAAAGATGTGACATGGCCGTTTTCATCATAGGTAAACGTCAGCTTGCGCCCTGATGCGTCTGTTATGGCGGTCAGCTGATTGCTGTCGTTATACTCGTATACGGTTGTGTTGTTGTGTCCGTCAACGATTTTTTGGAGCTTGCCGCCTTTTTTGCTGAAATAAGCGTTCGTCTGATCTTTTGTTTTTAATACAAATTGATCGCTTGTTTCCGTCAGTTCGAGATAAACGCCCGTCGGCGGCTGATACGTGCCGTCAGATTTTTTCGTGAAGACATGTGTTGTCGCGTCCTCATCAATATAAACGGCTCTGCCGTCTTCAGAAAGGATCGACGTTTCCGCATCGGCATACCAGCCTTGGCCGAACATATGGTCAGAGCTGTCAAGGCTGTTGAAGGTCCGGGAGAGTCCGAGCCCCGGTCCGCGTCCGTCGATTGACATATCTTCTTCATTGACGATGACATTTCCCGTCGCGCCATTCAGCTGTCCGTCCGGAATGTCAATAATGGACCAGAATTCTTCCGTTCCGAGGAATTCCGCCCCTTCATGGAAAACAGGGTTAAAAGGTGCCGTCGGTATGCTGTCACCATTTGCGTCATAGGCGGTCAGCGTGAAGGAATAGTTCTTCTTTCCTTTGTAATTGCCGTTTGCGTTTTCGTAAACAGGTGAAGGGTCAAGCGCCAGTTCGCCGCCCTTTCCGTCCGTGTGAAGCTGGAATTTTCCCGCTTTCACTTCATCGGCTGACGGCCAGATGTTTTTGTTTTGGGTCGTCCAATGATCGGTATCCCCGACATCAAATGATTGATAGTCTTTTCCGTTGTAGATATTGATTTTGTAGCCTTTGGCGTTTTTGACTTTATCCCATATGAGATTGACATAACCCGTTTGGCTCGATTTCGTGTTCGTATAGACATAGCCTGTCAGATTTTTCGGCTTTGCGATATCAGGCAGCGCCGGACTAGCTTCCGGTGAGGCAATCGCTTCTCCGTCTTTGTTATAGGCGATAACTTTAAATCCGTAGGTTTTCCGGTTTGCGTCACCTCCGGCATTTTTATAAACGGGACCCGGGTTGATCGGCAATTCCGCGCCTTTTTTGTCTTTCAGGTGAAGCGCATATTTTCCGGCGCTGATTTCCGCCTTTGTCGGCCAGATGTTTTGATCTTTTGTGGACCAGGATGTTTTATTTCCGAGGTCAAGCGTTTCAAAGCCTTTGCCGTTAAAGACTTGCATTTTATATCCGGCTGCGCCTGATACGGCTTTCCAGGAAAGATCAAACCAGCCTGTTGCGTTGTTGTTATTAAAACCTTTCGTGCTTGGCCTTTGAACTCTGCCAATATTCGGAATGACGGGCTTGGCAGCCGCAGACATGGCGCCTTCTCCCTGGTCAAACACCGCGCTGACCGCGACCCAGTAATTTTTGCTTGCCGGATAGCTGCCGCCGGAGTTTTTATAGACCGGTGAAGGGTCAAGCGCTAATTCACTTCCGCCTTTTCCGTCTGTATGCAGCTTATATTTACCGGAATCAATTTCCGCTTTTGTCGGCCAGATGTTTTTTCCTTTTGTGCTCCAAGAGGTTGCATTTCCGACAGAAATGGCTTGATATTCTTTCCCGTTATAAAGCCACACTTTATAGCTTTTGGCGCCTTCAGCTTTTTTCCAGCTGATATTGAAAAATCCTGTCGAATCTCCGTTATGATACGCTTTGACAGACGGCGTGTCCGCCTTCGGAATCGTGTATGTCACTTCGATATAAGGTTTTTTATTAGAGTTGGCTGATGACATCAGCTTCTTCCAATATTCTTTTCCGTTTCCGTTTGTGTGAAGCTTAAAGCCGTAATTGGCACCGCCGCTGTTCCACGACTTGACTGCGGATGTGACATCGAAGCTTGCCCATTGGCCTTTATAGACCTCGGCTTTGCCGATGTTTTTGGAGCCCGGCTTATTCTTCCACGTGATCTTGGCATTGTCGTAATTGCTGTTTACGGTGTCGAGCCAAAGCCCCGTCGCCTTTGATCCGTAATAGGAGTGGGCTGTGTATGCTTTAAGCGTCGCTTTTGTCACCGTCATGTTTTTGATCGGCTTTAAATTATCAAACTTCATAAATGCGTAGTTCGTTCCGGTTGTGCCGTCATAATAGCCCGTTTTCAGCACGTATGCTTTCAATCCGGCGTCCCATTTCTGCGACGCGGCAGAGTAGTTTGTCGTCGGATACGCGCTCATGACAAAGGTATCGGATGACACAGATACTGATGTTGACGGGTCAATAGATACCGGATAAACCCGCTTGGGATCTTTCAGCCATTTTTCATCGGCCGTTACATGGAGCAAGTAGCCTTCGCTGTTTTTTTCAAGCTTGAAGCTGACATCTTCTGACCTGCTGACTTCGCCTGACTTTTCGTCGAGATCTGAGTCGGTCATAAAAGGCTTCGGTACGGTGTAGACGACATTGCCTTTATCATCAGAAAACGCGATAGAGCCGTCTTCCTGTTCTTTAGCCTGAAGGTCGGTTTTGATTTGAAAGGTGAAGGAATTGTAGCCTTCGTATTTGTGAAGCACAAGGTCTTCTTTTATGTTTTCGTTAAATGTGTAGGTTTGTAAATCAATAGCAGGAAACACTTGCTGATACGTAAGCTCGTTGCTGTCTTCCTTGACTTTTGCTGAGGCATCTGTCGGAGTGATTGCAGCCTGATCGGGGCCTTTTGCGCCGGTTAAAGAGTATGTGAGCTTATGATCATCGTGTTCAAATGTAGCGTATAATCCGTTTTTCATTTGCTTCAGAAAATCGGAGTTCAGCACTGTATTTTCCGTCCCGACTTCCTTTGAGCCGGTTTTCAATTCAGGAGAAATGTCTTCCCAGTCCGCATTGGCGGTTTCTTTCGTATGAATGGGGTCTGTGTAGATTTCCTGTTTGTATACACCCTCGCCCTCATAATAAAGTTTTGTATTCTCAGTTCTTTCAGACGTGATCTCACCGTCTTTATTGATATCTTTTTGATCAAACGGCATCTGCTCGGATGCTTTTTCCGCCGGAAGATCTTTTTCCGGGTCTGCTACCGGAATGGCGGCGGTTTTCACTTGATCTTGTTTTTCACGCGTTTCTGCCGCAAATACATCGGCAGGCGCAATGGAAATCATAAGCGATGCCGCAAGAGTGCCGGCCAGCCATTTTTTCCACTTGTTCTTTTTTCCTATTTTCATAGGTTCTCCTCCTTCTTTTGTAATATAGGCTTAACAATAGTAATATTATTGAAATTGTTTATCAATATTTTCCTAGGTATTTAAGGTTATTTTAAGGATGATAGGAATTTATGACCTTTTACTCATATAAAAAAACCGCCGGCTGCCGGCGGTTTTTCGTATTATGGATAGCGGAGATTTGTATTTTGTGCTCCCGCGTAGGATTGGGCGAAGTTTTTGGCATCCTGCGCTGAAAGCGCGCCGTAGCTGTAATTGGATCTCGGATTCCAGCCGGTGCTCGGTGATTTCGGGGCTTTGAGCGACGGGAATGAACCGATATCGGTGAATTGGGCCGTCCCGTAGTCGTCTATCATTCCGCCTTTTTCATTTCCGTTGCCGAAGTAGTTGGCTTCTGAGAAGACAGTCGCGTTTGTGTGAATGGTGAAACCTAAATTGAAATTGGTCACATAGTTGTTTTTCGCGTGAAAATAGCCGTATCTCATCAGGCCCGGTGAACGGACATAGACGTTATTAAAATAGTTGTTGGTGATCGTCATATGCGGATAGCCGATATAATTGCGTCCTTCGTTATCATCATTCGGATAACCGAGAATCAGGCCGTACAGATGATCGGAGAATTTAGAATTAGACAGCGTCACAAAATCCGCTTTGGCGCCGACATACAGAAGCTTTCCCAAATCGCTGTGGCTGTTCGGATTGTAGCTGTGCCCTTCAAACCACACGTGGTCAATCCAGTAATTCTGTCCGTTCGCTATGTACATCGGAATGTCGTTGTTGCCCGTAATAGCTGCACTATGGCCGATAATGAGATTTTTGAAAATCACATTGTTTGAGCCGGAGCCTGTTGTCAGATAGATGTTGGTCAGCCTGTGGCTGGTATAAGAGCCGACGATGGTTTTATTGGCGCCGACTGTCACGACAGCTTTACCCGGGGAGTAAATATCACTTGTGATGACAATGGTTTTGCGGTCCGCCCCGCCCGCATTGTTTTTCAAATCATTGAGATTGCTGACGTAGACGACGGGGCCGCCCTGGCCTCCCGATACGGCGGATTTTGCTTTTCCGTTATGATCCTTCGCATTTCCCGCAAATCCGGTAAGTCCCTGCATCACATCCGGATACGCCGCTGCCGCTTCTGCCTGCTTGGATGCGGAACATACGATGGCCAGACAAAGCGCAAATCCGAGTGCAGCTAAGAAAGCAAGATGACGCGTCTTCTTGATCATGCCCTTCACTCCTTTAATCTCTTAAATTGTAAATACATGAAGTATTATACAATTACTATCCTCTTTTTCCATGATCTGTTTGTCTGCTTTTTCGTTGTGGCTGAAAAGCCCCAAAACATAAAAAAAAGCAGCCGATACGGCCGCCTATATACGGGTGCTGTCTGCCTGAGCCTCCGCCGGCACGGCTTTATGCTTTCGAATCAAGGACAGCGCCATCCCCGCAAAAATCATCACAATCCCCAAAGATTGATAAAGATCGGGGCGAAATCCTGTAAACACGGTGTCAAGCACGATCGCCACCGCCGGATCAAGAAATACGATGATCGAAATAAACCGGGTGGATAAAAACCGCAGGCTGTCAAAAAAGAGCAAATACACAATTCCCGTGTGAATGATGCCGGTCGATACAATCATAATCCAGTTCACCTGCGACAAATCAGAAAAAGCGCCGAAACGGACGAACGGGAGAAGAATGATGACGCCCAATCCGGTCTGCATACAGGTGACGGCATATGGGCTGAGGCTGTTGATACCTTTCCCGGCCAGTGTCGTAAAGGCGTAAAAAAGGGCGGCCAGGACGGCCCAAATAATCCCCGATCCCATCAGCTGAGAAAATGACGTATTTCCGTTGATGCCGGAAATCAGAGCGGTGCCCAGAAAACAAATTACGATGGAACTGACGGACACAAGATGCAGTTTCTCCCGGTATATGAGACTCCCAAGGAGAAGAACGAGAACCGGTGCCAGATGATAAACGGAAATCGCTATCGTCACTGATGTTTCCTCAAATGATTTAAATAAAAACACCCAGTTCAGCACGAGAAAAAATCCGCAGGCCAGTGTCTGCAGCACCTCACGCCGGTTCCATTGTTCGGTGCGGTACCGTCCAGAGCCAAACCAGCAAACGCCCAGAAACAATGAGGCGCACAGACACCGCACAAAGACCAGTTCAATTGAAGGCACATTCGTATGTTCTGAGAAAAAGCCGATTGATCCGAAAATGACCATGGAAATGACCATTTTGATGACGGCATTTGATGCTTGTTTAGCTTGCATTGATTCGCTTCCTCCATATCATTGACTGTTTATTCAGACAAACACTAACAGCCATTTTACTTGATTCAGAGGAAGAAATCACCCTATTTTTCGAAAGCCGGAGGTCTTTTCTCATAAAAAAAGCCCCGCATCAGCAGGGCCGTCTGTTAATGAACGATCAGTACAGGGCAAGGAGACAATTGTGAGACTTTGTGGCTCACGCTTCCGAGCATCATTTCTTTAAATCCGCTGATTCCGCGGCTTCCGACGACAATCAGATTGAAATGCTGTTCTTTCGCTATGTTTAAAATTTGATGTGCAGGTTCGCCTTGAACGTACAGGCTTTCCGCGTTAACTCCGCTTTCCGCCGCTTTCTGCTTGGCATCTTCCAGAATGGCTGCTCCTTTTTGCGCGACTTCATGTTTGATGTCTTCAATGAAGTTTTCCGGAACATAGACAATGCCGGTTAAAGCTGTTGTGGAGACAACGGCTTCACGTCCCGCATAGAGAATGGTGAGTTCCGCCTGCTGTTCTTTCGCCAGATGGATCGCTGCATCCAGAGCTTTGCTGCTCATGTCTGAACCGTCTACTGCTGCAAGAATTTTTTTAAACATATGAATCCCGCCTTTCTGCTTTTATTGTCCTCCTCTCATTGCTGAATGTCAATTTTGCCGGCTTTCTCCGGAACATTGTGTTTACAGACTTTCTCCGTTTGTGGCGATGACGTCTTTATACCAATAAAAACTTTTCTTTTTCTTTCTTTCAAACGTGCCTTTTCCGTCATTGCCGCGGTCGACATAAATATAGCCGTAGCGTTTTTTCATTTCTGCGGTTGAGGCGCTGACGAGGTCAATCGGCCCCCACGACGTGTAGCCGATCAGGTCGACGCCGTCTTCAATCGCCTCTCTTGCTTCTATTAAATGATCACGCAGATAATCGATGCGGTATTCATCCTGAATGCTTCCGTCCGCCTCCGGCTCATCAACCGCGCCGAGCCCGTTTTCGACGATAAAGAGCGGTTTCTGATAACGGTCGTACAGCGTGTTTAAGGTGATGCGCAATCCCTTCGGATCAATCTGCCAGCCCCATTCCGAAGATTTCAGATACGGGTTTTTCACGCCGCCGAGAAGATTCCCTTTAGCTTGCGCCAGATCCTCAGGCGCCGTGCTGGCCGTCATCGACATGTAGTAGCTGAAGCCGATGTAATCCACCGTATGTTCTTTCAGGAGCGCCTCGTCTCCTTCCTTCATCTCGATCGTAATTCCGTTTTCTTTAAAGAAGCGCTTCATGTAGCCCGGATAGCTGCCCCTCGCCTGCACATCAGAAAAGAACAGCGTGCTCCGCTCTTTTTGCATTGCCGCATATACATCCTCCGGCTTCGGCGTCATCGGATACGTCGTCGTCGCGGCGATCATGCAGCCGATCTGTGAATCCGGGATGATCTCATGGCCGGCTTTTACCGCCAGCGCGCTCGCCACAAATTGGTGGTGGGCTGCTTGGTACATCGTGTTTTGTTTATTTTCGCCTTCCCGGAATATAAGACCGCCGCCTGTAAACGGAGCGTGAAGAACGACGTTGATTTCATTGAAGGTCATCCAATATTTCACTTTGTCTTGATAACGGGTGAAAACCGTGCGGGCGTACCGTTCATAAAAATCGACCGTTTGGCGGTTTCGCCAGCCGCCGTAATTTTTCACCAGACCGAGCGGCATCTCATAGTGAGAAATCGTGACGACCGGTTCAATCTGATGTTTCCTCAATTCGTCAAAAAGACGGTCGTAAAATTGCAGCCCTTCTTCGTTCGGCTCTGCTTCATCACCGTTCGGAAAAATTCTCGTCCACGCAATGGAGGTGCGGAACGCTTTAAAGCCCATCTCCGCAAACAGGGCGATATCCTCTTGATAGCGGTGATAAAAATCAATCGCGTCGTGATACAGATTCAGCGCATCGTCCGTCTCATGAAACGGAGACATAATGCCGTCCGGGGAGACATCCGCCGTAGAAAGTCCTTTGCCGCCTTCTTTATAAGCTCCTTCAATCTGATTGGCAGCCGTTGCGCCGCCCCATAAAAAACCTTCCGGAAATCTCTTCATGTTTTCTCCACCTCTTTTTCAGGATAACGCCAGAAGCGCTTCGTTCGGTTTGACCATTCCGCGTTTTTTCACGTCTGTAAATAAATATTGATCCGTATTCGTAATGATGACCGGCGTCATCACGTCAAAGCCGGCAGCCCTTATCTCTTCGATATCAAAAGTAATCAGCAGATCTCCCGGCGCGACGGCATCGCCTTCTTTGACGTGCATTTCAAAATGCCTGCCATCCAGCCGTACCGTATCAAGCCCGATATGAATGAGAATTTCGGCTCCCCGGGCACTCGTAATGCCGATGGCGTGCTTTGTTTTAAATACGGCTGTCACCCTGCCTTCTACGGGAGAAACCGCTGCGCCCTCTTCAGGCAGAATCGCAAAACCTTTTCCCATCATTCCACCGGAAAACACGCTGTCGTTCACTTCGCTTAATGCTTTCACTTCGCCTTTAATCGGGCTGTGAATGATTTCTCCGCCTGCCGTCACACCCGGCGTTTCAGATGCTTTGTCCCGTTCAGACTGTACATCTTCAAATCCGATCAGCAGTGCCGCCGCCATACCCGCCGCAAACGAGATAAAAAGCCCGATCAGCGCATAAAGAAACGTCGGCCCGATAAAGACCGGAATGCTCGGCAGACCCGCGTTTCCGCCGACAATGTAGGAAGCGACGCCCGTTACACCGTAAAAAGCGCCGCCGGCCGCGCCGCCTATTAAAGCAGCCGCGAACGGTTTTTTCAATCTCATGTTGACGCCGTACATGGCAGGTTCGGTTATGCCCATCAAAGCCGTAATGCTCGTCGTAAATGCGAGTGATTTGAAGGTTTTATTTTTTGATTTCAAGAAAACCGCAAATGACGCGCCGGCCTGCCCCATGTTCGCCAAAAACATCGCAGGCAGAATGTAATCATGTCCGTTTTGAGCGATGTTATTGATCATGATCGGCACAAGTGCATAATGCATCCCCGTCATAATGATGAGCGAAAATGTGCCGGCCAGCAGAATCATTGCGGCAATCCCCGCATGACTGAACAAATCATTGACGCCGACAGACAGGTCATTTCCGAGAATCGCGCCGAGCGGGCCGACTGTGATCAGTGTGACAGGCACGACGATCACAAGCGTAAGCATCGGAACGGCAATCAATTTCAAAGAAGAAGGAGTGATTCGGTCGATTCCCTTCTCCACATAGGACATCAGCCAGATCGCCAGCAAAATCGGAATGACTGTCGATGAATACGTGGCAGCGGTTACAGGAAGACCGATAAAGGAGATGCTCTTCCCAGACCCAAGCAAGGCCGTCAAATCCGGATGCAAAATCGCACCCGCCACAGCAGCCGCCACGTACGGATTACATCTGAATTTCCTCGCCGCGCTTACCGCAAGCAAAATAGGCAGAAAATAAAACGCACCATCACCGACAGCCGTAAGAATGCTGTGAGTCTGGCTCTTCTCCGACATCCAGCCGAATGTCACCGCTAACGCGACAAGTCCTTTTATCATGCCCGCTCCGGCAATGGCCGGCAGAATCGGTGTAAACACGCCGGAAATCACATCAAACACGGCACTCAGCACATTTTTCTTCTGCTTTGAAGTTTTATTTGCGCTTTCATCGCTGAGCCTGCTGCACTCCATCAAAGCCTGATACACCTTCGGCACATGATTGCCGATAATGATCTGAAATTGCTCGCCGCTGATATTTGTCCCCATCACGCCTTCCGTCTGTTCCAGCCCGTCCCGATCTGCTTTCGCATTGTCGTACAGATTAAAACGAAGCCGCGTCATGCAATGGATGACACTTTGAACATTCTCCTCCCCGCCGACAAGTTGTAATATCTCTTTTGATATTTTAAGATAGTCCATGAGTATACCTCCTTAAAAATGGGGGAACTGCCGGACGAAAGGTGGCCGCCTTTCTCCGGCTTTTTTTGTTATGAAATCAGCATCACCTCCAAAAAAGGGTATAAAAAAAACCTAAACTGCACAGCACACGGAGGTCTTCCCCGGTCTGACGCAATTTAGGTTTTGCCTGCGGTTTGCAGTAACAATCCTAGGTGAATGATATTGGGTTGATATGTATACTTTAGCACTGGATTTATGGGGTGTCAACGCTTACATTTAAATGTTGATCCAACTACCATTTAATGCTTTATTTATAAAATAATTTGTCTATTTCTATAGTAATCAAAAATCTATTCCATATCCTTATAGAGCAATTTAGTATTAAGTTTTTCCATAAATCAGTGTGGGTAAAGAAAGTACAATTTATAATAATAGTCCGTAGCTGTTCTAATCACTACGGACTCATAGCAATTTAAACTTTTAGTCTTCAACAACTTGCAAGAATTCAAAGTTCATTTCGTTAATCAATTCGTTCATAGCTCGAGCATTTGTAGAAGAAGCGTTAAACTTAGGATCTTCTAAATACGAATTTTTTAAAGTATCAGATATATAAGTTAGAAAGTTATCTATTCCAGCTTTTTGTTTTAATCTAGATAGTGAGATACCTTCTTTAATCATTTTGTGAATAACACCAGAAAGTATCATTGCTATAGTTATCTGAAACCTATACCCTTTGCTTGAGACACCATAAATTTCTTTAGAAAAGGGATACTCAATCCTTTCTCCAATTACTTCAATTATTTCATTAAATGTATTAAATCTATTTATGATCTCATCATATTCCTTTTGTGATTGTTGTGGATTACATACTTCTAGTTTAGATTTATGTTTCATATACTCTTCAGCATAAACTGATGATTTCGCGTATCCTGTATTGAGTCCATCTTCAAGTATACTCATTATCACAAAAATATTTTCTTGTATTTTCTTCTTTTTCACCCTATCTGTTGTTGCATTGTAGGCCCTCTGAATCTTACTGGATACCTTTTTATCATTCATTTTTTGAGCAAATTTATTTACAAAACTATTCAATTTAGAATTATAAACAGCATGCCGTATATCCTGCGGTGTTAATGGCTTAGTACCTTTATTATATCTACTAAAAATCTCCAATTCTAATTCAAGACCAGGGAAATCAGTAAAAACGATAGAGGCAAGTTTGTGCGATAAAATTTTCTCTTTAATTTCAAATTCGCAATCACTAAATTTTTTTCCATTTAACTCCACCATTATATTTAGTCCTGAAAGTTTAAATTGATTTTCTTTAAACCTATGAAATGCTCTCAGTCGATGTTGTCCATCTACTACGTTTAAAACTTTAACTCCCTCATAACGATCATTAGCTAAAAAAACAGGTGGTATTGGTATACCAAGAAGAATTGACTCAATTAAAGAACTTTCGTCAGCAACTGATGCTCTGTAATCTCTCTGATAGTCAGGGGCAATTATAATTGAATCAGTATAATCAAGTTTGAGTTCATCATCTAGCTCTTCCTCTTTATCTAGCTTTTGAAGTTTATATCCATTTGTAATCATAGATATAATATCTTTTATAGCGATATCCTGAGGTTTATAATTTATTTTAGCTAGCAAGTTACTCACCATCCCTTACATATTCTAAAATACTCTTTTTCATTATTATATCTTTTGTAACAGATTCCAATTCTGGATAAAGTGTTGTATAACCTATTCCCATAGAATAAAGAGAGGACAGTATATCTTTTTTGCACTCTCCTTTGATCACCAATCTTCTAATTATATTTTCATCTTTCAAATCTGATAAAGGTTGGCAGTTATCTTGAAAATATACAAAAAGCCCATTTTGTGCGTTAATTCTTTCATTTAACTTTCTAGCTTTGAATGCTATCGGCCCATCAAAATTATCTAAATTTATTCTTTCACCATTAGAAATATTAATTATATCTGAACGTGATGCAAACTTATAATTCAATTCTAAAGGATTTAGAAACCATACTTCTGCATCACATTCTTCATTTTCATGAAAGGAGTTTTCAACAGCAAACATTAAAGAAACTACATGCGAATGAGTAAAATCTAACAATTTAGTTGGGATACCGTAATGTTGTGCATAAACCATCCACTCATAGTCATCTCTGATATCTATAGGTTGCTTCACATAATTGTGACAATTCACTTTAAACTCATTTAAAAAATATTGAATTGACCCTCTCGAATATTTCCTTTTTTTGTTATTATCCAACCTTAGGGCACCAGGTAACAATTCGTATTCTTTTTCCTGCCCTCTTGATAAAATAAACTCTTTAGGTAGCGCTTCTACAAATTCAGTAAATTGACTTAGCCTCTCAATAGGTTCATCTAACAATATAAATTTCCTCCTATTTTTTAACGTGTCATTTATTTTATGTTGTAGTCTAATAAACTTATCGGCTAACTTTCTTTTTTATTTAGTTGAATATTACGTATCTGTAAAGGTTTAACTATATAAAAAACGAATCTCTTCTTCTGATAATAATAAAGAAGAGAATCGTTCCTTAGAGATTTATATCATATATTAAACTTTAATTAGTTACTCCACTCCCCAAACAGCCTCCCCGTCACAGCTCAGCACACTAAACGTCGCAACTTCTTTCTCTCTCGCTGAGTCCCATTCTTTCAGGAAGGCGCCGTCATAATTTGTACCGTTCAGGTTGATTCGGGCTTTGCTGCTGCCGGTTATTGTCCAGGTTCCGTTCATTTCCCCGGAAATGGTGCCGTTGGTGTTAAGCCGGATGGTTTTTGGGGTTTTGATTGTGGCTGTGATGTTTTTTCCGTGTCTGCGGAATCCCTTGTATGATCCTGTGCTATCTCATTTATTTTTTGAGAAAGAAACAGCCGAAACAATCCGTTCGCGACATTCATTTGGATAAGACCATGCCATAAAAAAAGGCACACACTGATGGGTATGTGCCTTTCTTTTTTTATTCCGTAATCAGCGTATGAATCAGCTTCGGCGCTTCCGCTTTTTCTGAGATGCGGATGTTGTCATAGACTTTGGCGGTCACGTCGTCAACGTTTTCGCGGTTGGCGTAAAGGGTAACGAGCGGCTCTCCTTTTTCGACTTTGTCACCGACTTTTTTACGGAGCATGATGCCGACGGCAAGGTCGATTTCGTCCTCTTTTGTCGCACGTCCCGCGCCTAACAGCATCGCTGCGACGCCGATTTCGTCAGCGATGATTTCTGAAACGACACCCGCTTCTTTTGCCGGGACGTCAATTTTGTACGCCGCCTGCGGAAGTTTGGACGGTTCGTCAACGACGGAAGCGTCTCCTCCCTGATTGCTCAGGAACTCTTTGAACTTTTCAAGCGCTTTGCCGTTTTTCATGACTTCCTGCAGCTTCGTTCTCGCTTCTTCCAATGTCTCGGCTTTTTTCGCCAATACGACCATTTGGCTGCCGAGCGTGAGGACGAGTTCGTTTAAGTCTTCAGGGCCTTCTCCTCTTAACGTATCAATGGCTTCTTGAACCTCCAGGGCATTCCCGATCGCAAAACCGAGCGGCTGCGACATGTCAGAAATCACGGCCATCGTCTGGCGGCCGACGTTGTTTCCGATGCGGACCATTGCTTTGGCGAGGTTCACAGCGTCTTCATCCGTTTTCATAAACGCGCCGGCGCCCGTTTTGACGTCAAGCACGATCGCATCTGCTCCGGCGGCGATTTTTTTACTCATAATAGAGCTTGCGATCAGCGGGATGGAGTTCACCGTACCCGTTACATCACGCAGCGCATACAGCTTTTTATCGGCAGGCGTCAAGTTGCCGCTTTGTCCGATGACGGCTACTTTGTCGCGGTTCACAAGCTTGATGAATTCATCTTTTGACAATTCCACGTGGAAGCCTTCGATCGCTTCCAGTTTATCAATGGTTCCCCCCGTATGGCCGAGGCCGCGTCCGGACATTTTAGCAACGGGAACGCCGAGCGCCGCGACGAGCGGTGCGAGTACGAGAGTCGTCGTGTCGCCGACCCCGCCCGTAGAGTGCTTGTCGACCTTGATGCCTTCGATGGCGGAAAGATCAATCGTCTCCCCTGAATTGACCATCGCCATTGTCAGATCGGCGCGCTCCCGATCTGTCATATCCTGAAAATAAATCGCCATGGCAAGGGCGCTTGCCTGGTAATCAGGGATGCTTCCGTCCGTATATCCTTTTACGAAAAATTGAATTTCTTCTGTTGTCAGTTCTTTTCCGTTTTGTTTTTTTACAATAAGATCTACCATTCTCATGATCCATCACCTGTCCTTCAATTATGTTCAGTGAATCAATCCCACGATCGCCGCTGTCAGGAAGCTGACGAGCGTTGCGCCGTACAGCAGCTTCAGCCCGAACCGCGCGACGACGTTTCCTTGCTTTTCATGCAGTCCTTTCACCGCACCCGTAATGATACCGATAGAGGAGAAATTCGCAAATGAGACAAGGAATACCGATACCACTGCCTGAGTATGCGCGCTGAAATGGAAATCGCCGGATGAGAGCGTCTGCATCGCCACAAATTCATTCGATACCATTTTCGTCGCCATAATGCTTCCCGCGCTCACCGCTTCATTCCACGGAATACCGGTTAAAAACGCAAACGGCGCGAAGACATAGCCGAGCAGCGCCTGGAATGTAATGCCGAAGACCGCGTTAAAAACGCCGTTGACCAGGGCAATGAGTGCGACAAATCCGATCAGCATCGCCGCTACGACAACGGCGACTCTGAATCCATCCATTATATACTCACCGAGCACTTCAAAAAAGGATTGCTTTTCTTCTTCAGGAACGACGATCAAATCCTCTTCTTTGCTGACGGTGTACGGGTTGATGATAGAAGCGATGATAAATCCGCCGAATAAGTTCAGCACAAGCGCCGTCACGACGTATTCCGGCTTCAGCATCATCATGTAAGAACCGACGATCGACATTGAGACCGTCGACATAGCAGATGCGCAAAGCGTGTATAAGCGCTGTTCAGTAAGATAGCCGAGCTGTTTTTTCAAGCTGATAAACACTTCTGATTGCCCTAAAATTGCGGAGGCGACAGCGTTGTAAGATTCGATTTTCCCCATTCCGTTCACCTTGCTTAACGCAAGACCGATATACTTCGTGATGAAGGGGAGGACCTTCCAATGCTGCAGAATTCCGATTAAAGCGGATATAAAGACGATCGGCAGAAGCACGCTCATGAAGAACGTCGTCTGTTTCGCATTCACAAGTCCGCCGAATACAAAGTTAATCCCTTCTGATGCATATTCCAGCAAATAGTTAAATCCTTTTGCAAAACCCCCGACAAGAAAATTCCCGATACCGGTGTTGAGGAGAATGTAACCGAGAACCAGCTGCAGCACGAGCATGACGGCGATCGGCCGGATTCTGATTCTTTTTTTGCCATTGCTGGCGAGCCAGGCAAGACCTAAAAACACAATGATACCGATAATTCCGATGAGATACTTCATATGTGTTCTCCTTTTATTTGTATTCGCTTACAATTTTTTATGCATCAACAAAGAAAGAGGTTGGCGGAAGCTTTCAGCTTCCGCACTGCTGATTAATAGTCGCTGCTGACGCTGTCTCCGCCGCTCACGATAGAGACGCCCGCACTTGCGCCGATCCGGCTCGCGCCCGCCGCAATCATGCTGTCAACATCAGCTTTTGTTCTGATGCCGCCTGATGCTTTGACCCCGATGTCCGGTCCGACTGTTTTTCTCATGAGAGCGATGTCTTCAGCCGTTGCTCCGCCTGTCGAAAAACCGGTAGACGTTTTGACGAAATTGGCGCCTGCGGATACCGCTAAGCGGCACGCACGCTCTTTTTCTTCGTCTGTCAAAAGGCATGTTTCGATGATCACTTTGACGAGCGCTTTTTTATCAGCTGCTTCAACTACCGCGCGGATATCAGCCTCAACAGCCTCATCATCACCGTCTTTTAATGCGCCGATATTGATGACCATGTCAACCTCAGTGGCTCCTTTTGAAATGGCATCCTTCGTTTCAAATGCTTTTGTTTCCGATGTCGTTGCGCCGAGAGGGAATCCGATAACGGTGCAAACGTCAACTCCCGTGCCCTTCAACTCCTCCGCTGCGAGTTTGACCCAAGTCGGGTTCACACAAACGGAAGCGAATTTATACTCTTTTGCTTCTTTTATCAGTTGTAAAATATCTGCTTTTTGTGTATGCGGTTTCAAAGCAGTATGGTCTATTTGACTTGCAATTGACATTGTATGCACTTCCTTTTTCCTAGGATAGGTTTAGAATAACCGAATTTTGAACATATGTAAATTGGTTATTGAAATTATGTTCAAGAATTGTCACAACTCTTGAATGAGTTTTTTGGCTGTATGCTGATCGGTAATCAAAACGTTGGCGTATTTTCCTGTCAGGGCCCCGTGAATGGCCTTGCATTTTCTGCTGCCGCCCGCCACCAGAATCGAACGTTCTTTCATTTTCAAGTCGCTGAGCTCGACTCCGATCGTCCGGCCGTTAATGCTGCTGCTGCAGATCCTGCCTTCCGCGTCAAAAAACCGCGAACAAATATCGCCGACTCCGCGCGCTTTCAGCAATTGTTTCTCTTCTTCCCGGAAATAGCCGAGCCTGAAAAGCAGCGCCTCATCCCGGACGGTTCCGACCGTAAACAGCGCGATATTGGCTTGTCTGCCCATTTCAATGATCCGCTTAATATGTCTGTCCCGCTCGACCATCTGTTTCACATCAGCGCTGTCAAATATAACCGGCAGCGGCAAATACCTCGGCATGGTCTGAAATGCTTCGGCGAACAGCTGAATCGTTTCTGACGAATACGTATTGACATTGGAATGACTGATGCCGCCTTTCAGCTGCACGACTTCAACGCTCTTTACCTGCTTCGGCTCCATGCGGCTTGCGATCTGGTACATCGTCGTCCCCCAGCTTACGCCGAGTATATCGCCGTCCTTTACAGTTTTATGCATATAGTCTGCGCCATAACGGCTTAAGTAATGTGTAATGGCCTGGTAATCGTCACTTGGAGAAAAGACGACGTGCGCCTCAAGCAGCCCGTATTTTTCTTCCAGCTTCGCGCCGAGCTCGTCCAGATCCTCAAACGGGTCCATGACGCGAATTTGGACATATCCTTTTTCCTTTGCGTACTGAAGCAGCCTCGAAACGGTGGGGCGTGACAGATTAAGCCGTTCGGCGATCTGCTGCTGGCTGTAATCTGATTGATAATATAGTTTTGCCGCTTCTATGCTGAGCTGCTGTTTTTCACGATCCATATCGCGCCTCCCCTCTCCGCTTATCATATCACCAAAACACGCGGTAAAAAAGCACCCTCTGGTGGGGTGCCTATTTTTTCAGCACAAGCTCCTGAATCGCATGCGCTACGCCGTGTTCGTTGTTTGATTTTGTTTCAAAATTTGCAATTTCCCTTACTTCCGGGATGGCATTGGCCATAGCGACACCGCAGCCGGCCCACTGAATCATGGACATGTCGTTGCCGTTATCGCCGATTGCCATGACGTCTTTTTGTTCAATGCCGAGTTTTTCAGCCAGCAGCTTTACCGCGTTTCCTTTACTGACTTTCGGGTGAAGAATCTCGTGAAAGAACGGCGCGCTTTTGACCATTGTGTATGTTTCCGTGAATGATTCCGGAATGGAAGCGATCGTTTTCTCCAGCTTGTCCGGATCGTCGATGAACATGACTTTCGGAATCAGAATATCCTTCGGCACCTCATCAATCGTGCGGAAATGAAGCGGCACTTTCGTGATATATGATTCGTAAACCGTGTATTCACTGATATCCCGGTTCGGCGTGTACAGATTGGCTGTGTCGAAGTAATGCATCGGAGTGTCCAGCTGTAAGCTCAGCTCGTAAAGGGACTTCAAATCCTCATAACCTAATGACTGCTCGGCCACGACACCGTTTGTATACGTATTTTGGACGAGGGCGCCGTTATAAGCAATCACAAAGTCGCCTTCCTCCTGTAAATTCAGCTCTTCCAAATACCGCCGCACGCCGCCGATCGGCCGGCCCGTGCACAGGACGATATTGACCCCTTCCGCTTTAGCGGCATCAAGCGCCCCGCGGACTTCAGCCGTCACTTCATGATGATCGTTTAATAGTGTTCCGTCCATATCTATTGCGATTAACTTGTACATCCTGCATCTCCTTTGTATCCTTTTCGTCTTATGCTTTCATCATATCGTTTTTTCGTTTCAAAGAAAAATTAAACGGACGGTTTTCTCCGTCTTCTCTTCTTATACCGGGCCTGTCTCCGGATACGGGGCCGTCTTGTTTTCTTATCGGTTTGTTCTGCGCCGTTATCTGTTTTCTGCTTTAAGAGAATCAGTCCTGCCGCAAAGAAAGGGACGGACGCTATGTCCAGAAGGGCAAGCTTTATTCCCATCGCTGCGGGAAAGTATGCCCATAATGAACGGCTGTTCCGCCTGATCATGATGTAAGAAACGATTTCCAGCAGAATAAACAGGGCGTTCACCCATAAGTAAATGAGCAGCGCCGCAAACAGAAACAGCAGGAGCGTATTCTTGAGCGTGCCGGAAAACAGAAGAGCGCGCATCATATCAAAGAATGAAAAAGACTGCATGCTGCCGTTTACGACATTGGGATTATAAATAGTAAAACGCCCGAACTGATCTACAAGCATAAAAAATAACCATACCAGTGAA
Source organism: Bacillus sp. SDLI1 (assembly GCF_001553895.1). Taxonomy (NCBI): domain Bacteria; kingdom Bacillati; phylum Bacillota; class Bacilli; order Caryophanales; family Bacillaceae; genus Bacillus; species Bacillus sp. SDLI1. Next base: position 2,388,199 of record NZ_CP013950.1, on the reverse strand, counting down.
AACCATTGAATGATATGTACGATGACACCCGTCAAAACGAGTCTGTCAGCAGCTTTATTTCTCATGTGTATCCTCCCCGCCGGTTTTTATTCTTGTCATTGTTTTTGTTTCTCCGTATATCTTCCAAATGAGTGTATCGTTTTTTCCTCTTTTCAACGTGCTTTTGACGGGGTGCGGACGTCCGAGGTATTCAATCTCGATCGTTCCGTCCGTGTTTTGTGAGATCACCTTGTAAGCATCCGAGGGCATAGGAACCTCGCCGCGGCCTTTAATGACCTGCTTTGTCAGCACGCTGTCTTTCGTAAACGTGACGGTTTCAGATCTGACTCCGTCCATCGGGCCCGGTTTCAGCCCCGCATCCCATGTCCCGTAATAAAAAGGGGTCTCGTCCGCTTTCTTTTGCGAGCAGCCTGTTATCATGACGCATCCGAAAACGAGAACCATCATGATGAAAATCCGTATGTCCCGCAACATGATCACCTTCCTTTGCAGCTTTTTTTACGCCTGTAAGTTAGGCGGATGCCGTGGCACTGTGCGATTGACTACATAGTGTATAAAGACTTCACTAGATAAGGAGAATGATGAATGAACCCATATCAGTACTACACCCCGCCTGCCTATTTCCCTCAGCAGCAGGAATACGAAGTGAACCGCGTTGAGTATGAGCCGTATCAGCAGGAAAGCTATTATGCGCCCTACCAGTCCGAAGAACGGCAGCCGACTGCATTAGAACGGAGAGTCGCCCAGCTTGAAAGACAAAATGCCGAGCAAACGAGAGAACTTACCCGCCTCTCACAAGAAGATCAGCGCCAAAACCGGGAAATTACGCGGATGAGTGAGCAGGTCAGACGGCTGAGCCAGGCGGTTGAAATCCATACCCGCCGCTTAAACCGTTTGAATCAGCGCCTGCGCGCAGTCGAAAACAGACTCAATATCCCTTTTCACGCTACAGAAGGCGGCTTCTGAGAAAAAGGGCCGGAATACAAAGCTCGACAGGCCATTCCCGAGCCTTGTATTCCGCTCTGTACATAACAGGTAAATATTTGAATGCCATTCTTGCATGAATGCCTCACATTTTCTTTCACATGATAAATATGTAAAATCAATCACTCCAGGAGGTTTTCATGATGTACCAAAACCAATACAGCGGAAATCAGCTGCAGCAATGCCGCCAAACCGCACAGCAGCTTATTCAGCAGACACAGCAAAGCAGCCAGCAGTACAAGCAAATGCTCCAGCAGGAACAGCAAAACATTCAAATGCTTCAGCAGATGCTGAACCATGAGCAGCATGCCGTTCATACCATTCAGCAAGCGCTGCAGGGTCATGAAATGGCCATCCAAAAATGTCAGCAAATCGTGAATGTGTGCAATCAGCTGCAGCAGGAAGTAAGCGGACATATAACTTCACCGATGACAAACGCTAACGTTTCATCATTCCCGCAAACCCAGCATCACACACCGTTCCAGCAGCATTCATACCAGCAATAGCCCGATCACGCAAATGACAAAGCACAAGGATACCGGCTTTGTCATTTGTTTTTATCTCTGTTTTGTCAGGTCAATGCGATGAGCGGGTTTTCCGCCGAATTTTTCTTCCGCCTCGTGCCTAACCGCTTCATATGCTCTCGCTTCGACATTTTGTTTAAACACATCAAGCTGTATCAAATAAGCCGCCCGCACCTTCAGCCCGTGGATGATGGCGATGACCCATAGAGGCAGCACGATATACACGCCGGGAGTGCTCGGCAGCACAAAAGCAATTGCTAAAATAATAAAATAGATAAGTCCGTATTTCAGCCATTTTTTGTTCTTGGCCCGGTAGCCGATATAGAAAAAGGCCAAGAAAGCGGTGAGCGCAAACGGCGCAAAAGTCAGCAGCAGCCACCAGCTGTGCAGCACTTCCCACCAAGTTCCTCTTTTCGTAATCAACATTCATTCCTCCTCCTTTACTACTATAACATGGATAATCAAGAAAGGATTTCTATAAAAACATAGACGGAATAAGGTCTTCCTGCTATATTAATAATGATAATCATTATCACTAAAATAGGGGGATCATGATGAAGAAAAGATCATGGCTGATCGGCCTGGCACTTCTGCTTGTTTTCGCCTTAAGCGCTTGCAGCGGCGCGAAGGAAAACAGCGGCTCCGCATCAGGCAAAGGAAAGACAGACATGCGTACATATCAATCAACAAAAGGAAAAATTGACATACCCGCACATCCGAAGCGGATCGTCACTGACTTTTATGCGGGTGAGCTGCTGTCCGTTGACGCAAATGTCGTCGGAGCGGGCTCATGGGCTTTCAAAAATCCGTTTATCCAAAAACAGCTGAAAAACGTCAAGGACGTCGGCAATCCTGTCAATGTGGAGAAAGTGATGCAGCTGAAGCCTGATTTAATCGTGCTGATGAAGGATGACCAATACGAAAAACTTTCGAAAATCGCGCCGACGATTGTCATTCCTTTTAACACCGCAAAAAATACGAAAGATACGGTCAGCCTGTTCGGCGACATTGCCGGGGCGAAGGATAAAGCCAAAAGCTTTATGGCAGACTTCAACAAAAAAGCCGAAGCCGATCAAAAGCGCCTCAAACGTGTGATCGGCAAAGACGAGACAGTCGGCCTTTATGAAACGACGGATAAAGGCGAGATCTGGATTTTCAATGACAATTCCGGCCGCGGCGGCCAAGCCGTTTATAACGCACTCGGATTAAAAGCGCCGGCCAACATTGAAAAAGACATCATGAAAACGGGCGCCATGAAACAGGTTTCCCAAGAGGTCATCCCTCAATATGCGGCTGATTATATGTTCATCACCGATTACAATCCGAATGGAGAAAGCAAAACATTTGAGCGTCTGAAAGAGTCATCCGTTTGGAAAAATCTCGACGCCGTAAAGAACAATCGTGTCTTTATCAACGACTTCAACACCTTCTATCCGTATGACCCGATTGCCGTCAGCAAACAGATGGATATCATCACCGACATGCTGATCAAACGGGCCGAAGAAAATAAAAAATAAGAAAACGGCACAGTCTGACGCTGTGCCGTTTTGTATGATTTACTTTAATTTCGACTGTACGGAGTCCGGCATATCTTTAAACCTGACTTCTTCCCAAGTCTCGACATACTTTCCTTTCGCCTTCACCTTCAAATAGGCATTCTTCCGAAGGTCTTTCCCGGCGAAAAAGGTCACTTCTTCTTTTTTTCCGGATGCGTTGTATCCGTCTAATGTATATTCAGTACCGCCCGGGCTAAGATGTTTGCCATCTCGGTCAATCTGTACATAAACATCTTGCTGGTGAATAAACGGATTAAATCTGTCTGTAACATCGTTATGAAAAAAGAGAAGCCCGTATATGACGGCAGCGGCCGCCAAGACGGCCAGGATTGCCAATGCTTTTTTCATCTTTGCACTCCCCTTATTTGTTCAGTTTTTTCAAATAGCTTGACCGCACCGCGAGGAAGAACAGAAGCTGAAAAATGAAAAATCCGCCGATGGTCAGACTGAGCGGCCCCGCTACATCGGAATAGCCTTCCACGGCCAATGTTCTCAAGGCAAACAGCGTATGCATGACGGCAATGACAAATGGAAAGAAGAAAAGAATCGCCAATTGTATCGTCACGCTTTGTGACATTTCACGCTCACTCAGACCGATTTTGGCCAGTGAACGGTAGCGCTCCCGGTCGTCATCTAAATCGGTGAACAGCCTGAAATATAAGAAACTTGCTGCCGCGACAAAGAAGACGATCGCGATAAACAGGCCGATGAATAAACTCAAGCTCGGCAGCTGCACCGTATCATAGTAGGTGCCCGCTTTTGCCATAAAATCAGAATGCACGTCAATATAGTTGCCGTAAATCTCATTTTTCAAGGATTGGCTGATCCCAAGACTGTCTTTCCAATGGTCGTAGCTGTAGCCGTATAATGACGCTTTATCACCGAGTGATTTCAGCTGATCAAAGGTTTGATCGTTCACCGTGATGATGGCATTCAATGAAATCAGCGGTTTTTCGACTTCTTTTACCGACAGTTTTTGGCCGGACGGCTTGCCTTTTTGGTTCAGCAGCTTCAGCTGATCCGGCGCTTCGTTTTTGAAATTGCGGTCATACGTGCCCGGGAAATAGACGGCCTCACCATGTTTCAGGCCGTTCAGCTTGACATGGAAGTACTTCATCGCATCCGATTCGCTGATCATGTAAACAGGCGGAACAGTATCCCCTTCCTGATAGCGGACATAGGAAACATCTATTTTGTCTTTCTTATACGTAAAGCCGTGTGTCTTCAATTCATGGTCAATATCTTTCAAATGAGTCTTTTCTTTTGGATTGCTGCTGAAAGATACATACTCCATCTCATAAGCGGACTCTTCCGCCCCGACGGTCGCTTTGTACATCGCGAGCACGCCCGTCGCCGTAAAGGCTACCGCGGAGATAATGCTGACGATAAAGAACAGGCGGGCGTTGTCTTTTAAACGATAGACAAGATCAGAAACCCAAATGACATTTTTGCCGCGCAGATAAAAGGTTTTCCACTTCTTCAGCGCGCGCAGAATCCAGATGCTGCTTTGGCTGAAAAAGAAATACGTGCCGATGACGGTAAGCAGTAAAATGATAAACGGTTCAGTCCCGTGGACATTGCCTTTCAGAACCATGCCGTACCCGCCGCACAGGCAGGCGATGCCGAATAAGGACAGAAGCACGGACGGCTTCGGCTCCGGCTTGATCTTGTCAGTGCCCTTTATTAATTTGATCACCGTATTTGATCTGACAAAAAGGATCGTGAACTGCGATAAAAGGAAAAATAAGAGCAGAAATCCGCCGGCCGTCATGCCGAGCGCTTTCCAAGGCATATACAGAGGCAGCGCGTCCATTTCTAAAATATAAGCGCCGACCGTAAAGAACGTTTTCGAAAAAATGAATCCGCCGATAATCCCGGCTGCGATCGACATGACGCCGATGATCATGTTTTCCGCCGTAATGAGCTTTCTCAGCTGTCCCGGCGTGATGCCCTGCATCAGCAGGATGCCGAATTCTTTATTTCTCGATTTCAAAAAGGCATTAACCGAATACAGAACAAATAAGAAAGAAAAAACAAAGATCATCCATTCCGCTGCGATTAACCCTTTTCTGGCGATGTTATTCAGGTAGCCTTCCTTTAATGCCGGATGAAACAGAAACATCGCAAAGGTAAAGAAAATCAAAACGGAAAAGGCGCTGCTCAAGAAGAATGCAAGATAGGCCCTTTTGTTTCTCGTGACGTTTTTATAAGCGAACTGAAGAAAGGTCATTTGCGTTTCCCCCCAGCATAGACAGCACATCAAGAATTTGTTCATAAAAGACTTGGCGGTTTTCCCCGCGGTAAATCTCATTAAACAGTTCGCCGTCTTTTATAAAGATGACGCGGCGGCAGTAGCTTGCCGCAACCGGATCGTGGGTCACCATCAAAGCCGTGACATGATCATCCTGATTCAGGCTCTGCATCGTTTCCATGACGTCTTTTGACGCTTTGGAATCAAGGTTTCCCGTCGGTTCATCGGCGAGAATGAGTGACGGCTTATGAATGACCGCTCTTGCGATGGCGGCCCGCTGGCGCTGTCCGCCGGATACTTCAAACGTCCGTTTGTTGAGCAGGTCTTCGATTCCGAGCTTTTTCGCGATGCCGTGCAGTTTTTCTTCCATGACAGACGGCGCTTCTTTTTCAAGCGTTAACGGCAGCATGATATTTTCACCGATCGTCAGCGTGTCCAGAAGGTTGAAATCCTGAAACACAAATCCGAGCTGCTTGCGGCGGAAATGAGCGAGCTTTGTCCGCTTCAGCCGGTGCGGATTTTCTCCGTGAATCAGGATATCGCCTGAATCCGGACGGTCAATCGTTGAAATGATATTCAAAAGCGTTGTCTTTCCGGAGCCGGACGGTCCCATCACCGCCGTGAACCCGCCTTCTTCTATTGAAAATGAAATGTGTTTTAAGGCTTGATAGGATACTTGTCCTTTATAGGTTTTATTTATCTGTTTGACTTCAAGCATATTCGCCATGAGAATCCTCCTTATGGTTTTATTCTTGTTGATCAGGGCTGCTTTCATGTAGTGCCGGGGCGTTCAACATAAAAAATCCCCTTGACGTAAATCCATGTTATCAAGGGGAAACAAAACGAGCTATGTTGTTTTCTTAACGCAGTCTTACATTTTTGTAAGAAATGAAAATCGAACCGATGTCCCTTCACCGGGGGACGAACTGATGTCCGCTGTATGATTGAGCTTGCCCGTAATTTCTTTGACGAGATGGAGGCCGATTCCCGTAGACTCTTGGAAACGCCGCCCGTTTTCGCCGGTGAAATAAGGGTCAAACACCCGCTTGATGTCCTGCGGGGGAATGCCGACACCGTAATCTTTGACTTCAAGCACCGTCCTGTCTTCATCGCGGAAGACATTCAGCTCAAGTCTGTCACTCTTGCCTGCCGAATACTTGACCGCATTTGTGACCACTTGGCCGATCGCAAATTTAAGCCATTTCGCATCGGTGTAAATCTGATGATCATCGCGAATGTCCATTTTCGGATAGACGCGGTATTGAATAAAAAACCGTTTATAGCTTTGAATGACCGATTGGAGAAGCTCTGATAAGGAAACCGCTTCTACTTTAAAATCCCGCTCAAACAGGTCGAGCCGTGATGAATAAAGGAGCGTCTCCAGCCCGAATTCAATCTGCCGGACCTCTTTTTTGATTTGTTCAAAGACGGGCTCATCCTCTTCCTGAATGATTAAATTAATGACCGACAGCGGCGTCTTTACTTGGTGCACCCATTGATTCATATACGTCACCCGCGCGTCGAGCTTGGCTTCGGTCTCATGGAGCTTCTGGTGCTGCAGCCGGATCAGCTCCATCTGCTTTTCGTACAGCTCTGAACAAAACACTGAAGAACCGAGATACGGGATGTCCGTCCCTCCCTGCTCCGAGCTGAGCCAATGATACACGCCGCGATCTTTGTACCAGCGATAGGCCAGGTACCCCGCCAAAATAAGAAGCTGCACGCCCAATATGTAAAACAAGTGGGAAAAAGAATGAAGACCCGCAAACCAGTAATAAAAGAAGACAAACAGCCCTTGAAGGAGAAAAAGCAGAATCAGCACGGCATGAGAACGGAGAAACAGCTTCATGACAGCGCCCTCAGCTGGTAGCCTTCGCCCCGCACCGATTCAATGGAAACAGGCGCATTCAGCTCCCGCAGTTTTTTTCTGAGCCGTGTGATATACACGTTAAGCGTATTGTCATCGACGAAAATGTCGGTGTCCCACGTTTTTTCCATGAGCCGGTCTCTTCCCGTTACCTTTTCTCCCCGCTCCAGCAGCACCTCCAAAAGCTTGCTTTCTTTTTTAGAAAGCAAGCTTTTTTCATCGTGAAAGTGCAGTTCAAACCGTTCCACAAAGAGCTGCACACCGGCATATTCAACCACTTTCTCTCCCTGCTTGGCGGCATACTCTCCGTATGCCCTGCGGATCTGGCTTTTGATTTTCGCGAGCACAATATCGTAGGAAAACGGTTTTTCGATATAATCATCTCCGCCGTTTTCAATCGCCATCACCTGATCCATTTCCCCGCTTCTGGCTGAGATGAAAATGATCGGGCTTGTGGAATGCTGGCGGATCTGCCGGCACCAATAATAGCCGTCATAGGACGGCAGGTTGATATCAAGCAGCACCACATCAGGCTTTTCCCGCAAAAAGACATCAAGAACAGCTGTAAAATCATCGGCGGCCACGGTTTGATAGCCGTACTTTTCAAGGTAATTCCGCAATAATCCGCGAATGTCTTCACTGTCTTCTACTATCATGATTTTATTCAAACTGAACCACTCCCGTTTTTACGCTGCTGCCATCATCATAATCGTTTCGGGCATACGGACGCAACACCGCACAAAAAAACCGCCATTCCGGCGGTTGGTGGTTTCATTCAGCCGACCTGCTGCTTAGCGGCTTTTCCGGCTGATCCGAACGCTCTCATTTTGCTTCGCACTGTCTCTTCTACGGCTTCAATGCCGGGTGTCATGTAGCCGCGCGGCTCATACAGATCGCGGGTTTCGTGAAACATGCGGCGTGTTTCGTCTGTCCAGGCGACCATACATTCCGTGTTGATATTGATCTTCGCGTGGCCGAGCGTGATGGCTTTTTGGATCTGATCCTGCGGAATTCCGGATGCCCCGTGAAGAACGAGAGGAATATCAGTCATGCGGGAGATCGCTTCCATCTCCTTGAATCCGAGATTCGGCTCACCATGATACTTGCCGTGTACAGAGCCGAGGGCGGCGGCCAGCGCGTCGATACTGGTTTCTTTGACGATCCGCTCACATTCCGTGATATCGGCATAGCGGACACCGCCGGCCAGACCGTCTTCCATGCCGCCGACCGTGCCGACTTCAGCTTCTACTGACACGCCGTGCTTTTCGGCATAATCGGTGACTTCTTTTGTCATCGCGATATTCTCGTCAATCGGCTGATGGGAGCCGTCAATCATCACTGAGCTGAATCCGGCGTCAATGGCCTGTCTGCAGCGTTCCGCACTGCTTCCGTGATCAAGATGAAGCACGACGGGAACGGTAATCGCCAATTCCTCCAATAATGCGCCGACCATGGCGGAAATCGTTTTAAAGCCGCCTAAATAGTCGACCAGCCGATCGGAAGCCGCGGCGATGACCGGCGATTGCTCCTTTTGCGCCGCTTGCAGAATCGCCTTCGTCCATTGCAGACCGTTTATATTAAACTGGCCGACTGCATACTGCTCCCGTTTCGCTTCTGCAAGAAGATGTTTCATGGTGACAAAAGCCATGTTCACGCCTCCTTCATGAAGTATTTTGATACGACGGCTTCCGTTGTTTCCTTTGCCGTTTTGATCGTTTCCTCCGCGGTCAGCTTATAATATTCAGGCCTGAACAGTTCTACGGAGACAACATCATTGAATCCGATATCCCTTAACGCTGACAGGTGGGCGTCTAAGTCAATCGCTCCCTTCCCTGGCCAGACGCGGTCTTCATCCGTTAAAAATCCGATCGGGAAATCTTCTGTATCGTCAATATGATAGATGAAAATTTTCTTTCCGTCCGCCTGCCTCAGGCTTTCAATATTGGAGCCCATCGCGTGGAAATGGAAGCTGTCAAACACAAGCCCGACATTATCGCGGCCGACAGCGTTCACGATGTCATACGCCTGTTCAAATGTATTGACCGTGCATTGCGGGTGGCCGACAAATTCAAGCGCGATGTTTACGCCGTACGGCTCAGCGATATCCGAAAGCTCAGTCAGAACCTCTATACTGCTCTTTTTGATTTCTTCTTTTAAGATTTTCCGCTCTGTCACCAGCGGCACGGCCACCACATATTTCACGCGGAGCGTTCTGCACGTTTCCATCATGCCTTTGAATTCCGAAATGATCTCCCTATAGCCCTTCTCATCACGGTTGTTGAAGAAAACCAGTGCGTTCAAGGCAAGCGGTTTAATGTGATGGGTTCGAAAATATTCCGCCAGATCAGCCAGTGAATGATCTTTTAAGTATTCCGGCAGTTTATCCATTGTGCGGATTTCAATATAATCATAGCCGTGCTTTTCGCACAGCTCTAAATCCTGTTTCAAGTTTGAATTCTCCAGCGTTGTCGCTTCATTAAAGCAAAGTTTCATGTCAGCCTCTCCCATCTGCGTTTAGCTGAGGAGCCTTTCCGCCCCGCCGAACTCCGTACTAAAGCTTATGCCATACCTAATTCTTCTTTTAATTTCTTAAGCATGAACTGGCTTGATTCATCCGCTCTTTCGCCGGCCCAAGCGAAAACGGCATTCGTCGCAATTCCGTCGAATTTCATCTCTCTCATTTTTTTGAAAATCGTATCAAAGTCGACCTCGCCTTGCCCGATGTCCAAATGCTGATGAACCGTTACTTTCGCGTCAGGCGGATTGACGATGTAACGCAGGCCGTGAGCCGCTTTATGATTAAAGGTATCTGCAAATAAAACATGTGTGAGGCGGCCGCCGGCTTCATCAAACATAGTCGCAATATCGCCTTTGCCGTCATCGTAAAAGAACGTATGCGCCGTCGAGTAGACCAGATTGATCCAATCTTTATCAAGCGCGCGGATCATATCCATCGCACCTTTGTGCGTCTCGATAAAATCGTACGGGTGGGCCTGCAGGTTGAGTTTAACGCCTTCTTTTTCAAAGACGGGCAGCAGTTCATCCATGGATTTGATGAATTTTTCTTCACTTGTCAACGGATCATACTTTGAACCGCTGAATTCACTGTTCATCAAATCCACTTCAAGCTCAACCGCAATTTCGATCGCCCGTTTCCAGTTGCGCACGGCGGCCTGGCGGCGGTCTTCATCAGGCCCCGCCCAGTGGTAAAGCGGCAGGAGAGAGGACAGCTTCACGCCTGTATCCTTTAAAAGACGCTTCAATTGTTTGATTTTTGCTGAATCGACTTTCGGATATTTATAGAAAGGACAGAAATCCTCGCGCGGGGACAGTTCGATATACTCGTATCCGAGCTCCGCCGTTTTATAGACCATTTCCTCTAACGTTAAATCATCACGGTACATGGATGGATCTAAGGCCAGTTTCATTGCTTTCACTCCAAATCTATTATTTGTTCACAGTTGTAAAGAATTGATAGAATGCCGGTTTTTCTTGCAGCGCCACCGGCTCTTTCTGTCCGGATTCCTGAGCTTTTACGCACGCGTCAGTTGTCACCGCGGCAATATAACCGTCCCATGCCGTCGGACCGCTGACTTCACCTTTTTTCCGGATCGAATCAATGAAGTCCTGAATTTCCGCATCATACGCAGCCACAAATCGGCGCTGCCAATCCATCAGGATATCGGTGCTGAGTTTTCCTTCTTTTCTCAAGCTGATGCTTGATGGTTCCGGAAGCTTGATGACACCGTCTTCCCCGACGATTTCACATTGAATGTCATAGCCGTATTTGCAGTTCACGTAGATTTCGGCATTGATGACGATACCGCCTTTTGTTTCGATGATGACCATCTGCGGATCTTTGAGATGCGGCAGCGCATTTTTTGATTTCTTCGGATAGATGACTTGTACCGATTCATAATCGTCATTGACGAGCCAATGGAGGACATCAATTTCATGAACGAGCGTATCGACGACGGCCATGTCTGTTGAATAATTCGATGCGACTGTCGGGTTGCGGTGCGCACAGTGAATCATCAGCGGCTCACCGACCGCACGATTGTCGATCGCTTCTTTCAACTGAACGTAACCGCTGTCATATCTGCGCATGAAGCCTACCTGAACTAAACGTTTACCCGTCTTCATTTCTTCTTTGACGATGCGCATACAGCCTTCTGCCGTTGTGGCGAGCGGCTTTTCACAAAACACGTACTTGCCGTGCTGAATCGCTTTCAAAACGCTGGACTCGTGAGCCGGGCCCCAGCTTGTCACTAAGACGGCGTCCACATTTTCAGCAGCAAGGAGGCTGTCGTCATCAGGATAAACGGAGGCGTTCAAATTGAAATCCTTAACGGTCTGCTGCGCGGCTTCCTGATTCACATCTGTGACAGCGGTAATCTCCGCTCCGGAAAGCTTATTTGTGATGCGGTTGATGTGCTCCTTTCCGATAGCACCGGTTCCGATAACACCTATACGTAAGTTCATTGATTGCCACTCCTTCTGATAATCAAATCATGGTTCTCGTCTTTCTTTTCTCGCTGCCGTCCTGAGGAGCACCGTACAGTTCCTCCTGAATCTGTTCAAGCGGCTTGCCGGACGTATTCAGTGCGAAGACAGGCCCGATGGCCGTCACGCATATGAGCAGAATACCGGCCATAGATGGTCCATTTGCTGAAAGCTGATTCCGCCTTGGCACGATTCATATAAGTCCCCCTCTAATTTGCAGGATCAAGCAGTTGACTGTCGATATACTTTCTCGCTATCAGCGCGTACTCAAGCGGATTGGCGATTGCCGGGTCTTGTTCGGCTTCAATGACGATCCAGCCTGAATAATCATGACGGATGAGCGTCCGGTACACTTCGGTAAAGTCGATGCATCCGTCTCCGGGAACCGTGAAAATGCCCTGTAAAAACGATTGCCTGAATGACTTGCCTTCTGTTCTGCACCGCTCCATAATGTCAATCCGCGCATCTTTGAAATGAACGTGTCTGATCCGATCCATATGCTTGTTGAGAATCGTCATGCAGTCTCCGTCGGAGATATAGGCATGGCCGGTATCATAAAGTAAATGGACATACCGGGGGTCCGTTCCTTCCATCAGCCGGCCAACTTCTTCCGCCGTCTGGACGCCTGTGCCGAGATGATGATGAAAAGTGAGGTTCAGCCCGTATTCCTCCGCGATTTTCCCGAGACGGTTCAAGCCATTGCACAGCGTATCCCATTCTTCATCTGAGAAATGCGGTTTTTTCTTAAAAACATCAATGTCCAAGCCCTGGACACTGTACGTCTGTTCAGAAACGATAGCGACATCCGCTCCGACTTTCTGCAAATAATCGCAGTGTTCCGTAAATGATTCAGCCGTTTTTTCAATACCGTCTTGAATGATAAAACTGCTGAACCATTTCCCCGCAATCCGTAAGTTCCGGAGAGCCAGCTCCTTATTCAGGACGGAAGGTTCAGGGAAAAATCCCCCCACTTCCGTACCTTGAAAGCCGGCGACGACAATATCGCTCAACAAATGCTGCAGCGTATTCCCGGCTCCGATTTCCGGCATATCGTCATTGCGCCATCCAATGGGAGCGATGCCCCACAGAATATTTTGTTTGCCCATCGTGATACCTCCCCTCTAGTACTGCTTCGCAGACTTCAGCTTCATCTCTTTCGCTTCGAATGCCCGCTGAACGCTTTCCTGCTCAGACACTTCCGCCACGCCGACGTGCCACCAGCTGTCATAGCCGTCCGTCATCGTTTTCGGCAGAACCTTCATTTCAATTAAAGTGGATACGTCTTGCGTTTTCGCATCTTCAAGCGCCGCCTTCAGCTCTTCAACCGTATTGGCTCTGTATGTTTTAGCGCCGTAGCCCTCTGCCACCTTCGCGTAATCAACGTTTAAAATCTGATTGTCCTCTGTGCGGAACTCACAGAAATAACTGCCGCCGCCGTGATCCATCTGCAGGTTGCTGATACAGCCGAAGCCGGAGTTATCAAAGAGCAGGACATTGATTTTTTTGTTATATTGAAGCGCGGTAATCAGCTCTGAGTGCAGCATCAGAAAGCTTCCGTCACCGACGAGTGAATAGACTTCTTTGTCAGGGTGAGCCAGCTTGAGGCCGAGCGTGCCTGATACTTCATATCCCATACAGGAATAGCCGTACTCCAGATGGTACGTATTCGGGACTTTGGAATGCCACAGCCGCTGCAGATCTCCCGGAAGAGATCCCGCCGAGCTGATGACGACGCTGTCTTCAGGAATCGTCTCGTTGATGGTCAACAGCGCCGTTGTTTGCGGCAGCTCAGTCTCGAGCGCGTCGGCATACTCGTTTAACACATCCTGTGAGAAATGGTTCTTAATTTCCGGTTCGAATGCGTCACGTGTAAAAGTGACTTTGCCGAGCCGGTCCCGTTCAGCGAGCCATTCATCTTTCCAGTCTTTAATCGCCGTGCCGAATGCACTTTTATATCCGTCTAATAAGCCGTGCAGCCTGCCGAGCGTCACCTTCGCATCGGCTACGACCTGAAACGCGTCAAGCTTATAAGCCTGCATACGGCTGACATTGATATTCAGGAATTTTGCTTTATCAAAATCAAATGCCGTTTTTGAGGATGTCGCAAAATCCGTATACCGTGTGCCGACACCGATGATCAGATCAGCCTGGCGGGCGGCTTTGTTTGCGGCGAGTGTGCCCGTGATGCCCATGCCGCCCAGATTGTTGGCGAAATCGGCTTCAACCGTTGACTTGCCTGCCTGCGTTTCGACAAGCGGAATGCCGTATGTTTCAGAAAGCGCGATTAATTCCTCACGCGCGCCGGAGTACTTCGCGCCGCCGCCCACTAAAATGACGGGACGGCTGCTCTCCTTCATTCTCTCCGCGGCGCCTCTCAGCTCACGCTCGCTCGGCTGCATCCGATCCATGTAATGAACGCGCTTTTCAAAGAAGCTTTCATCAAAATCATATGCTTCTCCCTCGACATCCTGAGATATGCAGATTGTCGCCGGACCCGCTTTTGCCGGATCTGTCATCACTTCAAATGCCCGGATTAAGCTGCTCATCAGCTGCTCGGGGCGGGTAATGCGGTCCCAATAGCGGGACACGGGCTTTAACGCATCGTTTGTCGTGACGGCGGCACTGTATTCCTGCTCCACCTGCTGAAGCACCGGGTCAGGCTGCCTCGTCGCAAATGTATCGGCCGGAAGCAGCAGCACCGGAATGTTATTGGCCAGCGCCGTACCCGCGGCAGCCGTCAAATTTGCGGCACCCGGACCGACCGATGTCGATACCGCGTAAATTTTTCTTCTCAGCATCTGCTTGCTGTATGCTATTGCGGCATGCGCCATGCCTTGTTCATTTTTGCCTTGATACACTTTCAGGTGCCCGGCGTCCTGCTCAAGCGCCTGCCCGATCCCTAACACATTTCCATGGCCGAAAATCGTGAAAATGCCCTCAACGAACGGCTCTTCTTTCCCATCAACATGAATGTACTGCCGGTTCAAGAATTTAATCAGCGCTTGTGCTGTCGTTAAGCGAATTGTCTTGCCCACAAACGATCCCACCTTTTATACGTTCTATTTACCATTCAGGCTGTGCTGCGCTTCAATCAGTTCGAGGATTTCACCGGCAGCCGGCATGGCTTCTGACGAGCTGTGTTTGCTGACGACGATGGAAGCGGAAGCGCTCCCGTATTTTAAGGCCGTTTCAATATCCCGGCCGCTGACAAGTCCGTAGATGAAGGCAGACGCATAGGAATCACCCGCTCCAAACGTCTTGAGCACCTTTGTTTTATAGGCGCGCGCCCGGAAAACTTCTCCCGATCTGCTGTATGCGTATGACCCGTCAACGCCGTGCTTAATAACGACAAGATCGGCGGAATGCGCAAACAAACGGCGGACGGTTTCATCGTTGTCTCCGCCGCTGCGGTTTTCCATCACGTCAAATTCGTCACGCGTTCCGATGACGATATCGGATTGTTCCGCCGCCAGCGTGTAATACACAGCGGTTTCTTCTGCCGATTGCCATGTATACGGACGGTAGTCGAGCTCAAAAACGACTTTTACGTCATGTTTTTTTGCGATATGCACCGCTTTTAGGACGGCTTCGCGCGACGGGCTTTTCGCAAGCGCCGTGCCTGATACGAGCAGCATTTTCGCGTTTGCGATGTAGCCTTCCTTGACTTCGGACGGCTCAAGATACAGATCCGCCACGTTATCTCTGTACATCAGAATGCTGCACTCTTCGGGACTGAGAATTTCCGTAAAAGCGAGTCCGGCTTTGCGCCCTTCTTTGTCAACGGCCATTTGTGACGTATCAACGCCCTTTCCCTGCATATAGGAAACAATGAATCTGCCGTGCTGGTCGTCCGGGATTTTGCCGATAAAACCAGCTTTTAATCCGAGCCTGGCGCTGCCGATCGCAATATTTGCCGGGGAACCGCCGACATATTTAGAAAACGTCATCGTTTCTTCCATCGGCCGGTTGTATTCCGCCGCGTTCAAATCAATACACGCGCGTCCGATCGCGACAATATCAAACTCTTTTTCTTCATTAAACGTATACTTCATCGTTATCTGCCACTCCTCACTTGTCAGCGTTCCAGAATCCATTCATGGGCCGGATCATTATGAAACTTCCATTTTCGTGTCGGTCCCGCCATTACATTCAGGTAGTAAGAGGTATACCCATCCGGAACACCAACCGGGTGATAGCCCGCCGGCACAATGACAACGTTTTCATTTTCTGCGGTCATCGTCTCGTCAATCGAGCGGTCGTCCGTGTACACACGCTGGAAGACAAACCCCTGGGGCGGGTCTGTTTCGTGGTAATAGGTTTCTTCTAAAAAGGACTCAGCCGGCAGATTGTCTTGGTCATGTTTATGCGGCGGATAGCTCGACCAGTTGCCGCTGTCCGTGTAAACTTCAACAACGAGAAGGCTGTTTGCCGATGGATCTGAATCGGGGAGAATGTTATGAACGGTTCGTTTGTTTGCCAGCTTGCCGCGATGTTCCACACTGTTGTCTTCCGCTTTAATCAGCTTTGTCGGAAGCTGGTGTTCGGACGGAGAGTAGCACAGCGCGACCCTCGCCCCGCTGACGGCTGTGATGTCAAAGGAGCGGTCATTGGACACATAAACACTGTCCGTCGGCTTTCTTTCAAATACGCTTTCACGGGTGCCGATGCTTTCAAATGTCTGAACATGATCCGTGATGGTAATTTTTCCCTTGACTGCCACGATGCAGCACTCCGTCTTTTTCAAATCTTCTGTATATGTTGAGCCGGGAGCAAGATCAACGACTTTAAATCCGACGTATTTGAGGACTGAATTAGCTGAAGTGACGTCATGTATGATGTTCACGCCTTGAGAAATCTCATCGGCCTGCGGTTTGCGCAGCAAATGACTCATGTGTATTCCTCCTTAATTGATAGTAAAAGAAAACCCGGACGGAATCACAAAGCCGTCCGGGCCGGCTGTCAATTGAAATCAGGAGACGGATATCGTGCCGTCACGACTTTTTTACGTGTATAAAAGTCGACGCTGTCTTTTCCGTTTGCGTGCAGTGTGCCGAAGAAAGAAGACTTCCAGCCTGAGAATGGAAAGAATGCCATCGGCGCCGGGACGCCAAGGTTGATCCCGAGCATTCCCGCGTCAATATTCTCACGGAAGTAGCGGATCGCGTTCGCATTTGAAGTGAACAGGCAGGCGCCGTTCGCAAATTCAGACTGGTTGGCGATGTCAACCGCTTCTTTTAAGTTTTTCACACGCATGACCGACAGAACGGGCGCAAAGATTTCATCTTTCCAGATCGTCATATCCGTCGTCACGTTGTCAAAAATCGTCGGTCCGACGAAATAGCCGTCTTCCGTTACATTTTCACGGCCGTCACAAAGCAGTCTCGCTCCCTCTTCGATGCCTTTTTCAATATAGCTGTGCGTACGCTTCTTGTTGTCCTCGCGGATGACCGGGCCTAAGAACACGCCGTCATCCAGTCCATTTCCGAGCTTGATGTCCGCGGCCTTTTCCTGTAATTTCGCCATAAACTCATCGGCGATTCCCTCTTCAACCGTCACAACCGCGCATGCCATACAGCGTTCTCCTGCCGAACCGAATGCCGCGCCGATAATGTTTGTGACCGTATCCTCAAGGTGGGCGTCATTTAATACGATCGTGTGGTTTTTCGCCCCCGTTAACGCCTGCACGCGTTTCAAATGTTCGCTGCCTTTTTTGAAAACATACTCGCCGACAGGTTTTGAACCGACGAATGAGATGGCTTTAATCTCCGGATGCTCAAGAATGCCGTTTACGACGTCATGCGCGCCGTGCACGACATTGAAGACGCCCTTCGGCAGACCGGCCTGTTCAAACAAATCTGCCAGTTTTTCCGTTAACAGCGGCGTGCGCTCAGACGGCTTCAAAATGAACGTGTTTCCTAACGAAATCGCCATCGGGAACATCCAGCACGGGACCATCATCGGGAAGTTGAACGGTGCGAAGCCGCCGACCACCCCGATCGGATAGCGGTAGTTCGCCGCTTCTACATCTGTGGCGATAGAGGCAAGTGAATCGCCCATCATGAGTGACGGCGCGCCTGCTGCGAATTCGACGTTTTCAATTCCGCGTCCCACTTCACCGAGTGCTTCTGTCGTGTTTTTACCGTTTTCCAAAGTAATCAGGCGGGCAAGCTCTTCTTTGTTTTGCTGAAGAAGCTGCTGATAGTTAAATAGAATTCTCGCGCGGCGCGGCACTGCCGTCTTTGACCATGTTTTAAACGCTTCTGACGCTGAGCGGACGGCGTATTCCACATCCTCCCGCGTAGAAATCGGAACCTGGCACATCACTTCTTTTGTAGCCGGATTGACAACGTCTTCATATTGATCTGTCTTACTTTCAACCCATTCACCATTGATGTAGTTTTTCAGTTTTCTGATCTCTGCCATGCTCATTGCCTCCTTAAATAGTAAACATCCTGTTCAGCTGGTAATAACGGATGAATATATTCATCTTTTACATACAAAAGACATGAATTAAACGCTTACAAATGCTAAAATGATGGTGTCTCCCATCTTCCCATGTAAAAGTTGGTCATGTACCGAACCAAGCAAACGGTTACATCTATCATTTTTGATCTTGCGGGTTACATTTTGGTCATTTCTTGGTTACATTGTAATCCCCACACCACTTCAAGTCAATCTAAAAAATCAAAATTTTTTCACTATTTTTATCATACCTTTTTGGATCGGGAAAACAGGAACTTGAAGAACGGTGTCAAATCGTACGGGAGATCCATCTTTTTTATCATTTGTTAAGTAACTATTGATTAACTCTTGGTGTTTATTATATATTTTAATTACTTTAAGAATTCTAGAAGGAGTTTTTTTATGAAACTGATGCGGATTCAGGAGATGGAAGAATACATTCTCAAACACGGAGCTACTTCGCTGGATGAGCTGTGCGAGGTTTTCAACGTCTCTAAAAACACGGTCAGACGCGATATTAATAAGCTTGCGGAAAAAGGGGTGATCAAAAAGGTGTACGGCGGCGTGACGTCAGCAGAAAAATCCATGCTCGTCCCTTTTGAGAACCGCACCATTCAACATCAGGATGAAAAAATCAAAATCGCCCGCTATGCGTCACGGTTTATTGAGGATCACGATCTTGTGTTTATTGATTCCGGCACGACGACCAAATCGATGCTGGAGACGCTTGATCCGGATAAGAATGTGACGGTGCTGACGAACAGTCTTGATATTATTAACGCCGCTTCATCCATGAAAAATGTCGACCTGATCATCATCGGCAGCAACTACAAGCGGAAGACAAGGTCATTTGTCGGCATTGATGATCCGAGCACCCTCAATAAATACAATATTAACAAGGCGTTCATGTCCGCTACCGGGACAACGATCACCCACGGCCTGACGAATTCCGACTTGCTGGAATACGAGGTGAAAAAGAAAATTTCCGAAAAGGCGAACGAAGTGTATCTGCTCGCAGACCATTCCAAATTCGGCAAATCCACGCTTCTGACATACGCGCCTTTCGACCGGCTTCACAGCATCGTCACTTCTCAGCAGCTTGATGAGGAATATACAAAGTATTGTCAAGAGCACCAAATCGACATTCACTTGGCATAGCGTTACAATTAATAGAGAATGCGCTGCCGTATTTTTCCGGCAGGCGCTGTGATATCCTAATCTAGTTTTTCAGGGGGCGAAAACATGAGCAAAGTAACAATCGGCAAAACTGACCTACAAGTATTTCCGATCGGTTTGGGAACAAATGCGGTCGGCGGACACAATCTCTATCCGAATCTGAATGAAGAGACGGGAAAAGAATTGGTCCGGGAAGCGATTAAAAGCGGCGTTACCATGTTAGATACCGCCTATATTTACGGGGTGGGCCGTTCTGAAGAATTAATCGGCGAGGTGCTGAAAGAATTTAACCGCGAGGATGTCTTCATCGCCACAAAAGCCGCGCACAGAAAAGAAGGCGATGACTTTGTTTTCGACAACTCACCGGCCTTTTTGAAACAATCAGTTGAAGACAGCCTGAAACGTCTGCAGACTGATTACATTGATTTATTCTACATCCATTTCCCGGATGAGCACACACCGAAGGACGAAGCCGTCCAAGCATTGAATGAGATGAAAAAAGAAGGAAAAATCCGTTCCATCGGCGTCTCCAATTTCTCTCTGGAGCAACTGAAAGAAGCCAACAAAGACGGCTTAGTCGATGTGATTCAAGGGGAATACAACCTGCTGAACCGTGAGGCGGAAAAGACTTTCTTCCCTTATACGACAGAACACAGCATCTCATTCATCCCGTACTTCCCGCTTGTATCCGGACTGTTAGCCGGCAAATACGACGAGAACACCACCTTCCCTGAAGGCGATCTGCGCAATGATCAGGCGCATTTCCAAGGGGAGCAGTTTAAAGAAAACATCAAAAAAGTCAACCAGCTCAAACCGATTGCCGAAAAGCACAATGCCGACACGGCGCATATCGTGCTTGCCTGGTATTTGGCGAGACCTGAAATCGACATCCTGATTCCGGGCGCCAAACGCGCGGATCAATTAAAAGACAATATGAAAGCAGCCTCCATCACGCTTTCTGCGGAAGAAATCGCGTTTATCGACAAGCTGTTTTCCTAAGAAAAAAGAAACACGCCTTTTAAAAGGGCGTGTTTTTTTTAAAGGTTTATATTTTTTTCACAGGGGAATGAAATAGTTATCTAAATAAACTATTATGCGTTCCAAAAAGATGAGGAGGATCATCTGTGAAGAAAAACACCAAAAAATATCTGATTTACTTTTTCGGAGCATTAGGCGGGCTGCTTTACGGTTATGACACCGGCGTGATTTCAGGGGCTTTGCTTTTTATCAACAATGATATTCCTTTAAACACGCTGACTGAGGGATTGGTCGTCAGCATGCTGCTGCTCGGTGCGATTTTCGGGTCCGCTTTAAGCGGGACATGCTCTGACCGATGGGGCCGGAGAAAAGTCGTCTTCGTCCTTTCACTCATTTTCATTATCGGCGCGCTTGCCTGCGCAGCTTCGCAAACCGTCACCATGCTGATCATCTCACGTGTCATTCTCGGTTTAGCCGTCGGCGGTTCAACGGCGCTTGTTCCCGTTTATCTTTCTGAGATGGCTCCGACAAAAATACGCGGAACGCTTGGCACATTGAATAACTTAATGATTGTAACCGGAATTTTACTCGCATATATTGTGAATTACATATTCACCCCATTTGAAGCTTGGCGCTGGATGGTCGGTCTCGCCGCAGTACCGGCGGCGCTGTTATTAATCGGAATCGCGTTTATGCCGGAATCGCCGAGATGGCTCGTCAAACGCGGCCGTGAACAGGAAGCCAGACAAGTCATGGAAATGACGCACGACAAAGAGGATATCGCCGTTGAATTGGCGGAAATGAAACAAGGTGAAGCTGAGAAAAAAGAATCTACGCTCGGCTTGCTGAAAGCAAAATGGATCCGCCCTATGCTGCTGATCGGGATCGGCCTCGCCATCTTCCAGCAGGCGGTCGGTATCAACACGGTGATTTACTATGCGCCGACCATCTTTACAAAGGCCGGACTCGGCACCTCGGCGTCCGTTCTCGGCACAATGGGAATCGGTGTCTTAAACGTCATCATGTGTATCACCGCCATGATCTTAATTGACCGGATCGGCCGGAAAAAACTGCTGATGTGGGGAAGCATCGGCATCACCTTGAGCCTGGCGTCATTATCAGCCATTCTCCTTCTGGCAGGCCTATCAGCTTCTACGGCTTGGCTGACCGTGCTGTTTCTCGGAATCTATATCGTCTTTTACCAGGCGACATGGGGTCCCGTCGTATGGGTCCTGATGCCGGAACTGTTCCCGTCAAACGCACGCGGAGCTGCAACCGGATTTACGACATTGATTCTGTCGGCAACAAACCTTGTCGTTTCACTGGTATTCCCGCTTATGCTGAGCGCCATGGGCATCGGCTGGGTATTCGGAATTTTCTCAGTCATCTGCCTCACATCCTTCTTCTTCGCCGCTTACATCGTTCCTGAAACGAAGGGCAGAAGTTTAGAAGAAATTGAAACGCACTTGAAAAAACGGTTCTCCTTAAAGAAGCGCAGCAAACAAAATCAAATTCTTAAACAGCGCACGCTGTAATAAAAAAAGGAATCGCCCCCGACGGGCGATTCCTTTTTTGGCGTCATACCATGACTTTGCAAATATCATTCGTAAATTCGACCGGATCATGGATCGGCAGCCCTTCAATCAGCAGCGCCTGATTGTAGAGAAGATTTGTGTATAAAGCAAGCTTTTCCCGATCTTGTCCGTGCGCGTTCTTTAACGTCTCAAACACTTCGTGATTCGGGTTGATTTCCAGCACTTTTTCCGCTTTGACCTGCTGGCTGTCAGGCATGGCGTTTAACACTTTCTCCATTTCGATCGTCACTTCGCCGTCTGTCGCAAAGCAGACCGGATGAGATTTCAAGCGTTTTGATGCTCTGACATTCTTGACTTTATCCGCAAGAATGTCTTTCATGCTTTCAAACAGGTCTTTATATTCGTTTTCTTCGGCTTCAGTCTGCTTTTCATCTTCGTCACTGTCGATGCCTAAGTCGGCGCTAGATACGGATTTGAACTCTTTTTCCTCATAGCTTGTCAGCATTTTGATCGCGAATTCATCAATATCTTCCGTGAAATATAGAATCTCGTAGCCTTTGTCCGCCACCATTTCAGTTTGCGGCAGCTTTTCAATCCGCTCATATGAATCGCCGGACGCGTAATAGATATATTTTTGATCCTCAGGCATTCTGGACACATATTCATCCAGTGTGACGAGCTTTTTCTCCTTAGAAGAATAGAAAAGAAGCAGGTCTTTTAATACGTCTTTATTCGCGCCGAAATCATTGTAGACGCCGAATTTCAGCTGTCTGCCGAAAGATTCATAGAAAGATTCGTATTTTTCCCTTTTGTTCTTCAGCAGGCTCTTCAGCTCGGCTTTGATTTTTTTATTGATGTTTTTCGCAATCAGCTTCAGCTGGCGGTCATGCTGCAGCATTTCTCTGGAAATGTTCAGCGACAGATCTTCAGAATCCACCATGCCTTTTACAAAGCTGAAATGATCCGGAAGCAGGTCGGCGCATTTATTCATGATCAGCACGCCGTTGGAATACAGCTCCAATCCTTTTTCGAATTCCTTCGTATAATAGTCAAACGGCATGTTTTCCGGAATAAACAAAATCGAATTGTAGCGCACCGCTCCATCGACGCTGATGTGCACGTGGGTCAGTGGTTTATCGAGGCCGTAATGCTTTTCAGCGTAAAAAGCCTCGTAATCCTCATCCGTCAGCTCGCTTTTGTTTTTTCTCCAGATCGGCACCATGCTGTTGACCGTCTGTTCTTCCTGAACCTCTTCAAACTCGTTCTCGCTGCCCTCTTTCGGCTTGTTGACCGTCTCTTCCATTTTGATCGGGTAGCGGATAAAGTCTGAGTACTTTTTCACGATCGCTTTGATGCGGTAGTTTTCTAAAAACTCATCATAGCTTTCATCTTCTGTGTTTTCTTTTATTTTCAGGGTGATTTCCGTACCGACGGTTTCCTTGTCACACGGCTCGATCGTGTAGCCGGCAGCCCCTTCCGACTCCCATACATACGCCTCGTCACTGCCGAGCGCTTTACTTTTCACCGTGACCTTATCAGCCACCATAAACGCCGCATAAAAACCGACGCCGAACTGGCCGATAATGTCATGGCCGTCTTTCGTGTCATTTTCTTGCTTGAAAGCGAGTGAACCGCTTTTCGCAATCGTTCCGAGATGCTGTTCAAGCTCGTCTTTTGTCATCCCGATACCGGTATCTGTGACAGTGAGCGTTCTCGCCTCTTTGTCCGCCGTCACTTTTATGTAGTAATTGTCTTGATCAAACGTTAAAGAATCATCGGTTAGCGCTTTGTAATAGATTTTGTCAATCGCATCACTCGCATTGGAAATTAACTCTCTGAGAAAAATTTCCTTCTGCGTATAAATGGAGTTAATCATCATATCCAGCAAACGCTTGGATTCTGCTTTAAACTTTTTTTTCCGCACTTCAGATCTCTCCTTTAATTATGCTTTGATGGTATGTAAAATCTTTTCAGCATCTATTTATCATATGCGGTGACAATTGTCAACTGGATCAGCAGATGCATATATTGTAAATTTAACATGTTAATGGATTCATTTCACCCATTTTATCAATAAAAAAGAGAGAATGCTGATCATCCTCTCTTTTCTTCTTCTTTCCAGCGGCCGAATTCCTTCTTCATCCATATGTATGACGGGTAGAAAAACAAACTAAATAAGAGAAGAGATCCCATGTTTCGCAAAAACTCATGCAGAACATTTCTTACGGTGAGAGGAAATGTGATGTCATGAGAAAAAATAGCGATGACGATGGAAATAGCAAACCATATAGGGACAACGGTATAACAATAAAGCGCTATCTCCTTCTTATGCTGTATCTTCAAAATATGTAAGCCTCCCAATGATGTATATACATAATATTAACATATTTAATAGGTATTTAGAAATGAAGTTCTATATGTTTATCCCCCTAATCAGCGGGAACAGATATAGAAAAAGGAGGAATCGCTATATGGGAAGATTAACAGACAAAACCGCAATCATCACAGGGGCCGCGACAGGCATCGGACAAGCGACGGCACGGGTTTTCGCCGATGAAGGCGCCCGCGTGATCTGCGGTGACATCAAGGAAAGCGAACTGAATGAAACCGTCAGCGCCATCAGAAAAAATGGCGGAGAAGCAGAGGCCTTTCATCTTGATGTATCAGACGAAGAAAACGTAAAGTCTTTTGCAGACGGCATTCAGCAAAAGTACGGAACAATAGATATTCTTTTTAACAATGCCGGTGTTGACCAAGAGGGCGGCAAAGTCCATGAATACCCGGTCGAACTTTTTGACCGGATCATCGCCGTCGATCTGCGCGGCACATTTCTGTGCAGCAAATATCTCATTCCGCTTATGCTCGAAAAAGGAGGCTCCATCATTAACACCTCCTCCATGTCAGGCCGGGCCGCAGACCTTGACCGCTCCGGCTATAACGCCGCAAAAGGCGGAATTACAAACCTGACGAGAGCGATGGCCATTGATTACGCCCAAAGCGGAATCCGCGTCAATTCCTTATCGCCGGGCACGATTGAAACGCCGCTCATTGATAAATTAGCAGGCACGAAAGAAGACGAAATGGGCGAGGCGTTCCGTGAAGCCAACAAATGGATCACGCCGCTCGGCCGGCTCGGAAAACCGGAAGAAATGGCGGCTGTCGCGCTCTTCCTCGCTTCAGACGACAGCTCTTACGTCACAGGAGAAGACATCACGGCAGACGGCGGCATCATGGCATACACATGGCCGGGGAAAATGCTGATTGATAAGAAGTGGAAGGAAGAGACAGAGTGACGGCGAAAAAGAAACAAGCCAGTGCAAAAACACTGGCTGAACAAGGAGGGCTGGTTACTTAAACCAGCCCTTTTCCTTTGAGCGGGTAATGGCCTCAATTCGATTTTTCACTTCTAATTTATCCAGAATCATCGAAACGTAATTGCGGACTGTACCGCTTTTGATGCTGAGGGCATTTGCAATTTCTTTCGTGTTTTTTCCGTCTGCGACGAGTTCGAGCACCGCTTTTTCCCGTTCAGTCAGCGGGTTTTCTTCACCATAGATATCCTCCATTAATTCAGGGGCGTAGACGCGCCTTCCTTTCATAACGCTGCGGATGGCGCTGACGAGCTCCTCACTCGGGCTGTCCTTGAGCATGTAACCGCTGACGCCCGCTTTTAGCGCCCGCTGAAAATAGCCGGAGCGGGCAAAGGTCGTCAAAATGATAATTTTCACATCACTGTCCTTGAGTTTTTCCGCCGCCTCAAGACCTGATACCCCGGGCATTTCAATATCCATCAGACAGATGTCAGGCGCATTTTTTTCCACGAAGTCGATCGCATCCTGGCCGCTTGTGCCTTGGCCGACAACCGTCATATCCTCTTCTAAATTCAACAGCGAACCGAGTGCGCCAAGCAGCATTTGCTGATCCTCGGCAATGAAGATGTTGATCATCTGCTACCATCCTTTTCTTTTGATTTTGAATCATTCGGGATTCTCATGGTCAGCTTTGTTCCGGCAGCTGTATCGATGGCTAAACTGCCATTCGCGAATTCAAGCCGTTCTCTCATTCCAAGCAGGCCGTGCCCCTTTGAAAAAAAGCGGTCTTCTCTGCATTGAAAGCTGCCGTCGTCTTCTACCGTAATGACAGCCTCTTTCCAAAGCTGCTGAATGGTGATGCGGCATACTTTGGCGCCGCTGTGTTTCACGACATTGGTGACGGCTTCTTTAATGCACATGCTGACAATGTTTTCGTTCAGCAAAGAGATATGTTTTGGCGCTTCTTTTTCTTCATACACAAATTCAATTCCTGCCGCTTCAAGAATTTGCCGAACATTGCCGAGCTCATCCTTCAATCGGATGCCTTTCATCGACGAGACAATTTGTCTGACCTCATTTAAGGAGGAGCGGGCCGTCTCTTGAACGCTTTTCAGTTCAGTGCGGGCCTGTTCAGGGTCCTTGTAAATCAGCTTTCGGGCAAGGTCGCTTTTCAGTCCGATTAAGGAGAGCTTTTGTCCAAGTGTATCGTGAAGGTCCCGGGCAATGCGCTGCCTTTCTTCCAGCTTCACAAGATCCGCGATTCGTTCATTTGCATATTCTAATTTCTCCTCAAGGCGCTCTCGTGCCTTTCTGCTTCGAATGCTGAGCGGGAGGAGGATGGCACTGATCAGAGTGATGACGATAAACGGGATTTGCGTCAAAAACCAGTCTTTTTTCAGAACAAGGCTGAAGTTGACGGCAATCGCCGCGCTGATGATATGAATGTAATATAAGATGTAAAATGGAACTTTGTCCCGGATATGGCCGATGAAGTAGGCAATAAAAAAAGCGAAATAAATATAGCTGAACAGCAAGACTGAACCGGTCGATATGCCGATCAGAAGAAGCGCCCATAAGTAAACCGGCCAGCCTTTTGCAACAAATGCAAAGCGATACGCGCCAAAGAAAACAAGTGTGAAAATGACGCCGGACACCATTACAAAGGTAGAAGAGCTCTTGAAAATAAAATAAAAGGGCAAGATGAAAAAAATCGTCCATATATAAGGAGAAATCCCATTCAGTTTTTGAAATTTAAAATATTTCTTCATCCTTATTCCACCTTCTACCGCTTGTGTCTACCATCACTTTACCAAAACGCCGCCTTTATTGCATCCTCACACATAAAGAGCAGGCCCTTTCTGATAAGAGAAAGAGCCGCGCGCCATATCAGGCATTTTTCTTTAAACGTTCTTTCGGCACCTGCTTGGGCGGCGGTGTTTTCCGCGCCTCCCGAAAGGTGACAAATTGCTTTTCATCCTCATCCCACAGACGGAATTTCATGGATTCAAGACTTGTTTTAAGCGTAATGGTCGGTACGTTTTTTAAAGGTTCATGCCCCTCGTGAGCCGCTTCCAGCTTGTAATTCGGCACTTTCGGGCTTAAGTGGTGGACATGATGGTAGCCGATATTGCCTGTCAGCCATTGCAAAAGCTTCGGAAGCTTGTAAAAGGAGCTTCCTTCTACCGCGGCCTGCACATAGTCCCAATGCTCATCGGCTTCAAAATAAGAATCCTCGAACGTGTGCTGGACATAAAAGAGCCAGACGCCGATTGACCCCGAAATAAGGAAAATCGGACCCTGAACAAGCAAAAAGTTTTCCCAGCCGACAAGCAGGCATGTTGCAGCAGCCAATAAGACAATCGCCGCGTTCGTGAAATAGGTGTTCCAGCGTTCCTTGCGGCGGGCGCCTTTTACATTGAAACGGTTTTTAATCAGAAATACGTAAATCGGGCCGAGAATAAACATAATAAACGGATTGCGATAAAGTCTGTAGCGTACTTTTGTCCAGGCTGACGCTTCGTTGTATTCCTTAACGGTCATCATCCAAATATCGCCTGTTCCCCGTTTATCTAAGTTGCTGCTTGTCGCATGATGAATGGAGTGGCTGCGCTGCCATTGAGAGAACGGAAACAGTGTCAGCACACCTGAAATAAACCCAAACAGCCGGTTCAGCTTCTTTTGTTTGAAAAAGGATTGATGGCAGCAGTCGTGGAAAATAATAAAGATTCTTGTCAAAAATCCCGCTGCTATAACAGTAAAGGCGAGGGTTAGAAGATAGGAGACATTGAGGCTGAAGTAAGCAAGAAACCAAAGGGCAAAGAACGGTACAAACGTGTTGAGAAGCTGAATGACACTATGCTTTGTATCGGCACCGGAAAATGCGGCAACCTGCTTTTTTAAAGACGCTTGTTTTTGAGTTGCGGCGTGATTGATCATGAATGTCATGTCCCTTCTTTTTCATTATGATCCCAAGTATAACGGGGCGCCGGACGCTTTTGTAGTAGCAGCCATCATGCCCCGAATATGACATTTGTCATGTTTGGCAGCAGAAATGCTGATCTGGCGTCATATGACAGGTTTCTTTTTTTATAAGGGATCAAGCCGGACACTTCATAACGGCACTTCTCGAAGAAAACAGAAAAAAAAAGAACTCCGCCTGTTTTGGGAGTTCTTTTTCATCATCTTCACAGCAAAATCACCCGATACTTCTTCACATCCAAAAACTGCAGAAACTCCCGGGCCAGCATGTCCGGCGCGTGGTCTTTTCCTTCATGAAGGCGATATTGAATCAAGCCGACAAGCATGGACGCGACATAGTATGCATAGAGCTTTTTGCCCGCCTGAATGTGCAGAGGCTGATGAAGATAAAACGATTGCAGCGCTCTGAACATTTCCGGGATGACGTCAGGCACTCCGGAACCCTCTCTCAGAAAATGGACGAGCGGCATGCCGTCGGACAGTGCGGAAAAGAGCCGGACGAGCGCGGCTTCCGCTTCTTCCATGGAGCAGTCAGCAGGATCTCCCTTTACCGTCAATAATCCGATCAGCTCCCGGCATGATTGGTGGATGATCGTTTTCAGCAACGCTTCTTTGTTGGCGTAATGGTCATAGAAAGTGGCACGGCGCAGGTTGCTTTTACGGGCAATATCGGAAATCGTAATCGCCGCGTAATCCTTTTTTTCCGCTGCTAAGCCGATCATAGCCTCTTGCAAGGCCTGCCTCGTCCGTGTCACCCGCCGGTCGGCGGGCTTTTTTTCTTCTTGTTCCGGCACCCGGCGGCCGAACAGCCAGTAAAACCGTTTTTGAGAAATCAAATCCCACACCTGCCCGCTGATCGCTTCCGGTGATGCCCCGGGCTCCTCATTCAGCCAGTACAACACAATGGCATACGTGTATAAAGAGCGGTAATGAATGTACATATCCTGTTCGGTCGGTGAGAAATTTGCATTCACCGGTGACAAAAGCACATCATGCCGGAATACATCTTTAAAAAAAGCATGAAAGTGAAAATACGGCATTTTATGACGATCCATCATCGTTTGGAAAAACGCCCGATGCCGGTCAACAAAAGACAGGGTCGGATGCACTTTTTGCCAGCCGCCATTTAAATGAAGCACATCTTTATGCTTCAGCGAATCGTACAGCGCTTCACTCAGCCCGTCCTTCATTTCTTCCGCTATATCTTCTAAAATTGCATATTTATCCTCGTAATAAAGGTACAGTGTCCCCCGGCTCACGTGCGCCCGTTCGGCGATATCCTTCATGGTCACACGGCGGATATCCCGCTCCCTAAGCATAACCAAGAGCGCTTGTTTGATGTCAGTTGTCACAGAATCCGGCATAAGAGACACTCCTTTCATTAGACAGATCACCGCAATTTGTACGGTAACGTATAGATGCGTTTACGCTGTCTTTGCCGCAAAATCACATCACACTATAATAGGCCCTGAAGAAACAAAAAAGCAACCAGAGGAGGAAGACCGATGGATCAGCATATAAAAGCAGAAATCAAACGCGTCTTTGAGCTTCAGAAAAAAAATCAAAAAACACTGCGTGCTTCAACAGCCGGGCAGCGCAAAGAAAAGCTTCAGCGCTTTTTAGATGCCGTCACCGCTCATGAAGAAGAAATCATTGAGGCGATCAGACGGGACGTCCGCAAGCCTTATCATGAGGTGAAAAGAGCGGAAACGCAGGGAACGATCAAGGCGATTAAAGATAATATGAACAATCTCGACACCTGGATGGCGCCGAAACGCGTCGGCTCATCCGTCAGCCCGGACGCTGACGGCGTATTAATGTACGAGCCAAAAGGCGTCACTTTAATTCTCGGCCCATGGAATTATCCGTTTATGCTGACGATGGCTCCGCTTGCCGCCGCCATTGCAGCCGGCAACAGCGCGATTGTGAAGCTGTCTGATTTTACGATGGAGACGAGCCATATTGCCGCGACAGTCATTCGCGAGGCATTTCATGAAGAAGAAGTCGCCATTTTTGAAGGTGAGGTTGATGTCGCGACAGAACTGCTCGACCAGCCGTTTGACCACATTTTCTTCACCGGCAGCACGAATGTCGGCAAAATCGTCATGACGGCAGCGGCGAAGCACTTGTCGTCCGTCACGCTTGAGCTTGGCGGAAAAAGCCCGACGATCATTGACAGCGGCTATGATTTAATGGACGCGGCGAAAAAAATCGCCGTCGGCAAATTTGTCAATGCGGGACAAACATGTATCGCTCCTGACTATCTCCTTATGAAGGAAGATGTACAGGACACCTTTACAGATCTCCTGCAAACCATTGTCAATGCAGGTTTTATGGAGGATGATCATACGGTTGACCGCAATAAATTCACGCAGATTGTCAATGAGCGCAACTTTAACCGTGTCAAAGCTCTATATGATGATGCCATTGAGAAAGGGGCGAAAACGGCCTTCGGCGGCGTATTCGATGCACATGACCGCACGATTTCTCCGACCGTGCTGACAAACGTCACGCCCGATATGAAGATTATGCAGGAGGAGATTTTCGCACCGATTCTGCCGATTATGAATTACGAAGATATCAGTGAAGCCGTTGATTACATCACTGACCGGGACAAGCCGCTTGCCTTATATGTATTCAGCCGTAATCAGGAGCTGATCGATTATGTTCTGCAGCACACGACGTCCGGCAACGCTTCTATCAATGATGTCGTCGTTCATTTCACTGACGTTAACCTTCCGTTCGGCGGCGTTAATACGAGCGGAATCGGTTCATATCACGGTGTGTACGGCTTTAAAGAATTTTCTCATGAAAAAGGCGTATTTATTCAAGCCTCTAAATAAAAAAAGAATCCGCGCAGATGACGCGGATTCTTTTTTTTATTATTTTGTTGCCCCGAATGCGAGCAGTTTCGTAAAAGTGCCGACGTAAAGCGTGCCGTCTTCAGCCAGAACCGGGGAGGAAATGACATTGCTGTCTGTTTGATAGCGCCATTTTTCATTACCGTCAGCGTCAACCGCATAGACGTTTTTATCGTCAGAGCCGAAGTACACATTGCCGTCTGCATCAATCAGCGGCGCCGTTCTCACAGGCCCGTCCGTATAGAAAGACCAGTTCATATTACCGGTTTTGCTGATGGAAAACAGTTCGCCGCTTCCGGAACCGATATACACATTGCCGTTATGGTCAATCGCTAATGAAGAACTGGAGAAACCGTTTAACGGGAACGTCCATTTTACAGCACCCGTTGATGTATAGGCGTATAAGCTGCCGTCTTGGTTTCCGGCGTAAACGGTGCCGTCTCTGTCAATAACCGGATAGCCTTTAAATCCGTTGGACGTCGATTTTGACCATTTCACTTGGCCCGTTCCGGAATTGATCGCATAAAAGATATTATTGTACGTTGCCGTATACAGCGTGCCGTTTGACGCTAACACGGGAGCAGAGCCGACCACGCCGTTTGTTTTAAACTTCCACTTTTGCGTCCATGTCGAAGGCGACGTCGGTTTAATCGCATAGATATAGTTATCCAGCGTCGACACATACAGCGTGCCGTCAGATCCGATAGCCGCATCAGAACTCGGCGCTGCGCTCAGCGGAACTGAAGTTAAAATGTTTCCGGTTTCTTTGTCGATGAAATACAGTTTTTTATCGTGAGAAGGAAGATAAATGACACCGTTTGTTCCGAGCACCGGAGTCAGCGTATAGGTTGTCCCGAGGTTTTCCGTCACCCATTTCACAGAACCGTCCGGATGATATGCCGTCAGCTTCCCGTCTTTTGATTGAATAAATACGGTGCCGTCCCCGTCAACCGCGGCTCCCGCACCGTTTTGAGGATTGGCCGGAACATTCTTTTCCCATTTTAATGCGCCATCGGCAGTGCTTGTAAACCGGCTTTCTCTTGACCAGTTGAACATCGTCGGAGACATGGCCTGCGCGTCATACCGTCCCGTCAAGAAACCGGATGCCGCATGATTTTGTTTAAATACCGTTTCCGCAGCTTGAGCAGCCGCCGGATGCAGCCATTTTGCCCCCGGCAGATCAGAAACCGCTCCCACAGATAAAGCCGCAGCAACCGCAGCGCCGGCTGCTAATGTTTTCATTCGAAGTGAAGCCGTCTTTTTTTTCAATGTCAGTTCCTCCCGTTTCTATTAAAAACTGCTATACCGCTATAATCATACCATAATCATCCTATGAAATATTTGTATTTTCGGCAGATTTATAGAACAAATGTCACATAGCCTGCTGCTGATGTTTCGGAGAGGAACGAAACGCGGCAATGTACCATATCACATTGACGATAAAAGCCGCGCCTGACCATGCGAGAGGACCGTAATAAAGAGACAGCTCCTGCCCTAAGGAAATGGCGGCCAATAGCGCCACCAACAAGACAGCCGCGCATATGATAAGCCCGATTCCGCAAAAAACGGCCATGATGATTTTCATGACACGAACACCGAGAACATACATAATGAACGGGACCGCATATATCACAAGGATCTGACCGACGGCGGCCCACATGCCTGCGGAGTTAAAACGATTCGCGTTCGGCCCCGTTTCTGCAAGCGGAGAAAGCGAGACGATGACCGGCAACAGACAAAACATCAGAGCGGAAAGCAAGGTCACCGCGATCGTACCTTTTTTCTTTTGATTCAAGTGAATATCCTCCTGATAAATACCCGGATTTTTTACCGGTAATCTGATAATATGTTATATTTTAACACGGTTTTTACTTATTTTGAGAAGCATTTCGTTAAAAAACGAATTTACAAATCCAGAAAAATAGATATAATAAACGTTATGGAACCGATATTGATTCATAAAGCGTTATCTAACAAAACACGAAGTGATATTATGACATGGCTTAAACACCCGGAGGACCATTTTGATGAAAGGCCTTATCTTGAGCAGGGCCTCAGTTTCCGCACCGGAATTTGCGTCGGTGATATTCAGGCAAAGTCGGGGCTTGCGCAGTCCGTCATCTCCAGCTACCTGCTGACCATGCAAAAAGCCGGCCTGCTGGAATCTGAACGAATCGGAAAGTGGACCTATTACAGAAGGAACGAAAAACAAATTAAAGCCTTTGCTGACTATGTTCAGCACCAGCTATAACCATGAAAGGAGGGCTTTTTTCGTTCTAACATATCTATTTTTCTGTATATGTAGTTATAAAAGGAGGTATACATAACAATGAAAAAAAGCAGTTCCATCTTCATTCTTTTTTTGGCCCTAGGGGTTTTCGGGATTATTACGACCGAGATGGGCATCATCGGGGTTCTTCCGCAAGTGGCGGACAGATTTCAAATGACCGCTTCAAAAGCGGGGTGGCTTGTCAGTATTTTCGCATTCATCGTCGCTGTGTCGGGACCGTTTTTGACCTTGCTTGCTTCAGGTATAAACCGGAAATACATTCTGCTTTTGGCGGTGCTGATGTTTGCCGTTTCTAATGCGGTCTACGCGTATACGGCGCATTTCAGTGTCATGCTTGCGTTTCGGATCATTCCGGCCTTATGCCACCCCGTGTTCTTTTCTGTAGCGCTTGCGGCCGCGGCCCGCCTTGTTCCCGCCGCCCAATCCGGAAAAGCCGTAACGAAAGTATTTTCAGGCATCACCGCCGGCTTTGCGTTCGGCGTCCCTTTCACGTCCTATCTGGCTGAGCGTCTCTCCCTTGAATCAGCCTTCCTATTCGGCGCGATTGTCAGTCTCATCGCGTTCACGGGCATTCTTCTCTTTTTGCCATCCATGGCGGTCACAGAAAAAATGTCTTTCAGAAGCCAGCTCGGCATCCTTCGCAAACCGGCCTTGTGGCTTAATATCGCTGCCGTCACCTGTCTCTTTGCGGCCATGTTTTCTGTCTACAGCTATTTTGCGGAGTACCTCGGACGTGTGTCGCATATGAACGGCACATGGGTCAGCTTCATGCTGATGAGCTTCGGGGTGATTATGATAGCCGGGAATTTCGTCTTCGGCGCTTTGTTATACAAAAATATGAAAAAGACCGTCATCCTGTTTCCGCTTCTTTATACAGCCGCCTACTTGCTCATATACGGGTTTGGGGCGTCTTTCGCACCGATGGCCGTCCTTGTCTTCGTATGGGGCGCCGTTCATTCCGGCGGGCTCATTGTGAGTCAGACTTGGCTTACTGCGGAAGCAAAGGAGGCCCCCGAATTCGGCAACAGCCTGTTTGTCTCCTTTTCCAACCTCGGCATCACCATCGGAACGGCGGCGGGAGGCTGGTTTATTTCACATTTGGGAATCCATCAGCTGATGTGGTGCGGCATCATATTTGCCCTTCTGGCTTTTGGACTGATCATGGGACGCTTAGCATGGGGAAAGAGGCCGCTCGCAGAAGCTTAAACTCCGTTGCAAAATCCGGCATGTTTTCGTATAATATGCCAGATTAAAGCAAGGGAGAGAAAAAGATACATGGAAAGACCGGCAGGATTTTGGATTCGGTTTCTGGCTTACGTCATTGATCAGATCATCATAGGAATTCCGATTTTTATCATTCAATTTGCAGTCACTTTTTTATTTGCGGCAGGCGTTGCGGCGGCTGACCCCTTCATGACCGAAAATCAGTTTAACATCTCTTTTCTGGTGTTCGGCGTCATCCCGATTCTTGTGAGCTCTTTTGTGATCAGCATCTTATATTTCAGCCTGCTCACAGCCTCAAAGATGCAGGGGACACTGGGAAAAGCATTGCTCGGCCTTAAGGTCGTCAATGAAGATGGCGGACGCATTTCCATTGGCCAGGCCTTCGGACGCGCTTTCGCTTATATCATATCTAAGGTCATTCTTTATATCGGTTTCATTATGGGTGCCTTCGGAGAGAAAAAAGCGCTGCACGACATCATGTGCAGCACCCGGGTTGTTTATAAATAATGTCCTTAAGTCCGGGCCTTTTGAGCCCGGGCTTTTTTATGACGGCTGCGCCCGCTTGATGTCAATGCCGCCTTTTCCGTCAGCCTCAATGCGGATCGTCCCGTTCACAATGACAGACAGCGGATGAAACTCCGCATGCTGATCAGAAAAAATCCAGCGGCGCCCGTTCGGCCCTAAAAGCAAAAACGCCCCATCATTGTAATCGCCCATAAAATGAAATCCGTTCTCCTTAAGAGGCGCGCCGTCTCTCACCGGTATACCGAAACGCTGCAGCTCCTTCCCGGTCGATACCACCTCAGCAGCCGTCAGATTCACCTCGCCGATATTCAGGACGGACTCAATCGAAAAACGTTCCGCACTTGCCGGCGATGTGTCTCTCGCGATGAATTCCGCCACATTGTGGGATGGATCTTTAAAATAAAAGGAACGTGCTTTAATATGGGAGAAATACACCTCATCCTCGCCATCTTCCGTTTGAAAAACGACTTTATCCTTTATCCATGCCTTCGCCTCATCAAAACGATTATTCGGAATGTTAAACGCGAAATGATACGTCGGATGAGATTGAGAATCGGTGCGCCTGAATTCCAATTCGCTTTCTCCCGCCCTGATTGTAAACGAATCATCGGACTGATCCGCTAAAGAAAAACCCAACACCCTTACATAGAAGTCTTTCGTCTCCTCTAAAGCACAACTGTACAAAGTAATGTTATTTATTTGCATGATCATACCCCCTTTGGTTTATACTGCCATATAGAGGGGTTGATTTCCCACCATTTCGTTTCACCAATTGAGAATCCCCCTTTCGCCCGGCGCTAAACATGATAAACAGCGCCGAACCGCTTATACCAAGCGATTTTTAACGTTTAAAGCAAAAAAAGCAGAAAATAATACCTCATATAGCTTGACAAAAAATAAATGTTATTTAATAATCTATATATAATTAGAATTATTATTGAAAGATAAAGTGAATGCTTTGTCTTTTTAATATATTTTAAAATCACATTTCAGGAGGAAGATATTATGTCTTTAATCGGAAAAGAAGTACTGCCATTCGAAGCAAAAGCTTTCAAAAACGGTGAATTCATCGATGTAACAAACGAAGATTTGAAAGGTCAATGGAGCGTTTTCTGCTTCTACCCAGCAGATTTCTCTTTCGTTTGCCCGACTGAGCTTGAAGATCTTCAAGGACAATACGCTGCACTGAAAGAATTAGGCGTTGAAGTATACTCTGTTTCTACAGATACTCATTTCGTACACAAAGGCTGGCATGACAGCTCTGAAAAAATCGGCAAAATCACTTACGCAATGATCGGTGACCCATCTCAAACGATCTCCCGCAACTTCGACGTTCTTGACGAAGAAACTGGTCTTGCTGACCGCGGAACATTCATCATCGATCCTGATGGCGTCATCCAAACAGTTGAAATCAATGCAGGCGGTATCGGCCGTGACGCAAGCAACCTTGTAAACAAAGTAAAAGCAGCTCAATACGTTCGTCAAAACCCAGGTGAAGTCTGCCCGGCTAAATGGGAAGAAGGCGGCGAAACACTTACACCTAGCCTTGATTTGGTAGGTAAAATCTAAGGAGTGCATTCAATTGGTACTTGATGCAAATATCAAAGCACAATTAAATCAATACATGCAGCTAATTGAGAACGACATTGTTCTCAAAGTAAGCGCCGGTGATGATGACACTTCTAAGGACTTGCTGGCTCTCGTTGACGAACTGGCTTCCATGTCATCTAAAATTTCAGTTGAAAAAACTGAATTAAACAGAACACCGAGCTTCAGCGTTAATCGTACCGGAGAAGACACAGGCGTTACATTCGCCGGTGTTCCTCTCGGCCACGAATTTACATCATTAGTGCTGGCATTGCTTCAAGTCAGCGGCAGAGCGCCTAAGGCTGATCAAAAGGTCATTGACCAGATTAAGAACATCAGCGGAGAATACCGCTTTGAGTCTTATATCAGCCTGACATGCCACAACTGCCCTGATGTCGTCCAAGCATTAAACATGATGAGCGTGCTCAACCCGAATATCACTCATACAATGATTGACGGCGCGGCATTCAAAGAAGAAGTAGAAAGCAAAAACATTATGGCTGTTCCGACTGTTTTCTTAAACGGTGAATCTTTCGGAAGCGGCCGTATGACCATCGAAGAGATTCTCGCGAAAATGGGCAGCGGCGCAGATGCGTCTGAGTTTGCCGACAAAGAGCCGTTTGACGTTCTTGTTGTCGGCGGCGGACCTGCCGGCGCAAGCGCGGCGATCTACACGGCGCGTAAAGGCATCCGCACCGGTGTCGTCGCTGAACGCTTCGGCGGCCAGGTACTCGACACCATGAGCATCGAAAACTTCATCAGCGTCAAAGCGACTGAAGGACCGAAGCTCGCTGCAAGCCTTGAAGAGCACGTGAAAGATTATGATATTGACGTCATGAACCTTCAGCGCGCGAAACGCCTTGAGAAAAAAGACCTCTTCGAACTTGAACTTGAAAACGGCGCTGTACTGAAAAGTAAAACAGTGATCCTGTCAACAGGTGCCCGCTGGCGCAATGTCAACGTACCTGGTGAGCAAGAGTTCAAAAACAAAGGTGTTGCATACTGCCCGCACTGTGACGGACCATTGTTTGAAGGCAAAGACGTAGCCGTTATCGGCGGCGGAAACTCCGGAATCGAAGCGGCGATTGACCTTGCAGGTATCGTCAATCACGTGACTGTGCTGGAGTTCGCGCCGGAGCTGAAAGCAGACGAAGTCCTGCAAAAACGTCTTTACAGCCTGCCAAACGTCACTGTGCACAAAAATGCACAAACGAAAGAAATCACAGGCGACCAAAACGTAAACGGCATTACGTTCGTTGATCGTGAAACAGGCGAAGAAAAACACGTTGAACTTCAAGGTGTTTTCGTCCAAATCGGTCTCGTGCCTAATACAGAATGGTTAGACGAAACCGTCGAACGCAACCGCATCGGCGAAATCATCGTCGATAAGAGCGGCGCAACAAGCGTTCCCGGCCTATTCGCCGCAGGGGACTGCACAGACGGCCCGTACAACCAAATCATTATCTCAATGGGATCAGGTGCAACTGCCGCTTTAGGCGCATTTGATTATTTGATCCGGAATTAATGTAAAAAGCCGCCATATGAATGGCGGCTTTTTATGTTATCAGTTAGGGTTTGCTCCGCCAACACATGCTTTTCCTCATAGTTTTGCAGATGCTCCATTTGAATTTTAAGGGTAAATAATGTTAACATTATCCTTGTTAAAATATCAATATATTCCCATTTATATCTATTGCTTTTTTCCTCAAATTAGAAAGGGGTTATTTGAATTGCAAAGAAAGTCTTTTACTGACTCATCAATTTTCTTTTTTTTAATTTGTATTTTGGGAGGCATACTTTTTCTTTTAACAAAATGATTCGAGTCTTTTTTAGTTGTTGACTCTCTAATTTTATACATAAGGCTTGTCGCTATCCACCGTTCCCTTTAAGGCACAAATAGCTTGTTTCCTATATGCCTGGTTAACGAAAGAAAAAGACAGCATACTGCAAGCGGCACGCTGTCTTTTTCTTGAAACTCTGATGACCATTTACTTCATAACCTTTATGTCTTGCTCCCTCTCGCCCGATAGATAAGAAACAGTCCAATAAACCACAGCGGCGTCAGCAGCAAAGCCGGGCGCGTCGCATCCGCAAACAGCATAATCACCAGAATGGCGGCAAACAGCGCCAGCACGGCGTAATTGATAAACGGCGCGAACGGCGCCTTGAAAGACGAGCTTGCGTGTAAGTCCGGGCGGGTTTTCCTGTATCTGATATGACAGACAAGAATCACGCCCCACACCCAAATGAAACAAATCGCGCTGATGGTGGTCACGATGCCAAACGCTTCTTCCGGTATCAATTTGCTTAAAAGAGCGCCCGCTGACAGCACAATGACCGATACCCATAACGCGCTGCTCGGCACATGGTTTTTATTCAGCTTCGCGAAACTGGCCGGCGCCTGTTTCGTTTTGCTTAAGTTATACAAAATCCGGCTTGTAGAAAACATCCCGCTGTTACAAGCAGAAGCGGCCGACGTTAATACGACAAAATTAATGATTCCCGCGGCCACCGGAATGCCGACTAAGCTGAAGGTCTTCACAAAAGGACTTTCCGCCGCATTCAGCTGCGTCCAAGGGTTAATACATAAAAGAATGATCAATGCCCCGACGTAGAAAAATAAAATACGCAATGGAATTTTATTGATAGCGGACGGAATGTTTTTTTTCGGATTTGATGTCTCCGCTGCCGACACACCCACTAATTCCACACCGACATAGGCGAAGATCACCATCTGGAACGATAGCAAAAAGCCTGAAAACCCGTTTGGAAACAAGCCTCCGTGCTCCCACAGATTCGCCGCTGAAACCGTTCCGGTATGCGTTTTGAACCCAATCACCAGCAAAACCACACCGATGACAATTAACGCGAGAATCGTGATCACCTTAATTAAGGCGAACCAAAACTCCAACTCTCCAAAAATCTTGACCGTTAACAGATTAAGCCCTAATAAAATGAGCAAACAGATAAGTGCAGGAACCCATTGCGGAATGTCAAACCAATATTTCACATATACACCGACGGCGATCACATCCGCCATAGCCGTCATAATCCAGCAAAACCAATAAGTCCAGCCGGTGACAAACGCCGCACGCGGCCCTAAATACGCCTCGGCAATATCCGTTAATGATTGGTACCCCGCTTTAGATAACAGCAGTTCTCCCAGCGCCCGCATGACGAAAAAAAGCGCAATACCTACAATAAAATACGCAAAGATGATAGAAGGACCCGCCAGCTGAATCGCCTTACCGGACCCTAAAAACAATCCGGTGCCGATCGTGCCGCCAATGGCGATCAGCTGCACGTGCCGATTCGACAAGTCCCTCTTTAGCTCTCGCTGTTCCACACCTGACTCCTCCTTACTTTTTGATGAACGACGAGAAAATAAAGCCAATAAAAAAAGAGATTGGATGCCCTCCAATCTCATGGTCATAAGAATATCAAATTATATTTGCGCCGCTGACAATCAACAGCATGCCAAATACATATTCGGTACTCTTCTGTCCTTTTGCCTGAGATTGTGAACCCTTCGGCGCCGCGGTAAACCCGCGGTCTCTCCAGAAGCCGCTCCTGCTGTAGTTCGACCCACAGCAATCATAGCCTGCTACGTATTAAGTTTCCGATAGAAATAACTATCAGCTAAATTTTTATTTTAATAGAAGTTTAATCATTTGTCAACAGGGTGATGAGCTGTCTGCGGAAGGTATATGTTGAGGCCTTAAGCGCCGTATTTTCTGTTTTGTTTGTCTCAAAAAGGACTTATGAGGTACTATCATATAAGGTCTAATAATTTAAACATCATGTCATACTTTAAATTCACCTTATCATGCAATGGCTCGTAAATAAAAAGGGGATGGACGAGATTGGAAACCAAATATTTAGATCTGCTCGCACAAAAATACGATTGTGAAGAAAAAGTGGTCACAGAGATCATTAATCTGAAAGCGATACTGAACCTGCCGAAAGGAACCGAGCATTTCGTCAGTGATCTGCACGGAGAGTATCAGGCATTCCAGCACGTGCTGCGGAACGGTTCAGGAAGAGTAAAAGAGAAGATCCGCGATATTTTCAGCGGCGTCATTTACGATAGAGAAATTGATGAACTGGCGGCTTTGGTCTATTATCCGGAGGACAAACTGAAGCTGATCAAACATGACTTTGATACGA
The DNA here is from genome assembly GCF_001553895.1 of Bacillus sp. SDLI1. Lineage (NCBI taxonomy): Bacteria > Bacillati > Bacillota > Bacilli > Caryophanales > Bacillaceae > Bacillus > Bacillus sp. SDLI1. Next base: position 2,347,419 of record NZ_CP013950.1, on the reverse strand, counting down.
AAGAGGCATTAAACGAGTGGTATAAAGAAACGATTCATCGGATGATTAAGCTCGTTTCATATTGTTCTTCCAAGTACACCCGCTCCAAATTGCGCAAAGCGCTGCCTGCCCAATTTGCTTATATTTCCGAAGAGCTGCTGTACAAAACAGAACAAGCCGCCAACAAAGAACAATATTACTCCGAAATCATAGAACAGATCATCGCGCTCGGCCAAGCTGATAAGCTGATCACCGGGCTTGCTTACAGCGTGCAGCGATTGGTGGTCGACCATCTGCATGTTGTCGGCGATATTTATGACCGCGGACCGCAGCCGGACAGGATTATGGAAGAACTGATCAACTATCATTCAGTGGATATTCAATGGGGGAATCACGATGTTCTCTGGATAGGCGCCTATGCCGGTTCGAAAGTATGTCTGGCCAATATTATCCGTATCTGTGCCCGCTATGACAACCTGGACATTATTGAAGATGTCTACGGCATCAATCTGAGACCGCTATTGAACCTTGCCGAAAAATATTATGATGATAACCCGGCTTTCCGCCCGAAAGCAACTGAAAACAGACCGGAAGATGAGATTAAGCAAATCACAAAAATCCATCAGGCGATCGCGATGATCCAATTCAAGCTTGAGAGCCCGATTATTAAGAGACGGCCGAACTTTAATATGGAAGAACGGCTGTTACTGGAAAAGATTGATTATGACCGCAATGAAATCACGCTGAACGGAAAAACGTATCAACTGGAAAACACCTGCTTTGCGACGGTGAATCCCAAACAGCCCGATCAGCTATTAGAAGAAGAAGCAGAAGTCATGGACAAGCTGCTGTTTTCTGTCCAGCACTCCGAAAAGCTGGGCCGCCATATGAATTTTATGATGAAAAAAGGCAGCCTGTATTTAAAATATAACGGCAACCTGTTGATTCACGGCTGTATTCCTGTTGACGAAAACGGCAATATGGAAACGATGATGATTGAGGATAAAGCTTATGCGGGCCGTGAGCTGCTAGATGTTTTTGAACGGTTCTTACGGGAAGCGTTTGCTCATCCGGAAGAAACTGATGACCTGGCGACAGATATGGTCTGGTACTTATGGACAGGCGAGTATTCCTCCCTCTTCGGAAAACGCGCCATGACCACCTTTGAGCGGTATTTCATCAAAGAGAAGGAAACGCATAAAGAAAAGAAAAACCCGTATTACTATTTGCGTGAAGACGAGGCAGCCTGCCGAAACATCCTGAAGGAATTCGGGCTCAACCCGGATCATGGCCATATCATCAACGGCCATACACCGGTAAAAGAAATCGAAGGCGAAGATCCGATCAAGGCAAACGGAAAAATGATCGTCATCGACGGCGGCTTCTCCAAAGCCTACCAATCCACAACAGGCATCGCCGGCTACACGCTCTTATACAACTCCTACGGCATGCAGCTCGTCGCCCATAAACACTTTAACTCCAAGGCCGAAGTGCTGAGCACCGGAACCGACGTCTTAACGGTGAAACGATTAGTTGACAAAGAGCTGGAGCGGAAGAAAGTGAAAGAAACGAATGTCGGTGAAGAACTGATGAAAGAAGTGGCGATTTTGGAGAAACTGCGGGAGTATCGGTATATGAATTGAGGAATATGGAGTTCAGGGATGATTCTCTGGGCTCTTTTTGTGATTCCCCGCAACAACGGCTAATGATCCCCTTTCCCTTCAACCGTATGTAAAACCGATTTAACCGCTTCTTCAATCTCCTTATAACCCGTACATCTGCAAATATTGGACTCCAGCCAATTTTTAATCGTTTCATCACTTGCATTCGGCTCAGTATTCACTAAGGCATGACAATTCATGAGAAAACCAGGTGTGCAATATCCGCATTGAAACGCAAATTTTTCAATAAAAGCCTTTTGAATCGGCGTATTGATAAGTCCTTCAATTGTCGTAATGTCCTTTCCTTCCCCTTCTGCCGCAAGCATTAAGCAAGATTTCATCGGTATCCCGTCCGTTAATACCGTACAGGCGCCGCAATCACCATTTAAGCAGCCCGGCTTTGCACCAGTTAATCCGAGACGAAGACGGAGAGCAAATAACAAAGTATCGGCCGGTCTGACCGTAATCTGTCTTTCTTCGCCATTTACTTTCAACGTAATAGGATCAGACATGGGAACCTCCTTCTAATTCTTGTAAGGCATCTAAGATTGTATGCTGCAAGACAAATATCCGATATTCACTTGAGCCTTCTGCATCATCAAGAACGGGTTTGGGTACATACTGTAAAGATCTGCGCACTCTATCTTCTGCTGTGCCGCTTTTATCGTTAAGCACAGCCTCCATTTCAGCAGAACGAAAAGGAAATGGACATACGCCGCTGAAGGCCATTCTGATCTCATCATCTTTTTTCAGCGCACAGACTGTCACCAATGGATATCCGACATTCCACTGCTGTCTTCTTTTGATACTGACAAACGGCAAGTCAACATACGCTCGATCGACAACGATATGAAATAAAAAATCTCCTTTTCGCAACTGTAGTTCCTTGTTAAATACTTTATTTATGGGACGGTAATGAATCCCCGCTCTCCCTGCAATCCCTAGCAAACTATCAGAAATCAGCAGCGGCAGCACGGCCTCACGGTAATAGATGCCCCCGCAAATGTTTCCGCCCAGGCTGATTTTATTTCGAGACGTCCGATCCGCAATTTCACTTACCGTTTTACTTAATAGCGGAAATGGATTTTTTTCCTCCAGTTTCGTTAGTGATACGCCCGCTCCGATCACCAGATCATGTTCATAAAAACGGATGGCGTGAAATCCCGGAAGTGCGTTCATATCTATCACTGCATCCGTATAGACGATATTCAGCCTTCCTAACGTGATAATTTCCGTGCCGCCGGAATAATACAATGGTGTTCTCTTTTCGGCCGCAAGCGAGTGAAACAGACGGGTTGTTTCTTGAATGGTCTTCGGTTTAAAATAGTCGAAATTAAACGGTATCATCTTTCCACCCCATTTGCGTCCTCCATAATTGTTCGGGAATGAGAGGAAGTTGATTCAATTGGACTCCTAAAGCGGCGGAAAGGCAATTTCCCAATGCTGCCGGCATCCCCAACAGTCCGTGTTCCCCGCCTCCGCGCGCTCCATAAGGCGCAATCACATGCGGGGTTTCAACAAATTCAATGATATATTCAGGCTGCTCTCCATAGTGAAGGGGTCTGTATGTTCTGAGTTGAGGATTTAATACTCTTCCATACGGTTCAAATACAAAGGTTTCTCTTCCTCCAAATGCGATTCCCATACTCATCCCCCCCATCACTTGACCCCTAGCAGCTTTTTCATTCAGTACAGTTCCTATATCTACAACAGAATAGGCTTTTGTAATTCGATACGTATAATCCCGTTTATCCAACTCAACTTCAATTCCCTGAGCACCGACAGCCCACTCGGGTCCCGGCTTCCCTCTTCCCGTTTCCCGGTCTAAATTCGTCATTCGGGTTAATGTGTAATTGCCGCTCGCAATGATTTGGCCGCCAATGGTATTTCCATTTGGAAACGTGTATCCGTAAGCAATGTCTTTTATGTCAACATGTACAGCAGGATGATCTATAAAATAAACCTTTCCGTCGGCCACTTCCAATTCCTCGACAGGAACCCGCAACACGCATGATGCCACTTCCTTAAGCTTTCGAATGGCTTCTTCCGCTGCATTCAGTACGGCTCTTCCGGCCATTAACGTCCCTCTGCTCCCTACGGTTTTCCAATGTTCGGGTGTTGTTTGCGTGTCTACAAGCATTTTCACGTGAATTTTGCTTATATCCATTTTCATTCGTTCCGCCAAAATTTGGGCTAACACTGTTTTTGTCCCTGTTCCAATTTCCACTACCCCTGACATCAAATTAATGCTTCCATCGGGATTGAAGGTTAAAATCACCCCGGATGTTGCATTTGTATCAAATGTTGAGGTTTTCCAAATGCAGCTGATCCCCTTCGCCCGTATCTTCCGGCCGTCGATTTCAATTCTCTGTCCCTCGGACCAATTCATTAATTCCTTCAATCTCTCAATGCATTTCGGCACATTTCCGACCGTGCTTGAATTGAGAAGAACTTGAGTCGGTGTCGTATCACCGGGACGAATGGCATTTTTATAGCGGAGTTCTAACGGGTCCATGTTCAGCTTTTCCGCCAATACATCCATCGTCCGCTCAAAGGCAAATAACACTTCAGCATGGCTGTAGCCTCTATATGCACTTGGATATGGATGATTCGTATACATACAATATGAATCACACGATATATGGCCGATAGCGTACGGACCCGTACAATCAACCACCGCAGCCCGGCTGATGTCCACTCCTTTATCAGAGTATGCTCCGCCATCAAATAAAAGCTGAATGTCTGCCGCCTTTAAAATTCCGTCCTTTGTGGCCCCTAATTTGACAATGGCATCCAATCCTATATGACCAGGAGATGTGATCATATCCTCTTCTCTCGTATTAAATAATTTGACGGGCCGGCCTCCGACTGCTTTTGATGCCAAATAGGCAATGACCTCTAACTGAACGGCTGCTTTTCCCCCGTACGCCCCTCCTACTAAAGGGGTTTTGACGATAACCTTTCCGGGTTCAATTCCAAAGTACCACTCCATTAATTTTTTAATGGCAAAAGGAGCTTGAGAGGATGTTGTCATGATAATCTCCTCATCAGCCCGAATTTCAACAATCGAGCATCTTGTCTCCATAGCCGCGTGATCAGAAGGGTTAAAGGAAATTTGGAATTCTGCTGTCACATCACTTTCCTTAAATCCGTCTTCAATATTTCCTTTTCTGATTTTATCCAGGTTCGCGATATTTGTCTTCGGAACCGGGAATACACCTGCCTTCTTCTCATAGCGGTCAACATGTTCATGGACGAGGGGAGCATCTTTTTGAAAAGCCTCACGGGGGGAATTGACGACGGGAAGAGGTTTATAGGACACTTTAATGGCATCCGCGGCCTTTTTGGCTATGATTGGATTTTCCGCCACAACTACAGCAACCGGCTCACCGTGGTATCTGACCCTTTTATAAGCAATCGGCGGCCTGTCTTTAATTTCTTCACCTGCAAGCGGAAAAGGTTCATCGCCCAATATCGCTTTCACTCCGGGAATCTTCCAGGCTTCTGAAAAATCAATAGACACAATATCGGCATGAGCATATGGGCTGATCAGCATTTTTGCGTGTAATGTGCCTGTTGCATGTAAATCATCCGTATATTTCGCCTTACCCGTCACTTTTTCAAGAGCCTCTTTCCGAATGACACTTTTCCCGATATACTCCAACTCATTCACTCCCCGAATTTATTCAGCAGGAAAGTATAATCTTCAACCGTGTCTACGTCATAAAAAAGCAAAGGGTCTTGAAAGCTGATCATTTTTCCCGTCTTGAACATACTTTCACGGATCACGTGCCGGGCGCCCTGATCTCCCTTTAACTGATGCAATACTGGAAAACATTGATTTGAGAATAAAATGGGGGGCATAGGAAGATGCTGATTTTCAGCGGCGATAAATGAATAGCGGCGCTCCTTTTGATAGGAATCAATTAACGTATTGATGATATCTGCGGTGACAAACGGCTGATCTGCAAGGAGAATGATAACGGCGTCAGCCTCGTACGCTGCCGCTTTTTGTAAACCGCATTGTATAGAATGGCCTTGGCCCTTACCCGCTTGCTCACATTCCGCCTGGCTCCACTTATTTGAGATGGGATCTAAAAAGAAAAAATCCGAAAGCCAATGCAGTGAATCTCCCTTTCTCGTTACAACGAAGATATGATCTAATTCAGATAACAGGGCATGTTTAAGGGCCATACTTCCGAGGGAGACGCCATTGAGAAATAAACTGCGCTTATCCGTCCCCATGCGTCTGCTTGTACCGGCTGCCAGGTAAATACCTGCTGTTTTCATAAGCGAGACCTTTGTTTTCGCATTTCTTTAATCATCTCGCCAACAATGCTTACAGCAATCTCCTCAGGCCCTTGTGCCCCGATGGAAAGCCCAATGGGGGAATGAATATCCTCTGGAATATCCGCTCCGCCTAATAGCCGCTCGGTGCGCCTTCTGGGGCCTAATACACCTTTATAAAACACATTCTTGTTTTTTAATGTATGTAAAATGATCTGATCTTTTTGAAAGCTGTGCGTCATAATGACAACAAAATCCCTTTTTGTCATGCTCAGGCCTTCCATGACTTCTTCCGGTGCTCCCGTTATCAATTGGCCGGCTTCAGGAAAATGACCGTGATGACATAAAGCGGGACGCCAGTCTATCACCGTCACATGAAAGCCCGCACGAGCTGCCAACGAAACGAGCGGCCTTGCATCTTCTCCTGCTCCGAAGACGTATAGACAAGGTTTTGGAACCATCTGATGGATAAAAAATAAATCAGATGTATGTTCATCCCTTTTGATTCCCTTTTCCGTCTGTCTCAGTTTTTGAATACAGCCTTGTTCCATAACATCCCCGGTTCCAAACACTCTGCCGTCTTCAGCTATATACAGATCTTCCTTCGGCTCTAACGTTTCAGTGAATCGTTTCACTCGGGTCACAGACTTTTTTTCATCTAAGCATGTCTTGACTGTCATCAGATTTCGTTCCAATTCCCCTTTTACAGGCTCAAGCAACACCGTCAAAACACCATTACAGCCAACGCCCCGCCCCCAGGATAAATCGTCCTCCGCGCTCATATCAAAGCGGACAATCACCGGCTCTCCCGCAGCCCAGACCTGCTCTGCCCTTTCAGCAAGATCTTCTTCCAGACAGCCGGCGGATAACATTCCGACTCTTGTTTTGTCTCCTAAAATTAACATGGAGGCCCCTTCCTTCTTATAAGCGGACCCCTCTGTTTTAATGATGGTAGCCAGTACCTTAGCTTTTGCAGAAGCCCCGATGACATCCAAAATCCGGTGTATATCATCCATTTGATTTCCCCCGCTTTTACCTGATCATCTGTATATCCATATTCTTTTTTTCCGGAGAACATTACAAACTCTTCAGCAATTTCTTCGTTTCTAAAAAAAAAGAGTCTTTATAGACCTGACTCGGCTGCGGGTGCGACTGCATATCGGAACGGAGAGATTCCAATAACACGTTCTGTTCCTTCTGTTTCCAATTGTCTGTTTCACCCAGCTGTATTCCTTTAAAACCCGCAAAAAATTCATTTAACACTTGTAAATCATTGCCCAGCTCCCTTTTGTCACTCGAAGATAAGTCTCCTTCTTTTTCCCATTCTTTTAACGTTTTCACGACATTGGATATATACTCATATCCAGCATTCATCTTTTGCATCTCTGTTTGATATCTTGCAAGAGTGATTTTATGTTTTTTTCTGATGGGGTTGAATTTCAAGCTCTCAGAGGCTGTTTGCAGCATCTCTTTTGCCGTATGCAGCTCCTGCAGAAGGTTATTCACTTTATCTTCCATGATGTTCCCTTTTCCTTGTCCCCATTCTGATTGCACCCATTTGGAAAGGTCTGAAAGTGTGTCAGAAAGCTGATGAGCCAATGTTTGAAAAGAGTCCGCTGCCCTTTTTGTATAGTCCGGCGGAAAAAGAAACATATGAACCAGAATCGCGATGACGACGCCGATCACCGTATCGATGATCCGATCCATTGCATAATCTTTAGAGTGTCGTTCAAACGTAAATACCAATAAAATGGTGAGAGCTACCTGATGCAGAACCGTTTCATCTATTCGTAACCACTTTGCAACGTACGTCCCGCCTAATAGTAACAGCCCCAGCATCCAGCCATTCATTTGTAAGTAACTGACAAGATAAGAGGTTAACATGATTCCGATGACCGTTCCCGCAATCCGATGAAAAGAAAATCGAACCGACTGATCTATGGTCGATTGCAAACATAAGATAACGGATAGAGGCGCTAAGTACGGGTGTTTAGAACCCGCCAGCTTTGCCGCTTCCCAAGAAACCGCAGAGGCAATCGCCATCTTCCAAACCAAGGATGATTTGTTTTGATTTTTTTTACTTTTCTTCATCATACGCCCCCTCCTTTCAGAAACCTTTTCCACTAGGTTTCCGTGACGGAAAGGGATTTATACTGCCGTAGGAAAAATGCGAAAAGAAGCTGTTGTTCAAAGGGGATTCTTGAATGACAGCTTCTTTTTGGGGTTGGGGAAAGAGTAGTAAAAGCTAGGTTCTACTCCTTGATAACTTCGCATCAGATATGAACTCTACTCTCCTATGACTTTCGAAGGGAAACATACAAACCTTGTTGGTTAATGTGATGAAATTGGGTGAATTTTTTATCATTTTATATAGTAAGGGTTTAAGAAGCAGAATGCCTTTGTTAGTATGGCAACCAAAGGAGGAGGATCAATTATGCAAAGCAAAATGAAGCTAACCGCAGTGAAACTGGCAGCCTTGGTATTCCTAGCAGGTGCCTTTGCCCTCTCGGTTTTACCCCATGCTGCGGCTGCCGCAGAATCCCAAGCTACATACAAAGTTGAAAACCTCAACGACAGTGAGCTGAAGATGACGTTCAATCATGCAGATGTTCATATTGACGCTAAAGGCAATGCAACCCTAAAAGACAACATAACGGGCGAGGAGCAGGCTCTTCCGAAAAGCTCTGCTGACAAAAATGGTGACCCCGTTACACTGAAATACGAAAAAATCAAAAATGGCGTTTTAGTTAAAGTCATGAACAAAGACTCTGGAAAAACGAGCAGTGCAATCAGCACCCAATCAGTCGGGAAATGTATTTTAGGTACTGGCGGCGGTGCGGTAACTGGCGGCGGCACACTGGGTCTCGCAGGAGCTGCTGTAGGAACAGTCACAATACCCGGCATCGGAACAGTAGGAGCGGGAGCCGTCGGAGCAATTACCGGCGCTGTTGGCGGTGCAATGACAGGAGCTGCCGCATCTTGCTTTTAACCATGAAGAAAAGGGGCCCGCGCCCCTTTCTTTTACTAACTATGGAAGGTGGTCGACATGTACAAAATCATCATTCCTTCAATACTAGCCATCTTCATTCTCTGGGTACTCTTACAGATTTCTCTGGAGATAAGCATCGTTAAGAATCCATTGAATTACTTTATTGTATTCATTGTCTTCTTTCTCTTTATTAAGATGGTGAAAGAGAAGCAACAGTAGGTTGCTTCTCTTACCATGTGTAGAAAATAAAATCATATCATAATGAATCCTATAAGCAGAAACCAGGCTATTATTCTCTATCGTACCTTGAGAGCAGGTGAAGGAAGCTTAGGTTTGAGAACATTATGTTTGAGCGGAAGTTTAGTTTAAGCGAGAAAATAATCCTATTTAATCTTAAAATGAATCTTAAACAGCAATACAGTAATGATCGGACTCACGATTATTAAAAATGTATGTTTACCTTTATGATTTAAAGCGGTTCAACAATAGAGTTTATTCTATTCTTAGTTAGTATTAAAAATGATATTTCCATTTCATTTTAATTTGGCAGATGACTACAATACGTTTCTCCGAACTTTTCTATATCACTATAAAAAGGGTATTTTAAGGACTTTAGGCCAGTTACATTTCACTAGAATACTACCGCTGATTACCTGTTATAGTCTTCAATAATCGAAATTGTTTTATTTGCCACTTCACTTCCAAGTGAGGCATACAATTTCTTATCGCCAATAACATAAAATTCTTCTTTAGCTCGTGTAGCTGCAACATTCATCATATTTGGATCAGAAACAGCCCATCTTGCTGCCCCACTGCTATTAGTGTCCGCTCCAAGAACAAAATAGACAATTTTTGCTTCTTTTCCTTGAAAAGTATGGACAGTTCCGATGTTTGTTTTTTTCCCATTTTCGCGTTTCGTAAAGTTAATTTTATCTAAAACTTGTGCAAGTTTATAAGCCACATTTCTAAATGGAGATATAACATAGATTTCTTCAGCTAAGTCTGGATTTTCCTGCAAACGATTATCAATCAGACTTTTCAGTAAGTCAGCTTGTTCTTTAACAAATTTGTCATTTGCTTTTCCGGTTGAATCATACCATTGTGATTTTCCTTGTGACTCATCTTCTGATTTACCTTGTACCATCAACCCGTCATACGAGATTTCATTTGAAATCGTAAACATCGGATAATTTGAACGTCTATGCACCCAAAGTGGTATGCCAATCCATTCATCCTCATTTTTTTGAAAACCATACTGACTTGCAGCATCCACAATCGTTTGAGTAGAAGCATCAGCAGAGATAAATTTTTCATCAACATTATAATATCTTCCAATCAATGTCAGGACATTTGAATCTAACGTCAATACTGGTTTTATTTGTGATGGATCCCCAACCACCATAACCTTTTTACTTCTAAAAATTGCGCCAACACTTGCCTGCGGTAGTGCTTGACCTGCCTCATCTATGAATAGGTTACCTATTGAGTTTTCATTAAGGTTTTTAAACATCCTGCCAAAGCTGGCAAAAGTAGTACTGACAACAGGGATAGCGAAATTCAACCATTGCCATGATTCTGAAATTAACTGATGTCCATTCTCTTTTCCAATGTATTCGGACTGTTTACTCCAAATAATTCTTGCCGTTCTCAAATTCTTTCTGTTTTCATACAGAAATTGCTTTCTAACCTTTAAGGCTGAAATAAATAATTCTGATTGTAAAATACGAAAGCGCTTGGTAAACCATGGATTAGACTTTTGAAGTTCATCATATGATAGTGAGAAATCTAGTTCTTCTATTCCACTTTGAAATTTGTGTTTTTCCAATAACGCAATTTCTTGTTCCAATTTCTTAAAATTATTTTGTTGAGTAGTGATCCATTGTTCGAGATCAGCTTTTGTGTCCTGAATTTGTTGCCGAGTATTTTCGATTTTAACAGCATTTACCTTTAGTGCATTTTCGAATTTCATGCGCTCATTTAGCAATTTAGTCTTTTGTTGAGAAAGATGATTTAAATGGGCATTCGTATTATTGAGATTTTTGAAATACTGCTCAACTTTTGATTTATTAAATATTTTCTGGAACCATAAAAAACTTGGCTTTTGTGAAGTAACTACATCATAATTCCGTTGAGCTTGAGCTTGTAAATCATTCAAATTTTTGATTTCAATGGAACAATCCGATAACTTTTTTTGGAGATTTACGCTTTCTTGTCTCAGCCTTTCAAGTTCACGCTGCGCTTCTTCCTCTTGTGAAATCAAATTTGCTCGTTTCTCTGTTACTTCTTGTTCAAAAGCAATGGTTTGCTCCTTATGCTTGGTTTTAAATTTTTGAAGAGAATACATTTTCTCGCTATATTCTTGAATTTTTTCTCTTTCAGTTTTTATTTCATCATAGAGACGCAAGAATTCTTGATATACACTTACATCTGTACTCGCTTCATAATTTTCTTCTAAATCTTTTTCAATTACTTCAATGGTTAAAAGTAACTTGTTAATATTTGTTGACGCTCCGCCTTCCAACGAAAATGTACCCCAATTATCCTCATTTAAAAGCTCACTTTTTATCTTGCGATTCTTTCCGAAACCTTCACCGGTTAATTTAGAATTAGAAACATCTTTAAAATAATTCGTTTCCTCTAGTTGCTTTTGAAAATCGTCAGCAATCTTTTCTTTCTTTGGTAGCTCCTTAACAATGTTTTGGACTGCCCCATTGTTTGAACTTGCTACAATAATATTCTTATCTGAAATGGAATCCGGTAAAACACCAAGTTTGGCACTCTGCCAATAAACTAGACTACCTTGAATATTTTTATCAGACAGCTGTAAAATTTCCGCTGCCTGTTGCACTACTAAATCAGCGAAAATATCTTTTAACAGTGTTGTTTTCCCTGTTCCTGGCGGTCCATTGACACTACGAATATCATTTTCATCATTTAAAGCAAGATTTACCGCAACCTGTTGCATAAATGAAAGCGCAAAATCAGGATTACTTGGGAAACGTCCCAACGGATAAAATTTAGGTTGCAAAATCATCTCGAAAACATGTGAATTAAAATGAGTTGATTCTTTTTTACCATCTAAATTTTTTCTATATCCAGAAAAGCCATTAAAATATCTATCCAAATTTTTATTAGTGATTGTCTTTGCCTTGTTCAGATCGCCAATAAAAAACGAATGTAGATTCACATCTCCATTATCCAAATTTTTCACAAATGCATAGCGGAAATTTTCTGCAGTAACATTATAATTTTGTAAGAGTTCAGAAAACGCGGTATTAAAATCCTCATCAAATTTTCTGTTCAAGTCTTCTCTAAATGAGTTTTCAACTTTTAAAATATCTTTCGGTAAATCGCCATGTCGGCGGATATAACCGCTCATCGTATAGAACAATTTGTCTGCTATAAAGTTTAACTGGTTATCAAAATATACAGAGAAGGTGAATTTGTCAGAGTTACTAACTTCTTCGCAGGTCTTAGCGATCTTATATTTCTCCCTCAATATGTCAACAATCTCTTGAAAATTGAAAATATCAAAATATAATACTAAGCCCGACTTCTTGAAGAACTTATCTGATACATTTTGCTGTTCTTTTTGTTTAGTTAAAAAGTCTAAAAAAAACTTACTCCAGTCCTTCTCCACTGTATGTAAAGGCTTTAGAGCTTTATCTTTTTTATTAATAGAACCTTCTGATAGTTGTTCTATCGTAATCCAAGCATTTAAAATGTCTTTCCTTCCGTTCATACTATCCCCCATCATCATCCATATATAGAAAACTTGAATTATAAGTTGCATTTGTGTATTTCATTTTAAAAATGAAGAGTTTTTCATGGACAAAATTAGATTTACTAGAAGCCTTTCAACAAATGATAATGTTTGGATTTAATGAGACTGATATGGTTCTCAACATTTTACATTTTATACGATAAAGAAAATGCTTCTTAGCTTAATTTGAGCTCGCCTTAAAATTTATTTTTCTTTAATCAACTGTAAAACCCCACTCACTTATGATAAGGCTCATCGTAACGGATCTAAATAGGATTTTAAAGCAATAACAAAAGGAGAGCCTAAAACTCTCCCCCTTGATTATTTTGGTACAGGTTCAAAGCAATTCGGACACAATCCCTTTATAATATAACTCTTTTGTTTTGGACTAAACTTTGTGTGACATTGAGGATTAGGACATTCAATTGCCCCTTCTAAAATAAGATTATATTTTTCCAGTTGCTCTTCTTCCAGTACAATATGCCTAACAGCCCGCTTATCTACCGTTGGAGGAACCTCTTGGTTGCAGTACTGATCCTCATCCTCAAACATAGACTCATCGAGTTCTCTACCTATATTTGTCTCTCTAAGATCTACATAAGCCCCATAATCTATTGCATATATGTCGTACCTTTCACCGACATTACTTTTCTTTGCTGCATAACCAATATGCCAACGGTGAAGGAGTCGAGCAGTCATTAATTCCTGCAAAGCTATACTATTAGATAGTCTCTGAGTTACAAGAAATGCTTTAACCTTCCTGTGTTTAATTACTTCATTTACAAGAGATTCCATTATTTCTTGATGTTCTTGTGGGACATCCATTAGTTTATCGCGATGATAGAAATCCTTTGCGGCATCTACTACAGCTGGCACACCTATTGAACTCCAAGATGGGTGTTCTTGTACTTTTCTATAGGAACTTAAAAACATATGTAGAAAGTCACGAGGAATTCCCTCACTTGCCTTAATTAATTCCTCAAAAGCCCTTTTTTCTGAAAAAATGTCATTGACAAATCTTGTTGAATTAACACTTGGATCAATTAAAATTTTATGTGCTTTTTCTAAATGATTAAATAATAACTTTGTAAAAAAAATGGATAACAGAAAATTTGTTTTTATCAAAAACTAAAATATCATCTAAGTCTACCCCAACAAATATGTCCCCGTTCAACTCAAAACCAATCCTAGAGGAAGCTGAATTAAAACTAAAGTTTGATTGATACCTTATACAAGCTATCTTTAAACAGAATTTTGGCGAAGACATAAATGACCTTTTAAGCCATTCTGCTAAATATGGTTGTAAGTCCAATGAAATAAAGGACCACTCATCTAATAAAAGAATGGTTTTTTCTAAAGATAAGAGTTTATTTATCTCTTCCAATGTGGAAATGATCTTACTAAAAGATATACGAAGTTCACCTTTAACCTTAGAACCCTGGGTAATATTTTCTTTTACTTGACCAGTTTGTTCATTGGTTAATCCCAGCCCTAAAGATGGAGACTTTCCCAATGAAAGTGTAACATTACCAGAATTCGTATCAGTATTGATTATTTCATTTAATCTTGTATCAGAATACTCCACCAACTCTGAGATGTGCCAATCTCCTTTAGAGTAATCAATTAAAGTAGAAACCAACTCAACCACTTCATCAGGAGTACCTTCTGCACTATAATTATCAGATTTAATTAGCTCTTCAAGATATTTCAAGTATTGATCTCCAAGAAGAGAGATAATTTTCTGGAAACTTTTGAGAGCAGCTGTACTTGCTACTTCTGGATTACCATGAAATGATACAGGAGCATCTTGAGTTTTTCTTAAATCAATAAATACAGCTAAAGTATTTTCTTTAGCATCTGATTGAAAAGCTTGTAATAAGTGGGTTTTCCCAGTACCTCTTCTTCCATAGACAATTTGATTATCGGTCCCCTTAATTTTAGATAGCTGACCAGTATCAATATATACATTGCTACTTTGATCTCGAAATTCAGCCCGTAAAGCAATTCCCTCTACAGCTGTAACAAATAAAGGATTTTCAATAATACTCACTATTCAGTCCTCCCTTGCTTAAGGTAATCCACTTGTCCAGTTTGTGTAAAACTAAGCAGGTAACACGATTTTAAAATTGACATAATTAGTCTCTTTATTCTAATTCTACACATACTACTATTGTCCCTCTAAATCACTTAATTAGTTAACTAAATCTACACTACCAGGGTTAAATAACCCTTTTCATAAAATCTTTAATATAAATTAAATAATTTCTTTAAATAGATTCTTTAATTCATTTACAGTCTTTGGGCGTAAAGCAAAATCATGATTAAGCCCGGCATCTATAAATTGATTCAAACTTTCGTTGCTTGTTCTCTTTATAGTAGTCTTTCCAGTCATAACAAAATACACTACATAGGTAAGAGCATAAATCTCATGATGTATAGCATAATTTTTAAATCCTACATGTTTTAATGCGGGATCATTGAATCTTCCTTTAAAATCTGTGTCTAGTGCCGTTAACTGACTATCTTCTAATTTGACTAAACCAAAATCTGAAACCTTTACCACGAGTGCATCTTCGTAATCATTTAAAAGAATGTTATTAGGGCTGATGTCACGATGAAGAAGACTTTTACTATGAATATATTCAAATGCTTTGAAGATTTGATAGACTATTTTTTTTCTTACACCAGCTGAAAGTGTAGTGTTTTTTGTAAGAATAAATTTATGTAGATTCCAATTCATATACTCCATTACATACTGATTCTTATCGTCATCATAGGTGAAAACTTCGGCGATGTAAGGAGAACTTAATGATTTTAGTGTCTCATATTCAAGTTTAAATCTCTCTATTTCTTTACTGTTCAAATCCTTCTTTGCTTTTTTGACTATAAAATGTTTATTGTAAAACGGATCTTTGTACTTAAAAATATTAGCGTACGAACCCTCATCAAAACTTTTCATCACTATCTGACTATTAATTGTAGGAGATTTAATTTGGATATTATGAGCCAAGGAATAGATCGGTATTTTATAATATATATCAATTTTTTCCATATTTGAAGGTATGGTACTTCCTCCACTATAGCTCAAAAATTCTCCACATTGATGAAACAAATTTCTATAATAATCATTAATTTGGATGGGAATTTTGGTTTCTTTTAACTTGTAGTAAAGTCTTTCAGATATTTCAATGCATTTAAGCAATGTACGACTTGGATCAGCCCAAAAATGAGCTGTTCCATTTGTTGTAGGTAATCTGGTGTTCATTGTCTTGAATGATTCAGAAATGTTTGAGTGAAGCTTCGTGAGGAGTTCTCTTAATTCTTCATGTTCAATATTATTATAAATATCAGAATATTTAGGATGCAATTCCAAATAATCTATTTCATCTAATACAGTTATTATGAGATTATCTACCTCGACTGACAACTATTTCACCTCTTAGGATATTAGTTTGCTACCTGTAGGGGATGATAATTATATGGAAGACATTAGTGATAGCCCAACACTTTTTTATTGCCAAGTGCTATCACTAGTCTACCAAAACCCCCACTCACTTATGATAAGGCTCCCCACGGTTAATCCGAAACGCCCGGTAAATCTGCTCCACTAAAATCAGCCGCATGAGCTGATGAGGAAATGTCATTTTCGAAAATGACAGTTTGTCGTCTGCGCGCTTCATGACGGCGTCGCTTAGGCCGAGTGAGCCGCCGATGACGAAGGTGATTTTGCTTTTTCCATAAGTCGCCAGCTTATCTATTGTATCGGCCAGTTCTTCGGATGTTTTCATTTTTCCTTCGATGGCGAGGGCGATGACGTGGGTGTCCGGGCTGATTTTGGCCAGGATGCGTTCGCCTTCTTTGTCTTTGACGATTTTCATGTCTTGGTCGCTCAGGTTTTCCGGAGCTTTTTCGTCCGGGAGTTCGATGATGTCGATTTTTGCGTAGGCTGAGAGTCGTTTTTTGTATTCTTCAATGCCTTGCTTGAGGTATTTTTCTTTTAGCTTTCCAATGGTCACAATATTGATATTCACAGGTCATCCCCACTTTAGAAACAAGTTATTCATATATATTGTCCACAATTGTGGATATCTTTTCTGTATTTTGTGTAGGATCATTCGTTCCCTACTAGATATGTTGCAGTGTCCCCACATAATTCACAGGCTGTGGATAAACTGTTAGTATGTTCGATTTTTCTGATTTCGGGCGGAAGCTCATGATCATCTATGTACATGTCCAGCACGGTTTCGATATGTTCTTCACAAGAATAATAAGCGGTTTTCATTGTTACATCCTCCGGTTTTCTTTTGCGCGCGGCAATTGTTCTCTTCTCAATATAACCTATTTATACACATGTTAGTAGTGCTTCGGGCTGAGTTTTATCCACAATTCGGCAAATGACGCGCAAAAAGAGCCGGCGTTTGCAGCATCCGGCTCTTTACGTGTTTTCTCTTTTTTCTAAGCGAAGGACGAACAGAATTCCTAATAGACACGCCAGCAGCGTACAGCATACGTCAATCCAGTCCGGCTTTCCGCCGTTTAAAAAAGAGTTGGTTATCACCGAAACCAGGAGGATGGTGACGGTTACCGCGGCAAGCTTTTTCTTCATCGGCTCCCTCCTTCACCTGACTGTCTTCTGCTTTTACGGTGCAAATTCCTCTATTTCTATGTTCGATCGGTTTTTTTCTTGTTATATAGCCTGATTATGAGGGTCACAACGATATATACAATCATAATCAATGTTCCGTTGCTCACATCAGGGTATGCAATCAACATATTCATTATTACAAAAACAATTGTTATACAAATGACGGACAACAATAAGAAAATACTGAATGATTTCAGATAAACACCATCTTTCCTGCAGTAACGTTTCATTATAAAAAGCTTACCAAAAGCGGCAAGCTCTTCCGAAATATTTATACTCTTCAAAACCCACCCATCACCTGCACATCATACAGCTTGAGATGGCTTTTCGGCGTGATGATGTCTTTCAAGCTGGGGATGGTTCGGTCGTTCAGTTTTTTGCCCGTTTTCAGGTCGAAGGATTCAATTTTGGCGGGCTTTTTGTAGCTGTACGTGAACAGATACAGCTTTCCGTTTTGATGCGACAGGTCTTTGAAGTCGGCTTTCATTCGTGATGCGGGGAGGGTGAAGGCCTTTTTGCTTTTTCCGGTCTCAGGGTTGATGCGGTAGACGGTTCCGAAGCCGTCAACGAAATAGAAGCTGCGCTTTTCCATGAAAAAGCTTTTTTTGAAGCTGAACGGCATGGAGTCATAGATAGTCTGTTCGTCATTTTTATAAGCGGCGATGTCATATGTTTTGATAGTGCCGCTCTTTCTCATAACTTTCACCATTTGATAGATGTGGTCTGCTTTTTCCCCTCTGGTGACAAAGCAGACGGCGCCGTCGTCCGCGGCGAGCTGGGATTCGACTGACGTGCCTTCTTTATGCATCCATGTCGCAATTGATTTTGTATAGAGCTTTTCTTTATCGGTCTGAATATCTTGTATGTGATAGCCTTTTTCGTCATCTGTCGGCGTGAGCGCGAAAAGATGATCTTTAAAAAAGCCTGAGGCGCGGATATAGTGCGGGATGACGTCTTGCTTCCACCTGCCGTCAATCTGGCGGTACAGCTCTGAGCGGTAGCTGCCGCCGCTCTTGTCGTAGCCCGAATTGTACAGCGTGTAAAAGCCTTTCGTCCGTTCGATATACCCCGCGCTGTCTCCCGTATGCTGATACGTTCTTTTATATGTGTGAAGACCATTTTGAACGGTGTAGATTCCTTTTTTGTCCTCCAGCAGCACGCTGCCGTCATGCACTTTGGCCGATCCGAGCTCAAGCCCCTTCATTTGATAAGAAGAGAGCCGCCCCTTTTTATCGGCGAAGAGGGCATAGCTTTTTCCGCCGCCGAACGTGTCTTGGTCAGCCGCAGTGGAGAAATACAGCAGCGCTTCTTTATCTTTCAGAAAATCAGGATCATTTAATGTTTCCCTATCAACCTCCGCAGGCTCTTCCGTGCGGAAATAGAAGAAGCATAAGACCGCTGCGGCAAGGATGAGCACTAAGGGTATCCAGATGATTTTTTTCACGTTGTTCCCCCTAGCGAATGGTCAGAATCGTGGTCGTGTAAGACGAACTTGTGATGTCACGCGGATATACGCCTAAGCCGCCGTTAGAGTCGATATCAATCCCGGCTTTTAAAAGAAATGCCGACCACAGCAGTTTTGAGCAGTTTTTGGCGCCTTCATGGCCCGTATTTCTGTTATTGACGAAGTTGAAGGAGTACTCATCACCCACTCTTGATACAGCCCAGTCAGCGGCGGCTTGTTTTTGGGCATCAGTGACTTTCACGGTCTGGACGATTGAATTGTCTTCGACTTCTCTTCCGTTATAAGCAATCTGGCGGACGCCGTCTCCCGGCACGGATTCGACAATTTTATCAGCGGATGAATACATGCCGACATGCCCGTGGTTGTAATAAGCCGTGTATGAGTTCGTGTAATAAATATTGCCTTTTGTGCTTTTCGGAAGTTTTTTTGTGCCTGATGATCCGCCCATTGCAGAGAGCCCGTCTTTGGAAGCGATTACATTTCCTTGCACCTTATCTGCCGTGATTTCTTGATGAAACTGCTTGAGGATCGCTTCTGTTGAAACGTGTTTCTGCTGGGCAAGCTCTTTGGCGGATCGGAGAACGTCTTGCGGGGTCGTGCCCTGCTGAAGCTCTGCGATTTCTTTTGCGTAGCGGGCTGCTTCTGTTTCTTTCGCTTTGACATTCGTACCGGAGAACGATAGAACCATGGTGAACGACAGGGCAAACGGGATGACGGCTTTGAACAGCTTTTTACACATATTACTTCGCCTCTTTTCTCAAAGTATAATTTTTCCACATTTGCATTATATGACGGAATTGCGATAAAAAAATAGCCAATTTACAGATTTTTAAAAATTTTATAACAATAGTAAAATATATGCATAATCGTCCTAACAAATACATAACAATCGAGTCGTTGCGGTTTCCTCATTGGGGTTAGGGTGCATGGGCATGCAGGAAGGGCTACAGCAGCCAGAGTGAGTCATGCCGTTCATCTCGGGGTGATCTATGTGGATTGAATTGAATGAAGAGCTTGTCGGAAAAGCACCTTTATGATCTGCAGAGGTTGATCCGCGGGTGCCGATTGAAGAGACCGTCGGCGCCATGAAGGAGGACGGCTGATCAGAGGCGTCTCCCTGCCGTGAGCTCGGCAGAGGTTTTCTGCCTAAAGGCGGATCAGCTTGATGCCGATGAGTACAGAAGAGAACGCCGCGATTTCATTTAGCTATCAATACGGAGCCCGTCCAAAAACTTACCGCCATTGCCCGGGAAATGAATAACAAAAGAGGCCCATCGTGCGGGCCTCTTTTCAAGAAAGCTCTTTACTCATGATCACATCGGTCTCCAGGAATCCCGTCTTCTCATACAGCTTCCGCGCCGTTTCGTTATGAGCGAACACATGGAGAGAAATCTTGCGGACACCCAGATCTTTGGCTTTGTCCTCCAGCCTTGCGAGTGCCTCTTTTGCATAGCCTTTGCCGCGGAAAGGCTGATGAAGGCCGAAATCATAAATAAATGCGTCGTGCTGCGGGTGGTCCGGATCGGCGTGCAGCCACAGCCAGCCGGCATTTTCCTTACCGTCCAATGTCAGCGTCCATAAATAGTGATCGGCCGTTTCCAGGCCGTCAGGAAGCAGGTCATCAAACGCCAGCTCCGCTAATTCCGGCGCTTCATCAGGCAGCCACGTTCCCGCTTTTACCTTTTCTTCAGCGTAATGCTTTGTTGAATGAGCGAGATAGGACTGAAATTCTTGTCCTGTCATCGGCTGCAGCGTGATAGCCATTGAATCACTCCTTACAAAACACAGACTGAAAGCGGTTCATGAAATATTATCCGAAGGCTCCGTTTTCCGCCGGTTTTATGATTTGTTCGGCTTGTGCCGTTGAACCAGTTTGCGCAAATAATCCAATCGAAATGAGACTTGCCAAAGCTGCTGAGAGTACAATGAATTTACATGTTTTCATTACGAATCCCCTCCGTCAATCTCAAAATTTGGTCATTGGCATCAATTGATTCCTGAAAATACTTCGCCGCCAGTTTGTAATTCTCCTGTTTTTTAAAATGCGCAGCAGCCTGATACGATAAATCAGAAACGTCACTCCACAGCTCTTTCCTTCTTAACTCGGCGAAGGCTGATTCAAGCGCTTCTTCACTGTGGTCAATAAATACATGCTGTAAAATGCGCAGCTTTTGGGTATATACGGGCTCGTTTTTGTCTTCTGCGGCATTCAGCGCTTTATGCAGCCAAAACCGTCCCTCATCCGTCTGTTCCTGCTTCAATAATACTCTGGCCAGCATGTACAGACTCCGCACCGAATACGCTGATCGCAAATGCTCCTTTTGATCGAGAGCCATTTCAAATTCGACTCGCGCCTCTTCCAATTTCTCCTGTCTTTCATAGCAAATGCCTGCGTTAAAGTGGGCGAGCGCTTCAATGTGCGGATCGCCCGCTTTGGCGGCTTGATGGACTGCCGTCTGCAGGAGCGCTTCAGCTTTCTGGTAGTGAAACAGGTCCATTCTGTTACAGCCGATCACCATTAAACACTGTGCTTCTCTGACCGCGTACATTTCGTTCGCTTTGTAGATCTCTAACGCTTTTTCCGCATGGTTCATCGCAAAGTAGTTTTGGCGGATTTCATAATAGGCTATCGCCACTTGATAATTAAACTCGGCTCTTTCAATCTCATTCGGTATGTGCCGGAGCCTGCTTTCAGCAATCCTGTAAAAATTAATGGCGTTCATGAACCGTTTTTGGTAAAACTCGTGCATTCCGGAAAAAAAGTAATAATAGTATTGAATCATCTGGTCTGTTTTTTCTTTATCGGCGGTCAGCTGGATCGTTTTTAAAATGCCGTCTGTTTTCTCATACTCTTCCATCAAAAGCTTATAGCGGGAATCAATTAAATTAAAATAAAGGAGCACCGTTTGATTTTGTGTCATATTTTGCAGATCTGTAAGCAGTTGTTCTCTTAACGCCTCAGCCGATTCGGTGTTGTGCTTTTTGATTTCTTCATACCAGTCACTGATTTTTTTCGCAACAGTTTCGTGGGCCATCACCTCAGCCATCTGTCAGGACACCTCCCTTTCCCATTTTGTGTAATAAATATATCATATTTACAGGGTCAAAAAGAGGGTGACAGCCTGCTAGTTTCCTCGTGGCAACAAAAAAACCTCCGCAGGTGCGGAGGCGCATATTTTATAATAGTTTTTTTCCCAACAAAGATTCCACCAGCTCAACCGCTGTTTTGCCGGTTTTGTTTTTGTGATCGAGGATCGGGTTGACTTCGACAAATTCAGCTGAGGTGATAATGTCGGCATCATGCAGCATTTCCATTGCCAAATGGCTTTCACGGTAGCTGATGCCGCCGACGACAGGCGTCCCTACGCCGGGCGCGTCGCTCGGATCGAGGCCGTCGAGATCAAGGCTGAGGTGAACGCCGTCACAGTCTGACAGGTAGTCAATGGTTTCTTCAATGACCTTCGTCATGCCGAGGCGGTCAATCTCATGCATCGTATAAACCTTCATGCCTGTTTCCTTAATGTATTCACGCTCGCCTTCGTCAAGCGATCTCGCGCCGATGATGACGACGTTTTCCGGCTTGATTTTCGGAGCATAGCCGCCCAGATTCACCAATGTGTCGTGCCCGACGCCGAGGCTGACGGCCAGCGGCATTCCGTGAATATTGCCTGACGGCGATGTTTCCAGCGTATTTAGATCGCCGTGCGCATCGTACCAGATGACGCCGAGCTGTTTATAATGCTTGGCCGTTCCTGTCAGCGTTCCGATCGCGATGCTGTGATCGCCGCCTAAGACGAGAGGGAACCGCTCATTCTCGATGACGCTGTCCACCTTATGGGCGAGCTGCTCGTTCCCTGAAAGCACAGAGTTCAGATTTTTCAGCTCTTCATCATTTTTGAGTTTTTCACGATTGACGGGGATGTCGCCTAAGTCTTCCACCGCATACCCCATGTCAGATAACCGTTCAATGAGATGCGCGTAGCGGATGGCGCTCGGGCCCATGTCCACTCCGCGTCGTGCTTGTCCTAAATCCATCGGCATTCCAATAACTGAGATATTCTTGTTCATCCGTTTTTCCACCTCAACATGTTGTATGTTGTCCTGTGCGGGTTTCTCAAAGATGACTTGGACACGAAAAGATTTAAAGCTCTATCTGTTTTTCTGACTGTTTATGCTTTTTTACATACAGATGATAGACGATAACGCACACCACCATGAACGGGATGCCGCAATAAAGGGCGAGCCGCTGTTCTGAATCAAATGCGAGACTGATCAGAACGACCGTATTTAACGTCAGCCCGATAATAGGCAGCACCGGATACAGCGGTGTTTTAAACTTAAGGTCTTTCACTTTGCCGCCTTCGCGGACGTATTTCCGTCTGAACATCAGCTGCGACAGAGAAATCGTAATCCAGCCGACCTGCGCGCTTAGTCCGGCTAATGATAAGAGAAACATATAAACGGTTTCCGGCGCTGCCACTTTAGACAGCAGCGACAGACAGGCGACGGCCAGCGTCACGATCAGCGCGTTCATCGGCACGCCGCGTTTATTTGTTTTACCGAGCGCTTTAAAAGCTTGTCCTTCGTTCGCCATGGCATATAGGATACGCGTCGATGCAAACAGGCCTGAGTTGGCCACTGACAGCAGCGCAATTAAGATAACAAAGTTCATGATATCGGCGGCATATGGGATTCCGATTTGTTCAAACACCACGACAAACGGGCTTTTGATCACTCCCGCCTGCTTCCACGGAATCATGCCGGCAATGACGATGATGGAAAGAACGAAGAAGACAAGCGTTCTCCATACCGTCTGTCGGATAGAGCGCGGGATCGTTTTCTCGGGGTTTTCACTTTCTCCCGCGGCAACCCCGATCAGCTCCGTTCCCTGGAACGCGAAGTTTACGGTAATCATCGTAACAAGCATCGCCTTCATGCCGTTCGGAAACAATCCATCCTCATAAAAATGAGAGAAGAAAGGTGCCTGCTCGCCGTGTTTCAGATCGATCAGCCCGAACATGGCGGCGCCGCCCAAAACAATAAACAGCAGAATGACTAAAATTTTAATGCCGGAAAACCAAAATTCCGACTCAGCGAACGCTTTTGTGGTAATGGCGTTCAATAGGAACATCAGCCCGACAAACACGAGGCACCACACCCATACGGGAACATGCGGAAACCAGCGGAGCATCAATTGTCCCGCAGATAAAAACTCAATGGCGCATGTCACCGCCCAGCCGAGCCAGTACAGCCAGCCGAATGCGAAACCGAAAGCGGGGCTGATGAATTTGGTGGCGTACGTCTGAAACGACCCTGATACAGGAAGGGCAACCGCAAGCTCGCCTAAGCAGAGCATTGTCAAAAACATAATAAAACCGCCGACCAGATAAGACAGAACCGCGCCCAGCGGTCCCGCCTGGTTGATTGTAAATCCGGTACTCAGGAAAAACCCGGTGCCGATCACTCCGCCCAATGAAATCATAAACAAATGGCGCGATTTCATTGTGCGCTGAAGCTGATTCTCTTTTTGATTTGTATTCACTATTCTGCACCCCTTCAGCAACTTGTATTGGAACCAAGCCGGTGCTTTGAAACCGATTTGCTGTCCAAAGAGCTCTATTTGTATATGAAAGTTATATAAAATTCATTTTCGTACATAAAGATACATTATACTAAAATACTGTCGCCGCGCAAATAGAGTGTGCTGAATTTTTTATTTGTTAATTCCATACAAGCTGAGGGAAAGCGTCGCCATATCAAGTTTTTACGCGTTTTGAAGCACGTTTGTGATCTTTTGGATCGCCCAGTCCAAGTCTTCCTTGGAAATCATTAACGGCGGTGCAAAACGGATCACGGTATCATGTGTTTCTTTGCATAAAAGCCCTTCGCCTTTCAGCTTTTCACAGTACGGGCGGGCCGCTTCAGTCAGTTCCACGCCGATAAACAGGCCGCGTCCGCGCACGTCTTTTATGATAGGGTTATCGATTTTCTCAAGCTCTTCTTTAAAATACCGGCCAAGCTGAAGGGAACGCTCTGCCAGTCCTTCTTCCTCAAGGACTTCAAGAGATGCGAGCGATACCGCGCAAGCGAGCGGGTTTCCGCCGAATGTCGAGCCGTGGGAACCCGGATTAAACACGCCGAGAATATCACGGTTCGCCGCGATGCACGAAATCGGGAAGACACCGCCTCCGAGCGCTTTACCCAAGATAAACATATCCGGTACGATATTTTCCCAGTCAACCGCGAATGTTTTCCCTGTCCGGCCGAGTCCTGTTTGAATTTCATCAGCGATCAAGAGCACATTTTCTTCCTTACAAATAGCGGCCGCTTCTTGTAAAAATCCTTCCGGCGGAATAACGATGCCCGCTTCTCCCTGAATCGGTTCGAATAAGAAAGCGGCTGTGTTCGGCGTAATCGCCCGGCGCAGCGCTTCCGCGTCTCCGTATGGAATTAATTTTATACCCGGAAGCATAGGTCCGAAACCGCGTTTATACTCATCTTCTGAAGAAAGGGATACCGCAAGCATCGTTCTGCCGTGGAAGTTGCCGATACACGCAATGATTTCCGCCTGATTATCTTCTACTTCTTTGACCTCATAGGCCCAGCGTCTCGCCGCTTTGACAGCGGATTCAACAGCTTCCGCCCCCGTATTCATCGGCAGAATCATATCTTTTCCCGTCAGCTTGGCTGTTTTCTCATAAAACGGGCCGAGCTGATCGTTATGGAACGCGCGTGACGTCAAAGTGATTTTATCCGCCTGATCCTTCAGCGCCTGAATGATCTTCGGATGTCTGTGTCCCTGATTCACGGCAGAATAAGCACTGAGCATATCCATATATTGATTGCCTTCAGGGTCTTTTACCCAAACACCCTGCGCTTCAGAAATAACGATCGGAAGAGGATGGTAGTTGTTCGCACCGTAATGTGAAGTTTGGCTGATAATCTCTTGAGATTTTGTGAAAGCTGACATAATCTGATTCCCCCTTGTTTTGTATATCATTCAACATAAGATATTGCTTTCCCTTTTTATAAAGCAAGTTCCGTGCCAATCCGAAAAAACGGGATATTTCGCCAGCATTCTTTCTCTTCCTGCAAAATTTTCCGGCAGTTTGCGTGCAAACTTCAGCCAAGCGCAAAATTTTTTTGCATTCCCGCTGACAAAATAGGAGCAATCCAATTAGATTGCTCCCATTCAGCAGTTATTTATTCAATTGTCTTTGATAGACAATGTAAGAATATAGTAAAGATAATATGATACAGCCGATTGCGGCAATGAAAATGACTGACACTCTATACACTGGCGGCAAAAAAGCTGCAAGCATCATGATAATGCCCGCTAAGACAAAAATTTTCGAACTAACCCTGTGTGTATCCTTCCAAACTCTTTCACTGCTCAGCGTCCAAGGCGTTCTTATCCCCAAAAAGTAATTAGGCTTAACGATCTGAATAAAGTTTCCAAACACAATGAAAATGACCCCCACTATAAAGTTTCCTAAATAAGATATAGGGAGATCATATCCCAGGCCGGTCAAGATGGTCATCAGATTAATGACAAACAGAACCGCAAACATTGTATTAAATATAGCCATATATGGCCGAATAAATGTGTTGTAGTTATTTTTAGGATCAATCTTAGGGATGATAACCATTAAAATATATAGAATAATCATTATGCCAATAAGCATCATCATCGCATTAGCTTTCGTTTGGTAACCATTTGCACTTCCGTTTAATCCCCAGTGTGTCGCCAAAATGTCCGGTAAAGATGAATATGTGCAAACCCATGTTAAAACAGTTAAAACAATGATTCCTGCCGAAAAGAGATATTTTTTCATGATTCCCCGCCTTTCTTATTATCATGTTCTGAATCAGCCAAAGAAAAGAACCAGCCTATAAGATCCTGTAATACAGTGGTATTTAATGAATACATAATAAATTGGCCTTTCCTCTCATCGTGAACCAGATCAGTATTTTTCAATATGTTAAGGTGATGAGAAATACTGGGTTTTGACATTTCGAAGTGTTCCGCAATTTCTCCAGCTGTCATATCTTGTTTTTTTAATAAATCCAAAATTCTTCTCCTTGTAGGATCGGCTAGTGCTTTAAATGCTTTATTCAAGAACTTTCCCCCTCTCATACATGCATGATTTAGATATTTAAGTATATATCTAAATATCAATCATTTCCCTAAAAAAGTCAATGGTTTTATTACCTTAATTACCATTTATTTTTAAAATATCAGCCAAGCGCAACATTTTTTTGCGTTTCCTGATCGATTTATTTTAAAATAATGAATGTTAAGACGATTGGGAGGGGGAATTGACCTGCACACAACCAGCGAATTTTTCACACTCGTGTTACAAAGCATTCTGGAAGAGATTGATGTCGGGCTGCATGTGGTGGACGATAAGGGCAGCACCGTCATTTACAATAAGAAAATGATGCAGATTGAAGATATGGATGAACGGGACGTCCTGCATAAAAACCTGACTGATGTATTTATGTTTTCCAATCAGCAGGACAGCACACTCGTTCAGGCCCTTCAGGAAGGCAAAACGATTAAAAATGTAAAGCAAAGCTATTTCAATAATAAAGGCCAGGAAATCACGACGATCAACCACACCTTCCCGATTGTGCAAAACGGCGAGATCAAAGGCGCCGTGGAGATCGCCAAAGACGTCACCAAGCTCGAACGGCTGATCAGGGAGAATATGCACAGAAAAGAACAAAACAGCTACACGTTTGACAGCATTCTCGGCAACAGCCCGGTTATCCGGGAAGTCATCGAAAACGCGAAACGGGCAACCCGCACGTCATCGTCCGTGCTTTTGGCCGGTGAGACGGGAACCGGCAAGGAACTGTTCGCCCAAAGCATTCACAACGGCAGCCAGCGCTCAGGCGCCCCGTTTATATCACAAAACTGCGCCGCCCTGCCGGACAGTCTCGTCGAAAGCATTTTATTCGGCACGAAAAAAGGCGCCTTTACCGGAGCCATCGACCAGCCGGGCTTATTTGAGCAGGCGCAGGGAGGCACCCTTCTCCTTGATGAGATCAATTCTCTCAATCTCAGCCTGCAGGCAAAGCTGCTCCGCGCCCTTCAGGAAAAGAAAATCAGGCGCATCGGATCAGCGCAGGACAAACCGATTGACGTCCGCATCATCGCCACGATGAATGAAGACCCGATCACCGCCATTTCAGAAGAGCGGCTGCGCAAAGATTTATACTACCGATTAAGCGTTGTCACGCTGATCATTCCGCCGCTTAGGGAGCGCAAAGAGGACATTCTGCCTCTGGCCGAAGTCTTTATCCAGAAAAACAATCACCTGTTCCAAATGCATGTCGATTCGATCAGTGACGATGTGCAGCGATTCTTCCTGGAATATGACTGGCCGGGCAACATCCGCGAGCTTGAACATATGATTGAAGGCGCCATGAACTTTATGACGGATGAAACGACGATTACGGCGGCCCACCTTCCTTATCAGTACCGCATGAAAATCAAACCGGCTGACACGGACGCCAAAGCCGCCGCAAGCACCCAGCCCGGCACCGATTTAAAAGATAAAATGGAGAACTTCGAAAAATATATGATCGAAAAGATCCTGAGAAAACACGGCAATAACATATCCAAAACGGCAAACGAGCTCGGAATCAGCAGACAAAGCCTGCAATACCGCCTGAAAAAATTCGGTCTGGACCGGATGAAATGAATCTAACTGAAAAAAGGCTGAGATGCTCCTCAGCCTTTCGTCAGGTTATGTCTGATTGGCGAGCCGCTCCCCGGTAAACCAAAAGTTCTCGCTCACTGCCAATGCCGGGTGAATTTTACTAATTTTCTTGTATGAGCGGCATCTTTTTGAATCAGCAGGCTTACCCCGGCAGCCGGATTACGAACACGGAGCCTTTTCCCTGCTCGCTTTTCACTTCAATTGTTCCGTTATGGCTGTCGATAATGGTTTTTGTAATGGCAAGACCCAGCCCGGTGCCGCCGTATTTACGGGATCGGGAGGTTTCTGCCCTGTAAAACCGGTCAAACAAATGAGGCACATGCTCCGGGGCGACGCCCGTCCCGTTGTCCGCCATCATGAGCATGATTCCGCCGTCTTTCTGCAGGGAGACGGTGATGACGCCCGTTTCTTCATCCGTATGCTGCACCGCATTGTAAAAAAGATTGAGAATGACCTGGTTCATTTTGTCTTTGTCAAAAACGGCTTCAATCTTTTGATCGACAAAAAACTCGAGCTTCCGTTTTCCCGCCAGCAGCCTCAGCTGAGCCTCCATTTCCAAAATGACGTCTCCCAGCGCGC
Source organism: Bacillus sp. SDLI1 (assembly GCF_001553895.1). NCBI lineage: Bacteria > Bacillati > Bacillota > Bacilli > Caryophanales > Bacillaceae > Bacillus > Bacillus sp. SDLI1. The sequence continues at coordinate 2,318,323 of NZ_CP013950.1, read as the reverse complement.
CTTTTTTCATTTCAAAGCTCGGGTCCCGGTCCATCTTCGCGAGAAACAGAAGGTCCTCTATCAGCTTATTCGCTCTGGCGGATTCCGCGTACAGACTTTGAAGCGCTTTTTCTTTCTGCTCCGGCTTCTCCGCCGCTCCGCGCATTAAAATTTCAATAAAGCCGTGAATGGAGGTAAGCGGTGCTCTCAGCTCATGTGACGTGTCTGATACAAACTGCAGGATGCGCTCCTTCGCTTCTTTTTCCGCCTGAAACGCGGTTTCAATCCGTCCCAGCATCTGATTGATGGATATGCCCAGCGACTCCATTTCTGCATGCCTTTTATCAATCGGCAGCCGTTTATCGAGACTGGCGGCATTGATGTCATCCAGCATACGCCCAATGCGCGATAATGGCTTGAGTGTGAGCCGGATCATCGGTAAGAAAACAAACAGTCCGATGACCAGAGCCGCAAAAGAAAGCACCGCAAAAATGCCGATCTGGCGGAAAAGCGAATCATTCAGAGGCTGTGTCAGCGTGCTCATTTGCACAACTCCCGCCTGTCTTCCGTCAACGGAAATCGCCTGAAACACGGCGATGATTTCCTTACCCGCTTTATTGTGAGCCACCTGATAGTGAAGCGCCATGGGGTCTGTCAGCGCATCCCGATACACGTTTTTCGGAAAAGATGGGGCGGCTCCCGCTTGCGGGTCTTCTGATAAAACAGACATCTTGTATGATGGATTGATAAAAGCAGCCGTCATCCCGGGGTAAATCAAATTCGGGTGGGCCGGTGTTTCGGAACGGGCAAGGGTTTTGATTGACCTCCATACACTTTGATTCATTGAATGGATATAGCTCTGGATGCTGATCGCCTGATTTTCATACATCGTCCGTGCCATAAACATGTACTGAGTGCCGCCGATGAAGCATAACAGCAGGGCCAAAATCGCCAGTGACCTGAACAGGAGCTGGAATCGCAGGGTTCTGTACAGCTTTCTCCGCTTCATCTCAGGTCCGCCCTGCATCCGGCGCCCCGCACCTTGTGCTCTTTGTCCCTCAGCTTTTCGCGTAAAGAGCGAATATATGCTCCGAGAACCGTTCCGTGGTGAAGCCCCATCGTTATCAAATCAATGAGTGCAGACCCGCCGTCTGCACTCAGCAGCCGGATGCCTTTGAACTTATTCATGATGCAGTCTCTCCTTAGATGTATCAGCCTGTGTTTATTTTTTTCGCTTCCTCTTCTATTATTCGCTTTTATCTGAAACAAAACGGAATCTAAGCTGAATTGGTTAAAGTCAATACCGAAAACGGTGCAGTCTGCACATCACAATAATTTCACCTGCCGCTTCAATTTTGCAGCATCAGTCTGTTTCTGCCTATTTTCAACTGAGCGTGTTGCGCCCCGCCTTCAGTGAAAAACGGCATAAAAAAAGCGCCCTGAAAAAGGACGTTTGATATGACATGTTTCATTTTCTTATATTCTGCATTCTAAACTAATTCTTCCTTCGCATTCACCCTCGATTTCGTTCAATACGATGACCACATCAGCCGTTTTCATGTGTTTCACCTCCCTGTTTCATAATAGTATAATATTAACAAATAAATCAATAAAAAACAGCCCGGATGTCCGGGCTGTTTTTTTATTTCTTTAATCGATCCGCTTCTGTCAGTTTGACTTCCGCTGTTTTTTTCTTTCCTGAACGGTAGAACGTGATGTTCACACGGTCGCCGATCTTTTTTCGATACAGACGTTCACGAAGGTCCACAATGTCATTGACCTTATGACCGTCGAAATCGGTGATCACGTCAAGCTTTTTCAGCCCTGCTTTGCCGGCCGGTGAAAACGCGTCGACACCCATAATGACCGCCCCGGTTTTAACACCTTTCGGAAGTTTCAGCGTCTGGCTCCAATGGTAGCTCGCAATATCCGTTAAAGATTTCATCTCGATACCGAGGAAAGGCCGTCTGACTTCTCCGTATTTTTCTAAATCCTGAATAACGGGAATGACAAGCTTTGAAGGGATGGACAGGCCGATCCCTTCAACGGCGGATTCGGCAATCTTCATTGAGTTGATGCCGACCACCTTACCCGATATATCCATCAAAGCGCCGCCGCTGTTGCCGGGATTAATCGCGGCGTCGGTCTGCAGCACTTCCGCATTCCAGTCCGGCTGTCCGTCGCCGTTTGAGTCAACGGGCACCGCCCTTTCCTTGCCAGAAATGATTCCCTGTGTCACTGAGCCCGCAAATTCAAGCCCGAGCGGATTTCCGATCGCCACGACCGGTTCTCCGACTTTGACTTGATCGGAATTGCCGAACTGGGCGGCCGATTTGATTTTATCAGACTTCACCTTCAGCACGGCCAGATCCATCAGACGGTCGCTCCCGATCAGTTCGGCAGGCACGCGCGAGTCATCTTTCAGACTGATCTCAATCTCAGTCGCACCTTCAATGACATGGTGATTGGTTACGATATAAGAAGTGTTTCCGTTCTTTTTGTAAATGACACCGGACCCGCTTCCCGCTTCGCCGCCCTCTCCCCAAATATCGGTCTTTTGGATATTGAGAACGCCGACTACCGAATCCGATACACGGCTGACCATATTCGTGACAGCATCATTGACATTTACGTTGACTGTTTTCACTTGTTCGCTGCCGATACGCTGATTGGCGCCTTTGCTGCTTTCACCATGGTCTCCGCCTGTCCAGTACGGCAGCAGTAAAGCCATGAGCGCGGCCCCGACGATGACGCCGATCAGACTAGAAAGGAAGTATCCTCTCTTGCTGCGGCGGGGCTGTTCGGGGGCGTACTGTTCATCATCGCGATTATAATCCACCCTATCTCAAATCCTTTCAAGAGAACTCAATTTGCTTATAGTGTGGGTTATATCGCGGATTAATAATCATGATTCATTTGGAAAAATTACACGGCGCACAGCGGCGTCGGGATTTTCGGATCGGTATCAAATAATTGAAACGTTTCCCCCGCGACAAATCCTTTCGCAGCCAATGTCTGCTGCACGGACATTCTCGCCAGTTCCTTCATATTGTTGTCTTGGCTCAGATGCGCCAAATAAATGCGTGATGTGCCGTCGCCGATGACATCGGTCATGGCGAGCGCCGCGTCTTCATTTGAGACGTGGCCGACATCGCTTAAAATCCGCCGCTTAATGCTCCAAGGGTATCTGCCCATTTGCAGCATGCCGACGTCATGGTTGCTTTCAAACACAAATACATTGGCCGAACGGATAATGCCTTTCATTCTGTCGCTCACATATCCGGTGTCCGTCATCAGCGCGAGCTTTCTGCCTTGGTAATGGAAAACATAAAACATCGGCTCGGCCGCGTCATGAGAGACGCCGAATGACTCAACATCAAGCCCGCCGAAAGATTTCACGCTTTCCATCGGGAACAAAAACTTTTGTCCGGTATCCAGCTTGCCGATCTGATTCTCCATCGCTTTCCACGTCTTTTCATTAGCGTAGACGGGAAGACCGTACTTTCTCGCAATGACGCCGAGCCCTTTAATATGGTCGCTGTGCTCATGAGTGACAAAGATGCCGTCCACGTCGTCTATCTTGCGGCCGATTCTCTCCATCAGCCCGTCCATCGCTTTACCGCTCAGGCCGGCATCCACCAGAAAAGAGTGCTCCTCTGTCTCCAGATAAAACGCGTTTCCGGTACTCCCGCTCGCAAGAACGCTAAATTGCAAGCTCATTTGTTCTCACTCCATTATTTATTTTGATTGTTATCAATGACTGTGCTTTCCAAAGCATTCACAGTGTACGTTTGCTGTGTCTTTTTCTTCGTCCCTTTTGACTTATCTTCAATTGTAATTCTCCATACCGGCGCCAGCACCTGCGTACTTGTCAGCGGGTATTGGGCAATATAGCCGAATTTGACGCTTTTGACGGCGCAATTCGCTTTTAAGTAATTTTGAGAATACAATAATTCGACCGCATCCAGCTCAGGAATCAGGCTTTCCGTCTGGATTCGCTTGAATGACTCCAGCATGGTCTGCTCGTAAGACACGACCTCGTTTTTATCGTTCAGATGCAGAATCACCTGTCCGATCGCATCCGTGGACGAGTCAAAATCCTGATAAATAAACTGTCCGTCATACGTCTGGTAAAAAATGATCTGTTTTTGATCCTTGTCGACTTTCCACAGTTTATATTTTTCACCGCCGGTTATTTTAGAGCTCACGAGCGATTCGGCATCATCCTGCGGTTTTTGCTTCGATAAACCGACCGGATCGGTAAATTTCATTTTCAGCGTCGTGACCTTGTGATCATCCGCCGGCATCTCCATTAAAGGCTTTTGATCCTTCAAGGCATCAATATCTTCCGCGGTAAATACCTTTTGGCCCGCCGTCAGCCGGTAGCCCGTCGCGGAATCAGAGGACAGGTTGCCGAATGTGATATGATCCATCTCCATGTCTTTTTCCACATTTGAATTTTTAATCACTTCGTATTCACTGCTTGAGCGTTTTTCAAAAAACTGATAGCCGAGAAAAATATCGAGGATGAGGAAGGCAATGATGAAGATCGTTTTTGTCTTATTCCACTCCATTATCGTCCTCCTCCTTCCCCAGCAGATCTTTCGTAATCGGAACGATCTTCCCGTTGATTTTCATACTCCAGACGGGTTCCAGCTCAACAAGATCATTCGTTGACGAAGATACCATTTGATAGGACAGGAAGATCTGGTCGATTTTGTTCACATCGTATTTATCCTGCTGCTCCAGCAGAGACACAATCTCATTGCCGCTCATCATTTTTACGTCTTTTGTTTTAATCGGATTCGGCCCGAGAACATAGTTCGGCCGCTTGTAGCTGAGAACCTCGTCATTGGCCCATTGCAGGGTTATAACAGGCCCGGATCCGAAAGGCTTAGACGTGCTGTTGATGACAGGCATTTGATCTTTAAACATGTAGAAACTCAGCTGCTGGTTATCACTCACATTGAAAAATTGATAATGATCCGTCCAGCTCCCCGTATCCTCTAAATATTTATAGCTTTTCTTAATCAGCTCTCCCGTTTGGTAAGAAGCGCTTTGCGCCAGGTTCCGGTGCTGGAACTGTATCTGCCGCTGCGTCGAATTGATTTCCAGACGGCTGATTCCGTCAGTCAGCACGTTCCGATTGTAATTCGGGTCCTCTCTGACCGTGCTCGGATCGTTAAAGAGCGTCTGCTTAAACAGGTTCGTCTTAATGGTTTCAGTGATAAATTCTTTTTCCTTCATATTAAACCGCGCATTTGGCATGAGAAATTCTTTGCTTTTCCCGACCGAATAGAGGTGGTATAACGGCATACTCGATTTTTTGCTGTACAGCTCGTTCATCAGATTGCGGTAATTTGCCGATTCGACAGTCACTTCCAGAATCAGCTGTTTGCTGTAAGAGACCATGTAAATCTTCTTATTCGGCTTATTCTCATTAAACGGAATGACAATATGGTCAAATGAGCTGTATTCCATTGACTGATTCGACCATTTAAACATCGTTTGGAAGAAATCAATCGGAATGGTGTCATTGAATTGCAGATCAAGCTTTGCCGAATTCCCATTTCTGCCGTAAAGCCAATTTTTAAAACCGAGTTTGTCGTATTGATCAGAAATATCCTTCATCCCTTTTACTTCCCATTGCGGCAAATCCGCCCACAGGTCATTAAAGAGCGTTTCATCAACCACTTTATAATGAGAGCCGTTTGTATGAATGAACATATCCCGGGGTTTTACCGTTTGCGACATTTTTTGGCTCGTTTTATCAATTTTATGCTTTTCCCGGACAGTCGATTTGGTTGAGGCCGTGCCTTCTGAGAAATTGGGCTGGAATGTCCAAATTCCCCATGTTAAAACAAGACTAATGACGACTAGCACCGACAGTATGACTGTTTTTATATTTTCACGCCTCATCCCAATCATCCTCTTGCTCTTCTTTATATGGAAGAGTAAATGTAATCTTCGTGCCTTTGCCTTCTACACTGTCGGCCCAAATGTCCCCGCCGTGCGCCTGAACCATCTCTTTTGCAATCGCAAGGCCGAGTCCGGTGCCGCCTAGCTTTCTCGTCCGCGCCTTATCAACCCTGTAGAAACGGTCAAATACTTTTTCCACATCTTTTTTCGGAATGCCGATCCCTTCATCTTTTACGCTGATGTAGAGCAGCTCTTCTTTCTCATTCACATCGACTGAGAAGGTGACATGTCCGCCTTCCGGTGAGTATTTCAATGCGTTAGAAATGATATTATCGAGAACCTGCGTCACTTTATCCTGATCAATCTCCACGTACAGATTTCTGTCCGGCAGCTCGCGGATAAATTCGACATGCTGTTCTTTCGTCATTTCAAAACGGTCAATAATCAGAGACATAAAGCGGATCATATGAATCCACTCTCGATTAAACTGATAATCTTTGCTGTCGAACTTAGACAGCTGAAGCAGATCATTCACCAATCGGATCATGCGCTCAGTTTCATTTTGGGTCACCATTAAGAAACGCGGAGCGATCTCTTTGTTTTCCCACGCGCCTTCTGCAAGCGCCTCTAGATAGCTTCGCATTGTCGTCAGCGGTGTCCGAAGTTCATGGGACACATTCGCAACGAATTCTCTGCGCTCGCGATCGAGTTTTTCCTGCTCGGTGACATCATAAAGAACCGCGATTAAACCATCAATTTTTCCGTGCTCTCTCTGAATAACGGAAAAATTGACCCGCAGCACAGTCGTTTCATCGTCACGTTCGATCTCCAGCAGCATGGAGTCCTGCTGTTCTACTAAATCCTCAAATGTAAAGTTCTCTTTTATGCCCAATAAAGACGTAATCGGCATCTCTAAAGCCGTTTCACGTGAAACATTCAGCAGCTCAAGCGCAGGGCTGTTTAACAGAATAATAGCCCCGTTGCGATTCGTGGCGATGACGCCGTCCGTCATATACGCGATAACGGAAGAAAGCTTTCTTCTCTCCCCTTCCGTCATGGCTTGGGCATCTTCAAGCTCTTTCGTCAGATGGTTGAAAGTCGTTGCGAGCTGACCGATTTCATCATGCCCGTATTTTCGAACCTTTCTGGAGAAATTCCCTTTTGCCAGTTCCATCGCCTGCTTACGCATATCCGAAAGCGGATGGGTAATGGTCCGGGCGAGAAATATACCGAGAAGAGCCGTCAGAACGAGGGCTAAGCCTGTTCCTGAAGCAAGGATCGAGTTGACGGTTTTCATTTGGTTAAAGGTATCTTCCATACTGGCCACGACATATATCGCGCCGACAACTTCCTGATTCTCTGTAATGACCGGTTTTGCCGAAATCAGCACTCTGTTTTTGCTTTTAGGATCATAATATTTTTTTGAATAGGCCTGTTTTGTAGAGAAAATCCGTTTAAAAATCGGGTCAGTCGTCTGTTTCCCCGCTATTTCCTCGCCATAAGGCCTCGAAGAACCGACGACCTCATAGCTTTTATCAACAAAGGTAATTTCCCGTATTTCATTGTTTTTCGTAAAATCATTCAAAATACGCTTGACGTCGTCTTTAATGACGGTGCCGTCATTGTCCCCTTTATATTCCTGCTCAATATAATAGGAAAGGTTATCAATCCGCTGATTTAACGATAATTCATAGGACTTGAGAAGAGAATTCTCCACCTGTTTCACAAAGTACACGCCGATAATCTGCATGGCAATGATAATAAGAAGCACATAGATCAGCGTGATCTTAAATTGAATCGACCGAAAAAAACCAACCTTATTCATCGCCGGTTAGTCCTGTTCAGGGTTTCTCAAGTAATAACCGACACCCCGTCTTGTGACGATCCAGTTCGGATGGCTCGGATTATCCTCGATTTTCTCGCGAAGGCGGCGAACTGTCACATCCACCGTTCTCACGTCACCGAAATAGTCATAGCCCCACACAGTCTGCAGCAGATGCTCACGCGTCATGACCTGTCCGATATGTTTGGCTAAGTAATGCAGCAATTCAAATTCACGATGGGTCAGCTCGATCGTTTCTTCTCTTTTTGATACGACATAAGCGTCAGGGAAGATGACGAGAGAACCGATATGAATGTCATTAGAAGCTGATTCTTCCTCAGCCGGCGCAACCGTAAGCTGGCGTCGCAGGTTAGCTTTAACGCGGGCCAGAAGCTCACGCGTGCTGAAAGGCTTAGTGACATAGTCATCCGCTCCGATTTCAAGTCCGATGACCTTGTCAATCTCCGAGTCTTTTGCCGTCAGCATAATAATCGGCATATCATATTTTTTCCGGACTTCCCGGCACACTTCAACTCCGTCTTTATTCGGAAGCATAATATCTAATAGAATTAAATCAGGCTGAAGCTCCTCCACCATTTCCACGGCTTCGTTTCCGTCGTACGCACAGTGCACGTCATAGCCTTCTTTTCTTAAATTAAACTCTAATATATCTGCAATCGGTTTTTCATCATCGACTACAAGGATTTTCTTATCCATCATCTTGATTTTCCTCCTGCCAGAATGACTTCATTTCATCTATTGATGTTTCATGATGATCACAATTCGGATCGTGAAAAACGTTCCCTGTCTATTATAACGGTTTCAGGTCAAAAGATAAAAAAATTAAAGAGAACAGCGCAAAAACGTATTGAACTGCCATCCTTTTGTCATGTTTTTTATTTTCTTTTAAAAAATAATATTTTTTTGAAACCTCACGAAAAAAAACGCCGTCTACTGTTTGACGTCTTCTTCTGGGCCGGCTGAAAAGCCGGCTCTCCCTTTTTTTATCACAAAGAAAAAACGCACCTACTATTGCAGATGCGTTTGGGTAAGTGGCTCGGGACGGAATCGAACCGCCGACACACGGATTTTCAGTCCGTTGCTCTACCAACTGAGCTACCGAGCCAGATGTTTCTTTTCTATACTATAAAGTAAAGTAAAATGGCGGTCCGGACGGGACTCGAACCCGCGACCTCCTGCGTGACAGGCAGGCATTCTAACCAACTGAACTACCGGACCTTACAGTAATTTGTCCGGGGAACCGTATCGTGGCGGTCCTCCCAGGACAAATAAGGAGTTAGCAATAACGCTAAAGTAAATCAATGACCCGTACGGGATTCGAACCCGTGTTACCGCCGTGAAAGGGCGGTGTCTTAACCGCTTGACCAACGGGCCATAAAAAGTGGTGAGCCATGAAGGACTCGAACCTTCGACCCTCTGATTAAAAGTCAGATGCTCTACCAACTGAGCTAATGGCTCTTGATGTGTCGGATTATGTATCATAGAGCATTCAGACAAAAGCTTTCTTGCAGTACTCTATTGAAGCTGTTCCGTAACAACGAGATTTATAATATCATAGAACATTCGAAAGTGGCAACTACTTTTTTGAAAAAAATCTATTATTTTTTTCCTACATAAAAAAACAAGCCTCCGGTCACGGAGGCTTGTCTGCTGTAAATCCTTAGTTAGCACGGTATACACTGCGGATGACGTTCGTTTGTGAACGGTCAGGACCGACAGAGAAAATAGAAAGCGGAATACCTGTCAGCTGAGACACGCGTTCCAGATAATGGCGCGCGTTTTCAGGAAGGTCGCTTAACGTTTTTGCGCCTGTAATATCTTCCGTCCAGCCAGGCATTTCTTCATATACCGGTTCACACTCAGCGAGGTCTTTCAGGCTTGCCGGGAATTCTTCAATCACTTCACCTTTGTAGCGGTAAGCGACACAGATCTTCAGCGTTTCAATGCCAGTCAGCACATCAATTGAGTTCAGAGAAAGATCTGTGATTCCGCTGACGCGGCGGGCGTGGCGGACAACAACGCTGTCAAACCAGCCGACACGGCGAGGGCGTCCTGTCGTTGTGCCGTATTCGCGTCCGACTTCACGGATTTGATCTCCGATTTCGTCTTTCAGCTCAGTTGGGAAAGGACCGTCACCGACACGGGTTGTGTACGCTTTCGATACACCGACGACGTGCTGGATTTTTGTCGGGCCAACGCCTGAACCGATCGTCACCCCTCCGGCGACCGGGTTGGATGAAGTGACAAATGGGTATGTCCCTTGGTCGATATCAAGCATAACCCCTTGAGCGCCTTCAAATAAGACACGGCGGCCTTCATCCAGCGCGTCATTTAAGACGACGGATGTATCGCATACATACTTTTTAATCTGCTGGCCGTATTCATAATACTCATCCAGAATATCTTCAATTTTGAAGCCGTCCGTTTCATACATTTTTTCAAGAAGACGGTTTTTCTCTTCAAGGTTCCGCTCAAGCTTTTCTGCAAACACGTCGCGATCTAACAGGTCTGCGATCCGAATGCCGATCCGCGCCGCTTTGTCCATATAAGCAGGTCCGATGCCTTTTTTCGTTGTGCCGATCTTATTGGCCCCTTTGCGTTCTTCCTCTACTTCATCCAGTTTCAGATGATACGGAAGAATCACGTGGGCTCTGTTGCTGATTCTCAAGTTATCCGTGCTCACATTGCGTTCATGAAGATACGCAAGCTCCGTTACGAGCGCTTTCGGATCAACAACCATTCCGTTCCCGATGACACACGCTTTTTCTTTATAAAAAATTCCTGATGGGATTAAATGAAGCTTGTACGTGACGCCATCAAACTTGATGGTATGTCCTGCATTGTTTCCGCCTTGATAACGTGCGATCACTTCTGCATTTTCTGATAGGAAATCTGTAATTTTACCTTTTCCTTCATCGCCCCACTGCGTACCTACTACGACTACTGAAGACATATATCCGTGCACCTCCGTTAACCTTTCAAAACGATATCTCATTCAAACAAATTAAGTGTATCAGTGCCGAAACAGAAAGTCAATCGTAAATCCGAACATTAAAATCTTATCATTCTATATTTGTTCGCCTTAATTCCGTTTAAAAGCGTTTTCTCTTTCATTTGTTATCTATTACTCCTGAAACTTTCATACTTTAACATGAAAAAGAACCCGTAGCCCGGGTTCTTCAGACAGTCATTTATATGCCGTTTGTATTCATCAAAACGATCCGCCAGCCGTCAGGATCTTCGATGGTCACGCCTTTTTCTTCCCAGTACGGATTTTCGGGTTCTTTCTCTTCATATCCCATCTGCTTTAACCTCGTGCTGATGCGAATGACCTCCTGAGAATCCGGGATGTAAAAGACAAGCAGGCTGTCGCCGTGCGGAACGGGCGCCGGATGAGACGCGCCCGTTTCTTCGGTAAATTCTAAATGATATTGCGTATGGGGCAGGCCGAACATGACGCCGCTGTAGCCTCTATGTCCGGAAAAGCTGCCGACCCTCTTCAGTCCGAGGCCCTCTTCATAAAACCTGATGATTTCTTTAAGCTGTCCGGTCGGCCGGGCAATCCGGATTTGCGCCGCTTGGAATTGCGGAAATGCAATTGTCATCATCATTCCTCCCTTGATGCCATTATATAAAAGCGCTTTCTTTTTATCGACTGCCGAACGGACGGCATTCTCTCATTCTTTCGGATGAAAAAAAGCCTCAAGACATTGCTTGAGGCTTTACGCACCTGCCGGAACACCGCCGTCATCAAAGCGTCTTTCCAGGTTTACGAACTTATTGTATTCCTTCACAAAAGCCAGTGAGACGGTGCCCACCGGGCCGTTACGCTGTTTGGCGATAATGATTTCGATGATGTTTTTGTTTTCGGATTCTTTATCATAGTAATCATCACGATACAGGAAGGCGACGATGTCGGCATCCTGCTCAATACTTCCTGACTCACGGATATCTGACATCATCGGACGTTTATCCTGCCGCTGCTCAACACCCCGGGAGAGCTGAGACAGGGCGATGACCGGAACTTCAAGCTCCCGTGCCAGCGATTTTAGCGCCCTTGAAATTTCCGATACCTCTTGCTGGCGGTTGTCACTTGAACGGCCGCTTCCCTGAATAAGCTGCAAGTAGTCAATTAAAATCATTCCCAATCCGTTTTCCTGCTTCAGCCGGCGGCATTTTGAACGGATTTCGCTGACGCGGATGCCTGGGGTGTCATCTATAAAGATACCGCTGTTTGACAGGCTTCCCATCGCCATCGTCAGCTTGCCCCAATCTTCTTCCGTCAGATTTCCCGTTCTGAGATTTTGGGCGTTAATATTTCCTTCGGCGCAGAGCATACGCATGACAAGCTGCTCGGCTCCCATCTCAAGACTGAATATCGCGACGCTCTCATCCGTTTTGGTGGCCACGTTTTGCGCAATATTTAAGGCGAACGCCGTTTTCCCCACGGACGGACGGGCTGCGACAATAATCAAATCATTTCGCTGAAAACCCGCCGTCATCCGGTCAAGCTCAATAAAGCCGGTCGGAATCCCGGTAATATCGCCTTTCCGGTTGTGAAGCTGCTCAATATTGTCATATGTTTGCACAAGCACATCTTTAATATTTTGGAAGGCGCCCGAGTTTTTTCGCTGCGCAACCTCCATAATCGTTTTTTCCGCATCGCTTAATAAATCTTCAACTTCATCCTCGCGCGTATACCCGTCCTGGGCGATCGAGGTCGCCGTTCTGATTAAACGGCGGAGAATTGATTTTTCCTCAACGATTTTCGCGTAATATTCTATATTAGCCGCTGTCGGAACGGAATTCGCGATATCCGTCAGGTAAGAAACGCCTCCCACCTCTTCTAACAAATCGGTATTCGCAAGCTCTGACGTTACCGTGATCAAATCAACCGGTTCGCCGCGGTCTCCGAGCACGAGCATGGCATTGTAAATTTTTTGATGTGACATTCTGTAGAAATCATCCGGAATCAACACTTCAGAAGCCAGTGTCAACGCAGACGGCTGTAAAAAAACAGCACCTAACACGGCCTGCTCAGCTTCTATGTTTTGCGGCGGCAGCCGATCATTCAGAAGGTCTGTCATGCTAAGCACCGTCCTCTCCTTAAAAAATATCCAAACTCCATTTTACCATTTCTCATGAAAAAGAATAGAAAAATATCACTTTCCCTGTATTTGTCAGGAGAGGGTTATGTGTTTTGCCGTTCCGAATGCCGGGAAACAAATAAACAAATCAAACCCAGGAGGGAAGAAGGATGAAGACATATGCAGTAACACCAAGTATTGATGCAGACGGATGGTTTGTGAAGGCAGAGAATGTGGCGCCGACGGCTCTTTGTACATCAAAGGACGCGGCGATTGAAAAAGCGGAGCAGATGGCGAAAGAGAACAGCCCGGCTAAGCTTGTCATTTATGATCAGCATAAAAACATTGAAGAGGAACGTTCCTTTTAAGAAAAGCCTTCGCCCGCGCGAGGGCTTTTCTTATTCGATGAAGCGGATATGCAGCACCGTCTGCGCCATGAGATCAGCCGTTTTTTGATACAGATCCCATTCTTCACAGGCGGCGAATACTTTCATCATTTCCTGCAATGTCTGTTTCAGCATGATAAATTCGTCAATTGTCCGCAGTTCTGCGGCTTTTTTCTGATAATCAGCCAGCTTCAGCTGTAATAACATCAATGGCGATTGCATAAAAAACCTCCCCCATTCTGTTATAAAGCCAGGCTTATCAAACCTCCATTTCTTTGTCATATCCTCTTACGATAGAATTTTGATTTTAGTACAATAAAGAAACGGAAGGAGTGATCACATGAAACCGCTGCAAATTTCCGCTGAAACGGCGCAAAAGCTTGCAGAATCACTGAATATGCCGCTTGAAAGAATCATGCACATGCCTCAGCACATTCTGCTTGCCAAATTAGCTGAAGTCCAAAAAGAGAACGATCAAAAATAAAGGCTGTTCCCTCATATATATGTGCGGGAGGCGGAAGCAATGGCTTTCTGCCTCTTTTTCTTATAGGTAAATAAGGAATGACGGCCGGACAAGGCGAGATCCAAGCATAAGACCGGAAAAAAGGCTGGATATTCAAAACCCAGCCTTTTCACTTTGCCCTTAATCACTCATTTAAAAAAATGATTGATAAATACTGTCTATTTTTGAAATCATGTTTTCTTGGCGCAGATGCTGACCGGCATAGGTCTTTGCTGCTTTTCCGAACTGTTCTCTGAGAGCTTGATCCGTAATCAGTCTTAAGAGGGCATCGGCAAGCTCCCGGATGCTGCCGGGCTGACAGATAAGGCCTGTTTTCTCATGCCGGATCATCTCAGGGATCCCCCCGCAGTCAGTTGCGACAATGGCCTGCCCCGAGAACATCGCCTCGATGATCGCTATGGGAAAATTATCATTCAATGTAGGCAGAACAAAAATAGACGATTCAGCCAAAAGTGCCGGCACATCACACCGTTTTCCGAAGAAAAACACATTTGAAAGACCCAGTTTCCGTCTCTTCTCTTCAAGAAAACCCCGCATTTTCCCGTCTCCGATGATCCATATCTCGGCTCCGTATAAGTGCTGCCGGATTTGTGCGAGGGCGTCCAGCAGCACGTCATGTCCTTTTCGCTCTGTCAGACGGGAAACACACGCAATCACGAGCTTCTCAGCACGTTTTGGCTCGGGTGCATCCCGGATGTCAATGCCGGTATAAACAGTCGTCAGCTGTGTTTCTTTTGCACCGTACTCCAGAAGAGGCGCGTGAAAGGAGTCGCTGATGGTAATGATTTTATCCGAAGCCCGAATGCCCTGTCTTTCTATTTCAGAGAAGTATGCCTCTTCAATTGAGCCCTTTTGGATTTTATGAAACTTCATCCGGCTTTTCGTAAAATGTCCATGCGGCGTGAAGAAAAGAGGACGCCGATACGTTTGATTAAGGTGTCCCAGCAAAAATACCGCAAACAAATCCTGTGCATGAAACAGGTCGTATTGCTCTAAATCCTTTTCCATCAAAAATCGTTGAAAGACATGTAAATAGCTGAGATTTTTGATGAGTTTTTCGTTTGCGGCGCCGTATCTGCCAAGAAGAAACACTCTGACTTCATCAGCGGCACGCGGAATATCTTCATGAAAAAAGGATGGCGGCATTTGAAGGGGCGAGATGACATCCGCCTGATGACCGGCGCGCTCAAAACCTGTCTTAACTGACGTGATATAGCTCGCCAATCCTCCGACATTCGGGTACTTGAGAAAAGTTGCGTACAAAATACGCAACGGCCTTTTTCTTTTGGGGGAGCTTTTTCTTTCCGCACAAAATGAATGCAGCTCTTGTTCATCTTGATGGCCGATGCCATAAAATTGATCCATGACGCGCAATAAGGCAGGAGGCACCAGACTGCACGGCCTCCCGATCTCCTCTCTCAAACCCGCTCCCCCTCTCTCAAACCTATAAACCTAATTCCCGTCCCCATTGTGACACTTTGTCTGCATGATAGGGCAGCAGCTCTCCTCCCCGATTGTCGAATATTCTCCGCAATTGGGTATGAAGCCCTTTCTCAAGGGTTCTCTGCACATAAGCCATTTTATAAAGCGTCATAGGGGGCGTCTCAAAATGAATGCCCCGCTTTTTCATTTCTTTCGCATACACTTTTACGCAATACGTCCGAATGTCTTCTGCGTGGCGGCTCCAATCTTTTCTGAAGCCGAGCAGAATCTCAACCAGAACCGTCATATCGAACCATACCGGCGCGTATTTTGCTGATTCCCAATCGATGAATTGAATGTCCCACGGTTCATGGCCGGACGCGTCATGGGTGCAGATATTCTGCATATGAAGATCGCCATGTGTAATGGCCGAGCCGTTTTGTATCAATTCAGGGAAAAAATCCGGTCCTTTTTGCTCCAGCAAGTGAGAGATCTGCCGATAATGAGGCTTAACGATATCTTTTGTACGTTCATCTTTAAGGGCCCTATCCAATAATTCCGCTGTCTTTTTGATCTGCTTTTTACGCCCCTTCCTCATCGTTTCCGATTCATATACCGGGAGCCATGACCGCCATTTCCCCTCAGAAATTTTCTTGTTTTCAAAGGTGCGGCTGTGCAGTTCTGCGACAGACGGAATAATATACTTGAAATGCTTAGGATGAAATGTAAGCTGACCCCTGATCTGGCTGACAAACTCCATAAATATCCATGTTTCATGATGACTTTCTTCTATAAGATAGATTTCCGGCAGCAAATCCCCTAAGACAGAACGGGCTTTACTGTATATATTAATCTCGACCGCGTTTTTTTCACGGGAAGATTTATACACCTTCAAGATCAGCGGTACGGTCCCGGATTTCTTTTTCACAAGCAGTTTATAAATGGCGCTTCTGTCCGTTGATTTCAGACATGTGATGCCGTCCGGATTCACAGCCGCCTTTTCGCCAAGTGAATACGATAGTTTTTCGTCAATTCTCAGTTTCTGAAACGCAGCATACAAACGATCCTTTTCAACCATGCCGATCTTCCTTCCGCTTCCGTTTCCAGCTGTTTTTGAGATGGGACCAAGTGTTTCTGATAAACGGCATCGGGTCATTCCAAGTAAAAAGGGCATATTCTTTTTTTCCTTTAAACCCTCTCCAAAAATGCCGGAACGTCATTTCTCCTCTTTTTCGTTTCTTCAAAAATGTTAAGAAGTAACGCACCTCATAAATCCAACTGATTCCTTCTTTTTGTTCGAGCTGAGGCTTTACATGTTGTCCGGTCAAATACAGATAGTACATGTAAACGAAATGAACGCCTGCAGGTTCCGTCAGGCTATGGCTGAGCCAAAAGCGCGGATTTATTTCTATAAACTTGTAAACATTGTCCCGCGGATCCTTTTTAAATTCCGCCATGCCTACTCCTTTCAGCTGAATCGCTTCAAAAAACGGCAGGGTCTTCTCAATTAATTCAGGAACCCGTTTGCTCACGACATGAGCCCCAGCGCCAAAATCAGCGGGAAATTGATGGTTTTTTTGCAGAGAAAACAAGCCCATTAACTTCATTTGGTCATCATAAAAAGTCGCCACTTTGTAAAAACATTGATTGTCTCCGGGAATGATCTCCTGCACGAGCAGTTCTCCATTTTCTCTGTAGGAGCTGAACTCCCTGCGCAATTGTGCAGCATCCTTCATCACTATTGCTTTTTTGTTTACTTTTTTTCTGTATTCATGGCCGGCCACCGGTTTTAAAATACACGGGAAGTCAATATTGGCGATGGCCTCTTCCAGTTCATCCTGATTGTTCGGAAAAAAGGTTTTCGGGCAGGGAATGTTGTGCTTCATCGCTAATTCATATGCTTTGCTTTTATCTAAAACCGCCTCTAACAGAGAGCGGCTCGGGAGCAAAAATAAAAAAAAACCGGCTAATGTGTCGCGGAATTTGGATATGAATCCCGCATAATCATCAGATCCTGCGTACAGAACCGGTTTTACTTGAAATCGCTTCCCGAAATCAGTCAGAAATGTCAGCAGTTCTTTCTCTTGTGTTAAAGGGCTGGGACAGACCCCGCAATCTGCCAATCTTGATCTTCCGATACGATAAGGTTCCTCCGTGTCAAACGCGTAAACATCTATTCCTCTTCGGGCCAGGCTTCGAATCATCCCGATCCCGTTTGCACTGAAATCAAGTACAACGGCCGCATGTTCGTGTTTCATCATTTCCCTCCGAGCTTGATGGTATTTTGATAAATGGATTCAATATTTCTTATCATCGTCTCGCTGCTTAAATGCTTCTCTGCGTAGGCCTTTGCATTTAAAGCAGCTTTTTTCCGCGCAGATTTGTTAGTGATAAAAAACGTTAAAGCCCGGGCAAGCGCCTCTGCATTTCCCGGCTCGACAATAAGCCCTGTTTTGTTATGGCGGATGAGATCCGGGATGCCCCCGCAATCGGTCGCGATGATAGCCGTGCCGCTGAACATCGCTTCAATAATCGAAATGGGCAGACTATCATTAATGGTCGGCAGTACGAATATGTCCGTCATATTCAAAATAGCAGGAACATCGTCTCTTTTTCCTAAAAAGGAGACCATTGATAGTTTCAGTTTTCGAGCCTGTTCCTCCAGGGCTCTCCTTGTCTCTCCGTCTCCTGCGATCAGCACTTCCACATCATCAAGTACATCAGACGGAATTCGCGAGAGTGCCTCCAGCAAATACTTATGTCCCTTTCTCGGGCCTAATCTTGCAATACACGAGATGATAATCTTATTTTTCGGTAACGGGATTTTCTTTTTCCAGCCTGTTTTTGTATCGTAATCAATTCCCGTGACCACCGTTGTCATGTCTTTCTGTTCTGCTCCGAGCTTCATGAGCGGCCTGCGGAACGTATCGCTGATAATAATCAGGCGGTCTGCGTATTCAATGGCTTTCATCTCTAATGTTTTATAATAAATCTCTTCTACCGAGCCTTTTTTAAATATGTGAAATTTAAGTCTGTTGAAAGTAAACATGCCATGCGGTGTGAAAAATAAAGGTTTTTTATAGATTTGATTGAACCTGCCTAACATATTGGCTGTAAATAAATCTTGAGCGTGGAACACATCATATCTTTCCAAAGGAATCTTTTGAAGCATTTGCTCGTATACAAACATCAGCCGATTATTTCTCAAAATATGATCGTTATAATCCCCGTATCTGTCTTTAAAGAAATCTTTTAACTTCGGAACAACAGCCTCCCGCAGTGCCTCTACCTGTGCGGAAGGAAACAGATTAGGAGATATGACATCCACCTTATGACCTCTTTTTCTCAGTCCTTCACTAAGCGTTTTAATATAGTTTGATAAACCGCCCGTGTGCGGGTAGTCCCAAAACGTGGCAATCAAAATGGATAACTTCTTCTTTTTCCTGTATACCGGCGGAATTTGATCTGCATGTTTCATCTGTGTCTTTATGACTTTCTTTTTTTGCGGGCGCGTTTTGACCCCGTAGTAGCGGTCAAGCGTCTGGACCATATACGGATAGGGGACGGAAAATGTCTTGTTCATTTCCAGATCCTCCGCACCACTTCAAATGCTTCGGCGTATTCCACACCCGCTGTCATCCCTCTGACTCTTCCTAAATGTTTAACGCCTTCATATGAACGGGGATGAGGGTAATCCCTCATTTCTACGTCGTAGTGGTGAAGCGCCGCGAGTTTGGCGTCCATCGTATCTGTGATATTGACGAAGTAATTGGGCTTGAAGAGTTTATCAGCCGTATTCCTCTCCCACTCGCTTGAAGACAGCGTTTCAAACGTAAGCAGTTCAATCGGCTTTTGATCCGGAAGAGGTCTGGCGGCTGTTAAAACTGCTTGGAATGTTTTCTGATGGTCCATATTGATATCGCCGTAATGATGAGTAAAGATTTTATCAGGCTGATAGACGCGAATGAGCTGTTCTAATTCTTTGACAAGCTTATGAAGAGGGATACATTCCAATTCTAAATTCGTATGCTCCAAAAAGATGACGTTCTCAATTCCAAGCTCCTGATTCGCACGTTCGCCTAATTGTTTAATATGATGAGCTTCTTCTTTTCTTCCTAATGCCGTAATAACGGAAATTACTTTATATCCTTCATTAATCAGCCGTTTTATGGTGCCCGCTGATCCCAATAGTTCATCATCAGGATGAGCGCCGATAACCATAATGTATTCTTCCATTTTTTCCACACTCCACCAAACAATTGTTACAAGTATCATATGACGACCCCAAAAAAAGGAAACTTACATGTGCGGATTTTCAGAAACTTACATGTACAGCTGCCATTCCAGGTAACGTGACGGATTTAATTTTTTTATGGTGTTCAAAAACTCATCTGCCAGGCCGTATTGGTTCAATCCTTTTAATAGTTTTACAGGAAAGCGGGCAATAGCGGAAAAGGCTCTTTTATGATCGACGACTTTTAGATTACCGTGTTCGTTGATCAGAATGTGCCTGATTTCAGCGTCCCATCTGGTAAAACCGATTTTCTTTAATTCATCCAGCATATTTAAAATATCACCCGCCAGTTTTTCGGAAATGGATTTTTCTGTTTTAACATGGCGGGCAAGGGAGGTGCCTTGAACATATTCCATCACAATATAACGATCTCCGTATTCATACAGTCTTGGAATCACCGGGGAACCTTGTCCGATTTGCAAAGCTGCCAATTCCTTCCCGCATGTCTCTATTTCAAAGAAATACTTTAAGCATTTGTTGTGTGTTAAGCGATAGACTTCCCCGTCTTTTCCGTTCCCGATCAGCGGATAGTGTTCCAGCGTCTTTTTATTTTCCGGATCATTAAAATATGTTTCAGAAAAAAATCGCATCATACCGACACATCCTTCGTTATGTTGTAATATCATATGCAATCTGATAAGCATCGGACATGAAACATTCTCATCATTTTCTTACACCGCGTCTTATGCTGACATAAAAAAACCCGCCGGATCGGCGGGTTTTTCTATTATATATTACGCTTCTTCTTTTACGTGAACCTTCAGCACAGCCTGAACTTCAGGATGCAGCTTTACAGGAACGTTTGTATATCCCAGTGTGCGGATACCGTCCTGGAGTTCCAGTTTCCGCTTATCCACTTTAATCTTGTGCGACTTTTGCAGCGCTTCTGCAATCTGCTTGCTTGTGACAGATCCGAACAGGCGGCCGCCTTCACCGGATTTGGCACTCAGCTCAACAGTCAGCTGTTCAAGCGTTTCTTTTAAATCTTTCGCTCTTTCAAGCTCTGCAATCGCTTCTTTTTTCTCTTTTTCTTTCTGTCCGTTCAATGCGCTGATGTTTGTCGCATTTGCTTCGACAGCGAGGCCTTTTTTAATGAGAAAGTTATGTGCATAACCGTCTGCTACGTTTTTCATTTCGCCTTTTTTCCCTTTACCTTTTACATCTTGTAAGAAAATAATCTTCATCTCTGAACGCCTCCCTCAAAATATTCATCAATGGCTTCCTTCAGCCGGACAAGCGCTTCTGAAACAGAAATGCCTGATAACTGGGTTGCCGCATTGGTTAAATGCCCTCCGCCGTCCAGCGCCTCCATAATAATCTGCACATTGACCTCGCCAAGCGATCTCGCACTGATGCACACCGTATGCTCATCCCGTCTGGCTACGGCAAATGAAGCTTCCACTTCACTCATCGACAAGAGGGAATCAGCAGCCTGCGCAATCAGCACTTGGTCAAAGTACTCCTCTTCATTTTCAGGAAGAGAAGCAATCGCGATATTTTCTTTATAAAGAGCTGTATGCTGGATCAGCTTCGCCCGCTTAATATAAGAACCGACTGATTCTTTGAGGACTTTCTGCACCAGAACCGTGTCTGCGCCTTTCGCTCTCAAATAAGAAGCGGCGTCGAACGTCCGCGAGCCCGTGCGAAGGGAAAAGCTCTTCGTATCCACTATTATACCAGCTAACAGGGCTGTCGCTTCAATCATATTGATTTTGAGCCGCTTCGGCTGATACTCAAGCAGCTCCGTCACGAGTTCTGCGGTGGATGAAGCGTATGGCTCCATATAAACGAGCAGCGGGTCTTTAATAAATTCCTCGCCTCTTCGGTGATGGTCAATCACAACGATGTGCTCGATTTTGTTCACGAGACGCTCTTCCATCACAAAGGACGGTTTATGTGTATCCACGACGACAAGCAGCGTGTCATCATTGGAAATTTCCATCGCCTCTTCCGGCGTGATAAACCGCGACCACAGCTCTTCGTATTTTTTAATTTCTTCAATCAGGCGCTGAACACTTGATCCGATCTGATTCGGATCAATGACGATGTAGCCTTCCTTGCCATTGGCCTGCGCCACCTTTAATATTCCGATTGCGGCTCCGACTGCGTCCATATCAGGAAATTTGTGACCCATAATAATGACATTGCTGCTTTCTGAGACAATTTCCTTGAGCGCGTGGGAAATCACCCGGGCGCGCACCCTTGTGCGCTTCTCCATCGGATTCGTTTTGCCGCCGTAAAATTTCACCTTGCCGTTCGGCATTTTGATCGCCACTTGGTCGCCTCCGCGGCCGAGAGCCAAATCGAGGCTGGACTGCGCCAGATCTCCAAGCTCCTTCAAGGAAGAAACCGATGCGCCGATCCCGATGCTGAGGGTCAAAGATACAGTGTGAACGGATGTTTTTTCACGGATTTCATCCAAAATCGAAAATTTCGCGTTTTCAAGCTCTGTTAATATGTGTTCATTTAACACCGCGATAAACCGTTCCGAGGACGTCCGCTTCAGGAAAATGCCGTACTCTTGCGCCCACGCATTTAATAATGAGGTGACCTGGCTGTTCATCGTGCTTCTCGTCTGGTCATCCAGCCCCTGTGTGACATCATCGTAGTTATCTAAAAAGACATATGCCAGCACGGTTCTCTCATTTTCGTACTGCTTTTCAATCTGAATCTGTTCCGTCACATCAAAGAAATAAAGCAGGCGCTCATCTCTTTTAATCACCACTTTAAACTTCCGCTCATTCAAGGTGATCGTTTCCGAATCGACCTCCTGCTTGATCAGCGGCACGACGGCCTCACATGTGTCATACAGCGAGCGCCCGACGAGCGTGCTTTCATTAAAGCAGGAAGACAAAAACGGATTCGCCCACTCAATGTAATATTGATCATTAAACAGCATAATCCCGATAGGCATTTCCATTAATGCCTCTTCGCCTACTTTTTTCAATCTATAGGATAGCGTGGAAATATAGTTGTCAATTTCTCTTCTGATCAAAGAATCCGCACGCTTAATGAAAAACAAGATCACGGCGAGCAGCACAACACCGACGGCTCCTATCAGCCAGTTAAAGTAAATGCTGATGAGGATTACGATGATTGACAATGCAATCAATGCATAGATGGGATACCGAAACAACGGCTTTTCATAAAAACTAGGCATTTCTATCAACTCCCCACCTGTAAGTCACACTCAATTTCGCGTCACCTTATTTCTTATGTTAAAGCCTATGTCAATGATGCCTAAGAGGAGATACACGGACATGATAAGCGGAAAAAGCACACCCAGCACAATCGCTAATACAGGAACCGCTTTTGGCATCTCCATCTCATGGAAATAGAAAAAAATAAACGCTAATCCTTGAATACAAATCAGCAAGCTGAGAATATATCCCCCATTCAATGAAACCGAATACATCATATGCCCTTTTTCTAAATGCAGAAACCCTAATATCGTCACAACAAAGTACAAAATAACAACGACTTGCGGGAGTCTGAGCTCTCTAAAAGGCTTCATCTTCGGAAGATCAGGGAAAAACCGCCTTAAAAACGGCCTTGCCATAGCATAACTGAGGAAAGCAGAAACAATGCTGGTCAATATAAGCGCAGTCGGAAAAAGATATTGAAGCGTGCTCAGCTGACTTTCCATCAGCTTAGTCTGCTTCCCGAACTGATCTCCGTAACCCAGCTGTTTTGACATGGTTTCTGCTAAAGACAGCGACTCTCGAAGCTGGGACATCGTGTTATCAACCACGTTCATATTAAGAAACACGATGCTGAACACAAAAATAACGACACCGCACAGCATACACGCAATAGCGCCGGCCGCAACCGCATAACCGGGCTGTTTCTTTTTAAAGTAATATCCCATAGCGACCCCCGTACAGGCCGCCGTAAACGCGCCTGTAAGCCCGGCAAACGAACTCACAATAAAACTGACCGGGAGGCTGGCAAGGCCCATCCATATCCCCGGCTTCAGACCGTGCCGAATGGTGTAAAGAATGATCGGCAACGGCAAAGCAAAGAGAAGAATCGCCCCCAGTAAAGGGAGATACACGACCAAAAGGGAAATGATTGCAAAAATACTGATCAAAATGGCGCCTTCTATTAGAGCCCTTGTATTCTTCACTTACTCACCTCAAACCTTGTATCATTCAGAACATACGAATAGAAAAGAGCAGCTTAGACGACTGCTCTTTTGACGCCGCAATGTCTCTTCCAAGACCTGAATTTTCCATAAACTCTCCAAAATACACGTATTTATTCTAACATAAGTCAAAATCGTAAGTAAAATGAGCGCAGACGGCTCCAATGTTCCATGTGAAACATGAAAACAGACAAACGGACATCCTAGTGAAAGAATGCCCGTTGTATCAATGATCCTGATCGTCCATGAAACCAGAAGTATCTCTGTTTTTCTTTTTGGTTTTCCGTACAAATAACAAGACGATAACGATAAGTAAGAGAGTGGTTGCCTGTAAAACACCGCTGCTGAAAAGGAAGAAGTTCTTTATCATGTCCCACATATAGTTTCACCTCTGTTTCGTATTTCCTTTACATTGAGTTTCCCTTTCTGGAAACTTCAAAACATCAGGAACAACATCAGCACCGGGGCATATGCTGATAGTGAAAATGAAGGATAAAGGAGATTCTCACACCATGACTGAGCGGAGAACATTAGCATGGCATGAAACGTTAGAACTGCACGAGTTAGTGGCTTTCCAGGCAAACGGGCTTGTGAAATTAAAAAGAACGGAACGCGAAGTAAGCGATGCCAGATTAAAACAGCTTTACAGATTTTCCATCCATTCGCTGGAACAAAATCTGCGTGAACTGCTTCCCTTCTTCCCTGAAGCCCCCGGCTTTCGTGAAGATGAGACAGAAGAGCGGGCTGATTCCTCCTTTTACAGCGGCGGGCTGCTGAGCATGGCCAAAACATCTGTCCGCAATTACGCCGGAGCCATTACAGAAACAGCCACACCTCAATTAAGAATCGTCTTCGTCAAGCACTTAAACGCGGCCATCAAGTGGCACCAAATGGTCTTTGAGTATATGGAAGAACGCGGTCAATATCCGGCTTATAACTTGAGCGAATTGCTGAAAAACGACGTCCGCAACGCCAGAAAAGCCATTGCGATGAAATAAAAAAAAGCAGCAGGGAATCTCATCCTTTGCTGCTTCTTATTTTTGAGCGGACTGATCTTGAGCCGACGTTTTTTCCCGGTATGATTCGAGAAATTCCCGGTTGGCGTCTCCCCATTTCTTCATTTGCAGCACGATCGGTTCAAGCGACCTGCCGAATTCTGTGAGTGAATACTCAACCTTTGGGGGCACCTGCTGATACACTTCACGATGCACGATGCCGTCCGCCTCAAGCTCCCGAAGCTGAAGCGTCAGCATACGCTGCGTAATACTGGGACAGATGCGCCGAAACTCATTAAACCGCTTTTTTCCGCTGATCATATGATAAAACAAAATACCCTTCCACTTTCCGCCGATAACGGAAAGTGTCAGCTCAACCGGGCAACCTTCTTTATTCGGATATATGTTCATAATTCATCCTCCATAGTACCTTTTTTGATACTACATGCTGATTAGCATCTGACTTACCCAGTATTTTACTCGCAATCTGCTCCCACTCTCAACAAAAATGCTTCTTTTTCACATCAATTTTTAAGGTTTTGAAGATTACACCCTCCGCAAGACGTGTTAAACTATAAAAAGATTGTTTACACTACAAAAAAGGACAAGGAGTTATTATGGAAAAAATTCTTATTTTCGGACATCAAAACCCAGACACAGATACCATTTGCTCTGCCATTGCCTACGCTGATCTAAAAAATAAACTCGGCTTCAATGCTGAGCCTGTCCGCCTAGGACAAGTCAACGGCGAAACACAATACGCTCTTGATTATTTCAAGCAGGAGAGCCCGCGTCTCGTGGAAACAGCCGCAAACGAAGTAAACGGCGTCATCCTTGTTGACCACAATGAACGCCAGCAAAGCATCAAGGATATTGAAGACGTTCAGGTTCTTGAAGTCATTGACCATCACCGTATCGCCAACTTCGAAACGGCGGAACCTCTTTACTATCGTGCAGAGCCGGTCGGCTGTACGGCTACGATCTTAAACAAAATGTACAAAGAAAATAACGTGAAAATCGAGAAAGAAATTGCCGGTCTTATGCTGTCAGCGATTATTTCCGACTCACTTTTATTTAAATCTCCGACTTGCACAGAGCAGGATATCGCGGCGGCAAAAGAGCTTGCTGAAATTGCCGGCGTAGATGCGGAAGAGTACGGCTTAAACATGCTGAAAGCAGGCGCCGACTTAAGCAAAAAAACGGTGGAAGAGCTGATTTCCCTTGATGCGAAAGAGTTCACGCTCGGCAGCAAAAAAGTCGAAATCGCCCAAGTCAACACAGTTGATATTGAAGATGTCAAAAAGCGTCAGCCGGAATTAGAAGCGGCCCTTTCAAAAGTCATTGCTGAGAAAAACCTTGATCTGTTCCTTCTCGTGATTACGGACATTTTGGAAAACGATTCCCTTGCGCTTGCCATCGGCGATCAGGCGTCAAAAGTGGAAAAAGCATTCAATGTCACTTTAGAAAACAACACGGCTCTTTTAAAAGGCGTCGTATCCAGAAAGAAACAAGTCGTTCCTGTTTTAACAGACGCGATTGCAGAATAACCAAAACGCCCCGGGAACCCGTCGGGGTGTTTTTTTTACGACCTTTTTTGTAAGCGCTAACTAAAAAAATCGCTTTGACGCGTTTTGATATGTAATATATAATATATCACATGAAAGGCGTTTTCTATTAATTGTAAATCAATACAGCAAAGGGGGGTTCTACACTGGAGAAACACGCTGCTCTTTCCTATTCACGAACAACAGGAATTTGGCTTGTGCTTACAGGAGCTATCTTATGGGGGGTCTCAGGAACAGTTGCCCAGTATCTGTTTCAGGACCGCCATTTTAATACAGAATGGCTGACCTCTGTACGGCTGCTGCTTTCAGGGGCGCTTCTGCTCGGAATCGCGTACCGCAAAGAAAAAGGACGCATATGGGCTGTTTGGAAAGACAGACGGGACAAGGTTCCTCTTCTTTTATTCGGGATTTTCGGAATGTTAGGCGTTCAATACACCTATTTCGCGGCAATTGAGTACGGCAATGCGGCCACCGCTACCGTTCTCCAATATTTAGGGCCGGCCATTATTACATGCTTTTTAGCGATCCGCGCAAAGAGAATGCCTTCAGCGAAAGAACTGCTCGCCGTCTTATTAGCGGCTGCAGGCACATTTATTTTGGTCACGCACGGGAATGCCGGCAGCCTGTCCATATCCGGCCTGGCCGTGTTTTGGGGTATCAGCTCAGCCTTTGCGCTGGCGTTTTACACTCTTCAGCCGCATCGGCTTTTGAAGAAATGGGGATCGGCCATTATCGTCGGATGGGGCATGCTGATCGGCGGGGCCGCTCTCAGCTTAGTCCGGCCGCCTTGGAAATTTGAAGGCCAATGGTCATTATCCGCATATGCCGCGATTGTATTTATCATCATTTTCGGAACGCTCATCGCTTTTTATTGCTACTTGGAAAGCCTGAAATATCTGAGTGCCTCTGAAACCAGCCTGTTCGCCTGTGCGGAGCCGCTGTCGGCAGCTTTTTTAGCAGTGATCTGGCTGCATGTTCCCTTCGGACTATCAGAATGGCTGGGTACTTTATTGATTTTAGCCACCATCGCTTTATTATCTATCAAGAAAAAATAACCTCTCTTTTTTTAGAGAGGTTTTTTCCTAGGCCTGGAGCATCCCTTAGTCTCAATTACCCATATATTAAAGGGTCTTTTTTCATTTTACTATCTTCCAAAAGAGGAAATTAGACCAGTTGTCAATAGATTCAGAGTCGAATAGAATGATGTCGACAAGTAAATCACGCAGGATTGTTACTGATAAAGCAGGCAAGACCTAAAATGTGTTAAGGGCAAAGTGTATTCTTTGGCGTCACCCCTGGCATATTTTAGGTCTTTTTTTCTGTAACAAACCTGCCATCCATGAATGCGGGAGGATCGAATCGGCAGATCGCAACAAAGTACATACAAAAGGAGACATGGACATGAACATCAAAAAATTTGCAAAACGAGCCACAGTTCTAACTTTTACGACTGCACTTCTGGCAGGGGGAGCGACTCAAGCCTTCGCGAAAGAAAATACCCAAAAACCTTACAAAGAAACGTACGGCGTCTCTCATATCACACGCCATGATATGCTGCAGATCCCTAAACAGCAGCAAGACGAAAAATACCAAGTGCCTCAATTCGATCAATCAACGATTAAAAATATTGAATCTGCAAAAGGACTGGATGTGTGGGACAGCTGGCCGCTCCAAAACGCTGACGGAACAGTAGCTGAATACAACGGCTATCACGTCGTGTTTGCTCTTGCTGGAAGCCCGAAAGACGCTGATGACACATCAATCTACATGTTTTATCAAAAGGTCGGCGACAACTCGATCGACAGCTGGAAAAACGCGGGCCGTGTCTTTAAAGACAGCGATAAGTTCGACGCCAACGATGAAATCCTGAAAGATCAGACACAAGAATGGTCCGGTTCTGCCACCCTTACTTCTGACGGAAAAATCCGTTTATTCTACACTGACTTTTCCGGTAAACATTACGGCAAACAAAGTATTACAACGGCGCAGGTAAATGTGTCAAAATCCGATAGCACGCTCAACATCAACGGAGTGGAAGACCACAAAACGATTTTTGACGGCGACGGAAAAACATATCAGAACGTTCAGCAGTTTATCGATGAAGGCAACTATACATCCGGCGACAACCATACGCTGAGAGACCCTCACTACGTTGAAGACAAAGGCCATAAATACCTTGTATTCGAAGCCAACACAGGAACAGATAACGGATACCAAGGCGAAGAATCTTTATTTAACAAAGCGTACTACGGCGGCAGCACGAACTTCTTCCGTAAAGAAAGCCAGAAGCTTCAGCAGAGTGCTAAAAAACGCGATGCTGAATTAGCGAACGGCGCCCTCGGTATGATAGAGTTAAATAATGACTACACATTGAAAAAAGTCATGAAGCCGCTGATCACTTCAAACACGGTAACTGATGAAATCGAGCGCGCGAACGTTTTCAAAATGAACGGCAAATGGTACTTGTTCACTGATTCACGCGGTTCAAAAATGACGATCGACGGTATTAATTCAAACGATATTTACATGCTTGGTTATGTATCAAACTCTTTAACAGGTCCTTACAAGCCGCTTAACAAAACAGGTCTTGTACTGCAAATGGGTCTTGATCCTAACGATGTGACATTCACATACTCTCACTTTGCAGTGCCTCAAGCCAAAGGCAACAATGTCGTGATCACAAGCTACATGACAAACAGAGGCTTCTTTGAGGATAAAAAAGCAACTTTTGCGCCAAGCTTCTTAATGAACATCAAAGGCAAGAAAACATCCGTTGTCAAAAACAGCATCCTTGAACAAGGACAGCTTACGGTTAACAACTAATCATAATAAAAAGAAAATGCCGATATTTCATTGGCATTTTCTTTTATTTCTAAACAAGATGGTGAATTCAATCATGGCACGAAAATGGCCCATTGCAATATTGATCATTCTGGGTGCGTTCCTGTTTGTCGGCTTACTGCCGGACAAAAGCAACAATTCCTCTAAAACAAACACGAAGAATAAACCGGATTACCGGGCGGCATATCATTTCACAACCCCGGACAAATGGAAAAACGACCCTCAAAAACCCGTTTTTTTCGATGGGAAATATCATTACTATTATCTTTATAATCGGGATTATCCGAACGGCAACGGCACTGAATGGCGGCACGCTGTATCAGAGGACTTGGTGCACTGGACGGACGAAGGCACGGCTATTCCGAAATACACCAACCCAAACGGCGATATATGGTCCGGTTCTGTCGTCATTGATAAACACAACACGGCAGGCTTCGGCAAAAACGCACTGGTCGCCATCACAACGCAGCCGACGGCCAAAACCGAAGCACAAGAACAATATTTATGGTACAGCACGGATAAAGGAAAAACATTTACATCCTATAGTGATCAGCCCGTCATGAAAAACCCGGGCACTAAAGATTTCCGGGACCCGAAGGTGATTTGGGATGAACAGGATAATAAATGGGTGATGGCCATGGCCGAGGGCGAAAAAATCGGCTTTTATGAATCACCCGATTTAAAGAATTGGCATTACACGGGCGGTTTTATTACCCAGCAGATCGGCCTCATCGAATGCCCTGACCTTTATATGATGCGTGCAGATGACGGAACGGCCATGTGGATTCTCGGCGCAAGCGCAAACGGCAAACCTCAGGGCAAACCGAATACGTACGCTTATTGGACCGGAAACTTTGACGGAAAAGAATTTACTGCCGATCAAGCGGAGCCGCAATGGCTCGATTACGGGTTTGACTGGTACGGGGGCGTCACATTTGAGGACGGCAATAGCAAAGATCCGCTGACAAAACGCTATGCGCTGGCATGGATGAACAATTGGGATTATCCGAATGAAACACCGACACTAAAGAACGGCTTTAACGGCACGGATTCTATCGTTCGTGAAATCCGCCTTCAGCAGCAGGACGGCGGCACCTACAGCCTGATGTCAGAGCCGGTTGAAGCATTGAACCAATTAACCTCTTCAACGGACGGCACTGAAGACAAACAGGTGAACGGTTCTGAAACACTGCCGATCAAGGGTGATACGTATCAGCTTGACATGGATATCTCTTGGTCTGATATCAAAAATGCAGGCGTCAGACTCAGAGAATCAGCAGACCAAAAGCGGCATATTGATGTCGGTATTTCAGCAGAAGACGGCTGTGCCTATGTGAACAGATCATTTACAGATCAGCCTGATAAAACCGGGACATATACTGAAAGCAAAGCACCATTTGACGGAAAAAAAGGGCGCGTTCATCTGAAAATTCTCGTGGATAAAACGAGTATTGAAGTATTTGCAGATGACGGAAAAACCGTTCTCACAAATGAAGTGTTTCCAAAACCCGAAGATCAGGGAATCACGCTCTATTCTGAAGGCGGTTCCGCTGACTTTCAGCATATTGAGATAAAGCATCTCGGTTCAATTCAACCTTAGATCTCTCTTCATTTCTAACCGGCGTTCAGACTGTGTTAAAATGCTTGTATGTATACTACGATTCATGAGGTGTTCCATTGGATAATCAAAACAAAGAACCTGTGCTGAAAAGAACCATCATGCGGGACGAAGTGTATCACACGCTCAGAAACTGGATCATAACAGGCAGGCTCAAACCTGAAACAAAGTTAAAGGACAAGGAACTGTCGGAAACATTGGGAATCAGCCGCACTCCGATACGGGAAGCCTTATTGCGCTTGGAAGATGACGGCTTGGTCATGACAAAGGCAAACAGATGGACGCTTGTCGCTCCGATTGAGTTAAAAGAAGCGGAAAACTTGTATTCCATTGTCTGGACGCTTGAAAAACTCGCCCTGCAGCAAGCCCTCCCGCATATGGACGCTGCAGTGATTCAGGAATTGAAACAGCTTAATGAAGAGCTGCTTCAAACGGTGAAAGCCGGCGATAAAATGGCCATTCTGGAAGCGGATAATGCATTTCACCATCGCATCATTCTGCTTACAGACAATGCCGAACTCTGCAAATTGCTTGCGGGCCTGAAGGTGAAAATCCAGAGAATGGAGATCCGCTATTTCAGCGAAGATGATGCATTGACCAGATCATACAATGAACACGCTGCTATCATTCACGCATTAGAACAGCAGGATGACGCCGCTGCCCTTGCAGCGCTTGAAGCGAATTGGAAAAACAGTTTAGAACGTTTGCAGAACATGTCTTAGCAAACGAAAAAGCCAAATCATATGATTTGGCTTTTTACGGATATAACAAGGCAGCCGACTTGGCTGTCTTGTTTACTTTTTGTTTATATATAAATAAATACCGTAATCCGTCGGCACAGAAGCATACCCCATCTGTCTGAGCATGGCTGTTATATTCCCGCGATGATACGTTCCGTGGTTCACAACATGGAGAATCATATCGGCCGCCGTGGTTTTCATGATGTCACCTGACGGATGCTCTATTTCAAGGGAGAGATTGATATTTTCCTCCTTTTGCAAAAATAGTTGATATCGGTCTGACAATTCCAAAAATAGATCTTCCAGCTCTTCTATCTCTTTAGACAAGATGTCCTCTTTTTGCTGTTCAGCTGATTTCAGCGTATCCTCCAGACGCTCTCCGGAGAACACATCAAACCACCCCTTATCCGACAGATACACATGAGTCAATACACCGGCTATCGACGGAAAGACACTTTGAATCTCTTTACGGTACACATCCTCCGGAAGCTCTTTAAGCCGGGTGAATATTTGCTGATTTGCCCAAAGATGATAATCATACAATTGCAGTGCCAGATGTCCCACAAAACCCTCTCCTCTCTCGATACAGAACGTACGTTCCTCATTATACCACGCTACATGCGGCTCTGTACCGTTTTCTTCATTTGCAGCTGAGAAAACCCGATAAAGGCTGAAAATAATAAAAGAATCCCCGCGCTTATATAAATAAACCGCACGCCGAATACATCCGAGATCATCCCCGTCCCGATAATGGAAAACATAAAAATGAACTGAACTAATGCTGATCTCGCCGCTAAAATATTGACTCGTGTCTGTTCGGTCGTGATGTTTTGAAGAAAGGTTTCCTGCGTCAGATCTCTTAATACACAAGCCGGCCCCATACACAGCACCAGAAAAAGGGCCAGAACGGCACTGCTGGTCAATCCATAAATAAAAGTGAGCATTCCATATGCCAAGGCTCCCGTCAGCATAAGCGGAATGAGGCTTCGCTGAAACTTACCGGATAACCTATAGATGATCAATCCGCCGATCATCGTACCTGCATAATAGGCTCCGTTCACATATCCCCACCACGCTTCTCCTTTTTGAAGGACGTCATGCACATAAGTTAAGGACACAGATCCGATCCATATCATGCCTGCCCACGATTCGATCACATCCATCACCATAAGGGCCCGCAGCTGTTTCTGCTGAAATAAATACACCCAGCCGCTTGCCGCATCTGCAAAAAGTGAACGTTCCCTGACTGCTGCCGGCGCACACATGCGTACTTGAAGAAACAGAATGATGCCCAAAACCGAAGAAACCAGTAACATGACAGTGATGATTATTGTATAGCTTTCTCCCAAAAACGAGATGATGACGCCGCCCAGAGACCATCCGGCAAACTGTACGGTCTGATCCGCCGCAGATAATAAGCCGTTCGCCTTCGCCCTTTGATCAGGAGGAATGATTTCTCCAATCAGCGCGCTTTTTATCGGAGCGAACCAGCCGTTGCAAAAAGAAATCCCTCCGATCAGACAAAACAGCAGAAAAAAGAATGCGGATGAACCGGTTTGGATCACATAAAACAAACAGACTAACAGTGTCACCTGTATCAATTGAGAACCGATTAACAAAGACCGAAGCGTGAACCGGGCGGTGACCAGCGGCAAAACGGCGCTTCCCAATACGCGAAAGACAATGCTGACGAACGTCATGAGAGAAGCCGCCGCCGTCGAACCGGTTTTTGTAAACAAAAACAAGATAACAGCCATTGTATAAAGTGAGAATCCTAAATTGATAGCGGTCTGGCTGTATAAAATAGAGTAATACGCCCTCTTCAAATTCATCTTCTGCAACCCCGCTCCCTAATTATGTAAATCATACCATATTTGCCGATCAGCTCTCTTAAAAACAGAGTTCACTCCATCTATTAGTCTTTCATGAGCAGAAAGGAAACTTTCAGCAAAAGAATAATGAAACACCCTGGCTCATAGCACAACGAAGGATATCAATAGAAAAAACCGAGATTTTCGGTTGTGTACATATATGCCATTGCCATACTGGCACCTGCCCCTTATGATGTATAATGCATAATAAATATATCTATAATGCCTATAAGTAATAAAATGAAAGAGGTGACATTGATGGAATGGGAACAGCTTGAATATTTCCAAACGCTCGCACAAACTGAGCATGTCACAAAAGCCGCAAAGCTATTGTCCATCTCACAGCCCGCACTCTCCCGCTCAATTTCCCGATTGGAAAACCACTTAGGCGTCCCGCTGTTTGACAGACAGGGCCGTTCGATTACATTGAACAAATACGGAGCAATGTTTTTAAAACGGGTTCAGACCATGATGAAAGAGTATACTGACGGCCGAGAGGAAATTCAGGCTTTATTGCAGCCGGATCAAGGAGAAGTATCTCTTGGATTTTTACATACACTCGGGACAGCCATCGTTCCGGATGTCATCAAGACCTTCCGGAAAAAACACCCCGGAATCGGCATTACATTAAGACAAAACCATTCCTATTGGCTGCTCGATCAGCTGAAAGAAGGTAAGCTTGATCTCTGC
Source organism: Bacillus sp. SDLI1 (assembly GCF_001553895.1). Classification (NCBI taxonomy): domain Bacteria; kingdom Bacillati; phylum Bacillota; class Bacilli; order Caryophanales; family Bacillaceae; genus Bacillus; species Bacillus sp. SDLI1. The sequence continues at coordinate 2,284,406 of NZ_CP013950.1, read as the reverse complement.
CTTCTCGCATCCACTAAACCCGAAAAGTCGATTCGATGGGTGCAATTATGGAGTGAGGAACTCTTTTTATATGTACCGAAAGGACATCGGCTGGCGCATCGTGAAACCGTCACCCTGGACGAACTCGCCGAAGAACCTTTTATATTGCTGAAAGAGGGGTATGCGCTCCGTATGACGGCTGATCAGCTATTTGAACAGGCAGATATCCATCCGAAGATTATGTTCGAAAGTGAAGAGGCGGCAACTGCGGCCGGCTTCACGGCCTCCGGTCTCGGCGTTTCCATTCTGCCTGATTTAAAAGGCTTGGATCAAAGCAACCTCTCAAAAATACGCATCAGCTGGCCAAAATGCCAGCGCGTGATCGGCATCGCCTGGATAGAAGGCAGATTTTTATCTCCTGTTGCTGAAACGTTCAAACAGCATGTGATTGAACATTTCGGCTGAACAATGCCGTCCTGACAAAAAAAGCCGATGCGCGCAAGCATCGGCGGCCGAACCTGTTCTTCAAAACAGAATAAAAAAAGAGGGCTTCCGAGAAGGAAGCCCTCACTCCGTCTGCTACGCCGCTAAAAGAAAAATAAGCGCTAAAACAGCCGGAAGTCCTTGTTTTACGATAATTGATTTGTTTGAAGTAAAGCCGCCGAAAAGAGCAGCGATGACCACGCAGATGACGAAAAACAATTGAATCATATGGCCAATCGGATCAGCTTCGAGGATCAGCCCCCAAATGAGGCCGGCAGCCAGAAATCCATTATACAGGCCTTGATTTGCAAACATGACCGCCACATTCCGATCACCTTCTAAATGCTTAGGCAACTTGAAGGACCGCTTAGCTGCCTTCGAATTGATAAAAAACATTTCAAGTATCATGATAAATATATGTTCTAAAGCTACAATTCCGACGAAAACAGCTGCAATCATGTCCACTGTCTCTCTCCTCTCAGCTTCACTTCAACCTTATTTCCATTGTGCGATGGTTTCGATAGGAAGACGGTAGGAAGCATATCCTTCGTCCGCCGCTTTTCCGATTGATAACAGCATGACCGGTACATAACGCTCTTTATCCATTCCGAAAACCTCGGCGATCTTTTCTTTGTCGTAGCCGCCGATCGGGTTTGTGTCATAGCCGTGCGCACGTGCCGTAAGCATCAGCTGCATAGAAACGAGGCCTCCGTCAATCAGAATCGTTTCACGGTTTACTTGCTCCGGCAGTTTTTCAAAGTGTGCCGTCAGCGCAGCGATTTGTCTGTCTTTTACTTCCTGCGGCATGTAGCCCAGTTCGACCGCTTTTGAATAAATTTCTTCTAAATAGTCATCACTGTTCATATCTGCGAAAACCGCGATCACCGCAGATGATGTGCTGACTTGCGTTTGGTTAAAGCTGGCGAGCGGCGCGAGTTTTTCTTTTCCTTCAGGGCTGTCAATGACGAGGAAACGCCATGGCTGCGCGTTAACTGAAGACGGCGCTGTCGTTGCTTCTTCCAAGATTTGAGTCATTTCTTCTTTGCTGATTTTTACAGCCGGATCGTAATTTCGAATGGAACGGCGGCCTTTCATAATGTCCATAAAGTCGTTTGTTTTCAGTTCTGTTTCCATGTGTAATACACTCCTATGCTTTCATATTTTCTATATTATTCTGCATCTGCGACAATACGTTTTTTAACATACTGCGCTCTTCCGCGCTGACACCGGCAAGCATTTCCTTTATGAAACGCTCCTTCTCTTTTTTGGAAGTCTCAATTCTCTCCCGTCCCTGTTCAGTAAGCCGGACAAGTATAATGCGGTTGTCCTCAGGTTTGCGCCTTCTTGTGACCATTTCTTTGGTTTCAAGCTGTTTCAAGTGTCTTGTAACAGCCGCACCATCAATATTCACCTTTTTCTGAAGATCGCTTTGACTGATCTCGTCGACGTGAAAGAGCACGGCGAGAAGCTCAAGACGGGATTGGCTGATTCCGGTGCACGCTTCAAACTTCGCTCCGATTACTTTATGCAGTGATTGAAGCTGATATAAAATCTCGCCTTCCTCTGAACAACATGCTGTCAAAACCCATCCCTACTTTCTTTTGCGCAATTAATTGACCAGTCAATGTTTGATATATCAATAATATACATCCGTTATTCTTTTTTTGCAAGTGTTTTCTCCTTTTTAAAAAAAGCTGCCGGTGAACGGCAGCTCGCTTCTTAATGATTATGAACTTTTCTGAAATTACTGCCTTTTACTTCAGCCACATCATATACCGTTACAAAGGCGTGCTTATCAATGTCATTAATAATTTCCTTCAGTTTGGTCTCTTCCAAACGGTTGATGACACATGTGATTTCTTTGAATTTTTCATGAGAAAAACCGCCGTATGCTTCTTTATACGTAGCGCTTCGGCCTAATTCCTCACGAATGGTTTCGACCATTAATGCAGGCTCGTTGGTGATAATCTGAAATGTTTTCGAACCGCTTAAGCCTTCCTCAACCACATGAATCACCTTAGACGCAATATAGTAAGCAATCACGGAAAGCAAAGCACCTTGCAGCCCGAATACAAAAGAAACAAAAATAAACACAAAAATGTTTAAAAATAAAATGAGGTCGCTCGTGCCGAACGGCAATTTCCGTGACAGCAGCACGGCCAGCATATCAATTCCGTCTAATGCGCCGCCGTTGCGCAATGCCAAGCCCATTCCCAAGCCGATAATAATCCCGCCGACAACGGTGATTAACAGAGTGTCTCCCTCGATGATAGCCGGCGTGTGATGGAAAAAGCTTGTACCCGCGGCAAGTGAGATAATGCCGATAATGGATAGAAACGCAAAACCTTTCCCGATTTGCTTATATCCCAACCAGACAAACGGTATATTGATCACCGCAATTAAGATCCCTAGAGGCAAATGAAACAGCTGTGAACCGACAATGCTGAGTCCGGTCACCCCGCCGTCAGATACACTATTCGGAATCAATACGGTTTCCAGCCCATACGCGGCAATGATTCCGCCGATGATGACCATGATGGCCCGTACGATGGATTTTGCTTTGGATTTCTTACGTTTTTGTTTTTCGATTGTATTCATATCATTCCCCGCTTCAATTATTTTTGTCTAATTTAAATATACCATAATTGATACTTTTCGTTACAAACAAGCCTATCGGCCGATTGTGAAGCAGGTGCCGAGGAAAGTGATTTTACAGATAAAGTATCCATTTACGGCTTTAATCATTCAAAATACAATCACACAGCAAAAGGAATTATTATCCTTTAGTAATCCCTTTTGTTTCCCTTCTTCACATATTCCCAATCATGTTCTATATTTTTTCTCACCCGCTGTAGAAGGCTGAAAATGGTTTCTTTTTCTTCAGACGTAAAGCCGGCCAAGGCTACTTCCGCAGAGTGCTCTCCTTCTCTTTGCAATAACGGATAAACCTTTCTTCCTTTTTCGGTCGGGAACAGTTTTTTTATTTTTTTATTTTGATCATCAGGACGTTTTTCAATAAACCCTTGTATTTCCAGTTTTTTTATCGCTCTCGCCGCTGTTGTTCGGTCGACTTTAATCATTTCCGCCAATTTTTCCTGTATCATTCCCGGGTTTTCACATATACGAACAAGATAGAGATACTGCCCTTTTGTTAAGTCTAATTCTTTAAATTCAATATTGCTGATGGAATCCAATGCCCGTGCAATCATGCCGATTTCCCGCAAAATATCAGTCATATCTTTTCAAACCCTTCGTATTTTTGTTGCATTTACAATATAATTGTTTTATCGTTACTTCTATAAGACCACAAGCAAGCCGTGCAGTCCAGACTAATATGTGAAAAGGATTGGTTAATGATGAGGATAAAAAGAATAACGACGGAAATTGATTTACAAGCAGCGCTCGAGATTAGAAAAACAGTATTCATTGAGGAACAGCAAGTACCCGAATCCGATGAGTTTGATCAATTTGATACGCTTCAGGAACAGTGCGGGCATGTCTTGGTTTATCATGAAAATCAGCCTGCCGGCACAGGACGCGTCCGCATCGTAAACCATTCAGGCAAGCTCGAACGAATCTGCATCCTGAAGCCTTACCGCAAATACGGGTTGGGCAAAGTCATCATAAGAGAATTAGAAAACATGATAAAAGAAAAAGGCATCACCCAATGTAAACTGCATGGACAAACACAAGCGGAAGGCTTTTATCACAAACTGGGCTATCAGACAGATTCACCGGAATTTATGGAAGACGGTATCCCGCATGTCTTAATGACAAAAGAGTTGGCTTAACCGAATAACAAACGGCCGGATGCAAGATTGACCGTAGTTAAAGGAGATTAGAATATTCTGATCTCCCTTAAACTTTCTTATCTATCTCTGCCTTGTCACTCACTTCATCCCGATTCGCCAAGTTTAAAACGAACCATGCAGTTTGAATTCCGGCATGCTGCTGTCTTTTAAATTTATCTGCTTGCCAATTCCCCAATAATCAAACCCAATTCATAAATTCCCTTTTGAAGGTCTTCCAAGGATGCGTAAGCATATGACAGGCGAATATAATTTCCTTTTTCTTGAGCATAGATACTGCCGAGATTAAGCAGAATTCCCTTTGCTAAAGCTTTTTTATAAAGTAATTTCATAGATATTGAAGGGATTATTTTTAACCAAATAAAAAATCCCCCCTCTGGAATACTCCATTGAGCCGCATTCTTCATATAGGTTTCCAAAGCAATCGTCACATGTCGCCTTCTCATCTTTAATTGATGTCTCACATAGTCTAAGTGCTGCTGATATTCCCCGGATATCAGCCACTCCGCCGCAACCCTTTGAGATAATGAACTGGAGCCGTAATCTGTCTGCATTTTAATATCAGATAAACGTTCAATCACTGGTTCCGGCCCCACCATCCATCCAATTCTCAATCCCGGACTTAACGTTTTCGATAAACTTCCCAAATATAAAACATGGCCATTCTTATCCATTGTTTTAATAGGCGCCGGCGGGATGTTATCTATCCACAGCTCACGATATATATCATCTTCAATAATGGGCAGCTGGTTTTTCTCACTTGCCGTAAGGATTTCTTCCCGCCGCCGTTCTGACATTAAAATGCCGGTTGGATTATGAAAACAGGGATTTGTATATAATATGGCTCTTCCCCGTTCTCCCTTTGTCATATGAATGTGGTTTGGCAGAAGTCCCTCTTTATCCATAGGGAGCCCGGTAAGATTCATCCCGGCTGACTGAAATACGTGCAGCGAATAAAGATAAGACGGCTGATCGAGAAATACGGTCGATCCTCTTTGCAAAAGCCCCATTGATATAAGCTGTAAGGCCTGCAGCGCTCCAGAAACAATAAGAATCGAAGAAGGCGAAGCTTGAATCCCGATTGTTCTTAAATAGCCGCTTAATGCTTCTCTCAAAGGCAGATATCCTTTTGGTTCCTCATATCCGAATGCCTCTATGTTTTGAGAGACCTTTCCCATTATGTCTTTCATAACAGCCAAAGGAAAAATCTCATTTGAAAGCTCCCCTTTGCTGAGCTGAATAAGTTCCGGATTTGATTCTGATGTATTGATTTCTTGGACGATTCTTCTGCTTGGCTGCTGAATTCCGGAGTTTACATACTGATCCCAATCTGGGGAGGAATTTTTAGCTAAAAGTGTCCATGTATTATTGATAACAACTGTCCCTTTACCCATTCTGCCTTCGATTAATCCATCCGCCGTCAATTCCTCTAAAGCTGTAATGACTGTGCTTCTGTTTACCTCAAAGTGTTTAGCGAGCGTGCGCTGGCTTGGAATCTTACTTCCAATCGGCCATTCTCCATTTCCTATTTTCTCTTTTATATAATCAATGATCTGTAAGTATTTCGGCCGTTTTCTAACCGTTTTTCCCTCTGTAAAACTCATAAAAAGCGATCTCCTTTACCAAAAGTGGTTGGGTCAACATTTGATTAACTGGTTGAAGCCATTTTATCAAATCTTTATTAGTATAAAACACATTAAATAACTGGTTGGTTTTTATCAGATAAGGAGTGAAATTTTGAAAAAGAATACGGTTCGAATCTGTATATCTTACAGTCTGATGATTGGATTGTGGGCATCAGCTTTTCCGGGAATCCATGCGGGTCTTGAGAGTTACACGCCGGAACACCTCGCTTTGTTTCGCTTGTTGATTGGGTCAATGGCACTGTTGGTTTTTGCTGTTTTGACTCATATGCGTTTACCTGACATAAAGGATATCCCTGCGATTTTATCTTTAGGATTTTTAGGTTTTACACTCTATCACATTTTGCTGAATATCGGAGAAAAAACAGTCAGTGCTGGAGTTGCAAGCTTACTCGTAACCATGACACCGATTTTTTCTGCAATGTTATCTCGTCTGTTTTTTGGTGAACATTTCGGTCTTCCCAAATGGGCCGGATCTATCATTAGCTTATTGGGTGTAGCATTAATTTCATTTGGGGCAGCAGACTATGCTCATTCAATAAAAGGCATTCTTTTCATTTTGCTGGCTGCTTTTTCAGAGAGTATCTATTTTGTCTTTCAATCCCGCTTTATAAAAAAGTATGGTTTTATTCCATTTGTGACATTCACCATTTGGGGTGCAACATTGCCAATGCTGGTATTTCTTCCGGGGTTATGGGGAGAGGTTGTTCACGCATCGATGAATTCTACATGGTCTGTCGTTTACTTAGGCCTATTACCAACGGTTATCCCATACTTTGCACTTGCATACGTCACTTCAATCGTCGGCGCTTCAGAAGCAGCCATTTCACTTTACGCAACACCCGCTTTATCCTTACTCATTTCTTGGATTTGGATAGGCGAAGCCCCCGCCTTTATTTCTCTTTTAGGCGGAGCAGTCACAGTCATCGGGGTGTGTTTTATCTATTTGGAAGCAAATAAAATCAGGCTTAACTGAATTTTTCAGAATTGTGATATGTTAAGTATATCAATATTAAAAGGAAGAAAATCCATGATGCGATAGGTTGCAGCTTCTTTGCCATGCTTGGCGCATAAAAGGGGTGTAAGGAAAATGAAGATAACAGATAGTATTTATGGCGATTATGTTGTAGATGGAATTCTTGAAGAGCTTATTTTCAGTCATCCAGTACAAAGACTAAAAGGTGTTTACCAAGGAGGAGCAAGTTATGTTGTGAATCAAAAGTGGAATGTCACGAGGTATGAACATTCCATAGGCGTAATGCTTCTCATAAAAAAATTGGGCGGCTCTTTAGAAGAACAAATCGCAGGTTTACTTCACGATGTATCTCATACTGCATTTTCACACGTTATTGATTTTGTGTTTAACAATAAAAATGAGGATTATCACGAAAACATTTATCATCAAATCATAACTGATTCAGAAATCCCCCATATTCTCAGTACATATGGATTACATTACAAAGACATTCTATTAGACAACTCTAATTGGAATTTGCTCGAACAGCCAGCTCCTGAGTTATGCGCTGACAGAATCGATTATACCTTAAGAGATATGTATCGGTACGAAAACATCACAATGGAGGAAGTTGATCATTTCTTAGATCATCTAATAATTAAAGAAGGAAAAATATACTTAAAAGATATAAAAACTGCTGAATGGTTTGTAAGAACTTATTATCATGTTCTAAGTGTTGCTGATATTGATCGGATATAAACCACTCCCGCTGCAACCCTTTGGGATAATGAACTGGACCCGTAATCTATCTGCATTTTAATATCCTGGTTCGGCCCCACTATCCATCCAATCCTTAACCCCGGAGTTAAAGTTTTCAATAAATTTCCCAAATATAAAACATGGCCATTCTTATCCATTGTTTTAATATGCATCGGCGGGAGGATATACTTCCCGTTGATATAGATGATGTGCCGGCAGCCTTTTTTGCAATTAACAGTTCCGTCGCTTTTTACCGACTATAAAAGTCATTGTCCTGACAAAAGATGAAGACGTCATGGGGGATACTTTCATCCGTGGTCTCTTATTCGAATTGACGTTGTAGGGTATAGCTTTTTTATTTCACACTTCATACAAGAGTATAATCATGGGTTGCTTGTCATTCGCCAATGTAAGTATTGTTCTGACGGATTCAGAAAAGGGGGATACAAAAGGCTCCAGATAAACAGCATGTGCTGAATTTTTATTTCAGCAAGTCGAAGATCCAGTTTTAAACCAAGGAAAAAAGTTTGATAATAAATTCAAAAGCTACTTTAAATTTCAAGACCCTAGATTAGTGTATTTAAGTTATATTATTCCATTTTTGCATCAGATATCAATTCACACTTTGATAGATATAAACCTCCTCCAATTAAGAGGGTAATACAAACAGTAAGTATTGTGACTAATGAAATACTAATAGAAACAACAGGAGAGAAACCAAATAAAGGATGTCTAATCAACATGCTTTCATTTCCAAGTAATATCGGGCTATCTGAAAAAATTGAGAAAAACAAAATACAGCTACAAATTACGAAGCTATAAATTGTTTTAAAGATTAACGAAAAAAACGCAAAAATAAAAGTAATGAGAAATGTTCCGCCTATATTTAAAACAATAGAATAAATAATTATTTGACTATAGGATAATTGAAATGATGAGTATCTCAGAATGCTTTCGCCGTAAACTGTCAACTCCCTTGTTGTACCCCCACTCAATTTCCAAACAACCCAAGTTAAGGACAATAATGATATGTAAAACACAATGATTACAGTACAAGAAAAAAACAGCTTGCTTACCCATAATTTGAATATTGATTTTGCTCTGATCCTGACAAAAGCACTGTGAGCAAATAGATCATCCTTTATGTATGTGTTGATCAATATTGCCCCGCTTAGCTGAAATAGTAACCACCCAAAAGGAAACTCAAATGTATGTTGTTGGACAAGTTCAAAAGGGACACCTAAAAAGGTTTTACCAATGAGATCCCAAAAGGCGATAGAACTGTCAGGTATGTTAGTACGAAGAAAATACAGAGGATAAAGAAAATTCAATAGCGCAATCATAAATAATATAATGAAAACCCTGGTGGTTTTATTAACTCCAAGGGCCAAGTCCCTTTTAAAAAGCAAGAATAAACTATTCATAAAATAAATTCCTTTCCTATAAATCAACTAGGTATTAGCATAACACAGCATTTGAAATAAATAAATTAAAAGGTATTATTTTCTTTTAATATATGTTATAATCATTTAGTACCGGTACAAATTATGGGTTTTTTGGAGAAGAAAGTGAAAAAAATATTTTTGGTTTATTTTAGTCTAATTGCTATAACTATGCTTAGTGCATGTCAAACAAACAAATACAATAACGTAATAAAAGATAAAACCCCAGATCCTTCTATAAGGATTGAAGATTTGGATAACAACAATAAAGAAAGACCGAATATTTTTTATTTTGATACCGAACAAGGTCGAAGTTTGTTTGAGGTTATATTTTGGGACAAGATGGAAGATGATCATTATTATCAAGGTCAAATAAAAAATAATGATGTGAGAATTGATAGGGTTTTTAAAGGCAAGAAAATAGAAGTCGGACCGCTTCCTAAAAATTATGAACTGGCGATGACCTTTAGTCAGAAAGAGCCGTTTCCGTCAACCATATTGGGAAAGGTTCAAGATGATAAAGGACATACATATAATTGGAAGCAGTCTTACGAAAGTGAAGCTGCAGATCATGATTATTTAATCAACTTGCCTAAGTTTAAAGGCAAAAAAGCAAAGATAGCGCTAAGAATGATTTGGTTAAATAAAAATGGCGATTGCATCGGCGTTGCAGATAAATTTTTTATTTTAGAAAAACAATAAGGAGAAACACATGATAAAGAAGCTAATAACTACACTAACTTTAGTACTAGGGTTATCTCTTTCTACTATAGGAATTATGCATGCTTATGCAGGAGAACCGACCGCAAACTATAAGAATACAGATTATAATTTTCGGTTTCTAAAAGGAAATCCTTATGACGAAACCACATCCAGAACAAAATTTACTGATTCTTATTATTATATGTTTAATACAGAAAATAATACTTCTTATGAAGCTTGGGCAAGATCTCGCGGAAAAGATGTTTCAGGCGGGCACTATTATACAATAAAGAAAAACTACTATGGAAGAAAACTACTATGGAACTTGGCTGTTGAAAACACATGGTTTGGCTTGGGAACACCTTCTGTTACAATAGGTGCAAAGAAAAATGCGGCTGGTCATGCATATGGTAAGTGGAGTCCTGATTATGATCCAAAGAGTCCTTGATGAGATCAGAAGACTGAAATTATGAAAAAATCATATGAAAGTCGGCGACTCAGGTTTTTCTGAGTCGCTTCTATATTTAATAAAAGTGAGAGAAGGAAATTTATGTTTTATTTACTGCTATTTCGATTACTAAAACGACCGTCTTTTTATGTCTCATTGGCAATTGGAGCAGTTTTGGCCACGGCCTATTTTTGGACAGAGGAAATGCCATTAACAGAACATTTGGAACTAACTGGAGGGGTTTCTTTTACACCCTATACAAAATGGATGGGGATAGGTGGAATCTCCGATTATCCGGCTCTTTACATGTTCTTGCTCCCAATTCTGGCAACACTTCCATTTTCGGATCTTTACGCAAGAGATCGTTCAACTGGGTTTATTCGTTTTTTAATGATCCGAGGCAAGCATACACAATACTTTTTCAGTTTATTTTTCATTAATTTCTTAGCTGGAGTCGTGACTGCCATTTTTCCTCTATTGTTAAATATCTATTTGTCATTTATGAAACTTCCAAATATAAGGCCTGATAGAGCTATTAACAACGAGATGCCCTTGGCATCTGATAATACCTTCTTTCCAGAATTATATTATACACATCCCTTTGTTCATATGATGTTATATGTAATTATCATTGGCATTTTTTCCGGCATGTTTGCAAGTGTAGCTTTGGGAGCGGGAATGTTTATCAAAAGATCATTTATAGTTTTACTTATACCCTTTGCAAGTTTATACGTAATTAACATGCTGCTTTCAACGATTGGCCATCAAGAAATGATTTCAACTAGCTTTTTGCAGGAACAGGCTACAGATGGTGTTAGTTTGAAGAGTCTTATTTTACACTTGATCGTTGGGTTCATCTTAGGTCTTCTACTATACATTCTAGGAGCTAAGAAAAATGTTGTTCGTTAACGAGCTTCGTTTTGTTTTAGTAGATATGTGTCGTCATAAAAGGCGGTTAAGCTTTTGGTTCTTGTGTTTTTTGCTTTGTATAGTATATCTGGTAAAAGAAGGTATTCCGAAAGAAGGGATAATGGGACCGCCTCAGGCGCTTAATTTATTTTTCTCTTCCTATACATTTGCTTTTCCAGTGTTGCCCCTGTTTTTAATGTTCCTTTCTTTCGGGGTACTGCCTTTTTTTGATTCAGTCCGTTTTATTCGTTATCAAAAACGAGAGAGAGTATTTTTATCATTATTATCTCGTGTTTTTTGGATTTCTTTAATGTTTACCATTCTGTATCTCGTTGGCGGAGTCCTTCTCGGCGTTTTTCTGTCTGGAAGATGGGATAATGTATGGCTATCGCCAGAAGGGGCTCCTTATTTTTTATATGGCAATAAATTACCTTTGGATCAATACTATTCATCGAATGTGATGATAGTTAGATATATCATTACAAGCTTATTGTTGTTTCATATGATTGGACTATTTGCAGTCGTTTGTTATGTCTTTATTAAGAAGTATATATACAGCTTTATCATTGTCACATCTGTGGTCATTCTTGATAAGATGCTTCATACTTACTTTGAGTTTTCTTTAATTAATGACCCGATTTCATTAGAAATGACGTCTTGGCTGATACCCGGATTATTTTCAGAAATGATTTATTTAATTGGCGGTTTCGGGATAATATTTGCTGTAGTTCTCTATATATGTTTAATCAACCAAGATTATTTTAATGAATACAGCATCGATAATGAAAAAGAACTTTGATTGAGGTGAAGCTCGTGTCAGAAGAATATATTAAAGTTGAAAGTGTAAACAAAGTTATCAAAAAGAACATTGTTCTTAAAAATATAAATTTATCTTTGAAAAAGGGAATGATATATGGATTTCGTGGACCTAATGGGTCTGGAAAAACAATGTTGTTTCGTGTGTTATCGGGATTGGTGAAACCAAGTGAAGGCAAAGTAATTATTGATGGAAAGGTATTACACAAAAATATTTCTTTTCCTGAAAGTATCGGAATATTAATTGAGTACCCTGGGTTTATTCCGGAATATACTGGTTTTGCAAACTTGAAATTGCTATCTATGATTCAAAATAAAATCAATGATCATGAAGTTTCTGCTGTAATCTCTCGTGTGGGTCTTGATCCAAATGACAAGCGAAAGTTCAGAAAGTATTCACTCGGCATGAAACAGCGCTTGGGGATCGCTCAAGCGATCATGGAAAATCCGGAGTTGCTTATTTTGGACGAACCGACTAATGCTTTGGATGAAGAAGCGGTTAAAACAGTACACCAATTGCTATTATCATTAAAAAATGAAGGAAAAACAATTCTGGTTGCAAGCCATGATAGAGAAACGCTTCAAAAGATTTCTGATATTATTTATGATATTGAGTCTGGGAAAATTGTTAAAGAAACTATGATCGATAAGGAAAAGAAAAATGACTAGAAAAAAAATCATTTTAGTAACGGTCGTTTTTTTTATTTTTTTCATTTTGATCAGCTTATTTCGATACCAACAAGTGAATGGGGAGTACTCCAACTATAAAGTAACCGAAAAAAATGTTACCACGAATGAAACGTTTGAGTTTCTAAAAATATCTCATACGTTTAGAAAAGCAAAGAAAATTAATACAATTGATGAAATGAGAAATAAAGTAACAGAGTATCGTATCCCAATTGAATTAAAAAATACGACAAAAGATAAGCTTACACTTCACCCTGAATTTTACAGAATGATGAGAGGTGAGGAAGAAACTGAGACAATAGACTTTATTGATAATAAGACAGGGGAAAAAATTTCGGATTTAAAACCCTATCAATTATTAAATGGAACGGTAACTTTTACATTTTTAAATAATAGTGAGAGCAAATATCAACCTGTTGATCTTCATATTATTGGAAGTGATGGAGTGTCAGTGCAAAAGTTTATTGTGAAAGTTTATTAGTTTCGTTAGCACTATGATGTTCTTAGGCTAAAGACAACGACAGCTCTATCTTTTTGCTGTCGTTGTCTTTAGTATGCTATGCTCTTTTCTCAAATAACTTCGCACTTTCCACAACAACATTCACAGCTTTCACCATATTGTCGGCGGAAATATATTTGTATTTGCCGTGAAGTTTCCCCGCAAGTATTAAGATATTCGGGCAAGGCTCCCCCATGTATACAGCCGGGAGCCGTCTGTTCCGCCGCAGATTAGTTTGAAGACAGACTCGATGTCCAAGTTTTTCATCGCCTGAAAGGTAATGTCTAAGATCAACTTTTACAGGTTCGATTTTTTTCTCTTGTTGTAATACAGTCATTTATCTCGACATAAATTCTGTCTTTGCCATATTGCGCCCTCAATTCATGCAACACATCCAAGTCAATAGCCCCCTATCATCCTAATAGACAATATAATATCTTCTGTACTTGTTCATAGCACAGAATAAGTATTGAATGTAAAAGACACAAAAAGAATGTAGATGTAAAAAGGGCAAGAGCATTAGGGGAGGCTCTAGCAAAAGCAACAAGTTTGATTGTTAATAAAGGTTTCACTAAGGGGGCTCTAGAATACATAAGGGATAAGCCAACGTTGGAATTAATAGGAGGCCAAGAATTAATTCATTTCCTTGATGAAAATTTGGAGTAACTGGTTTGACCTTTATACCTAGTTGTATAAAAGAATTAGCCCAGATAAAATAAAACACAAAAATAAGAAATGACTGAAAAAGCACAATCATAAAGCTAGGTACATATTTCTCAACACACTGAGAAATATAATTATGATTAATTAATTTAAGATAAAGAAGGTGATCCCATGCCAAACAATAGCAAACCCAACGGCTTAATCACGGAGAAGTCACCGTACTTACTTCAACACGCCCACAACCCAGTAAACTGGCACCCTTGGGGAGAAGAAGCCTTCGAAAAAGCGAAACGCGAAAACAAGCCGGTTCTTGTCAGCATCGGCTATTCGACTTGTCATTGGTGTCACGTCATGGCTCACGAGTCCTTTGAGGACGAAGAGATCGCCGGTATTCTAAATGATAAATTTATAGCCATCAAGGTTGATCGTGAGGAGCGGCCTGATGTCGATTCCGTGTATATGAGGATCTGCCAGCTGATGACGGGGCAAGGCGGGTGGCCGCTGAATGTGTTTATCACACCTGATCAGAAGCCGTTTTATGCGGGGACATATTTTCCGAAGACGAGCAAATTTAACCGTCCGGGCTTTATCGATGTGCTTGAACATCTGTCCGAAACGTTTGCGAATGACCGGCAGCATGTCGAGGATATTGCCGAAAACGCCGCCGCTCATCTTGAAGTCAAGGTTCACCCGGCTGAGGGCATGCTTGGCGAACAGGCAGTTCATGACACGTACCGCCAGCTGGCCGGCGGGTTTGACACGGTGTACGGCGGGTTCGGCCAGGCTCCGAAGTTTCCGATGCCGCATATGCTCATGTTTCTGCTTCGCTACTACAGCTATACGGGTAAGGAACAGGCATTGGCAGGCGTAACCAAGACACTCGACAGCATGGCGAACGGCGGTATTTTTGACCACATCGGGTTCGGCTTTGCCCGCTACTCGACTGATAATGAATGGCTCGTGCCGCACTTTGAGAAAATGCTGTATGACAACGCCCTTCTCCTGACCGCATATACAGAAGCCTATCAAGTCACGGGCAACGAGCGCTACAGACAGGTTGCGATGCAGATCGTGACGTTTATTCAGCGGGAAATGATACATGAAGACGGCAGCTTTTTCTCAGCCTTAGACGCTGATACCGAAGGCCGCGAGGGGAAATATTACATATGGTCAAAAAAAGAAATCATGGATCTTCTCGGTGATGAACTCGGCTCGCTTTATTGCAAAGTATATAACATCACAGATCAAGGCAATTTCGAAGGAGAAAACATCCCGAACCTTATTTTCACGCGGCGGGAAGCCATCCTCGAAGAGACCGGCCTCACCGGACATGAGCTGACCGAACGTCTTGAAGGTGCAAGAAAAAAATTGCTGGAGGCGCGGGAAAACAGAAGCTATCCGCACACAGATGACAAAGTGCTGACCTCATGGAACGCGCTCATGATTGCCGGACTGGCAAAAGCCGCGAAGGTATTTCACGAGCCGGACTTTCTCAGCATGGCGGAAACAGCGATCCGCTTTCTCGAACGTCATCTCATGCCGGACGGGCGAGTCATGGTCCGCTACCGTGAGGGCGAAGTGAAAAACAAAGGATTTATCGATGATTACGCTTTTCTCATTTGGGCTTACCTTGACCTGTATGAAGCGGATTTTGATGCGTCTTATCTGCAAAAAGCGAAAACGTTATGTACAAGCATGCTGGATCTGTTCTGGGATGAAGGACACGGAGGTTTCTTCTTTACGGGGAATGACGCCGAGACTCTTCTTGTCAGGGAAAAAGAAGTTTATGACGGAGCCGTGCCTTCCGGAAACAGCGCGGCTGCCGTACAGCTGCTTCGCCTCGGCCGCCTGACGGGTGATGGATCACTGATCGAAAAAGCTGAAGCCATGTTTTCTGTTTTCAAACGGGAAATCGAGGCCTACCCGAGCAGCAACGCTTTCTTCATGCAAAGCGTACTGGCGTATACAATGCCGCAAAAAGAAATCGTTGTGTTCGGAAGCAAAGATGATCCGGACAGAAAGCGTTTCATTGAGGCGCTTCAGGAACATTTCACTCCCGCCTATACGATTCTCACTGTGGAACATCCGTCAGAGCTTGCAGGCATTTCTGATTTTGCTGCGGGTTATCAAATGATTGACGGTAAAACGACGGTTTACATTTGTGAAAATTTTACCTGCCGCAGGCCGACGACGGATATTGATGAAGCGATGAACACATTACAAATCAGCAGCAGAGCCTAGGCGGCCTGCTGCTTTTCTTTTTTCACAAAACGGAACGCGAGCCATGCGAAGATGATATTGATCACCAGAGTCGATATGCAATCATATATGTCATAGCCGCCGGCAGCTGTTGCAAATAGCGACGGAATGCCGCTGTACACCGAATGATCCTCTGTGAGAAAGATAAATAAAAACATATTATTGGCAGCGTGACCGCCCAAGGACATCTCCAGACTGCCTGTTTTAATCGTGATAAAGGTCCAGATCATGCCGATGGTGACATATCCGATTCCCGCCCAGAGAGCCCCGTTTTCCATCTCCGGATTTCCGAAATGAAGTGCGCCGAATAATCCACCGACGATGACAGTCAAAACCACCGCATTTGCCGTCAGTTTTCCGGCGAACTGAAGCAGAAAACCCCGAAAGAGAAATTCCTCCGCGGAGGTTTGAATCGGCACCAAAAAGACGGCAGCCGCTAACAGCAGCAGAAAGCGTGAAGCATGGAATTCCTGAAGCGAGAAGCGATCCGGATGGATTGAAAAATCAATCAGCCCCGCCATAAACATCAACAAAAAGTAAGTGCCGAATCCAAAGAAAATCCGCTTCCAGTTCAGCGACTGATTCGGTGTGATGATGGATAAAAACCGCCGTTTCATAATGAAACGAACCGCTATCCAAATGCCCGGGATGGCTATGAAATAGACGATATGCTGTAAATAAATATCCGCCAGCGGGTCACTTAATGCCGCTTCATCCCAATCTATCGTCAATGAAGGATTGAACTCGGACGTGAGAAACATATAAAACACGGTCAATATGCTTCCAAAAAAGAACAAACCCGCAATGACCAACAGAGAAAGAAGATATCTCCACACACTATTTCTTCCTTCTGCAGGCCTTATAAACATATTCATATTTATGCATCAACTTCCTTTCCTTCAACATTTTACAATATAAACAGAATCAGATATAGAAAATGTTATATATTTTTAAGAAGAAAGCGCTATGCCGTTTCCTTCGGCTCTGGTTATTTGCACTCTGTTTTTGCCATAAAAAGACCTTTATAATGTATTTGTCAGATGAATTTACAGTATTTTCTGATTACATTTTGCCAAGTCAGGGGGTTTTTTATGAAACATCAGACATTCTCAAATGTAGCGAACCGATTAGACCGTCTCCCCATTTCGCGTGTGCACTATCAAGTATTAACCGCTCTCGGAATCATCTATTTTTTCGATCTCGCTGATTTGTTTACGCTCAGCAACGTGGCTCCTGCGCTGATTGAGCATTGGGGCGTGAAGCTGTCCACCATTGCTGACATCACGGCTGCGTCCTTCCTCGGCATGTTTTTAGGCGCCTCCATCGGCGGCAGGCTGTCCGATCGGATCGGCAGGAAAAAAGCGCTGAATTGTTTTGTCCTTATCTTTTCGATCTCATCTTTTCTGAATGCGCTGGCATGGGACATTCCTTCCTTAATGATTTTCAGGTTTTTGACAGGTCTCGGCGTCGCGGCCGCCATGATTGTCACTAACAGCTACTTGGCGGAATTCTTCCCATCCTCCGTTCGGGGAAAATACATCTCCTTTTGCGCCATGATCGGCTTAATCGGCGTTCCCGTCACAAACGTCGTATCCGCTTTTGTCATTCCGTTAGGCTCATGGGGATGGCGGCTCGTTTTTGTATGGGGCGCGGCCGGTCTCATTTATTTCTTTTTTATCCGCCGGCTTGAGGAATCGCCGCGCTGGCACGAAAATCGGGGGGCATATGATCAGGCAAACGCCATTATGAATCGTCTTGAAGCCCGCGTAGAGAAAGAAAAAGGCCCGCTTCCCGCGCCAAAAGAAGCGGCAGAAGTACATACAGTGAAGCACGCCGGCTACTTAGGGCTGTTTCAGGGCAGGAATTTAAAGATCACCATCATCCTGTCTGCAGTATGGATTCTTGAAACCTTTGGCTTTTACGGCTTTGCCTCATGGGTGCCCAGCCTGCTGAAAAGCAACGGCATCACCATGGAAAAAACGCTGTGGTACAATGTGCTTCACTCTGTCGGCGCCCCGCTTGGCGCATTGCTCGGTTCCATGATATCCGAGACGTTCCAAAGAAAATGGATTCTAGCCGCAAGCGCCTTTCTGACTGCCATTGCCGGACTGTTATACGGCATGACGTTTATTCCCGTGATGATTATTGTGTTTGGATTTGTCGTCAACGTCACGGAACGGGTTTTCACCTCAAATTTATACGCATACACATCAGAGCCGTATCCGACGGAATATCGTTCAGCGGGCAGCGGGCTGGCGTACGGGCTCGGCCGTTTTTCCAACATATTCGGTTCCCTGCTCGTCGGATTTATTGCCGTAAAACTCGGATACATCAGTGTCTTTTTGTTCATCGGCGGCTGCTGGCTTCTATGTTCCGTTTTGTTAATCCTCTTCGGCCCGAAAACAAATGCACAGCAAATTTAATCAATAAAACAGTGCGGGTTCACCCCGCACTGTTACACTGTGATTTCTATCAAATTGCCTTCCCCATCCTCTATCACGCTCTCATAATAGCCGTCACCCGTTACGCGCGGGCTGCTTACAACCTGAAATCCGTCATTTTTAAACGTCTCCGTCAGTTCATTCACCCGCTCCTTGCTGCCTGTAGAAAACGCGAGATGCGCCCATCCGGTCATATTCTGTGACGGAGTTTCATCAATGCCGCCTTTTTTCATAAGTTCCAGCCTGCATCCGGAGTCAAATGACAGAAAGTACGATTTGAAATCCTTTTTCTCATTATGGTAAAGGTCATTGGCCTTTGCCCCGAAGTATTTCTCATAAAATTCTTTCATCCGTTCTAAATCTTTCACCCATATCGCTGCATGTTCAATTCGCATATGTCCGCCTCCTTTTTTTCTCAATCTAGTTATAAGGCATGAAATCCATTTCAGCTCAAGACTTTTTCCTCCGAAATTGATGCATAATTTGTTTTTTAGCCGTTTCTCCGTGCAAAAACAGCAAAAACGCTTCTTTTCCGACCTGTTCTAAATGAAGTTCCAGGGATGGAATATTCAAAACCCGGCTGACGCTCAAATTTCCTTCACCGATGATCTCCGCGTCCCATTTCTGCTCTTTCGCAAATTGGTACAAGCCGGCAGCCACATCATCACTGTGCGCATAGACGGCCGTCGGCGGCTTGCTGAACCCCCAGAAATGCTCACCCGCACGCTTTCCATCGTCCATATCATGGCAACCGACCATAATGCGGGTTTCATCCAGAGAACCGAAAACCGCCTTATATGCATTTACCTTGTCGGCCGTACTCGGGCTTTTTTCCGCTTCCCGCACACATGTAAAAGCAACATCTTGATGCCCGCGGTTTTTCAAATACATAAAGCTCTCTCTGTAAGCCGCCTGCCTGTCATTATAAGCGCAGGGAATCTCTTCATGCTGTGTATATTCACAAGCGACAATGGGGCCGTATTCAAGGTAAGGCACGGCTGTTTCCCATTCATTCGCGCGGGAGGTGACAATCAGTCCGTCAATCTTTTTCATTTTCAGCAGTTCGAAATACGTCATCTCTATGGCGGGGTCATAGTTGGTGGGGAGAAGGGTTGTCACGTAGTCATAAGCAAACGCTTCCTTCGTGATACCGTTTACAATTTTGTCAAAGCAGGGATGGTCACTGTACGGCAATATCACGCCGATCGTATTGGTCTTTCCGCGAATCAGATCAATGGCTGTTCGATTAGGGGTATAATCCAGCTCCTTCATCACTTGATTCACAAGACGCCTTTTCTCCTCAGATACGTACGGATGTTGGTTTAACACGCGTGATACGGTGGCCACCGACACATTCGCCAGTTTCGCAATCTCTTTTATATTTGCCATGTGCTCCTCCATTTTCGATAATAAAAAAGCAGCAAGAGTGGATTTCTCTTACTGCTATCTCATCATAAATCCACTGTCATTTCAACAGGGCAATGGTCAGAACCCATGATATCGGCACAAATGGCCGCTTGGCTGATCCGGTGCTTCAGCCTGTCTGAAACAATAACATAATCGAGCCGCCAGCCGATATTTTTCTCGCGTGCATTCGTCCTGTAAGACCACCAGGAATACGCGCCTTCCTGATCGGGATATAAATAGCGGAACGAGTCGGTAAATCCCGCGTTCAGCAGAGTGCTGAACGCTTCCCGCTCCTGATCCGAGAAACCGGCGTTCTTTCGGTTGGCTTTTGGATTTTTCAAGTCTATCTCCCTGTGTGCGACATTCAAATCGCCGCATAAGATCACAGGCTTCTTCCGGTCAAGCTTCTGCAGATAATCCTTAAAATCCGCCTCCCATTGAAGACGGTAATCAATTCGCTCTAATCCGCGTTTGGCATTTGGCGTGTAGCAGTTGACGACGAACACGTGCTCAAATTCAAGCGTGATCATCCGTCCTTCTTGGTCATGGCCGTCAATTCCCATTCCATAGGACACGTGCAGCGGCTCTTCTTTCGAGAAAACAGCCGTGCCCGAGTAGCCTTTTTTCACCGCATAGTTCCAATAGGCGTGATATCCTTCTGGCTGTAATGATACTTGTCCGTCCTGTACTTTTGTTTCTTGCAGACATAGAATATCGGCTTTCGTTTCCTGAACGTAAGTATTGATATCTCTTTTTTTCATCACGGCACGCAAGCCGTTTACATTCCAAGAAATCAGTTTCATGTGTTCCCTCCCGTCGGCTCAGCCGGTTAACATTCAGCATGTGTCTATTTCCATGTTTTATTGTGCCTGCCCTCTAATGCCAGCAGCTGTTTTTTCATTTCTAAACCGCCTCTGAATCCGGTCAGTTTCCCGTTTTTCCCGATGACACGATGGCACGGAACCGTAATCAATACCGGATTTTTCCCGATTGCGGCGCCCACGGCTCTTACGGCTGACGGTTTCCGGATCATTTCTGCTATATCCGAATAGGAGTATATCTCACCATACGGTATGTCCATAAGCGCTTTCCATACAGCAAGCTGAAATTCCGTCCCATAAAGATCGAGCGGGACGGAAAATACCGATCTGTCATTTTTGATGTACTCAGACAGCTCTGCTGTGTAAGGCGCCAGTTTTTCATCATCACGCACCAATTGGTATTCCGGCATGGCTTTTCCTGCCCACTGCGCAAGTTCTTCAAAGTTACCATGATTTGAACCTATGAAGCAAAGCCCCTTGGAAGTAGCGGCTGTATACAGGCGCCAATCATTCCATGTGAAGCGTGTCCAATAGATCATCGTCTCTTTACTCATAATGAACCTCCCTGTCTCGTTCCGGCAGTTTTTCTGTATTCTGTGGGCGAACTTCCGGTTCTCTTTTTGAAAAGGGTCGCAAAATGCGCTGTGTTTGGAAATCCGACAGTCAGAGCGATCTCCATAACTGTCTTATCAGTATGCATTAAAAGATCTCCCGCCTTCGCGAATCTTTTTTTCTGTATATACTCAATCGGAGATATCCCTGTGATTTTTTTAAATGTCCGCTGTAAATGATAGGGGCTGCCGTGACACATATCTGCCAGTACGCTCAGAGTCAGGGGTTCGTGATAATGGCCGTCAATATACTCAGTGATTTGCGCAACCCATTCTTCATCTGGGAGACGAAGGCCGTTCGGCCGGCACCTTTTACAAGGACGAAAATGTCTCTTTAGCGCTCCTTCAGCCGTAGCAAACACCAGTACGTTTTCCTTATTCGGAACCCTCGATTTACAAGAAGGGCGGCAGAAAATCCCCGTCGTTTTTACCGCATAATAAAATGTCCCGTCATAGGAAACATCATTGTGTATGATTGCGTTCCACTTCTCATCTGTCACCGTCTCTATCTCAGTCACCCCCTGTTCTTCAGTATAAACAAATTCATTTTATAAGTACGCATATTTGAATAGGCGAGCAAGATAACAAAGACGGATGTAAGAAGCCCTTCCATGTTTCATGTGAAACATTTCGGCAGGATGGAGAGGGAATGATATAAAAAAAGAGCAGGAGCCCGCAGGCTCTTGCTCTTTTCTTTCGGCTTACTCGCCAGTTACGTATGGAAGTAAAGCCATTTGACGTGCGCGTTTGATCGCGATAGTCAATTTACGTTGGTATTTCGCATTTGTTCCAGTTACACGGCGAGGTAAGATTTTACCACGCTCAGAAACAAACTTTCTAAGAAGATCTACATCTTTGTAATCGATGTGCGTAATGCCGTTAGAAGTGAAGTAACAAACCTTACGGCGTTTCGCACGACCGCCTCTGCGTCCTCCTGCCATTGTCATTTCCCACCTTTCTTGTTATGAATATAGCGATAATCTATTAGAACGGAAGATCATCATCCGAGATGTCAATCGGCTTGCCGTCGTTGGCAAATGGATCATCATTAAAGCTGTTCCCTTGATTTCTTCTCTGGCTGTTCTGATTTCCGCCGAACGGATTATCATTTTGGCCTCCGCCAAAGTATTGGCCTCCGCCGCTGTTTCCTTCGTTGTATCCACCTGAACCAGAACCGCCGCTTTTAGGCTCAAGAAATTGAACACTTTCAGCTTGGACTTCTGTCACGAAGACACGCTGTCCCTGCTGGTTTTCGTAATTTCTTGTCTGGAGTCGGCCGTCTACGCCGGCAAGACTTCCTTTTTTAAGAAAGTTTGCAACGTTTTCGGCTTGTCTTCTCCAAGTGACACAATTAATGAAATCGGCTTCACGTTCTCCGGACTGGTTCGTGAATGTACGATTCACAGCAAGAGTAAACGTGGCGACAGCCGCACCGCTTGGCGTATAACGAAGCTCTGGGTCTTTTGTCAGTCTTCCGACTAATACAACTCGGTTAAGCATATGAAAGACCACCTTTTAACATTATATATTTCAAATTGCTTATTCTTCTTCTTTAACAACGATGTGGCGAATGATATCGTCACTGATCTTAGCTAAACGGTCGAATTCAGCAACCGCTGCAGCTTCAGACTGAACGTTTAAGATTTGGTAGAAACCGTCACGGAAATCGTTGATTTCGTAAGCAAGACGACGTTTACCCCAATCTTTTGTTCCAGTGATCTCCGCTCCGTTAGAAGTCAAAACGTTGTTGAAACGCTCGATAACTGCCTTCTTTGACTCTTCGTCAATGTTTGGACGGATAATGTACATAACTTCGTACTTTTTCATCTGTTTGCACCTCCTTTTGGTCTAAGCGGCCCTTAAATGGGCAAGGAGCAATAATTCTATTACTCACAAGTTTATATTATACCAAAGCTCTTGTCCCTTTACAACTGTGTCCTATACATTAAATCGGAAATGAATGACATCTCCGTCTTGGACGATATATTCCTTACCCTCCAGGCGCACTTTTCCGGCTTCTTTAGCTCCGGACATTCCGCCGCCTGCCAAGAGGTCTTCATAAGCAACCGTTTCAGCGCGGATAAAGCCGCGTTCAAAGTCAGTGTGGATGATACCCGCACACTCAGGAGCTTTCATGCCTTTTCTGAATGTCCAAGCACGCACTTCCTGTTCGCCCGCCGTAAAGTATGTCGCAAGGCCGAGAAGAGAGTATGACGCTTTAATCAGCTGATCAAGGCCTGACTCTTCAATGCCGAGCTCTTCAAGGAACATTTGCTTTTCTTCGCCTTCCAATTCAGCAATTTCAGACTCAATTTTCGCGCAGACGACGATGACTTCGGCATTTTCACCCGCGGCGTACTCACGGATTTTCGCAACGTATTCATTGTCTGAAGGATCAGCCACTTCATCCTCGCTAACATTCGCCACATAAAGCACGGGTTTTGACGTAAGCAAATGAAGCTGCTTCACAAGCTTTTGCTGTTCTTCCGTAAATTCAACGGAACGTGCAGGCTTTTCTTGTTCGAAAGCTTCTTTTAATTTAGACAGAATATCAAATTCAAAAACCGCTTCTTTGTCTTTTTGCTTCGCAAGCTTGCTTACCCGTGTGATGCGTTTTTCGACTGTCTCCATGTCGGCAAGAATCAATTCAAGATTGATCGTTTCAATATCATCAATCGGATCGACTTTCCCTGACACGTGCGTAATATTGTCATCAGCGAATGCCCGTACAACGTGACAGATCGCGTCTACCTGACGGATATGAGAAAGAAACTTATTTCCCAGTCCTTCACCTTTAGATGCGCCTTTTACGATCCCCGCGATATCAGTGAATTCAAACGCAGTCGGCACCGTTTTTTTCGGGTTCACCAATTCAGTCAGCTTTTGCAGACGTTCATCAGGCACTTCCACGATTCCCACGTTCGGATCAATTGTACAGAACGGGTAGTTGGCTGATTCGGCACCAGCCTGGGTAATTGCATTAAATAACGTCGATTTTCCGACATTCGGCAAACCGACAATTCCAGCAGTTAAAGCCATTCTTTCATCTCCTCTATATCAAACCATCATCGTATTAAACGTATTGTAAACCTAGAGCAATTATAAGGAGGTTCATAGGAAAAGACAAGCTGAGAAAAAAGCATTTCCCGCCCTCTCTCTCCTTAGATTATCCTTTTTTAACCGCTACCAGACAGTCAAAAAGCGTACTTCCCATTCCATTATCGGAATTTGAATCTTTTGTAAGCATGTTGACCGAGCCTCCGAATGCCGACCACATGCCTTCATCTATATTCACCGTCTTCGGGTGAGCCTGCTTCATGATTTTCACCCTGCCGCGCAGACGTCCGCGGTCATTGTATACCTCTGCCGTATCTCCGTCCTGAAGAGAAAGCTCCTCGGCGATATCCGGCGACAGATCCACCTGAATCTGCTGAAGCTTTTCAATAAACGGCACGTGCTGCGAATGATTGGAGCGCTGTGGGTGAATGGACAGCAGCGTATACGGATATTTCCCGGCCAGCCCGGCGTCGTGATAAACGGATTCTTCCGGCACTTCCAATTGAGGGAGGCCGCTGTATCCTTTCTGTTCTGCCAATGACGAGACGAATTCAAACTTTCCGCTTGGGGTTAAAAACTGGAAATCATTCCATGGAACCTGTTTGACCGGAAGCGGCATATGGCCTTTTTCCTTTAATCGCTCAAGGGTGATTCCTTCTTCCTCCAAAGAAGAGAGCCCCATTTTCAAAAAATCTTCCGTACTGTAATCAAACAGCTCCCCGAATCCGAGACGCTTGGCGAGCTCCGTCCAGATCCAGCGGTCTGATTTCGCCTCTCCCTGCGGTTCCGCAAGCTTTTTGCCATACTGAACATAGTGATGATACATGCTGGAGTAATAAATATCTTCTTCTTCAAAAACAACGGCCGTCGGCAGTACATAGTCACAGAGCTTCGCCGTATCGGTCATGATCGAATCAATGGCCACTGTGACCGGTGTTTTTTCAAACGCTTCCTTCACTTTTTTTGTATTCGGCACCTGTGTCAGCGGATTGCCGCACGTCACGATAATCATCTCAATCGGCGGGTCGGCTGCATTCAGCGCCTCTTCGGCCTGTGTCATCATCGAAAACGTTCTCGTGTTTTTCTTCAGGTCAGGACGGGTGAGTTCGGTCTTTGCAAAGCTTTCACCGACTTGGACATTTCCGAAGTTGGCTCCGCCGCCTTTAATACCGACATTTCCGCTTGCTGCCGTTAAAGCGTCAATCCAGCGTATCGTCCCGCCGCCGTTTTTATATCTCTGCATCCCAAGACCCATAAAAGTAGAAGCAGGACCGTCAGCATATAGATCAGCAAGATATTCAAGCACTTCTAAAGATGTTTCGGTTTTCTCAATGATCTCATCCAATGAAATCGTGTGCAGCAGCTTTTCTATTTCTTCAAAACCGATCGAATGCTTTTGAATGAAATCGGCATCCGTTCTGCCGGTTTGGCATAATATTTTCAAAACACCCGCCGCAAGCCAGCCATCCATCCCGGGTTTAACGGAGATATACCGGTCGGCAAGCTTTGCAGTCGGGTTAAAAATAGGATCAATGACCGTCAGTGTCGCTCCTTTTTTCTTCACCTGCTGCAAATGATGATAGAGGTGCATATTCGTCCGTGACACGTTTCTGCCCCATACGATCACATGCTTGCTGTGATAAATATCAAGCGGTCCATGCCCGTAAGAACGGCCGAAATCCCAGCGCTGCGCCTCAATTCCGGACCCCCAGCAAATGCTGCCCGCAATCTCCGTCACACCGCCGTATCCATTGAAAAAACGCTGGTCGAGCGCTTTCAAAAGACCGTTATTGGCATAATCATGACTGTGCAGCACAGCGGCAGTGCCCAGTGTTTCCTTAATCTCCGCCATTTTTTCCGCAATTTCATCTAACGCCTGCTCCCAGGAAATGCGGACAAATTCGCCGTCTTTCTTTTTTAAAGGAAAACGAAGCCGCTCCGGTGCATTTGTTTTCGTCTCCAGCATTCTGCCCCGGCCGCAAATTTTCCCTTCTGTGATGGGGTGACTCGGGTCTCCGTCTACTTTCGTCACCTTTCCATCCTCAACTGTCACCAAAAAGCCGCAGCTGTCCCAGCAATTCAGCGGACACGCTGACTGATGCACTTTGCTCATCTGGCCTCTTCCTCTCCTCTATATGAAAAAGCATGAGCGTCAGCCTTTATGATGTAGGCTCCTCATGCTTGACGAGTACTTTTTTCAGCTTTCTCTCAAAATCTCTTCTCGGTATCATGACACTGTGGGAACAACCCGTGCATTTGATCCGAATATCCATTCCCATCCGAATGATTTTCCACCTGTTTTCACCGCAAGGGTGCGGCTTCTTCATTTCAACAATATCATTCAGGCCAAAGTCTTTATCTGCCAAGACCCTTCACCTCTCTTCATAGACTGCTTTATTCATTGTACAAAAAAAGTCAGGATAAGAGCAACGTCGGCACTCAAAATGAGCATTATACTTTTTTCCATCTTCCTAATATAGGGTAAAGAAGAAGACATACCAGCAAATAAAGACTTAAGAGCCCGTAAATGGGATACAAAATGGCGATTAAATCTGAAAAGCCGATTGTCGTAAAAGGCACCATCACAGCTAAAAGAAGAAGAACGAGCGTCCACCTCGGCAATTTCACAAAAACAAGCATGCGGCTGGACAGCCCGAACAGACCGGTCACGGTTGTCGTATAAATGGCTAAAAAAAGCACGGCTGTCATACAAAGAAACAATGGATAAGGAGCACCTTCAAGTACGGCAAAGAGAGGAATCTCATAATGTGTGAGACTGCCTGAGAGCTGTACAAGCGTTTCATTGTAGACAAATGAAATCACACCGAAAATCAGCCCGCTGACAACACTGGCGATTTTCGCTTCCCCCAGTCCCTTCATATCCTTCCCGACAGAAGAAAGAACCGCCACAACAGAAAGGATATTTAATGACGTAAAGGTGATGCTTGCCGGCCAATTATATTGACGGGTCAAATCTATCGTCCACGTATAGTGATGGGTTGTCTGAAAAAAGATCAAGGCATATAACAGCCCCGCTACAAGAATCGGTATCAAAATACTATTCAGAGATAATATTCCTTTTATATCCCAAAAGAATAAACAGATGGTCACAATGCAAAGAAGAAAAATACCGATCCAAAACGGCAGCTTGTACATTTGCAGCGTCACACCGCCGCCGGCAATCATGACCGTCGTCGTTGAAAATAAATAAAACATGATAAGAACATCATAGATTTTGGCAAGAGCCGGCCCCATCAAATGCTCTAGCACAGGTAAAAAGTGCGTTGATTGGACCTGATAGCTGATCTTCAGCACAATATAAGCCGAAATGGTGAACATGACTGTAAACAATACAATGGCCAGTCCGCTTTCAACACCGAAAAACTGCCATATTTCCTGCCCGCTTGCATACCCGGCTCCAATCTGGCTGCTTAATATGAGCAGCATCCACCTCATTCCGGCTCTCCACAACCTTATCACCTCATAAAATTTCTGATAATCTCCGCATATTGCTACTATATTGAGCGACAGCGGCAATCATTCATACAAACGGGACAAATATGGTACGATTAAGATGATTGACTACTCAGAAAATTCATTCGTGTAAGGAGCTCAAATCATGTACATCAGGCGTTTAACAGCAATTGACACCCAGCTTTACTCCAGCATCAGGCTCAAAGCCTTAAAAGATCACCCGGACGCATTTGCGGTCAGCTATGATGAGGAGAAAGAATGGCCGCCCGAAAAATTCAAAGCCAGGCTTGAAGCCGACAATGCTATAGTGCTTGGCGCCATTGAGAAAAGCAGTCTTATAGGCATCATTAAAATATCCAATCATCCGCTTTATAAACTAAGACACATTGCGGTTATCGGTTCTATGTATGTTTCTCCTAAACATCGAGGATCCGGCGCAGGAAAAGCCTTAATGACTGAAGCCATCAGCCAAGCAAAAAAGATGAAAGATACGGAACAGCTCCACCTCTCGGTTACTTCAACCAATGAACCAGCAAAAAAACTTTACGCTCAGTTAGGTTTTATCCTCTTCTCTACAGAAAAAAGAGCGCTGAAATTAGATCACCAACAATATGTCGATGTAGATCATATGGTCTTATACATTTCATGAACTTGAAGAACAACAGCTTCAGGTTCATTTTTTTTACCCGGCAGATTGATTATGACATAAGCATAAAAAAAGACAGTGCTGGATATACTGTAAACAACCATACATCACCACAAACATCAGTGTAATACTCGTATGACATGACAAGGAAGTGAACCCTATGAATCGAAAAGGCGGGCTTTTTTCTCAGGAACGGGCAAAACAATATGTGTCGCATACGGATTCCTCTGCCGCGAATCAAATACAAGCGATCCTTGCTTCATCTTTACGTAAAGCAGGCGGCAGGCCGTTAGTCACCGTGTGTATCGGTACAGATCGATCAACCGGAGATTCATTAGGTCCGCTTGTGGGAACAAAATTAGAAAAAATGAAGTTAGGCAGATTACACGTTTACGGAACACTGTCAGACCCCGTTCACGCCGTAAATATGAAAGACAAACTGAAACATATTCAACATATACATAAAAATCCGTTTATTATAGCGGTTGACGCTTGTTTAGGCCGCGTTAAAAGCGTAGGATCATTTCAAATCGGCGATGGACCGCTGAAGCCCGGAGCCGGTGTTCAAAAAGACCTTCCTGAGATCGGTGACGTTCATATTAATGGAATTGTCAATGTCAGCGGGTTTATGGAGTATTTTGTCCTGCAGAATACGAGGCTTCATCTTGTGATGAGCATGGCGAATGTTTTGGCAGAGGGATTACAGCTGACGGATAAATCAGAAGGACGACAGGAACGGCTTAGTCCGTTTCATAAGCTGACAAGACGTATATAAAAAACCATCTTTTATAAAAAGATGGTTTTTATGCTTCTCTTTCTGACAACAGTTCGAGGATACGTTCAAGGTCTTCATTTGAGAAAAACTCAATCTCAATTTTCCCTTTTTTCTTTTGTCTCTTAATATTGACTGTTGTTCCGAAGTAATTTTGCAAATATGATTCCCGCTCTTTTAACACCGCGTCTTGAACAGGTTCTTTTTTCTTTGTTTCACGTGGAACATTATTGTTTAACTGCTGAATGAGCTGTTCAAGCTGACGGACGTTCAGCTGTTCTTCAACCACTTTCTTCACCAGCGGTTCAAGCTTGTTTTTATTTTTCAAACCGAGCAAGGTCCTGCCGTGCCCCATGGATAACGTACCTTCTGCAATAAGGTTTTGGATGCTTTCAGGCAGTGTCAGCAGTCTCAAATGGTTGGCAATATGAGGTCTGCTTTTCCCGAGCCGTTTAGCGAGCTGTTCCTGGGTAATATCCAAATGTTTCAGTAGTGAATCATATGCCAGAGCTTCTTCAAGCGGTGATAAATCTTCACGCTGAAGGTTCTCCAAAAGCGCGATTTCCCGCATCAGCGATTCAGATAACTCCCGCACGATAGCCGGCACTGTTTCTTTCCCGGCAAGCTTTGCAGCGCGATAACGGCGTTCCCCGGCTACAATATCGTAGCCTTTCAGTGATTTTCTCACGATAATGGGCTGAAGAATGCCATGCTGAATGATGGATTCCTTCAGTTCAGCTAATGACTCATCATCAAATTGTTTTCTTGGCTGATAAGGATTGGGGCGCAAATCACTGATTTTAATCTCTTCCACTGTCTCTTCAGACAAATCAACTTGATTAAACAACGCATTAATCCCTTTTCCGAGCCCGCCTTTAGCCATTCGCTGCCACTTCCTTTGCTAAATCTAAATATACTTCCGCACCTCTCGAACGCGGATCGTATAATATGATCGGCTTGCCGTGACTCGGCGCCTCACTTAAACGGACATTACGAGGAATAATGGTTTGATATACTTTATCTCTAAAGTATTTCTTTACCTCTTCTATCACTTGAATGCCGAGATTCGTTCTGGCATCAAGCATCGTCAGAAGCACTCCTTCTATCATTAAGTCTGTATTTAAATGTTTTTGCACAAGCCGAACTGTATTTAATAATTGACTCAATCCTTCAAGAGCGTAGTATTCGCACTGAACCGGGATAACAACTGAATCTGATGCGGTAAGCGCATTAATCGTTAATAACCCGAGAGACGGAGGACAATCAATAATCATGTAGTCGTAATTTTGTTTCACTGATTCTAATGCTCTTTTCAGCCTTACCTCCCGTGAGATCGTCGGAACCAATTCGATTTCCGCTCCCGCAAGCTGGATTGTGGCTGGAATGACATCTAAGTTCTCTACTGAAGTCGGTTTAATAATATCTGTTACATCTGCGTCATCTACTAAAATGTCGTACACACAATGATCCACATCGGCTTTTTCAATCCCTAATCCGCTCGTTGCGTTGCCCTGCGGATCAATATCAACAAGAAGAACCCTTTTACCTATGTAAGCTAAGCAAGCCCCCAGATTAACAGAAGTCGTTGTTTTCCCGACTCCGCCTTTTTGGTTCGTAATTGCTATGATTTTTCCCACGATGTCACCTACCTTCACATGAACATGTACTGTCTTGTTTCTATCTTATCAAAAAAAGAGTAAAGCGTTTTATTTTTTTCATAATTTGTTTATCAGCAAGTGAAAAAAATGCAAACGAAAAAGACACTTTCTCTTATAAATTCTCCGATAAAGTGACTTTTTTGACTGTAAAAAGACAATTCACGACACAAAAAGATAAATTTTTACATTTATAATACATAGTGCAGAATACATCTATTATTATCCCAAAATAGTTTTTTGACTAAAATAAAAACTCCCCTGCTGATCAGGAGAGTTTTTATTTAGGTATCCGAATGGTAAGCTGAATGTACTCTTCGAATTCTTCTTCCTCAGTATTCAGTCTGACGCCGCTGTCTTCCACCATGGACAAGGACTGGCGAATCGTATTCATCGCAATTCTTGTATCCCTGCTGAACGCTTTGCGTCTCGGCTTCGGTTT
This sequence comes from Bacillus sp. SDLI1, assembly GCF_001553895.1. Lineage (NCBI taxonomy): Bacteria > Bacillati > Bacillota > Bacilli > Caryophanales > Bacillaceae > Bacillus > Bacillus sp. SDLI1. The sequence continues at coordinate 2,253,027 of NZ_CP013950.1, read as the reverse complement.
CTGCTTATTCTGTTCAAGCATTTTCACCACTCGGTCTTCCGTCTGCTTGACGTTTAAGCTTTTCTCGATGATTTCCGCAAGCAATGTGACCTGAAGCTCAGGCTGTTTGAGCGGAATCAGGGCTCTTGCATGGCGTTCCGTGATTTTTTTCTCCATAATCGCATCCTGGACGGGTTCCGGAAGCTTTAACAATCGGAGCTTGTTCGCAATCGTTGACTGGCCTTTTCCTAAGCGCTGCGCCAAGGCTTCCTGTGTTAAATCATGAAGTTCTAACAGCCTTGCGTACGCATGAGCTTCCTCAATGGAGGACAATTCTTCTCTCTGCAGGTTTTCAATCAAAGCAACAGAAGCTGTTTCCGTATCAGAGAAATTCTTTATAATCGCGGGAATATTTTCCCATTCAAGCGTCTGTACCGCTCTCCAGCGCCTTTCACCCGCAATGAGCTCATATTGTCCTTCATCTTCTGTATGTCTGACAACAATCGGCTGAATGATGCCGTGTGTATGGATAGTCATTGCTAACTCTTTGATCTTTTCATCTGAGAAAATGGTGCGTGGCTGAAAACGGTTGGGAACGATAGCATGTACCGGTATTTCGAGTATCTCTTCTTTGTTTGTATCATGCTCTGCTATCTCCGGTTCCTCTTCCTTCTCACCAAACCCGAAGAAACGAGAGAATGAATGCTTCATGTACCTACACCACCTTTAAAAACTGCCATTTTTATAATTCTATTTTCTCATGGTTTTTCCTGCTGTATCTTCATCAATTTTGCAGAAAATATGATGGAATTGTCACATCAGGCTGTCTAAATTACCCTTCAATTGGCGATTTATTCGGAGTACCCGGTTTTCTCGGATATTTTTTCGGAGTGCTTTTCGTCTTGCGAATGATCATAATGTTCCGTTCACTTTCTTCGACGGGAAGTGTAAAGGAATGAACTTGTTCAAGCTCTCCTCCCAATACTTTAATCGCCTTTTGCCCCGCTTTCAGTTCTTCATCAGCGGCTGCTGCTTTTAGTGCCGCAAATACGCCGTTTTTCTTGACAAGCGGCAGACAAAGCTCACTCAGGACTGACAGACGCGCCACCGCACGAGCGGTCACGAGATCAAAGCTTTCCCGGACGTCCTTCCGCTGTCCGAATGTCTCTGCCCTGTCATGGACAAATGTCGTATGCTCTAATTGTAAAGCATCAGAGAGAGTTTCCAAAAACGTAATCCGCTTATTCAGTGAATCGACGATGGTGACATGCAGATGCGGGAAGCAGATTTTGACGGGCAGGCTTGGAAAACCGGCACCGGCGCCAACGTCACAAAGAGTAGTGACCTTTTCAAAATCAATATAAAATGCCGCCGTAATCGAATCATAAAAATGCTTAAGATATACTTCCTTTTTCTCAGTGATGGACGTCAGATTCATTTTTTCGTTCCATTCCACGAGCATCTGGTAATACAACTCGAATTGCTCCAGCTGGCGGTCAGAAAGGGAAATCCCTTTCTCCGCTAAACTGGATGTAAATTCCTCTATATTCATGCCGTCATCCTTTCTATTCAGCTACCTTGGCAATACGGCCCTGCTCCAGGTAAACCAGCAGGATTGAAATGTCTGCCGGATTGACCCCGGAAATACGGGACGCTTGAGCAACTGATAAAGGACGCACTTCTTTCAGCTTTTGACGGGCTTCAGTAGCAATTCCTTTAATGGCGTCATAATCAATCCGATCAGGGATTTTTTTGTTTTCCATCTTCTTCAGCTTCTCCACTTGCTGCAAGGATTTTTCGATATATCCTTCATATTTCACTTGGATTTCCACTTGTTCCGCCACATCTTGCGGAACCGGAGAATCAGCAGGCGCAAGTTTTGTCACTGTTTCATAGTTCATTTCCGGACGTTTCATTAAATCTGTGCCGCGCACTCCATCTTTCAGCTCGCTTCCGCCGAGTGAACGGATATATTCCTGATTCTCAGGAGACGGCTTGATAATAACAGACCAGAGACGTTTTTTCTCAGCCTCGATCGCCGCTTTTTTCTTTTCAAACGCTTCATAGCGCTCATCCGAAATTAAGCCGATCTCATGGCCGATTTCCGTCAGACGAAGATCCGCGTTGTCATGGCGGAGCAGCAGTCTGTATTCCGCCCGTGAAGTCAGCAGACGATACGGTTCATTGGTTCCTTTCGTTACCAAATCATCAATCAATACACCGATATACGCATCGGAACGGCTGAGGATAACCTCTTCTTTTCCAAGCGCTTTGCGGCCTGCGTTAATTCCTGCCATAATTCCTTGCCCGGCTGCTTCCTCATAGCCTGATGTACCGTTAATTTGACCGGCCGTGTACAGGTTAGGGATTTTTTTCGTCTCCAGTGTAGGCCAGAGCTGCGTCGGTACGATCGCGTCATACTCAATCGCGTATCCGGCTCTCATCATCTGCACCTTTTCCAGTCCCGGAATGGTCGCCAGCATCCGCTGCTGCACGTCCTCAGGAAGGCTCGTGGATAAACCTTGAACGTATACTTCCTGCGTATTTCTGCCTTCCGGCTCAAGGAAAATCTGGTGACGCGGTTTATCATTAAAGCGAACGACTTTATCTTCAATGGAAGGGCAATATCGCGGTCCTGTTCCCTTAATCATACCGGAATACATTGGTGAACGATGCAGGTTGCTGTCAATGATCTCATGAGTCTCAGGACTCGTGTAAGTCAGCCAGCAAGGCAGCTGATCGGTAATGTATTCAACCGTTTCATATGAGAAAGCGCGCGGAACCGGATCTCCCGGCTGGATTTCCGTTTTGCTGTAATCAATGGAATCACTTGAGACGCGTGGAGGCGTTCCCGTTTTAAAACGAACGAGATCAAAACCAAGCTCCTCTAAGTGCTCAGAAAGTTTAATAGACGGCTGCTGGTTATTCGGACCGCTTGAGTAAGACAGATCTCCGAGAATGATCCGCCCTCTTAAATACGTTCCGGTTGTCAGCACGACCGATTTTGCCTTATATTCAGCACCGGTTTGCGTAATGACACCGCGGCACTTACCGTCTTCAATGATTAAACGCTCGGCAATCCCTTGAAGAAGTGTCAAATTCGGTGTTTTTTCCAGCGTATGCTTCATTTCATGCTGATATTGGAATTTATCCGCCTGCGCACGCAGCGCCCGTACGGCCGGACCTTTCCCTGTATTCAGCATTCTCATTTGAATATGAGTTTTATCTATATTTCTAGCCATTTCTCCGCCGAGCGCGTCAATTTCGCGGACGACAATCCCTTTTGCGGGGCCGCCGACAGACGGATTACATGGCATAAACGCAACCATATCAAGATTAATCGTCAAAACAAGCGTTTTAGCTCCCTGGCGCGCGGATGCGAGGGCAGCCTCAACACCGGCATGCCCGGCGCCGATGACGATCACGTCGTATTGGCCTGCTTCATACCCCATGGTTTTTTCCTCCCTTTTATTTACCTAAACAAAATTGTGAAAAGAGCTGATCAATTAAGCTTTCGTGGACGGCATCACCGATGATTTCGCCCAGCAGCTCCCAGCACCTTGTCAGATCAATTTGCACCATATCAATCGGAACATCCTGTTCAATTCCGTTCAGCGCATCATCAATCGCTTGCTTTGCCTGATGCAGAATCGAGATATGACGGGTATTGCTGACATATGTGAGATCTCCGCTTTCGATCGCTCCTGTATAAAATAGCGACTGAATCGCTTCCTCTAAATCTTGAATGCCTTCTTCTTTCAGCAATGAGGTCGTGACGACAGGCCGGCCTTTCGCAAGCTCCTTGACGCGCTCAGCGTCAATCTTAGCCTCAAGATCCGTCTTATTCATAATGACTATGACGTCCATTCCCTCAACAGCTTCAAATAATTTCACATCTTCTTCAGAAAGCTCTTCGCTGTGGTTAAGCACAAGCAAAATGAGATCCGCTTCCTTCAGAACCTGGCGTGAGCGTTCTACACCGATTCTTTCGACGATGTCTTCGGTCTCACGGATTCCGGCAGTATCGACAAGCCGGAGCGGCACGCCTCGGACATTGACATATTCCTCAATCACATCACGCGTCGTTCCCGGAATATCCGTTACGATCGCCTTCGTTTCATGGACAAGACTGTTAAGCAAAGAGGATTTCCCGACGTTCGGACGGCCGATGATTACGGTAGACAATCCCTCGCGTAAAATTTTCCCCTGCTCAGACGTACGAAGCAGCGCTTCAATTTCTTTCTTCACGCCGCCCGCCTTCTCCACCAGAAGCTGATGAGTCATTTCTTCGACGTCATCATATTCCGGATAATCTATATTAACCTCAACATGGGCAAGTGTTTCTAACAATTCATCCCGAAGACGGCGGACTAGCGCGGAAAGCCGTCCTTCCATCTGGTTCATGGCGACATTCATGGCACGGTCCGTTTTGGCCCTGATCAGATCCATCACCGCTTCCGCCTGTGAAAGGTCAATCCGTCCGTTTAAAAATGCGCGCTTCGTAAACTCACCGGGTTCCGCCAGTCTCGCACCTTCTCTTAAAGCAAGCTGGAGCACCTGATTAACCGTCACAATTCCTCCGTGACAGTTGATTTCAATGACATCTTCCCTTGTGAATGTTCTGGGCGCTCTTAAAACAGACACCATCACTTCCTCAATAATCCGTCCCGTCGTGCTGTCTGCGATATGCCCGTAATGAATGGTATGCGATTCTGCCGAACTGAGCGTTTTGCCTTTCGGACCTTTGTACATTTTGTCGGCAATTTTCACGGCTTCCGGCCCGCTCAGCCGAACGATCGCGATCGCGCCTTCACCCATCGGAGTTGAAATCGCTGCAATTGTATCCATGCTGTTCACCTCTCTTTATCTCTGTTTCCATCTATATAAAAAATTGATTTACGCCAAAATTAAAAGATAACATAGTTTGGTTTGAAGTGGAAGATACGTTATCCACAAAGGCAGAAATTCATCCCTTATTACTTTAACTTATCCACATGTGAATAACAATTAATTTTATTTCCTAAAACCTTTTTTATCAACAGCATACACCGAAAAAGAAAAAACTTAAACGCAAAAAATGCGATTCTGCTTAGGAATAGAGCCGTTTTTGCCAATAAAAAAACCGAAGTTCCGATTTTACCCGGACTTCGGTTTTCTGCTATCTTTATGGGAAATAACGAGATGGCGGTACCGGCCTTCACCGGTAGAAAAAGTTTTGATATTTGGGTGCTTCGACAGAGCGTCATGGATGATTTTTCTTTCGCCTGACGGCATCGGTTCTAAATGCACATCTTTTTTCGTTTTCAACACCTGTCTGGCCAGCCTGTTTGCCAGCTGGTCCAGAATTTCTCTTCTTTTCAGACGATAATTTTCAGCGTCGACAACGGCGTGGCGATACTGGCCGGAGCCGCGGTTCAAAACAAGCTGCGCCAATGTTTCCAGAGCATTGAGTGTTTGTCCTCTTTTGCCGATAAGCAGCGCTGCTTTTTCACCTTTAATATGAAAACAAACTGTTTTTTTGTTTTCTTCCGTGACAATCTCAGAAGGCCCCGCAATGGAATTGATGATTTCTTCCAGATACGCTTTCGCTTCCTGAACAGGATTTTTTTTCTCTTCCAGTTCTACGATCGCATTCTTTTTTCCGAAAATACCCAAAAATCCTTTAGATTCTTCCTGCACCACCGTTATTTCTACTTGATCTTCCGTCAGTTGAAGTTCCTGAAGGCCTGATTGAACTGCTTCTTTGACATTCCGTCCCGCAGCAGTCACCTTCTTCACTTTTTCTTTCCTCCCGCTTTCTGCGTTTCCGGATCGTGTTTAATGTCAGGCCCTTTAATAAGGAATGTCTGAGCAATCATAAACAGGTTTCCGACTACCCAATACAGAGAAAGCGCGCTCGGGAAGTTGATCGCAAATACGATGATCATGATCGGCATAATCCATACCATCATTGCCATTTGAGGATTCTGAGATGGATTTCCGGCCATCATCAGCTTCTGCTGGACAAAAGTGGCCACACCGGCAACGATAGGAAGAATATAGTAAGGATCTTTCTCTCCTAAATCAAACCATAAAAAGCTGTGCTGTGAAATGGCTTGCGTACGCATAATCGCGTGGTAGAATCCGATCAAAATCGGCATTTGAATCAGGATCGGAAAACATCCCGCCAATGGGTTTACCCCATGCTTTGAAAACAGGGCCATTGTTTCCTGCTGAAGCTTCTGCTGCGTTTTTTGATCTTTTGAGCTGTATTTTTCTCTAAGCTTCTGCATTTCCGGCTGAAGCGCCTGCATTGCTTTTGAGCTTCGAAGCTGCTTGATCATCAGCGGCAGAATCAGCAGACGGATTAAAATCGTAACGATGATGATCGATAAACCATAGTTATCGCCCGTCAGTTTTGCTACGTACGTAATGACTTCTGACAATGGGTACACAACATATTTGTCCCAGAAATGCGGACTATTCGCCGTAATCGGCTCTTTTACACTCGAGCACCCGGCCAGCAGCACGAGCATACCGACCATACTCAGTAGTAACCATATTCTCCTTTTCAAGAACGTTTCCTCCTATACCATTCTTTATAAACCTTGTATGTATTTTAGCATCTTTCAGTTTTAAATGGCGGTCATTTTTCGCCAAACAAAAGGAAGCGCTTTTAAAAACGTGAAGAAAACAAAATATGAGCTATTTTGACGAAGATTTCTTATATAAAGAGGTTTTTCTGAATAAGTGCTGCAGACTTTTTTTTGTTTCTTCAAAACTGAGGTCGGCGGCGGGTTTTCTAGCGATAATAATAAAATCTTTCGGCTTGAGCAGCTCTTTTTCCTCCTGAACCGCCTGTCTGATTAACCGCTTCACCCGGTTGCGCACGACGGCGTTGCCGATTTTTTTACTGACAGAAAGCCCTACCCGGAGCTCTTCCTGCTGCGGCTGATCAAGCGTATACAGCACGAACTGGCGGTTTGCCATAGACGTTCCGCGTTTAAACACTTTTTGAAAATCTTCATTTTTCTTTAACCGATTTCGCTTCTTCACTTTGATTCACTCCGATATTCACTCGCAGAAACTTTTATTTCTATCCTAAAAAAAACGGGCCGCCGGAATACTGAAGAAATTTCTCCAGTACCGGGCGACGCATGATCTCTTTTCTCTTAATGTGAAAAAAGACCACTGACATTATTCAGTGGCCTAAGCTGATAATACTTTTCTGCCTTTGCGGCGACGGCGTGCTAATACTAGACGACCGTTTTTTGAACTCATACGGCTTCTGAAGCCATGAACTTTACTGCGTTTACGGTTATTCGGTTGGAATGTTCTTTTCATTTATGACACCTCCCTCGAGGAATAGCTGTTAAAGACAGTCTTACTTATTATATTTGTGCTGCCTATTCATTGTCAACTTCAGCAGTGCTTTTATTTCTTACAACCATAATAGGATAACATACCTTAACCAGATTAGAAACCTTAATTTTCATATTCCTTTTTTTAACGCAAAAACGCCGCGCGCCCTCCGGAAAAAACGGTATGTGGATAATTTTTTGGCCTTTTTTTAATATCCACAATCGTTATCGACAACATTTTCACATTGCTAACCCCTGTGGACAAAGATTTTTCAACAAGTTGTCAGGTTTGTGGATAAGATTACGAGAACCGTTGCAAGTCCTCGCTTAATTTGATATTATATTTGTGTTTTAACTCTTAATTATTGATTCACTCCGTTCTCTTTATCCACAAAGTGTGGATAAGTTGTGGATTGTTTTCACACAGCTTGTGTAGATTGTTGTCCACAACTTGTGGAATTTGTCGAAAAGCTATTTTTCTACTATACTATATGTTTTCAACATTTCGTGTGTACGAATGGTCAGAGCCATATGCTCTTTTTTTGTGTTCTATAACAGGGGAAGAGCGCTAATTTTAAAGAAAAGGAGGGCTGTGCCGGATAATGGAGAATATATTAGATCTTTGGAATCAAGCTTTAGCTCAGATAGAGAAAAAGTTAAGCAAACCGAGCTTCGAAACTTGGATGAAGTCGACGAAAGCCCATTCGCTGCAAGGAGATACCTTAACCATCACCGCTCCCAATGAATTTGCCAGAGACTGGCTGGAGTCCAGGTACTTACATCTCATTGCAGATACCATATATGAATTGACCGGGGAAGAATTGAGCGTCAAATTTGTCATTCCTCAAAATCAGGATGCGGAAGACTTTTTGCCGAAACCGCAAGTGAAAAAAGCGGCAAAAGAGGAACCGTCTGATTTTCCCCAAAGCATGCTCAACCCGAAATATACATTCGACACATTCGTCATCGGATCGGGAAACCGATTCGCCCATGCAGCATCACTGGCTGTAGCGGAAGCACCCGCTAAAGCGTACAACCCTTTATTTATTTACGGGGGAGTCGGTTTAGGAAAAACCCACTTAATGCACGCAATCGGCCATTATGTCATTGATCATAATCCTTCAGCCAAAGTGGTGTACCTGTCTTCTGAAAAATTCACAAATGAATTCATCAACTCAATACGCGACAATAAAGCCGTTGATTTTCGCAACCGCTACCGGAATGTTGATGTACTTTTGATAGATGATATTCAATTTTTAGCCGGAAAAGAACAAACACAGGAAGAGTTTTTCCATACATTCAATACGCTTCATGAAGAAAGCAAACAAATCGTGATTTCCAGTGACAGACCGCCGAAAGAGATCCCGACCCTTGAAGATCGCCTGCGTTCGCGATTCGAATGGGGATTGATTACGGATATCACGCCGCCTGATCTGGAAACGCGGATTGCCATCCTGAGAAAAAAAGCGAAGGCGGAAGGCCTTGATATTCCGAACGAGGTCATGCTTTACATCGCGAATCAGATTGACAGCAACATCCGTGAACTGGAAGGGGCATTAATCCGGGTTGTTGCCTATTCATCTTTAATCAATAAAGACATTAATGCGGACCTGGCTGCAGAAGCATTGAAAGATATTATTCCTTCCGCAAAGCCTAAGGTCATCACGATAAAAGAGATTCAGCGGATTGTCGGACAGCAGTTCAACATTAAGCTTGAAGATTTCAAAGCGAAAAAGCGTACGAAATCCGTTGCGTTCCCAAGACAAATTGCCATGTATCTTTCCAGAGAAATGACGGACTCTTCTTTGCCTAAAATCGGAGAAGAATTTGGCGGGAGAGACCATACAACCGTCATTCATGCTCATGAAAAGATTTCAAAACTGCTGATTGATGACGAGCAGCTTCAGCAACAGGTAAAAGAAATAAAAGAACAGCTTAAATAATAGAGCCCGCGGATGAATCGGGGAAAGTGTGAATAACTTTTCGCTAGCCATGCACAGTCTGTCCACATGTGGATAGGCTGTGTTTCCTGTCTTTCTCACAACTTATCCACAAATCCACAGGCCCTACTATTACTACTGCTATTTTTAAAATATATTAATTATATTATCCGTTAGGAGGATAAACATGAAATTTACGATTCAAAAAGATCGTTTAGTTGAAAGTGTACAAGACGTTCTAAAAGCCGTTTCATCCAGAACTACAATTCCCATTCTCACCGGTATTAAGATCGTAGCCTCAGATGAAGGAGTATCTTTTACGGGAAGCGATTCTGATATTTCAATCGAGTCATTCATTCCGAAAGAAGAAGATGACAAAGAAATCGTGACGATTGATCAGCCGGGTAGTATCGTGCTGCAAGCGCGTTTCTTCAGTGAAATCGTTAAAAAACTGCCGATGGCGACGGTTGAAATGGAAGTTCAAAATCAATATTTAACAATTATCCGTTCCGGAAAAGCGGAATTTAATTTGAACGGTCTTGATGCAGATGAATATCCGCATCTTCCGCAAATCGAAGAGCACCATGCCATTCAGATTCCGACGGATCTTTTGAAAAACTTAATCCGTCAAACCGTGTTTGCTGTGTCCGCCTCAGAAACACGCCCTATCTTGACAGGTGTAAACTGGAAAGTGGAAAACGGTGAATTATTATGCACTGCCACGGATAGCCATCGACTTGCTTTAAGAAAGGCAAAGCTTGATATTCCGGAAGACAGCTCTTACAACGTCGTCATCCCCGGAAAAAGTTTAACCGAGCTGAGCAAAATTCTTGATGACAATCAAGAGCTGGTGGATATCGTCATTACAGAAACCCAAGTTCTGTTTAAAGCGAAAAACGTCTTGTTCTTCTCAAGGCTGCTTGACGGAAACTATCCGGATACGACCAGCTTAATTCCGCAGGAAAGCAAAACGGAAATCGTCGTGAACACAAAAGAATTTTTACAGGCGATAGACCGTGCTTCTTTATTGGCGAGAGAAGGCCGCAACAACGTTGTAAAGCTTTCTGCCAAACCGGCGGACTCGCTTGAAATTTCATCAAATTCTCCTGAAATCGGGAAAGTGGTCGAAGCTGTGCTCGCTGACCGGATTGACGGTGAGGAATTAAATATTTCATTCAGTCCAAAATATATGATGGACGCACTGAAAGTACTTGAAGGAGCGGACATCCGTATCAGCTTTACGGGAGCGATGAGACCGTTTCTTATCCGTACGCCGAATGATGAAACCATCGTTCAGCTCATCCTTCCGGTCCGAACGTATTAATCAAACAGAATGTGCTGCCGGCTTAGTTCGGCAGCACATTCTGTTCATCAGCCTGCTCCCTCAAGTTTTCCCTTTCCTTATTTCAGGATTTTTTAGTACAATTAGATATTAGTGATATTTGAAAGAGGTCGATATTATGGCAAATCCGATTTCGATTGACACAGAAATGATTACGCTTGGCCAGTTTTTAAAATTAGCCGATGTGATTCAGTCCGGCGGTATGGCGAAATGGTTTCTGAGCGAGCATGAGGTGACTGTCAATAATGAACCTGACAATCGCCGCGGCAGAAAGCTCTATGTTGGAGACGTGGTCGCGATTGAAGGATTTGGTTCATTTCAAGTCGTCAATTAAAGCGGGTGACAGCGGTTGTATATCCAAAATTTAGAATTAACATCCTACCGTAATTATGAGCGCGCTGAGCTTCAATTCGAAAACAAGGTGAATGTGATCATCGGAGAGAATGCCCAAGGCAAAACCAATCTGATGGAAGCCATCTATGTCCTTTCGATGGCAAAATCACACCGCACCTCAAATGATAAAGAACTTATACGGTGGGACGAAGACTATGCTAAAATAGAAGGAAGAGTGATGAAGCGCAACGGGGACATCCCGATGCAGTTGGTCATCTCCAAAAAAGGTAAAAAGGGCAAGGTCAATCACATAGAACAGCAAAAACTCAGTCAGTATGTCGGAGCGCTGAACACCATTATGTTCGCCCCGGAGGACTTAAATCTCGTCAAAGGCAGCCCGCAGGTCAGGAGGAGATTTCTTGATATGGAGATCGGGCAGGTTTCTGCCGTTTATCTGTATGATTTATCTCTTTATCAAAAAATCCTTTCCCAGCGGAATCATTTTCTGAAACAGCTGCAAAGCCGGAAACAGACTGACCGGACTATGCTTGACGTTCTCACTGATCAGCTGATTGAGGCAGCCGCAAAAGTTGTCGCCAAACGTCTGCAGTTTACGGAGCAGCTTGAAAAATGGGCGCAGCCGATCCATTCGGGCATTTCCCGGGGGCTTGAGGAACTGACGCTTAAGTATCACACGGCGCTTGATGTATCAGATCCTAAAGATTTGTCGAAAATAGGTAACAGCTACCAGGAGTCTTTTTCGAAATTAAAAGAAAAAGAAATAGAACGGGGCGTCACCTTATTCGGACCGCATCGGGATGATGTCCTTTTTTATGTGAACGGACGCGATGTGCAGACTTACGGTTCGCAGGGACAGCAGCGTACGACGGCTTTGTCTTTGAAGCTGGCCGAAATAGATTTGATTCATGAAGAAATTGGAGAATACCCCATTTTACTTTTGGATGATGTACTAAGCGAGCTGGATGATTACCGCCAGTCCCATTTGCTTCATACAATCCAAGGCCGTGTGCAGACATTTGTCACCACGACGAGCGTGGACGGCATTGACCACGAAACCTTACATCAAGCAGGAATGTTCCGTGTGGAAAACGGTGCGTTAGTGAAGTGAAGAAATGAGGTGAGCGATTGTATATTCATTTAGGTGACGACTTTGTCGTTTCAACACGCGATATCGTCGGCATTTTTGACTGCAAGGTCAATGTATCGCCGATTGTTGAAGAATTTCTGGACAGACAGAAAGAAAAAGTAGTGCCGTCCGTAAACGGCACGCCAAAGTCTATCGTAGTCACGACTGAGAATATATATTACTCTCCCTTATCTTCCGGCACACTGAAGAAACGTGCGCAATTTATGTTAGAAATAGATTCTTAGCGGATCTTTACAATGAATATATCGTTTAAGAAAAGTGTAGGTGAATGTGCATGGCTATGGAACAGCAGCAAAATAGTTATGATGAGAATCAGATACAGGTATTAGAAGGTTTGGAAGCTGTTCGAAAGAGACCGGGGATGTACATCGGATCAACTAACAGCAAAGGCCTTCACCATTTGGTATGGGAAATCGTCGACAACAGTATTGACGAAGCCCTGGCCGGTTATTGTACAGATATTAACATCGTGATTGAGAAAGATAACAGCATTACCGTTACAGACAACGGGCGCGGAATTCCGGTCGGTATCCAAGAGAAGATGGGCCGCCCTGCGGTTGAAGTCATCATGACCGTTCTTCACGCCGGCGGTAAATTTGACGGAAGCGGATATAAAGTATCCGGCGGTCTTCACGGTGTAGGGGCGTCTGTCGTAAACGCCTTGTCGACCACTCTTGACGTTACGGTCCATCGTGACGGGAAAATCCATTATCAGGCGTATGAACGCGGTGTTCCGGCGGCTGATCTTGAAGTGATCGGTGACACTGACAAGACCGGGACGATTACGCACTTCGTTCCCGATCCGGAAATTTTCAAAGAAACAACTGTATACGACTATGATCTGCTTTCAAACCGTGTCCGCGAATTGGCCTTCCTGACAAAAGGCGTAAACATCACGATTGAAGACAAACGTGAAGGACTAGAACGGAAAAACGAGTACCACTACGAAGGCGGAATCAAGAGCTATGTTGAGTACTTAAACCGTTCCAAAGAAGTCGTTCACGAAGAGCCGATTTATATCGAAGGCGAGAAAGACGGCATTACGGTTGAAGTTGCATTGCAATACAACGACAGCTATACAAGCAATATTTATTCTTTCGCGAATAATATCAACACATACGAAGGCGGCACACACGAGGCCGGATTTAAAACCGGTCTGACCCGTGTCATAAACGACTATGCAAGGAGAAAAGGGATTTTCAAAGAAAATGATCCGAATTTAAGCGGGGATGATGTGAGAGAAGGGCTGACTGCCATTATTTCAATTAAGCACCCTGATCCGCAATTTGAAGGGCAGACGAAAACGAAGCTCGGCAACTCTGAAGCGAGAACGATCACTGATACGCTGTTTTCTGCTGCGCTGGAAACATTCCTTCTTGAAAATCCGGATTCAGCCCGCAAAATCGTTGAAAAAGGCTTAATGGCCGCAAGAGCGCGGATGGCGGCGAAAAAAGCGCGGGAATTGACCCGCCGCAAAAGCGCGCTTGAGATTTCCAATCTGCCGGGTAAACTGGCCGACTGTTCTTCTAAAGATCCTAGCATTTCCGAGCTCTATATCGTAGAGGGTGACTCTGCGGGCGGATCAGCGAAACAGGGACGGGACCGCCATTTCCAAGCCATTCTGCCGCTGCGCGGTAAGATTCTGAACGTTGAGAAAGCCAGACTTGATAAGATTCTCTCAAATAATGAGGTCAGATCAATGATTACGGCTCTCGGCACGGGTATCGGAGAAGATTTTAATCTTGAAAAAGCGCGTTATCATAAAGTAGTCATCATGACGGATGCCGATGTCGACGGCGCCCACATCAGAACGCTTTTATTAACGTTCTTCTACAGATACATGCGGGAAATTATTGAAAACGGCTATGTCTACATTGCTCAGCCGCCGCTTTATAAAGTGCAGCAGGGAAAACGGGTGGAATACGCTTATAACGATAAGCAGCTTGATGAGCTTTTAAAAGAGCTTCCGCAATCGCCTAAGCCCGGCCTCCAGCGTTATAAAGGTCTTGGAGAAATGAATGCGACTCAGCTTTGGGAAACGACAATGGATCCGGCGACCAGAACGCTTCTGCAAGTCAATCTTGAAGATGCGATGGACGCTGATGAGACGTTCGAAATGCTGATGGGCGATAAAGTAGAACCGCGCAGAAATTTCATAGAAGCAAACGCCAGATACGTGAAAAACCTTGATATTTAACCATGAAAGCCTTATTTTCGTTAAGAAATAAGGCTTTTTTCTCAAAGCGGCTTCAAGCAGCCTCTGAAAACCCGCAAAACCCGTATATTCTGCTAAATTAATGTGTATAAACACAAGTTTATTGATATAATGGAGAATAGTGAAATCGTATTGAAGATCATAATGGACAATCTACTCCCACATTATTTCATGTGATACTTCAGGGAGGTTTTTTTAATGAGTGAACAAAACACACCACAAGTACGTGAAGTCAATATCAGTCAGGAAATGCGGACATCCTTCCTGGACTATGCAATGAGCGTTATCGTATCCCGGGCGCTTCCGGATGTGCGTGACGGTCTGAAGCCGGTTCACAGACGGATTTTGTACGCAATGAATGATTTAGGCATGACCAGTGACAAACCATATAAAAAATCAGCCCGTATCGTCGGCGAAGTTATCGGTAAGTACCACCCGCACGGTGATTCAGCGGTTTACGAATCAATGGTCAGAATGGCGCAGGATTTTAACTACCGCTACATGCTTGTTGACGGACACGGCAACTTCGGTTCGGTAGACGGCGACTCTGCGGCTGCGATGCGTTACACAGAAGCGAGAATGTCAAAAATCGCAATGGAAATCCTCCGGGACATTACGAAAGACACGATTGACTATCAAGACAACTATGACGGTTCAGAAAGAGAACCTGCCGTCATGCCTTCGAGATTTCCGAATCTGCTCGTAAACGGGGCTGCCGGTATTGCGGTCGGAATGGCGACAAACATTCCCCCGCATCAGCTTGGAGAAGTCATAGAAGGCGTGCTTGCCGTAAGTGAGAATCCTGAGATCACAATCCAAGAGCTGATGGAATATATTCCGGGCCCTGATTTTCCGACGGCCGGTCAGATTTTAGGCCGGAGCGGCATCCGCAAGGCATATGAATCCGGACGGGGATCAATCACGATCCGGGCTAAGGCTGAAATCGAAGAGACATCCTCGGGAAAAGAAAGAATTATTGTTACGGAACTTCCTTATCAGGTCAACAAAGCGAGATTAATTGAAAAAATCGCAGATCTCGTCCGGGACAAAAAAATCGAAGGAATCACCGATCTGCGTGACGAATCCGACCGTAACGGAATGAGAGTCGTCATCGAGATCCGCCGTGACGCCAATGCTCACGTCATTCTGAATAACCTGTACAAACAAACGGCTCTGCAGACGTCTTTCGGAATCAACCTGCTGGCGCTCGTCGATGGACAGCCGAAGGTATTAAACCTGAAAGAATGTCTGGAGCACTATCTTGATCACCAAAAGGTCGTGATCCGACGCAGAACGGCTTACGAACTTCGTAAAGCGGAGGCGAGAGCTCACATTCTGGAAGGGTTAAGAATCGCTCTCGATCATTTAGACGCGGTGATTTCTCTTATCCGTAGTTCTCAGACGGCTGAAATTGCGAGAACGGGTTTAATCGAACAATTTTCACTGACTGAAAAACAGGCGCAAGCCATTCTGGACATGCGTCTTCAGCGATTAACCGGTCTGGAGCGCGAAAAGATCGAAGAGGAATATCAATCACTTGTTGCGCTTATCGCCGAGCTGAAAGATATTTTAGCCAATGAAGAAAGAGTGCTCGAGATCATCCGTGAAGAACTCAACGAAATCAAAGAGCGGTTCAATGATGAGAGACGCACTGAAATCGTGACGTCCGGTCTTGAAACAATTGAAGATGAAGATCTCATCGAGAGAGAAAACATCGTCATCACGCTGACTCATAACGGCTATGTTAAACGCCTCCCAGCGTCCACATACCGCAGTCAAAAACGGGGCGGAAAAGGCGTGCAGGGAATGGGAACGAATGAAGATGACTTTGTGGAACACTTAATTTCTACATCGACGCACGATACGATTCTGTTCTTCTCTAATAAAGGGAAGGTATATCGTTCAAAAGGATATGAAATCCCTGAATACGGCCGTACCGCAAAAGGCATTCCGATTATTAACCTCCTGGAGGTTGAAAAAGGCGAATGGATTAATGCCATTATTCCGGTCAGCACATTTGATGAGGAGCTTTACCTCTTCTTCACGACCAAACAAGGGGTGTCGAAACGTACGGCACTGTCCCAGTTTGCGAATATACGGAATAACGGGCTGATCGCTTTAGGTCTTCGGGAAGACGATGAACTGATGGCCGTCCGTCTGACTGACGGCAAGAAACAAATCATCATCGGAACGAAGAATGGCTTGCTGATCCGTTTCCCTGAAGAAGATGTAAGACAAATGGGACGCACCGCTGCAGGTGTTAAAGGCATTACGCTGACAGATGATGATGTCGTGGTAGGCATGGAGATTCTTGAAGAAGACTCCCATGTCCTCATAGTGACGGAAAACGGCTATGGCAAACGTACGCCGGCCTCAGAATACAGAGTCCAAAGCCGGGGCGGAAAAGGCCTTAAAACATGTAAAATCACTGACAGCAACGGTCCGCTAGTAACAGTAAAAGCCACAAGAGGCGAAGAAGACCTAATGATTATTACGGCAAGCGGCGTGTTAATCAGAATGGATATTAACGATATCTCCACTACGGGACGCGTAACACAAGGCGTCCGTCTGATCCGCATGTCCGATGAAGAGCACGTGGCCACTGTGGCGCTAGTGGAAAAGAATGAAGAAGAGCCGGAAGAAACGGAAGAAGAATAGATGAAAAAGCGCAGCTGTAACAGGCTGCGCTTTTTCTATATAAAGAAACGAAAAAAGCTTTGACACACAACGATGATGCTGATATAATTCTTTTTGTTGTCTTTTCAACACAAAGACAGTCTGCTGAAAAAGTTTTTTAAAAAAGTATTGACCTATCAAACTGAAAATGTTATGATTAAGAGGTCGCTTCGAGAGAAGTGAAAAAAGTTCTTTGAAAACTAAACAAGACAAAACGTACCTGTTAATTCAAAGTTTTAAATAAATCGCACAGTGATGTGCGTAGTCAGTCAAACTACTTATCGGAGAGTTTGATCCTGGCTCAGGACGAACGCTGGCGGCGTGCCTAATACATGCAAGTCGAGCGGACAGATGGGAGCTTGCTCCCTGATGTTAGCGGCGGACGGGTGAGTAACACGTGGGTAACCTGCCTGTAAGACTGGGATAACTCCGGGAAACCGGGGCTAATACCGGATGGTTGTTTGAACCGCATGGTTCAGACATAAAAGGTGGCTTCGGCTACCACTTACAGATGGACCCGCGGCGCATTAGCTAGTTGGTGAGGTAACGGCTCACCAAGGCGACGATGCGTAGCCGACCTGAGAGGGTGATCGGCCACACTGGGACTGAGACACGGCCCAGACTCCTACGGGAGGCAGCAGTAGGGAATCTTCCGCAATGGACGAAAGTCTGACGGAGCAACGCCGCGTGAGTGATGAAGGTTTTCGGATCGTAAAGCTCTGTTGTTAGGGAAGAACAAGTGCCGTTCAAATAGGGCGGCACCTTGACGGTACCTAACCAGAAAGCCACGGCTAACTACGTGCCAGCAGCCGCGGTAATACGTAGGTGGCAAGCGTTGTCCGGAATTATTGGGCGTAAAGGGCTCGCAGGCGGTTTCTTAAGTCTGATGTGAAAGCCCCCGGCTCAACCGGGGAGGGTCATTGGAAACTGGGGAACTTGAGTGCAGAAGAGGAGAGTGGAATTCCACGTGTAGCGGTGAAATGCGTAGAGATGTGGAGGAACACCAGTGGCGAAGGCGACTCTCTGGTCTGTAA
>NZ_CP013950.1:2212500-2232500 GCF_001553895.1 Bacillus sp. SDLI1 | reverse complement strand
GGAAGGCTCGTCCGCTCAGGGTTAGTCGGGACCTAAGCCGAGGCCGAAAGGCGTAGGCGATGGATAACAGGTTGATATTCCTGTACCACCTCCTCACCATTTGAGCAATGGGGGGACGCAGGAGGATAGGGTAAGCGCGGTATTGGATATCCGCGTCCAAGCAGTTAGGCTGGGAAATAGGCAAATCCGTTTCCCGTGAAGGCTGAGCTGTGATGGCGAGCGAATTATAGTAGCGAAGTTCCTGATTCCACACTGCCAAGAAAAGCCTCTAGCGAGGTGAGAGGTGCCCGTACCGCAAACCGACACAGGTAGGCGAGGAGAGAATCCTAAGGTGATCGAGAGAACTCTCGTTAAGGAACTCGGCAAAATGACCCCGTAACTTCGGGAGAAGGGGTGCTCTGTTAGGGTGCAAGCCCGAGAGAGCCGCAGTGAATAGGCCCAGGCGACTGTTTAGCAAAAACACAGGTCTCTGCGAAGCCGTAAGGCGAAGTATAGGGGCTGACGCCTGCCCGGTGCTGGAAGGTTAAGAGGAGCGCTTAGCGTAAGCGAAGGTGCGAATTGAAGCCCCAGTAAACGGCGGCCGTAACTATAACGGTCCTAAGGTAGCGAAATTCCTTGTCGGGTAAGTTCCGACCCGCACGAAAGGCGCAACGATCTGGGCACTGTCTCAACGAGAGACTCGGTGAAATTATAGTACCTGTGAAGATGCAGGTTACCCGCGACAGGACGGAAAGACCCCGTGGAGCTTTACTGCAGCCTGATATTGAATGTTGGTACAGCTTGTACAGGATAGGTAGGAGCCTTGGAAACCGGAGCGCCAGCTTCGGTGGAGGCATCGGTGGGATACTACCCTGGCTGTATTGACCTTCTAACCCGCCGCCCTTATCGGGCGGGGAGACAGTGTCAGGTGGGCAGTTTGACTGGGGCGGTCGCCTCCTAAAAGGTAACGGAGGCGCCCAAAGGTTCCCTCAGAATGGTTGGAAATCATTCGCAGAGTGTAAAGGCACAAGGGAGCTTGACTGCGAGACCTACAAGTCGAGCAGGGACGAAAGTCGGGCTTAGTGATCCGGTGGTTCCGCATGGAAGGGCCATCGCTCAACGGATAAAAGCTACCCCGGGGATAACAGGCTTATCTCCCCCAAGAGTCCACATCGACGGGGAGGTTTGGCACCTCGATGTCGGCTCATCGCATCCTGGGGCTGTAGTCGGTCCCAAGGGTTGGGCTGTTCGCCCATTAAAGCGGTACGCGAGCTGGGTTCAGAACGTCGTGAGACAGTTCGGTCCCTATCCGTCGCGGGCGCAGGAAATTTGAGAGGAGCTGTCCTTAGTACGAGAGGACCGGGATGGACGCACCGCTGGTGTACCAGTTGTTCTGCCAAGGGCATCGCTGGGTAGCTATGTGCGGACGGGATAAGTGCTGAAAGCATCTAAGCATGAAGCCCCCCTCAAGATGAGATTTCCCATTCCGCAAGGAAGTAAGATCCCTGAAAGATGATCAGGTTGATAGGTCTGAGGTGGAAGTGTGGCGACACATGGAGCTGACAGATACTAATCGATCGAGGACTTAACCATTTTTGAATGTATGCTTACTGTTATCTAGTTTTGAGAGAACACTCTCAATGGTTTGGTGGCGATAGCGAAGAGGTCACACCCGTTCCCATGCCGAACACGGAAGTTAAGCTCTTCAGCGCCGATGGTAGTCGGGGGTTTCCCCCTGTGAGAGTAGGACGCCGCCAAGCAATCAACGGTAAAGGCAGCTCATCTTGAGCTGCCTTTTTTGTTTATAAGTATTGCTTGAGGAAATTAGAAATGTAATAAGGAAATTTACGTTCTGTGACCTCTAAGAACCGCCGGATCAATACATAATCATCGCTGACATGCTGTGTCAGCAGTTCATACCACCATTCCGTTTCATATCTCGCAATCATCCCGATATTGTACAGGACCAAATAATGAATAATCATTTCGGGAAGATGCAGGAACTGATCACGCTGAGAGGGAAGATAATATTGATTTCTCTCTAAGTGAAACGCTAAGTTTGGCGAAGACCAAGGTTCAGTATCTAGCGGATCAGCCTCAAAAACCAAATGGTTATGGCTTTTCCTGACAAAAGACCAATTCAAATGATGACTGATATATTCTGCAAAGCGGGAGTCAGACATATTGTACTGAATCACCGTATGTTCAGGAACTAAAACAAGGTCATCTTTCAGCTCTACTTTCGTCAGCCAATTCTTTTTCTCTTGAAAATGAAATACAGTGTGCAATTCGGGAATGGCTGTCAGCAGTTTTTTCATTGTATACCGTTCTTCCTCAAGACCCGCTATTCCGAATAAGTGATTCATGACATGAATACATAAGCCATTGCGCTGCACCTTCACTTCATCATCCCTAAAACTGTAATTTTGCTTTTTGCGTTTCCGGGCAGTCACGCCATGTGCGAGTACTGAGGCGTGACTCGGATAGCTTGGATCTGTAGTCAGAAGACAGGCTTTCAGCAATTGTGACATCCCGTAAAACAACAGAATAGGCTTAATTTCTAAAGGGGACAGAGATGCCTGTTTATAAAAGGACTCGGCGTGTTTGATAAAAAATATGAAACGTTCACTGTTTTTAAACGCATATCGTTTTGGTTCTTCCATTCCTCTTTCTGTATAGACTCTATTTAGGAATTTCTGGGAGGATTCTACGGAATAAAATAATGACAACTCTTTCCACTCAAGGTCTCTCATGTGTATTTTTAAACCCTTTCCTTTATCTAAATATTTCAACTCTTCTTCGCTTCCTTGACATGCCGTTTTCTAGTTGATAATCTACATATAATATTTTGCCGAAAAGAGGGGGATTTACTAATGTGGGAAAGTAAATTTTCAAAAGAAGGCTTAACGTTCGATGATGTACTGCTCGTACCGGCTCAATCAGACGTACTTCCGCGTGATGTGGATTTATCTGTTGAACTGACAAAAACGTTAAAGCTTAATATTCCTGTCATCAGTGCAGGAATGGATACAGTAACAGAATCAGCTATGGCGATTGCGATGGCCAGACAGGGCGGCTTGGGCATTATCCATAAAAACATGTCCATCGAACAGCAGGCTGAACATGTTGACAAAGTCAAACGTTCTGAACGGGGCGTTATTACAAATCCCTTCTTTTTAACACCTGATCATCAAGTATTCGATGCGGAGCATTTGATGGGGAAATACAGAATTTCCGGTGTTCCGATCGTAGATAATAAAGACGATCAAAAGCTTGTCGGTATCATTACAAACCGTGATCTTCGCTTTATCTCTGATTATTCAATGAAAATCAGTGATGTCATGACAAAAGAAGAGCTGGTTACGGCTCCTGTAGGCACCACATTAGACGAAGCAGAAAAAATCTTACAGAAACATAAAATTGAAAAACTTCCATTAGTGGATGACCAAAATAAATTAAAAGGTCTTATCACGATCAAAGATATTGAAAAGGTTATCGAATTCCCGAATTCATCTAAAGATGAACACGGACGCCTTATTGTCGGCGCTGCGGTAGGCGTGACAGGCGATACAATGACACGCGTCAGCAAGCTTGTTGAAGCGAATGTCGACGTGATTGTGGTCGATACGGCTCATGGACATTCCAGAGGCGTACTGAACACAGTTGCGAAAATTCGTGAAACATATCCTGAACTGAACATTATCGCAGGAAATGTGGCAACGGCTGAAGCGACAAAGGCTTTGATTGAAGCCGGAGCAAACATTGTAAAAGTGGGAATCGGACCTGGTTCCATCTGTACGACACGCGTCGTTGCAGGTGTAGGCGTACCGCAAATCACTGCCATTTATGATTGTGCCACTGAAGCAAGAAAACACGGCGCAACAATTATCGCGGACGGCGGTATTAAATTCTCCGGTGATATTACGAAAGCATTGGCATCCGGCGGACATGCCGTAATGCTCGGAAGCCTGCTTGCCGGTACTTCAGAAAGCCCGGGAGAGACTGAAATCTATCAAGGCAGAAGATTTAAAGTGTACCGCGGTATGGGTTCTGTCGCTGCCATGGAAAAAGGCAGTAAAGACCGATATTTCCAAGAAGAAAATAAGAAATTCGTCCCTGAAGGTATCGAAGGAAGGACTCCGTACAAAGGTCCTGTAGAAGAAACAGTGTATCAGCTTGTCGGCGGTCTTCGTTCAGGCATGGGATACTGCGGTTCAAAAGACTTGCGCGCTTTAAGAGAAGAGGCTCAATTCATCCGTATGACAGGTGCCGGTCTTCGCGAAAGCCATCCGCATGATGTCCAAATTACGAAAGAATCACCAAACTACACAATCTCATAATTGTTACAAATAAAAAACATTTGACAGGGTCGCTGACTCTGTCTATTTTTTTTATATCGAGTGTGATAAAATTTATACTGTTGTGTTTTGAATTTGAATATGTCCTTAACGGCTTAATTATAGATTTAAAATGAATGACGGAGGTCGTAAGATTGAACATCACGAAATGGAAACAGCTGTTAGTGTCATTAGTGGTACTGGCACTGGCCGCAACTTGCTTTGTTCCAATGTCTAAAGCGGAGGCAGCCGGCAATGACCCGGTTGATGTCAATGCTTCAGCTGCGATAATGATTGAGGCTTCATCGGGAAAAATTTTATACAGTAAAAATGCAGACAAAAGACTGCCGATTGCCAGCATGACAAAAATGATGACTGAATATCTGCTTCTGGAAGCCATTAAAGAAGGAAAAGTGAAATGGGATCAAACGTATACTCCTGATGATTATGTCTATGAAATTTCTCAAGACAACAGTTTATCAAACGTCCCTCTTCGGAAAGACGGCAAATACACAGTCAAAGAACTGTATCAAGCCATGGCGATTTACTCTGCTAACGGAGCCGCGATCGCTGTTGCTGAAATTCTTGCCGGAACTGAAACGAAATTTGTCGCTGAAATGAATGCGAAAGCCAAAGAATTAGGCATGACAAACTATGATTTTAAAAATGCCACCGGGCTTGTGAATGAAGACCTTCACGGCAAACAGCCGCAAGGAGAAGGCGTTAAAGAAGAGAGTGAAGTTTCTGCTAAAGACATGGCGCTTCTTGCAGACCGCCTGATCACTGATTATCCGGAAGTTCTGAAAACAACAAGCATCGCTAAGACGAAATTCAGAGCCGGCACTGATGATGAAATGGACATGCCGAACTGGAACTTCATGTTAAAAGGCCTTGTTTCTGAATATCCCGGCGTTGACGGGTTAAAAACGGGTTCTACTGATTCTGCGGGATCTTGTTTTACAAGCACCGCACAGCGGAACGGAATGCGGGTCATCACCGTTGTGTTAAACGCAAAAGGCAACCTGCATACCGGACGATTTGATGAAACGAAAAAAATGCTCGATTACGCATTTAACAGCAATTTCTCAATGAAAGACCTTTACCCTGAAGGCTCTCAAGTAAAAGGGCACAAAACGATTGACGTTGACAAAGGGAAAGACAAGCAAGTCGATATTGTGACTGATAAGGCGCTTTCTATTCCTGTGAAAAGCGGGGATGAAAAGAACTATAAAGCCGAAGTGACCTTAGATAAAAAAGAAATCACGGCTCCTGTGAAAAAAGGGACGAAAGTCGGAACGCTGAAAGTTACATACAAAGGCAGTGACAAAGACTACGGCTTCCTCAAATCCAAAGAGTTCAGCGTGAATCTTGTAACGAAAAATGATGTAGATAAAGCAAACTGGTTTGTTCAGATGATGCGCGGCATCGGCGGTTTCTTCTCCGGAATCTGGAACAGCGCCGTTGATACGGTAACAGGCTGGTTTTAAGAAATAAGAAAGAGCTCTGATGAAAGTTAGGGCTCTTTTGCTTAATATACTGAAAAAACCAAATTGTTAGTAAAAAATGATATCTATCTCTTCCGTCACACTGTAAAATAAGAATATCCATATGAAATATTG
The DNA here is from genome assembly GCF_001553895.1 of Bacillus sp. SDLI1. Lineage (NCBI taxonomy): Bacteria > Bacillati > Bacillota > Bacilli > Caryophanales > Bacillaceae > Bacillus > Bacillus sp. SDLI1. The sequence continues at coordinate 2,226,565 of NZ_CP013950.1, read as the reverse complement.
TATTTCTGGGATACAATAAGAGATAGACATTATCTAACTATACATTGACTAGGGGGACCAAATAATGGCTCAAACAGGTACTGACCGTGTAAAACGCGGAATGGCGGAAATGCAAAAAGGCGGCGTCATCATGGACGTTGTAAATGCTGAACAAGCGAAGATTGCGGAAGAGGCGGGAGCTGTTGCCGTAATGGCGTTAGAACGAGTTCCGGCTGATATTCGTGCTGCCGGCGGTGTAGCCCGCATGGCTGACCCGACGATCGTTGAAGAAGTAATGAATGCTGTATCCATTCCCGTAATGGCAAAAGCGCGTATCGGACATATCGTTGAAGCGCGTGTCCTTGAAGCAATGGGAGTAGATTATATTGATGAAAGTGAAGTTCTGACTCCTGCTGACGAAGAATTTCATTTAAATAAAAATGAATATACTGTTCCGTTCGTATGCGGATGCCGTGATCTCGGCGAAGCAACGCGCCGTATCGCTGAAGGAGCCTCCATGCTTCGTACAAAAGGCGAACCGGGAACAGGAAACATTGTGGAAGCTGTCCGTCATATGAGAAAAGTAAACGCGCAAGTGCGCAAAGTTGCGGCGATGAGCGATGATGAGCTGATGACTGAAGCGAAAAACCTCGGTGCTCCCTATGAGCTGCTTCTTCAAATCAAACGTGACGGCAAATTGCCTGTTGTCAACTTTGCTGCCGGCGGAGTGGCGACGCCTGCTGATGCGGCATTGATGATGCAGCTGGGCGCTGACGGCGTATTTGTCGGTTCAGGTATTTTTAAATCAGACAACCCTGCTAAATTCGCCAAAGCAATTGTGGAAGCAACGACTCACTACACAGATTACAAACTGATCGCTGAGCTTTCTAAAGAATTGGGAACAGCGATGAAAGGAATCGAAATCTCAAATCTATTGCCGGAACAGCGTATGCAAGAACGCGGCTGGTAAAACCATAGGAGAGCTGGAAGCATGTTAACAATTGGTGTACTTGGACTTCAAGGAGCAGTAAGAGAACATATTCGTTCAATTGAAGCATGTGGTTCAAAAGGTGTTGTCATTAAGCGTCCTGAACAGCTGAATGACATCGACGGCTTAATCCTGCCGGGCGGAGAAAGCACGACGATGCGGCGTTTAATGGATACGTATCATTTTATGGAGCCGCTTCGCGAGTTTGCCGCTCAAGGCAAGCCGATGTTCGGCACATGCGCCGGTCTGATTATTTTAGCCAAAGAGATTGCGGGAACCGATCATGCTCATTTAGGGCTGTTAAATGTGGTTGTCGAGCGTAATTCCTTTGGCCGTCAGGTCGACAGCTTTGAAGCTGACCTGAGGATTAAAGGCATTGATGAGCCGTTTACGGGTGTATTTATTCGTGCGCCGCACATTTTAGAAGCCGGAGAAGATGTTGAAGTGCTTTGTGAGCATAACGGACGCATCGTGGCTGCAAAGCAGGGGCATTTGCTCGGCTGCTCGTTCCATCCTGAACTGACGGATGACCACCGGGTGACAGAGCTGTTTGTGAAGATGGCGGAAAAGTATAAGCGGGAAACAGCTGTATAAAACAGTTGAAAACCGATGATACTTATAGTACATTATAAACACAAATAAAGATCGAAAAGCGTTGACAGGAAGCAGTAGGAAGCCTCTCTTTCAAAGAGAGCCGATGGGTGGTGCGAATCGGTGGAAGATGCTGTCCGAATCCGTCCTTGAGCGAAATGCTGAAAACAAGTAGGCATTTACGGGAAAACCGTTATGTGTTAAAGCGGGAAGCAAGTGTAAGCTTGTTTTCAATCAGGGTGGCAACGCGAGAGCTCTCGTCCCTTTTAGGGGATGAGGGCTCTTTTTTATTTTCGATAAAACAGATAGGAGTTGTTAAGTATGATTGATACGAAGGTCCTGAGAGCCAATTTTCAAGAAGTAAAAGCGAAGCTCATTCCTAAAGGCGAAGACTTATCTGACTTTGACAAGTTTGAAGAGCTTGATAAAAAAAGAAGAGAACTTATCGGCAAAGTAGAAGAACTGAAGGGGAAACGCAACGAAGTATCTCAGCAGGTCGCCGTTTTGAAACGGGAGAAAAAAGACGCTGATCATATTATTAAAGAGATGCGTGAAGCAGGCGAAGAAATTAAGAAGCTTGATGAAGAGCTTCGCACGGTGGAAACCACGCTCGAAACCATCCTTCTGTCTATTCCGAACATCCCGCACGATTCAGTGCCTGTAGGGGAAACGGAAGATGATAACATTGAAATCCGCAAGTGGGGAGAGGCGCCGGCATTTGCATATGAGCCGAAACCGCATTGGGATATCGCTGACCGCTTGAACATCCTTGATTTCGAACGCGCTTCAAAAGTAACGGGAAGCCGGTTTGTGTTTTATAAAGGACTAGGGGCCCGTCTCGAACGCGCGCTCTACAACTTTATGCTGGATCTTCACGTTGATGAGTATGATTACACTGAAGTCATTCCTCCTTATATGGTAAACCGTACGAGCATGACAGGGACGGGACAGCTTCCTAAATTTGAAGAGGATGCTTTTAAAATCAGGGAAGAGGATTATTTCTTAATTCCGACGGCGGAAGTGCCGATCACAAATATGCACCGCGATGAAATCTTATCCGGCGAGGACCTCCCGATTAATTATGCCGCATTCAGCGCCTGCTTCCGTTCAGAAGCGGGATCTGCCGGCCGTGATACACGCGGTTTGATCCGCCAGCATCAATTCAACAAGGTTGAGCTTGTGAAATTCGTGAAGCCGGAAGATTCTTATGAGGAGCTTGAAAAATTAACAAATCAAGCTGAACGGGTGCTTCAGCTGCTAGAACTGCCGTATCGTGTCATGAGCATGTGTACCGGAGATCTCGGCTTTACAGCTGCGAAAAAGTACGATATTGAAGTATGGATTCCAAGCCAAGACACATATCGTGAAATTTCTTCTTGCAGCAACTTTGAGGCCTTCCAGGCGAGACGCGCAAACATTCGATTCAGACGCGAAGCGAAAGGCAAGCCGGAGCATGTGCATACATTAAACGGTTCCGGTCTGGCAGTCGGCAGAACAGTAGCTGCCATCTTGGAAAACTACCAGCAGGAAGACGGAAGTGTTGTCATTCCGAAAGTGCTTCGTCCTTATATGGGAAATAAAGAAGTCATCAAACCATAAAAAGGTGCGCCCTAGAGGCGCGCCTTTTTTGCTGTTTGGTATAAAGCGGCGATATTCCGAGCTGTGCTTTCAAGGTTAAAACGTCCTGACGCTAAGGCGTCTTCAAGACTTACAGCGCCCGGCACGATAGAAAATACAGCTGTTATGCCTCCGTTGTATACATGTTCAAAATCTTTTCCCAAGGAACCCGCCAACGCGATAACGGGAATTTTTTGAGCAGCTGCACGTGCGGCGATCCCGGCGGGGGTTTTGCCGAATATTGTTTGTCCGTCAATCTGCCCCTCTCCGGTGATGATAAGGTCAGCGCCTTTTATCTGATCTGAAAAGGACAGTGTATCTAATACAACGTCAATCCCGCTTTGAAGTTCTGCTTGTAAGAAGGCGATCAGCCCTGCGCCTAAACCTCCTGCGGCACCCGCGCCTTTTACGGTATCTGCTTCAATATCGTGCTGCCGTCTCAATACATCAGCGAAATGGCGCAAATTGCGATCCAATACAACTTTTGTCTTCTCTGACGCCCCTTTTTGCGGGCCAAAGACATATGATGCGCCGTTTTCTCCGGTCAGAGGATTTTCGACATCGCATGCGGCACGGATACGAATATGTTTCAGATCAGGGGAGAGGCGGCTTATATCGATAGAAGCCAGGGTTTGCAGCGAGCCTCCGCCGTCAGGTATCTCCTGACCTTCCTCATTTAAGAAACGCACACCGAGCGCGCTCGCCATCCCGGTCCCGCCGTCATTGGTTGCGCTCCCGCCAAGACCGATGATGATTTCACTCACCCCGCGGGAAGCTGCATCTGCTATCAGTTCACCCGTTCCTCTTGTTGTAGTGTTCAACGGATCTCTGAGATGACGGGGGATGAGATGAAGTCCCGATGCTTCTGCCATTTCAATGACTGCCGTGCGTCCGTTTCCCAGAAGTCCGTATGCGGCGTTTACCGAGGTTCCCAGCGGACCGGTCACTGTTTTATTAATGATTCTCCCGCCGGTGGCATCCGTTAAAGCCTGAACGGTTCCTTCTCCGCCGTCGGCCGCGGGTATCTTGATATATTCCGCGTCAGGGAAGACTGATTTGAATCCTTTTTCGATGCTGTCGGCAGCTTCTTTTGCTGTCATGCTCTATTTAAAAGAATCCGGTGCGATTATGACTTTCATTGTGTTCTCCACCTTTATGAACAGGTTATCTATTTGAATGTATTCTTGGTTTTCACTGTATTTTCCTGCCCGTATAACAGAAAGCGGTTGATTTTGGATACGAGTCTTTTGTATGATAGTAAAGCTGACGGACAAGCTGTTTAAGAAAAGAAATAAAAAATATGAAAAAAGCGCTTGACTGAAAAATAAGTCATGTGGTATATTATTAAATGTCGATACGGAGGAATACCCAAGTCTGGCTGAAGGGATCGGTCTTGAAAACCGACAGGGGTGTCAAAGCCCGCGGGGGTTCGAATCCCTCTTCCTCCGCCATATTGATTTTAAACCTAATGAAACTCGAGCATATATTGGAGATTGTTTTGTCCGCTGCATCTGATGCAGCGGATTTTTTATATGCAAAAAAAAGCGATTTTCTCTGTTCGGGGAAAATCGCTTTCTTATTTTTACTTATTTCTGTTTTCGTTGATCACGCGGCTGATTTTTTCGATCAATGGTTCCAGTGACTGTTCGTCAGTTTCAAGGTCATAATCTTCAATGCGCACTTTCAGCACAGGGCAGGCGTTAAAACCGCTGATCCAGTCTTCGTACCGTTTATACATCTCTTCCCAATAGGAACGGTTTGTCTGCAGCTCCATATCGCGGCCGCGCTTTTCAATCCGGTCTATAATGTTTTCAAGATCACCTTCTAAATAGATCAAAACATCAGGGTGCGGGAAGTATGGCGTCATGACCATCGCTTCGAAAAGGCTTGTGTATGTTTTGTAATCTGTCAGCGACATGGTTCCTTTATCGGCATGCATTTTTGCGAATATGCCTGTATCTTCATAAATCGAACGGTCCTGCACGAATCCGCCGCCTGATTCAAAGATGTTTTTCTGCTCCTTGAACCGCTCAGCCAGAAAATAAATTTGCAAGTGAAAGCTCCAGCGCTCAAAATCATGATAAAACTTCTCTAAATAAGGGTTTTCATCCACTTCTTCAAGCGAGGTATTAAATCCGAGCCGTTTTGCTAAAGCCTTGGTTAAAGTCGATTTTCCGACTCCTACCGTTCCCGCTACTGTTATAATGGCGTTGTTTGGAATATGAATGTCTTTCATTTAATAAGCTCCTTTACCTGACGGGCAATTCTTTCATAGTCTGTCTTATTCAAAACAAAGTCTTCGGTATCACCGTCAATGGTCAGTACAGAGATATCCGGATCTTCTTCCTGAAGCAGTCTGATGGCTGTGTCATAATCTGCAATGAGACGTTCCAGATATTGATGCTCGATGTTTTTCTCAAACGGGCGCCCTCGTTTTTCAATGCGTTGAAGCAATGTCGGCAGGCTTGCCTTTATGTATACAATAACATTCGGTTTCGGCAAGTCGTGAGTGAGCAGATGATAAATCTGCTTATATTTCTCAAGCTTTTGTCCGTGCAATGTGCGCTCTGCGAAAATAACGTTTTTATAAATATGATAATCGGACAAAACGGGCTGTCCTTGTTTTAAGTAATCACGATCTGTATCTTCAAGCTGTTTATACCTGTGACAGAGAAAAAACATTTCAAGCTGGAAACTCCACTCCTCGATATTATCATAGAACTTATCAAGATAAGGGTTGTCTTCCACAATCTCATTAATCATAGGAAAACCGAGCTCTTCAGAAAGCATAGAAGCGAGTGTCGTTTTTCCCGCCCCGATAGGACCTTCTACCGCGATAAAAGGGGCTCTGTTCATTGAAAATCCTCCTTAATTCTGCAAACATCCGTCATCTGCCGGCCTTTATATTGTATCACACTCTCAGAAAAGCCCATGAAAAAAGACGCTTCCAATTAACGAAACGTCTCTTTCACAATATGAAATTGATCTCCGAGCAAAAGCCAGTTTTGCGGGAAGGAGAGGCCGAGTTTCCAATAGCTGATTCCTCTTAAATGAAGTTCTTTAATTAAATTGAATTTCGCTTGAATGGATCGTGCGTCTTCAAACCATACTTCATGCCGTTTCTGATTTTCATCCGTGTATCGAAAGAATGGAGCCTGGGCGGTTTCGTCATATTGAATGTCAACTTTATAGCGTGCTGCCAGAGCGATTGCCTGCTGAGGACTGACGGCTTTCGCTGTCGTTCCCTGTTTGAAAGGCAGTGTCCAATCATAGCCGTACATATTCTGGCCCATGACAATTTTTGAAGCAGGCATTTCTGTCAGCGCGTACTCAATGACATTCCTTACAGGGCCGATTGGTGATACGGCCTGAGGCGGGCCCCCGCTGTATCCCCACTCATATGTCATGATGACGACAAAATCGACGATTTCTCCATGTGCCCTATAGTCATGTGCTTCATACCATTTGCCGGCCTGGGTCGCGCTCGTTTTCGGAGCAAGCGCCGTTGAAATCTTCCAGCCTTGACGGTGAAAAATCGTCCTCGCTTCACGTAAAAAACGATTGTAGGCTTCTCTGTCCTGAGGACGTAGATATTCGAAATCAAAATGAATATCGCGAAAGCCGTGCTTTCTAGCCGTGGAGACGATTTCCTGAAAGAGTTTTGTTTTCACGGTATTATCATTCAATATGAGCCGCCCGAGATCATCGCTGAATGCGTCATTTTCAAGGTTGGTGATGATCATCATCAGTGTGGTGTTGTGCCTGTCACTGATGCTTTTTAAATTGGTGAGCGGCGGTTCCTTTAAAGTCCCGTTCCGCTGCACTTGAAAACTGAATACGCCGAGGTATGTTAAATAAGGTGAGGCCTCTCTTGCCGCCTGCTGCAGATTAGCGCTTACGCTCGTTCCCCGCGGTTCTATATGTGCATTTGATTCGATATGGGGCTTATTTGTCTGCGGCGGAATGTAAAGGCGGGTCCCGCTTCGCAATGGAGTGCTGAGCTGAATTCCGTTCACTCTCGCAAGCTCCGCGGCCGATATATGAAAACGGCCGGCGATTGCCGCAAGAGTATCGCCTTGTTTCACTTCGTAATATTGACCCTCAATCGGAATGACAAGAGTTTGTCCGACAACCAGTGTATTGGGATTAGGCAGTTTATTTGCTTCCGCAATGACATTTGCGGTCGTCCGGTAGCGCGCCGCAATAGCGGAAAGCGTGTCGCCCCGTTTCACTACATAGATCTGAATGAAAAACGCCTCCTTTCATATCCGCTATCAAATGTATGAAAAAAGGAGGCCGATCATGTTTATTTTTCGTCGATAATTTGTTTTTCCGTGGTTATTTCTGCGAAGAGAACATTCTCCATCATCGTCAAGGCGAAATCATTGTCTTCGTCGCTATTGGAAGCGGTGCAGTCTTTCGGGATGGTAATGCTGTATTCTCTCATATAAGCGTCGTTAGCCGTGAACAGTACACAAATATTCCCGGCAATCCCCGTAATCATTAATCGGTTCACTTGCAGCTCGGTCAGAAGAGTATGAAGCGCCGTTTCATAAAAAGCGGAATGCTTCGGTTTAATGAGAAAATAATCATCCGGATGAGGCGAGATATCTTCTATTATGGATGCGCTTCTGTCATTGCTGCATTCCTCCCTGATGGCATCAATATCCGCCTTCCAAAGCCCGTAATGGTCATTAATATAAATAATCGGCCAGTTGTTTTGTTTTGCATGCTTCTTTAATGATAAAATACGGGGGACGATTTGTTTGGTTTTTTCAGCAAGACGTTCGCCCATATCAAATTGAAAATTGTTAATCATATCGACAATGAGAAGGGCTGTGTTGTTAGGTTCAGACAATGCCGGCAACTCCTTTCTGCTGGGGTATTCCTATTTTAACCTTTATGAGACATGAAAAAACTTAAGAAGAGAGCTTGAACCGATGAATGATGAATATTATATGAGAGAAGCCATAAAAGAAGCGAAAAAAGCAGAAGCGAAAGGCGAAGTGCCGATCGGGGCCGTCCTTGTTCTGCATGATGAGATCGTGGCGCGGGCGCATAATCTGCGGGAGACCGAACAGCGGTCGCTGGCCCACGCGGAAATGCTGGCGATAGACGAAGCATGCCGCAAGCTGGGAACATGGAGACTTGAAGACGCCGTTCTTTATGTCACTTTAGAGCCGTGCCCGATGTGCGCGGGAGCCGTCGTGCTTTCCAGAGTCGATAAGGTCGTGTTCGGCGCATTTGACCCCAAGGGAGGCTGTGCAGGAACGCTCATGAACCTTCTTCAGGAAGAACGGTTCAACCACCAAGCGGAAGTGGTGAGCGGAGTGCTTGAAGAAGAGTGCGGAGAAATGCTCAGCGCTTTTTTCAGAAAGCTTCGCCGGCAAAAGAAAGACATGAGGAAAAAGTTGTCTGAGTAGTACGGTTGCATTTTCTGCCTGAAGCAGATATACTTATGTGTGCATCATAAATGGTGCGCATATCAAAATTTGATATTTATTTTGCCGTGCTAAGCGGGGAGGTAGCGGTGCCCTGTACCCGCAATCCGCTCTAGCGGGGCCGAATCCCTTCTCGAGGTTCGTTTACTGTAAGGCCTGCCTTAAGTAAGTGGCGTTGACGTCTGGGTCCTGCGCAATGGGAATTCATGAACCATGTCAGGTCCGGAAGGAAGCAGCATTAAGTGAAACCTCTCATGTGCCGCAGGGTTGCCTGGGCTGAGCTAACTGCTTAAGTAACGCTTAGGGTAGCGAATCGACAGAAGGTGCACGGTAAATCAATCATCAAATTTCAGACTCACCTGTTTATGACAGGTGAGTTTTTTCGTGTATGAAAAACGGGTTTTGGCGTTAAAAGCCCGTTCATGTATAATAAACATGATGAATAACAGAGGAGGGCGCATCCTGTGGGTTACCAAGCTTTATATCGAGTATTTAGGCCTCAGCAGTTTGAAGATGTGGTCGGACAGGAACACATTACGAAAACGCTGCAAAATGCCCTTTTGCAAAAGAAATTTTCTCATGCCTATCTGTTTTCTGGACCACGGGGAACGGGGAAAACCAGTGCAGCTAAAATATTTGCGAAAGCAGTCAACTGTGAGCACGCCCCTGTAGAAGAACCGTGCAATGAATGCGCGGCGTGCAAGGGGATCACAAACGGCTCTATATCAGATGTGATCGAAATAGATGCGGCGTCGAATAACGGTGTAGACGAAATCCGCGACATCCGCGACAAAGTAAAATTCGCCCCGTCGGCCGTTACCTACAAGGTATATATTATAGATGAGGTGCATATGCTCTCTATCGGCGCATTCAATGCGCTTTTGAAAACGCTGGAAGAACCGCCGGCACATTGCATTTTCATATTAGCTACGACTGAGCCTCATAAGATTCCTTTAACCATTATCTCCAGATGTCAGCGTTTTGACTTCAAACGGATTACATCCAAAGCAATTGTCGGACGAATGAAGACAATCGTCGATGCAGAGCAGCTGAAGGTGGAAGAAGGCGCCCTTGATATCATAGCGAGCGCCGCAGACGGTGGAATGAGGGACGCGCTGAGCCTGCTCGATCAAGCCGTATCATTCAGCGGCGAGGAGCTGTCGGTAGATGATGCACTGCTTATTACCGGAGCCGTTTCCCAGCACTATATCGGAAAACTGGCATCTGCTCTTCACCGCAAACAGGTTTCCGAGGCGTTGGAAACACTGAATGAACTGCTCCAGCAGGGGAAAGATGCGGCCAAACTGATTGAAGATATGATTTTTTATTTCAGAGATATGCTCTTGTACCAGGCTGCTCCAGGTTTAGAAGGAGTCCTGGAGAAGGTGAAGGTCGATGAAACGTTCCGGAATCTGAGCGGTGAAATACCGGCTCCCGCTTTATATGAGATGATTGACATCCTGAATAAAAGCCATCAGGAAATGAAGTGGACGAACCACCCGAGAATCTTTTTTGAAGTGGCTGTCGTGAAAATATGCCAGACGGCACAGCAAGCCGCCGCAGATATCCCAGAGGTCGGCATGCTGATGAATAAGATCCAGCAGCTTGAGCAGGAAGTAGAAAGGCTGAAGACTTCCGGGGTGAAAGTTCAGGCGGAAAGTGCTCCGAAAGAAGCCCCGCGTCCTCAAAAAGGCGGAAAAAGCCATTACAAAGCCCCGGCCGGAAGAATTCATGAAATATTGAAGGAAGCCACAAGGCCTGACCTTGAACAGCTTAAAAGCAGCTGGGGCAAGCTGCTGGCACACCTGAAACAGCAGAATAAAGTGTCTCATGCGGCTCTTTTGAATGACAGTGAACCGGTGGCCGCTGCCCAGAAGGCGTTTGTGCTTAAATTTAAATACGAAATCCATTGTAAAATGGTTGCTGAAGACAATAACGGAGTCCGTACAAATCTTGAACAGATTCTCGAATCAATGCTCGGGAAAAGAATGGATTTGATTGGCGTTCCGGAAGCACAATGGGGTAAAATAAGAGAAGAATTTTTAAATGATCATCAGCAGGAAAGTGAAGGATCAAACGAACCGGCTGAAGAAGATCCGCTGATTGCAGAGGCGAAAAAACTTGTCGGAGCGGATTTAATCGAAATAAAAGACTAATAAGATGAAAGAGAGTGATTGAATATGCGTGGCGGAATGGGAAACATGCAAAAAATGATGAAACAAATGCAAAAAATGCAAAAAGATATGGCGAAGGCTCAAGAGGAGCTTGCTGAAAAAGTGCTTGAAGGCACAGCGGGCGGCGGAATGGTAACTGTAAAAGTCAACGGCCAAAAAGAAGTTGTAGATGTTGCGATTAAAGAAGAAGTCGTTGATCCGGAAGATATCGAAATGCTTCAGGACCTGGTTCTTGCTGCGACAAACGACGCCCTCAAGAAAGTCGATGACATGACGAATGAGACAATGGGACAATTTACAAAAGGAATGAACATACCGGGTTTATTCTAGGGGGATAAATAAACATGCAGTATCCTGAACCAATATCAAAGCTGATTGACAGCTTTATGAAATTGCCAGGGATCGGACCGAAAACAGCGGTTCGTCTGGCTTTTTTTGTTCTAGGTATGAAAGAAGACACAGTATTGGATTTTGCTAAGGCGCTCGTCAATGCGAAGCGGAATCTGACATATTGCTCGATCTGCGGACATATTACAGATCAGGACCCTTGTTATATATGCGAGGATACAAGAAGAGATAGATCTGTCATTTGTGTAGTGCAGGACCCTAAGGATGTTATTGCAATGGAGAAGATGAAGGAATATAACGGCCAGTATCATGTTCTTCACGGCGCAATTTCTCCGATGGACGGCATCGGCCCGGAGGATATTAAGATTCCGGAACTGCTGAAGCGCCTTCAGGATGATCAAGTGACAGAAGTTATCCTCGCAACCAACCCTAATATTGAAGGGGAAGCAACAGCGATGTATATATCGAGGCTGTTAAAGCCCTCAGGCATCAAGCTCTCCCGTATTGCCCACGGTCTGCCCGTCGGCGGTGATTTGGAATATGCTGATGAGGTCACTCTTTCAAAAGCTCTTGAAGGAAGACGTGAATTGTAAGGGAGGAAATGGCGAGGCATGGGTTTTCTTCGCAGAAATACATTAAGAAAAGAGTTTGACGACAAACTGATTGAACAGCTCTTTAAACAAAAGGAAGAATGGAACAGACAGAAGAGTCTGGTCGATAAAAGTCTTGAGCCCTCAGCTGAGGTGCTGTTTGAGTTGAAAGTCGCTGAATCTAAATACTTTTTTTATTTGAAAGAAGCGAAGCAGCGGAATTTAAAAATGAGCAGATGGAAGTAAGAGGTCTATTCTCCGGGGTCTTCTCATAAGCTTGTACTAAACAAGCGAGGGGGAAGATTCATGGAGCCTTTTTTTATTATCGGTTTGATTGTCGGTCTGGTTGCTTTGCTTTTATTATGGGGAGTATCTTCAAAGCCGTTAAGATGGATTGGTGTGACTGCCGTTAAGTTTATTGCCGGAGCGATTCTTCTGGCAGGTGTGAATTTATTCGGCGGGAGTCTAGGCATTCATATACCTGTTAATCTGATCACAACCGGCATCAGCGGGATTTTAGGAATACCCGGCATTGCGGCTTTAATCGTCATTAAACGCTTCATCATTTAATTTGTCGTTTATTGTTGACATGATGAATTAAGGGTGGTATTCTAATATACGTCGCTGATGACAAAACGGATTTTCGAAAAAGAAATTCAAAAAAGTTATTGACGGCAATGATAATGATGTGTTACAATAATTAAGTCGCTTCGAGAGAAGTCGAAAAAGTTCTTTGAAAACTAAACAAGACAAAACGTACCTGTTAATTCAAAGTTTTAAATAAATCGCACAGCGATGTGCGTAGTCAGTCAAACTAAGGTCTGCACGATGCAGATCACACAGACGTTACTGCAGGATGCAGTGAACTTAGTCTGTGATCCATTTATCGGAGAGTTTGATCCTGGCTCAGGACGAACGCTGGCGGCGTGCCTAATACATGCAAGTCGAGCGGACAGATGGGAGCTTGCTCCCTGATGTTAGCGGCGGACGGGTGAGTAACACGTGGGTAACCTGCCTGTAAGACTGGGATAACTCCGGGAAACCGGGGCTAATACCGGATGGTTGTTTGAACCGCATGGTTCAGACATAAAAGGTGGCTTCGGCTACCACTTACAGATGGACCCGCGGCGCATTAGCTAGTTGGTGAGGTAACGGCTCACCAAGGCGACGATGCGTAGCCGACCTGAGAGGGTGATCGGCCACACTGGGACTGAGACACGGCCCAGACTCCTACGGGAGGCAGCAGTAGGGAATCTTCCGCAATGGACGAAAGTCTGACGGAGCAACGCCGCGTGAGTGATGAAGGTTTTCGGATCGTAAAGCTCTGTTGTTAGGGAAGAACAAGTGCCGTTCAAATAGGGCGGCACCTTGACGGTACCTAACCAGAAAGCCACGGCTAACTACGTGCCAGCAGCCGCGGTAATACGTAGGTGGCAAGCGTTGTCCGGAATTATTGGGCGTAAAGGGCTCGCAGGCGGTTTCTTAAGTCTGATGTGAAAGCCCCCGGCTCAACCGGGGAGGGTCATTGGAAACTGGGGAACTTGAGTGCAGAAGAGGAGAGTGGAATTCCACGTGTAGCGGTGAAATGCGTAGAGATGTGGAGGAACACCAGTGGCGAAGGCGACTCTCTGGTCTGTAACTGACGCTGAGGAGCGAAAGCGTGGGGAGCGAACAGGATTAGATACCCTGGTAGTCCACGCCGTAAACGATGAGTGCTAAGTGTTAGGGGGTTTCCGCCCCTTAGTGCTGCAGCTAACGCATTAAGCACTCCGCCTGGGGAGTACGGTCGCAAGACTGAAACTCAAAGGAATTGACGGGGGCCCGCACAAGCGGTGGAGCATGTGGTTTAATTCGAAGCAACGCGAAGAACCTTACCAGGTCTTGACATCCTCTGACAATCCTAGAGATAGGACGTCCCCTTCGGGGGCAGAGTGACAGGTGGTGCATGGTTGTCGTCAGCTCGTGTCGTGAGATGTTGGGTTAAGTCCCGCAACGAGCGCAACCCTTGATCTTAGTTGCCAGCATTCAGTTGGGCACTCTAAGGTGACTGCCGGTGACAAACCGGAGGAAGGTGGGGATGACGTCAAATCATCATGCCCCTTATGACCTGGGCTACACACGTGCTACAATGGACAGAACAAAGGGCAGCGAAACCGCGAGGTTAAGCCAATCCCACAAATCTGTTCTCAGTTCGGATCGCAGTCTGCAACTCGACTGCGTGAAGCTGGAATCGCTAGTAATCGCGGATCAGCATGCCGCGGTGAATACGTTCCCGGGCCTTGTACACACCGCCCGTCACACCACGAGAGTTTGTAACACCCGAAGTCGGTGAGGTAA
>NZ_CP013950.1:2082500-2207500 GCF_001553895.1 Bacillus sp. SDLI1 | reverse complement strand
TTTTTTGCCCGTTTGTTCAAAAGGGTATCCGGATCTGTGCAGGAAGTGCTTTCGAAGTATCAAAAGACAAGTGTGCAGATTGACCGTATCAGCAGAAGGCTGGAACTTTTTAAAAATGGACTGTTGAGTGATAATAAATGGTTAGATCAGCTGTACGCCCAAAATAAACGATACTTTTCTGACTTGAATATGTATATAGCGGCGGGTGAATTAAAGTTAGATGAGCTGAAAACAAAGCTGATTCCCGAAGCGGTAAGAAAAGCCGAATTAGGGGAACACAATCAAATGGCCGCTCAGGAAGTGAATGACCTTCGCCAGTTTGCCGACCGTCTGGATAAGAGAGTGCATGATCTGCTGCTGAGCAGGCAGATTACGCTTCAGAGTGCGCCGCAAATCCGTCTGATTCAAAACACGAATCAGGCACTGGCAGAGAAAATTCAGTCCTCCATTGTTACGGCTATTCCTTTATGGAAGAATCAAGTTGCCATCGCCCTGACACTAATGAAGCAGCGGAGTGCGGCAGATGCACAGCAGAAGGCGGCGGATACGACGAATCAATTGCTCCTGAAAAATGCTGAGCTTCTGAAAACAAGTACAGTCGAGACCGCCAAAGCCAATGAGCGCGGACTTGTTGAGGCAGATACCCTAAAAAAAGTGCAAGAAAGCTTAGTCACCACACTGGAAGAAATCATGTCTATTCAAGAAGAAGGCAGGATGAAGCGCAGGCGGGCCGAGGAGGAGCTCATGATCATGGAAGGCGATTTGAAAAAGAAACTGCTTGATATGAAGTCTGGCCGGGATAATGGCTAGCTGGCAAAAAGTCTTAGCTTTAAGTTGGCTCACAGGCACGATATAATAAGAAAGACAGGCAAAGGATTTGTTTAAAATATGGACACACCTTTATATACAGCGCTGCTGAAGCATGCGCACCGAAATACGTATTCTTTTCATGTTCCGGGACATCACAATGGAGATGTCTTTTTTGATGAAGCCAGATCTGTATATCAATCTCTTTTATCTATTGATATGACTGAGATCACAGGGCTTGATGACTTACATCACCCGGCGGGGGTCATCAAGGAAGCACAGGAATTGCTGAGCAGGCTATACGGCTCTCGGGAGAGCTTCTTTCTCGTCAATGGAACGACCGCCGGCAATCTGGCGATGATTTTAGCTGTTTGTGAACCGGGCGAGCCCATTCTGATCCAGCGTAATTGTCACAAGTCTGTTTTCCATGCGGTGGCAATGGCTGGAGCCAAGCCGGTGTATTTAGCGCCGGAAATTGATAAAAACATGCATGTGCCGGCCCATGTATCCCTACCGGTCATTGAAAAAGCGTTAGCGTCATATCCGAATGCGAAAGGCCTTGTTCTGACTAATCCGACTTACTACGGGCATGCTGCCGATTTGACCGCGGCAGTTAACAAAGCCCATTCATACGGCGTTCCTGTACTGGTGGATGAGGCTCATGGCGCTCACTTTGTGTTAGGTGAACCGTTCCCGCCATCATCATTGGATATGGGGGCGGATGCCGTTGTTCAATCGGCTCACAAAACGCTTCCGGCTATGACGATGGGATCTTACTTTCATTTAAACAGCACCCGTATTGACAGAGATCGATTAACCTATTATTTAAGCAGTTTGCAAAGCAGCAGCCCGTCATATCCGATAATGGCCTCTTTAGATACGGCGCGCGCCTATGTTCAGGATATCGCTGAAAAAGGGACACTCCCCGGTCATATGGCGCATATTGAACAAATCAAACGAACGTTCGCGTCGATTTCTTCTATTGAAATGATCGAGCCTTCCGGATATGGGCTCAGGGCGGACCCGTTAAAATTCATTCTTCGGTCAAAGCTCGGACATTCCGGCTATTCATTACAAAGTATCTTGGAGAGCGAAGACATTGTTGCCGAGCTGGCTGACGAGTACCAAGTATTGCTCGTCCTGCCGATAGGCGGCCGGCGGATGATAGAACAGGAAACCGTAAGAAACATACAGCAGAAACTGGAGAATACACCGCCCGATAAATTGCCGGATACCGTGAATTGGACCTTTCCGTCCATTTCGACACTTGAATATCCGCAAAATGAGATGCGGAAGTTTCCAAAAGAGCTTACGGATATAAATAAGGCGGCCGGGCGCTTGCATGCGGGGAACATTATTCCTTATCCCCCGGGAATTCCGCTGATCATGGACGGAGAACGGGTAACAGAAGAGATCGTACAAAAGCTTTCCCGTTTAATCGGTATGGACGCACATATTCAAGGCTTGTTAAACGGGGAACAACTACTTGTTTATACAGAAGAGGAGAAATCATGAGCGGTTTATTTATTACATTTGAAGGTCCTGAAGGCGCAGGGAAAACGACTGTGCTTCAGGAAGTGAAAGAGATTCTGTCGGCAAAGGGGCTTCCGGTGACAGCGACAAGAGAACCGGGCGGCATCGACATTGCGGAACAGATCAGAGAAGTGATCTTAAATAAAAACAATACACTGATGGATGCAAAAACGGAGGCGCTGCTCTACGCCGCTGCGAGAAGACAGCATTTAGCCGAAAAGGTGCAGCCTGCATTGGAAGAAGGACGCATTGTGCTGTGCGATCGTTTTATCGACAGTTCGCTGGCTTATCAAGGCTATGCGAGAGGGCTCGGCATTGATGAAGTGCTTTCTATTAACCAGTTTGCAATCGGCGATACGATGCCTGATGTCACCATCTATTTTTCTATCGATCCGGAAGAAGGGCTGAAACGGATTACGTCGAATGATTCAAGAGAAAAGAATCGTCTTGATCTTGAGGCCCTGCACTTTCACACGAAAGTACGTGAAGGATACCAAAAGGTGATGCAGCGTTTCCCTGAAAGATTTCATACAATCGACGCATCGAAAAAGAAGGAACTCGTCATTCAGGACGTACTTCAGGTGATAAATGAAACATTGAAAAAAATTCAGTTGTGACCTGTTTCTCATAAGTTGATATAATGAATGTAACGACCATGTTCTTTCCAACCTAAAGGGGGCCTATAGAATGAAATTAATAGTGGCAGTGGTGCAGGATCAAGACAGCAACAGACTTTTGAAAGTATTAACCGACCACAACTTCAGGGTGACGAAGCTTGCGACAACAGGCGGATTTCTTAAATCAGGCAATACGACGTTTATGATCGGGGTGGAGGATATCCGTGTCGATAAAGCGCTCAGCCTCATTAAAGAAAATGGCTGTAAACGTGATCAGATGATTGCCCCGGTATCCCCGATGGGCGGGAATGCGGATTCTTACGTTCCTTATCCTGTCGAAGTGGAAGTCGGCGGAGCGACGGTCTTTGTCCTTCCGGTCGATGAATTTCATCAATTTTAAGGATTTGACGACGTGAAAATAAATTCTGACTTACGCACATTTATTGAGAAGAAGCAGCAGCCTGCTTATAAAGCGGCAGAGCTTTCCGGGACGTTTAAAAGTTCAATGGACAGCCAAAGCAGCAAGCTGAAATTTGACCAGCTGAGCAGGTTCTTAACGGATATAGAAACGTTCGGGAAAAGACTGACGAAGTCGAGGAACTTCAAAGACTTAGCGAAATTCAAAGGATTGGTAAAACGTTTTGTAAAAGAGGCCGTTGACAGCGGATTATCGCATGAAACGACGAAAAGCTTTGACATGTACGGCAGCAGCCGGACCCTGGGGCTTGTGAAAGAAATAGATGAAAAGCTGCTCCAGCTGACGGAAGAGATGTTAGATCAGGAAAAACCGGCAATTGATTTGCTGGATCGAATCGGAGAAATAAAAGGTTTATTGATTAACCTTTACACATAGAGAGTGATACAATGGCAATATCATGGAAGGAAATGACCGGGCAGCAGCCCAGAGTGATGCGGCTTTTGCATAATAGCATTGAAAAGAAAAGGCTTTCTCACGCATATCTGTTTGAAGGCAAAAAAGGTACTGGCAAATTGGATGCCGCACTGCTTCTCGCAAAAAGCTTTTTTTGCCTTGAAGACGGGACTGAGCCTTGCGGGGAGTGCCGGAACTGTAAGCGTATTGATTCCGGAAACCACCCCGACCTGCATGTGGTTCAGCCCGACGGATTATCCATTAAAAAGGCTCAGATCCAATCGCTTCAGGAGGAGTTTTCTAAAACAGGACTGGAATCGCATAAAAAGCTGTACATTATATCCCATGCGGATCAAATGACGACAAATGCGGCAAACAGTCTGCTGAAATTTTTAGAGGAGCCGAGTCAAGACACTATCGCTATTCTGATTACTGAGCAGCTCCACAGAATATTGGATACCATCGTTTCGAGATGCCAGGTTCTTCCGTTTCAGCCGCTTCAGCCGAAAGCAATAGAAGAAAGGCTGGCTGAACAGGAAGTAAGCCCTCACATGGCCAGACTCTTAGCAAATATGACAAATAATATTGCGGAAGCAGTCGAATTAAGTCGAAATGATGAGTTTGCAGAGTCCAGAGCGAAAGTGATAAAATTGTATGAAGTCTTACATCAGCGGAAAGGACATGCCTTTTTCTTCATTCAGGATCAGTGGGTGCCCTTTTTCAAAGAAAAAACCCATCAAGAAATGGGTCTTGATATGCTCTTATTGATATACCGTGATGTATTATCCATCCAAATTGGAAATGAAGATAAACTGATTTATCAAGACTTATTCCAATCAATAAAACAGCATGCGCTGCAATTTACACAACAAAGCGTTACGAACCAAATTCTCGCTGTTTTAGAAGCAAAAAAACGGCTTCATTCCAATGTGAATACACAGGGATTAATGGAGCACTTGGTGTTAACGTTGCAGGAGGGATAAGCTTGTACAACGTAATAGGCGTCCGCTTTAAAAAAGCGGGGAAAATTTATTATTTTGATCCGAACGGATTTGATATAGAACAGGACAGCTGCGTCATTGTTGAAACTGTAAGAGGTGTCGAATACGGGCAGGTTGTCATCGCAAATAAACAAGTGGACGAGCACGATGTTGTGCTTCCGCTTCGAAAGGTTATTCGCGTTGCTGATGAACGCGATCTTCTCATCGTAGAAGAAAACAAACAAGAGGCCCTGTCCGCCTTTGAAGTCTGTCAGAAAAAAGTGGCTGACCACGGCTTAGATATGAAACTCGTTGATGTTGAGTTTACGTTTGACCGCAATAAAGTCATTTTTTACTTCACGGCTGACGGACGGGTTGATTTCAGGGAATTGGTCAAAGACTTGGCTTCTATCTTTAAAACAAGAATCGAGTTGCGCCAAATCGGTGTGAGGGACGAGGCGAAAATGCTCGGCGGTATCGGCCCGTGCGGGAGAATGCTTTGCTGCTCCACGTTCCTCGGTGATTTTGAACCGGTATCCATCAAAATGGCAAAGGATCAAAATTTATCGTTGAACCCAACGAAAATTTCCGGTCTGTGCGGCCGTTTGATGTGCTGTTTGAAGTACGAAAATGATGAGTATGAGACGGCAAAAGAACAGCTGCCGGATTTAGGTGAAATGATTACGACGGCAAACGGCCCCGCAAAGGTTGTCGGTCTTAATATTCTGGAACGGGTGCTTCAGGTGGAACTGAAGAATCGTGAAAAAGTGATAGAATATACTTGGGAAGAGCTCTTGGAAGAGGGCGTCGTATCCGCACAAACCACAGATTAACGAGGTGTGGAACCTTGGATAAAAAAGAGTTATTTGATACTGTCATAAACCTGGAGGAACAAATCGGTTCGCTGTACCGTCAGCTGGGTGACTTAAAGCAGCATATCGGCGAAATGATTGAAGAGAATCACCATCTGCAGCTTGAAAACAAGCATTTGCGTAAGCGGCTTGATGACACGACAGAGCAAATTGAGCAATTCAAAGCCGATCAGAAAGAAACAAAAACACAGAAGGCAGAGCAAAGTGATATAGGAGAAGGCTACGACAATCTGGCCCGGCTGTATCAAGAAGGCTTTCATATTTGCAACGTCCATTATGGGAGCGTCCGCAAGGGAGATTGCCTTTTTTGTCTGTCCTTCTTAAATAAAAAATAAGGAAAAGGCTTCCGCTGATGTCGGAAGCCTTTTTCAAAGAGTACCGAAAGGAATAAGATTATGGTTTCATTACGTGATGATGAAAGATTGGATTACTTATTAGCAGAGGATATGAAAATTGTACAGAGCCCGACAGTTTTCGCTTTTTCATTAGATGCCGTGCTGCTGTCAAAGTTTGCATACGTTCCGATTCAAAAGGGAAACATCGTTGATTTATGTACGGGGAATGGAATTGTGCCGCTTCTGCTCAGTACAAGGTCAAAGGCGGATATCACCGGGGTTGAAATTCAGGAGCGTTTGTATGATATGGCGCTCCGAAGCGTGGAATACAACGGGCTGGGCGGTCAGATCAGCCTCATTCATGATGATCTGAAAAATATGCCGGAAAGACTCGGACATAATAAATATGATGTTGTCACCTGCAATCCGCCTTACTTTAAAACACCGAAAGAGGCTGAGCAGAACCTGAACGAACATCTCAGAATCGCAAGGCACGAAATTCTTTGCACGCTTGAAGATGTAATTTCCGTCAGCAGCAAACTGCTGAAGCAAGGCGGAAAAGCGGCGCTCGTTCATCGGCCGGGACGGCTTTTGGAAATCTTTGAATTAATGAAAGCGTACCGAATAGAACCGAAGCGGGTTCAGTTTATTTATCCGAAACAAGGAAAAGAAGCGAACACTATTTTGGTTGAAGGAATTAAAGGCGGCCGACCTGACCTGAAAATTCTTCCTCCGCTGTTTGTATATGATGAACAAAATGAATATACGAAAGAGATCCGCACGATTTTATATGGAGACAAATAGTCATTTCTTTTATGTGCTGCTGTGCAATGACAACAGTCTTTATGCCGGTTATACAAATGATCTGCAAAAACGGCTGAAAACTCACAATGAGGGAAAGGGCGCGAAGTACACAAGGGCGCGGAGGCCGGTTTCGTTATGCCATGCGGAATCATTTGACACAAAACGGGAAGCCATGCAGGCGGAATACCGTTTTAAGCAGCTGACCCGAAAGAAAAAAGAACAATATATAGAAGAAAAACGAAGCAGCAAGGAGGCTGTATATGTTAAGTCGCCAGATGAGTTTTAACGGAAAATCTGAAATGGGAATCCTTTATCTTGTTCCTACACCGATCGGCAACTTGGAGGATATGACCTTTCGTGCAGTGGAGACGCTGAAATCGGTCGATGTTATAGCTGCCGAAGATACGAGACAGACGAAAAAGCTGTGCCACGTCTATGACATAGAAACATCTCTTACCAGTTATCATGAACACAACAAAGAAAGCAGCGGCCATAAAATTATTGAATGGCTGAAAAATGGAAAGAATGTGGCTTTGGTCAGTGACGCCGGTATGCCGACAATTTCCGACCCGGGGGCTGAGATTGTAAGAGATTTTACCCAAATCGGCGGTTATGTCGTTCCGCTTCCCGGTGCAAATGCGGCGTTAACCGCGCTGACCGCATCAGGCATCACCCCGCAGCCGTTTTTCTTCTACGGATTCTTAAACAGACAGAAAAAAGAAAAGAAGAAAGAACTCGAAATCCTGAAAAAACGCCAGGAAACGTTGATTTTTTACGAAGCGCCGCACCGATTAAAAGAAACGTTAACCGCCATGCATGACGTTTTGGGAAATCGAAACATCGCCGTCACGAGAGAATTAACGAAAAAGTACGAGGAATTTATCAGAGGAACGGTCGCCGAGGTGATGGAATGGGCAAATGAAGACCAAATCCGCGGTGAGTTCTGTCTCGTTGTCGAAGGCAATCAAGCTGCTGAACCGGATGAAGATGACAAGCCTTGGTGGACGGAGCTTTCTGAGAAAGAGCATGTGGAGCATTACATAAACGAAGGAGCGTCTTCCAAACAGGCCATAAAACAAACAGCGGTAGATCGGAATGTTCCGAAACGCGAGATTTATGACGCTTATCACATTCAATCATAAAAAAAACCGTTCTTGTATCGTAACAAGAACGGTTTTTGTATGAAATAACTTATTTTTGGTTTTGAAGCTGATTTTGAATTTCAGAGATGATTTGCTCAGCGCCTTCTTTGCTGAGTACCAATTTGCCGCCGGCAAGTTTAAGGTTATCATCAGAAACTTCACCAGTAACTTGGCAAGTCATGTTTGGTTTATATTTTTTAAGGATGATTTTTTCATCATCAACATAAATTTCAAGAGCGTCTTTTTCTGCGATGCCCAGTGTACGGCGAAGTTCGATAGGGATAACTACGCGTCCAAGTTCATCAACTTTACGTACGATACCAGTAGATTTCATTAACAGTCTCCTCCCGAGAGATAATTATTTTGTAGTTTATATTTTTCTTCGTCATTATTCGACAAAATTCCTTACATTCCTAGCATAACAAGGTTTCCAATAATCGTCAATCTTTTTGTTTACTATTGATTGTAAGAATTAGTTCTTATAGTAAGTAAAGCCTTGGAAATCCTGAAATAACAGGCTTTTTGACTGCTTTTTCAAACCTATTATCCTACTGAAAATCCTTTTAAATCAAGACTTTCGAACCAAGATGTTTTATATTAGTAGATTATATACGACAAATTTCGACATGTTAAGACTTTTTTTAATTTCAAT
This sequence comes from Bacillus sp. SDLI1, assembly GCF_001553895.1. Classification (NCBI taxonomy): domain Bacteria; kingdom Bacillati; phylum Bacillota; class Bacilli; order Caryophanales; family Bacillaceae; genus Bacillus; species Bacillus sp. SDLI1. The sequence continues at coordinate 2,198,887 of NZ_CP013950.1, read as the reverse complement.
AAAAATTTTTAATTTTATTTACTCTTTTACGCGCAGTACGTATATATCCTTGATCTTAAAGGCTAAGATGGTATCATAGATAGAGGACAAATATCAATATTGTATATCAAATAAAACCGCTCTCGTCCTTTGGGCGTGAGCTTTTCGACATTCTGAATGGGAGGTTGCAACATGCCGCAAGACAATAATACTTTTTATATTACGACCCCGATATATTATCCGAGCGGAAAATTACATATCGGCCATGCTTATACTACCGTGGCCGGCGATGCGATGGCGCGTTACAAAAGATTAAAGGGATTTGACGTACGCTACCTGACAGGAACGGATGAACACGGACAAAAAATCCAGCAGAAAGCGGAGGAAGAGAATATCACACCTCAGGCTTACGTGGATCGTGCTGTGGCTGAGATCCAAAAACTATGGAAGCAGCTCGACATTTCTCACGATGATTTCATCCGGACGACGGAAAGCCGGCATAAAGAAATTATTGAGAAAGTGTTCCAAAAGCTTCTTGATAATGGTGATATCTATCTTGATGAGTATGAGGGCTGGTACAGCATCCCTGATGAAACATTCTATACTGAAACACAGCTGGTGGATGTGGAACGAAATGAAAAGGGTGAGGTTGTCGGCGGAAAAAGCCCGGACAGCGGCCACCCAGTCGAATTAATCAAAGAGGAGTCATACTTCTTCCGCATGAGCAAATATGCAGACCGCCTGCTGAAGTTTTATGAGGACAATCCTTCCTTCATCCAGCCTGAATCACGCAAAAATGAAATGATTAACAATTTCATTAAACCGGGGCTTGAAGATTTGGCCGTTTCCAGAACGACGTTTGACTGGGGTGTAAAAGTGCCGGGAAACCCGAAGCATGTCGTGTATGTATGGATTGACGCATTGTTCAACTACATTACGGCGCTCGGTTACGATACGGAAAATGATGAGCTTTACAAAAAGTACTGGCCTGCTGACGTCCACCTTGTCGGTAAAGAAATTGTCCGTTTTCATACCATTTACTGGCCGATTATGCTGATGGCGCTTGATCTCCCGCTTCCTAAGCAAGTATTCGCGCATGGCTGGTTATTGATGAAAGACGGAAAAATGTCGAAATCAAAAGGAAATGTCGTTGATCCGGTAACATTGATTGAACGCTACGGCTTGGATGAGCTTCGCTATTACCTGCTTCGCGAAGTGCCATTTGGTTCAGACGGTGTCTTTACGCCGGAAGGTTTTGTAGAACGGATTAATTATGACTTGGCAAACGACTTAGGAAACCTTCTGAATCGTACAGTTGCTATGATCCAAAAATATTTTGACGGTGAGATCGGTTCATATGAAGGAAATGTGACCGATTTTGATTCAGAGCTTTCTTCTGTAGCCGGTGAAACGGTTAAAGCATATGAAAAGGCAATGGAAAACATGGAGTTCTCAGTGGCTTTATCAACGCTATGGCAATTAATCAGCCGTACGAACAAATATATTGATGAAACTGCTCCGTGGGTGCTGGCCAAAGATCCGGAAAAAGAAAAAGAATTACGTTCTGTCATGTATCATTTAGCTGAATCATTGCGTATTTCGGCCGTACTGCTTCAGCCTTTCTTAACGCAGACGCCTGAAAAAATGTTTGCTCAGCTCGGAATTGAGGATCAGTCTCTTAAAGCTTGGGACAGCATTCAGACATTCGGCCAATTAAAGAACGCGAAAGTGAAAAAAGGGGAGCCGCTTTTCCCTCGTCTTGAAGCTGAAGAGGAAGTAGCTTACATCAAGCAAAAAATGCAAGGGACTGCTCCTGTGAAAGAAGAAAAAACAGAAGAGCCGCAAGAAGCAGAGCGTCTTCCGGAAATTACGTTTGATCAATTTATGGATACAGAACTTCGCGTCGCAGAAGTCTTGTCCGCAGAACCGGTGAAAAAAGCGGACCGTCTGCTGAAGCTGCAAATTGATCTGGGCTTTGAACAGCGCCAAGTTGTATCAGGTATTGCGAAGCATTACACACCGGATCAGCTTGTGGGAATGAAGATCATTTGTGTAACGAATCTAAAACCGGTAAAATTGAGAGGCGAGCTTTCCCAAGGGATGATACTGGCAGGAGAATCTGACGGCGTCCTTAAGGTTGTAGCTGTCGACCAGTCATTACCGAAAGGCACTAGAATTAAATAATAGATGCAAAAGGTGTTTCACGTGTAACATTTCGTCGAACACCTTTTGTTTTTCAACAAGAAAGGAGTTTTTATGATGCTTTTTGATACACATGCGCACTTAAACGCCGAGCAATTTGACACAGACTTGGAAGAAGTCATTGCGCGTGCAAAGGCTGAAAAAGTTGAACGAATCGTCGTTGTCGGATTCGACAAACCTACCATCACGCGCGCAATGGAACTGATTGAGGAATATGACTTTATATACGCTGCGATTGGCTGGCATCCGGTAGACGCGATTGACATGACAGAGGAAGATTTATCATGGATTAAGGAACTGTCCGCTCATGAAAAAGTCGTGGCAATCGGAGAAATGGGCCTTGATTATCACTGGGACAAATCACCGAAGGATATCCAAAAAGAGGTATTCCGGAAACAAATCGAGCTCGCCAAAGAAGTGAACCTTCCAATTATCATTCACAACCGTGATGCGACTGAGGATGTTGTCACGATTTTGAAAGAAGAGGGAGCGGAAGAAGTCGGCGGCATTATGCACTGCTTTACGGGCAGCGCGGAGGTTGCGCAGCAGTGTATGGATATGAACTTCTATATTTCATTCGGAGGGCCGGTTACCTTCAAAAATGCGAAGAAACCAAAAGAAGTGGCAAAGGAAATTCCGAATGACCGTTTGCTGATCGAAACGGACTGTCCTTTCCTGACACCACATCCTTTCCGCGGCAAACGAAATGAGCCAAGCTACGTGAAATATGTTGCTGAACAGCTCGCGGAATTAAAAGGAATGACGTATGAAGAAATTGCTTCGATAACAACCGAAAACGCAAAAAGACTTTTCCGCATGAACTGACAAAATGCGCTGTCGTAACGTGTAAAGGCTTGTCCGATTCAGTGGATATGTAAAACGGTTCTACAAGCTTCTTTCTCCTCATAAGATAGGTTGTCGATATGTCTCTCTTCCTTTTTTTGCTTTGTTTTTGCATAATGAGGGATACGCTGAAGGTTTTTGATCTTCGAGATGGGAGGGTTGACAGCATTTTAGATACTCTATATAATCTCTCCGAGGAGAAGGAGGCGTTTTTCATCACACAAAAAATGAAAAAACTGTTTTCCGTAAAGCTTGGTAAAAGCAAGGTTATTCTTATTGCAGCTATTATTCTGCTGGGCGGAACCGGGACTGCATACGGGGCACATGAGCTCTCAAAACAATCAGTCTCTGTTTCTATCAACGGCAAGAAAAAGCAAATACGCACTCATGCAAAAACGGTTGGGGAACTTCTGGAAGATTTACATATAGAGACAAGAAATGAAGACCGGATTACCCCGTCTAAGCAGACAGCATTGGCTGACAACATGAATGTCGTGTATGATGCTGCAAAGCAAATCCGTGTGACAAGAGGCGGAGAAGAAAAGACTTTATGGTCAACGGCAAAAACAGTCGGCGCATTTCTGAACGAACAGCATACACCTGTGAATCAGCACGATAAAATAGATCCAGCAGCAGATACGAAAGTGACAAACGGCATGAAAGTCACGGTCGACCCGGCTTTTCAGGTCACTGTAAATGATGCGGGAAAGAAAAAGAAAATATGGACGACTTCGACTACGGTCGCTGACTTTTTAACGCAGCATAAGATGGACATGAAAGACGAAGATAAAGTAAAACCGGCATTACACGAAAAGCTCACAAAAGATCAGGCCGGCATACAAATCACTCGTATCGAAAAAGTCACCGATGTAGTTGAGGAAAAAATAGCGTATCGAGTGAAAGAAAAAGAGGATGCGTCTCTCGACAACGGGAAAGAAAAGATCGTTCAAAAAGGAAAAGAAGGCAAGCTTAAAAAGCATTTTCATGTTGTCAAAGAAAATGGAAAAGAAGTATCGAGAAAGCTTGTCAAAGAAGAAACATCTGAAAAAAGCAAAGATCAGATCATTGCGGTCGGCACAAAGCGGCACAGTCCCAAGATTGAGCAGCTCAGTGCACCGGTGAAGGCATCTTCGGGCGAAGCCGGATCTTCCGGTAAAGTGATTACCGTGTCTTCCACGGCATATACCGCAAGCTGCAGCGGCTGTTCCGGCCATACGGCTACAGGCGTTAACCTGACAAGCAATCCGAATGCCAAGGTCATTGCAGTAGACCCAAGCGTCATTCCGCTCGGCACAAGAGTCCACGTAGACGGATACGGGGATGCCGTTGCCGCAGATACGGGCTCAGCCATTAAAGGAAGACGGATTGATGTCTTTTTCCCTGAAAAATCTTCAGCGTACCGCTGGGGAAAGAAACAGGTCAAAATAAAAATTTTAAATTAATTCCGATTCATTCAGAGGGTTTTGCGCCCTCTGTTTTTTTCGTTATAATAGGTAAAGTGTATTTTCAGTATATTAGACGTGACATGTAAACAAAGGTTTCGTTTTGGATATAAAAAGTTTTTTTGGAGGAAGTAATGAAAATTAAAGAAATTATTGTAGTCGAGGGACGCGATGACACTGCGCGCATAAAACTTGCCGTTGATGCGGATACGATTGAGACGAACGGTTCGGCAATCGGAGACGAAGTCATCAGGCAGATTCGGCTGGCGCAGGAAACGAGAGGGGTCATCGTGCTGACGGACCCGGATTTTCCGGGGGAAAAGATCCGGAAAACCATTTCTGAAGCAGTGCCCGGCTGTAAACACGCATTTCTGCCCAAACATCTTGCCAAACCGAAAAACAAGCGCGGCATCGGCGTTGAGCACGCATCCATTGAAAGCATCAGAGCATGTCTGGAAAATGTGCATGAAGAGATGGAGGCAAAGCCGAGTGAAATTTCAGCTGAAGATTTAATACAAGCCGGTCTGATCGGCGGGCCGGCTGCCAAAAGACGCCGCGAACGATTGGGCGACCTGCTGAAGATCGGCTATACAAACGGCAAACAGCTTCAAAAACGGCTGCAGATGTTTCAAATCAAAAGAAGTGATTTTATTGATGCGCTCGATGCTATGATGCAGGAGGAACAGGATGAACAGGATGAACAATAAAGATATCGCGACACCCATCAGAACGAAAGAAATTCTGAAAAAATACGGTTTCTCTTTTAAAAAGAGTCTGGGACAGAATTTCTTAATTGATACAAACATATTGGACAGAATTGTGGACCATGCGGAAATAACGGATCGGACCGGAGTCATTGAAATCGGACCCGGAATCGGCGCGCTGACAGAGCAGCTTGCCAAACGGGCGAAAAAGGTCGTCGCGTTTGAAATTGATCAGCGCCTCCTGCCCATTCTCAATGATACGCTGTCTCCGTATGACAATGTAACGATCATTCATCAGGATGTGCTGAAAGCAGACGTCAAATCCGTCATTGAAGAGCAGTTTCAGGATTGTGATGAAATTATGGTGACGGCGAATCTTCCGTATTATGTAACGACACCGATCATCATGAAGCTTTTGGAAGAGCATCTTCCCTTAAAAGGAATTGTCGTCATGCTGCAAAAAGAGGTCGCTGAGCGGATGGCGGCTGATCCTTCCTCTAAGGAGTACGGATCGCTTTCCATCGCAGTTCAGTTCTACACGGAGGCCAAAACGGTTATGACCGTACCGAAAACGGTGTTTGTGCCTCAGCCTAATGTCGATTCCGCGGTCATCCGTCTCTTGCTTCGTGACGGCCCGGCGGTTGCCGTCGATAATGAACCGTTTTTCTTCCAGCTGATTAAAGCAAGCTTCGCTCAGCGCCGGAAAACCTTGCTGAACAACCTTGTGAACAATCTTCCGGGCGGAAAAGAGAAGAAAGCTCAAATCGAAGAAATTCTCCAAGAAACGAATATTGACGGAAAGCGGCGCGGTGAATCCCTGTCTATAGAAGAATTCGCGCTCCTGTCCAACGGATTGTATAAAGCCCTTTTCTAAGAAGGGCTTTTTGTTTTGCGTCACCACTTGGACTGCCGCTACATAGGCTAGAGAAGAACCTTATTCATTCAACTGCAAGAAAAGCTTGAAACATCAAGCGCCGCAGCGGAAAGAGGTGCATTTGATAAGGCTTCTTTCATGATGAGGCTTAGTCTATTTGTGGAGTGGGTAACGTGCAATTTCAAATAGGAGATATGGTAGCCAGGAAATCCCATCAAATGGATGTTTTATTTCGCATTATCGGCATAGAGCAAACAAGCAAAGGAAATTCAATTGCCATCCTGCATGGTGACGAAGTCAGATTGATTGCGGATGCTGATTTTTCTGATTTGGTGCCTGTCAGAAAAGACGAACAGGCCGTGAGAAAGCAGAAAGATGAAAGCAGGATGAATGAATCTCTCGAGCTGCTCCGCCAGGATTATAAGCTGCTTCGGGAAAAACAGGAATATTATGCGACGAATCAATATCAGCATCAGGAGCACTACTTTCATATGCCCGGCAAGGTATTGCATCTGGACGGCGATGAGGCTTATTTGAAAAAGTGCCTGAACTTTTACGAAAAAATCGGTGTGCCGGTGTACGGGATTCATTGCCATGAGAAAAAAATGCCGGCATCCATTGAGGAGCTGCTCGACAAATACCGGCCGGATATTTTAGTCATCACCGGCCATGATGCATACTCCAAGCATAAGGGAGACATGAACGATTTAAGCGCCTACAGGCATTCTAAACACTTTGTCGAAACGGTTCAAAGAGCGAGGCGAAAAGTCCCTCACTTGGACCAGCTTGTCATATTCGCGGGTGCCTGCCAATCCCATTTCGAGTCTTTAATCAAAGCGGGCGCGAATTTTGCAAGTTCACCGTCACGCGTCAATATTCATGCGCTTGACCCGGTATATATTGTCGCGAAAATCAGCTTCACTCCGTTTATGGAGCGGATTAATGTGTGGGATGTCCTAAGAAATACGCTGACGAGAGAGAAAGGGCTGGGAGGAATTGAAACGAAGGGTGTGCTGCGTGTCGGTATGCCGTATAAATCAAATGGATGAGTGAAAAACCCGCATAAAATTCGCTATGCGGGTTAATTATTTTACATATTGATACATAAATTACCGGAACTTGTGAAAAATAATGCAGAAATCAATAGAATTTTGTCAAAATAATTTTGTTGACAATGACTTATTAACGTTGATATAATTTAAATTTTGTTTGACAAAATTGGGCTCTTGTTGTACAATAAATGTAGTGAGGTGGATGCAATGGCGAAGACGTTGTCCGATATAAAAAGATCGCTTGATGGGAATTTAGGTAAACGGCTTACGTTAAAAGCAAACGGCGGCCGCCGAAAAACGATTGAGCGCTCGGGCATTTTAGCTGAGACGTACCCTTCTGTTTTTGTGATACAACTAGATCAAGACGAGAATTCGTTTGAAAGAGTTTCATACAGTTATGCTGATATTCTGACTGAGACTGTTGAATTGACATTCAATGATGATGCGGCAAGCTCAGTAGCATTTTAATGAGCAGTGAACCTTTTGTTTACTGCTTTTTGTTTTGCCTTCTAAAGCTCTTCTAATTATTCCCTCGAAAGTTTCAGCTGATTAAACGGAAGCTATAGGTGTCACATGTTTTATCGTGGCGTGCACGAATGGTGATCAATTCTATAAAAGGGGTTGTTTCGTTTGGGCAGACGTCGTGGAGTTATGTCAGATGAGTTCAAGTATGAGCTGGCAAAGGACCTTGGTTTTTACGATACGGTGAAAAACGAGGGCTGGGGCGGCATTCGGGCGCGCGATGCCGGGAATATGGTAAAGCGTGCGATTGAGATTGCCGAACAGCAGATGGCGGCTCAGAACCAAAATAACCGATAATGCAGTGGCCCGGGGGACAATCCGTTCCCCGGTTTTTTCTATCGGCCGTCAAAATCGGCGTCAATTTCGGATAAGTACCTCCGGGTCTCCAAATGTGATACAATGTTCATACTTATGTTTAGATGGAGAAGTAGGTGAAAGCTATGCGTATTTTAGAAAAAGCGCCGGCCAAAATCAATCTGTCCCTCGATGTGAGGAGTAAACGCCCGGATGGTTATCATGAAGTGGAGATGATCATGACGACAATTGATTTGGCAGATCGGATTGAACTGACAGAACTGCCCGAAAACGTTATCAGAGTGGCGTCGCATAATCGCTTTGTTCCGGATGATCAACGAAATCTGGCTTATCAGGCAGCCAAACTGCTCAAAGAACGGTTTCAAGTCAAAAAAGGCGTTTCCATTATGATTACAAAGGTGATCCCTGTAGCGGCAGGGCTTGCCGGCGGAAGCAGCGATGCGGCTGCCACGCTAAGAGGGCTGAACAGGCTTTGGGATTTAAAGCTTTCTGTCGAAGAGCTCGCGGAGCTTGGCGCTGAAATCGGTTCAGACGTGTCCTTCTGTGTATACGGAGGCACTGCCTTGGCAACCGGACGCGGTGAGAAGATCAGGCATATCAGTGCGCCGCCTCATTGCTGGGTCGTGCTCGCCAAACCGACGATCGGGGTATCGACCGCTGAAGTGTACCGCCGGCTGAATTTGCAGCAGGTTCGGCATCCGGATGTACAGGCAATGATTGACGCAATTGAAGAAAAAAGTTTCCAAAAGGTATGCGGCCAACTAGGAAACGTATTGGAATCGGTTACGCTCAACCTTCATCCCGAGGTGGCAATGATTAAAAATCAAATGAAACGTTTCGGTGCCGATGCGGTGTTAATGAGCGGAAGCGGACCGACTGTATTCGGTTTGGTTCAATACGAATCAAAGGTGCAGCGGATTTATAACGGGTTAAGAGGCTTCTGTGATCAGGTGTACGCGGTGCGGATGATCGGCGAACAGAATGCTCTTGATTAAATCCGTATGTTAAGTTATATTGTTTTTAAATTATTCGGATTTTGGGGGTAAGTTCATGAAGTTTCGTCGCAGCGGCAGATTGGTGGACTTAACAAATTATTTGTTAACCCATCCGCATGAATTAATACCGTTAACGTTTTTCTCAGAACGGTATCAATCAGCAAAGTCATCAATCAGTGAAGATTTAACGATTATTAAACAGACCTTCGAACAGCAAGGCATTGGGACGCTGCTTACAGTGCCGGGAGCTGCCGGAGGCGTCAAATACATTCCGAAAGTGAAACAGGCTGAAGCAGAAGCGTTTATACAGGAGCTGGGACAGTCTTTAGTAAATCCTGAGCGTATCCTTCCGGGCGGTTATGTATATTTAACGGATATCTTAGGCAAACCATCTGTCCTCTCTCATGTAGGCAGGCTTTTTGCTTCCGTTTTTGCGGAGCGGGAGATTGATGTGGTGATGACCGTTGCGACAAAGGGAATCCCTCTCGCTTACGCAGCGGCCAGTTATCTGAACGTTCCGGTTGTCATCGTACGAAAAGACAATAAAGTGACGGAAGGCTCCACGGTGAGCATCAATTATGTATCTGGGTCGTCTAACCGCATTCAAACGATGTCACTTGCGAAAAGAAGTTTGGCCACGGGGTCGAACGTTTTGATTATTGACGACTTTATGAAAGCGGGCGGCACCATAAACGGCATGATCAGCCTGCTTGATGAGTTTAATGCGAACGTCGCGGGAATAGGCGTCTTGGTTGAAGCTGAGGGAGTGAATGAACGGCTTGTCGATGAATACATGTCGCTGCTCACACTTTCAACCATCAATATGAAAGACAAAACGATTGAGATTCAAAACGGCAATTTTCTGCGATTTTTTAAAGAACAGCATTTAAAGAATGGGGAGACAGAAAAATGACAAAAGCAATCCATACAAAACACGCGCCGGCAGCAATCGGGCCATATTCACAAGGAATCATCGTAAACAACATGTTTTACAGCTCAGGCCAGATTCCTCTTACTGCTGAAGGAGAAATGGTAAACGGTGATATCACAGAACAAACGCATCAGGTGTTCAGCAATTTAAAGGCTGTGCTGAAAGAAGCGGGCGCTTCTCTCGAGACAGTTGTAAAAGCAACGGTGTTTATTGCTGATATGGAGCAGTTTGCGGAAGTGAATGAAGTGTACGGACAATACTTTGATGTACATAAGCCGGCAAGGTCTTGTGTGGAAGTGGCGAGACTGCCGAAAGACGCTCTCGTGGAAATTGAAGTCATTGCGCTGGTGAAATCTTAAATCTCAGAAAAGTGGTTCCGGTCTCCGGAATCACTTTTTTTATGCAGTATATGATTCCCAAATATGGTTTATCACCTAATTGTGTATGTATATCCTATATTTTCAAAAAAACTTTTTGAAATGTGCAGGAATTTAAAAAGAATCGTGGAATTGTTAGACTAATGCTTTTATATAGGGAAAAGGTGGTGAACTACTGTGGAAGTTACTGACGTAAGATTACGCCGCGTGAATACCGATGGTCGCATGAGAGCGATTGCATCCATCACGCTGGATCACGAATTTGTCGTACATGATATTCGTGTGATTGATGGAAACAATGGTCTTTTCGTTGCGATGCCGAGTAAACGCACCCCTGATGGAGAATTCCGCGATATTGCTCATCCTATTAATTCCAGCACGCGGGGCAAGATCCAGGATGCTGTTTTAAATGAGTATCATCGTTTGGGTGACTCTGAAGCATTAGAATATGAAGAAGCTGGGGCTTCTTAAACATAACAAAATGTAAGGACTGCTGATAAAGGCTGACACAAGGCCTTTTCCGGCAGTCCTTTTTTAAATCTGATTTTTCAGTAATAAAGCGATTACATAGAAAATTCTTGCACTTTTTGATGTCTTCTTGAAATCAACAGCTATTTAGGATATATTTTTCTATGGATAAAAGGGATATTGGAGGCCATTAAATGGATAAGCGGTTTGCAGTGATTTTAGCTGCCGGAAAAGGAACGAGAATGAAATCTAAGCTTTATAAGGTCCTTCATCCGGTATGCGGAAAGCCTATGGTAGAGCACGTCGCAGACGAGGCTCTGAAATTATCTTTAGCGAAGCTTGTCACCATCGTAGGACACGGCGCCGAAGATGTGAAAAAGCAGCTCGGACAGAAAAGCGATTACGCTCTCCAAGCAGAACAACTCGGTACGGCTCATGCAGTCAAGCAGGCAAAACCATTTCTTCACGGAGAGAAAGGTGTCACGATCGTTATTTGCGGCGATACACCGCTTCTGACGGCGGAGACGATGGAAGCCATGCTGAATGAACATACAAACAAAGGCGCAAAAGCCACGGTGTTAACGGCCGTTGCCGACGATCCCGCCGGATACGGAAGAATCATCCGGGGAGAAGACGGCGCCGTTCAAAAAATCGTGGAGCATAAGGATGCTTCGGAGCAAGAACGTCTTGTGAAAGAAATCAACACGGGAACGTACTGTTTTGATAACGAGGCTCTTTTTCGTGTCATCGAACAGGTTTCGAATGAAAATGCCCAAGGCGAGTATTACCTGCCGGATGTAATCGAAATCCTCAAAGACGAAGGCGAAACTGTTGCCGCTTACCAGACTGGTAACTTCCAAGAGACGCTCGGAGTGAATGATAGAGTCGCTCTTTCTCAGGCTGAAATGTATATGAAAGAGCGTATTAACAAACGGCATATGCAAAACGGAGTCACTTTAATCGATCCGATGAATACGTACATCTCACCTGACGCACGTATCGGACAAGATACAGTTATTTATCCCGGAACTGTGTTAAAGGGACAAGCTGAAATCGGCGATGAATGTGTCATCGGCCCTCACACTGAGATAGAGGACAGCTCGATCGGCAGCCGCACTGTGATTAAACAATCCGTTGTCAACCGGAGCAAAGTTGGGAATGATGTAAATATCGGTCCTTTTGCTCACATCAGACCTGATTCCGCAATCGGCAATGAAGTGAAGATCGGAAACTTTGTGGAAATCAAGAAAACACAATTCGGCGACCGAAGCAAAGCATCTCATTTAAGCTATATCGGTGATGCCGAAGTGGGCACGGACGTCAATCTCGGGTGCGGCTCCATCACGGTCAATTATGATGGGAAGAAAAAATATTTAACCAAAATTGAAGACGGCGCGTTTATTGGCTGCAACTCCAATCTGGTCGCTCCTGTCACAGTGGGAGAAGGCGCGTACGTCGCTGCGGGCTCAACCGTAACTGAAGATGTGCCGGGCGAAGCGCTTGCCATTGCCAGAGCAAGACAAGTAAATAAAGAAGATTATGTGAAAAATATTCATAAAAAATAATCCTAAAATCGGAGGTTTACCATGTCTAACGAATACGGAGATAAGAATTTAAAGATTTTTTCTTTGAATTCAAATCCAGAACTTGCAAAAGAAATCGCGGATAATGTAGGAGTTCAATTAGGAAAGTGCTCTGTTACAAGATTCAGTGACGGAGAGGTCCAGATCAACATAGAAGAAAGTATTCGCGGCTGTGATTGCTATATCATTCAGTCTACAAGTGCGCCGGTCAACGAGCACATCATGGAATTGCTGATTATGGTGGACGCTTTAAAGCGCGCTTCCGCGAAAACAATCAACATTGTGATTCCGTACTACGGTTATGCGCGCCAGGACAGAAAAGCAAGATCACGTGAACCGATCACGGCAAAACTTTTTGCAAACCTGCTTGAAACAGCGGGTGCGACACGCGTGATCGCGCTTGATTTACACGCGCCGCAAATTCAAGGTTTCTTTGATATTCCGATTGACCACTTAATGGGTGTTCCGATTTTAGGCCATTACTTTGAAGGTAAAGACTTGAAAGATATCGTCATTGTTTCTCCTGACCACGGCGGTGTGACGCGCGCCCGCAAACTTGCGGACCGTCTGAAAGCGCCGATCGCAATTATCGACAAACGCCGTCCTAGACCGAATGAGGTGGAAGTGATGAACATCGTCGGTAACGTGGAAGGAAAAACCGCGATTCTGATTGATGATATTATTGATACCGCCGGCACAATCACACTTGCCGCAAACGCGCTGGTTGAAAACGGAGCCGCGGAAGTGTATGCATGCTGTACGCACCCTGTATTGTCAGGCCCTGCGGTTGAGCGGATCAACAACTCTAAAATCAAGGAGCTTGTCGTAACGAACAGCATTAAGCTTCCTGAAGAGAAAAAAATCGAACGCTTTAAGCAGCTTTCTGTCGGACCGCTTCTGGCTGAAGCGATTATCCGTGTTCACGAGAAACAATCTGTCAGCTATTTATTCAGCTAAACCGAAACTTTAAGGTTTAAATCCCAGTTATTGTGGGTATTGTTCTAATAGGACGATAAAACGATAATTAGGATGGTGCTGAATATGGCAACTTTAAAAGCAAATGAAAGAACAGATTTTAAACGTTCGACGCTTCGGAAAATCCGTCATTCAGGACATGTTCCAGGGATTATATACGGGAAAGAAATAACGAACACGGCTGTCTCTTTAGACAGTGTCGAATTGCTTAAAACATTGCGGGACGAAGGAAAAAACACGATTATCACAATTGATGTCAACGGAAATCAGCAATCGGTTATGGTGACTGATCTTCAGACAGACCCGCTTAAAAACGAATTGACGCACGCCGATTTTCAAGTCGTGAATATGAGTGAGGAGCTGGAGGCGGAAGTGCCGATTCAGCTGACGGGAGAGGCGAAAGGAGTCAAAGACGGAGGCATCATCCAGCAGCCGCTGCATGAGCTTTCGATCAAGGCTAAGCCGAAGGACATCCCTCAGACAATCAATGTTGATATTTCCGGGCTTGAAATGAATGATGCGCTGACCATCGCAGATCTGACTGCTGACGGCAATTATACATTTACAAACGATCCGGAAGAAGTCGTGGCTTCCATCCTTCCTCCTAAGCAGGAAGCATTCGAAGAAGATGCAGAACCGTCTCCTGAGGAAGAGCCCGAAGGAGAAAATCAATAAGCGCTTTAAGACGTAACCCGCCCGAGGTTACGTCTTTTGTGCTAGAATGAGAAGAATTACAGCGATGTTGAGGGAGGATTTACGATGCTTGTGATTGCCGGTCTGGGTAACCCGGGAAAAACCTACGAGAACACGAGACATAATGTCGGCTTTATGGCCATTGACGAGCTTTCTAAAGAATGGAATATTGAATTGAATAAAACGAAATTCAACGGACTTTACGGAATCGGTTTTGTTTCCGGAAAAAAAGTTCTACTTGTTAAACCGCTTACATATATGAATTTATCAGGGGAATGTTTGCGGCCGCTATTGGATTATTATGATGCCGATCATGAAGATTTGAAAGTCATATACGACGACCTGGATCTTCCGACGGGGAAAATCAGGCTCCGGACGAAGGGGAGCGCAGGCGGACACAACGGAATTAAATCGCTTATTCAGCACCTCGGAACCCCTGAATTTGACCGGGTCAGAATCGGAATCGGCCGTCCCGTCAACGGGATGAAAGTCGTTGATTATGTGCTGGGCGCTTTTACGAAAGATGAAGCGCCGCATATCAATGATGCCGTCTCAAAAACCGTAAAAGCCTGCGAAGCTTCCTTAACGAAACCATTTTTAGAAGTGATGAACGAATTTAATGCAAATGTATAAGATAAATAATGGGAGACCATACTAGGGAAAAATGATTTTTTCACATCAGGAGGTCCAATGTATGGCTTTGCATTATTTCTGCCGCCACTGCGGTTTTAAGGTAGGGAGCCTGGAGTATTCGTCGGTGCCGACACAGTCACTTGGATTTCAGCACTTAACAAATGAGGAAAGAAACGATATGATTTCATATAAAGACAATGGAGATGTCCATGTTCTTACAATTTGTGAAGACTGCCAAGAGGCGCTGGAACGCAATCCGCACTACCATGAACACAACACATTTATTCAATAATGAGCTTTGGTGTAGATTCTAGACCAAAGCGTTTTTCTGTTCTTGCAGAAAATAGAGAGGAGGGGCCCATATGGACAATATTCAAACCTTTATTAAAGAAAGCGATGATTTTAAATCCATTGTTAACGGTTTACATGAGGGGCTGAAGGAACAGCTGCTTGCGGGTCTGTCAGGTTCCGCGCGTTCTGTTTTTACCTCCGCCCTTGCACAGGAAACGAAAAAGCCGATTTTCTTTATCACTCATAATTTATATCAGGCCCAAAAAGTGACGGAAGATCTGACGGCGCTTCTCGGGGATCAATCTGTTTTTTTATACCCCGTAAATGAATTGATTTCTTCAGAAATTGCGGTGGCGAGTCCTGAACTGCGCGCTCAGCGGCTTGATGTCATTAATAGATTAACAAACGGAGAAGCGCCTGTCGTAGTGGCGCCCGTTGCAGCACTGAGAAGAATGCTTCCGCCGAAAGAACTGTGGAAAAGCAGCCAAATCACCATATCACTCGGAGACGATATAGAACAGGATCAGCTGTCTGCACGCCTTGTAGAGGTGGGGTATGAGCGTTCCGATATGGTTTCTGCACCCGGTGAATTCAGTATTCGCGGCGGAATAATCGACATTTATCCGCTGACGTCAGAACATCCGGTGCGGATTGAGCTGTTTGATACGGAGGTCGACTCCATCAGAAGCTTCAACTCTGATGACCAGAGATCAATTGAGACGCTAAAAACGGTGGCCATCGGACCGGCGAAGGAACTGATCATCCGGGCGGAAGAAAAAGCCCGCGCGATGGAAAGGCTCGATAAAGGGCTTGCCGACAGTCTGAAGAAGCTGAAGCAGGACAAACAAAAGGAAATGCTTCATATCAATATCTCACATGATAAAGAACGGTTATCAACGGGACAGACTGATCAGGAACTTGTGAAGTATCTCTCGTACTTTTACGAAAAGCCTGCTAGTTTGCTAGATTATACACCGTCAGACACCTTGTTATTGTTAGACGAGGTCAGCCGGATTCATGAAATGGAGGATCAGCTCCAAAAAGAAGAAGCCGAATTCATGACAAGTCTGCTGGAAGAAGGAAAAATTCTGCATGACATCAATTTATCCTTCAGCTTTCAGGAGATTATGGCCGAGAAGCGGCGTCCTGCCATTTACTTTTCATTATTTTTGCGTCATGTTCAGCATACAAGCCCTCAAAATATCGTGAATGTGACAAGCCGGCAGATGCAGAGTTTTCACGGGCAGATGAATGTGCTCGCCAGTGAAATGGAGCGCTTTAAGAAATCAAACTTCACCGTCGTCTTTTTAGGCGCAAATAAGGACAGAACCGACAGATTGGCGTCCGTGCTGGCTGATTACGAAATTGAAGCCGCCAAAACGGACAGCTCCAAAGCGCTTGTACAAGGACAGGTCTATGTCATGGAAGGCGAGCTGCAATCCGGTTTTGAACTGCCGCTGATGAAGCTGGCCGTCATTACGGAGGAAGAGCTGTTCAAAAACCGAATCAAGAAGAAGCCGAGAAAGCAGAAGCTGACAAATGCCGAACGGATCAAAAGCTACTCTGAGCTTCAAGTCGGTGACTATGTCGTCCACGTCAACCACGGGATCGGGAAGTATTTGGGGATCGAAACACTTGAAATCAAGGGCATTCATAAAGATTACCTCAATATTCATTACCAGGGCAGTGATAAGCTGTATGTCCCGGTAGAACAAATCGACCAGGTGCAGAAGTACGTCGGCTCTGAAGGAAAAGAACCGAAGCTTTATAAACTGGGCGGCAGTGAATGGAAACGGGTAAAGAAAAAAGTTGAAAACTCCGTTCAGGATATTGCCGATGATCTGATTAAGCTTTATGCGGAACGCGAAGCAAGCAAAGGCTATGCGTTCTCGCCGGATCATGAAATGCAGCGTCAGTTCGAGTCTGCTTTCCCTTATCAGGAAACAGATGATCAGCTCCGATCCATTCAGGAAATTAAAAAGGACATGGAAAGAGAACGCCCGATGGACCGTTTGCTTTGCGGTGATGTTGGTTACGGGAAGACGGAGGTAGCCATCCGTGCGGCCTTTAAAGCGATCGCCGACGGAAAACAGGTCGCGCTCCTTGTACCGACGACCATACTCGCACAGCAGCATTATGAAACCATTACGGAGCGTTTCCAAGACTATCCGATTAACATCGGTCTTCTCAGCCGATTCAGAACGAGAAAAGAATCTAATGAAACGCTCAAAGGTCTGAAAAACGGAACAGTAGATATCGTGATCGGAACCCACAGGCTCTTATCTAAAGATGTCGTCTATAAAGATCTCGGCTTGCTCATCATCGACGAGGAGCAGCGCTTCGGCGTTACGCATAAGGAAAAAATCAAACAGATCAAAGCCAATGTCGATGTGCTGACTCTGACGGCGACGCCGATTCCGCGTACGCTTCATATGTCCATGCTCGGTGTGCGGGACTTATCTGTTATTGAAACGCCGCCGGAAAACCGTTTCCCTGTCCAGACATATGTCGTGGAATACAACGGCGCGCTTGTACGAGAAGCCATCGAAAGAGAACTGGCGCGCGG
The DNA here is from genome assembly GCF_001553895.1 of Bacillus sp. SDLI1. Lineage (NCBI taxonomy): Bacteria > Bacillati > Bacillota > Bacilli > Caryophanales > Bacillaceae > Bacillus > Bacillus sp. SDLI1. Next base: position 2,181,442 of record NZ_CP013950.1, on the reverse strand, counting down.
AGGACAGGTGTATTTCTTGTACAACCGCGTGGATGATATCGAGCGGAAGGCTGACGAAATTTCCATGCTTGTTCCCGATGCGAAAGTGGCATACGCCCACGGAAAAATGACCGAAAATGAATTGGAAAGCGTCATGCTTAATTTTCTGGAAGGGGAATCAGATGTCCTCGTCAGCACGACCATTATTGAGACAGGCGTAGATATACCGAACGTCAATACCTTGATTGTGTTTGACGGAGACAAAATGGGGCTGTCTCAGCTGTATCAGCTGAGAGGACGGGTCGGCCGCTCCAACCGTGTCGCGTACGCGTATTTTACGTACCGCAGAGACAAAGTGCTTACTGAGGTGGCGGAAAAACGGCTGCAGGCGATTAAAGAATTTACCGAGCTGGGATCAGGGTTTAAAATTGCCATGCGTGACTTGACGATCAGGGGAGCGGGGAACCTTCTCGGCGCCCAGCAGCACGGTTTCATCGACTCGGTCGGTTTTGACCTGTACTCGCAAATGCTCAAAGAAGCCATTGAAGAGCGTAAAGGCGATACGCCGAAAAGCGAACAGTTTGAGACAGAAATCGATATCGAGCTTGATGCATATATTCCTGAAAACTATATACAAGACGGCAAGCAAAAAATCGACATGTATAAACGCTTCAGATCAATCGCTACAATTGAGGAAAAAAATGAGCTTCAAGATGAAATCATCGACAGGTTCGGCAGTTACCCTAAAGAGGTTGAATGGCTGTTTACAGTTGCTGAGATGAAGGTGTACGGCAAATATGAACGCGTCGAACTCATCAAGCAGGATAAGGACGCGGTCAGATTCACTATTTTGGAAGAGGCCAGCGCCCAGATTGACGGCCAGAAATTGTTTGAACTCGGCAATAAATACGGCCGGCAGATCGGACTGGGAATGGAAGGGAAAAAACTGAAAATTTCAGTGCAGACGAAAGGCCGCAAAACCGAAGAGTGGCTGGAGACCGTACTCGGCATGCTAAAAGGCCTTCAAGATGTGAAGAAAGAAACAATCGCGTCCTCATAAAAATTGTTACTCTCTGGTGTATATTACATTTGATGTGACGGATACTAATTTCAAGCGAGTGGCGGAAGCTACATAAAGTAGTACTTTCCCTTAAATATCATCACATGAAAGAGAGGCACCAGAGAGATGAAAGCTACAGGTATTGTACGTCGTATTGATGATCTAGGACGGGTCGTCATCCCTAAGGAAATTCGGAGAACACTGCGAATCAGGGAAGGAGACCCGCTTGAAATATTCGTTGACCGCGACGGAGAAGTTATATTGAAAAAATATTCTCCTATCAGTGAGCTTGGCGATTTTGCGAAAGAATATGCGGATGCATTGTATGACAGTCTCGGCCATTCCGTTTTGATTTGCGACCGTGACGTGTATATTGCCGTTTCGGGCAGTTCCAAAAAAGAATTTCTGAACAAATCCATCAGCGATTTGCTCGAAAAAACGATGGACCAGCGCAGCTCGGTGCTGGAAAATGACGTAAAATCCGCACAGCTTGTTAATGACATTGATGAAGACATGAGCTCCTATACAATCGCTCCTATCGTGGCGAATGGCGATCCTATCGGTGCCGTGGTCATTTTTTCTAAAGAACAGGCACTTGGAGAGGTAGAACACAAAGCGGTAGAAACGGCAGCCAGCTTTTTGGCGAGACAAATGGAACAGTAGGTCTTATTACCATTATTGAAATAAGAAACGGGGAAAGAACAGCTCTTAAACAAGTGCTGTTCTTTTTCATATGTGTTCACTATCGGTTCGGCCGTTAGGATTGTGATATAATAAGCTCGTTTTATAGACGTAATTTTCTAGCGGCTGGAAGGAGCTTTTGGATGAACGATTCAGTTGGCGCCAAACGGCAATCGGCATGGAAAGGTGCTTTTGTGCTTGTTGTTGCGGGCATCGTGACAAAGATATTAAGCGCCGTGTACAGAGTTCCTTTTCAGAATATTGTCGGTGACGTCGGATTTTACATTTATCAGCAGGTGTATCCGTTTTTAGGCATCGCGGTCATGCTCTCAACATCCGGATTTCCGGTGATCATCTCAAAATTAATGAGCGATTATAGCGATCATAAACAAAAAATAATGAAAATTTCCGCCCTTTATGTCACGGCGGCCGGACTTATACTGTTTGTGCTCATGTATGCCGGCGCGGCGCCGTTGGCCGGTTTTATGGGTGACGCCCGCCTTGAACTGCTGATACGGGTAGCAGCGTTCGCTTTTATCCTGTTTCCGTTTACGGCAGTTTTCCGGGGGTATTTCCAAGGCGTGCATGATATGATGCCGTCCGCCTTATCCCAGATCACCGAACAGCTTCTTCGAGTGGCGGTGCTTCTCGGTTTATCTTTCTGGCTTTTGAAAAGCGGCCGTTCATTATATGCGGCAGGTGCGGGGGCGGCCTCGGGATCAATCGCCGGAAGCTTGGCGGCTCTTTGCATATTGGCCTTATTCTGGTACAAGCGGAAAGACAAGAAGCCGGACATCGGACATATCGAAACAGGTATCATTGTAAAAAAGCTGCTGCTTTATTCAGTCACCATCTGTATCAGCAGTGTACTCATGCTTTTGATTCAGCTCGTAGACGCCTTAAACTTATATTCACTGCTGTCAGACGGGACAAAGAGCCATGCTGCGAAACAGCTGAAAGGCATATATGACCGCGGACAGCCGCTTCTTCAGCTGGGAACCGTGTTTGCCGTCAGTATCGCCGCATCCCTTGTTCCCTCCATCTCAAAAGCGGTGCATGGGAACAAGCCGTTTATTATAAAAGAGAAAGCGACCTCTGCCGTTAAGCTCTGCCTTGCGGTAGGGATCGGCGCATCGGCCGGACTTTTTTGCATTTTAGAACCGGTGAACATCATGCTTTTCCAAAACAGTGAGGGGACGCAGACCTTACAAATATTCAGCTTATCTATCTTTTTTGCTTCGATTGCGCTTACGGCAGCCGCGATCCTGCAAGGCGCGGGACATACCGTCTTCCCCGCCGTGTCCGTCTTGGCGGGAGGGGTGCTGAAATGGGTGCTGAATGTTTGGCTGGTTCCGGGCTGGGGTATTACAGGAGCGGCGCTGGCGACCGTCTTGTCATTTGCCGCAGCTGCGTGCCTGAATCTGCAGAGAATTTGGTCGAAGGGCTGGCTGACGAATATCGGCGGCATAATTGCCCGTTTGTGCTGGTGCACTCTGCTGATGGCTTCTTTTCTGCTCGTGTATATGAAGCTTTGGCAGTTATTCGTCCCCGTCAGCAGAACCGGAGCAGTATGTGAGAGTCTGTCTGCGTCAGTCCTCGGGGGGCTTTTGTTTATTTATTGTATGATGAGAATGAAGATATTTACGGACGAAGAGCTGAGCAGCCTTCCTTTCGGCAATGCTTTAAGCAAATTGAAAAAGAGGAGAGAAAAACATGGCAGGTAACATTACGGTCGTCGGCCTCGGCGCCGGTGACATGGATCAGTTGACAGTGGGCGTACATAAGCTGCTGACTCAGGCGAAGCATCTATATATAAGAACGAAAGACCACCCTTTGATTCCGGAATTAGAGCAAGAGGCTGCAGCGGATATCCGGTATTTTGATGATATTTATGAAAAGCACGATCAGTTTGAAGCGGTCTATGAAGAGATCACGGACATTCTGTTTGAAAAAGCGAAGCAAGAGGATGCCGTCTACGCTGTACCCGGCCATCCGTTTGTCGCTGAGAAAACCGTTCAGCTGTTATTTGAACGCCGGGAAGAACAGCAGGTGACGGTTCATACCGCCGGAGGACAAAGCTTTCTGGATGCCACCTTTAATGCATTGCGAATTGATCCGATTGAAGGATTTCAATTTACAGATGCGCAAACCATGACGCCGGATGAGCTTGAGCTCCGCCATCACCTGATCATTTGCCAGGTTTATGACCAGATGACAGCCTCTGAGGTGAAGCTGACGCTTATGGAGAAATTGCCTGACGATTATGAAGTGGTCATCGTAACGGCAGCCGGAAGCAAGGGAGAAAAGATCACCAAAGTGCCTTTGTTTGAACTTGACCGCAATGTAGAGATAAATAACTTAACAAGTGTGTATGTTCCGCCGATTAAAAAAGAAGAACTCCTTTACCAGGAATTTTCCGCATTCCGAAGAATTATTCGTGAGCTTCGCGGGCCGAACGGCTGTCCGTGGGATCAAAAGCAGACACACCAGTCATTAAAGAAATATATGATTGAGGAATGCTACGAATTGCTTGAGGCCATTGACGAAGAGGACACGGATCATATGATAGAAGAGCTCGGGGATGTCATGCTTCAGGTTATGCTTCACGCCCAGATCGGAGAAGACGAAGGGTATTTCTCAATTGATGATGTCATCAGAGACATCAGCGCGAAGATGGTCAGACGGCACCCGCACGTGTTTAAGGATGTTAAGGTTCAGGATGAACATGATGTTGTCGCCAACTGGGAAGAAATCAAAAAGGCGGAAAAGCAAACAACATCCTCTTCATTGCTGGATGCCGTACCGAAAACACTGCCTTCTCTTGCAAAAGCGGCCAAGCTTCAGAAAAAAGCCGCAAAAACCGGCTTTGACTGGGATGACGTTCAGGATATATGGGATAAAGTAAATGAAGAGCTGAAGGAATTTTCTGCGGAGGCTTCCGCCGAATCAGCAGATGAACTCAGCTTAAAAGCTGAATTCGGCGATGTTTTATTTGCATTGGTCAATATCGGCCGATACTATAAAATTGAGCCCGAGGAAGCGCTCGCCATGACAAATGACAAATTCCGCAGACGCTTTGCTTATATTGAAAAAGAAGCGGCGGCAAAGGGACTTGAATTGACCGCAATGTCACTTGAGGATATGGACAAATTGTGGGATGAAGCAAAAGAAATGGAGAGGAGATTCTAAATATGAGACTTGATAAGTTTTTAAAAGTATCCAGATTAATTAAGCGCCGCACTTTGGCGAAAGAGGTCGCCGACCAGGGAAGAATCACCGTTAACGGGAATCAGGCGAAAGCCAGCTCAGACGTTAAAGCCGGCGATGAACTGACGGTCCGCTTCGGCCAAAAGCTTGTCACCGTAAAGGTAAACGAATTGAAAGAAACAACCAAAAAAGAAGAAGCCGCGGGCATGTATACCATCGTCAAAGAAGAAAAACTCGGCGAATAGGCTTGTTCTAAACAAAGCTCCCGCCTCATACAATGCAGTAATAATGCTAAAAGTATCGAGGATATGGGGGCTGAATAGATGAATTCATATTATGAGCAAAAAGGTTCTTCTTCTGTTCCGGAACAGCATGATGTGACGATGAAAGGGAGAAAGCATTTAGACATTTCGGGCGTCAAGCATGTAGAAAGTTTTGACAACGAAGAGTTTTTGCTGGAAACGGTTATGGGAATGCTTTCCGTCAGAGGCGAGAACCTGCAGATGAAAAACCTTGATGTGGAAAAAGGGATTGTATCTATAAAGGGCAGGGTGTTTGACCTTGTATATTTAGACGAGCAGCAAGGGGATAAAGCTAAAGGGTTTTTTAGCAAGTTGTTTAAATGACGCTGACGACCCAATTTTATACGATGCTGGCAATGACCGGTATGGGCGCCTGGCTCGGAGCGTCGCTTGATACATACAGGCTGTTTGTCAGCCGCGCCAAAACGGCCAGATGGCTGTTATTCATTCATGACCTTCTTTTTTGGATTGTACAAGGTCTGCTGTTTTTCTATGTGCTGCTCAACGTGAATGAAGGTGAACTCAGGATATACATTTTCTTGGCTGTCTTACTGGGAATTGCGACGTACCAAAGCCTGTTTAAACGAATGTATATAAAAATACTGAAATTCGCCATCCATCTTGGGGTATCTCTTTATCAATTTGCAAAAAAGCTCATTCAGCATGTGCTGTTCCGTCCGGTGGTTCTGCTTTTTAAGCTGCTCATCGGGCTGATCACGTTTATTTCTTTATACTCCTATCGGGTGAGCGCCTTTTTTGTGAAGTGTCTTTTTAAGATCGTAACGTTTTTGCTGCATCCGCTGTTCTTCCTGTTGAAACAATTATTGAAACTTCTTCCTGAAAAGTGGCGTCTTACTTTCAAACGATATTTTCAAAAAAGTGCAGGATTTTTACAAAAGAGCAAGAAACTAATCATAACAATCAGATCGACCATGATACGTATTTTGAAAAGATGAAAGGAGGACCGTCTGGTTTGAATCTATCTAGAGAACGTACAATAACTGAAATTCAAAACGACTATAAAGAGCAGGTTGAACGGCAATCCCAGCTTATGAAAAGAAGGCGGAAAGGGCTTTTCAGACGGTTGATCGTATTCGGCGCCCTTGTGTTGTTGACGGCTATTGTCTTAGCGGGTTCTCTGTGGTCACAGACCTCTTCCCTTAGCGCAAACGAAGAAAAGAAAGCTCAGCTGGAAAAACAAGTGAAAGAATTGGACGCGAAACAGGCTGATTTAAAAGATGAAATTTCCAAATTAAAGGATGAGGATTACGTCACAGAGCTTGCCAGAAGAGACTTGTTTATGTCAGGAAATGGTGAGATTCTCTTCAATGTAGAAAAGAAGAGCAAGTAGCCTTGTTGACACTTAAATTTTTATTTAGGTATAATTAAACAAACGATCTTTTTATAAGCCTAAGGAGGAGCACTTTTTTTATGTCGATTGAAGTTGGCAGCAAGTTGCAAGGGAAAATAACAGGTATTACAAATTTCGGAGCATTTGTTGAATTGCCTGGAGGCTCAACCGGTCTCGTTCATATCAGTGAGGTAGCCGATAATTATGTGAAAGACATTAACGAGCATTTAAAAGTCGGCGATCAAGTTGAAGTGAAAGTCATCAACGTTGAAAAAGACGGGAAAATTGGTTTATCAATTAAAAAAGCTAAAGACCGTCCGCAAGCCAGACCTAGAAATGATTTCCGTCCGAAAGAATCTTTTGAACAGAAAATGAACAAGTTTCTTAAAGATAGCGAAGACCGCTTATCATCTTTAAAACGAAACACGGAATCAAAACGTGGAGGGCGCGGAGCAAGAAGAGGATAACTTGCTGCTTTCTATAAATACATTGGAGCATCCGTCTATCCCGCGGGTGCTTTTTTTTGTATATATCCCTGTAGTCAGAAAATTAAAACTTCAAACTTTCTGTTGACGGAATGAAGAAACCTTTGTATTATATAACTTGTGCTTATAAGCACCTTATATGGCGGTGTAGCTCAGCTGGCTAGAGCGTACGGTTCATACCCGTGAGGTCGGGGGTTCGATCCCCTCCGCCGCTACCATATATATATGGCCCGTTGGTCAAGCGGTTAAGACACCGCCCTTTCACGGCGGTAACACGGGTTCGAATCCCGTACGGGTCATCAAGCGAATCGGCTTCTGTTGCAGAAGCCGATTTTTTCATATTTAGACAACTTTTTGAGAAATGTCGGAGGAAATAAGAGAGGAAAGGGGAACAAGGGAGAAAGCGTCGAAGAGTTCTTTGGAATCGTTACCTTCTTTTGACAAAATCCTATCTGTGCTTTCATTTATAATGACAAGCAACGAATAAAACAGGTGGGGGATGAGAGCAATGGAAAAAGCGGAAAGAAGAGTGAACGGGCCGATGGCGGGACAAGCTCTGGAAAAACTGCAATCGTTTTTTGAAAAGGCTGCAAAGCTTGCGGTTCATCAGGCGCATTCACTTTTTTTCTATAAGGGTTTCATTTATGTCGTGATCGGTTTTCTGCTTGGACGGGCTTTTATATTATCTGAGGTTCTTCCGTTTGCGCTGCCGTTTTTCGGGGCGATGCTTTTGATCAGAAGAGATAAAGCCTTCTATGCTTGTCTGTCATTACTTGCAGGTGCGTTAACCATTTCGCCGAAACACTCTTTGTTGATTCTCACAGCTTTGGCCGTCTTTACTCTATTTTCAAAAATCGGTACATATATCATGCAGGACCGGGTGAAGATGCTGCCGATCGTAGTATTTTTCTCTATGGCTGCAGCGAGAATCGGTTTTGTATATTTCGATAGCGGCGCTTTTACCACTTATGACTATGTGATGGCTGTTGTCGAGGCTGGCTTGGCCTTTATTTTGACGCTGATCTTTTTGCAAAGTCTGCCGATCTTCACGATCAAAAAAGTGAAACAATCATTAAAAATTGAAGAAATCATCTGTTTTATGATCTTGATCGCATCCGTTTTAACCGGTCTTGCCGGCGTTTCGTTTCAGGGAATGCAGGCCGAGCATATACTGGCCCGTTATGTCGTTCTGAGTTTTTCCTTTGTCGGCGGAGCAAGCATCGGCTGTACTGTCGGTGTTGTGACCGGGCTGATTCTCGGGCTTGCGAATATCGGCAATCTCTATCAAATGAGTCTGCTTGCGTTTTCCGGGCTTCTTGGCGGACTGCTGAAGGAAGGCAAGAAAGCCGGCGCCGCAGTCGGATTAGTGATCGGCTCACTGCTGATTTCATTATATGGGGAAGGGTCCGCCGGGTTAATGACCACCCTTTACGAATCTTTGATTGCCGTTGCCTTGTTTTTAATTACGCCCCAGTCGATTACGAAAAAGGTGGCGCGATACATACCGGGCACTGCTGAGCACAGTCAGGAACAGCAGCAGTACGCGAGAAAAATCAGAGATGTCACTGCCCAGAAAGTAGATCAGTTCTCCAATGTGTTTCATGCCTTGTCGGAGAGCTTTGCCACCTTTCATCAGACGTCTTCCGATGAGCAGGCTGAAGAAGGGGAAGTGGATCTCTTTTTAAGCAAAATCACCGAGCATTCCTGCCAATCCTGCTATAAGAAAAGCAAATGCTGGGTTCAAAACTTTGATAAAACATATGATTTAATGAAACAAGTTATGCATGAAACAGAGGAAAAACAGTATGCCTCAAACCGCAGATTAAAAAAGGAATTTCAGCAGCACTGTTCCAAATCCAGACAGGTGGAAGAGCTGATTGAAGACGAACTTGCCCATCATCACGCCCATCTGACCCTGAAGAGAAAAGTTCAGGACAGCAGAAGGCTTGTTGCCGAGCAGCTGTTGGGGGTTTCTGAGGTCATGGCGGACTTTTCTCGGGAAATAAAACGGGAGAGGGAGCAGCATTTTATTCAGGAAGAACAAATGATAGAGGCGCTTCAGCATTTCGGAATCGAGATTCAGCATGTCGAGATATACAGCTTGGAGCAGGGCAATATTGATATTGAAATGACAATCCCGTTCAGCGGAGGGCACGGCGAGAGTGAGAAAATTATCGCTCCGATGCTGTCTGACATTCTTGAGGAGCAGATACTTGTCAAGAGCGAACAGCACTCGGCTCATCCGAATGGCTACAGCCATGTTGCGTTCGGTTCGACCAAGTCTTACCGGGTATCGACAGGCGCGGCCCACGCGGCAAAAGGAGGGGGCCTTGTCTCCGGCGACAGCTACAGCATGATGGAACTGGGAGCGAGAAAGTATGCGGCCGCGATCAGCGACGGCATGGGCAATGGGGCGAGGGCCCATTATGAGAGCAATGAAACGATTAAACTTCTCGAAAAAATTCTCGAATCGGGTATTGATGAAAAAATCGCGATCAAAACGATCAACAGCATTCTGTCTTTACGGACGACAGATGAAATCTACTCAACTCTCGATCTTTCTATCATTGATCTTCAGGATGCAAGCTGTAAATTCTTGAAGGTCGGTTCAACGCCGAGTTTTATCAAGCGGGGAGATCAAGTCATGAAAGTGCAGGCCAGCAATCTGCCGATCGGCATCATCAATGAATTTGATGTGGAGGTCGTAAGTGAACAGCTGAAAGCGGGAGATCTGCTCGTCATGATGAGTGACGGTATTTTTGAAGGGCCGAAGCACGTAGAGAACCACGACCTGTGGATGAAACGGAAAATGAAAGGGCTGAAAACCGAAGACCCGCAGGAAATCGCTGATATATTAATGGAAGAGGTCATCAGAACGCGTGCCGGCCAAATCGAAGACGATATGACGGTCGTTGTCGTCCGGATTGACCACAATACGCCGAAATGGGCATCCATACCGGTGCCGGCGGTTTTCCAAAATAATAAGGAGATTTCTTAATCCTTTCGTATAAATCACATTCCTTCTGGCGAAGATGGGACTAATCGTATCACCGGGAGGAATGAATGTGAATAAGGGACATTTAAATCAAGTTCTGCTGATTACAGATGGCTGCTCCAATCATGGTGAAGACCCGATTGCAATGGCGGCTTTCGCCAAGGAGCAGGGGATTACGGTGAATGTTATAGGAATTATGGAAGAAAACGCGATTGACCAAGAGGCAATGAAGGAAGTTGAAGGCATCGCCATGGCCGGAGGCGGCGTCCATCAAGTTGTGTATGCGTCTCAATTGTCTCAAACGGTTCAAATGGTGACAAAAAAAGCAATGACCCAGACACTTCAAGGTGTCGTCAATCAAGAGCTTAAACAAATTTTAGGGAAAAACATTGAAATGGAAGAACTTTCTCCGGAAAAACGCGGCGAAGTGATGGAAGTGGTTGATGAACTCGGCGAAACGGTTCATCTGCAAGTGCTTGTGCTGGTTGATACGAGTGCGAGTATGGCGCCGAAACTGCCGACGGTGAAAGAAGCGCTGATTGATCTTTCCATCAGTTTAAATTCCCGAGCCGGTCACAATGAATTTGCCATGTGTATATTTCCCGGGAAAAGCCAGGAAGTTGAGCTTGTGTTGAATTGGACGCCGAAGCTTGAATCGCTTTCCGCTCTCTTTGCGAAGCTGTCAACCGGCGGTATCACCCCCACGGGTCCCGCTATCCGGGAAGCGGCGCAGCAGTTTGAAAGAATCCGCTCAAGAAGGAGCATGTTGGCAGATGATGAACGACGCTTTAACGAGTTTGGCATGTAGTCTGGCACCGGGAACGGAAATCCGGGGCAAGTGGAATGGCAAATCCTACAGATTGCTCAAGCAGCTTGGCAAAGGGGCTAACGGTATTGTATATCTGGCAGAAGCATCAGGCGGACATGTCGCTTTGAAAATAAGCAGCGACAGCATGTCTGTTACCTCTGAAGTGAATGTCTTAAAATCCTTTTCAAAGGCCCGTTCGCAAACGATGGGGCCTTCTTTTTTTGATGCGGATGATGCCTTTATACCGCAGCTGAATAAAAATGTCTCTTTTTACGTGATGGAGTACATAGAAGGGCCGCTTCTTCCGCAATATATCAGCAGTAAGGGAGCGGAGTGGATTCCGGTGCTGATGGTGCAGCTTCTTTCCAGTCTGTCTGTCCTTCATCAGCAAGGATGGGTCTTTGGCGACCTCAAGCCGGAAAACCTCATTGTAACCGGACCTCCGGCTGCCATTCGCTGCATTGATGTAGGGGGAACGACAAAACAGGGGCGCGCGATTAAAGAGTATACGGAGTTTTACGACAGGGGCTATTGGGGGTATGGAACAAGAAAAGCGGAGCCATCCTATGACCTGTTTGCTGCAGCCATGATCATGATCCACTGTGTTCAGAAGAAAGAGTGCAAAAAGACAGGACAGCCGAAAGAACAGCTTCGTTCTATTATTGAAGGCCACCCGTTTTTGAATAAGTATAAGAAGGTTCTGTTTTCTGCTTTAAACGGGCAATATCCGTCTGCTGAAGCGATGAAACATGACATCCTTACGGCAGGACAGAGCACGGGCGGCAAAAGGAAAACCGCCGCCAGGCCTAAGCCGCAGCAGGCAAAACCGCGGCAGGGCACTGTTTCTCAGACACGGTATAAACCAAAACAAAAGCCCGCAAAACACAATGGTTTGTTTGAAACAACACTTATTCTAATCAGCGTTCTCGCCCTTTATTTCGCTTACATCGTCTTTTTTCTCATCTAATGCCGGCCGGATGCCGATGTTCATGCTTCTTCTTTGCTTGGAGGGAATGAAAGTGATAGGATATGTATATCTTTAAAAAACCTGCTCATTGTGAGGGGGACATTGTGAAAAGCGTGGAAGATTTTTTCAAAACATATCATCTTCAGGCGGAGGGAGAAACGATTATTGCCGGAGTCTCCGGGGGCCCTGATTCAATGGCGCTTCTCAGCATGCTGAATAAGCACTTCGGGCATTCCTCCGTTATCATTGCGGCGCATGTCGACCATCAGTTCAGGGGATCTGAATCTGAAGAAGATATGAAGTTTGTGCAGTCATATTGCGAGGCGGAACACATCCTTTGCGAAGCGGTACAGATTGATGTTTCCGCATATGCAAGGAAGAATAAGCTGAACAAGCAGGCTGCCGCGCGTGATTGCAGATATCAGTTTTTTAAAGAGCTGATGGCAAAACACCAAGCAAAGTTTTTAGCGCTGGCTCATCATGGCGACGACCAAGTTGAGACAATGCTCATGAGGCTTGCGAAAGGTACGCTCGGGGCGGGGCTTGCGGGAATGCAGCCTGTCCGCGAATTTGCATCCGGCCTGCTGATCAGACCTTTCCTCTATACGGCAAAAGATGAAATTCTTGAATACTGCCGTCAAGAAGGGCTGTCCTACAGAACGGATGAGAGCAACACAAAAGACGATTATACAAGAAACAGATTCAGAAAGACCGTGCTTCCTTTTTTAAAACAAGAATCACCTGACGTTCATAAAATGTTTCAAAAAGTGAGTGAAGCACTGACAGAAGACGAACAATACTTGCAGTCATTAACGAAAGAACGAATGAATAAGGTTATTACAAGCAAGTCTGACACATCAGTTGAAGTCAATTCCTCTCAATTGCTTGCCCTTCCGATACCTTTACAAAGAAGAGGAGTTCAACTAATATTAAACTATCTTTATGAAAACGTTCCATCGTCGTTTTCCGCCCGCCATATCCAGCAGTTTCTTGAATGGGCAGAAAACGGAAGCGCCTCAGGAGTGCTTTATTTTCCGAAAGGGCTGAAGGTGGTCAAATCATATCAGACATGTTTGTTTACATTTGAACAATGGCAGTGTGAAAAGATTCCCTTTGAGCTGCAGCTGCAAGGAGCAGAAGGTGAGACTGCTGTTCTGCCCAACGGCTTTATGATAGAGGTGGCCGATCAGGCCGACCCTCATATCAAAAATGGGAATGCTGTTTTTATAACAAGCAGAAATAAGGTGCAATTTCCTTTAACAATCCGGACGAGAAAAATCGGCGACCGGATCAAACTTAAAGGGATGAATGGCTCGAAAAAGGTAAAAGATATATTTATTGATCATAAACTGCCTCTGCGTGATCGGGACGAATGGCCGATTGTAACGGATGCAAGCGGTGAAATTATCTGGCTGCCTGGCTTGAAAAAATCCATCTTTGACAATCTTGTGATTTCAAACAGTGACCGCATTGTATTACAATATAGACAGCATGAAAAGTGTAGGGGGCAAGCATTAACATGAAACAAGATATCGAAAAAGTGCTGATTTCAGAAGATGAGATCCAGCAGAAAGTAAAACAGCTTGGAGAACAATTAACAAGCGAGTACAGCGACACGTTTCCGTTGGCAATCGGTGTGTTAAAGGGAGCGCTCCCTTTTATGGCTGATCTTATAAAGCATATTGATACATATTTGGAAATGGACTTCATGGATGTATCAAGCTACGGAAATTCCACGGTTTCTTCCGGAGAAGTCAAAATCATCAAAGATTTGGATACATCTGTAGAAGGCCGGGACATCTTAATCATTGAAGATATTATCGACAGTGGGTTAACCTTGAGCTATCTCGTAGAACTCTTCCGATATCGTAAAGCGAAATCAATTAAGATTGTTACCCTGTTGGATAAACCAAGCGGAAGAAAAGCGGACATTAAAGCAGACTTCGTAGGCTTTGAAGTCCCTGATGCGTTTGTTGTGGGTTACGGACTTGATTATGCCGAACGCTATCGCAATCTGCCTTACATCGGAGTGTTGAAACCGGCGATTTATGAAAGCTGATCGGCTGCCTGCTTCCGAGATGGTTATCGGTTGTATTGGAATGATTTTCTATGGTACTATTGAACATAGTTGTGCTTACTGTGGGAGGAGGTAAGGAATGAATCGGGTCTTCCGTAATACCATTTTTTATTTACTTATTTTATTAGTAGTAATCGGGGTTGTGAGTTACTTCCAGACTTCAAACCCGAAAACAGAAAATATGTCGTACAGTACGTTTATCAAGAACCTCGATGAAGGGAAAGTTGATAGCGTATCGGTTCAGCCTGTCAGAGGTGTTTATGAGGTAAAAGGACAGCTGAAAAAATACGACAAAGACCAGTACTTTTTAACACATGTTCCTGAAGGAAAAGGAGCAGACCAGATATTTGACGCAATTAAAAAGACGGACGTAAAAGTTGATCCCGCACAGGAAACAAGCGGGTGGGTGACGTTCTTAACGACGATCATTCCGTTTGTCATCATCTTTATTCTGTTTTTCTTCCTGCTCAACCAGGCTCAGGGCGGCGGAAGCCGTGTCATGAATTTCGGAAAGAGCAAAGCGAAGCTGTATACGGAAGAAAAGAAACGCGTGAAGTTTAAAGATGTAGCCGGCGCGGATGAGGAGAAGCAGGAGCTTGTTGAGGTTGTTGAGTTTCTGAAAGATCCCCGCAAATTCGCCGAGCTTGGCGCCAGAATTCCTAAAGGCGTGCTGCTGGTCGGACCTCCGGGAACCGGTAAGACATTGCTTGCGAGAGCCTCAGCCGGTGAAGCCGGCGTTCCTTTCTTCAGCATCAGCGGATCTGACTTCGTTGAAATGTTTGTCGGTGTCGGTGCTTCCCGTGTGCGTGATTTATTCGAAAATGCAAAAAAGAATGCGCCTTGCCTGATCTTCATTGATGAGATCGACGCGGTAGGACGTCAGCGCGGCGCCGGTCTTGGCGGCGGGCATGATGAACGCGAACAGACGCTGAACCAGCTGCTTGTTGAGATGGACGGTTTCAGTGCGAATGAAGGAATTATTATTATCGCTGCGACAAACCGTGCGGACATTCTTGACCCTGCATTGCTCCGTCCGGGACGTTTTGACCGTCAGATTACGGTAGACCGTCCGGATGTCATCGGCCGTGAAGCCGTATTGCAGGTCCATGCGAGAAACAAACCGCTTGATGAGACGGTGAACTTAAAAGCAATTGCTTCAAGAACACCTGGTTTCTCAGGCGCAGATTTAGAAAACCTTCTTAACGAAGCGGCACTTGTTGCTGCCCGTCAAAACAAGAAGAAAATTGATATGCGCGACATTGATGAAGCAACGGACCGTGTTATTGCGGGTCCTGCGAAGAAGAGCCGCGTCATCTCGAAAAAAGAACGCAATATCGTGGCGTACCACGAAGGCGGTCACACTGTTATCGGACTTGTGCTGGATGAAGCCGATATGGTTCATAAAGTAACGATCGTTCCGAGGGGGCAGGCAGGCGGATACGCGGTCATGCTTCCGAGAGAAGACCGTTACTTCCAGACAAAACCTGAGCTTCTCGACAAAATTGTCGGTCTTCTGGGCGGACGCGTTGCCGAAGAAATTATTTTCGGCGAAGTCAGCACCGGGGCTCACAATGACTTCCAGCGGGCAACGAACATTGCCAGAAGAATGGTGACGGAGTTCGGCATGTCAGAAAAACTCGGACCGCTCCAGTTCGGTCAATCTCAAGGCGGTCAAGTATTCCTGGGCCGGGATTTCAACAACGAGCAAAACTACAGTGATCAGATCGCTTACGAAATCGATCAGGAAATTCAGCGCATCATTAAAGAATGTTATGAGCGTGCGAAAACCATCCTGACTGAAAATCGCGATAAGCTTGAATTGATTGCTCAGACATTGCTAGATGTGGAAACATTAGATGCGGAACAAATCAAGCATCTCGTGGATCATGGAAAACTCCCAGAGCGCAATTTCTCAGATGACCATCTTCAAAAAGACGATGTGAAAGTAAACATTCTGTCTAAAACAGAAGACGAAAAGAAAGACGAACCGAAAGAATAGTTCGCTTTCCGATATGAAAACCGCCGGCTTATACCGGCGGTTTTTTTACTGGTTCCGTTTTGTTTACAAAAGAGCCGCAGATCGTGTATGGTATTGTAGAATGTTGAAAAAGTTATGATTAGAAACTATTCAAAAGTGGTGATAGAGGTTGTTACTGGTTATAGATGTGGGGAACACCAACACCGTGATTGGTGTATATCATGATGGTGAATTAGAATATCATTGGCGTGTAGAAACGAGCAGACACAAAACAGAAGACGAATTCGGCATGCTGCTCCGCTCCTTATTTGAACATTCCGGACTTATGTTTGAACAGATCGAAGGAATTATCATCTCATCCGTGGTGCCGCCGATTATGTTCTCTTTAGAAAGAATGTGCACAAAATACTTTCACATCGAGCCGCAGGTTGTCGGCCCGGGGATGAAAACAGGTTTAAATATAAAATATGACAATCCGAAAGAAGTGGGAGCAGACAGGATTGTCAATGCCGTTGCGGCGATTCATCAGTATGGCGGCCCCTTAATTGTCGTTGACTTCGGAACGGCGACGACGTATTGCTACATTGATGAAAACAAACAATATATGGGCGGCGCGATAGCTCCCGGCATTACGATTTCAACGGAAGCGCTGTACTCGCGCGCGGCCAAGCTTCCGAGAATTGAAATCGCCCGACCGGACAATATCATCGGCAAAAACACGGTAAGCGCCATGCAGTCCGGCATCCTTTTCGGCTATGTCGGACAAGTTGAAGGCATTGTCAAGCGGATGAAATGGCAGGCCAAACAAGAACCGAAAGTCATTGCGACAGGCGGTCTTGCCTCATTGATCGCAAATGAATCAGACTGTATTGATGTTGTTGACCCGTTTCTTACTTTAAAAGGGCTGGAAATCATTTATGAGCGAAATCGCGTGGGTCACGTATAGGAGGTTAAACGATGGATTATTTAATTAAAGCAATTGCATATGACGGTAAAGTTCGGGCTTATGCAGCCAGAACGACAGATATGGTAAATGAAGCGCAAAGAAGGCATGACACATGGCCGACGGCATCAGCCGCAATCGGCCGGACGATGACGGCGTCTCTGATGCTCGGAGCGATGATGAAGGGTGAAGATAAGCTGACCGTCAAAATAGAAGGCGGCGGGCCGATCGGTGCCATCATCGCAGATGCGAATGCAAAGGGCGAAGTCAGAGCATACGTAACAAATCCGCACGTTCACTTTGACCTCAATGAACAGGGGAAGCTGGATGTGAGACGGGCGGTAGGAACGGACGGAACACTTAGTGTCGTAAAAGATTTAGGCTTGCGTGATTATTTTACGGGACAAGTAGAAATTGTCTCAGGTGAACTTGGTGACGACTTCACATACTACCTTGTTTCTTCTGAACAAGTCCCTTCATCTGTCGGTGTAGGAGTGCTTGTGAACCCTGATAACACGATTCTCGCTTCCGGCGGGTTCATTATTCAGCTTCTTCCGGGGACTGATGAGGAAACCATTTCAACAATTGAAAAGCGATTATCTCAAATCGAACCGATTTCAAAATTGATTCAAAAAGGCCTGACACCGGAAGAAATTTTAGAAGAAGTACTGGGCCAGAAACCGGACGTACTTGAGAATATGCCGGTCAAATTTCACTGTTCTTGTTCTAAAGATCGTTTCGAAGCAGCCATTTTAGGACTAGGCAAAAAAGAAATACAAGATATGATAGAAGAAGACGGAAAAGCCGAAGCGGTTTGCCATTTTTGTAATGAGAAATATTTATTTACAAAAGAAGAACTGGAAGAGCTTCGTGACGAAACAACCCGCTAGCTCTTTAGCGGGTTGTTCTATTTTAAAAAAGGGATGGGGTAGATTTTGAAACCGAGAACACTTTTGACGATTATTGTAGCGGCGCTGTTAGTATGCAGCGTGGCAGTCGCGTATAAGTTAACAAAATCCCAAGCTGCAGGGTCATCTGAAGAATCCATCGCGACAATCGGTGATAAACATATCACGCGGCAGGACTGGATGAAAAAGATGGAAGACCAGTACGGAAAATCGACCTTGGAAGACATGATTAATACACAAGTAGTGGAAGAGCTTGCGAAAAAGAATAAACTTACAGTTTCAAACAGCGAATTGGAACGTGAATTTCTTTTAATCAAAGCGGTGAATAATTCATTTTATGAAGACGATCATATTACGGAAAAAGAATGGAAAGACCAGATCCGCTACAACATTCTTCTTGAGGAACTTCTGACGAAGGACATCGATATATCGGATAAGGAAATGCAATCATTTTATAATAAAAATAAAGAACTGTATCAATTCGATGATTCCTACAGAATCCGGCACATCGTCGTCAAAAGCAAAGAAGAAGCGGACAGGGTGCTTGCTGATTTGAAAGGCGGTTCCAGCTTTGAAGCCGTCGCCGCAGAGCGTTCCACTGACAGATACACGTCTCAGTATGGCGGAGACCTCGGATTTGTGACAGAAAACCAGGAGAATATCCCGCAGGAATATATCACAGAAGCCAAAAATCTCAAAGAAAATGAATGGTCCGCTGAACCGATTAAAGTTTCTTCAGGATACGCCGTCATTCAGCTGAAAGAAAAGCTTAAAGCAAGAACTTTCTCATATAATGAAGTGAAGAGCCAAATCAGACGTCAGATTGCGATGGATCAATTAGGTGATAAGGCGACAGTCAAAACGCTGTGGAAAGAGGCGGGAGTCTCTTGGTTCTACGGGGAAAAAAGAACTAAATGATTGACAAAAAATTTTGAAATTGATAACTTATATTTATAATACCAATAAATTTAGTCGGAAATTGAGGTGTCCAACATGGTGCGTATTGCAAATTCTATTACTGAACTAATCGGAAATACTCCTATTGTGAAATTGAATCGCCTGACGGATGAAAACAGCGCAGATGTATATCTGAAGCTTGAATACATGAATCCGGGCAGCAGCGTAAAAGACCGTATCGGAGCTGCGATGATTGAAGCGGCTGAAAAAGAAGGCAAATTAAAAGCCGGCGACACAATCATTGAACCGACAAGCGGAAATACAGGAATCGGTCTTGCGATGGTGGCAGCGGCAAAAGGCCTCAGAGCCATTCTCGTTATGCCTGATACGATGAGCATGGAGCGACGCAATCTGCTGCGCGCTTACGGAGCAGAGCTTGTGCTGACTCCCGGCGCAGAAGGAATGAAGGGCGCCATTAAAAAGGCGGAGGAGCTTGCAGAGGAACACGGCTATTTTGTGCCTCAGCAATTCAACAATGCGGCAAACCCGGAGATTCACCGCCAAACGACTGGGAAAGAAATTGTAGAACAGTTTGGAGACGACCAGCTCGATGCATTCGTGGCCGGTATCGGTACGGGCGGAACCATCACGGGAGCGGGTGAAGTGCTGAAAGAAGCATATCCATCCATCAAAATCTATGCGGTAGAGCCGGCGGATTCTCCAGTTCTTTCTGGCGGAAAACCGGGTCCGCATAAAATTCAGGGTATCGGAGCGGGTTTTGTCCCTGAAACATTGAATACGGACATTTATGATCAGATCATTCCCGTCAAAAATGAGGATGCATTTGAATATGCCCGTAAAACGGCAAAAGAAGAAGGGATTCTCGGCGGTATTTCTTCCGGAGCGGCCATTTACGCGGCGCTGGAAATCGCGAAAAAACTGGGGAAAGGCAAGAAAGTGCTTGCGATCATCCCTAGTAATGGAGAGCGTTACTTAAGCACCCCTCTTTATCAGTTTGAATAGAGACATACACACGGCTCCCGGCTGTATCCGGGAGTTTTTTTGTGCCTGAAGCATCGAAAATCCAAAAAACGTTTCGAATTTTATGGTTGGAAGAGAAATTCACTTTTTTCACCAGTATGATTGCTTTAAAATAAAACTACAGAAAACGAAGCAGAGGATTGATAAGATGGCACAACGCAGACCGGCAGGAAGAAAGATACCTTTTACGAAGCAAGCATTTTTACAGCAATATGAGAACCTTTCGAAATCGAGAAAACGGCATGTTCTGCTCGAAAGCGCGAGAGGGGGAAGATTCAGTATAGCCGGTCTAGATCCGATTGCGTCCGTCAGAGGGAAAGACGGAATCACAACGATCAAGCATGAAGGGGAAACGCTGTTTAAAGAAGGTGACCCGCTGCGGGCTTTTCATGATTGGTTTGAGACGCTTGGGACGGAAACAAACGATGAGTTCCCGGATTTTCAAGGCGGCGCGATTGGATTTATCAGTTACGACTACGCCCGATACATTGAGAATTTTAAAATGCTGTCTTTAGATGATTTGGAAACACCTGATATATACTTTCTCATTTTTGATGATGTGGCCGTTTACGACCATGAGGCTGAGGCGTTATGGCTCATTACCCATACCGAAGCGGAAGAAGCCGGGCTTGCGGAAGAAAAGCTGTCCGGTTTAGAGGATATGTGGCGCTCCCGTCAAACAGGGGACGAGCCTTTTTCTCCGCTGAACCGGGAAGGAGACGGATCGTATGTCGCTCCGTTCACTGAAGAAGGATTTTCACAGGCCGTAGAACAAATTAAGCAATATATCGCGAGCGGCGATGTGTTTCAGGTTAATCTGTCCATCAGGCAATCCCAATCCTTATCCGTTCACCCGTATGAGGTGTATAAACATTTGAGAAACGTCAACCCGTCGCCTTACATGGCTTATCTTGAGACACCGGGTTTTCAAGTGATATGCGGGTCGCCGGAGCTATTGGTGACAAAAAAGGGGAAGAAGCTTGAAACAAGACCGATCGCGGGTACGCGTTCAAGAGGAAAAGACGATGCAGAAGACAAGGCGCTGGCTGATGAATTAATTCACAACGAGAAAGAACGTGCGGAACACGTCATGCTTGTTGATCTGGAGCGCAATGATCTCGGCCGCGTATCGCGCTACGGCTCCGTGCGGGTTAACGAGTTTATGGCGATCGAAAAATATTCGCACGTCATGCATATCGTGTCAAATGTACAGGGGGAGCTGCAGGACGGATATGACGCGACAGACATTATTCATGCGGTTTTCCCGGGTGGCACCATCACCGGAGCACCCAAAGTGAGAACGATGGAAATTATAGAAGAGCTTGAGCCGACAAGGCGGGGGCTTTATACTGGATCTATAGGCTGGTTCGGATTCAACGGAGATTTGCAATTTAACATTGTGATCCGGACGATCTATGCAGCCGGCGGACATGCTTTTATGCAGTCCGGAGCAGGAGTGGTCATTGACTCGGTTCCGAAGCACGAATACAAGGAATCGTTCAAAAAAGCTTTTGCCATGAAAAAGGCGTTAGAGCTGAGCGAAGAAGAGACAAAAAATTAGATGAGGTGAGCAGAGATGATTTTAATGATTGACAATTATGATTCATTTACGTACAACTTGGTTCAGTATTTGGGTGAGCTGGGGGAGAAACTGATCGTCAGACGGAATGATGAGATTACGATTGAAGAGATAGAAGAGCTGGCGCCGGATTTCTTGATGATTTCACCTGGGCCGTGCAGTCCGGATGAAGCGGGGATCAGCCTCGAGGCCATCAAACATTTTGCCGGCAGCATTCCTATTTTCGGCGTATGTCTCGGACATCAGTCGATTGCACAAGTGTTCGGCGGAGACGTCGTCAGAGCGGAGCGGCTCATGCACGGCAAAACGTCAGACATTATGCATGACGGACAGACGATTTTTAAAGGCCTGCAAAATCCGCTGGCCGCAACCCGGTACCACTCGCTTATTGTTAAAGCGGACACATTGCCGGACTGCTTTACGGTATCCGCTCAAACCAAAGAAGGAGAAATTATGGCAATCCGCCATAATGAGCTGCCTGTTGAAGGTGTTCAGTTCCATCCGGAATCCATCATGACCTCCTTCGGCAAAGAGATGCTCAGAAACTTTATTGAGACACACCGCAAGAAGGAAGTGACGGTGTGATTATATATTTGAATGGTCAATATATAGAGGAGAAAGAAGCGGCGCTTTCTCCTTTTGACCATGGTTATCTGTACGGAATCGGCGCGTTTGAGACGTTCAGGCTTTATAACGGCCGGCCGTTTTTGCCGGATGCGCATGTCGCCAGGCTCAACAGGGCGCTTCGGGATTTGCAGATTGCGTACGAGGTGAATAAACAGGAGCTGCTTGATATGCTTGCAAGCCTGTTGCTCCTCAATGACATCAAGGACGGCAGCGCGCGTGTCCGGCTTAACGTCTCGGCAGGCGTCAGTGATAAAGGATTTACCGCCCAGACTTATGACAAGCCGACCGTCCTTTGTTTCGTCAGCCGGCTTAATCCGGAAGCTTTGCCTCTTGAAAAAGAAGGCAAACTTCTCTCTGTCCGGAGAAACACACCTGAAGGATCTTTTCGGTTAAAATCCCATCACTATTTAAACAATATGTATGCTAAACAAGAAATCGGCAATGATCCGAATCTTGAAGGGATTTTTCTGACCCGAGAAGGAGATGTCGCGGAAGGCATTGTCTCCAATGTGTTTTGGCGAAAAGGAGACAAGGTCTTTACGCCATCCTTGGATACAGGCATTCTCGACGGGGTAACGAGGCAGTTTGTCATTGGTGAATTGAAACGGCAGGGGACAGAGGTTGCCGAAGGCCGGTTCCGTTTTCAATCAATGCTTGAAGCGGATGAAGCGTGGATGACAAACTCCGTGCTTGAAATTATCCCGTTTTCTAAAATAGAGGAAGTGCCGCTGCCCGGAGTGAGCGGAAAAACGGTGCAATTGCTCCGCAAGCAGTATCAGCAGGAAATAAACAAAATGAATGTAAAGGAGGAGGAACAAAATGGCGCAGCAAACGATTGAACAGCCTAAACTGATTCATACAAAAAAAGGCGCTTTATCCTATAAAGAGAAGACACTCGTTATGGGAATTTTAAATGTAACGCCAGACTCCTTCTCTGACGGCGGAAAATACGATAGTACGGAAAGAGCGCTTCTGCATGCGGCGAAGATGGCTGAAGAAGGGGCGCATATCATAGATATCGGCGGCGAATCGACAAGGCCCGGCGCATCACTCGTGTCGGCTGATGAAGAACTGTCGCGTGTAATCCCCGCTATAGAACGGATCACAAGCGAACTGGACGTTCCGATTTCAATTGATACGTACAAAGCGTCCGTGGCTGACGAAGCGGTGAAAGCGGGCGCCTCTATCATCAATGATATCTGGGGGGCGAAAGGCGACCCTGACATGGCGCCGGTAGCAGCTAAACACGGAGTTCCGATTATCTTAATGCATAATCGCAAAGAAAGAAATTATAACGATCTTATTCCTGATATGCTTGCAGATTTAATGGAAAGCGTAAAAATTGCCGCGAATGCCGGCGTTTCAGATGAAAATATGATTCTGGATCCGGGGATCGGCTTTGCGAAAAACTATGAGGACAATCTGGCTGTCATGAACAAGCTGGAAGTGTTCAGCGGGTTAGGTTATCCGCTGCTCCTGGCGACATCAAGAAAAAGATTCATCGGCCATGTGCTTGACCTCCCTCCTGAGGAACGTGCCGAGGGGACAGGGGCGACAGTATGCCTTGGCGTCCAGAAAGGCTGCGACATTGTGAGGGTGCATGATGTCAAAGAGATCGCAAGAATGACTAAGATGATGGATGCTATGTTGAACAAGGGAGGCGCGCATTATGGATAAAGTATATGTAGAAGGTATGGAGTTTTACGGATATCACGGTGTGTTCGAAGAAGAAAACAAACTCGGCCAGCGTTTCAAAGTAGACCTGACTGCCGAACTGGACTTGAGCAAAGCGGGACAAACAGATGACCTTTCTTACACTATTAACTATGCGGAGCTGTACAGCGTCTGCCGCGGCATCGTTGAGGGCGAGCCCGTCAATTTGGTCGAGACGCTTGCGGAGCGGATCGCGGACACCGTTCTTAAGAAATTTGAGCCGGTGCAGCAATGTACGGTAAAGGTTGTTAAGCCTGATCCGCCGATTCCCGGCCATTATAAATCAGTAGCCATAGAAATGACGAGAACGAAATCATGAACAACACGGCATATATTGGTCTCGGCTCTAACATGGGCGACCGTGAACGTTACTTGCGGCGGGCAGTGGCCATGCTCGGCCGGCATGATGACGTGACGGTGTCAAAGGTATCCTCCATATATGAGACTGATCCCGTGGGTTATGAAGATCAAGATCAGTTTCTCAATATGGCCGTTGAAGTGAAGACGTCATTAACTCCTTTCGAACTTCTTGACGTGACGCAGAGCATTGAAGCTGAATTAGGCAGAACGAGAGAAATCCGCTGGGGGCCGCGAACGGCAGACCTTGACATTTTGCTGTATAATCGTGAAAATATTGAAACAGAGCGGCTGATTGTTCCGCATCCGAGAATGTACGAGCGCTTATTTGTCCTTGCGCCGTTAAAAGAAATTTGTCCGCAGGCGGATCATATCACGATCAGCGATGAAACAAACCAAGAAGGTGTAAGCGTATGGAAGCAGAAATCTGGGGTAGACGAATTCGTGCATTCAGAAAGCTGAAGGGGTATACTCAAGAAGGGTTTGCAAAAGCGATAGGTATTTCAGTTTCCATTCTCGGCGAGATTGAACGCGGAAACCGTTTGCCGTCAGCTTCGATCATTCGTGACGCTGCTGATGCTTTAAATATAAGCGCGGAGGAATTGGCTCCGCCTGAAAATGCAGGAAAGGAGGACGAATAGTGTTTAAAATCGGTGATATTGAATTAAAAAACAGAGTGGTTCTTGCTCCGATGGCCGGAGTCTGTAACGCCGCATTCCGTCTTACCGTTAAAGAATTCGGAGCGGGACTCGTATGTGCGGAAATGGTCAGTGACAAAGCCATTCTGTACAACAACGCGAAAACAATGGGAATGCTCTACATCGAGGAGAGAGAAAAACCTCTCAGCCTGCAGATTTTCGGAGGGAAGAAAGAAACCCTTGTAGAAGCGGCTAAGTTTGTCGATCAAAATACGACGGCAGATATTATTGATATTAACATGGGATGCCCTGTGCCGAAGATTACAAAATGCGACGCGGGAGCAAAATGGCTTCTCGATCCGAATAAAATTTATGAAATGGTATCCGCAGTAGT
Organism: Bacillus sp. SDLI1; assembly: GCF_001553895.1. Taxonomy (NCBI): domain Bacteria; kingdom Bacillati; phylum Bacillota; class Bacilli; order Caryophanales; family Bacillaceae; genus Bacillus; species Bacillus sp. SDLI1. The sequence continues at coordinate 2,156,455 of NZ_CP013950.1, read as the reverse complement.
AGATGCTGTTGATAAGCCCGTAACGGTGAAGATGAGAATGGGCTGGGATGAAGATCACATTTATGCCGTGAAAAACGCCCAGGCTGTTGAACGCGCCGGCGGAAAAGCTGTTGCGATGCACGGACGCACAAGAGTGCAAATGTATGAAGGCACTGCGAACTGGGATATCATTAAAGAAGTAAAGCAATCCGTCTCTATTCCTGTGATCGGAAACGGCGATGTCAAAACGCCTCAGGACGCGAAACGCATGCTCGAGGAAACCGGTGTTGACGGCGTCATGATCGGCCGTGCCGCACTCGGCAACCCGTGGATGATTTACCGTACGGTTCAGTACCTTGAAACCGGTGAGTTAAAAGACGAACCGAAAGTCCGTGAAAAAATGTCAGTATGCAAACTGCACCTTGACCGCCTGATTAACTTAAAAGGTGAAAAGGTAGCGGTAAGAGAAATGAGAAAGCACGCTGCATGGTATTTGAAAGGCGTAAAAGGCAATGCGAATGTTCGCAATGAAATCAATCAATGTGAGACAAGAGAAGAGTTTGTACAACTTTTAGATGCATTTACGGTTGAAGTTGAGACGAAAGAGCTTCAAAACGCAAAAGTAGGATAATACTCACCTCTATTTGCTGCTCACTGCTAGTTTTGTGCTGGCAGTTTTTCTGCTTTTTTCATGAAACAATATCTGTAATGGAGTGATAACAATGAGTCAAGAAGAGCAAAATCATGAGGAATTGAACGACCAGCTGCAAGTCAGACGCGATAAAATGAACCAGCTGAGAGAAAACGGCATTGATCCTTTCGGCGAACGCTTCGAGAGAACACATCAATCTCAGCAGATCATTGACGCCTACCAAGAGCTTTCTAAAGAAGAACTGGAAGAAAAAGCGATTGAAGTTACCATTGCAGGCCGTATGATGACAAAGCGCGGAAAAGGAAAAGCCGGCTTTGCCCACCTGCAGGACTTAGAGGGTCAAATTCAAATTTACGTAAGAAAAGACAGTGTCGGCGAAGAACAATATGAAATCTTTAAATCCTCAGACCTCGGAGACGTTATCGGCATCACCGGGAAAGTTTTCAAAACAAACGTAGGCGAGCTGTCTGTCAAAGCGACATCTTTTGAATTGCTGACAAAAGCACTGCGTCCTCTTCCTGATAAATATCATGGATTAAAAGATGTTGAACAGCGTTACCGTCAGCGCTATCTTGACCTGATCGTAAACCCTGACAGCAAACAAACATTTATCACACGCAGCAAAATCATCCAAGCGATGAGAAGATACTTAGATGACCATGGATACTTAGAAGTCGAAACACCTACAATGCACAGCATACCGGGTGGAGCGTCTGCGCGCCCGTTCATCACGCATCATAACGCGCTGGATATGCCTCTTTATATGCGTATTGCGATTGAGCTTCATCTGAAACGCCTGATTGTCGGCGGGCTGGAAAAAGTCTACGAAATCGGACGCGTGTTCCGTAATGAAGGTGTTTCTACACGCCACAACCCTGAATTCACGATGATCGAACTGTATGAAGCGTATGCCGATTATAAGGACATTATGAGCCTGACGGAAAACCTCGTTGCACATATTGCGCAGGAAGTACTGGGAAGCACCACGATCCAGTACGGTGAAGAGCAGATTGATCTGAAACCTGAATGGAAACGACTCCATATGGTAGATGCGGTCAAAGAAGCTACAGGCGTAGATTTCTGGAATGAGATGACTGTTGAAGAAGCGCGCGGCCATGCAAAAGAACATGGTATCGAGATCACAAACTCAATGACGGTGGGCCATATCATTAATGAATTCTTCGAACAAAAAATTGAAGAAACACTCATTCAGCCGACATTTATTTACGGCCACCCTGTAGAGATTTCGCCTCTTGCTAAGAAAAATCCTGAGGATCCGCGCTTTACAGACCGTTTTGAGCTGTTTATCGTCGGCCGTGAGCACGCTAACGCATTTACGGAGCTGAATGACCCTATCGACCAAAGAGAACGCTTTGAAGCACAATTAAAAGAAAGAGAAGAAGGAAACGATGAAGCGCATATGATGGATGAAGACTTCGTTGAAGCTCTTGAGTACGGCATGCCGCCGACCGGAGGATTAGGTATCGGCATCGACCGCCTTGTCATGCTGTTAACAAATGCTCCGTCTATCAGAGACGTTTTATTATTCCCTCAAATGAGACATCGCTAATAGAAGGGAAGGCGCCGTTTCTGCATATCGCAGTACGGCGCTTTTTTAGAAACAAGCCGTCCATAAAGCTTTTTTGATTTTCTTTTAAAAAACTATTGCACTATTATTTGTGAGGTGGTATATTATTATTCGTTGCCGCTAAACAAGGCGCTGACGAAAAAAAGAAATTTAAAAAGTTATTGACTTCAAGAGATTGATAAGATATAATAATAAAGTCGCTTGAACGAAAGACAAAATGATCTTTGAAAACTAAACAAGACAAAACGTACCTGTTAATTCAAAGTTTTAAATAAATCGCACAGCGATGTGCGTAGTCAGTCAAACTAAGGTCTGCACGATGCAGATCACACAGACGTTACTGCAGGATGCAGTGAACTTAGTCTGTGATCCATTTATCGGAGAGTTTGATCCTGGCTCAGGACGAACGCTGGCGGCGTGCCTAATACATGCAAGTCGAGCGGACAGATGGGAGCTTGCTCCCTGATGTTAGCGGCGGACGGGTGAGTAACACGTGGGTAACCTACCTGTAAGACTGGGATAACTCCGGGAAACCGGGGCTAATACCGGATGGTTGTTTGAACCGCATGGTTCAGACATAAAAGGTGGCTTCGGCTACCACTTACAGATGGACCCGCGGCGCATTAGCTAGTTGGTGAGGTAACGGCTCACCAAGGCGACGATGCGTAGCCGACCTGAGAGGGTGATCGGCCACACTGGGACTGAGACACGGCCCAGACTCCTACGGGAGGCAGCAGTAGGGAATCTTCCGCAATGGACGAAAGTCTGACGGAGCAACGCCGCGTGAGTGATGAAGGTTTTCGGATCGTAAAGCTCTGTTGTTAGGGAAGAACAAGTGCCGTTCAAATAGGGCGGCACCTTGACGGTACCTAACCAGAAAGCCACGGCTAACTACGTGCCAGCAGCCGCGGTAATACGTAGGTGGCAAGCGTTGTCCGGAATTATTGGGCGTAAAGGGCTCGCAGGCGGTTTCTTAAGTCTGATGTGAAAGCCCCCGGCTCAACCGGGGAGGGTCATTGGAAACTGGGGAACTTGAGTGCAGAAGAGGAGAGTGGAATTCCACGTGTAGCGGTGAAATGCGTAGAGATGTGGAGGAACACCAGTGGCGAAGGCGACTCTCTGGTCTGTAACTGACGCTGAGGAGCGAAAGCGTGGGGAGCGAACAGGATTAGATACCCTGGTAGTCCACGCCGTAAACGATGAGTGCTAAGTGTTAGGGGGTTTCCGCCCCTTAGTGCTGCAGCTAACGCATTAAGCACTCCGCCTGGGGAGTACGGTCGCAAGACTGAAACTCAAAGGAATTGACGGGGGCCCGCACAAGCGGTGGAGCATGTGGTTTAATTCGAAGCAACGCGAAGAACCTTACCAGGTCTTGACATCCTCTGACAACCCTAGAGATAGGACGTCCCCTTCGGGGGCAGAGTGACAGGTGGTGCATGGTTGTCGTCAGCTCGTGTCGTGAGATGTTGGGTTAAGTCCCGCAACGAGCGCAACCCTTGATCTTAGTTGCCAGCATTCAGTTGGGCACTCTAAGGTGACTGCCGGTGACAAACCGGAGGAAGGTGGGGATGACGTCAAATCATCATGCCCCTTATGACCTGGGCTACACACGTGCTACAATGGACAGAACAAAGGGCAGCGAAACCGCGAGGTTAAGCCAATCCCACAAATCTGTTCTCAGTTCGGATCGCAGTCTGCAACTCGACTGCGTGAAGCTGGAATCGCTAGTAATCGCGGATCAGCATGCCGCGGTGAATACGTTCCCGGGCCTTGTACACACCGCCCGTCACACCACGAGAGTTTGTAACACCCGAAGTCGGTGAGGTAACCTTTATGGAGCCAGCCGCCGAAGGTGGGACAGATGATTGGGGTGAAGTCGTAACAAGGTAGCCGTATCGGAAGGTGCGGCTGGATCACCTCCTTTCTAAGGATTTTAACGGAATATAAGACCTTGGGTCTTATAAACAGAACGTTCCCTGTCTTGTTTAGTTTTGAAGGATCATTCGATTCTTCGAGATAATGTTCTTTGAAAACTAGATAACAGAAGTAATTCACATTCAATTGTAATGCAAGATATCACGTAGTGATTCTTTTTAACGGTTAAGTTAGAAAGGGCGCACGGTGGATGCCTTGGCACTAGGAGCCGATGAAGGACGGGACGAACACCGATATGCTTCGGGGAGCTGTAAGCAAGCTTTGATCCGGAGATTTCCGAATGGGGAAACCCACCACTCGTAATGGAGTGGTATCCATATCTGAATACATAGGATATGAGAAGGCAGACCCGGGGAACTGAAACATCTAAGTACCCGGAGGAAGAGAAAGCAAATGCGATTCCCTGAGTAGCGGCGAGCGAAACGGGATCAGCCCAAACCAAGAGGCTTGCCTCTTGGGGTTGTAGGACACTCTGTACGGAGTTACAAAGGAACGAGGTAGATGAAGAGGTCTGGAAAGGCCCGCCATAGGAGGTAACAGCCCTGTAGTCAAAACTTCGTTCTCTCCAGAGTGGATCCTGAGTACGGCGGAACACGTGAAATTCCGTCGGAATCCGGGAGGACCATCTCCCAAGGCTAAATACTCCCTAGTGACCGATAGTGAACCAGTACCGTGAGGGAAAGGTGAAAAGCACCCCGGAAGGGGAGTGAAATAGATCCTGAAACCGTGTGCCTACAAGTAGTCAGAGCCCGTTAACGGGTGATGGCGTGCCTTTTGTAGAATGAACCGGCGAGTTACGATTCCGTGCAAGGTTAAGCAGAAGATGCGGAGCCGCAGCGAAAGCGAGTCTGAATAGGGCGCATGAGTACGTGGTCGTAGACCCGAAACCAGGTGATCTACCCATGTCCAGGGTGAAGTTCAGGTAACACTGAATGGAGGCCCGAACCCACGCACGTTGAAAAGTGCGGGGATGAGGTGTGGGTAGGGGTGAAATGCCAATCGAACCTGGAGATAGCTGGTTCTCTCCGAAATAGCTTTAGGGCTAGCCTCAAGGTAAGAGTCTCGGAGGTAGAGCACTGATTGGACTAGGGGCCCCTACCGGGTTACCGAATTCAGTCAAACTCCGAATGCCGATGACTTATCCTTGGGAGTCAGACTGCGAGTGATAAGATCCGTAGTCGAAAGGGAAACAGCCCAGACCGCCAGCTAAGGTCCCAAAGTATACGTTAAGTGGAAAAGGATGTGGAGTTGCTTAGACAACCAGGATGTTGGCTTAGAAGCAGCCACCATTTAAAGAGTGCGTAATAGCTCACTGGTCGAGTGACTCTGCGCCGAAAATGTACCGGGGCTAAACGTATCACCGAAGCTGCGGACTGTTCTTCGAACAGTGGTAGGAGAGCGTTCTAAGGGCTGTGAAGCAAGACCGGAAGGACTTGTGGAGCGCTTAGAAGTGAGAATGCCGGTATGAGTAGCGAAAGACGGGTGAGAATCCCGTCCACCGAATGCCTAAGGTTTCCTGAGGAAGGCTCGTCCGCTCAGGGTTAGTCGGGACCTAAGCCGAGGCCGAAAGGCGTAGGCGATGGATAACAGGTTGATATTCCTGTACCACCTCCTCACCATTTGAGCAATGGGGGGACGCAGGAGGATAGGGTAAGCGCGGTATTGGATATCCGCGTCCAAGCAGTTAGGCTGGGAAATAGGCAAATCCGTTTCCCGTGAAGGCTGAGCTGTGATGGCGAGCGAATTATAGTAGCGAAGTTCCTGATTCCACACTGCCAAGAAAAGCCTCTAGCGAGGTGAGAGGTGCCCGTACCGCAAACCGACACAGGTAGGCGAGGAGAGAATCCTAAGGTGATCGAGAGAACTCTCGTTAAGGAACTCGGCAAAATGACCCCGTAACTTCGGGAGAAGGGGTGCTCTGTTAGGGTGCAAGCCCGAGAGAGCCGCAGTGAATAGGCCCAGGCGACTGTTTAGCAAAAACACAGGTCTCTGCGAAGCCGTAAGGCGAAGTATAGGGGCTGACGCCTGCCCGGTGCTGGAAGGTTAAGAGGAGCGCTTAGCGTAAGCGAAGGTGCGAATTGAAGCCCCAGTAAACGGCGGCCGTAACTATAACGGTCCTAAGGTAGCGAAATTCCTTGTCGGGTAAGTTCCGACCCGCACGAAAGGCGCAACGATCTGGGCACTGTCTCAACGAGAGACTCGGTGAAATTATAGTACCTGTGAAGATGCAGGTTACCCGCGACAGGACGGAAAGACCCCGTGGAGCTTTACTGCAGCCTGATATTGAATGTTGGTACAGCTTGTACAGGATAGGTAGGAGCCTTGGAAACCGGAGCGCCAGCTTCGGTGGAGGCATCGGTGGGATACTACCCTGGCTGTATTGACCTTCTAACCCGCCGCCCTTATCGGGCGGGGAGACAGTGTCAGGTGGGCAGTTTGACTGGGGCGGTCGCCTCCTAAAAGGTAACGGAGGCGCCCAAAGGTTCCCTCAGAATGGTTGGAAATCATTCGCAGAGTGTAAAGGCACAAGGGAGCTTGACTGCGAGACCTACAAGTCGAGCAGGGACGAAAGTCGGGCTTAGTGATCCGGTGGTTCCGCATGGAAGGGCCATCGCTCAACGGATAAAAGCTACCCCGGGGATAACAGGCTTATCTCCCCCAAGAGTCCACATCGACGGGGAGGTTTGGCACCTCGATGTCGGCTCATCGCATCCTGGGGCTGTAGTCGGTCCCAAGGGTTGGGCTGTTCGCCCATTAAAGCGGTACGCGAGCTGGGTTCAGAACGTCGTGAGACAGTTCGGTCCCTATCCGTCGCGGGCGCAGGAAATTTGAGAGGAGCTGTCCTTAGTACGAGAGGACCGGGATGGACGCACCGCTGGTGTACCAGTTGTTCTGCCAAGGGCATCGCTGGGTAGCTATGTGCGGACGGGATAAGTGCTGAAAGCATCTAAGCATGAAGCCCCCCTCAAGATGAGATTTCCCATTCCGCAAGGAAGTAAGATCCCTGAAAGATGATCAGGTTGATAGGTCTGAGGTGGAAGTGTGGCGACACATGGAGCTGACAGATACTAATCGATCGAGGACTTAACCATTTTTGAATGTATGCTTACTGTTATCTAGTTTTGAGAGAACACTCTCAATGGTTTGGTGGCGATAGCGAAGAGGTCACACCCGTTCCCATGCCGAACACGGAAGTTAAGCTCTTCAGCGCCGATGGTAGTCGGGGGTTTCCCCCTGTGAGAGTAGGACGCCGCCAAGCCATTACACGTAAGTGTAATATACGGAGGATTAGCTCAGCTGGGAGAGCATCTGCCTTACAAGCAGAGGGTCGGCGGTTCGAGCCCGTCATCCTCCACCATATGCCGGCCTAGCTCAATTGGTAGAGCAACTGACTTGTAATCAGTAGGTTGGGGGTTCAAGTCCTCTGGCCGGCACCATTTTTGGACAAGATAATAACACAAGTCTTTAAAGAGAGCCATTAGCTCAGTTGGTAGAGCATCTGACTTTTAATCAGAGGGTCGAAGGTTCGAGTCCTTCATGGCTCACCATGTTACGCGGGTGTGGCGGAATTGGCAGACGCGCTAGACTTAGGATCTAGTGTCTTATGACGTGGGGGTTCAAGTCCCTTCACCCGCATTATACAGGATAGTTATCCTGTATGCGGAAGTAGTTCAGTGGTAGAACACCACCTTGCCAAGGTGGGGGTCGCGGGTTCGAATCCCGTCTTCCGCTCCAACTATACCATCCACGCCGGGGTGGTGGAATTGGCAGACACACAGGACTTAAAATCCTGCGGTAGGTGACTACCGTGCCGGTTCAAGTCCGGCCCTCGGCATTCATTATTATGCGCCCGTAGCTCAATTGGATAGAGCGTTTGACTACGGATCAAAAGGTTAGGGGTTCGACTCCTCTCGGGCGCGCCATATTTTTAAAAAATCGGGAAGTAGCTCAGCTTGGTAGAGCACATGGTTTGGGACCATGGGGTCGCAGGTTCGAATCCTGTCTTCCCGACCACTTTGGGGCCTTAGCTCAGCTGGGAGAGCGCCTGCTTTGCACGCAGGAGGTCAGCGGTTCGATCCCGCTAGGCTCCACCATTTATTTTTTGAAAAACATGTTGACTTTAAAAGAAACTTATTATATAATTAAAAAGTTGCTTGAGAAAGTGAACAAAATGATCTTTGAAAACTAAACAAGACAAAACGTACCTGTTAATTCAAAGTTTTAAATAAATCGCACAGCGATGTGCGTAGTCAGTCAAACTAAGGTCTGCACGATGCAGATCACACAGACGTTACTGCAGGATGCGGTGAACTTAGTCTGTGATCCATTTATCGGAGAGTTTGATCCTGGCTCAGGACGAACGCTGGCGGCGTGCCTAATACATGCAAGTCGAGCGGACAGATGGGAGCTTGCTCCCTGATGTTAGCGGCGGACGGGTGAGTAACACGTGGGTAACCTGCCTGTAAGACTGGGATAACTCCGGGAAACCGGGGCTAATACCGGATGCTTGTTTGAACCGCATGGTTCAGACAAAAAAGGTGGCTTCGGCTACCACTTACAGATGGACCCGCGGCGCATTAGCTAGTTGGTGAGGTAACGGCTCACCAAGGCGACGATGCGTAGCCGACCTGAGAGGGTGATCGGCCACACTGGGACTGAGACACGGCCCAGACTCCTACGGGAGGCAGCAGTAGGGAATCTTCCGCAATGGACGAAAGTCTGACGGAGCAACGCCGCGTGAGTGATGAAGGTTTTCGGATCGTAAAGCTCTGTTGTTAGGGAAGAACAAGTGCCGTTCAAATAGGGCGGCACCTTGACGGTACCTAACCAGAAAGCCACGGCTAACTACGTGCCAGCAGCCGCGGTAATACGTAGGTGGCAAGCGTTGTCCGGAATTATTGGGCGTAAAGGGCTCGCAGGCGGTTTCTTAAGTCTGATGTGAAAGCCCCCGGCTCAACCGGGGAGGGTCATTGGAAACTGGGGAACTTGAGTGCAGAAGAGGAGAGTGGAATTCCACGTGTAGCGGTGAAATGCGTAGAGATGTGGAGGAACACCAGTGGCGAAGGCGACTCTCTGGTCTGTAACTGACGCTGAGGAGCGAAAGCGTGGGGAGCGAACAGGATTAGATACCCTGGTAGTCCACGCCGTAAACGATGAGTGCTAAGTGTTAGGGGGTTTCCGCCCCTTAGTGCTGCAGCTAACGCATTAAGCACTCCGCCTGGGGAGTACGGTCGCAAGACTGAAACTCAAAGGAATTGACGGGGGCCCGCACAAGCGGTGGAGCATGTGGTTTAATTCGAAGCAACGCGAAGAACCTTACCAGGTCTTGACATCCTCTGACAACCCTAGAGATAGGACGTCCCCTTCGGGGGCAGAGTGACAGGTGGTGCATGGTTGTCGTCAGCTCGTGTCGTGAGATGTTGGGTTAAGTCCCGCAACGAGCGCAACCCTTGATCTTAGTTGCCAGCATTCAGTTGGGCACTCTAAGGTGACTGCCGGTGACAAACCGGAGGAAGGTGGGGATGACGTCAAATCATCATGCCCCTTATGACCTGGGCTACACACGTGCTACAATGGACAGAACAAAGGGCAGCGAAACCGCGAGGTTAAGCCAATCCCACAAATCTGTTCTCAGTTCGGATCGCAGTCTGCAACTCGACTGCGTGAAGCTGGAATCGCTAGTAATCGCGGATCAGCATGCCGCGGTGAATACGTTCCCGGGCCTTGTACACACCGCCCGTCACACCACGAGAGTTTGTAACACCCGAAGTCGGTGAGGTAACCTTTATGGAGCCAGCCGCCGAAGGTGGGACAGATGATTGGGGTGAAGTCGTAACAAGGTAGCCGTATCGGAAGGTGCGGCTGGATCACCTCCTTTCTAAGGATTTTAACGGAATATAAGACCTTGGGTCTTATAAACAGAACGTTCCCTGTCTTGTTTAGTTTTGAAGGATCATTCGATTCTTCGAGATAATGTTCTTTGAAAACTAGATAACAGAAGTAATTCACATTCAATTGTAATGCAAGATATCACGTAGTGATTCTTTTTAACGGTTAAGTTAGAAAGGGCGCACGGTGGATGCCTTGGCACTAGGAGCCGATGAAGGACGGGACGAACACCGATATGCTTCGGGGAGCTGTAAGCAAGCTTTGATCCGGAGATTTCCGAATGGGGAAACCCACCACTCGTAATGGAGTGGTATCCATATCTGAATACATAGGATATGAGAAGGCAGACCCGGGGAACTGAAACATCTAAGTACCCGGAGGAAGAGAAAGCAAATGCGATTCCCTGAGTAGCGGCGAGCGAAACGGGATCAGCCCAAACCAAGAGGCTTGCCTCTTGGGGTTGTAGGACACTCTGTACGGAGTTACAAAGGAACGAGGTAGATGAAGAGGTCTGGAAAGGCCCGCCATAGGAGGTAACAGCCCTGTAGTCAAAACTTCGTTCTCTCCAGAGTGGATCCTGAGTACGGCGGAACACGTGAAATTCCGTCGGAATCCGGGAGGACCATCTCCCAAGGCTAAATACTCCCTAGTGACCGATAGTGAACCAGTACCGTGAGGGAAAGGTGAAAAGCACCCCGGAAGGGGAGTGAAATAGATCCTGAAACCGTGTGCCTACAAGTAGTCAGAGCCCGTTAACGGGTGATGGCGTGCCTTTTGTAGAATGAACCGGCGAGTTACGATTCCGTGCAAGGTTAAGCAGAAGATGCGGAGCCGCAGCGAAAGCGAGTCTGAATAGGGCGCATGAGTACGTGGTCGTAGACCCGAAACCAGGTGATCTACCCATGTCCAGGGTGAAGTTCAGGTAACACTGAATGGAGGCCCGAACCCACGCACGTTGAAAAGTGCGGGGATGAGGTGTGGGTAGGGGTGAAATGCCAATCGAACCTGGAGATAGCTGGTTCTCTCCGAAATAGCTTTAGGGCTAGCCTCAAGGTAAGAGTCTCGGAGGTAGAGCACTGATTGGACTAGGGGCCCCTACCGGGTTACCGAATTCAGTCAAACTCCGAATGCCGATGACTTATCCTTGGGAGTCAGACTGCGAGTGATAAGATCCGTAGTCGAAAGGGAAACAGCCCAGACCGCCAGCTAAGGTCCCAAAGTATACGTTAAGTGGAAAAGGATGTGGAGTTGCTTAGACAACCAGGATGTTGGCTTAGAAGCAGCCACCATTTAAAGAGTGCGTAATAGCTCACTGGTCGAGTGACTCTGCGCCGAAAATGTACCGGGGCTAAACGTATCACCGAAGCTGCGGACTGTTCTTCGAACAGTGGTAGGAGAGCGTTCTAAGGGCTGTGAAGCAAGACCGGAAGGACTTGTGGAGCGCTTAGAAGTGAGAATGCCGGTATGAGTAGCGAAAGACGGGTGAGAATCCCGTCCACCGAATGCCTAAGGTTTCCTGAGGAAGGCTCGTCCGCTCAGGGTTAGTCGGGACCTAAGCCGAGGCCGAAAGGCGTAGGCGATGGATAACAGGTTGATATTCCTGTACCACCTCCTCACCATTTGAGCAATGGGGGGACGCAGGAGGATAGGGTAAGCGCGGTATTGGATATCCGCGTCCAAGCAGTTAGGCTGGGAAATAGGCAAATCCGTTTCCCGTGAAGGCTGAGCTGTGATGGCGAGCGAATTATAGTAGCGAAGTTCCTGATTCCACACTGCCAAGAAAAGCCTCTAGCGAGGTGAGAGGTGCCCGTACCGCAAACCGACACAGGTAGGCGAGGAGAGAATCCTAAGGTGATCGAGAGAACTCTCGTTAAGGAACTCGGCAAAATGACCCCGTAACTTCGGGAGAAGGGGTGCTCTGTTAGGGTGCAAGCCCGAGAGAGCCGCAGTGAATAGGCCCAGGCGACTGTTTAGCAAAAACACAGGTCTCTGCGAAGCCGTAAGGCGAAGTATAGGGGCTGACGCCTGCCCGGTGCTGGAAGGTTAAGAGGAGCGCTTAGCGTAAGCGAAGGTGCGAATTGAAGCCCCAGTAAACGGCGGCCGTAACTATAACGGTCCTAAGGTAGCGAAATTCCTTGTCGGGTAAGTTCCGACCCGCACGAAAGGCGCAACGATCTGGGCACTGTCTCAACGAGAGACTCGGTGAAATTATAGTACCTGTGAAGATGCAGGTTACCCGCGACAGGACGGAAAGACCCCGTGGAGCTTTACTGCAGCCTGATATTGAATGTTGGTACAGCTTGTACAGGATAGGTAGGAGCCTTGGAAACCGGAGCGCCAGCTTCGGTGGAGGCATCGGTGGGATACTACCCTGGCTGTATTGACCTTCTAACCCGCCGCCCTTATCGGGCGGGGAGACAGTGTCAGGTGGGCAGTTTGACTGGGGCGGTCGCCTCCTAAAAGGTAACGGAGGCGCCCAAAGGTTCCCTCAGAATGGTTGGAAATCATTCGCAGAGTGTAAAGGCACAAGGGAGCTTGACTGCGAGACCTACAAGTCGAGCAGGGACGAAAGTCGGGCTTAGTGATCCGGTGGTTCCGCATGGAAGGGCCATCGCTCAACGGATAAAAGCTACCCCGGGGATAACAGGCTTATCTCCCCCAAGAGTCCACATCGACGGGGAGGTTTGGCACCTCGATGTCGGCTCATCGCATCCTGGGGCTGTAGTCGGTCCCAAGGGTTGGGCTGTTCGCCCATTAAAGCGGTACGCGAGCTGGGTTCAGAACGTCGTGAGACAGTTCGGTCCCTATCCGTCGCGGGCGCAGGAAATTTGAGAGGAGCTGTCCTTAGTACGAGAGGACCGGGATGGACGCACCGCTGGTGTACCAGTTGTTCTGCCAAGGGCATCGCTGGGTAGCTATGTGCGGACGGGATAAGTGCTGAAAGCATCTAAGCATGAAGCCCCCCTCAAGATGAGATTTCCCATTCCGCAAGGAAGTAAGATCCCTGAAAGATGATCAGGTTGATAGGTCTGAGGTGGAAGTGTGGCGACACATGGAGCTGACAGATACTAATCGATCGAGGACTTAACCATTTTTGAATGTATGCTTACTGTTATCTAGTTTTGAGAGAACACTCTCAATGGTTTGGTGGCGATAGCGAAGAGGTCACACCCGTTCCCATGCCGAACACGGAAGTTAAGCTCTTCAGCGCCGATGGTAGTCGGGGGTTTCCCCCTGTGAGAGTAGGACGCCGCCAAGCAATCATACGGTAAAGACAGCTCATGATGAGCTGTCTTTTTTGTGTTTTTCTGCATACGTTATATAATATGAGAAAAGTAACGATATACCTTTTTGTAAAAGCAGGTTTTATGCTTGTGCAAAGTGGAAATAATAGAGATAGAGCGATACAGTTGAAAAATTTTGCGAAACACCTTATAGTAAGATTAAAGTCAAATATAGTCAAAGTCAATAAAGGAGGGGGTTGAGTGGGACATAATATTTCTGACATCATTGAACAGTACTTAAAACAAGTATTAGATCAAAATGGCAAAGAAATTTTAGAGATCAAACGCAGTGAAATTGCTGATAAATTTCAGTGTGTTCCTTCCCAAATAAATTATGTCATCAACACCAGATTCACAAGCGAAAGAGGATATATTGTTGAAAGTAAACGGGGAGGCGGCGGTTATATTCGTATTATCAAAGTTAAAATGAATAACGAAGTCGTCCTCATCAATAATATTATTTCGCAGATTCATACCCACTTGTCCCAGGCAGCCTCTGATGACATTATTCTCAGACTGTTAGAGGACGGGGTTATTTCGGAAAGAGAAGCTAAAATGATGGTGAGTGTAATGGATCGTTCAGTTCTATATATTGATTTGCCTGAACGGGATGAACTAAGAGCCAGAATGATGAAGGCGATGCTCACATCTTTAAAACTAAAGTAAGCGGGTGAAAAGATTGATTTGTCAAGAGTGCAATGAGAGACCGGCCACTTTTCACTTTACGAAAGTTGTTAATGGAGAAAAGCAAGAAGTTCATATTTGCGAACAATGTGCAAAAGAAAATAGTGATTCATACGGTATAAGTGGAAACCAAGGGTTCTCGATTCATAATTTATTATCAGGGCTGCTGAATATGGAGTCTTCCTTTCAAAACACGGGTTCTCAAATGTTCGGCTATTCAGAGCAAGGCACGGCCTGTAAGAAATGCGGCATGACGTTTCAACAGCTGAGAAAAACAGGGCGGTTCGGCTGTGCGGAGTGTTACGATACATTTCACAGCCAAATTACGCCGATCTTGCGAAAAGTCCACAGCGGGAACACGGTGCATGCCGGGAAAATTCCGAAACGTATAGGCGGAAACCTGCATGTAAGACGGCAAATGGAAATGTTAAAAAAGGAACTTGAATCTTTAATACATCAGGAAGAGTTTGAAAAGGCGGCGCAGGTCAGGGATCAGATCCGGTCGTTAGAGCAGAAATTAAAAGGCACAGACAGTGAGGAGGAACAAGGGTAATGTCGCTCAAGCATTTTATTCAGGACGCATTAAGCAATTGGATGAAGCAAAAGGGACCTGAAAGTGACATTGTACTCAGCAGCCGTATACGGTTGGCCAGAAACTTTGAAAATATAAAGTTTCCTGCCCGGTATACGAATGAAGAAGCCTCATCCATTATTCAGCAATTCGAAGATCATTTTTCAGGGAAAGAACTGCCTGATATCGGTCAATTTCATTTAATCAGAATGAGTGAAGCTCAGCCTTTGGAAAAACGGGTGCTGATGGAAAAGCATCTGATCAGCCCGAATTTAACGGAATCACCGTTTGGCGGCTGTCTGCTTTCTGAAAATGAAGAAGTCAGCATTATGTTAAATGAAGAAGATCATATCAGAATTCAATGTCTCTTCCCCGGCTTCCAGCTTCTCAACGCCATAAAAGCGGCAAACCAGGTTGATGACTGGATTGAGGAGAAAGTGGATTACGCTTTTGGAGAGAAGAGAGGATACTTAACAAGCTGTCCTACAAATGTAGGGACGGGACTAAGGGCTTCGGTCATGATGCATTTGCCGGGTCTTGTGCTAACTAGGCAAATGAATCGAATTATACCGGCAATTAACCAATTAGGTTTAGTTGTTAGAGGAATTTACGGGGAAGGCAGCGAAGCATTAGGAAATATCTTTCAAATTTCAAATCAAATCACACTTGGAAAATCAGAACAGGACATCGTCGATGATTTGAATAGTGTGGCTGCCCAGCTGATTGAGCAGGAACGCTCAGCCCGAGAAGCGCTTTATCAAACCTCGAAAATTGAATTAGAGGACCGGGTATTCAGATCTTACGGAGTTTTATCCAACTGCCGAATGATTGAATCGAAGGAAACGGCGAAATGCCTTTCTGACGTTCGGCTGGGGATAGACCTGGGGATCATTAAAGGGCTATCAAGCAATATACTTAATGAACTGATGATTTTGACACAGCCCGGTTTTCTCCAGCAATATTCGGGCGGCGCATTACGGCCGAACGAAAGAGACGCGAGAAGAGCGGCTCTTATCAGGGAAAGGCTGCGTTTAGAAATGAGTGCAAATAGACAGGAGGATGATTCGATATGATGTTTGGAAGATTTACAGAGCGGGCTCAAAAGGTATTGGCACTGGCACAGGAAGAAGCACTGCGCTTAGGCCATACAAATATCGGAACTGAACATATATTATTGGGGTTAGTCCGTGAAGGTGAAGGGATAGCATTTAAAGCTTTAGAAGCGCTTGGCCTCAATTCAGATAAAATGCAGAAAGAAGTGGAAAGTTTGATTGGCCGAGGACAGGAAAGCACCACCTCTGTCCCTCATTACACGCCTCGAGCCAAAAAGGTAATAGAACTATCAATGGATGAAGCCAGAAAGCTCGGTCATTCTTATGTAGGAACAGAGCACATACTTCTTGGGCTGATTCGTGAAGGTGAGGGAGTCGCCGCGAGAGTTCTGAATAATCTGGGTGTCAGTCTCAATAAGGCGAGACAGCAGGTTCTGCAGCTTCTCGGAAGCAATGAGACAGGGACATCCGGAGCAGGGACAAATAGCAGCGCAAACACGCCGACGCTTGACAGTCTGGCGCGTGATTTAACCGCGATTGCGAGGGAAGACAGCCTTGATCCGGTTATCGGCCGAAGCAAAGAAATTCAGCGTGTTATTGAGGTATTAAGCCGCAGAACAAAGAATAATCCCGTTCTGATTGGGGAACCGGGTGTAGGTAAAACTGCGATTGCTGAAGGTCTCGCACAGCAGATCATCAACAATGAAGTGCCGGAAATTTTACGCGATAAACGCGTAATGACATTAGACATGGGAACGGTTGTAGCCGGCACGAAATACCGCGGAGAATTTGAAGACCGTTTGAAAAAAGTAATGGATGAAATACGTCAGGCGGGCAATATCATTTTATTCATTGACGAATTGCACACACTGATCGGAGCTGGAGGAGCAGAAGGTGCGATTGACGCGTCGAATATTTTAAAACCTTCACTCGCTCGCGGAGAGCTTCAGTGCATTGGTGCGACAACGCTTGATGAATACCGCAAATATATCGAAAAAGACGCAGCTCTGGAGCGCCGCTTCCAGCCGATTCAGGTGGATGAGCCGTCAGTCGATGAAAGCATTCAGATCTTAAAAGGGCTTCGTGACCGCTATGAAGCGCATCACCGCGTATCCATTACCGATGAAGCGATCGAAGCGGCGGTTAAATTGTCTGACCGTTATATTTCTGACCGCTTCCTTCCGGATAAAGCGATCGATTTAATTGACGAAGCTGGTTCAAAAGTACGTCTCCGTTCCTTCACAACGCCTCCGAACTTAAAAGAGCTTGAGCAGAAACTCGATGAAGTTCGCAAGGAAAAAGACGCTGCCGTTCAAAGCCAGGAGTTTGAAAAAGCGGCTTCTCTTCGTGATACGGAGCAGCGCTTGAGAGAACAGGTGGAAGATACGAAAAAAACGTGGAAAGAAAAACAAGGCCAGGAGAACTCCGAAGTTTCTGTAGAGGATATCGCAATGGTGGTATCCAGCTGGACCGGGGTGCCTGTATCTAAAATTGCGCAAACGGAAACAGATAAGCTTCTCAATATGGAAAGTATTCTGCACTCCCGCGTCATTGGCCAGGATGAAGCCGTTGTAGCCGTTGCGAAGGCTGTCAGACGTGCAAGAGCCGGTTTGAAGGATCCGAAACGTCCGATCGGTTCATTCATCTTCTTAGGCCCTACAGGCGTAGGGAAGACAGAGCTGGCAAGAGCGCTGGCGGAATCTATTTTCGGTGATGAAGAAGCGATGATCAGAGTGGATATGTCCGAATATATGGAGAAACATTCGACTTCACGTCTTGTCGGTTCTCCTCCGGGATATGTCGGCTATGATGAAGGCGGCCAGCTGACGGAAAAAGTGAGAAGAAAACCTTACTCTGTCGTACTGCTTGATGAAATTGAAAAAGCGCATCCTGATGTGTTTAACATTCTTCTGCAAGTGCTTGAAGACGGACGCTTGACTGATTCAAAGGGACGCACTGTTGATTTCCGCAATACGATCCTGATTATGACGTCAAACGTCGGAGCGAGCGAGCTGAAACGCAACAAATATGTGGGCTTCAATGTGCAGGATGAATCACAAAACCATAAAGACATGAAAGACAAAGTCATGGGAGAGCTGAAGCGTGCCTTCAGACCTGAATTTATCAACCGGATTGACGAAATTATCGTCTTCCACTCCCTTGAGAAAAAACATCTTACAGACATCGTGTCGCTTATGTCTGACCAATTAACAAAACGTCTGAAAGAACAAGATCTCTCTATAGAGCTGACGGATGTTGCAAAAGCAAAAGTAGCAGACGAGGGCGTCGACTTGGAATACGGCGCACGTCCGTTAAGAAGAGCGATTCAAAAGCATGTGGAGGACCGGTTATCAGAAGAGCTTCTCAGAGGCAATATTGATAAAGGCCAGCACATCGTTCTTGACGTTGAAGACGGCGAATTTGTCGTAAAAACAACTGCTAAAACGAACTAATATAGTGACAAACATGAGGCATACGTAAGCAAGTGTATGCCTCACTTTGTTATATAGAGAAATATTCGATAAGGAAGAGGTCTTACAGCATATATGGCTAAATCAAAAACAAAATTCATCTGCCACTCATGCGGTTATGAATCCGCAAAATGGATGGGGAAATGCCCGGGCTGCGGGGCTTGGAATACAATGGTGGAAGAAACCGTCAAAAAAGAGCCGGCGAATCGGCGGGCGGCTTTCTCCCACTCCGTTCAAACCGTCCAGAAACCATCACCCATTACATCAATTGAAACATCAGAAGAACCCCGTGTTCACACCAAGCTCGAAGAATTCAACAGAGTGCTTGGCGGCGGCGTTGTGAAGGGCTCGTTAGTATTAATCGGCGGCGACCCCGGCATCGGGAAATCAACGCTCCTTCTTCAAGTATCCGCACAATTAGCAGACACGGCCGGCAGCGTGCTTTACATTTCCGGGGAGGAATCCGTGAAGCAAACGAAGCTGCGCGCCGACAGGCTTGGAATCAACAGCCAATTGTTACATGTTTTATCTGAAACCGATATGGAGTATATTTCGTCTGCTATACAAGAGATGAATCCCGCATTTGTTGTTGTAGACTCCATTCAGACCGTTTACCAAAGCGACATCACCTCAGCTCCCGGCAGTGTATCACAAGTAAGAGAGTGTACGGCTGAATTGATGAAAATCGCGAAAACAAACGGCATTCCGATTTTTATCGTCGGACACGTCACAAAAGAAGGATCGATCGCTGGGCCGAGATTGCTTGAGCATATGGTCGATACCGTTCTATACTTTGAAGGAGAGCGGCACCATACATTCCGTATTTTGCGGGCTGTAAAAAACCGTTTCGGCTCAACAAATGAAATGGGCATCTTTGAAATGCGGGAAGAGGGGCTTACAGAAGTGCTGAACCCTTCGGAAATTTTCTTGGAGGAGCGTTCTGCCGGGGCTTCGGGTTCGAGTATCGTTGCGTCAATGGAAGGAACGAGACCGATTCTGGTTGAAATTCAGGCGCTCATATCACCGACCAGCTTTGGAAACCCGCGCCGCATGGCTACAGGGATTGACCACAACAGGGTGTCGTTAATCATGGCTGTGCTTGAGAAGCGGGTGGGGCTATTGCTTCAGAATCAAGATGCGTACTTAAAAGTCGCCGGCGGGGTCAAACTGGATGAACCGGCGATTGATTTGGCAGTAGCCGTCAGCATTGCTTCAAGCTTCAGAGATACACCGCCGAATCCTGCAGATTGCTTTATCGGTGAAGTGGGTCTGACAGGAGAAGTCCGCAGGGTGTCAAGAATCGAACAGCGCGTAAAAGAAGCGGCGAAACTCGGCTTCAAGCGTATGGTCATACCTGAGGCGAATGCAGGCGGATGGACAATACCAAAAGGGATTGAGGTTGTCGGAGTAGCAAATGTTGCAGAAGCGCTTCGTACTTCATTAGGAGGATCATAATAGATGGAAAAAGAGAAAAAAGGGGCGAAACAAGAGCTTGACCTGTCTGCAATTCTGCAGTTCGTTGCACCGGGCACGCCGCTCAGAGCCGGGATAGAGAATGTACTTCGGGCAAATACGGGCGGCCTGATTGTTGTCGGATACAATGATAAGGTAAAGCAAGTCGTGGATGGCGGTTTTCATATTAATACATCATTTGCGCCCGCTCACCTATACGAGCTGGCCAAAATGGACGGTGCCATTATTTTAAGTGATTCCGGTCAGAAAATTCTTTATGCGAATACACAGCTTATGCCGGAAGCGACCATTTCTTCTTCAGAAACGGGAATGAGGCACCGTACGGCGGAACGGGTGGCGAAGCAGACCGGCTGTCTCGTCATCGCCATTTCTGAACGCAGAAATGTCATTACGTTATACCAGGACAGTATGAAATACACACTGAAGGACATAGGATTTATTTTAACAAAAGCAAACCAGGCCATTCAAACGCTAGAGAAGTATAAAACCATTTTAGACAAAACGATTACGGCTTTAAACGCTTTAGAGTTTGAGGAGCTCGTGACATTCAGTGACGTGCTGTCCGTTATGCACCGCTATGAAATGGTGCTCCGTATAAAAAATGAAATCAACATGTATATTAAAGAACTCGGAACGGAAGGCCACTTAATCCGTCTGCAGGTGATTGAACTGATTACAGATATGGAAGAAGAAGCGGCTCTTTTCATCAAAGACTATGTAAAAGAAAAAATCAAAGATCCGTTCGTGCTGTTAAAAGAGCTTCAGGATATGTCCAGCTACGATCTGCTTGATGATTCCATTCTGTTTAAGCTGCTTGGATATCCCGCTTCTACCAACCTTGATGATTATGTGCTGCCGAGAGGGTACAGACTGCTGAATAAAATTCCGCGTCTGCCGATGCCGATTGTTGAAAATGTGGTTGAGGCGTTCGGATTTTTGCCAAGCATAACGGAAGCCACTGTTGAAGAGCTGGATGATGTGGAAGGCATCGGCGAGGTGCGCGCTCAAAAAATCAAAAAAGGTTTAAAACGTCTTCAAGAAAAACACTATATAGATAGACAGCTTTAAGTATCGCTTAAACCTGTCAGAATCCGGGTATATTATTGTTAGTTTTTGTTTATTCTGATATTTGTAGGCTTTGACAGCCTGCTGAAAAATGTTACTTAAAAGGAGGTGGAGGTATGTTAAAACGAATAGTTCAGGCGTTCTTCATTATTGTGGGCGGCGTTGTCGGTATCTTTTTAATACCTGAATTGTTTGTACTGTCAAATATACAGGACATACCTTTAATAACAAACGCATATACGTCTGCTGCAATTGGTGCTATTATCTTTTTTCTCATCAGTATATGGACGACAGAATATGTGATTAATTGGGTGAAATGGATTGAAGATTCTTTGCTGAGAGCTCCGGTGCCGGATCTGTTATTCGGAAGTCTCGGATTGGTTTTTGGACTTATCATCGCATATCTCATTGTAAACGTGATTCCGCTGGACAATATTCCGTACCGTATATTCAGCACCATCATCCCGGTCTTTTTGGCTTTCTTTCTCGGTTATCTGGGCTTCCAGGTCGGATTTAAGAAAAAGGATGAACTGATCGGTCTGTTCTCCATTTCTGCAAGAATGCAGAAGAAAAAGGGAAGTGCGGATGAGGAGCAAGAGGAGCAGGAGAAAAGGCTGAAAATCTTGGATACAAGTGTTATTATTGATGGGAGAATTGCAGATATTTGTCAGACGGGCTTTTTAGAAGGAGTCATTGTCATTCCTCAATTTGTGCTTGAGGAATTACAGCATATCGCTGATTCTTCAGATGTTTTAAAACGCAACAGAGGACGCCGCGGACTGGATATTTTGAATCGCATTCAAAAGGAACTGGATATTACGGTTGAAATTTATGAAGGCGACTTCGAAGACATTCAAGAGGTTGACAGCAAGCTTGTCAAACTTGCGAAGCTGACATCCGGTGTCGTTGTGACGAATGATTTTAATTTAAATAAAGTATGTGAGCTTCAGAAGGTTGCGGTACTGAATATTAATGACCTTGCAAACGCGGTGAAGCCGGTTGTGCTCCCGGGTGAAGAAATGAATGTGCAGGTGATTAAGGACGGGAAAGAGCATAATCAAGGTGTGGCTTACTTGGATGACGGAACAATGATCGTTGTGGAAGAAGGCCGCAATTATATAGGGAAACATATTGATGTGCTCGTAACCAGCGTGCTGCAGACAGCGGCGGGGCGAATGATTTTTGCCAAGCCTAAGCTGCTTGAGAAGGCTCTTTAAGAGGGAGTTAATGATGGAGTATGTCGTAGTCATTCCGGCTGCCGGACAAGGGAAACGGATGAAGGCCGGGAAAAATAAGCTGTTCATCGGCTTAAAGGGTGCGCCTGTTATTATACACACACTGCGGGTTTTTGAAAGCCACGCACCTTGTCAGAAAATAATCCTGGTGATAAACGAGAGTGAACGGGAAGATTTTCGTCAGCTGCTTGCCCAGTTTCCGGTTAAAGCGGAAATTGAGCTTGTCACCGGCGGAGCGGAGCGTCAGCATAGTGTATATGAAGGACTGAAAGTGATTAATAAGGAGTCCGTCGTCCTTGTTCATGACGGGGCGCGACCGTTTGTCACGCATCAGCATATCGATAAACTCGTTGAAACAGCAGAAGAGACGGGAGCGGCTGTCCTGGCTGTTCCTGTGAAAGACACGATAAAACGGGCGGAAGGCTCCCGGGTCGCGGAGACCTTTGACCGTTCAAGCTTGTGGGCCGTTCAAACGCCGCAGGCTTTTCGTCTTTCTTTATTGAAAAAGGCGCATAGGGAAGCGGAAAACAAAGGCTTCTTAGGTACGGATGATGCCAGTCTCGTCGAGCGTCTTGATGGATATCAGGTGAGTATCGTTGAAGGCAGTTATACCAATATTAAGCTGACAACGCCGGATGATTTGATATCAGCGGAAGCAATCATGAAAGCGGAAAGTGGGAATCATAATGTTTAGAATCGGACAAGGATTTGACGTGCATCAACTAACGGAAGGCCGTCCTCTCATCATCGGCGGAATTGAAATTCCTTATGAAAAAGGGCTGCTCGGGCATTCCGATGCGGATGTATTGCTGCACACGGTTGCAGATGCGTGCCTCGGAGCGGTGGGTGAAGGAGATATCGGCAAGCATTTCCCGGATACTGATCCGGAATTCAAGGATGCGGATTCTTTTAAGCTGCTTCAGCATGTCTGGAACATTGTCAAAGAAAAAGGGTACGTACTCGGAAATATAGACTGCACGATTATTGCGCAAAAGCCGAAAATGGCGCCGCATATTGATGCGATGAGAAAACGAATAGCGGAAGGCCTTGAGGCAGACGTCTCTCAAGTAAATGTAAAAGCAACAACGACAGAAAAGCTCGGGTTTACCGGAAGAGCCGAAGGAATTGCCGCTCAGGCGACCGTTCTGATCCAAAAAGCCTGATCATTATTTTGATGCCCGGTCTATTTGGTGGTAGAATAGATACATATATTCGGCTAGAGGCTACAGATGAGATGAAAGGAAGTATTTGAACATGGGAAATGAAGTACGCGTCCGCTATGCACCGAGTCCGACCGGACATTTGCATATCGGTAACGCCAGAACGGCGCTTTTTAACTATTTATTTGCCCGCAGCCAAGGCGGAAAGTTTATTATCCGGATTGAGGATACGGACAAAAAGCGAAATATCGAAGGCGGGGAGCAAAGCCAGCTTAACTATCTGAAATGGCTCGGCATAGACTGGGATGAAAGTGTGGATGTCGGCGGAGAATACGGCCCGTACCGCCAGTCTGAACGAAATGACATTTACAAAGAGTATTATGAAGCGCTTCTTGAGAAAGGGCTTGCTTATAAATGTTTCTGTACGGAAGAAGAACTTGAGAAAGAACGTGAAGAGCAGATCGCCCGCGGGGAAATGCCGCGCTATTCAGGCAAACACAGAAACCTGACTCAGGAAGAGCAGGAGCAGTTTTTAGCCGAAGGAAGACAGCCGAGCATCCGTTTCCGCGTGCCGGAAGGGAAAATCATCACTTTTAACGATATCGTAAAAGGCGAGATTTCTTTTGAATCAGACGGTATCGGCGACTTCGTCATCGTTAAAAAAGACGGTACACCGACGTATAACTTTGCTGTCGCAATTGACGATTACCTAATGAAAATGACGCACGTGCTCCGCGGTGAGGACCATATTTCAAATACACCGAAACAAATCATGATTTTCCAGGCGTTCGGCTGGGATATTCCTGAATTCGGACATATGACGCTTATCGTGAATGAAAGCCGCAAAAAATTAAGTAAACGTGATGAATCAATTATCCAGTTTATTGAGCAGTATGATGAGCTGGGTTACCTGCCTGAAGCGCTGTTTAACTTTATCGGACTTCTCGGCTGGTCTCCTGTCGGTGAAGAAGAGCTCTTCACAAGAGAACAATTTATTGAAATTTTTGATGTGAATCGTTTATCTAAGTCACCGGCTCTGTTTGATATGCATAAACTGAAATGGGTCAACAACCAATATGTCAAAGCGCTGGATCTTGATCAAGTTGTTGAACTGACCCTGCCTCACCTGCAAAAAGCAGGAAAAGTCGGCACTGAGCTTTCTGCTGAAGAGCAGGAATGGGTGCGTAAGTTAATCTCTCTTTACCATGAGCAATTGAGCTACGGTGCTGAAATTGTCGAGCTGACTGATTTGTTCTTTAAGGATGAGATCGAGTATAATCAAGAGGCAAAAGCCGTTCTGGCAGAAGAACAGGTGCCTGAAGTGCTCAGTGTATTTGCTGCGAAGCTTGAAGAGCTTGAAGAATTCACGCCAGAGCAGATCAAAGCCTCAATTAAAGCCGTTCAGAAAGAAACAGGCCATAAAGGCAAAAAGCTGTTCATGCCGATTCGTGTAGCGGTTACCGG
The DNA here is from genome assembly GCF_001553895.1 of Bacillus sp. SDLI1. Classification (NCBI taxonomy): domain Bacteria; kingdom Bacillati; phylum Bacillota; class Bacilli; order Caryophanales; family Bacillaceae; genus Bacillus; species Bacillus sp. SDLI1. Next base: position 2,131,953 of record NZ_CP013950.1, on the reverse strand, counting down.
CCAGACGCACGGTCCGGAGCTTCCGCAGGCTATTGAGCTGATCGGCAGAGAAACAGCCGTAAAACGCCTGAAAAGCATTTGAATATACGATTGTTGACAGGGAAGAGTATAAAACAATGACCATTACAGAAAGAATCTTCATCGGCTGAGAGAGATTCATGCGTTATGTTTTAGAAGTGCGCCCTTAAGACCTTTGAAGAACATTTCTGCGGAAATCAGTATTTAAAGGCGGCCGCCGCCGTTACCGGCTTTAAAGTTGGGAAAACATCGTTTTGTTTTTCAAACAGAGTGGAACCGCGCGGTAAAAGCGTCTCTGTCATGTTTACATGCAGAGGCGCTTTTTTTATAGGCGGAAAAACAGACTGGAGCGGGGAGAGAATGGGGGGAAGCATGTGTTTTTTAAAATGCTAAAAGAAGACATAGATACAGTGTTCGATCAAGATCCGGCAGCAAGAAGCTATTTTGAAGTTGTTTTAACTTATTCTGGTTTACATGCTATATGGGCGCATCGGATTGCACATGCTTTATATAAACGGAGATTTTTCTTCCTTGCGCGCCTGATATCACAGATTGCCCGTTTCTTTACCGGAATTGAAATCCATCCCGGCGCGACCATCGGGAGAAGGTTTTTCATTGATCACGGTATGGGGGTCGTCATAGGGGAAACATGTGAAATCGGCAATAACGTGACGGTATTCCAAGGTGTCACTCTCGGGGGAACGGGAAAAGAAAAGGGAAAGCGGCATCCGACCATTAAAGATGATGCTTTAATTGCAACGGGGGCGAAGGTGCTCGGCTCTATAACAGTCGGGCAAGGCTCTAAAGTAGGTGCCGGCTCCGTTGTGCTGCGTGATGTTCCCGACTTTTCAACCGTTGTCGGCATACCTGGAAAAGTCGTCATTCAGAACGGAAGAAAGATCAAACGCGATCTCAATCACCAAGACTTGCCCGATCCGGTTGCTGACCGGTTAAGAGCATTGGAGCAGCAGATTTTTGAGCTGCAGGCTGAACTGGAAGATAAAAAAGAAAGGATCAACCAAAAATGACCATTACACTTTATAATACATTGACACGGAAAAAGGAAACATTCGTTCCTCTTGAGGAAGGAAAAGTAAAAATGTACGTGTGCGGACCGACTGTATACAACTATATTCATATCGGAAACGCCCGTCCGGCGATTGTGTATGATACCGTACGCAACTATTTGGAGTATAAGGGATACGATGTTCAATACGTATCGAATTTTACAGATGTTGATGACAAATTGATTAAGGCGGCTAATGAGCTCGGCGAGGACGTTCCGACCGTTTCTGAGCGGTTTATTAAAGCTTATTTTGAAGATGTGGGCGCCCTCGGATGCCGGAAAGCGGACCTTCACCCTAGAGTCATGGAGAACATGGACGCCATTATTGAATTTGTCAGCGAGCTGATTAAAAAAGGCTATGCTTATGAATCGGAAGGCGACGTCTATTTCAAAACAAGAGCCTTCGAAGGCTACGGCAAGCTTTCACAGCAATCAATTGATGAACTCAGATCGGGCGCCCGTATCCGTGTCGGTGAGAAGAAAGAGGATGCGCTGGACTTTGCTCTTTGGAAAGCCGCCAAAGACGGAGAAATTTCATGGGATAGCCCTTGGGGAAAAGGCCGCCCGGGCTGGCACATTGAATGCTCCGCAATGGTGAAAAAATATTTGGGTGACGAAATCGATATTCATGCCGGCGGTCAGGACCTGACATTCCCGCACCATGAGAACGAAATCGCCCAATCTGAAGCATTAACAGGCAAGACATTCGCAAAATACTGGCTTCACAACGGTTACATCAATATAGATAATGAAAAAATGTCAAAATCGCTCGGCAACTTTGTTTTGGTGCACGATATCATTAAGCAGTATGACCCGCAGCTTTTGAGATTTTTCATGCTGTCCGTTCATTACCGCCATCCGATCAACTATTCGGAAGAGCTGCTTGAGAAAACAAAAAACGCATTTAACCGCCTGAAGACGGCCTACAGTAATTTAAACCATCGTTTGATTAGCAGCACGAATCTGACTGACAATGATGATGAATGGCTCGCTAAAATCGAAGAGCACCGCACTGCATTTGAAGAAGCGATGGATGATGATTTTAATACGGCGAATGCGATTTCTGTCTGGTTTGATTTGGCGAAGCTTGCCAACTACTACATGCAGGAGGACAATACGGCGGATCACGTCATTAAAGCCTTCATCAGCATGTTTGACCGAATCGGATCCGTTCTCGGACTTACGCTCGGCGAAGAAGAGCTTGTCGATGAAGAGATTGAAGAATTGATCGAGAAGAGAAATGAAGCCCGCCGCAATCGCGATTTTGCTTTGTCAGACCAGATTCGCGATCAGCTGAAAAGCATGAATATCATTCTTGAAGATACAGCTCAGGGAACTCGCTGGAAGCGGGGAGAGTAAGCGGATGCTTCAATTTGAACAAATCAAAGATTCAAAGCAGTTAAACGGTCTTGCGCTCGCTTATATGGGTGATGCCATTTTTGAAATATATGTCCGGCATCACCTGCTTAAGCAGGGCCATACGAAACCGAATGACCTTCATAAGAAGGCGAGCCGGATCGTATCGGCAAAATCACAGGCAGACATTCTGTTCCGCCTACAGGAAGAATCCTTTTTCACGGAGGAAGAGGAAGCCGTGGTGAGAAGAGGAAGAAACGCGAAATCAGGGACGACGCCTAAAAACACAGATGTACAGACGTACCGCCATAGTACAGCTTTTGAGGCTTTGCTCGGATATCTTTTTCTTGAGAAAAGAGAAGAAAGACTGAATCAGCTGATTACAGAAGCTATACAAGTCGGGACGTCAGGGAGGAAAACAAATGAGTCAGCAACATGATTACGTCATAGGAAAAAACGCGGTAATTGAGACGTTAAAGTCGGATCGCAAACTCTATAAGTTATGGATGGCGGAAAACACGGTAAAAGGACAGGCGCAGCAAGTGATGGAACTTGCTAAAAAGCGCGGCGTCACCATTCAATTTGTGCCGAGAAAAAAACTCGATCAGATGGTGGAGGGGCAGCATCAGGGAGTTGTCGCCCAGGTGGCGGCATATGAATATGCACAATTAGACGAATTATATAAAAGAGCGGAACAGAGAAACGAACAGCCTTTCTTTCTCATATTGGACGAGCTGGAAGACCCTCATAATCTCGGTTCTATCATGAGAACGGCTGACGCTGTCGGCGCGCACGGCATCGTGATTCCGAAACGCAGAGCGGTCGGGCTGACTTCAACAGTCGCAAAAGCATCGACCGGTGCCATTGAACATATTCCCGTCGTGAAGGTGACCAATCTTGCCCGGACACTTGATGAGATGAAGGAGCGGGGCATTTGGATCGTGGGAACGGATGCATCCGCCCGGGAAGACTACCGCGCTATGGACGGCAAAATGCCTTTGGCGCTCGTTATCGGAAGCGAAGGCAAAGGAATGGGCCGTCTTGTGAAAGAGAAATGTGATTTTCTCATTAAACTTCCGATGGCCGGAAAAGTCACGTCTCTGAATGCATCGGTAGCGGCCGGCCTTCTGATGTATGAAGTCTACCGGAAACGCAATCCTTTAGGGGAATAAAGACAAATGGACATCCTATTAGTAGACGGATACAACATGATCGGAGCTTGGCCGCAGCTAAAGGATTTAAAAGCGAACAGTTTTGAAGAAGCGAGAGATGTGCTGATTCAGAAGATGGCGGAGTATCAGTCGTACACGGGAATCAAAGTCATTGTGGTGTTTGACGCACATCTGGTAAAAGGCATAGAGAAAAAACACACGAATCACAGAGTCGAAGTGATTTTCACACGGGAGAATGAAACGGCGGATGAGCGAATTGAGAAGCTTGCACAGGCGCTGAATAATATCGCGACACAGATTCATGTCGCAACCTCTGATTACACGGAGCAGTGGGCGATTTTCGGACAAGGGGCTCTCCGCAAATCCGCCCGGGAGCTGCTGAGGGAAGTGGATGCGATAGAACGCCGGATTCAAAGACGGGTTTCAAAGATCACTTCCGAAAAACCCCCGGGTAAAATCGAACTGTCCGAAGAGGTTTTGAAAACGTTTGAAAAGTGGCGGCGCGGCGGCCTGGATTAGGTTGACGCTTTTTCGCCCATTAATGTATAATATTTCTATCTACGTGCGCCGGGGGGATCGCAGTGAATCTACAGAACAGCAAGGGAAAATTCAACAAAGTGCAGTTTTGCCAGTTGGAGGACGAGCAGGTCATTGAAAAGGTTCATGTTGGGGATAGTGATGCGTTAGATTACTTGATTACGAAGTACCGTAATTTTGTACGGGCGAAAGCCAGGTCTTATTTTTTAATAGGGGCTGACAGAGAAGATATTGTACAGGAAGGGATGATAGGCTTATATAAGTCTATCCGAGACTTTAGGGAGGACAAGCTTACTTCATTTAAAGCTTTTGCAGAATTATGCATTACCCGCCAGATTATTACCGCAATAAAGACAGCTACCCGTCAGAAACACATTCCTTTAAATTCTTATGTTTCTTTAGACAAGCCAATTTTTGATGAAGAATCAGACAGAACACTGCTTGATGTCATTTCGGGCGCAAAAACGTTAAACCCTGAAGAAATGATTATTAATCAGGAAGAATTCGATGATATTGAGATGAAAATGGGAGAACTGCTGAGTGATCTGGAGAGAAAGGTGCTTGTTTTGTACTTGGACGGAAGAAGTTACCAAGAAATTTCAGATGACTTAAACCGACACGTAAAATCAATTGATAATGCCCTGCAGCGCGTGAAGCGCAAGCTTGAGAAGTATTTAGAAATAAGAGAAATCAGCCTGTAGCGGGTTTCTATGTCATATTGACAGAATTTTTCTGACTGTGCTATTTTATTAAGATAAATGAATGTCTATTTAGGAAAAGGTGTATCGACATGAGAAAAAAGATTACGCTGGCATGCAAAACATGCGGAAATCGTAATTATACGACAATGAAAAGCTCTGCATCAGCGGCTGAGCGGTTAGAAGTTAAGAAGTACTGCAGCACTTGCAATTCACATACAGCTCATTTAGAAACAAAATAGTGTTTGCTTTTTAAATTGTGGAGGTCTTTTACATGCGCATGATGAGTTTCTTTAAAGATGTTGGGAAAGAAATGAAAAAGGTTAGCTGGCCTAAAGGCAAAGAGTTAACGCGCTATACGATCACGGTGATTTCAACGGTTATCTTTTTTGTTATCTTTTTTGCCCTCCTTGATACAGGAATTTCTCAATTAATTCGTTTAATAGTTGAATAATGATCAGCAATACGTGCTATAATAGATCATAATATCGTTTGCCAAAACCCGTTCAGCGGGTTTTTTATTGTGTTGAAAAAAGGATTCATAGGCTCTGAGCCTATTTTTTGTTTTACACTTCATTTTTAAATGCGGGGAGGGAAGGACTGCAGAGTCCTGATAGAATGGAAAAGAATTGGTATGTTGTTCATACGTATTCCGGTTATGAAAACAAAGTAAAAGCAAACCTTGAAAAACGTGTGGAATCAATGGGAATGCAGGATAAAATTTTCCGCGTGGTCGTTCCTGAAGAAGAAGAGACTGATATTAAGAACGGCAAGAAAAAAGTAGTCAAAAAGAAAGTGTTCCCGGGTTATGTGCTTGTTGAAATCGTCATGACTGATGATTCTTGGTATGTGGTCCGCAACACGCCGGGCGTTACCGGTTTCGTCGGATCAGCCGGTTCAGGCTCAAAGCCGACTCCGCTTCTTCCTGGCGAAGCGGAAACTATTTTAAAACGGATGGGCATGGATGAGCGGAAAACCGACATTGATTTTGAATTGAATGAGACAGTCAAAGTCATAGACGGGCCATTCGCCAACTTTACAGGATCAATTGAAGAGATTGATTATGATAAGAGCAAAGTGAAGGTATTCGTTAACATGTTCGGCCGTGAAACGCCGGTTGAACTGGAATTTACCCAGATCGACAAATTGTAATGTGAAAAAACTTGAAATTGCTATATATTAATGATAATATAGCAAAGGTACGTCTTGGACTAATCCAAGGCAGCTAGCTTGATATTTCGTCATTCATATAAAGAATGAAACCTTGAGTGGGAGGGTTTACCCTATTACCACATCACGGACTTAAGGAGGTGTGTCTCGTGGCTAAAAAAGTAGTAAAAGTTGTAAAATTGCAAATTCCTGCTGGAAAAGCTAACCCAGCGCCGCCAGTTGGACCTGCACTAGGTCAAGCCGGTGTAAATATCATGGGATTCTGTAAGGAGTTTAACGCTCGTACAGCTGACCAAGCTGGTTTAATCATTCCTGTTGAAATTTCGGTTTACGAAGACCGTTCATTTACATTTATTACAAAAACTCCACCTGCTGCAGTATTGCTTAAAAAAGCAGCTGGAATTGAGTCTGGTTCTGGTGAACCAAACCGTAATAAAGTGGCAACCGTTAAGCGCGATAAGGTTCGCGAAATCGCTGAAACGAAAATGCCTGACTTAAACGCAGCAGACGTTGAAGCGGCAATGCGCATGGTTGAAGGTACTGCCCGCAGTATGGGTATCGTTATCGAGGATTAATTTGTTTCTTGTCGGGTTGCGAGTTTTCACAAGTTCGCAACCCTTATTCGTGGGAGGTTATTCCGCTATAACCACATAAGGAGGAAATTTTAAAATGGCTAAAAAAGGTAAAAAGTACGTTGAAGCTGCGAAGCTTGTAGACCGTGCAAAAGCTTACGACGTCGCTGAAGCAGTGGCGCTTACTAAAAAAACAAACACAGCTAAATTCGACGCTACAGTTGAAGTTGCTTTCCGTTTAGGGGTTGACCCTCGTAAAAACGATCAGCAAATCCGCGGAGCAGTCGTTCTTCCTAACGGAACTGGTAAAACTCAGCGCGTGCTTGTATTCGCTAAAGGCGAAAAAGCGAAAGAAGCTGAAGCTGCCGGTGCAGACTATGTCGGCGATTCTGATTACATCACGAAAATCCAGCAGGGCTGGTTCGATTTCGATGTAATCGTTGCGACTCCTGACATGATGGGTGAAGTCGGTAAAATCGGCCGTGTGCTCGGACCAAAAGGTCTTATGCCAAACCCTAAAACAGGAACTGTTACATTCGAAGTAGAAAAAGCAATCGGCGAAATCAAAGCTGGTAAAGTTGAATACCGCGTTGATAAAGCTGGTAACATCCATGTTCCGATCGGAAAAGTTTCTTTCGAGGATGAAAAACTTGTTGAGAACTTCACAACAATGTATGATACAATCCTGAAAGCAAAACCGGCTGCGGCTAAAGGTGTTTACGTGAAAAACGTTGCCGTTACTTCTACTATGGGCCCTGGTGTCAAAGTAGACGCTTCTACTTTCAACGTAAAATAATATTTGACTTTAGATCAGCATTCTGATATGATTCAAAATGTTGTAAAATATAATATGTCATTTATACCGTAGACAGCAGGGGCCGCTGAGGCTTAATATCCTGCCGAGGTGTATATATATCACAGCTATTACGTTACGTATGCTTGTATATACAGCCTCCATGTCCACATGGAGGCTTTTTATATGAAATCGTCGTCACAGTCGTGATCACCTAGCGGTATAAGTGTTACACAAAATCTACAGGAGGTGTAACCATGAGCAGCGCAATTGATACAAAAAAAGTTGTTGTTGAAGAGATTGCTTCTAAACTGAAAGAAAGCAAATCAACGATCATCGTTGACTACCGCGGACTTAACGTTTCTGAAGTAACTGAACTCCGTAAACAGCTTCGCGAAGCTAACGTAGAGTTCAAAGTGTACAAAAACACAATGACTCGCCGTGCGGTTGAACAAGCTGAATTTGATGGTTTGAATGATGTCTTAACTGGACCGAATGCGATCGCATTCAGTACTGAAGATGTTGTCGCTCCGGCGAAAGTTCTTAACGAGTTCGCGAAAAATCACGAAGCTCTGGAAATCAAAGCGGGCGTTATCGAAGGTAAAGTATCTTCTGTTGAAGAAGTGAAAGCTCTTGCTGAACTTCCTTCACGCGATGGCTTACTTTCTATGTTGCTTAGCGTACTTCAAGCTCCAGTTCGCAACCTTGCACTTGCAGCTAAAGCAGTTGCAGATCAAAAGGAAGAACAAGGCGCTTAATCTGATTTTACCCTAAAATAAAACAAATGGAGGAATTTCAAATGGCTTTAAATATCGAAGAAATCATTGCTTCCGTTAAAGAAGCAACTGTACTTGAATTGAACGACCTAGTAAAAGCAATCGAAGAAGAATTTGGCGTAACTGCTGCTGCTCCTGTAGCTGTAGCTGGCGGAGCTGCTGCTGGCGGCGCTGCTGAAGAGCAAAGCGAATTCGACCTTATCCTTGCTGGTGCAGGTGCTCAGAAAATCAAAGTTATCAAAGTTGTTCGTGAAATCACTGGTCTTGGCTTGAAAGAAGCTAAAGAACTTGTTGACAACACTCCAAAACCACTTAAAGAAGGTATTGCGAAAGAAGAAGCTGAAGAGCTTAAAGCTAAACTTGAAGAAGTTGGCGCTTCTGTAGAAGTTAAGTAATCTTCACTTGCCTGTAGGGGAAGCTCGCTTTTATGAGGCGGGCTTTTTCTTTGCTTTTCTTTAAGCGCCATTAAAAAAGGAGGTTCTAATAATGAGTGAACACTATTATTCAGAAAAACCTTCAGTCAAAAGCGATAAACAGACATGGTCATTTACACTTCGGGACAGATCTTATACATTCACAAGTGACAGCGGCGTTTTCTCAAAAAAGGAAGTTGATTTCGGTTCGCGTGTCTTAATTGAAGCGTTTGAAGAGCCTGAAGTTGATGGTGACTTCCTGGATGCAGGCTGCGGCTACGGCCCGATCGGTCTGTCGCTCGCCGGTGAATTTACAGACCGGACCGTGCACATGATTGACGTGAATGAAAGAGCCGTAGAGCTGTCAAATGAAAATGCAGAAAAAAACGGAATAAAAAACGTTCGGATTTATCAGAGTGATTTATTTTCAAATATTGATTCTGCTCAAACATTTGCTTCTATTATTACAAACCCCCCAATCCGCGCCGGAAAAAAAGTTGTCCATGCCATTTTTGAAAAAAGCGCTGAGCATTTAAGGGCTTCAGGTGAGTTGTGGATCGTTATACAGAAAAAACAGGGCGGGCCTTCTGCCATTGAAAAACTGAAGGAGCTTTTTGACGAAGTTTCCGTCGTTCAAAAAAAGAAAGGCTATTATATCATAAAAGCAAAAAAAGTTTGACTTGAATTTTCAGCTATGTTAATATTGTAAAATGCCAATGTATATATTTTGCATGATATGCTGAATAATCATAGTGCATGTATAAATTATACAAACATGGAAATGCTAATAAAATCGGTATTTGTTTTTGGATGTGGTTTTCTTAATTAGAAACCCTTTTTTCTTTTGTCTTGTAAAAGTATTTCTTTATCGTAAGAGATGCTTATTACACATATAATACGCATGATTTGAGGGGTGAATCAGTTGACAGGTCAACTAGTTCAGTATGGACGACACCGCCAGCGCAGAAGCTATGCTCGCATTAGCGAAGTGTTAGAATTACCAAATCTCATTGAAATTCAAACCTCTTCTTATCAGTGGTTTCTTGATGAGGGTCTTAGAGAGATGTTTCAAGACATATCACCAATTGAGGATTTCACTGGTAACCTCTCTCTTGAGTTCATTGACTACAGTTTAGGAGATCCTAAGTATCCCGTTGAAGAGTCAAAAGAACGTGATGTGACTTACTCAGCTCCGCTGAGAGTGAAGGTTCGTTTAATTAACAAAGAAACTGGAGAGGTAAAAGACCAGGATGTCTTCATGGGTGATTTCCCTATTATGACAGATACCGGTACTTTTATCATCAACGGTGCAGAACGTGTTATCGTATCTCAGCTTGTTCGGTCTCCAAGTGTATATTTCAGTGGTAAAGTAGACAAAAACGGTAAAAAAGGTTTTACCGCGACTGTCATTCCAAACCGTGGCGCATGGTTAGAATACGAAACTGATGCGAAAGATGTTGTGTATGTCCGCATTGATCGCACACGTAAGTTGCCGGTTACGGTTCTTTTGCGTGCTCTCGGCTTCGGTTCCGATCAAGAGATTCTCGATCTCATTGGTGAGAACGAATATCTCCGCAATACACTGGATAAGGACAACACTGAAAACAGTGACAAAGCGCTTCTTGAAATCTATGAGCGCCTTCGTCCGGGAGAGCCGCCTACAGTAGAAAACGCAAAAAGTTTGCTGGATTCCCGTTTCTTTGATCCTAAGCGATACGACCTTGCGAATGTAGGACGCTATAAAATTAATAAAAAGCTTCATATCAAGAACCGTCTGTTTAACCAGCGCCTTGCAGAAACACTGGTGGATCCTGAAACAGGTGAAATCCTCGCTGAAAAAGGGCAGATTCTTGACAGAAGAACACTTGATAAAGTACTGCCATACTTAGAAAATGGAATCGGCTTCAGAAAACTTTATCCTAACGGCGGCGTTGTCGAGGATGAAGTGATGCTTCAATCCATTAAAATCTATGCTCCTACTGATGCAGAAGGAGAGCAGACGATCAATGTGATCGGCAATGCTTACATTGAAGAGGCGATTAAAAACATTACGCCTGCTGATATTATTTCTTCTATCAGCTACTTCTTCAACCTCTTGCACGGAGTGGGCGACACTGATGATATCGACCATCTCGGAAACCGACGCCTGCGTTCTGTAGGTGAGCTCCTGCAAAACCAATTCCGTATCGGTTTAAGCCGGATGGAACGTGTCGTACGTGAAAGAATGTCTATTCAAGACACAAATACAATCACGCCGCAGCAGCTGATTAACATCAGACCTGTTATTGCGTCTATTAAAGAGTTCTTCGGAAGCTCACAGCTTTCTCAATTCATGGATCAGACGAACCCGCTTGCTGAATTGACGCACAAACGCCGTCTGTCAGCTCTTGGACCGGGCGGTTTGACGCGTGAGCGTGCAGGTATGGAAGTACGTGACGTTCACTACTCTCACTACGGCCGTATGTGTCCGATTGAAACGCCTGAGGGCCCGAACATCGGTTTGATTAACTCATTGTCATCATTTGCGAAAGTAAACCGCTTTGGTTTCATTGAGACGCCATACCGCCGCGTTGATCCTGAAACAGGAAAAGTAACGCCTAGAATCGACTACTTGACTGCTGATGAAGAGGATAACTATGTCGTAGCCCAAGCGAACGCTAAGCTGAGCGATGACGGTTCTTTCTTGGATGACAGCATCGTAGCCCGTTTCAGAGGGGAAAACACCGTTGTAGCCCGCAACCGCGTGGATTACATGGACGTATCTCCTAAGCAGGTTGTATCTGCTGCGACAGCATGTATTCCGTTCTTGGAAAACGATGACTCGAACCGCGCCCTCATGGGAGCGAACATGCAGCGTCAGGCTGTGCCTTTGATGCAGCCGGAAGCTCCGATCGTCGGAACGGGTATGGAATACGTATCCGGTAAAGACTCCGGTGCAGCCGTTATTTGTAAACACCCTGGTATCGTTGAACGGGTGGAAGCGAAAAACGTATGGGTGCGCCGCTATGAAGAAATTGACGGCCAAAAAGTAAAAGGCAACCTGGATAAGTACAGCTTGCTGAAATTTGTCCGCTCCAACCAAGGTACGTGCTACAATCAGCGTCCGATCGTCAGTGTCGGCGATGAAGTAGTAAAAGGAGAAATCCTTGCTGACGGCCCTTCAATGGAGCTTGGTGAACTTGCTCTCGGCCGCAACGTAATGGTCGGCTTCATGACATGGGATGGTTACAACTATGAGGATGCCATCATCATGAGTGAACGCCTTGTGAAAGATGATGTATACACATCTATTCACATTGAAGAATATGAATCAGAAGCACGTGATACAAAGCTTGGACCGGAAGAGATCACCCGCGATATTCCAAACGTAGGGGAAGACGCGCTTCGCAACCTTGATGACCGCGGAATTATCCGTATCGGCGCGGAAGTCAACGACGGAGACCTTCTCGTAGGTAAAGTAACGCCTAAAGGTGTAACTGAGCTTACGGCTGAAGAACGCCTTCTGCATGCGATCTTTGGAGAAAAAGCGCGTGAAGTCCGTGATACTTCTCTCCGTGTGCCTCATGGCGGCGGCGGAATTATCCACGACGTAAAAGTCTTCAACCGTGAAGACGGAGACGAACTTCCTCCGGGAGTGAACCAGCTTGTACGCGTATATATCGTTCAGAAACGTAAGATTTCTGAAGGTGATAAAATGGCCGGACGTCACGGAAACAAAGGGGTTATCTCGAAGATTCTTCCTGAAGAAGATATGCCTTACCTTCCTGACGGCACGCCAATCGATATCATGCTTAACCCGCTGGGTGTACCATCACGTATGAATATCGGTCAGGTATTAGAACTTCACATGGGTATGGCTGCCCGCTACCTCGGCATTCACATCGCGTCACCTGTATTTGACGGCGCGCGTGAAGAAGATGTGTGGGAAACACTTGAAGAAGCAGGCATGTCAAGAGACGCTAAAACAGTGCTTTATGACGGCCGTACGGGAGAACCGTTCGACAACCGTGTATCTGTCGGAATCATGTACATGATCAAACTGGCACACATGGTTGATGATAAACTTCATGCCCGTTCTACAGGTCCTTACTCACTTGTTACGCAGCAGCCTCTCGGCGGTAAAGCCCAATTCGGCGGACAGCGTTTCGGTGAGATGGAGGTTTGGGCGCTTGAAGCTTACGGCGCAGCTTACACGCTTCAAGAAATCCTGACTGTGAAGTCCGATGACGTGGTCGGACGTGTGAAAACATATGAAGCCATCGTCAAAGGCGACAATGTTCCAGAGCCTGGTGTTCCGGAATCATTCAAAGTATTGATCAAAGAGCTTCAAAGCTTAGGTATGGACGTGAAAATCCTTTCAGGCGATGAAGAAGAAATAGAAATGAGAGATCTAGAAGACGAGGAAGATGCGAAACAAGCTGACGGCCTTGCATTATCAGGTGATGAAGCGCCGGAAGAAACAGCATCTCCAGACGTTGAACGTGACGCAGTAACGAAAGAATAGTCTGTGATTGATAAAGGCAAGTGACATCGGTTAATCCGAAGATAAAAAGGGAGGTAGGCCCCTTGCTAGATGTGAACAATTTTGAGTATATGAACATCGGTCTTGCTTCACCGGATAAAATCCGTTCATGGTCTTTTGGTGAAGTGAAAAAGCCTGAAACGATAAACTATCGTACATTGAAACCTGAAAAGGACGGCCTGTTCTGCGAACGCATTTTCGGACCGACTAAGGACTGGGAATGTCATTGCGGCAAGTACAAGCGGGTTCGTTATAAAGGCGTAGTTTGTGACCGTTGCGGAGTTGAAGTAACGCGGGCTAAAGTCCGTCGTGAGAGAATGGGGCATATTGAACTGGCTGCCCCGGTTTCTCACATTTGGTATTTCAAAGGTATTCCGAGCCGTATGGGTCTTGTATTGGATATGTCACCGCGTGCGTTGGAAGAAGTCATCTATTTTGCTTCTTACGTCGTAACTGACCCGGCCAATACACCGCTCGAAAAGAAACAGCTTTTATCCGAAAAGGAATACCGTGCGTATCTGGATAAGTACGGAAACAAATTCCAAGCCTCTATGGGTGCGGAAGCCATTAATAAACTTCTGCAGGACATCGACCTTGTCAAAGAAGTTGATATGTTAAAAGAAGAGCTGAAAACTTCTCAAGGCCAGCGCCGCACACGTGCGATCAAACGCCTTGAAGTGCTTGAAGCCTTCCGTAATTCAGGAAACAAGCCGTCTTGGATGATTCTCGATGTGCTTCCGGTTATTCCGCCTGAATTAAGACCGATGGTTCAGCTTGACGGCGGACGTTTCGCAACATCTGACCTGAATGACCTTTACCGTCGTGTCATCAACCGTAACAACCGTTTGAAACGCCTTTTGGACCTTGGTGCGCCAAGCATCATCGTTCAGAACGAAAAACGTATGCTTCAAGAGGCTGTCGATGCTTTAATTGACAACGGCCGCCGCGGACGTCCTGTAACAGGCCCTGGTAACAGACCGTTAAAATCTCTTTCTCACATGCTGAAAGGGAAACAAGGACGTTTCCGTCAAAACCTTCTTGGTAAACGTGTAGACTACTCAGGACGTTCCGTTATCGTCGTAGGTCCGCATCTGAAAATGTATCAGTGCGGATTGCCGAAGGAAATGGCGCTTGAGCTCTTCAAGCCATTCGTTATGAAAGAGCTTGTTGAAAAAGGTCTTGCTCACAACATCAAGAGCGCAAAACGCAAAATCGAACGCGTGCAGCCAGAAGTATGGGATGTACTTGAATCTGTCATTAAGGAGCATCCGGTCTTACTGAACCGTGCCCCTACGCTTCACAGATTAGGTATCCAGGCTTTCGAACCTACGCTTGTTGAAGGACGCGCCATCCGTCTTCACCCGTTAGTATGTACAGCTTATAACGCTGACTTTGACGGTGACCAAATGGCGGTTCACGTACCTTTATCAGCTGAGGCTCAAGCTGAAGCCCGCATTCTGATGCTTGCGGCCCAAAACATCTTGAACCCTAAAGATGGTAAACCGGTTGTTACGCCGTCTCAGGATATGGTATTAGGAAACTACTACCTGACACTTGAGCGCGCCGGAGCAGTCGGCGAGGGTATGGTCTTCAAAAATACGGATGAAGCGCTTCTTGCTTATCAAAACGGTTATGTCCACCTTCATACGAGAGTAGCTGTTGCAGCGAACTCCCTGAAGAATGTGACATTTACGGATGAGCAGCGTTCAAAACTGTTAATTACAACAGTCGGTAAGTTGGTCTTCAATGAAATTCTTCCTGAGTCATTCCCTTACATGAATGAACCTACGAAGAGCAACATTGAAGAGAAAACGCCTGACCGTTTCTTCTTAGATAAAGGTGCTGACGTAAAAGCTGTGATTGCAGAGCAGCCGATCAACGCACCGTTTAAAAAAGGTATTTTGGGTAAAATCATCGCGGAAATCTTTAAACGATTCCATATCACGGAAACGTCTAAGATGCTTGACCGCATGAAAAACCTCGGTTTCAGATATTCAACGAAAGCCGGTATCACGGTAGGGGTTTCTGATATCGTCGTTCTCGATGATAAGCAGGAAATCCTCGAAGAAGCACAAAGCAAAGTTGATAATGTCTTGAAACAGTTCAGACGCGGTTTAATCACCGAAGAAGAACGATATGAAAGAGTCATTTCAATTTGGAGTTCAGCGAAAGATGTTATCCAAGGCAAACTGATGAAATCATTAGACGAAGTCAACCCGATCTACATGATGAGTGACTCAGGAGCCCGTGGTAACGCATCTAACTTTACGCAGCTTGCGGGTATGCGCGGTCTGATGGCCAACCCGGCTGGACGAATCATTGAATTGCCTATCAAATCAAGTTTCCGTGAAGGTCTGACGGTATTGGAGTACTTTATCTCCACTCACGGTGCGCGTAAAGGTCTTGCCGATACCGCCCTGAAAACAGCTGACTCAGGTTACCTTACACGCCGTCTTGTTGATGTTGCGCAGGATGTTATCATTCGTGAAACAGATTGCGGAACTGACCGCGGTATTCTTGCAAAACCGCTTAAAGAGGGCACGGAAATCATCGAGCGTCTGGAAGAGCGTCTGATCGGACGTTTCGCCAGAAAACAGATCAAACATCCTGAGACGGGTGCTGTGCTCATTAACGAAAACGAATTGATCGATGAAGATAAAGCGCTGGAAATCGTTGAAGCCGGAATCGAAGAAGTGTGGATCCGTTCCGCGTTCACATGTAACACTCCTCATGGTGTATGTAAACGATGCTATGGACGAAACCTTGCAACCGGAACTGATGTTGAAGTCGGCGAAGCAGTAGGTATTATCGCTGCCCAATCTATCGGTGAGCCTGGAACACAGTTAACAATGCGTACGTTCCACACAGGCGGGGTTGCCGGAGACGATATCACACAAGGTCTTCCGCGTATCCAAGAGCTTTTCGAAGCGCGTAATCCTAAAGGTCAAGCGACAATTTCTGAGATTGACGGTACAATTGCCGAAATCAATGAAGTCCGCGACAAACAGCAGGAAATTGTTGTTCAAGGCGCTGTTGAGACACGTTCATACACAGCACCTTACAACTCACGCCTGAAAGTGGCTGAGGGAGATCAGATTACCCGCGGTCAAGTGCTGACAGAAGGTTCTATCGATCCGAAAGAACTTCTTAAAGTCACTGACCTGACAACGGTTCAAGAATATCTTCTGCATGAGGTTCAGAAGGTTTACCGTATGCAGGGGGTTGAAATCGGCGATAAACACGTAGAAGTAATGGTTCGCCAGATGCTTCGCAAAGTCCGTGTGATCGATGCCGGAGATACTGATGTTCTTCCTGGCACATTGCTTGATATTCACCAATTCACAGAAGCGAACAAAAAAGTGCTGCTTGAAGGCAACCGGCCTGCTACAGGGCGTCCTGTCCTTCTCGGTATCACGAAAGCTTCACTCGAGACAGATTCATTCTTGTCTGCCGCATCATTCCAAGAAACAACACGTGTTCTTACGGATGCTGCGATTAAAGGCAAGCGCGATGAGCTTCTCGGCCTGAAAGAAAATGTTATCATCGGTAAACTGGTTCCGGCCGGTACCGGTATGATGAATTACAGAAAAGTAAAACCTGTTTCAAACGTTCAGCCTTCGGAAGATATGGTTCCGGCTGAATAATAGAAACTGCTGCAGGAAAGGCTGTTTCGACAGCTTTTCCTCAGTATTACAATTATTCTGGCGGCGGACTGCACTAAAAAATGTCATACGATGTTGACATCCGTCTCGCAGAGTGATAATATAACCAAGGTGCTCGAAATAAAACCTGTTACTTTGGAGGATATGTTTATGTCTTATGATAAAGTATCACAGGCCAAATCAATTATTATTGGTACGAAGCAAACAGTGAAAGCTCTGAAACGAGGTTCAGTGAAGGAAGTCGTCGTGGCAAAAGACGCGGATACAGTTCTTACGGCTGGCGTGATCCAGCTTGCAAAGAACCGAGACATCGACGTCTGTATGGTAGATTCCATGAAAAAGCTCGGCAAAGCCTGCGGAATTGAAGTGGGAGCAGCAGCTGTTGCCATTATGTTATAGCGTACTTTTTGTTTTTATATAAGATGCCCATCTTGTGTAAAGACATTGTTTTTTGCCTAATGATGAACCACCTGGGTATGTGGGTTATAAAACGTAATGAAGGGAGGAACACAACATGCCTACAATTAATCAGCTAATTCGCAAGGGACGCGTGAGCAAAGTTGAAAACTCTAAGTCACCTGCACTAAACAAAGGATACAACAGCTTTAAAAAAGAGCACACTAACGTATCTTCTCCACAAAAACGCGGGGTATGTACTCGTGTGGGTACAATGACACCGAAAAAACCGAACTCAGCACTTCGTAAATATGCTCGTGTTCGTTTGACTAACGGAATCGAGGTTACTGCCTACATTCCTGGTATCGGTCACAACCTGCAAGAGCACAGCGTTGTACTGATCCGCGGCGGACGTGTAAAAGACTTACCGGGGGTACGCTACCACATCGTTCGTGGTGCGCTTGATACTGCCGGAGTTGAAAACCGTGCGCAAGGCCGTTCTAAGTACGGTACGAAACGCCCTAAAGCAAAGTAATTAAATAAATCATTAAAACTATGAAGGGAGGATATTCAGATGCCACGTAAAGGTCCTGTAGCAAAAAGAGATGTTTTACCTGATCCGCTTTACAACTCTAAGCTGGTATCCCGCCTGATCAACAAAATGATGATCGACGGTAAAAAAGGTAAATCTCAAACAATCCTATACAAGTCATTCGATATCATTAAAGAACGCACTGGCAATGATGCAATGGAGGTTTTCGAACAAGCATTGAAAAACATCATGCCTGTACTTGAAGTAAAAGCACGCCGTGTAGGTGGAGCTAACTACCAAGTGCCTGTAGAAGTTCGTCCTGAACGCCGTACAACTCTTGGTCTTCGCTGGTTGGTTAACTATGCGCGTCTTCGTGGAGAAAAAACAATGGAAGAGCGCCTGGCTAACGAAATTCTTGATGCAGCTAACAACACTGGTGCTGCCGTTAAGAAACGTGAAGACACTCACAAGATGGCAGAAGCGAACAAAGCATTTGCTCACTACCGCTGGTAGGATTCATATAATCAAAATAATAATTCCCTAATAAGGAAGGAGAAATTACCCAATGGCAAGAGAGTTCTCCTTAGAAAAAACTCGTAATATCGGGATCATGGCTCACATCGATGCCGGTAAAACGACGACTACAGAACGGATCTTGTTCTACACAGGCCGTATCCACAAAATTGGCGAAACTCACGAAGGTGCTTCGCAAATGGACTGGATGGAGCAGGAACAAGAACGCGGTATCACAATCACTTCTGCAGCAACAACTGCACAGTGGAAAGGTTACCGTGTAAACATCATCGATACACCGGGACACGTGGACTTCACAGTTGAAGTTGAACGTTCACTCCGTGTACTGGATGGTGCGGTTGCCGTACTTGATGCTCAATCAGGTGTTGAGCCTCAGACAGAAACTGTTTGGCGCCAGGCAACAACTTACGGAGTGCCGCGTGTTGTATTTGTCAACAAAATGGACAAAATCGGCGCAGACTTCCTTTACTCTGTAGGAACTTTAAGAGACCGTCTTCAAGCTAACGCTCACGCAATTCAATTGCCGATCGGTGCTGAAGACAACTTCGAAGGTATCATCGACTTAGTAGAAAACGTTGCGTATTTCTACGAAGATGACCTTGGAACTCGTTCAGATGCGAAAGAAATCCCTGAAGAGTACAAAGAACAAGCTGAAGAGCTTCGCAACAGCCTGATTGAAGCTGTAGCCGAGCTTGATGAAGAGCTTATGGAAAAGTACCTTGAAGGTGAAGAAATCACTATCCCTGAACTGAAAGCTGCAATTCGTAAAGGTACACTGAATGTTGAATTCTACCCTGTACTTGTTGGTTCTGCTTTCAAAAACAAAGGTGTTCAGCTTGTACTTGATGCTGTTCTTGACTACCTTCCTGCGCCAACTGATGTTGCTG
Source organism: Bacillus sp. SDLI1 (assembly GCF_001553895.1). Lineage (NCBI taxonomy): Bacteria > Bacillati > Bacillota > Bacilli > Caryophanales > Bacillaceae > Bacillus > Bacillus sp. SDLI1. The sequence continues at coordinate 2,112,849 of NZ_CP013950.1, read as the reverse complement.
CAATCAAAGGTGTACGTCCTGATACAGATGAAGAGATCGTTCGTCATTCTTCTGATGAAGAGCCATTCTCTGCACTTGCATTTAAAGTTATGACTGACCCTTATGTCGGTAAGCTGACGTTCTTCCGCGTATATTCCGGTACACTTGATTCCGGTTCATATGTAAAGAACTCTACAAAAGGCAAGCGTGAGCGCGTAGGACGTATCCTTCAAATGCACGCTAACAGCCGTGAAGAGATCTCTACTGTTTACGCTGGAGACATCGCAGCTGCTGTAGGTCTAAAAGATACTTCTACTGGAGATACTCTTTGTGATGAGAAGGATCTTGTAATCCTTGAATCCATGGAATTCCCAGAGCCAGTTATCGACGTAGCGATTGAGCCTAAATCAAAAGCTGACCAAGATAAAATGGGTATCGCTTTAGCAAAACTTGCTGAAGAGGATCCTACATTCCGCACACAAACAAACCCTGAAACGGGTCAAACAATCATCTCTGGTATGGGTGAGCTTCACCTTGATATCATTGTTGATCGTATGAAGCGTGAGTTCAAAGTTGAAGCTAACGTTGGTGCTCCTCAAGTTGCGTACCGTGAGACATTCCGTACCGGTGCAAAAGTTGAAGGTAAATTCGTACGTCAATCAGGCGGACGCGGTCAGTTCGGTCACGTTTGGATCGAATTTGAACCGAACGAAGAAGGCGCAGGCTTTGAATTCGAAAACGCAATCGTCGGTGGTGTTGTTCCTCGTGAATACATCCCAGCCGTACAAGCAGGTCTTGAAGACTCTCTTGAAAATGGTGTCCTAGCAGGATTCCCGCTAATCGACATCAAGGCGAAACTTTTTGATGGATCTTACCATGATGTTGACTCAAACGAAATGGCGTTTAAAGTCGCTGCTTCTATGGCATTGAAAAATGCAGTCAGCAAATGTAACCCAGTTCTTCTTGAACCAGTCATGAAAGTTGAAGTGGTTATTCCTGAAGAATACATGGGAGACATCATGGGCGATATTACTTCTCGCCGCGGACGCGTAGAAGGTATGGAAGCGCGCGGTAACGCTCAAGTTGTGCGTGCGATGGTACCTCTTGCTGAAATGTTCGGTTACGCTACTGCCCTTCGTTCTAACACGCAAGGTCGCGGTACGTTCACTATGTTCATGGATCACTACGAAGAAGTGCCGAAGAGCATTGCTGAAGAAATTATCAAAAAAAATAAAGGCGAATAATTGATTTTGCCACTTAACTCAAGTATAACTACTATTGTAAGATGAGGAAGTGAAAGCTTGCTTTCACTTTCTATCACTCTATACATCACTAATTAAAAGCTCTTAAGGAGGATTTTAGAATGGCTAAAGAAAAATTCGACCGTTCCAAATCACATGCCAATATCGGTACAATTGGACACGTTGACCATGGTAAAACAACATTAACTGCTGCTATCTCAACAGTACTTCATAAGAAATCTGGTAAAGGTACAGCTATGGCGTACGATCAAATTGATGGTGCTCCAGAAGAACGTGAGCGCGGTATCACAATCTCTACTGCACACGTTGAGTACGAAACTGACACTCGTCACTATGCACACGTTGACTGCCCAGGACACGCTGACTATGTTAAAAACATGATCACTGGTGCTGCGCAAATGGACGGAGCTATCCTTGTAGTATCTGCTGCTGATGGCCCAATGCCACAAACTCGTGAGCACATCCTTCTTTCTAAAAACGTTGGTGTACCATACATCGTTGTATTCCTTAACAAATGCGACATGGTAGACGACGAAGAGCTTCTTGAGCTTGTTGAAATGGAAGTTCGCGATCTTCTTAGCGAATACGACTTCCCTGGTGACGATGTACCAGTTGTTAAAGGTTCTGCTCTTAAAGCTCTTGAAGGCGACGCTGAGTACGAAGAAAAAATTCTTGAACTAATGGCTGCAGTTGACGAGTACATCCCAACTCCAGAACGCGACACTGAAAAACCATTCATGATGCCAGTTGAGGACGTATTCTCAATCACTGGTCGTGGTACAGTTGCTACTGGCCGTGTAGAACGCGGACAAGTTAAAGTCGGTGACGAAGTTGAAATCATCGGTCTTCAAGAAGAAAACAGCAAAACAACTGTTACAGGTGTTGAAATGTTCCGTAAGCTTCTTGATTACGCTGAAGCTGGAGACAACATCGGTGCACTTCTTCGCGGTGTAGCTCGTGAAGACATCCAACGTGGGCAAGTACTTGCTAAACCAGGTACAATCACTCCACACAGCAAATTCAAAGCTGAAGTTTACGTTCTTTCTAAAGAAGAGGGTGGACGTCATACTCCATTCTTCTCTAACTACCGTCCTCAGTTCTACTTCCGTACAACTGACGTAACTGGTATCATCAATCTTCCAGAAGGCGTAGAAATGGTTATGCCTGGAGATAACACTGAAATGATCGTTGAACTTATCTCTACAATCGCTATCGAAGAAGGAACTCGTTTCTCTATTCGTGAAGGCGGACGTACAGTTGGTTCAGGCGTTGTTTCTACAATCACTGAGTAATCGACTCGTTTATACATGCGGGGTCCCTTATGGGGCCTCGTTTTTTTTGTTTCCCGGCTGATTCAATGTATAATAGAGATTATACAAATTTTAGGAGCAGAGTGATGAATGATAACTTCAAGACAAACAAACGGATTTCAATGCTTCAGCAATTGCTGATTAACGACTGCGAACAGACCGTTATGATTAATGGCGACGACAGGAGTAATCCGCTGCTTCTGTTTTTGCACGGCGGCCCCGGCACCCCTCAAATCGGCTATGCGAGAAAATACCAAAAAAAGCTGGAAGAGCATTTCACTGTTGTGAACTGGGATCAGAGAGGGGCGGGACTCTCGTATTCAAAAGATATTCCAGAATCATCTATGACTTTGGATCAGCTGACGGCCGACACCATTCATTTGACCGAACGTTTATGTAAGCAATTCGGCAGGCAAAAAGTATATATCGCAGGCTATTCGTGGGGATCAGTTTTGGCGCTTCACGTTCTTCAAAAGAGATCTGATTTGTATTATGCGTATATCGGTATCAGTCAAGTGGTTAATATCCAAAAGGAGGAAGCAGAAGCTTACCGGCAGCTGACAGCATGGAGCAGGGAGCGTAAGCACCGCCTGCTGCAAAAGACGCTGGATTTTATCGGTGCACCTCCATGGGACGGACAGGTGCAGCGGTCTTTGTTTCTGCTTTGTATCGAGATGAAGGGAGGAGGCTTCACCCACAATCCGATCGGCGCTCTAAAAGCAGGCGGACGAATGCTGTTTGGGGAACCGTACGGTGTGAGAGGGAGCTTTTTGGCTGCGCGGGGACAAATGTTCAGCCTGAAACATCTGTGGGAGGATCTCATTTTCTTTGATGCCGGGAAATCAGTTTCTTCTATTGAAATACCATGCTGTTTTATGTCAGGCAAATTCGATTTGACGGTTCCGGGAACGACATCTTACGAATATTATCAGAAGGTTGAAGCGCCGTATAAAGAATGGCACTGGTTTGAAAACTCAGCCCATTCGCCTCACTTGGAGGAGCCTGACCGCTTTGCCGAAGTTGTCAGCCGATTCGCATCTTTCCATCTCTGAAAGAAAACAGGCATATCCTTGATTAATCAAGACATCACCTGTATAATAATCAAAGTGTGAAAACCACAAGGTTCTTCAAATAAACCTTGCAACATACGTCTATTTTCTGTATAATAGTGTATGTTGGTCTTTGACTGCGATGAAGTGAGAGGTTGCTGACACACCCGGCCGCTTTGCCATGGCAAGGTGATCAGGTTTTTCTCACGGAGAACTGTCTAACGTGATGTAGGCGAAAAGGAGGGAAAATAATGGCAAAACAAAAAATTCGTATTCGTTTAAAAGCATATGATCATAGAATCCTTGATCAATCTGCAGAGAAGATTGTTGAAACGGCAAAACGTTCTGGTGCCAGCGTATCTGGTCCGATTCCGTTGCCAACTGAAAAATCAGTTTACACAATCCTTCGTGCGGTGCACAAATACAAAGATTCTCGTGAGCAATTTGAAATGCGTACACATAAACGTTTAATCGACATTGTGAACCCAACACCACAAACTGTTGATGCTCTCATGCGATTAGACTTACCATCTGGTGTCGATATCGAAATCAAACTTTAATTCAAAAATATAGAATGATCTTAATAGGAGGTGTGACGAATGACCAAAGGAATCTTAGGAAGAAAAATTGGTATGACGCAAGTATTCGCAGAGAACGGTGATCTTATCCCGGTAACTGTTATTGAAGCAGCTCCAAACGTTGTTCTTCAAAAGAAAACAGCTGAAAACGATGGCTATGAAGCGATCCAGCTTGGTTTTGACGATAAGCGTGAAAAGCTTTCAAACAAACCGGAAAAAGGACACGTTGCAAAAGCGGAAACTGCTCCTAAGCGCTTCGTTAAAGAATTACGCGGCGTGGATATGGATGCGTATGAAATTGGTCAGGAAGTCAAGGTTGAAATTTTCTCTGCAGGAGAAATCGTAGATGTAACAGGAGTATCTAAAGGTAAAGGTTTCCAAGGTGCGATCAAGCGCCACGGACAATCTCGCGGACCTATGTCTCACGGTTCACGCTACCACCGTCGTCCTGGTTCAATGGGACCTGTAGATCCTAACCGTGTATTCAAAGGTAAACTATTACCTGGACGCATGGGCGGAGATCAAATCACTGTCCAAAACCTTGAAATCGTAAAAGTTGATGCTGAGCGCAATCTTCTTTTGATTAAAGGTAACGTACCTGGTGCGAGAAAAACTTTAATCACTGTAAAAAGTGCTGTTAAATCTAAATAAGTCTCTTAGGAAAGGAGGAAATTGATCATGCCAAAAGTAGCATTATACAACCAAAACGGTTCTACTGCTGGTGATATCGAATTAAACGCTTCTGTATTTGGAATTGAGCCAAATGAGAGCGTAGTATTCGACGCTATTCTTATGCAAAGAGCTTCCTTACGTCAAGGATCTCACAAAGTAAAAAATCGTTCTGAAGTACGCGGCGGAGGTCGCAAACCATGGCGTCAAAAAGGTACAGGTCGTGCCCGTCAAGGTTCAATCCGTTCACCGCAATGGCGCGGAGGTGGTGTCGTATTCGGCCCAACACCACGCAGCTATTCTTACAAATTACCTAAAAAAGTTCGCCGCTTGGCAATCAAATCAGTATTGTCTTCTAAAGTGAACGACAACAACATTATTGTTCTTGAAGATCTTACTCTTGATACGGTTAAAACAAAAGAAATGACAGCTATCCTTAAAGGATTGTCTGTTGAGAAAAAAGCTTTAATCGTAACTGCGGATGCAAACGAAGCAGTATCTCTTTCTGCACGCAACATCCCTGGAGTTACAGTTGTTCAAGCTAACGGAATCAACGTGTTAGACGTTGTCAACCACGAGAAGCTTCTGATTACAAAAGCTGCGGTTGAAAAAGTAGAGGAGGTGCTTGCATAATGAAAGATCCTCGTGATGTTCTTAAGCGCCCCGTCATTACTGAACGTTCTGCTGATTTAATGACTGAAAAGAAATATACTTTTGAAGTTGATGTAAGAGCTAATAAAACAGAAGTGAAAGATGCAGTTGAAAGTATCTTTGGAGTGAAAGTTGACAAAGTCAACATCATGAACTACAAAGGGAAATCAAAACGTGTCGGCCGCTATACTGGTATGACTAGCCGTCGCAGAAAAGCGATCGTAAAACTTACTGCAGACAGCAAAGAAATCGAAATTTTTGAAGCTTAATTATCTGTAAAAAGAAGGAGGGAAATTCAAAATGGCGATTAAAAAGTATAAACCGACCTCTAACGGACGTCGTGGCATGACAACTTCAGATTTTGCTGAAATCACGACTGACCAGCCGGAAAAATCCTTGCTTGCTCCCCTTCACAAAAAAGGCGGACGTAACAACCAAGGTAAATTGACTGTACGTCACCAAGGTGGCGGACACAAACGCCAATACCGTGTTATCGACTTCAAACGCGATAAAGATGGTATACCTGGACGCGTTGCTACAGTTGAATACGATCCAAACCGTTCAGCTAACATCGCACTAATCAACTATGTAGACGGAGAAAAACGTTACATTCTTGCACCAAAAGGAATTCAAGTAGGTACTGAAATCATGTCCGGCCCTGAAGCTGACATCAAAGTAGGTAACGCACTTCCGCTTATCAACATCCCTGTTGGTACTGTTGTGCATAACATTGAATTAAAACCTGGTAAAGGCGGACAGCTTGTACGTTCAGCTGGTACATCTGCTCAGGTTCTTGGTAAAGAAGGCAAATACGTTCTTGTACGTCTTAACTCTGGTGAAGTTCGCATGATCCTTTCTGCTTGCCGCGCTTCTATCGGTCAAGTAGGTAACGAGCAGCACGAACTTATCAACGTTGGTAAAGCAGGACGCTCTCGCTGGAAAGGCATCCGCCCTACAGTCCGCGGTTCTGTAATGAACCCTAACGATCACCCGCACGGTGGTGGTGAAGGTCGCGCGCCAATCGGACGTAAATCACCAATGTCTCCTTGGGGCAAACCGACTCTTGGATTCAAGACACGTAAGAAAAAGAACAAATCTGATAAATTTATCGTACGTCGTCGTAAAAATAAATAACGGGGTTGTCTACGGTTCATTTCGGACCGTAGTGCAATCACGAAGGGAGGTTCCAAAATGGCTCGCAGCTTGAAAAAAGGACCATTTGTCGATGGACACTTGATGACAAAAATCGAGAAATTAAATGAAACGGACAAGAAACAAGTTGTAAAAACTTGGTCTCGCCGTTCAACTATTTTCCCACAATTTATCGGTCACACAATCGCAGTATATGACGGACGTAAACACGTGCCTGTATTCATTTCTGAAGACATGGTAGGCCACAAGTTGGGCGAATTCGCACCGACTCGTACTTACAAAGGCCACGCCAGTGACGATAAAAAAACAAGACGCTAAGAGAGGAGGCTTTTAAATGCAAGCTAAAGCTGTTGCAAGAACAGTCCGTATTGCTCCTCGTAAAGCACGTCTAGTAATGGACCTGATTCGAGGTAAGCAAGTAGGCGAAGCAGTATCTATCTTGAACCTAACACCGAGAGCTGCTTCTCCAATCATCGAAAAAGTTTTAAAATCTGCTATCGCAAATGCTGAGCACAACTACGAGATGGACGCTAACAATCTGGTTATTTCTCAGGCATTTGTTGACGAAGGCCCAACGTTAAAAAGATTCCGCCCGCGTGCTATGGGACGTGCGAGCCAAATCAACAAACGTACGAGCCACATTACAATCGTTGTATCAGAAAAGAAGGAGGGATAAGTAGTGGGTCAAAAGGTAAATCCAGTCGGTCTTCGTATCGGAGTCATTCGTGATTGGGAATCTAAGTGGTACGCTGGTAAAGATTACGCTGACTTCCTGCACGAAGATTTAAAAATTCGTGAATTCATTAGCAAACGCCTTTCTGACGCTTCTGTTTCTAAAGTAGAAATCGAGCGCGCAGCAAACCGCGTTAACATTACGATCCACACTGCTAAGCCTGGTATGGTAATCGGTAAAGGCGGATCTGAAGTTGAAGCACTTCGTAAAGCCCTTAACAGCCTAACTGGCAAGCGTGTACACATTAACATTCTTGAAATCAAAAGAGCAGATCTTGATGCTCAGCTTGTAGCTGACAACATCGCTCGTCAACTAGAAAACCGTATTTCTTTCCGCCGTGCGCAGAAACAACAAATCCAACGCACTATGCGTGCTGGAGCACAAGGTGTGAAAACAATGGTTTCCGGCCGTCTTGGCGGAGCTGACATCGCTCGTTCTGAATACTACAGTGAAGGAACTGTTCCATTGCACACTTTACGTGCTGACATCGACTATGCAACATCTGAAGCTGACACAACTTACGGTAAGCTCGGTGTAAAAGTCTGGATCTATCGTGGAGAGGTTCTTCCTACTAAGAAGAAAACTGAGGAAGGAGGAAAATAATATGTTATTACCAAAACGCGTTAAATATCGCAGAGAGCATCGCGGAAAAATGCGCGGTCGCGCTAAAGGCGGTACTGAAGTACATTTTGGTGAGTACGGTATCCAGGCTCTTGAAGCTTCTTGGATCACGAACCGCCAAATCGAAGCTGCACGTATTGCGATGACTCGTTACATGAAACGTGGCGGTAAAGTTTGGATTAAAATTTTCCCTTCAAAACCTTACACTGCTAAACCGCTTGAGGTACGGATGGGTTCCGGTAAAGGGGCTCCTGAAGGCTGGGTAGCTGTTGTAAAACCTGGCAAAGTTTTATTTGAAATTTCTGGTGTGTCTGAAGAGGTAGCTCGTGAAGCGCTTCGTCTTGCATCTCACAAATTGCCAATTAAAACGAAGTTCGTAAAACGTGAAGAAATTGGTGGTGAATCAAATGAAAGCTAATGAAATTCGTGACCTTACCACTGCTGAAATTGAACAAAAAGTAAAGTCTCTTAAAGAAGAACTTTTCAATCTTCGCTTTCAATTAGCGACAGGACAACTTGAAAATACTGCTCGCATTCGTGAAGTGCGCAAAGCTATCGCGCGCATGAAAACTGTGATTCGTGAAAGAGAAATTGCTGCTAACAAATAATCACTGAGGGGAGGTCGTGAGCATGAGCGAACGTAACCAACGCAAGGTTTACCAAGGCCGTGTTGTTTCTGACAAAATGGATAAAACCATCACTGTTGTTGTTGAAACATACAAAAAGGATCCTATTTACGGTAAACGCGTAAAATACTCAAAGAAATTAAAAGCACATGATGAAAATAATCAAGCTAAAATCGGAGACATCGTGAAGATCATGGAAACTCGTCCATTATCTGCAACTAAACGTTTTCGTCTAGTAGAAGTTGTCGAAGAAGCTGTTATTATCTAATAAAGTTCGGAATTCTTTTTCCGAAGGGAGGTAACAAATAATGATTCAACAAGAGACTCGTTTAAAAGTTGCTGACAACTCCGGTGCGCGTGAGGTACTTACTATTAAAGTTCTTGGCGGTTCTGGACGTAAAACGGCTAACATTGGTGATGTAATTGTTTGCACGGTTAAACAAGCAACACCAGGAGGCGTTGTCAAAAAAGGTGAAGTCGTAAGAGCTGTTATCGTTCGCACAAAAAGCGGAGCACGCAGAACTGACGGATCATACATCAGCTTCGATGAGAATGCATGTGTTATCATCCGTGACGACAAGAGCCCGCGTGGAACTCGTATCTTCGGACCGGTTGCTCGTGAATTACGTGAAAACAACTTCATGAAAATTGTTTCTCTGGCTCCAGAAGTTATCTAATGAAATAAATGCCTTACTCAAGGAGGTGCGATCAGGATGCATGTGAAAAAAGGCGATAAAGTAATGGTTATCTCTGGTAAAGATAAAGGCAAACAAGGTACGATCCTTGCTGCTTTCCCTAAAAAGGACCGCGTTCTAGTTGAGGGCGTAAACATGGTGAAGAAACACTCTAAACCGACTCAAACAAACCCTCAAGGCGGTATTTCTAATCAAGAGGCGCCAATTCATGTATCAAACGTTATGCCGCTCGATCCTAAAACAGGTGAAGTGACTCGCGTAGGATACAAAGTGGAAGATGGCAAAAAAGTTCGTATTGCTAAAAAATCTGGGCAAGTTTTAGATAAATAGTAATTAAAGGAAGGGAGGTCTATCTCATGAACCGCCTTAAAGAAAAGTACAATAAAGAAATTTCACCTGCTTTAATGACGAAGTTCAACTACGACTCTGTTATGCAGGTGCCAAAAATCGAAAAAATCGTAATCAACATGGGTGTTGGTGATGCTGTTCAAAATGCGAAAGCAATCGACAGTGCTGTTGAAGAATTAACGTTTATCGCAGGTCAAAAACCTGTCGTTACTCGTGCGAAGAAATCAATTGCTGGATTCCGTCTTCGTGAGGGAATGCCTATCGGTGCGAAAGTAACTCTTCGCGGAGAGCGCATGTATGATTTCCTTGATAAACTTATTTCTGTATCTTTACCGCGTGTACGTGACTTCCGCGGGATTTCTAAGAAATCTTTCGACGGTCGCGGAAACTACACTCTTGGTATCAAAGAACAGTTAATCTTCCCTGAAATTGACTACGATAAAGTAACAAAGGTTCGCGGAATGGACATCGTTATCGTAACGACTGCTAACTCTGACGAAGAGGCTCGTGAGCTATTAACTCAAGTAGGTATGCCGTTCCAGAAATAATCAATGAAAGGGAGGCGAAATCGTGGCTAAAAAGTCAATGATTGCGAAACAACAACGTACACCAAAGTTTAAAGTGCAAGAGTACACTCGCTGTGAACGCTGCGGACGTCCGCACTCAGTCATTCGTAAATTTAAACTTTGCCGTATTTGTTTCCGTGAGCTTGCATATAAAGGACAAATTCCTGGCGTGAAAAAAGCCAGCTGGTAATCCCCAAGAATGGGAAGGAGGTAATTATATAATGGTTATGACAGATCCAATTGCAGATATGCTGACTCGTATTCGCAATGCAAACATGGTACGTCATGAGAAGCTTGAAATTCCTGCTTCTAAATTGAAAAGAGAAATTGCTGACATTTTAAAGCGTGAAGGTTTCATTCGTGACGTTGAGTTCGTAGAAGACAGCAAACAAGGTATCATCCGCGTTTTCTTGAAATACGGACAAAACAACGAGCGCGTTATCACTGGTCTTAAAAGAATCAGCAAACCAGGTTTGCGTGTATACGCTAAATCAAATGAAGTACCTCGCGTACTTAACGGTCTTGGAATTGCGATTATTTCTACATCACAAGGTGTTTTAACGGACAAAGAAGCCCGTGCAAAACAAGCTGGTGGAGAAGTTCTAGCATACGTTTGGTAAGAAGTTTAACAAGAATGGAGGTGTTTTAGTATGTCTCGTGTAGGTAAAAAACTGCTTGAGATCCCATCTGGAGTTACAGTAACGCTGAACGAAGGCAACACTGTAGCTGTAAAAGGACCAAAAGGAGAATTAACTCGTACTTTCCATCCTGATATGGAAATCAAAATTGAGGACAACGTGCTTACAGTCACTCGTCCTTCTGATCATAAAGAGCACCGTGCGTTGCATGGTACGACTCGCAGTCTGCTTGGAAACATGGTTGAAGGCGTATCTAAAGGATTTGAAAGAGGTTTGGAATTAGTCGGTGTCGGTTATCGTGCGGCTAAATCCGGTAACAAACTTGTTTTAAACGTTGGATACTCTCACCCTGTTGAGATGGTTCCTGAAGAGGGCATCGAAATCGAAGTTCCTTCTCAAACAAAAGTAGTTGTAAAAGGTACAGACAAAGAGCGTGTAGGAGCTACTGCTGCTAACATCCGCGCTGTACGTTCTCCAGAGCCTTACAAAGGTAAAGGAATCCGCTACGAAGGTGAAGTTGTTCGCCGTAAAGAAGGTAAATCTGCTAAGTAAGACCGCTTAAAGTGAAGAAAGGAGTGACCAAGGATGATTACGAAAACTAGCAAAAATGCTGCTCGTCAAAAAAGACATGCTCGTGTTCGTGCTAAACTTTCAGGCACAGCTGAAAGACCTCGTCTGAATGTGTTCCGTTCAAACAAACACATTTATGCTCAAATCATCGATGATGTAAATGGCGTTACACTTGTTAGTGCCTCTACTCTCGACAAAGATTTGAACGTGGAAAGCACTGGTGACAGCGCTGCTGCTGCTAAAGTCGGTGAACTCGTTGCGAAACGCGCTTCTGAGAAAGGTGTTTCTGACGTAGTATTTGACCGCGGCGGATACTTATACCATGGACGTGTAAAAGCTCTGGCCGATGCAGCTCGTGAAGCTGGACTGAAATTTTAATAAAAAAAGGAGGGACACATGATTATGCGTCGTATTGACCCAAGCAAATTAGAGTTAGAAGAACGCTTAGTTACGGTTAACCGCGTAGCGAAAGTTGTTAAAGGTGGTCGTCGTTTCCGTTTCGCAGCTCTAGTCGTTGTCGGTGACAAAAACGGTCACGTAGGTTTCGGTACTGGTAAAGCACAAGAAGTACCTGAAGCAATCCGCAAAGCTGTTGAAGATGCGAAAAAGAATTTGATTGAAGTACCAATGGTTGGAACTACGATTCCACACGAAATCATCGGACGTTTCGGTGCAGGCAATATCTTGTTGAAACCTGCTTCTGAAGGTACTGGAGTTATCGCTGGAGGCCCTGTACGTGCGGTACTTGAGCTTGCTGGCGTTGCTGATATCCTTTCTAAGTCTTTAGGTTCTAACACACCGATCAACATGATCCGTGCAACACTTCAAGGTTTAAGTGAGCTTAAACGTGCCGAAGATGTTGCGAAGCTTCGTGGAAAATCTGTAGAAGAACTGTTAGGATAAGGAGGGAACATTAATGGCTAAATTAGAAATTACCCTCAAACGCAGTGTAATCGGTCGCCCGGAAGATCAGCGCGTTACTGTCAGAACACTTGGTTTAAAGAAAACGAACCAAACTGTCGTTCATGAAGATAACGCTGCGATCCGCGGTATGATTAATAAAGTATCTCATCTAGTTTCTGTTAAAGAACAATAAAAATAAATTATAGGCTAAGGAGGTGTCCTAATGAAACTTCATGAATTAAAGCCTTCAGAAGGTTCACGCAAAGTGCGCAATCGCGTAGGTCGTGGTATTGGTTCTGGTAACGGTAAAACAGCTGGTAAAGGTCACAAAGGTCAAAACGCTCGTTCCGGCGGCGGTGTGCGCCCTGGATTCGAGGGGGGACAAATGCCTTTATTCCAACGTCTTCCTAAGCGTGGTTTTACAAACATCAACCGTAAGGAATACGCTATTGTGAACGTAGACAAATTGAACGGTTTTGCGGAAGGAACGGAAGTCACTCCTGAACTTCTTCTTGAGACTGGTGTTATTAGCAAACTAAATGCAGGAGTAAAGATTCTTGGCAACGGTAAATTAGAGAAAAAATTAACTGTAAAAGCCAATAAATTCTCTGCTTCTGCGAAAGAAGCTGTTGAAGCTGCTGGCGGTACAGCTGAGGTGATCTAACTTGTTTAAGACAATCTCCAACTTTATGCGTGTGAGTGATATTCGGAATAAAATCATTTTCACATTACTCATGCTTATCGTCTTTCGCATAGGTGCGTTTATCCCTGTGCCATATGTTAATGCTCAGGCGTTACAGACACAAAGTTCGATGGGGGTTTTTGATCTCCTTAATACATTTGGCGGCGGTGCGCTTTATCAGTTCTCCATCTTTGCGATGGGAATTACGCCTTACATCACTGCTTCGATCATCATTCAGCTGCTTCAGATGGATGTTGTGCCGAAGTTTACCGAGTGGTCTAAGCAAGGTGAAGTCGGCCGCCGTAAATTAGCTCAGTTCACGAGATATTCTACGATTGTGCTTGGTTTTATCCAGGCATTAGGTATGTCTTATGGATTTAACAACCTGGCAAACGGTATGCTGATTGAGAAATCCGGTATATCGACATATCTGATTATTGCTTTAGTACTCACTGGAGGAACTGCTTTTTTAATGTGGCTGGGAGAACAAATTACTTCCAATGGAGTAGGAAACGGAATTTCGATCATCATCTTCGCGGGGATTGTGGCTAGTATTCCGAAAACTGTTGGGCAGATTTATGAGACTCAATTTGTCGGCAGCAGCGATCAGCTGTTTATTCATATTGTGAAAATCGCCTTACTGGTGATTGCGATTTTGGCCGTAATTGTTGGTGTTATTTTCATTCAGCAGGCCGTACGCAAAATCGCGATTCAATATGCAAAAGGGCAAGGTCGTTCACCTGCTGGCGGAGGCCAGTCAACTCACCTTCCGCTTAAAGTGAATCCGGCAGGGGTTATTCCGGTAATCTTTGCGGTTGCGTTTCTTATAACGCCGCGTACTATCGCGTCATTTTTCGGAACAAACGATGTGACAAAGTGGATTCAAGCCAACTTTGACAATACACATCCGGTGGGCATGACGGTTTATGTCGCATTAATTATCGCCTTTACGTACTTCTATGCTTTTGTGCAGGTAAACCCTGAACAAATGGCAGATAACCTTAAAAAACAGGGTGGCTATATCCCGGGGGTTCGTCCAGGGAAAATGACTCAAGATAGAATTACGAGCATTTTGTATCGACTTACGTTTGTGGGTTCTATATTCTTAGCCGTGATTTCCATTCTTCCTATCTTTTTCATTCAATTCGCTGGATTGCCTCAAAGTGCACAGATTGGCGGAACATCTTTGTTAATTGTCGTGGGGGTAGCCTTGGAGACAATGAAGCAGCTGGAGAGCCAGTTAGTGAAACGTAATTACCGAGGATTTATGAAAAGTTAGAGGACTGGTTTTAACCATTCCTCTAAATAAGAGAGGACGGGGGAAATCCGAATGAACTTAGTCTTAATGGGACTTCCTGGAGCCGGTAAAGGCACACAGGGAGAACGAATTGTTGAGGATTATGGGATACCTCATATCTCAACGGGAGATATGTTCCGTGCTGCTATGAAAGAAGAAACACCACTCGGACTCGAAGCAAAGTCTTATATCGATAAAGGCGAGCTCGTACCGGACGAAGTCACAATCGGCATTGTCAAAGAAAGACTTGGCAAAGATGATTGTGAAAGAGGTTTTCTTCTGGACGGATTTCCGCGAACAGTCGCTCAGGCTGAAGCTCTTGAAAACATTCTTGAGGAATACGGCAAGCCGATTGATTATGTCATCAACATTAAAGTAGACAAAGACTCTTTAATGGAACGTTTGACTGGACGCAGAATTTGCAGTGTTTGCGGCACAACCTATCATTTGGTTTTCAATCCGCCGAAAACGCCGGGTGTTTGTGATAAAGACGGAGGAGACCTTTATCAACGGGCAGATGATAATGAGGAAACCGTCTCAAAACGGCTTGAGGTGAACATGAAGCAGACTCAGCCTTTACTCGATTTTTATTCCGGGAAAGGATATCTTGTCAACGTCAATGGCCAGCAGGACATTAATGACGTGTACAATGATGTGAAAGAGCTTCTTGGAGGATTGAGCAAATGATTATCTGTAAGACCCCTCGTGAGCTTAGCATCATGCGGGAAGCAGGGCGAATCGTGGCTTTGACTCATGAAGAGATGAAAAAGCACATTAAACCAGGAATCTCGACAAAAGAATTGGATCAAATTGCCGAACGTTTTATTGAGAAGCAGGGTGCAATCCCATCTTTTAAGGGGTATAATGGGTTTCGCGGGAGCATTTGTGTATCAGTTAATGAAGAACTCGTTCACGGAATTCCCGGTAAAAGGGTTTTGCGTGACGGTGACATTATCAGCATTGATATCGGTGCTAAATTAAATGGTTATCATGGTGACTCTGCTTGGACATATCCGGTAGGAAACATCAGTGATGATGATAAACGACTGCTGGAAGTGACAGAGGAGTCTTTATATAAAGGCTTGAAGGAAGCAAAACCAGGTGAACGTTTGTCGAATATTTCCCACGCCATACAAACGTATGTCGAAAATGAGCAGTTTTCAGTTGTTAGGGAGTATGTCGGACATGGTGTTGGTCAAGACTTGCATGAGGATCCGCAAATTCCTCATTACGGTCCGCCAAACAAAGGACCTAGGCTGAAGCCTGGTATGGTTCTCGCTATAGAACCGATGGTTAACGCTGGCAGCCGGTATGTGAAAACATTGGCTGATAACTGGACGGTTGTAACGGTAGATGGGAAAAAGTGTGCTCATTTTGAACATACGATTGCGATTACGGAAACGGGTTTTGATATACTGACAAAAGTCTAGATGATGCAATGAATTCCGTGACACATGTTTTTCATTCCGCACCTGGGCAGATTTTAGGTTTACAATTGGTCGGAGGAAAAACCGGCTAGCTGCTGTTATCGGAATGACGATTCATCATCATGTACTAAAGCAGACGGAGAAAAGCGTACATTTCATTCTCCTTAGAAAAAGAATATCAATCATTCACCCTTTATGATTGCGTATCTCCGGAAGTTCAGAACAGTATAAACGAAACAGGGCGTGTGACAAACGGATAACTGAGATTTTCTCTTTTGAAATTTGTCAGAGAGCAAGTTACTGATTTGAAGAAGGGAGAACACTTGAATGGCGAAAGACGATGTAATTGAAGTGGAAGGTACGATAGTCGAAACTCTGCCAAACGCGATGTTCAAAGTTGAACTCGAAAATGGCCATACGGTTTTGGCTCACGTATCTGGTAAAATCCGCATGCACTTCATTCGCATTTTACCTGGAGACAAAGTTACGGTAGAATTATCTCCATATGACTTAACTCGTGGCAGGATTACGTACCGTTACAAATAAAGCACTCCGGAAACTGAAGGAGGTTGGAAACACATGAAAGTGAGACCATCAGTTAAACCAATCTGCGAGAAATGTAAAGTTATTCGCAGAAAAGGAAAAGTAATGGTGATCTGTGAAAATCCAAAGCATAAGCAAAAACAAGGATAATTAATAAGGAGGTGCCCAGAGAATGGCTCGTATTGCTGGTGTAGATATCCCACGTGACAAACGTGTTGTTATTTCTTTAACATATGTCTTCGGAATTGGCCGCACAACGGCTCAGCAAGTCTTGAAAGAGGCTGGTGTTTCTGAAGATACTCGTGTGCGTGATCTTACTGAAGAAGAACTTGGTAAAATCCGTGATGTTATTGACAAACTGAAAGTAGAAGGTGACCTTCGCCGTGAAGTTTCTCTTAACATCAAGCGTCTGATCGAAATCGGAAGCTACCGCGGAATCCGCCATCGCAGAGGTTTGCCTGTTCGCGGACAAAACTCTAAAAACAATGCGCGTACTCGTAAAGGTCCGCGTCGTACTGTAGCTAACAAGAAAAAATAAGTAAGTAAGGGAGGTACCTAAACAATGGCTGCTGCTCGTAAACAAAACACGCGTAAACGTCGCGTGAAAAAGAATATTGAGTCAGGAATCGCTCATATTCGTTCAACTTTCAATAACACGATCGTTACGATCACTGATACTCATGGTAATGCTATTTCTTGGTCAAGTGCCGGAGCTCTAGGATTCAGAGGTTCTCGTAAATCTACTCCTTTTGCTGCGCAAATGGCTGCTGAAACAGCTGCTAAAGGTTCAATCGAACACGGACTTAAAACTCTTGAAGTAACTGTTAAAGGACCAGGTTCTGGCCGTGAAGCTGCAATCCGTGCTTTACAAGCTGCCGGACTTGAAGTTACAGCTATCAGAGACGTAACTCCTGTTCCTCATAATGGATGCCGTCCACCAAAACGTCGCCGCGTGTAATTTGTTTGTATAGATTTTGTGTCCCTGTCAATAATGGGTTATGATACAGTTATTTATGAAACGAATGCACCGACTCGTTGCCTGAGCACATACGGGACTAAACAATGGGGAATTTCGGATGGAATCTCATATGATTCTATTCGAGGTTTCGACGTTTTGAAGGAGGGTTTTAAGTAATGATCGAGATTGAAAAACCAAAAATCGAAACGGTTGAAATCAGCGACGATGCCAAATTTGGTAAGTTTGTCGTAGAGCCGCTTGAGCGTGGATATGGTACAACTCTGGGTAACTCCTTACGTCGTATCCTCTTATCCTCACTCCCTGGTGCCGCTGTAACATCGATCCAGATAGATGGTGTACTGCACGAATTCTCGACAATCGAAGGCGTTGTGGAAGATGTTACAACGATAATCTTGCACATTAAAAAGCTTGCATTGAAAATCTACTCTGATGAAGAGAAGACGCTCGAAATTGATGTACAGGGTGAAGGAACTGTCACAGCAGCTGATATTACACACGACAGCGATGTTGAAATCCTTAATCCGGATCTTCATATCGCGACTCTTGGTGAGAATGCGAGTTTCCGAGTTCGCCTTACTGCACAAAGAGGACGTGGGTATACACCTGCTGATTCGAACAAAAGAGACGATCAGCCAATCGGCGTGATTCCGATCGATTCAATCTTTACACCAGTTTCTCGTTTATCTTATCAGGTAGAAAACACTCGTGTAGGCCAGGTTGCAAACTATGACAAACTTACACTTGATGTTTGGACTGACGGAAGCACTGGACCGAAGGAAGCAATTGCTCTCGGTTCTAAGATTTTAACTGAACACCTTAATATATTCGTTGGTTTAACTGACGAAGCTCAGCATGCTGAAATCATGGTTGAGAAAGAAGAGGATCAAAAGGAAAAAGTTCTTGAAATGACGATTGAGGAACTTGATCTTTCTGTCCGTTCTTACAACTGCTTGAAGCGTGCGGGCATTAACACGGTTCAAGAACTTGCGAACAAGACGGAAGAAGATATGATGAAAGTTCGCAACCTGGGACGCAAATCACTTGAAGAAGTGAAAGCGAAACTAGAAGAACTTGGACTCGGCCTTCGCAAAGACGATTGATCTAGTTTCCATGTGAACTAGGATTTTCGTGTGTTTTTTATTTAGAAACAGCATTCCATTAAAGGAGGGGACATCACATGTCATACAGAAAACTAGGACGTACGAGTTCACAGCGTAAAGCTATGCTTCGTGATCTTACAACAGATTTGATCATCAACGAAAGAATTGAAACAACTGAAACACGTGCGAAAGAACTTCGCTCTGTTGTTGAAAAGATGATCACTCTTGGTAAGCGCGGTGACTTGCATGCTCGTCGTCAAGCTGCTGCATACATTCGCAACGAGGTTGCAAATGAAGAAAATAACCAAGATGCACTTCAAAAATTATTCTCTGACATTGCAACTCGTTACGAGGAGCGCCAAGGCGGATACACACGTATTATGAAGCTTGGTCCTCGCCGTGGTGACGGTGCACCAATGGCAATCATCGAATTGGTTTAATCACATATTTTTGTGTATCTAAAGAAGGGCGGGACAGTTTCTAACTGGATCTATGCCCTTTTTTTAGATACCAGAACTTTTTATTATGAGACAGAAAAGCAGAGCTATAGCTGAGAGGAGGCCAGGCACCCGTGGATCAAAAACAGCTTATATCCGTAAAAGACATCTTATTTCGATACCGCAAAGATGCAGAAAGACCGGCGCTGGACGGTGTGAGTCTGGAGGTATACGAAGGAGAATGGCTTGCTATCGTAGGCCACAACGGTTCAGGGAAGTCGACTTTGGCCAGAGCGCTGAACGGACTGATTTTGCCTGAGGCCGGAGATATTGAAGTCGGCGGCATCAAACTGACTGAAGATACCGTGTGGGATGTGCGAAAAAAAATAGGGATGGTCTTTCAGAATCCCGATAACCAATTTGTCGGAACAACGGTTCGCGATGATGTGGCTTTTGGTTTAGAAAACAATGGTGTTCCGCGCGAAGAAATGATCGAGAGAGTAGATTGGGCTGTCAAACAAGTCAATATGCAGGATTTTCTTGATCAAGAGCCGCACCATCTCTCCGGAGGTCAAAAACAAAGAGTGGCGATCGCAGGGATTATTGCTGCGCGTCCTGATATTATGATTTTGGATGAAGCGACATCCATGCTTGACCCGATCGGGAGAGAAGAAGTCCTTGATACTGTCAGACGCTTAAAAGATCAGGGCACGGCCACCGTCATTTCGATTACACATGACCTGGAAGAAGCCGCAAGGGCGGACAGAATCATTGTAATGAACGGCGGCAGGAAGTATGCAGAAGGCCCGCCTGAAGAGATTTTTAAATTAAATGAAGACTTGGTTCGCATCGGTCTTGATTTGCCTTTCTCATTCCAGCTCAGCCTGCTTTTGAAAGAAAGCGGACTGGCGTTAACGAAAAACCATCTGACTCAGGAAGGGCTGGTGAATGAGCTGTGGACATTAAAATCAAAGATGTAGAACATCGCTATCAAATGAAAACACCGTTTGAACGGCTTGCTCTGTATGATATCAATATCGTGATAAAAGAGGGCAGCTATGTGGCCGTCATCGGACATACAGGGTCGGGCAAATCGACGCTCTTACAGCATTTAAACGGTTTGCTGAGACCTACTAAAGGGCAGCTGGAACTCGGCAGCACGATTTTGGCAGCCGGTAAAAAGAATAAAAAACTTAAGACTTTGCGGAAAAAAGTCGGAATCGTTTTCCAATTTCCCGAACATCAGCTGTTTGAGGAGACTGTGCTGAAGGACATCTCATTCGGACCGATGAATTTCGGTGTGAAAAAAGAAGACGCTGAACGAAAGGCGAAAGAGATGCTGGAGCTTGTGGGCCTCCCGGAAGACATTTTGGATCGTTCGCCGTTTGAGCTCAGCGGCGGTCAGATGCGCAGAGTGGCGATTGCGGGCGTTCTCGCGATGGAGCCGGAAGTGCTGGTTTTGGATGAACCGACGGCCGGCCTTGATCCCAGAGGGCGCCAGGACATTATGGACATGTTCTATGCGCTTCATAAGCGTGGGAACTTAACTACCATTCTCGTCACCCACAGTATGGAGGATGCTGCCCGCTATGCCGACGAGATGATCGTCATGCACAAAGGAACCATTAAAGCGACGGGAAGTCCGCGCGACTTGTTTGCAAAAGGTGAAGAGATGGCCGAAATGGGTCTGGATCTTCCTGAATCGGTGAAGTTTCAGAGACGGCTTGAAACGGCTCTCGGCGTCAAGTATGAGAAACCCATGCTGACCCTGCAGGATGCCGCCAGCGAAATTAAGGCTTTCTTTCAGGAGGAAAAGGACCAATGATGGACAGCATGATTATCGGAAAGTATGTTCCCGGTTCATCGCTTATTCACCGGTTGGACCCGCGAACAAAACTTGTCAGCATCTTTCTTTTTGTATGTATCGTCTTTTTGGCAAACAACGTGCAGACGTACGCTTTGCTCGGTTTATTTACATTTGGGGTGATCGCCTTAACGCGAGTGCCTTTCAGCTTTTTACTGAAGGGGCTTAAGCCGATTATCTGGATTGTGGCGTTTACGTTTTTACTGCACATCTTCATGACGCATGAAGGGTCTGTCATTTTTCAGCTTGGCTGGTTTAAAGTATATGAGGGCGGACTTGTACAGGGGATTTTTATCTCTCTCCGTTTCGTCTATCTCATCTTTATGACGACGCTGCTGACGCTGACGACAACGCCGATTGAAATAACGGATGGAATGGAGCGGCTCTTGAATCCATTTAAAAAGGTGAAGCTGCCCGTACACGAACTCGCGTTAATGATGTCGATTTCGCTGCGCTTTATCCCGACGCTGATGGAAGAGACGGATAAAATCATGAAGGCGCAAATGGCGAGGGGGGCGGATTTTACAAGCGGTCCGGTGAAAGACAGAATCAAAGCTGTTGTTCCGCTGCTTGTTCCGCTGTTTGTCAGCGCCTTTAAACGCGCGGAAGAGCTCGCGGTCGCCATGGAGGCGAGAGGCTACCAGGGCGGTGAGGGGAGAACGAAATACAGAAAGCTTGTCTGGACCGGAAAGGATACCGGAGCCATTCTGCTCATCATCGTATTAGCCGTATTATTGTTTTTCTTAAGAAGTTAGAGGTGCTGCTGAATGAGAATGAAATGTACCATTGCTTATGACGGGCATTTGTTTAACGGATATCAGGTTCAGCCTGGAAAACGGACCGTTCAAAGTGAATTGGAAAAGGCGCTCGCCGTCATCCACAAAACGGACGGCAGGGTGCCTGTCATCTCATCGGGCCGCACTGACAGCGATGTTCATGCTGCCGGGCAGGTCATTCATTTTGATACGCCGCTGTCCATTCCGGCTGAAAAATGGCCGTTTGCGCTCAATGCCCTGCTGCCTGATGATATTGCCGTCAAAACAGCAGAGATTGCGGATGATGGGTTCCATGCACGATTTAGCGCAGTCCAAAAGGAATATCGCTACTTTGTATATACGGAGAAACACCCGGACGTATTTAAACGACATTACGCTTACCATTTTGCATATCAGCTTAATGTGCAGAAAATGAGGGAAGCTTCAAGGCACCTCATCGGGACACATGATTTCACAAGTTTTTGCGCGGCTGATACCGCGGTTCAGGATAAAGTCAGAACAGTTTACGAACTGGATTGGACTGAGACCGGAGACGGTCTGCAAATGCGGATCACCGGAAACGGATTTCTGTATAATATGGTCAGAATCATTGCCGGAACGTTATTGGACACAGGAACTGGAAAATTTTCTCCTGATGATGTAAAAGCAATGCTGGAAGTGAAGGATCGCGAAGCCGCGGGGCGCACCGCACCGGGGCACGGGCTGTATTTATGGCGCGTTTGCTATGACAACTAAACCAGGTGTAACATTTTCTTGACAGAGTCTGCATAAAGTTATAAGATATCATATGGTATGTATTTCAACCCCACGATAAGCCCCGGAACTTATTGTGTTGTGAAATAGAACGTAACAGAAGTTTATGAAAAAATGACAGATCATTTAGGAGGGAATTAAATGCGTACAACACCTATGGCTAACGCAAGTACTATTGAACGCAAGTGGTTAGTTGTTGATGCAGCTGGCAAGACTTTAGGACGTCTTTCTACAGAAGTTGCATCTATCCTTCGCGGGAAACACAAACCGACTTACACACCGCACGTTGATACTGGAGATCATGTGATCATCATCAACGCTGAAAAAATCGAGTTAACTGGTAAAAAGTTAACTGATAAAATCTACTACCGTCACACAATGCACCCAGGCGGTCTGAAATCAAGAACTGCTCTTGAAATGCGTACAAACTACCCTGAGAAAATGCTTGAGCTTGCTATCAAAGGCATGCTTCCAAAAGGTTCTCTAGGTCGTCAAATGTTCAAAAAATTGAACGTATACCGTGGTTCTGAGCATCCACATGAAGCACAAAAACCTGAAGTTTACGAACTTCGCGGTTAATTAAAAAGGAGGTTACCAATTTGGCACAGGTTCAATATTACGGTACTGGCCGTCGTAAAAGTTCTGTAGCGCGTGTGCGCTTAGTTCCAGGAGAAGGTCGTATCGTCGTTAATAATCGTGAAATCAGCGAGCACATTCCATCTCCAGCTCTAATCGAAGATATCAAACAACCATTAACTTTAACTGAAACAGCTGGTACTTATGATGTTTTAGTAAACGTACATGGAGGCGGCTTATCTGGTCAAGCTGGAGCAATCCGTCATGGTATCGCTCGTGCTTTGCTTGAAGCAGATCCAGAATACCGTGCAACACTTAAACGTGCTGGTCTTCTGACTCGTGACGCTCGTATGAAAGAACGTAAAAAATACGGTCTTAAAGGCGCTCGTCGTGCACCTCAGTTCTCAAAACGTTAATCGTTTTGGATTGCAAAAACCACAACTTCTTGGTTGTGGTTTTTTTGTATTTTTTTCTCATATCGAAGAGGTTATCCAATGTTTTTCTAGAATTGTTTTGTTATACTCTATTCATTACCAATAAGGAGCGCAGTTATAATGAATAAGTTAGCCATACATAACAGCAAGGCATGGGATAAAAAAGTCGAAACGGGCAATGAATGGACGGTTGCGGTTGATTCCCATACGATTGGTGAAGCGAAAAAAGGCAATTGGAGCATCAGAATGACCCCTGGGAAAGACGTGCCGGAGGATTGGTTCCCATCCATAGACGGGTTGAAGGTTCTTTGTCTCGCTTCAGGAGGAGGACAGCAAGGCCCGGTGCTGGCTGCTGCAGGAGCTGATGTCACCGTCTTTGACAATTCGGAAAAGCAGCTTGCGCAAGACAGAATGGTTGCCGAACGGGATCACCTTACACTTCGGACTGTCAAAGGCAGCATGAATGATCTGAGCTGTTTTGATGATGAGTCATTTGATTTTATCGTGCATCCGGTATCGAATTGCTTTGTTGATTCAGTTCTTCCGGTATGGAAAGAAGCCTATCGCGTATTAAAAAAGGGCGGATCGTTAGTCTCCGGTTTTGTAAATCCCGTCGTGTTCTTATTTGATATGGATTTAGAGCAGGAGGGCGTCCTAAAAGTAAAGTATTCCATTCCGTTTTCGGATGAAAAAGATCTGAGCAAGAAAAAAGTACAGGAACTTATTGAGAATCATGAAGCATTTGAATTCGGCCATACGTTAGAGGATCAAATTAAAGGCCAGATTGACGCAGGCTTCATGGTTGCGGGCTTTTATGAGGACAAGGGCGGCCTCGTTCTGGATGAATACATTAATACATACTCCGTAACAAGAAGCATCAAAATATAAAAACAGCATCCCGTCACGGTGCTGTTTTTTTGCGGCTTTTTACTGCTGGCGGCTGATCACATTAGCTGAAACCGGTTCTATTCCAATTTCTCTGGCCCAAACCGACAGTTGTCCCATATGGTGAATCTCATGCGCAAGGATGTGGCGGAGAATATCATCTTTATGAAAGGTTTGGTCCATCCAGCCCGGCTTAACAAGATCCGTTCCTTTGCCGGAGACCGCTTGAATGACATCCTCCCGATACTGTTCAGAGAGCTTCCTGAGATCCTGTATGCTGGCATAATCAGACTCAGCATGCAAAACATCAGCTTTACCTAAAATGGCGCGAGCCCAGCTGATCTCGACATCAATGATATGAAATAAAGTCCGCAAGATGCTCTCCATTCCGCCCGTTCGGGATTTCGTCAGTTCCTCTCGGCTCAGCTTTTCACATATCGCAAGCCACTCATTACGCACCGTCCAATTGTATTGAAACAGCTTTCTCATAACGTCACCTCTGCTCTTTATTCTCCCAGTTAACATGAAACCCCTTCATTTGGGGGGATTTCCACTATCAACAAAGCATGCTTTTTCCTTATTCCTTTCAAAATAACAGTAAAAAGGAGAGTGAAATGGCAATGGCAGAGGTTTTATCTTTTTCAGACGTGAAACGGCAGAAGGATTATGAGCTTGAGAAAAACTTACTCAAGGAACTGTCACTGACGCAAATTATTCAATCCGTAAAAGCGTGTCTCACCCCCTTATTTCCCTTTTTTCAGGACGAAAACGGCATTCTCAGTGAAGGGTGCATAGATTTTGCAATCGAAGCGTATTTATTAGGCGGCCGGTTCGGCGTCTTTGGCTATTATGGCGAGTCCCTGCAGAGGGCAAACGCGCGTTCGGCTGAAGAAGAGGAAGAACTGACGGTCGATTTTTTTGAATATCTTTGCAATTGGACACATGAGCAATATTCTTCCGTAGAACAAAAAGTAATCTATGAAGCGTCCTGCCGGTTTATCAACAGCTGGTGGACGGAAGGATTCCTGCAAAGAGAAAAACAATGTAAGCTCCGCATGAGGTAATCATAATTTCTTCCCTTGTCCCATACTTATTAATAACGGGGACAAGCGGGAGGGAAAAGTATGAGAAAAAAACTGAAATGGCTCGGTTTTTTACTTGGCTTTATCATATTATTGTGTTTATTCCGGTTTCAATTTCATAATGATGATTCCTGGCGGCCGTGGAGCCTGCCGCTGAGCGGGAAAATCATCTATCTCGATCCGGGACACGGCGGACCGGACGGCGGCGCCACAGGAGGCAGTCATCTTGAAAAAGATATTACTCTTGAGGTGGCCTCCAGGGTGAGAGACTATTTACAGGAGCAAGGGGCTTTGGTCATCATGACGCGGGAGACGGATACCGACTTGGCGCCTGAAGGGACGAAAGGCTACAGCAGACGCAAAGCGGAAGACCTTAGAAAGCGTGTGGAACTCATCAACCGTTCAGAGGCGGAGCTTTATATCAGCATTCATCTGAACGCCATACCGTCACCGAGATGGAGCGGCGCCCAAAGTTTTTACTATGGAAAATACGAAGAGAATGAAAAAGTGGCAAAGTATATACAAGATGAACTGAGAATTAACCTGGAGAATACGACGAGAAAGGCGAAACGGATACACGGCATATACTTAATGCAGAATGTAACCAAACCGGGCGCGCTGGTGGAGATCGGATTTTTATCCAATCCGGCTGAAGCGAAAAGGCTCGGCCAGCCTAAATATCAGGATATCATCGCTTCTTCCGTGTATAAGGGCGTATTGAGATACTTCACAGAGAAAGGAGACCCTCCAGAGTAAGGAGGGTTTTTCGCCGATTCTATAATTAATATATGGTATAATACCACTTGAAAACGAATACACAAAGGGTGAGGGTTCGATGATAAGAGAAGATGAAGTTAGAAATATAATCGGAAAAATGCGCGAACCTTTTCTTCATAGACCGCTGGGAGAATTGGATGCCGTTAAGGAAGTAAAGATCAAGCCGGAAAAACGGCATGTCAGTGTGAAAATTGCATTGGCAAAAACGGGGACGGCTGAGCAAATGAGCATTCAGCAGGAAATGGTATCTATTCTGAAAGAAGCAGGAGCGGAAACTGTCGGTCTTCGGTTTGAAGAGCTGCCGGAAGAGACATTGGCGAAATTCAGCCAGCCGGCGTCCGAAAGCGAAACCTTGCTGAATAGGAAACATCCGCCGGTCTTTCTGGCAGTGGCAAGCGGAAAAGGCGGGGTCGGCAAATCAACGGTTTCCGTCAATCTGGCCATTTCTCTTGCTCGGCTCGGCAAAAAAGTCGGCCTGATCGATGCGGATATATACGGATTCAGCGTGCCTGACATGATGGGTATTACAGTTCGTCCGACAGTAGAAGGAGAAAAACTGCTTCCTGTCGAAAGATTTGGAGTAAAGGTCATGTCTATGGGCTTTTTCGTCGAAGAAAACGCTCCGGTTGTTTGGAGAGGGCCTATGCTCGGTAAGATGCTGAACAACTTCTTCCATGAGGTTGACTGGGGAGAGGTTGACTACATCGTTCTCGATCTGCCGCCGGGCACGGGGGATGTTGCGCTCGATGTACACACGATGCTTCCGAGCTGCAAAGAGATTATCGTATCAACGCCGCATCCTACGGCTGCATTTGTAGCGGCGAGAGCGGGTTCTATGGCGATTAAGACAGATCATGAAGTTGTAGGGGTCATTGAAAATATGGCTTACTATGAAAGTGCAAAAACCGGCGAGAAAGAATATGTGTTCGGCCAAGGCGGAGGGGATAAGCTTGCAGAGGAATTGCAGGTGCCGCTGCTTGGCAGAATTCCTTTAAAACAGCCTGATTGGGACAAAGACCAGTTTGCGCCTTCTGTTTATGACAGAAGCCATCCGATCGGAGAAATTTATATGGGGATCGCCCAAAAAGTTATTGAAAAAACAGCTGAATAAAAAAGGGGCCGGGATCAATACGGCCCGGCCTTTTATTAGCTTTCTTTTTCAGAGCTTGAAGCCGCTTTTTTCAGTTCATCCTCAAATTGCTTTTTGAAAAGCGGGCTGGAAAGTGTCTCTGTAATCACATCTTCTAAGTAACTGCGGAATTTTTGGCTTTTCACCAGCTCGTAGTATTTTTTATCCATGCCGGGGTCCTGCATGATCTGCATAAAACTTTTCTGATAATCAGGGTCTTTCATCAGTTTTTTTATGATTTTTTCGTGCTCGGGCTGAAGTGTCTTTGCAAAGCTCTCGGCGAACTTTGAGTCTTCGAAGATGGTTTTCCAGAACTCCGCCCCTTTTTTAGAGGTGAGGGTTTTCTCTATTGTGCCTTTAATGGCATTCTGATCAATCACCAATGCCTCATTCATCGCATCGTCATTTAATATTTCCTTAATTGCTTTTTTTCCATCATCTGTTTTTAATATATCGACAACCATTTTTTTAGTCTGGTCATAATCCATATCCGCTGCTTGGTCTTTTGGAGCGCAAGCTGTTACAGATAATACAACAAAACAGCTTATCAATAGCGTTTTGGCTTTTGACATGCGTAAGCTCCTTCCTTACTTGTTCTTACTTTTAATATGATTCACCGGAATGGATTTATACATAACAAAATATCGCTGAACGCGATTGTCAGGGGGATGAATAAGAGATGAAAAGCCGCGGGCTTGTTCGATTTTTCTTTTCGATTTTAGCTGTGGGCGCTCTTATTACAAGCGTCGTGGGATTTGCACTGAAGTGGGGGGAGTATAAGGGGTTCTTTCTGAATTTTGAGGCCGGTCAGATTTTCTCCGTTCTAATCTGGTTTATCGGAGTAGGCATGATCTTCAGTGTGATCAGTCAAATGGGATTTTTTGTATTTTTGACAGTGCACCGTTTTGCCCTTGAAATCCTCAGATCAAGCTCGCTTTGGAATCTGCTTCAGCTGTTTATCATTCTGTTTGTTGCTTTTGATTTAATGTATGTGAGATTTTTGTTTTTTGGTGAGCGGGATGACTCGATTGCAGGGTTTGTCTGGCTTCCGCTTGCCCTTCTTGCTGTCGGCCTGTTGACGGCATATATAAAACAAAAGCAGTCCTCAAAAAATACGTTCGTTTCATCGTTATTTTTAATGGTTGTTATTACAGCGCTTGAATGGGTTCCTGCGTTAAGGGTGAATAATGAGGACTGGCTTTATTTGATGCTGATTCCGCTGATGGGCTGCAACGCATTTCAGCTGTTAATGCTGCCGAAGTTTGCCCAGAGGTAGCCTATTTCACTTCTGATGACTTGACGTCAGTATTTGCGATCAGATCACCGACAGTCACGTTTTTAAGACCCTTTTGTTTTAAATTGTGAATGATGGCGGGGAGCGCTTCTTCCGTTTGCGTTGCTGAATCAGAGGCGTGCAGCAGAACAATGTCGCCGCCTTTTATATGACTGTTTACATTTTCAATGATTTTATCAGGGCCGGGATTTCTCCAATCCTGTGAGTTAATGCTGTAATGAACCACTGAATAGTGGTACTGCTGTGCAATGGTAAGAACCTTTTTATTAAATTGTCCGGTCGGCGGGCGGAGTAAATGAACATTCTTCACACCCATTTTCTTAAATGCTGTCTGGGCTCTGAGGATATCCTTCTTGATGTCTTGATCCTCTAGACTGGTATAGTTCTTATACGCATAGCCCATGCTTCCGATTTGATGCCCGTCTTTAATCATACGTTCGACTGTGTCCGGGTGCCGTTCCGCCCAAGAAGCTGACAGAAAAAAAGTGGCGTTTTTAATGCCGTTTGCCTTCAGCGCGTTCAGAATCGGAACCGCCTTTTCATCGCCCCAGCTGATATCGAATGTTAATGCCACTTCGTCTGATTTCGTCTCCCCTTTAGAAATCGCTTTTGGACCGTTATCGGTTAAAAATACAGGAAGGGGGACAGCTCTCTGTATATAAAAAAAGCTGGCTGCTGCAAATGCGGCAATAATAATAATAAGCAGCTGTTTTATCCTTTTGATGTGCCACACGTAGAAGTGGTTCACTGATGACGCCTCCTTATCTTGTCCATGCTTGATTACATCGTATGCCGCAGCGGAGATGAATATAACGAATTATAGTTTTAAAAAAAGATGAAAAAAACACTTGCTATATTTAGCGGGTGCATGGTATATTATTAAACGTCGCTGATGAACAGCAGACAACAACAAAAAGCTTCGAAAACGACTTGAAAAAAGTTGTTGACATAAAAGAAGCTGAGTGGTAAGATAATAAAGCTGCTTCAACAAGCGGTGATGATCTTTGAAAACTAAACAAGACAAAACGTACCTGTTAATTCAAAGTTTTAAATAAATCGCACAGCGATGTGCGTAGTCAGTCAAACTAAGGTCTGCACGATGCAGATCACACAGACGTTACTGCAGGATGCAGTGAACTTAGTCTGTGATCCATTTATCGGAGAGTTTGATCCTGGCTCAGGACGAACGCTGGCGGCGTGCCTAATACATGCAAGTCGAGCGGACAGATGGGAGCTTGCTCCCTGATGTTAGCGGCGGACGGGTGAGTAACACGTGGGTAACCTGCCTGTAAGACTGGGATAACTCCGGGAAACCGGGGCTAATACCGGATGCTTGTTTGAACCGCATGGTTCAAACATAAAAGGTGGCTTCGGCTACCACTTACAGATGGACCCGCGGCGCATTAGCTAGTTGGTGAGGTAACGGCTCACCAAGGCGACGATGCGTAGCCGACCTGAGAGGGTGATCGGCCACACTGGGACTGAGACACGGCCCAGACTCCTACGGGAGGCAGCAGTAGGGAATCTTCCGCAATGGACGAAAGTCTGACGGAGCAACGCCGCGTGAGTGATGAAGGTTTTCGGATCGTAAAGCTCTGTTGTTAGGGAAGAACAAGTGCCGTTCAAATAGGGCGGCACCTTGACGGTACCTAACCAGAAAGCCACGGCTAACTACGTGCCAGCAGCCGCGGTAATACGTAGGTGGCAAGCGTTGTCCGGAATTATTGGGCGTAAAGGGCTCGCAGGCGGTTTCTTAAGTCTGATGTGAAAGCCCCCGGCTCAACCGGGGAGGGTCATTGGAAACTGGGGAACTTGAGTGCAGAAGAGGAGAGTGGAATTCCACGTGTAGCGGTGAAATGCGTAGAGATGTGGAGGAACACCAGTGGCGAAGGCGACTCTCTGGTCTGTAACTGACGCTGAGGAGCGAAAGCGTGGGGAGCGAACAGGATTAGATACCCTGGTAG
>NZ_CP013950.1:2075000-2077500 GCF_001553895.1 Bacillus sp. SDLI1 | reverse complement strand
TCTCTTTATTTCAAAAAACACTTGATTTATAGAGAGATAGCATGGTATATTATTAAACGTCGCTGATGAACAGCAGACAACAACAAAAAGCTTCGAAAACGACTTGAAAAAAGTTGTTGACATAAAAGAAGCTGAGTGGTAAGATAATAAAGCTGCTTCAACAAGCGGTGATGATCTTTGAAAACTAAACAAGACAAAACGTACCTGTTAATTCAAAGTTTTAAATAAATCGCACAGCGATGTGCGTAGTCAGTCAAACTAAGGTCTGCACGATGCAGATCACACAGACGTTACTGCAGGATGCAGTGAACTTAGTCTGTGATCCATTTATCGGAGAGTTTGATCCTGGCTCAGGACGAACGCTGGCGGCGTGCCTAATACATGCAAGTCGAGCGGACAGATGGGAGCTTGCTCCCTGATGTTAGCGGCGGACGGGTGAGTAACACGTGGGTAACCTGCCTGTAAGACTGGGATAACTCCGGGAAACCGGGGCTAATACCGGATGCTTGTTTGAACCGCATGGTTCAAACATAAAAGGTGGCTTCGGCTACCACTTACAGATGGACCCGCGGCGCATTAGCTAGTTGGTGAGGTAACGGCTCACCAAGGCGACGATGCGTAGCCGACCTGAGAGGGTGATCGGCCACACTGGGACTGAGACACGGCCCAGACTCCTACGGGAGGCAGCAGTAGGGAATCTTCCGCAATGGACGAAAGTCTGACGGAGCAACGCCGCGTGAGTGATGAAGGTTTTCGGATCGTAAAGCTCTGTTGTTAGGGAAGAACAAGTGCCGTTCAAATAGGGCGGCACCTTGACGGTACCTAACCAGAAAGCCACGGCTAACTACGTGCCAGCAGCCGCGGTAATACGTAGGTGGCAAGCGTTGTCCGGAATTATTGGGCGTAAAGGGCTCGCAGGCGGTTTCTTAAGTCTGATGTGAAAGCCCCCGGCTCAACCGGGGAGGGTCATTGGAAACTGGGGAACTTGAGTGCAGAAGAGGAGAGTGGAATTCCACGTGTAGCGGTGAAATGCGTAGAGATGTGGAGGAACACCAGTGGCGAAGGCGACTCTCTGGTCTGTAACTGACGCTGAGGAGCGAAAGCGTGGGGAGCGAACAGGATTAGATACCCTGGTAGTCCACGCCGTAAACGATGAGTGCTAAGTGTTAGGGGGTTTCCGCCCCTTAGTGCTGCAGCTAACGCATTAAGCACTCCGCCTGGGGAGTACGGTCGCAAGACTGAAACTCAAAGGAATTGACGGGGGCCCGCACAAGCGGTGGAGCATGTGGTTTAATTCGAAGCAACGCGAAGAACCTTACCAGGTCTTGACATCCTCTGACAATCCTAGAGATAGGACGTCCCCTTCGGGGGCAGAGTGACAGGTGGTGCATGGTTGTCGTCAGCTCGTGTCGTGAGATGTTGGGTTAAGTCCCGCAACGAGCGCAACCCTTGATCTTAGTTGCCAGCATTCAGTTGGGCACTCTAAGGTGACTGCCGGTGACAAACCGGAGGAAGGTGGGGATGACGTCAAATCATCATGCCCCTTATGACCTGGGCTACACACGTGCTACAATGGACAGAACAAAGGGCAGCGAAACCGCGAGGTTAAGCCAATCCCACAAATCTGTTCTCAGTTCGGATCGCAGTCTGCAACTCGACTGCGTGAAGCTGGAATCGCTAGTAATCGCGGATCAGCATGCCGCGGTGAATACGTTCCCGGGCCTTGTACACACCGCCCGTCACACCACGAGAGTTTGTAACACCCGAAGTCGGTGAGGTAACCTTTATGGAGCCAGCCGCCGAAGGTGGGACAGATGATTGGGGTGAAGTCGTAACAAGGTAGCCGTATCGGAAGGTGCGGCTGGATCACCTCCTTTCTAAGGATTTTAACGGAATATAAGACCTTGGGTCTTATAAACAGAACGTTCCCTGTCTTGTTTAGTTTTGAAGGATCATTCGATTCTTCGAGATAATGTTCTTTGAAAACTAGATAACAGAAGTAATTCACATTCAATTGTAATGCAAGAAATCACGTAGTGATTCTTTTTAACGGTTAAGTTAGAAAGGGCGCACGGTGGATGCCTTGGCACTAGGAGCCGATGAAGGACGGGACGAACACCGATATGCTTCGGGGAGCTGTAAGCAAGCTTTGATCCGGAGATTTCCGAATGGGGAAACCCACCACTCGTAATGGAGTGGTATCCATATCTGAATACATAGGATATGAGAAGGCAGACCCGGGGAACTGAAACATCTAAGTACCCGGAGGAAGAGAAAGCAAATGCGATTCCCTGAGTAGCGGCGAGCGAAACGGGATCAGCCCAAACCAAGAGGCTTGCCTCTTGGGGTTGTAGGACACTCTGTACGGAGTTACAAAGGAACGAGGTAGATGAAGAGGTCTGGAAAGGCCCGCCATAGGAGGTAACAGCCCTGTAGTCAAAACTTCGTTCTCTCCAGAGTGGATCCTGAGTACGGCGGAACACGTGAAATTCCGTCGGAA